>NZ_MWWW01000025.1 GCF_002259745.1 Bifidobacterium myosotis | reverse complement strand
GTCGCCAGACCGCACGCCCCTTCCTTTCCTCCCGTTCTGGGGCTGGCTCACACCGGGGCAATGACGCTCCGGTCTCTTCACCGTTTACGGCAATCCCGGCGTGAGCCATGCTCCGGGCACGGACCGTTCCACGCGGATCGCTTCGTATGGAACACCTTCATAATTAAATGCTGATCAACACTGATCGAGCGATAATCCATCCAACATTCATTGCCTCATTGCAGTAAGAAAAAGGGATTCATAATGAGCAACGAAACTACCAAGACCGGTAACGCTGGTAACGCTGGATTCGCCAAGATCCTGCCGGTGATGTTCGCCTTCTTCGTCATGGGCTTCGTCGACCTGGTCGGCACCGCGACGAACTACGTCAAGGGTGAGTTCGCCCTTGCCGACGGCACCGCGAACCTGTTCACCACGATGGTGTTCTTCTGGTTCCTGATCTTCTCCGTGCCCACCGGCATGCTGATGAACAAGATCGGTCGCCGCAAGACCGTCCTGTGGTCCATCCTCGTCACCCTGGTGGCCATGGCCCTGCCGATCATCGCCTATGTGGCGCTGTCCGGCACCCCGCGCCTAGTCCTCATCGTTATCTCCTTCGCGTTCCTTGGCATTGGCAACACGCTGATGCAGGTATCCCTGAACCCGCTGCTGACCGTGTTCGTCAAGGGCGACAAGCTCGCCTCCACCCTGACCACCGGCCAGTTCGTCAAGGCCTTCGCCTCCCTGTTCGCCCCGTACATCGCCATCTGGGGCGCCACCAAGCTCAACATGTGGTGGATCCTGTTCGTGATCTACTTCGTCATCGGCATCATCGGCTACGTACTGCTCGCCCTTGACAAGATCGACGAGCCCGCCCCCGATGCCGGCACCACCACCATCGGCCGCTGCTTCAAGCTGCTGTTCTCCGACGCCATCGTCTTCCTGTGCTTCCTCGGCATCGTGGCCCACGTGGGTGTGGACGTCGGCATCAACGCCCAGGCCCCGCGCATCCTGACCGAGCACACCGGCGACCAGTTCACCGAAATCGCCGCCACCGCCACCATGGTCTACTTCATCGCCCGTATGATCGGCTGCTTCACCGGCGGCATCGTGCTGCAGAAAATCAGCAACAAGGTCGGCCTGCGCATCTGCGGCATCATCATGACCCTGTCCGCCGTGTGCTTCGCAGTCTTCGCCCTCGTGCAGAGCAACCCGCCGGTCTGGCTGTTCTGGATCGCCGTCGCTCTCGTCGGCTTCGGTAACTCCAACGTGTTCTCCCTGTTCCTGTCCCACGCCCTGATGTACCGTCCGGATCGTCAGAACGAGATCTCCGGCCTCATGCTCATGGGTCTGATCGGTGGCGCCATCTTCCCGCCGATCATGGGTGTGGCCGCCGACGCGGCCGGCCAGTTCGGTGGCATCCTCGTGATGGCCGTCGGCTGCCTGTACGTGCTGGTCATGGGCTTCGCCTACAAGGTGCTCGAAGGCAAGAAGGCCTGAGGCCATTCCTTTCCCTTCCCTCTGTCACTTCCCTCTCATCCGCTCTCTTCTCTTTCCTCGATTCCTCGGCGATTTTCGCACTCGCCCAGTGATTGAGGATTGACCGATGACAGGCTGATGACCAACCGGGATCAATGACCAACCGGGATCAATGACCAACCGGGATCAATGACCAACCGGGATCAATGACCAACCGGGATCGATAACCAACCGGGATCGATAACCAACCGATGATGCCGCTCTCACACCGAGGGCGGCATCATCGTATTCTGGGTTTCCTCTCTGGCCCGTCATCCCCGATGCCATGGATATTCATGCCTCTATCTCCTATTCTGGGCATATCCGTATCATGAACCGGCTCCCCATTCACGGTTCTGGGCATACAGTACCATGAGCCTACCTTCATTACCCGTTCTGGGCATATCGGTACCTTGAGGACCCGGTTTCAGGCACCTTCATGGTGCTGATATGCCCAGAACTACGTTCATGACACGTACATGCCCAGAATAACTGGTAGCGATATGCCCAGAAAACCACTTCTCCTACAACAAGGGATGCATTCCACTGCCCAGCAGACCCATGCCATCTCAGTCTATAACCATTGACTTGTCCAAGTAAATAGACATAGACTACAGATGTGAAACGTAGAGACCTCGAGAAGCGGATTCATCGCTTCGCCAAGGGCAGCAGTTTCGATGGCATCTGAGAGAAATACGACAACCACAGCAATGTCACCGTCGGCGAAGTCAAGACCACGTGCCCACAGACACGGCGAAGTCAACGAACTTACCGCTAATAGCATCCTGAGCTACACCGAAAGGAACATGAAATGAGCGACACCAAGGACGTGACCGCCATTTGCCGTCGCTCCGACGGCTGGTGGGCCGTGGAAGTCCCCGAGATCCCCGGACTGTTCGCCCAAGCCCGCCGCCTCGACCAAGTCGCAGGACAGGTGCGTGGCGCTGCCGACATGCTTGATGCGCAAGTAGGAGTCATCACCCTCGACCCCCAGCTCGACGAAGCTACGCAACAGATGGTGGACGACCTGTTCGCCAAACGCGCCGCTGCACGCCATGCGCAGGAAGAGGCGTCCAAGCTTGCACGCAGTACCGTGGCCGCATTACGCAATGAAGGACTAACAGTACGCGATGTCGCTACCATAATCGGCGTTAGCCCACAAAGGGTCAGCGCCCTACAGGATACATGATGTCAAATGGATAGCACACCTCCGACGCCCCTACCATTACAGGTAATCCGACGCCCTATTGAAATGTTGACACATCACCCTACCTAGTCATCGTTCAGGAACGTTTCGCACACAGCTATCAGGAAACAGGCTCTCAATCCATATCATGTCTGTTGGCTCCTGCAACAGCATGCGAGACAATATACTGGCTTCATCTATTGCAGCGTGGCGCTATTGCCATCCGCCGGACAAGTTGCGACATCGTTGCCGTCAACCGATAGATATGCCACCCATTTCACACCTTCGCTGCCTTTAATGGCCGAATCCGGAATTCTCGTCGAGAACTTTTCTGCAGAGAAATCAGTAGCAAAGTCACCGGGATATGTTTTCTGCCCAGTTGAACCACTCATATCATAGACAAAACGCACGTAATCGCCAGTAGCAAATACCTTCTTGAAACCAACCTGCGTGGACCGGTTATACATGTTATCTGAGAACATAATCGAGTATGTTAAAGATTCATTGGCCGTCATAAGCGGAGTTGGTATTTCCACAGAAAGGTATTGACCAGTTGTTTCCAAAGAAACGCTGGACAGATTCGGATTATCTCCAACGCATGAGCCTTTCAACCCATCAGGTAAACCATGGATACCGGACTTTCTAACAGCATCCTCAATCTCCTTTTGCGTTTCAGCCTTTTCCTGCGCAGTTTCCCCTTTACGAAGAATCCCTCCACAGGCCGACAACGAACTCAACAGCATCAGTACCATCACAGCAGCAAGCATCTTCTTTGCCCTACTCATTCTTCGATCTCCCCTCCATGCAGTTACTACCATGCAGCGCGTCATTGTTGCTGCATATCCAAATAAGCATTTCGATTAGATTGAAATCGGCATAAGTATAACAAAAACAAGCAGCCACAAATCGTTCCTGCGATTCTGAGTAATTCTGGGCATATACGTGCCATGGATTGGCTTCCATCCCCCTATTCTGGGCATATGACCACCATAAAGACCCGATTTTAGACGCTTTCATGGTGGTCACATGCCCAGAACTACGTTCATGACACATACATGCCCAGAATAACTGGTAGCGATATGCCCAGAACAATACCGCGCCAAGCAAATATCCTGCGTCAAACAACGTTGACGAATTCGCTACCCCTCAGTCCCGCTTCGCAGGCCAACTCCCCTGCCAGGGGAAGACCACAATATAATCAACGAACCTCTGGCGCAGGACACTCGATTGCCCATATATGCACAAAACGCCTGCTGCTACTTCATAAACCCATGTGATCAAGCACCGTTGCAGGTAAAAAGTATTCACCTACAGACCTCACACCAGCCTCGGAGACTGTCTCGGAACCAAACCGCTGCATATTGCGGGCATTTCATGTCGCGCTAGGGCAAGCATCGCAGGTAAAACGAGCATAGTTATATTCGCTGCAGGGCTTTTGTACCTTTATGTGGCCGGATTTCAACCGTACGTAAGCACAATATATCTGCATCAAGAATCACAAGGCACAATATGCCTGCACTGGCAGGAACAACACCGGCATTCCTCGACCATAACAAGTTGCGCACAACATGCATACCCCAGGAAGGTGTATTGCTCCAATGTTTGTTCGGCGGGCTGAACGGTGTTTCCGCAACGCAGACGTCAACTTACTAAAATACAGAAAAGGGTGGTTCCCGCATTGCGGCAGTAGAGGGACACCACTCAACCTGCCGAACAAACATTGAAGCAATACAGTACAGTCGCGCGCCGTTTCGCACGCATACCCCTTCTCCTGAGAAAACGAGGTCCGGAAACGGCTGCGGAGACATGTCGCGACACCGTTGTGTTTTAGCAAGTCGGCACCACCTCAACGTGTTGAACAAACATTGAAGCAGTACACATCGTTTCCGGACTTTGTTTTTGGGCACATTTTGGGCACACTTTTTCAGGGGTCTGTCAGATGCCAGACAGGGGAGATCCAGGAACCGAAACAGAAAAGCCGGAGGTCAGATGCCAGACACAGGGTTGTCAGACACAGACACAGACACAGAGGCAGCCAGGGACCTGTTTTTGCCCACGTTTTGCCCACGTTTCAGGAAAACGTGTGAATAACAATGAAATCAGCGAATAACAGAAAGACTCCGTTAAACCAACTTTGACATACGAGGTAAGCCAGCTGTGTTGTTTTCCTCGGGAAATCAACACAGTCAAAACCCGAGCTGACTGGTTCATGTCAATTCTGGTTTAACAGAGCCAACAGAAAAGCCGCTCTCCCCTACTGCCGTAAGGGAAAGCGGCTTTTCTTCTGCCTTCGCAAAAGTGGAGATGCGGGGAATTGAACCCCGGTCCGATGACCGAACCCACAGTCTTCTACGTGCGTAGTCTGCTGGCCGTGCGGCAGTTTTTCTGCCCCCATCTATGTCGCAGACAACCGATGGCGAGCATATCCGCAGTACAAGTCCCGACGTAGCCCTGAGGCTCAGCTACGTCAGCAAGTCTTCTTAACGACGCTCAGCATCCTCCCAAAGACGAGGAGGAGTGAACGGAGCGGCTGCTCACTGGTTAATCCTGGCGCGAAGCTCAGGCAGCGAGAGCGAACTCAGTGCGGTTAGATTTAGCACTTATTCTTTTGCCGGGGTCATCCACGAGCGGACCCGGCGTTCTCGGCACGCTTCCCTGCGACGAACAGGTCACCGTCGAAACCGATCATCCCCAATCTTGAATTATCAAGCATTCCGGTTTTGCAACCGGATATTTCAACATACACCCGATTCCCCGGACATGCAACCCGTCCCCGTGGTTCCCTAGCGTCATTCGCGCACAGCGAACTTAGGATCTTGCACGCAAACAGCCCGCCGGCACTCCCCCGGCCTTCAGCCAGCCATCACTTGATGATCGGCTTGAGCGGCGCGGACACATCCACCTGATGTTTGTCACCGATCACCTTGGGGTCGTTGATGATCTTGTCCACGACGGCCATCTTGAGCTTGAGCTGCGAGGAATCACCCCACACAATCACCCGTTCGCCGTCGTCCAGCGTGGTGGTCACCGAATCCTGGGTCTCCGCAGTGACCTTGGTGATCTGCTGGCGCATCGATTCAGGCAGCGCGCCCAGAATGGTCAGTGCCTCCTTGACGGACCGGTTTTCAAGGCTCGCCTGCGCGTCCTTGACCTCAATGACCGGGATGCCGTCCACATTCTGGGAGGATACCGAATTGAGCACGCGCCCCTCGGCGTCAACCGCAGTCAGCGTCTCCCCGCTTTTGAGCATCGCGGCAGGCCGTTGCGCGGTGACCGCCACGTTCATGGCCTTGGGGAACCTCTTGGTGACCTTGGCTTCGGACACGCCGGGAATGTCCTGCAACTGATCGGCCACGTCACGCGTGGACACCAGGAACAACGACTTGCCCGCCTGCTTGTCCGCGATGTCATGGATGGTCTGTTCGCTGACCCATTCATTCGCACCGGTCACGCTGATGGCCGCCGATTCCAGACGGAACACCGTCGAGAAAAACAGCAACCAGACCAGCCCCGTGACCACGGCAACGACACCGGCCACCACGGCCACACGCACGGCGATCACGCGCGCGCTGGCGCGTTTGCGCTCCTTGGCGCGCTCAGTGAAGTCCACCACCTTCGGCCGTGCGGCGACGCCCAGCGTACCGGCGGTCTGTCGCAACGTCTCCGCCACATAATCCTCGCTATGCAACCGGCGCGCATCCACGAATGCGCCCTGCCGGCCTTTGGCGACGGTCACGTCGGACGACTGCTGCTCCACCTGTTCCGCCGGTCGGGAGAATCTGGGCGAACGGTCTGGCTGTGAAATCCGTGACGATTGGGATGATCGGGAGGAACCGGAGGATCGGGCGACTTGGGAGGAGCGCCCGCCTCGGACCTGAGCGGCTTTGAATTGCGCGGATTCGGAGCGTGCGGGCTCGGAGCGCAGGACCTTGGATTGTCCCGCTTTGGCCCGTCCACCTACAGTTCGTCCACTCGCGTTCCGCCCGCCCATGGAATGTCCACCCACGGATTGCCCCGCCCCGGACCGTTCAATCCGAGAAATCCCCGGGTGTTCGGCCCGTCCGCCCGCAGAGCGCGTGGACCGGACAGACTGATCGGCATCCCTCTTGGACGCAGTGGTCCTGCCGGAGACGTGCGATGCGACGCCGCGCGCTTTGCGTCCGCGTTCCGCGCCACGCGAGGACTCGGCATCACCCGAATGACGAGACCCGGCGGACCGCACGGAACCGGCGGAACCAGCAAAACCAGCGGAACCGGACGTGCGGAAGTCCCGGTTGGGCCCGCCTTCGCCCTCCTCGCTTCCGGACGAGCGTACCGTGCGTCCGGCCATCACTCGCAACTTTCGCGATGGGCCTCGAGCGCGGCGAGCAGCACCTGATCCATCTCGGTGATGTCGCCGGCGCCCACAGTGAACACCACGTCGCCGTGATGGGCGCGCATCGCCATCATGCGCGCGGCCAGATTCATATCCCCCACGGCCTGAATCCACGTACCTGCGGCCTGGTCCTTGAGTCCTGCCGCGGCATCCACGATGGTCTCGGGGCCCACGCCGGGGAAGTCCTCCTGCTTTTCGCGGGCGGGGAAGACGCCGGTGACGATCACGTCATCGGCCTTGGCCAGCGCCTCGGCGAACTCGCGTGCGAAGAACCGGGTGCGGGAGAACAGGTGCGGCTGGAAGATCACACGGATGACCGACTCGGGGTAACGACGGCGGGCCGCATCGAGCAGTGCCGCGATTTCGGTGGGGTGATGGGCGTAATCGTCCACGACGGTGACCTGCTTGACCGTGCCGCGCACCTGGAAACGACGCGACGCGCCCAGGAATCCGGCGATGGCCTGCGCAGCCGCATCCGGGGCGACGCCCAGCAGGACGGCGGCGGTGATGGCCGCGGCGGCATTGCGCGCATTGTGCACGCCGGGGACCTTGAGCGCCACGTCAAGCGAGACATCCGCTCCTCCGGCGACCGTTGCCCCGGTGATCGCGCCCGGCAGTTCGAGCGTGAACCGTTCGCTGCCGCTGCCCGCGGACTCGGCTTCGGAGGCGATGCGCACGTATGCGGCGATCGACGAGACGTCCAGATCGGCGAGGTCGCTGGCGGAGGTGGTGCCGTAGGCGATCACGCGGGAGCGCACGGCATCCGGCATCGCGGCGATCACGCCTCGATTGTCGGGATCGTCGGCGCAGATGATGACGTGGTCTGTGGCGTGGCCCGCATGGTCCACGAACGCGGTCTGATAGTGGGCCTCGTCGCCGTAATGGTCGAGATGGTCAGCCTCGGTATTGGTGATAATGGCGATGGTCGGATGATACTTGGCGAAGCTGCCGTCGGATTCATCCGCCTCGGCGACCAGCACCGGCCCGCGCCCCGCATGGCCGCCGTCCAGCGTGGTGCCGTCGGGGCCTTGGATGGAGCCGCCGATCGCATAGCTCGGATCGACGCCGGCATGCACCAGGATGTGGGCCAGCATGGAGCTGGTCGTGGTCTTGCCGTGCGCGCCGGCCACAGTGACGGCCCGTTTGCCGTTCATCAGCAGCGCCAGGATGTCGCTGCGATGGACGATGCGCACGCCGGCCGACGCCGCCGCGACGATTTCGGGATTGTCCGGTTTGATGGCGCTGGAATAGACGACGGTTTCCGCACCGGCCACGTTATCGGCCCGTTGACCGAATTCAACGGGGATGCCGAGGGCGGTGAGCCGGTCGGTTTTGCTGCTGCGTTCACGGTCGGACCCGTCCACGGCCACGCCCTGGGCGTGGAGCATCTCCGCCAGCACGCTCATGCCGGCGCCGCCGATGCCGATGAAGTGGGTGCGACCGAGATCCGCGGGAACCGTGTCAGTGCCGAAGGCGGCATGGGTGGGGTCGAGCACGATGGATCGCTCGGATTGCTGTTGAGTCAATTTCCGCTCCTTAACGGGTGTTCCGGAACATATCTTAGGAGTCTTACCTATCTGCGGGATTCGTTCTGCGGGATTCGTGAGGCAAGGTTCAGCCACGCGCCCTGCGCCGTGCGGCAAGGTCGAGCACATGGCGCGCCATGATTCGCGCCGCATCGCGGATGCCGTACTCCCAGGCCTTGCGACCGAAGGAGGCGAGGCGCTCGGGGTCGGCCAGCAATGCCGGCACATGCTCGGCGACCCATGCGGGGGTCAGGTCACGGTCGGCCACCAGCAGACCGCCACCCGCCTGCACCACAGGCTCGGCGTTGAAGCGCTGCTCGCCGTTGCCGATGGGCAGCGGCACGTAGATCGCGGGCAGTCCCAGCGCCGCCAGCTCGGAAACCGAACCGGCGCCGGCGCGGCAGATCACCAGATCGGCGCAGGCGAAAGCCAGATCGATGCGTTCGAGGTACTCGGCGGCATGGTAGTCCCCCTGTCCGGCGGATTCGGGGCCGAGTCCGGTGAGCACGCCGTCGCCCGCCGACCGGGAGACGAGGCCGCGGACCTCGTCGATCTTGCCTCGGCCGGTCAGGTGAATCACCTGGGCATGGGCCAACAGCCCGGCCGCCGAGGATGCGACCGCACGATTGAGGCTTTGGGCGCCCAACGATCCTCCGGTGACCAGCACGAGCGGACGGTTCGGATCGACCCCCAGCCGTGCGGCCGACTCGCGGCGGACGGCGGCGCGGTCCTCGCCGATACGACGGGCCAGCTCGGCGATGGCCGGACGCAACGGGAGACCGACGCGTTCGACGGTCGCACCCTCGCGAGGCTTGAGACCGGTGCCCTCATATACGGTGCCGATGAATTCCGCCCATCGCGCACCAAGCTTGTTGGCCATGCCGGCGCGGGCGTTCTGCTCATGGATGGCGATCGGGATGCCCATCCGATGCGCCGTGGCATAGGCGGGCGCGGAGGCGTATCCGCCGAAGCCGACCACGACCTCAGCTTTCCGCCGCTCGAGGATGGCACGCACCTTGGCGGTCTCGCGCTTCCATTTGAACGGGAATTTCAGCATGTACAGGTTCGGTCTGCGCGGAAACGGCACCTTCTCGATGGTGTCGAGTTCAAGTCCGGCGGCCGGGACGAGATCCTTCTCCAATCCGACGGCGGTGCCGATCACGCTCACCTGTGCGGTGGGTTCGAGCTCGCGGATGGCACCAGCCACGGCGAGCAACGGGTTGACATGGCCTGCGGTGCCGCCGCCGGCCAACACGATATGATATGCGCCTTCCAATGTGCCTTCAGTCATGGTTACCGAGTGTACTCTACGCGGTCTGTCTGGCCTGTTTGATCTGCGGCTGCGAGCGCATAAGCCCCACAACCAGTCCGGCCGCGGACAGACACATGATCATCGACGAGCCGCCGGCCGAGACGAACGGCATGGGCACGCCAAGCACGGGGAACACGCCGACCACCACGCCGATGTTGACCAGCGCCTGGCCGACGAGCCAGATGGTCACGCACATGAGCGTCATGGATACGTACCGGTCCGGCACCTGCAGGGCGATGGCGATCATGCACCAGCCGAGAATCACGAAGAACAGGATGACGATGGCCGATCCCACGAATCCGGTCTCCTCGCCGATGATGGCGAAGATGAAGTCGTTGTGGGCCGCAGGCAGATAGTTCCATTTCTCACGCGAGTTGCCGATGCCCAGACCGAGCAAGCCTCCGGAGGCGATGGCGTATTTGGCGTGCATGGACTGATAGCACACGGTCTGCGCATCGGCGGCGGAGCAATCGCCGTACGTGGCGAGGATACGTCGCATACGGTTCGGGCTGGTCACCGCCAGCACGATGACCAGCGCCACGGCGATTCCCGCACCGGCCGCCATCCACTTGCCGGGGAATCCCGCGACCAGAAACGCCACGCCACCGATGAAGATGAGGATCATCGCGGTGCCGAGGTCCTTGCCTCCAATCACCAGCAACAGACCAAGCCCATACACCAGCATCGGGAACCGGTATGCCTTGATGCCCTCCTTGCGGTACAGCCTGCTACAGGCGTGCAGCGAGGCGGGCAGCCAGACGCACATCGCGAATTTCATGAATTCCGCTGGCTGGATGGTGGTGAAGCCCAGATTGAGCCAGCCTTTGTTGCCGTAGACGTCGAGGCCGAGGGGCGTGAAGGTCAGCGCCTGCATGATCAGGGCGGCGACCACGAATCCCATGCCCGTCGTCCTCCAGAACCGTACCGGCATCATCATGGCCGCGAACCCCAGCATCAGGCCGATCACGCAGAAGCCGCCCTGGCTGATGAGCTGGACGAACGGCGACTTGCCCTGCGAGGTCATCGTGACCGTGGAGCTGGAGAAGACCATGATCAGGCCGAACACGGTCAGTCCCACCACGGCCATGCGGAAGCCGTGGTAGCACCACAACGGATTGAGCAGGCTGCGCCAACCGGTGTAGTCGTTGATGACCAGGGCCGGCTCTCCTGCGGCTCGGCGCATGTTGCGCGCGCGGGAACGGGAATCAGTGGAGGCCATGCACCTCGCTCCAGGTGCGGGCCGCCGCCGCGAACCGGTTGCCACGGTCCGCATAGGACTTGAACTGGTCCATGGACGCGCATGCCGGGGCCATCAGCACCACATCGCCACCGGCGGCATACGAGCCGCAGGCTTCGACCGCGCGGTCCATGACGGTGTCGTTGTCGGCCGGATCGATGACGGTGACCGGGATGTCGGGCGCTTCGCTGGCGAAGGCGTCGATCATCGGCTGCTGGTCCTTGCCGATGATGACCGCGGCCTTGATGGTGTGGGCCTGGTCCCTGACTAGATCCTCGAAGCGGCTGCCCTTGGCCAGACCGCCGGCGATCCACACCACGGATTTCGCGGGGAAGCTGGAGAGCGACGCATGGGCCGCATGGCCGTTGGTGGCCTTGGAATCGTCCACGAAGCGCACCACGCCGTCGGCCAGCTTGGCCTCGGCGACCGTCTCGATGCGATGGCCGCCCGGTTTGAACGCCTTCAACGCGCCGAGCGCGGTGTTGAGGTCCGCGCCGAAGCCCAGCACGAGGGCGAGCGCGGTCAGCGCATCGGCCACGAGATGCGGGTACAGGGTGCCGTCGGGCTCCATGAGATGCGTGAAGTCGGTGATGGGGGCGATGCGGATCTCCTCCCCCGCGCTTGCGCCGGCCACGCCGCTCATGTCCACGATCCAGCCGTCCTTGATGCCGATCTGCCCGGCCTTGGGCTCCTCGAGGGTGAATCCGATCCTGCGGCATCCCTCGGCGGTGTGCGCGGCCTCGGCCAGGGCGCTCACCTTGGCGTCCTGCGCATTGTAGACGATGGCGCGCTTGGCGCCCCGGAACACCTTGGACTTGTCCGCCGCGTAGTTCTCGCGGCCGCCGTGCCAGTCCAAATGGTCGTCGGCGATGTTGGTGATCGCGGCGCAATCCAACTCGAGCGAATCGGTGAAGTGCAGCTGGAAGGAGCTCAGCTCCACGCACAGCACGTCATGCTTCGGGTTGACGGCGCAGCGCGACAGGCTCATGGACATGTCGCCGGAGGCGATGTTGCCGGCGGTGGGCGCGTCCATGCCGCAGGCCTTGAGCATCTCGGAGGTCATCTCGGTGGTCGAGGTCTTGCCGTTGGTGCCGGTGATGCCGATCCACGGCGCGGGACTGCCGGTGCGTTCGTTGTCCACGCGCAGCCGCCACGCGAATTCGACCTCGCTCATCACGGGGATGCCTCGGCGCTGGGCCTCGAGGATGAACGGCGTGCGGGGATTGAACACGGGCGAGGACATCACATAGTCCACGCGGTCCCAGTCCACGTCATCGAACGAATGGAGGTCGGCCTCGGGCTTGCGCTCGTCCACACCGATCACATGGGCGCCGCGCTCGCGCAGCACCTCGGCCAGCGAGGTACCGGACACGCCCAGTCCCGCGACCACCACCGTCTTATCTTCGATTTGCATTGTTCCTCCCTAGAAGTCTGGTCAAAGGCCCGCAGGCGATTCCCGATCGCCGACCCCTGACCGCCGACGCCGACCGTGCGCCCGACATGTACGGCATGCGGCGGCGCCCGGCCCGGATGCCGACGTGGGCGAGCATAGGCCGCCCACGTTTCCGTTACCTTTCCGCTAGCTGAACAGCAGGCCGGATCTGGTCACCCAGTCGCCGTAGAAGATGGTCAGCGCGATGAGCACGAAGATCAGCTCGATCATCCAGAACCGGACCACCACCTTGGTCTCGGTCCATCCCAGCAGTTCGAAATGATGGTGGATGGGGGCCATCTTGAACACGCGCTTGTGCGTCATCTTGAAGTACCCCACCTGGATCACGTCGCTCAGGGCCTCCATCACATACAGCCCGCCCATGATCACGGCCAGGAACTCGGTGTGCGTGGCGATGGACAGCGCCGCGAACAGGCCGCCCAGCGCGAGCGAGCCGGTGTCTCCCATGAAGATGGACGCGGGGTTCGAGTTGTACCACAGGAAACCGAAGCAGGCCACGGCCGCGCACACGGCGATGATGGTCAGGTCGAGCGGGTCGGACACGGCGTAGGAATAGCCGCCGTGGTCGCCGCCCTTGATGTGGTAGCTCTCCCAGAAGGCGATGATGCCGAAGCCGGTGAAGGAGATCATCGAGGAGCCGGCTGCCAGACCGTCCAGGCCGTCGGTCAGGTTCACGGCGTTGGTCCACGCGGTCATCAGGAAGTTCACCCAGATGACGAAGAGGATGATGGCCACGGCACGTCCGGCGAAATCGAAGCTGAAGAACGGCTTCTCGATGAAGCTCATGCCGGGCTGGGCGCTGGGCAGGCCCGATTTGGTGGGGATGATGAGCGCCAGCACCGCGTAGATGGTGGCGAAGATGAACTGGCCGATGAACTTGCCGCCCACCGTCAGGCCCTCGTTCTGCTTCTTGCGCACCTTGGCGAAGTCGTCGATGAAACCGAGCACGCCCATCGAAAACATGGCGAATAGCACCAGCACCGCGGACCACGAGGGAACGTCGCCCGAGCGCAGGTACCGGTAGAGTGCGGAGGCGCCCCAGCCGAGCAGGATGGCGAAGTTGATGACCACGCCGCCGAGCGTCGGGGTGCCGCGCTTGACCAGATGTGACTGCGGTCCGTCTTGGCGGATGTACTGGCCATAGTGCAGGCGGTGCACCAGCCGAATCAGCATCGGCGTGCCGACCAGTGTGATGATCAGCGACGTCAGCATTCCAATGATCAGAGCAATCACGGTGAATCTTCCCTTGTCTCTTCGGTTCCGTCCCTGTGTGCGGCCGGGTCAGTTCCTCGCCCAGCGTTCGGCCAATGCGCTCAGTCCGGAGACGTGCGAGCCCTTGAGCAGCACCACCGTATCAGGATGATGCGCCGCCAGTTCCAGCACCAGCCGTTCGGCCGCATCGACGTCGTGCACATGCTCCACGAGCGGAGCGTGCGCGTCGCGGGCCTCGTCGGCCCCGCTCGCACCGCCGGCCAGCGCGCCGGCCAGCGCGTCCAGATGCGCGTCGGTGGCCGATCCCACGGCGATGATGGCGTCAAGCCCCTGTTCGGCCGCGTACTCGCCGATCGAGGCGTGCAGTTCGGTCTCGGCCGGGCCGAGTTCGAGCATCGCGCCCAGCAGGGCCACACGGAACGGGGCGTGCGCGCCGTCCGCCGGCTGCCATGCCTTGAGGCCGTCAAGACCGGCCTTCATGGAGTCCGGGTTGGCGTTGAAGGAGTCGTCGATGAGTGTGAAGGACGCCCCTTCGCGGCTCACCTCGCTCAGCGCCATGCGATGGGGGCTGATGACGTGCTGCGCGGCGAGCGTCGAGGCGACGGCCTCCGGGGTCATGCCGTAGTGCATGGCCACGGCGGAGGCTGCCAGCGCGTTCATCACGTTGTGCAGGCCGGGGATGCCCAGATGGACGTCCACACGGTCGCCGTCGGCGGCGATAAGCGTGAATTCGGCATGATCCGCATGGTCGGCAGCGATGTCCATGGCGAACACCTCGTTGTCGCGGCTGCGGCCCTCGCCGAACCAGAGCACGTCGCCGGGCGCGATCTCGGCCATCGGCGTCACATGGTCGTCGTCCGCGTTGAGCACCGCCAGACCGCCCGGCACGAGCCCCTGGACGATTTCGCTCTTGGCCTGCGCGATGCGTTCGCGCGAGCCGAATTCGCCGAGATGGGCGACGCCGACCTTGAGCACGATGGCGGTGTCGGGCGGGGCGATGCGGGTCAACCGCGCGATTTCGCCCACATGGTTGGCACCCATCTCCGCCACGAAGAAGCGCGTGTCCGCCCCCACCTTGAGCGCGGTCAGCGGCAGACCGATCTCGTTGTTGAAGGAGCCGACGGGGGCCACGGTCGGGCCGAGCGTGGCCAACAGCGACGACAGCAGGTCCTTGGTGGTGGTCTTGCCCACCGAACCGGTCAGGCCGATCAGGTCGAAGTCGCCGGGCAATTCGCGTCGCCGGGCGATGTTGTGGCGTGCCAGCTCGCCGAGGGCCGCCACGGTGTCGTCCACGACGATCTGCGGCAGTCCGGCATCGGCGATCTCATGGTCCACGATCGCCGTCACGGCTCCCTGCGCCGCCACGGCGGGCACGAAGTCATGGCCGTCCACCCGCTCTCCCCTGATCGCCACGAACACCGAGCCCACGCCGGCCTGGCGCGAGTCGCTGACGGTGTTGGTGGCCGGAGCCGGTGACGCCCCGAGCCGCCCGGGTGCCCCGTCCTCCACCAGTCGGCCGGAAACGGCCTGCGCGATCTCCTCCACGCTCATCGGCACCATAGTGTCATCTGCTCCTTTGTCTTCCGTGGTATCCCATGGATGTAAGTCATTGGGCCTTGGGGCGGGCCCGTCATGTCAGGTTGCTGGCCACGCGCAACGCGCTGCGCACGTTGTTTCTGCGCACCCCGGCCGCCAACACCATCGCGATGGCGAGCGACATATGGCGCAGACGCGACATGCTGGAGGCCGCCGGCGAATCCGCGGCCAGATCGTCCGATTCCCGTGTGGGGCGGGTCAGCGCCAGATCGCCGTCCGCCACGAACGCGTAGCGGTCCCGGAGTTCGGCCAGATCGGGCCCGGATGCGGAACGCTGGGCGCCGAGCACGTCCACGTTCACGGATTCGAGGGCGTGCGGCTTGAGGGTCGAGGGATTCATGGCGATGATCACCGCGGCCACGCCGTCCTCCGCGCACACGGCGAGCACACGCTGCATGTCGAGGATGCCGAGCGGGTAGCTGAGATTCAGGGTGCGGGTCATCGACGTGGAGCCGGATGCGCTGACCAGGGCCACCGGATTGCCGAGCATATGCAGGAAATCGGCGAGATGATGCGCGTCGGCATCGATCACGTCCTCGTCGTCGCCGGCCACCACGAACACGGCCATCGTGCTCGAGGGCGAACCGGCGAATCCGGCCGCCAGCGTGCCCATCATGCGGTCGTCGAGATCGCCGTAGAGCAGCGGGATGCCCGCATCCGGGCACTGCCCCTTCAGAGCCGACGGCACGAGCGCCGCATAGGCGCCGGACTGGGCCGCACGCGGCAGATCGGCGCCCTGCGCGGCCCCGCAGATGAACAGGGACCCGGGAATCACGGTGTCGATCGTGTCGCTCAGCGACGTGATCGTCACGTTGACGGCGAACGGGGGGTCGATCTCGAGACCATACCGTCGGGCGAGCAGACCCAGGGTCATCCGCTGGGTGATGGATTCGCTCACTGCACTCATGGACGTTCCGCCTTCCTCCTGCGATCGCCTATATCACCACGTGACCGGAATAGCATCTTTACGCGGGGATGAGACAGGCACCTCGTATTTCTGCATAAGGAACTCACAGATCTGAGCGGAGACCGGGCCGGCGGTCAGACCGCCGAAGACGCCGTTCGGGTCCTTGAGCACCACGGTGACCGCATAGCGCGGGTTGTCGGCGGGAATCACCACCGAATAGTCGGAGATGATCGAGGAGAGCTTGCCGTCCGCGCCCTGCACCTCGGCGGTGCCGGACTTGGCGGCCATGCGGTAGCCGTCGACCTTGACGAACTTGCTGTAGCCTTCGGCCACGGATTCCATGCCGTTCATCATGTCGGCGGCGACCTTCTCATCGACCACGCGCGTGGCCTTGCCCTGGGCCGTCGCGTCGGACGAGCCGGCCGTGGACGAGGTCGATTTGATGATCGACTGCTGCTGCTTGACGCCCTTGTTGGCGATGGTGGCCACCACGTTGTTGAGCTGCAGGGCGTTGACGGTGTAGCCCTGGCCGAACAGCACCGTGTTGCGCGTGCGCAGATCCCATGAGGATGGGCTGGTGAGCACGCCGGTCGACTCGCCGGGCAGGTGGAGTCCGGTGGCCTGGCCGATGCCGAACTTGGTGAGGTACTCGTAGCGCTGCTCGTCGGTGTAGTTGAGTCCGGCAAGCACCATGCCCACGTTCGAGGAGTTCTGCAGGATGCCTGCCAGCGTCCAGCGCTCGGAGCCGTGTTCGAAGGAGTCCTTGAAGGTCTGGCCGTTCTGGGTGGTGTGGTCGGGCACCGTGAGCTGGTCGGTCATCTTGTGCAGTCCGGTCTGCAGGTAGCCGGACATGGAGATGACCTTGCCCACCGAACCGGGCTCGAACGTCTCGGAGACGGCGCGCGAGACGCTCATCTTGGCCTCGTCGCTGCCGGCCTTCACCTCGTCGCTGTCGGCGAGCGCCAGGATCTCGCCGCTGCTGACGTCCTGCACCACGGCGATGGCCCAAGTGGCGCCGTACTTGGACTTGGCGTCCTTGAGGACCTTCTTGACGTACCACTGCACGTCGCGGTCGATGGTGAGGGTCACGTCCTCGCCATCCTTGGCCGCCACGGATTCGGTCATCGTGCCGGGGATCTCCTCGCCGCCGTTGCCGCGCTGGTAGGTCTGGTGCCCGTCGGTGCCGGTCAGCGCCTCGTTCTCCATCTGCTCGATGCCGGCCACGCCCACGCCCTCGGCGTTGACGCCGCCGAGCAGGGCGCCCATGACGTCGCCGTCCGCGTAGAGGCGTTCGCTGCTGAGCTCGCCCCAGACGATGCCGCCAAGGTTGAGCGCCGCGATGCTGCGCTTGACCTGCGGGGTGACGTCCTTCTTAAGGATCACGTACTGGCCGGTGCCGGACATCTTGGCGCCCAGTTCCATCGCGTTCATGTCAAGGGCCTTCGCCAGCAGTCGTCCCACGGCCGCGGCGCCGGTGGCGCCCACGGGCTTGCCGTCGATTTCATGGCAGTAGTCGCGGGTGGTGTCGTTGCAGGTGATCGGCGTGAATTCCTGGGCGGCCTCCGGATTGGCCACGATGGTGTACCGTTCCACGCTTTGGGCGAGCACGGTGCCGTTCGCGTCGAGGATGCGGCCGCGCTTGGCCGTAAGCGTGACGGTGAGCGTGCGGCTGGCCGTGGCGGCCTGCGCGGTCTGGCGCCCGCCGATGAGCTGGGTGGAGGCGAGCTGCGCCAGGCACGCCGTGGCCACCAGGGCGAGCGCCGCGCCCACGGCGATGCACTTGAACGCGAAGGTCTTCACCTTGGCGAACCGAACGATGCGCTGGATGGTCTTCACTTACTTCCCGCTTTCGGTAGTACTGGAACTGCTGGGTTGGTATCCGTTGAGGTCGATGGACACGGATCCTTGCTGCGGGACCATGCCCATGTCGCTGGCCTTGTCCGGCAGGGTGGCGACGAGCTGGTCGAGCTTGGCCTGATCGTCCTCGACGTCCTGCTCCAGCACGCTGATGTGCGCCTCGATCTGCGCGGCCTCGAACGAGTTTTGCACCATCTGGGTGCGGAGCATGAGCGCGCCGAACAGCGTGCCCATCAGGAAAGCCACGGCGATGACGACGTGGACGAGCGGCGCGCTGCGGGTGCGGGTCCATTCGATGACCCGGCCGACCACGTTGCCCTGCGTCTGCGTCCGCTGGTTCGAAATCAGGCGCAGTTCGGGGCGCGACGACGTGGCCGGCTTGGATTCCGGCCGGTTGGATGAGGGTGCTGCGTTGGACCGGACGCTGCGTGCGGTTGCTGCCATCAGTCCCTCCTTGCGCGGTCGTTGCGGCCGCCGCGGTTGTCGTGGCTGTTGCGATCCGCGCGGCCGATCCGGCGGTTCGCCCGGTCGCCGCGTGCCGTGCGGCCGGTGTCGCGGCCGTCATGGCGTGCGTTTCGACCGGAGCGCGAAGTGCCTTTGTCGTCCGTATGGGAACCCCTACTCGGGTTCGGGTTCTCGGCGTCCTCGACAAAACGGGCACGCCAACGGTCGGGGATCTCGCGGCTGAGCTCTACGGCCCGGAGACGTACGGACGCGGACCTCGGGTTGGACGCGATCTCCTGTTCATCCGCCTTGACGGCGCCACGGGTCAGTTCCTTGAAGAACGGCTGCGCGTCGGGCGGCACGATGGGCAGATCGGCCGGGGCGTCGATTCTGAGACCTTGCGCCATGAACGATTTGACGGTCTTGTCTTCCAAGGAATGGTAGGACTCCACCACCAGACGGCCGCCCACGGCAAGGCGGTTCGCGGCCTGCGGCAGCGTGGAGGCGAGCTTGTCCAGTTCGCCATTGACCTCGATGCGCAGCGCCTGGAAGACGCGCTTGGCGGGATTGCCCGCCGGACGGTGCGCCTGGGGCACCACTTCGTCGACCAGCGCATTGAGCTGCGCGGTGGTGGTGAAGGGCTCGCGGACGCGGCGGGCCACGATCTCGCGGGCGATCTGGCGGGAGAAACGCTCCTCCCCGTACTCCTTGAATATGCGCGTCAGTTCCTGGGCGTCATAGGTGGCGAGGATGCGTTCCGCGGTGAGCGGCTGGCTCACGTCCATGCGCATATCCAACGGGGCGTCATGCGAATACGAGAAACCACGGTCCGTCTCGTCGATCTGCAGACTGGAAAGGCCCAGATCCATGAATACGGCATCCACACGCGCGATGCCCCTGTCCGCAAGCACCTCGTCGAGCTGGTCGAAGGCGGCGTGCACGGGGGTGAAACGATCGGCAAGACCCTCCTGCCGCATGCGCTCGGTGGCCAGGCCCAGCGCCTCGCCGTCCCGGTCGATGCCGATGAGCCGTGCCTTGGGGGCAGCCTTGAGGAACGCCGTGGAGTGGCCGGCGAGACCCAGCGTGCAGTCCACGGCGATGGCGCCCTCGTGGTCCAACGCCGGCGCCATCAGCGCAACGCAGTCGGCCAGCAGCACCGGCTGGTGTATGGCGGTCACATCAATCATCAGAACTCAACCTCCGGCAACACATCATCGGCAATATCGGCGTAGCCCTCTTCCTTCTCGGCCAGATAGGACTCCCACGCATCCTTGTTCCACAGCTCGGCGCGCGTGCCCACGCCGATCACCACCACTTCGGAGCCGAGATGGGCGTAGTCGCGCAGCATCTGCGGCACCAGCACACGGCCCTGCTTGTCCGGCTCCTGGTCCACGGCGCCGGACAGGAACACACGCAGGTATTCGCGGGCCGCCTTGTTGCCCACCGAGGTGCGCTGGATCTGCGCGGCGATGCGGCGGAACTCATCGAACGGCAGCAGATAGATGCACCGCTCCTGACCGCGGGCCATCACCAGACCCTGGCCCAGTTGGGGGCGAAATTTGGCGGGCAGGGCCATACGGCCCTTCGCGTCGATCTTGGGGGTGTAGGTGCCCAGCAGGAGCGGCGGCAGACCTCCCATCAGGTCGGACAGCGCGGAACCCTCGGCCTTGGACTCGGCGTCCTGTGCCGGCCGCTCGTCGACCATGGTTCCACCTCCTTTGCCGCTCCTGAAGGGTATGGGACACCCAACGCCTCACCACTCTACCCCACACTTCCCCATTTTTCCCCACCCGTGCACGATTTGCTCACCTTTTCGGGTAAATCACATGGATTAGCGTGTCGGAGGGCGAGCCAATCACAGGTCAAGCGCGGACCGGCCACGGGCCGATCACAGACCAACCACAGACCGATCGCGAACCGACCGCGGCTCAACCGTGAACCGACTGCGGCCCAACCGCGAACCAACCATGCTGAGCATGGCCGGAATTCACCTGAACTTCACCCACGCTCTCCCCCGAACGCCGACCGACGTATGGGGTCTGCGGTAAATTTGAATGCCTTGAAGTTTTGACCCCACGGATTGGAATCGAAGAGAAGCATGTCAAGCTACGCCTCGCAACTGCATGAGGAACAACAGGCGGTGGACCGGGCTTACGGACGGTTGGACGATCTGCGCGCCGAGATGTGGCAGCGTCTGGACACCGTCCGGGCGGCGGGCTCCCATGGTTCGCCCACCCAACGCAGCGAGCGGGATTCCTTCGCCACCATGTACGAGAACCGTCTCACCCAATTGCGCAGCGTGGAGGACCGTTTGGTGTTCGGCCGTCTCGACGCCAAGGACGGCAGAAGGCACTACATCGGCCGCATCGGCCTGTCCAGCACCGACCACGAGCCCATCCTGACCGACTGGCGCGCCGAGGCCGCCCGCCCGTTCTACGAGGCGACGCCATCCAACCACGGCGACATCGTCATGCGTCGCCACATCACCCTCAGCTTCCGCGAGGTGGTGGGCGTCGAGGACGAAGTGCTCGACGTGCACTCCGATCAGGTAGGCAAGGCGTCCTCCGCCGGCACGCTGACCGGAGAGGGCGCGCTGCTGGCCTCGCTGAGCTCGCGCCGCACCGGCAAGATGACGGACATTGTGGCTACCATCCAGGCCGAGCAGGACCGCATCATCCGCTCCGACATGAACCGCGCGGTGGTGGTGCAGGGCGGCCCCGGCACCGGCAAGACCGCCGTGGCACTGCATCGCGCCGCCTATCTGCTGTACACACATCGTCGCACGCTGGAGCGTTCCGGCGTGCTGGTGGTGGGACCGAGCTCCACGTTCCTGCACTACATCGATCAGGTGCTGCCCTCCTTGGGCGAGACCGGCGTGGTCTCGCGCACCATCGGGGATCTGGTCCCCGGAATCACCGCCACCGGCTTCGACTCCCCGCAAGCCGCCAAGCTCAAGGGCGACCGCCGCATGGCTCAGGTGGTGGCCAACGCCATCGCCGCCCGTGTCCGCGTGCCTTCCAACCTGCCCACAGTGACCATCAGCGGCATCCAGGTGCCGATGCTCCCCGCCGACATCGAGCAGGCGCAGGCCGATGCCAAGCGCACCCGCCAGCCGCACAACAAGGCCCGCGAGACCTTCATCCGCTCCATGCTGTCGAACATGCAGGCCCGCTATGCCGAGCAGCTCGACTACACGCCGGACCAAGCGGAGCTCAACCGCACGATGTCGCTGCTGCGCATGAACGAGCAGGTGCGTAAGACCCTGAACCTGTGCTGGCTGCCGATGACCGGCCCTTGGCTCATCGACCAGCTGTTCGCCCATCCGGAGCGGCTCAAGTCGCTGGCCGGCTGGCTTTCGGACGAGGACGTGGCCGCGCTGGCCCGCCCCAAGGGCTCGCCGCTGACCCGATCCGACATCCCCCTGTTGGACGAGGCCATGGACCTGCTCGGCCCCGATCCCAAGCTGGTGGCCAAGAAGTCCGCCGCCGACGCCCGCAGGGCCGCCGAGGAGCAGTATGCGAAGGATACGCTGGCCGCCACCGGGCTCGGTCAGGGCATCGTCTCCAGCCAGATGCTGCTCGACCAAATGAACGGCGACGACAGTGAACTCACCTCCCAGCGCGCCGCCGCGGACCGCGAATGGACGTACGGCCACATTGTGGTCGACGAGGCGCAGGAGCTGACCGCCATGGACTGGCGCATGCTCATCCGCCGTTGCCCCTCACGGTCGTTCACCATCGTGGGCGATGTGGCGCAGACCTCGGCCCTCGGCGGTTCACGCCGATGGGACAAGACCATGAACCGTCTCTTCGGAGCCTCGCACTGGGATCTCAACGAACTGACCATCAACTACCGCAACCCCAAGGAGGTTTCGGAGCTCGCCTCCGGCTTCGCCCAGGGCGAGGGACTGTACATCTCTACCGTCAACGCGGTGCGCAGCGTGCACGATTCTGTCGCCCGTCACGTCGTGGACGACGGCAAGGCGCTCCTCTCCATGGTCGCCAACCAGGCGGTGCAACTGGCCAACCAGTTCGTATCGTCCGACGGCACCGGTCGCATCGCGATCATCTGCCCCGACGACCTAATCGCCCCGGTGCGCGCCGCCGTCGACCGACGTCTCTCCAGCCTGCTCGACCCCGCCGAATACCAGCGGCTGCACGATCAGCCCCAGTGGGACGAACAGGTGAGTGTCTGCGGCACGGAAACGGTCAAGGGTCTGGAGTTCGACGCCGTGGTGGTGGTCGAGCCCGGGCGCATCGCCGACAATGCGCCAAGCCGGCCCGTGGCGGCGTCGGATCTGTATGTGGCCATGACCAGGCCCACCCAGCGTCTGGTTATAGTTCGGACAAACGAGGACGAGAAGTCCCTGAACATCTAAGGTGGGAATATGCCCAAAGCATTGTTACTGGAAAACATTCATCCCGATGCGGCCGCTTCGCTGCGCAACAGTGGGTTCGAGGTCGAGACCATGAAGGGCGCGTTGAGTGAGGACGAACTCATCGACGCGCTGGATGGCGTCGATCTGGTCGGCGTCCGCTCGAAGACCAGCGTTACGGCCCGCGTGCTTGACGCGCGGCCGAACCTGACCGCCGTGGGATGCTTCTGCATCGGCACCAATCAGGTGGATCTCACGCATGCCGGCAAGCGCGGCATCGCCGTGTTCAACGCCCCCTACTCCAACACGCGTTCCGTCGTTGAACTGGTAATTTGCGACATCATCTGCCTGCTTCGCCGCGTGCCGGCCCACACCCACCACATCAAGCACGGCGTCTGGGACAAGTCCGCATCCGGCTCGCACGAGGTCCGCGGCAAGACGCTCGGCATCATCGGCTATGGCAACATCGGCTCCCAGCTTTCCGTGCTGGCCGAGGCTCTGGGCATGCATGTGGTGTTCTATGACATCGAGGAGAAGCTGGCACTGGGCAACGCGCAGCGCTGCGACACACTGAATGAGCTGCTGGAGCAATCCGACGTGGTGACGCTGCATGTGGACGGCCGCAAGTCCAACACCGGTTTCTTCGGCGAGGACCAGTTCGCCCACATGAAGCAGGACGCCATCTTCATCAATCTGTCCCGCGGATTCGTGGCGGATCTCGATGCTCTGAAGCGTCATCTCGACTCCGGCCATCTCTCCGGCGCCGCCGTGGACGTGTTCCCCGTCGAGCCGAAGAAGAGCGGCGACCCGTTCATCACCCCGCTGGCGGATGAGGACAACATGATTCTCACCCCGCATATCGGTGGCTCCACCCTGGAGGCCCAGGAGTCCATCGGCCACTTCGTGTCGCAGCGCCTCGAGGACTACTGGTTCAAGGGTTCCACCTCGCTGTCCGTGAATCTGCCGCAGATCAATCTGGGCGAATGCAAGGGCGTCTGCCGCATCGCACACCTCCATGACAATCTGCCCGGCGTTCTGGCTCGTGTGAACCGCGTGCTCGGCGAGGAGAACATCAACATCTCCTTCCAGTCCCTGGCGACTGAAGGCGAGCTCGGCTATGTGGTCACCGATGTGGCGCAGCAGCCCAGCGAAACCACGTTGGACGCATTGCGCAACATCGAGGGCACCATCCGCATGCGCGTCATCAGCTGACGGGTTGCCTTCGGGCGATGCCGCCGAATGATCTCGCTAGTCGAATGATTTCGATAAGGGTGTGGGCGGCAAGCTGCGATTCCTGCGGCTCGCCGCCCACACCCTTAGTTGGCCGACTTATTAGTTGGCCGACTTAATTGGCCAACTCGCGAAGCGCGTCGATGGCCTTCTGAAAATCCTCCAGACCCGAGAAGTTCTGGTACACACTGGCGAAACGCAGATACGCCACCTCATCCAAATCACGCAATGGCTTGAGAATGGCCTTGCCGACCTCATCCGAACTCACTTCGGCCAAGCCACGGGAGCGCAGGTCCTCCTCCACCTTCTGCCCAAGTTTCTTCAGGTCCTCCTCCTTGACGGGCCTGCCTTGACATGCCTTGCGCACGCCGGTGATCACCTTGTCCCGGCTGAACGGTTCCACACCGCCGGATCGCTTGGTGACCAGCAGCATGCTCGTCTCCACGGTGGTGAATCGTCTGTTGCACACCGGGCATACACGACGGCGACGGATGGAATGACCATCATCGCTGATACGGGTATCGATTACCTTGGTGTCTGGATTTTGGCAAAAAGGACAATGCATACTCTCCACAATAACGTGACCGGGCGGAAAAGCATCATATACGGCGGTTTCGCCATCACCGCCGGCGATAAGGCCTACGTCACGGCAACCGCCATCACCACGATTGCGACAGTCGTCCGCCACCGCTGATCGGACGATCCCAACAGGCGACAAACTCATCAGACGATAATCCATCAACCGACGACTTCCTCAACCGGTACGACGATTCGCTGCCCCACACGCAATGAGCCTGAATCAAGATGATTCAGACTGATGAGTTCATCCACGGTCTGGGACACATCCTCACCGGGTGGGGTGATGTGGGACGCATACGACCACAAGGTATCCCCTGGCTTCACGATGTAGCTGGTTACCTCAACGGGACCACCTTGCGATTGCGCCATCTGCGCGGTTCCAATACCGGCACCGATCAACGACAACACAAACGCCAGCAGCACCGCGATTCCTCGACCACCTCGCGACGGTCTATGCGTCCTCTGTGACAGCTCGTGCACGCCTCGTGACAACCCATGCACACGCCGCGATGGGCGCTTCTCATCCACATGCAATCCAACGGCACCGCCAGCGACTACCGAATTGGTCATATCAGCCCCTTCTCGAACGAACGTTCTATCGAACATCTGTTCTTATAGTGGCACATGTGTTCGAAATCGTCAACCACGACACTCGAACAGATGTTTGATTTTTTGTGAACAAGCCGGTATGCTGGATACAGAGTGAAAGGAACCAGACGTGAGCACCATCCCCTTCTCCCCCAAGCAGCCGGACGAATCGTCGTTGACCGACCGCCAACGCAAGGTGTTGGATGCGATCCGCACGCATATCGCAGAACAGGGGTTCGCGCCGTCATTCCGGGAGATCGGCGAAGCGGCTGGGCTCAAGAGCCCCTCCTCGGTCAAGCATCAGCTTCAGGCACTGGAGGAGAAGGGGTTCATTCGCATGAACGCCAATAAGGGCCGCGCCATCGAGGTGGTCGTCGGCGATGCCGCCGTCACGCCGCCACGCAGTGCAGGCACAACGGCGGATTCACGCGAACAGGACGATGAAATCACCGCTGCGATATACCAGTTCCCCAGTGCATCCATCACCCAGTCGCAGGACATACCACTGGTGGGCCGCATCGCCGCCGGAGTGCCCATCACCGCCGAACAGCATGTGGAGGATGTCATGCGTTTGCCGGAGCGGCTGACCGGCACCGGCAAACTGTTCATGCTGGAGGTCCATGGCGATTCCATGGTCGACGCCGCCATCTGCGACGGTGATTATGTGGTGGTGCGCGAACAGCAGTCCGCGGTCAACGGCGACATCGTCGCCGCCCTGCTGGATGACGAGGCCACCGTCAAGACGTTCCGCAAAGACAACGGCCATGTCTGGCTGATGCCGCACAACCCGGCGTATTCCCCAATCGACGGCACGCACGCCACCATCATGGGCAAGGTCGTCACCGTGCTGCGCAAACTGTAACTCGCTGCGTAAACTGTAATGCACTAGGTCACACGAGCAGCACGCGAACGTCATCTCGTGCTATAGTGCCGAAAGAACGGAAACCCCGGCCGCAAGCCGGGGTTTCGTCGTATCCGGACCATACCGCGAATGGTATTGAGAAGCGGTTTCAACTGAAAACCGGAAAGGATCGCAATACACGATGTCCCATACCCATGCAACCCCAGCAGCAGCCAACGACCCGCGCGCCCATCAGCGCAGGCTCATGGCCACGTTATCGGTGACGGGAACGGTGTTTCTGGTCGAAGTGGCGGCGTCCTTCCTCACCGGATCTCTGGCGCTGCTGGTCGATGCCGGTCACATGCTCACCGACATGTCGGTGCTGATCGCCTCGACGATTACCGCCATACTCATGCGCCGCAAGCCAAGCAACACACGAACCTGGGGCTGGGCGCGACTTGAGGTGCTGACCGCGGCGGTAGGGGCGCTCGTACTGATGATTGTCGGCATCTACGCCTTGGTCGAAGCCGGCATGCGTCTGTTCGGCGGGTCCGCGAACGACGTCGAGGACGTGAACCTGCTGCTGTTCGTCGGCATACTAGGACTTGCGGCGAACGTCATCTCAATCTTCATCCTTGCCTCGCAGCGCGAGGACAACATGAATATGAAGGCGGCGTTTTTGGAGGTCATGAACGACGCGCTCGGCTCGGTTGCGGTGGTGACCTCGGCTCTGGTGATGCTGTCCACCGGGTGGAGTGGATTCGATGCGGTCGCCGGCGCGGTCATTGCATTGCTGATGATTCCCCGCGCCATCAAGCTGCTGCACAACGCGGTTCGTGTGCTGCTTGAGGAGACACCGAAAGGTCTTGATCTGGACGCCGTGCGGGCTCATCTCGAAAGCGTGCCCCATGTGGTCGCGGTGCATGACCTGCATGCCAGCACGGTGTCCACCGGCATGCCGATTCTCATGGCGCATATCGTCGTGGACAAGGGTCTGACCATGGAACAGGCTTCGACAATTCTCGAACAGCTCCAGGACTGCCTGCGCGAACACTTCCCCGTCTCGGTGCCCCACACCACCTTCCAACTCGAACCGGAAGGGTATCGTTCCCCTTCCGACGCCGAGATGCATCAGCCCACTGCCGCCGAACACGCCCACTGAGCACATCCGCTGAACACATCCAACCGGGCACATCCGCCAAACGCATCCGCTGAACGCGCACGACGACGGCTCATGCGCACCACGAACGGTCACGACGCAGGTCATATCGTCCGCCAGTGGTGACGGCCTCGTCGCCTGTATAACAAGGCTCTGTTACACCAGAATTGACTTGGATTCATCAGCGTAAGTTCTGGGTGAGTTGGCCCCTCAGGGAAGCCAACTCACCAGACTCGCCTCGTCTGCACCAGTCGATTGAACAGGACTTAACAAAAATGGTGAGGGCGTCGATCATCGAAATCGAGGCCCTCACCATCAATGAGGAACGAACCGTCACGCAGTCAACGCCATGCGTGACGACGGCTTCATCAGAAGCCGAACTTGGCGGCGGTTTCCTTCAGCGTCTCGGCGGAGCGCTTCAGAGCGG
This sequence comes from Bifidobacterium myosotis, assembly GCF_002259745.1. Lineage (GTDB taxonomy): Bacteria > Actinomycetota > Actinomycetes > Actinomycetales > Bifidobacteriaceae > Bifidobacterium > Bifidobacterium myosotis. The sequence continues at coordinate 24,651 of NZ_MWWW01000025.1, read as the reverse complement.
CGAGCTCCTTGTCGGAGACCGGGGTGTTGATGGCGGTGTTGACGCCGGTACGGTTGAGCAGGGTCGGCACGGACATGCAGATGTCGGAGATGCCGTGGAAGTCCTTGAGCATGGAGGACACCGGCAGGATGCGGTTGGTGTCGTGCAGGACGGCCTCGACGATGTCCACGCCGGACATGCCGATGGCGTAGTTGGTGGCGCCCTTACCGTTAATGATCTTGTAGGCGGCGTTCTTGACTTCCTGGTGGATTTCCTCGCGCTTGGCGGCATCCAGCGGCTCGTGGCCCGGCAGCGGGGTCCAGTCGCACATCGGAACGCCACCGATGGTGGCGGAAGCCCACAGCGGGACCTCGGAATCACCGTGCTCGCCGGCGATGTAGGCGTGAACGTTCTTGACGTTGACGCCGGTCTGCTGCGCGATCAGGAAGCGCAGACGGGCGGAGTCGAGGTTGGTGCCGGAGCCGAAGACCTGGTTCTCGGGCAGGCCGGAGATCTTCTGGGCAACGTGGGTGGCGATATCAACCGGGTTGGTGATCAGCATGTAGATGGCGTTCGGAGCAACCTTGACGAGGCCTGGAATGATGGCCTGCAGGATCTTCACCGTGGCGCCGACGAGCTCCAGACGGGACTGACCCGGCTTCTGACGCGGGCCGGCGGTGATGACGATCATGTCGGCGTCGCGGCAGATCTCGGGATCGTCGGAGCCGTCGATGGAAACGGTCGGGTAGAAGCTGGAGCCGTGCTGCATATCAAGCACCTCGGCCTCCACGCGCTCCTTGGCGATGTCCTCGAGCACGATCTCGCGGGCGATGCCACGCTGGGCGGCAGCGAAAGCAAGGGTGGAACCAACGGCACCGGCACCGATAATAGCAAGCTTCGTGGGCTTAACGGTAGTTTCCGCCATGATAGGTAAACCTCTCTTCAAAGGCGGTCTGCATAAGTGGCAGGCCTGATCGATTACGACTTCACTTTATAAGCCCAGCGAGACGTTTCCACATGCCGGATAGACCGCTTTTTATGCCCAAAACCCATATTCCATAAGGATTGTTAGCGCTCACACATAAAGTGTGATTTACCTCACTTTCCACCCCCGCAACAGGCCTGCCCGCAGAGGAAACGTTCACACCGAATGTTCCTCCAATGCTCCGACGACCGCAGACAATCGCGTGACTCCCGCAACCGGGATCGTATGCGCCCCATCGACCAACCCCTACCGACCAACCGCCACCGATCAACCGTCTCCGGCCGTCTCATCGCCGCCGACCGCTATCCGATGGACCGCTCGACCACCTGCGCCGCCAGATGCGAATCGACGTCGGCCTCGAGCATCACGCCGTCGTCACGGTACTCCACCTTGGTCACCATGCCGTATTCGCGCACGCGGGACAGCAGCGAGCCGGCCGTGTACGGCAGCAGCGCGTTGACGTGCACATGCGGCACCGGCAGCAGCGACTCCACGGCGTCGCGCAGCCCGTCCAACCCCTCACCGCTGAACGCGGAGACGATATGGGCCTCGGGCTCCAGCGAGGCCAGTCGCTCACGTGTGGCCCGGTCCACCTGATCGGCCTTGTTGAAGACCAGCACGCGTGGAATCGAGGCGGTTCCCTCGATGTCCGCAAGCACATCGTTGACGGCGCTGATCTGCGAGAAGGGATCGGGATGCGACCCGTCCACCACATGCAGAATCACGTCCGCCTCGGCCACCTCCTCCAGCGTGGACTTGAACGCCTCGATCAACTGGGTGGGCAGGCGCCGCACGAAACCGACCGTATCGACATAGGCATAGAGGCGCCCGTCGCGCGTCCTGGCTCGCCGCACGGCCGTGTCCAGCGTGGCGAACAGCGCGTTCTCGACCAGCTCTCGCGAACCGGTCAGCCGGTTGGTCAGCGACGATTTGCCCGCGTTCGTATACCCCACCACCGCGACCGTGGGAAGGCCGAACCTACGGCGCGAACCACGTTTGATCTCGCGAGCGGGGGCCATCTCACGGATCTGCCGGCGCAGACGGGCGATGCGCGTGCGGATCACGCGACGATCCATCTCGATCTTGGTCTCACCGGGGCCACGGGAGCCGATGCCCGCATCCGCGCCGGCCGCGCGTCCGCCTGCCTGACGGGACAGCGACCCACCCCAACCGCGCAGACGGGGCAGCATGTATTCGAGCTGCGCGAGCTCCACCTGAGCCTTGCCCTCGCGCGAGGTGGCATGCTGGGCGAAGATGTCGAGGATCACGGCGGTGCGGTCCACCACCTTCACCTTGGCCGTGTCCTCCAAGGCACGGCGCTGCGAAGGTGCCAGATCGTCGTCCACGATGATGGTGTCGGCCTCCTCCCGCGCCACGATGTCCGCGATCTCGCGCGCCTTGCCGGAACCCACGTAGGTGGCCGCATCCGGCTTGAGGCGATGCTGCAGCAAGCCGTCGCACACCACGGCGCCGGCGGTTTCGGCGAGCGCCGCAAGCTCCCTGAGAGACTCCTCCGCCTTGGCCTGCGTCGTCTCGGCCGAGGACCACACCCCCACCAGCACCACGCGTTCGAGGCGCACCTTGCGGTATTCGACCTCGGTGACGTCCTGGAGCTCGCCGAGGCCCGCCACATGCTTGAGCTCGTTACGGGCCTCGCGCTCCTCCCATTCCTGATTGGCATCCTCATGCCAGCCGTCGGCGCGCCGCCCGTCATCGAGCAGCACCTCGGACTGATCGGCCAATACGCCGGACAACGCGGCGTCGGGTTCGGTGGGATTGATGTCGGTGTACTGATTACGCTGGTTGCGGTCGGTCAAGGGCGCCTCGGTCGGGTCGAAGGTTCACGATTCATCTATGGCACTTTATTATCATCAGGTGAGGTGACATGCCGGCGCAGGCATGCAGGAAACGACGAACCACACGCGGCGAACCCCGCGGAATAGGAGCAGACATGGCAGAACAGTATTTCTCCGCCGACCCCTCGTCCAAGGACGTCCGCCGCACGATGCATGTGACGCTGCGCGGCCATGAGGCGGATGTGCAGGTCTCGAACGGCGTGTTCTCCGCCAACCGCGTGGATCTGGGCACATCCGTACTGCTCAGGCAAGCCCCGGAGCCGCCGCTGACGGGCGAGTTCCTGGATCTGGGATGCGGATGGGGGCCCGTGGCCCTGGCCCTGTCCTTCGAGTCGCCGGAGGCCACGGTGTGGGCCGTGGACGTCAACGAGCGGGCGCTCGACCTGACCCATGCGAACGCCCAGGCCAACGGCCGCGCCAATATCCGCACGGCGCTAACGGACGAATCCGGCGCGCCCCTGCCAGACGACGCGCAGCCGGCCTTCGCCTCCACGATGCCCGGGGATCTCACCTTCGACACGATCTGGTCGAACCCGCCCATCCGCATCGGCAAGGAGGCGCTGCACACGCTGCTCATGACCTGGCTGCCGAGGCTCAGGAAGGGCGGAGCGGCGTATCTCGTGGTGCAACGCAATCTCGGCTCCGATTCACTGATCCCCTGGTTGGACGAGGCGTTGGGCGACGACTTCACGGTGGGCAAATACGCGAGCTCCAAGGGCTTCCGTATCATAGAAATCCGTCATGAAATTTGAGTATCCCTCTGAACTTCCGGTTTCCGCCGCGCGCCATGAGATAGCCGACGCGGTACAACACTCGCAGGTGGTCATCGTTTCGGGCCAGACCGGCTCCGGAAAGACCACGCAGCTGCCGAAGATCCTGCTCGAGCTCGGCCGCGGCACGCACGGCCGTCAGATTGTGCACACCCAGCCGAGGCGCATCGCGGCCCGCACGGTGGCCGAACGCATCGCCGCCGAAATGGGCGTGCGCCTCGGCGACGAGGTGGGCTATCAGGTGCGGTTCACCGACGAAAGCTCGCCGAATACCCGCCTGAGGGTGGTCACCGACGGCATCCTGCTGGCCCAGATCCAGCGCGACCCCACGCTGTCCAAATACGACACGATCATCATCGACGAGGCCCACGAGCGCAGCCTCAACATCGACTTCCTCCTCGGTTATCTGACGGCCCTGCTGCCCAAGCGCCGCGATCTGAAGCTCGTCATCACCTCCGCGACCATCGATTCGGTGAAGTTCAAGGAGCATTTCGAGCACGCGCTGCACGAGAAGGTGCCGGTGATCGAGGTGTCCGGCCGCACGTTCCCCGTCCAAGTGGTGTACGAGCCGCTGGGCACCGCACCGGCGCTCATGCGCGAGGTGCCGGGGTTCGCCGTGGGCGCCCGGCCCGGCGACGCCGACTACGAGGAGCTGGCCAACGCCATCGCCGAATCGGACACCGACCGGCCGCGTCGTGGCCGGGACAACGCCGATTACGCCGACGACGGCATCACGGACATGCCCACCGCCGTGGCCCGCGCCTGCGCCGAACTCGTCATCCACTCCTCGCACGAGCGCGGCCCGCGCGACATTCTGGTCTTCGCCTCCGGCGAGCGCGACATCCACGAGTTCGAGGCTGCGCTGCGCCACCATTACGGTCCGCGGGCGGAGGACATGCGCCGGCCGGACGCCATCGAGATCATGCCGCTGTTCGCGCGACTGTCCGCCGCGGACCAGCACAAGGTGTTCGAGTCGCATGTGCACCAGCGCATCGTCATCGCCACGAACGTGGCCGAGACGTCGCTGACCGTGCCGGGCATCCGATATGTGGTCGACCCGGGCACCGCCCGCATCTCCCGCTATTCGAAGACCGCGAAGGTCCAGAGGCTTCCCATCGAGCCAATCAGCCAGGCCAGCGCCGACCAGAGGTCCGGCCGATGCGGCCGTGTGGCCGACGGCATCGCGATCCGCCTGTATTCGCGTGAGGACTACGAGACCCGTCCGCGCTTCACCGAGCCGGAAATCCTGAGGACCTCGCTGGGCGCGGTGGTCCTCCACATGCTGTCGGTGGGCGTGGCCCGCACCGCCGAGGACGTCACCGACTTCGGTTTCATCGACCCGCCGGACATGAAGGCCGTCTCGGACGGCTTCAACGAGCTCACCGAGCTCAAGGCCATCGGCCGCAAACGCGGCGAGGTGACGCTCACCCATATCGGACGGCAGCTGGCGCGCATCCCGATCGACGTGCGTCTGGGACGCATGGTGGTCGAGGCGGCGCGCACCGCCTCCCCCAACACGCTGGCGGCCGTGCTGGTCGTGGTCTCCTTCCTGAGCCTGCAGGACCCGCGCGAACGTCCCGACGACAAGCGCGACGAGGCCGATCGCATCCACAACCGCTATGCGGACGAGACCAGCGACTACCTGACCGCGCTCAACATCTGGGACCGCGTGTTCCAGGCCGACGGCGATCCGAGCAACACCGCGCTCAGGCGCATCTGCAAGACCGAGTATTTCAGCTGGCTCAGGATGCGCCAGTGGAAGGATCTGGTCTCCCAGCTGCGCCAGATGTGCAAGGAGCTCAAGTTCAACGTCGGAGACCCCCTGCCCTCCACCCGTCCGGGGCTGGAGGTGCGCCAGCTGCCGTTGAACCAGCAGGCGGCGCATTCGCTGTGCTGCTCGTGGGATGCGGACGGCATCCACAAGTCGATGCTCGCGGGCCTGCTGTCGATGATGGGCATGCAGGTGGTGCGCGAACCCAAGGCCTCCGATTTCGCCGGCCTGTCCGGTGCGGCACGCGCCCGCGCCCTGAAGCGAGCCCAGAAGCAGTCGAAGAACGAGTATCAGGGTGCGCGCGGCACGCATTTCGCGTTGTTCCCGGCCTCGGCCGTGGCCAAGAAGACGCCTTCGTGGGTGATGAGCACGGAGCTCGTGGAGACCTCCCGTCTGTGGGCCCGGTATTCGGCGGCCATCGATCCGGCGTGGGCCGAACCGCTGGCCGGCCAGCTCACGCGCACCACATACGCCGAGCCGCACTGGTCCGGCTCGCGCGGCTCGGCCGTGGCCACGGCCCGCGTGCTGCTCTACGGTCTGCCGATCGTGCAGGACCGTACCGTGCAGTGGGGGCGCATCAACCCGCTCGAGGCGCGTGATTTCCTCATCCGCCAGGGTCTGGTCGAGGGCGATATCCAGCAACGGTTCAGCTATGACGACTTCGTCGGCGCCAACCGGGATATCCTCGAGGACGCCGCCGACGACGCGAGCCGCACCCGACAGCTTGCGGACACCGTGTCCGACGAGGATCTGTTCGACTTCTACAATGCCGTGATCCCGTCCGATGTCACGTCCGTGGCCGATCTGGCCAAATGGTGGAAGGGCGAGCATGAGGCGCATCCGGACCTGCTCACGTTCGACCCGTCGAAGGTGGAGCGTCTGGCCTCCAGCGATGCGGTGAGTCTGGACGACTACCCGGACCACTGGCATACGATGGGTTCGGACGGACAGCCCATCGACCTGAGGCTGAGCTACGTGTACGACCCGGCCGATCCGGCCGACGGCGTGACCGTGCATGTGCCGCTGAAGGCGCTGTCGCGCATCAGCGCCGAACAGTTCACATGGAATGTGCCGGGTCTGCTGGACGAGCTGATCCTGGCGATGATCAAGGCGTTGCCGAAGCAGTTGCGCGTCCAGTTCGTGCCCGCCCCGGACGCCGCGCGCGCGATCCGCGATTGGATCGACGAGCATTACCCCGACCTGCCCGGCTCCGGCGATCGTCAGCGGCCGAACCTGCCACCGGCGGACGAGAACGGCGACGCCACCGGATGGCCAGATCTCGCCCATGTGTTCACCAAGGCCGCCATCGCCACCGTGGGGGCGCAGATTCATCCCGAAGTGCTGGGCCCGGAGCTCATCGAACGTCTGTCGCCGTATCTCAAGGTCACCTTCTCGGTGGAACAGCAGGTGCCCGGCGGGCGCAACCAGCGCGGACGGCGTCATGACCGCGGCGCCACTAAGGTGTTGGGCACGTCCAAGGACCTCAAGGCGCTGCAGCGCCGGTTCGCCGAGCAGGCCGAGGCCTCGGCGCGGCAGATGGTGCGCAGGCAGGCCGATCAGGCCGGCGCCCAAGGAAAGCTTGTGCAGCAGGCGAATCTGCTGCACAAGGCCGGCGCCACCACGGAGTCGCGAGCCACGATGCTCTGGCGTGGCGCGTTGGATGCGTTGCGGCTGCCGGCCGAACGCATCTCCTCGCGCTGGCTGGGCGCCGAGGCGCTGATGCTGGCCTCCGCCCCGTACAAGTCCACCAAGGACCTGGTCGAGGACCTTCAGCTGGCCGCCGTCAAGCGGCTGTTGCCGAAGGTGGACTCGCTCGGCAGCGACGAGGCGTTGGCCAACGCCGTGCTGGACGTGCGCGAGGTCTACGAGGACACTGTCTATCAGGTGGCGCGCGACGTCATCAGTATCCTCAAGGCCTATGCCGAGGTGGACAAAGCCACGTCCGGCAAGGCCGACCTGCCGATGCTGTCGGTGCTGCAGTCGATTCGCGAGCATATCGCCACGCTGGTCTATCCCGGATTCATCGGGCGTACTCCCCCGGACGAGCTCACGTCGATCGGACGGTATCTCAAGGCCGACCTGAGCCGACTGTCCAAGGCGAAGATGGACAAGAACCGCGATGTGAAATGGGCATGGCAGGCGGACGAGGCCAAGCAGCTCGTAGACAAGGCCCTCGCCCACGCCAAGGGCGAACCGGCGGGGCCGCGTCATGAAACGCTGATGCGTCAGGCGGAGCAGGCGCGCTGGATGCTCGAGGAGTTCTACGTGAGTCTCTGGGCGCAGGAGATCGGCACCAAGGGGCCGGTCTCGCTCAACCGCATCAGGAAAGCGCTGGCGTGAGCGGGCGCGGGCATGGAGGCGGTACCGGCTCGTCGTCCGCCGGAAAGCGGAAGCAGTCAACGGCGGCCTCCCGGCAAGGCAAGGCCCGCGCGACCCGTACCGGGAACGCCGGAACCGTGCGGAAACGGCGACAAACTTCACGACCGAAATCATCGCGTCGCCGCCGTAAAGCCGGTCCGCTGGCCCGTGCGTGGCGCCGCGCGAACTGGCGCACGCGACTGAGGATGGTGCTCATCCCCACGGTGACGGTCATCGCCGTCGTCGCGCTCGTCATCGCGGCGGTGCGTTTCGTACGTTGGCGCGGCGCGGTCATCGCCGCCGAGAAGGCCCAGCTGGAGATGGCGAAGACCTATGGGTTCAACCCCGGCAACATCATTTCGGACGGCCAGTTCTTCAACGGTTCCGCGATGAGCGAGGCCGAGGTGCAATCGTTTCTTGACGCCCAGGGCGGCTCCCTTGCCACCATGACGTTCGATACCGCAAGCGAATCGGGTGAAGGCCTGTGCGAGGATTTCACCGGCGCGCGTGGGCAGTCGGCGGCGGCCATCATCGCCCGTGCCGGCGCGGCCTGCGGCGTCAGTCAGAAGGTGCTGCTCACCGTGCTGCAGAAGGAGCAGCATCTGGTGACCGCCGTCGATCCGGACGCGTTCCAGCTCCGTTCGGCGATGGGCCTCAACTGCCCGGACACCGCCGACTGCGATCCGGCGTATGACGGTTTCGCCAGACAGGTGTATGGCGCGGCGAAACGTTACCGCTACTATCTGGCGAACGAGGACCGGTACGGCTACCGGGCGAACAGTCTCAACTACATCCGGTACCATCCGGACCAGGCGTGTGGCGGCAGCGAGGTGTATATCGAGAACAAGGCCACGGCGTTGCTCTACATCTATACGCCCTACCAGCCGAACGTGGCCGCGCTGGCCGCCGGCAACGGCACGGGCGACGCCTGCTCCAGCTACGGCAACCGCAATTTCGATCTCATCTACTCCGGCTGGTTCGGCTCGCCGCGCGCCTGACGAGGACGCGCCACATCATCCACGCCATCCGGCTCACCATCCGGCTCACCATCCGACTCACCGCTCAGGACGCTGCCCGACATACGGGCGCAGTGCCATGGTCACCACCATGGCGAGCAGGGCGAAGACGGCGCCGACCGGTCCGAGCCAAGTCAGGCCAAGGGAGTCGTTGGCCACGCCACCCACCGCGGAACCGATGGCGATGCCGATGTTGAAGGACATCGAGTTGAGCGATGATGCGAGGTTCATCGACCCCGGATGGGATTGGGCGGCCACGTCCATGTACAGCACCTGCGACGATGCGTTGAACTGGTACATGAGCAGACCAAGCGCCACCAGCAGCACCGCGCCGTAGACGGGAATCCAGTGGGCTGCGGCCAGCGAGGCGAGCAGCACGGCGTGGGCGAGGAACACCCAGCGCAGATGGTAGAGCGGCTCCACTCCCCTACCGTGCTCGGCGAGCTTGCCGGCGGTCAGGTTGCTGATGAGGCAGGCCACGCCGTACACCACCAGTCCGAGGCTGACATAGCGTTCCGGCAGGTGGATCTCGTCGCGCATGATCGGAGTCAGATAGGTGTAGAACACGTAGCTTGCCGCAGCACCGAACACCACGGCCAGCACGCCCAGATGGATGCGCCGGTCGAAGAACAGACGGAACTGGGAGAGGAAGCCGACCTTGATGATGTGGCTGTTGCGCGGCAGCACTATGAACATGGCGATGAGCAGGATGACGGTCAGCACGTTGATCATGTGGAAGGTCCAACGCCAGCCGAAGATGTTGGCAATCGACGTGCCGATGGGCACGCCCACCACGGAGGCGATGGAGAAACCCGAGAACACCCACGCGATGAACTTGGTACGGTATTTGTCCTGCGTCACATCCGGCGCGAACGTCATCGCGATGGCCACCAGCGTGCCGGAGACGGACGCGATGAGCAGACGCGCCACCAGAAGCACCGGATAGTTGGGGGCGAAGGCGCACAGGATGTTGCCCAGCAGGAACACGCCCATCAGCGTCAAATAGGTGGCGAAGCGCGGGAAGCGTGCGCTCAGCGCCGAGCCAAGCGGCGTGCATGGCGCATAGACGAACGCGAAGATGGCCACCAGATTGCCGACCGTCACCTCGGAGACCCCGAGCCCGGAGGCGATGTCCGGCAGGATGCCGACCACCACGAATTCGCTCAGGCCCAGCATGAAGCTCGCGAAGATCAGGATATTGACCGGTAGGGTGAAGAACCGGTCCCCACGACCGCCATTCTGGGATGCAGCGGATGCCGTGGATGCAGCGGACTGGATATCGGCCATTCTGAGCACTCCTTTACTCCTGTTCGTACTCCTGTTCGTGTTGCATGCTATTGGCCGATGCCTACAACCGAGGCCCGTGACACGCCGCCATGCCGCCGCCCGTCCGCCAAACGACATATGGCACCGGCCTTTCGGCCGATGCCATATCACTTCCATGCGGTGAGCCACCGCAACATTCCCATCCGAAACCTGCGGATGGACGACGCCCCACGGCGTCAGATCACGCTTACAGCTTGGGCAGGTACTTCTTGAGCTCGTACGGCGTGACCTGGTGGTTGTACTCCTCCCACTCCTGATGCTTGTTGCTCAGGAAGTAGCCGAAGGCGTGCTCGCCGAGCACATCGGCCACGAAGTCGGACTTCTCCATGATCTTGAGCGCCTCGTCCAGCGAGCGCGGCAGCGGCTGGATGCCCATGGCCTGACGTTCGCCGTCGGTGAGCTCCCAGACGTCGTCGCTGGTGGGTTCGCCCAGCTGCATCTGCTTGTCGATGCCGTCGAGGCCCGCGGCCAGCAGCACCGAGTAGGCGAGGTACGGGTTGGCGACCGGGTCGAGGGCGCGGAACTCCATGCGCGCGGAGTTGCCCTTGCCGGGCTTGTACTGCGGGATGCGCAACAGCGCGGACCGGTTGTTGTGGCCCCAGCAGATGTAACTCGGCGCCTCGTTGCCGCCCCACAGGCGCTTGTACGAGTTGACGTACTGGTCGGTCACCGCGCAGATCTCCGCCGCATGGTACAGGATGCCGGCGGCGAACTGGCGTGCCGTGAGCGACATGTTGAACTCCTGGCCAGCCTCGTAGAAGGCGTTGGAATCGCCTTCGAACAGGCTCAGGTGCGTGTGCATGCCGGAGCCGGGGGCGTCGGCCAGAGGCTTCGGCATGAAGCTGGCGTGGATGCCGCGCTCCAGCGAAATCTCCTTGACGACCGTGCGGAAGGTCATGATGTTGTCCGCCGTGGTGAGGGCATCGGCGTAGCGCAGATCGATCTCGTTCTGTCCCGGACCCGCCTCATGGTGCGAGTACTCCACCGAGATGCCCATCTGCTCGAGCATGTTCACGGTGGCGCGGCGGAAGTCCATGCCGGGGCTGCGCGGCACATGGTCGAAGTAGCCGCCCTCGTCGATCGGGGTCGGTGCCTTGGACCAGTCGGTCTGGCTTTCGAACAGGTAGAACTCGATCTCGGGATGCACGTAGAACGTGAATCCCTTCTCCTTGGCCTTGGCGAGCGCGCGCTTGAGCACATGGCGCGGATCGCCGAGCGACGGCTCGCCATCAGGCGTCAGAATGTCGCAGAACATACGTGCGGTTCCTTGAGGACCGCCGCGCCACGGCAAAATCTGGAAGGTGGAGGGGTCCGGGTGAACGATCATATCGTCTTCGGATACGCGGGTCATGCCCTCGATGGCGGAACCGTCGAACCCGAGCCCCTCCTCGAATGCGGATTCCAGCTCCGCGGGAGCGATAGCCACGGATTTCAATGTTCCCAACACATCCGTGAACCAAAGACGAATGAAGCGCACGTCGCGTTCCTCGACCGTGCGCAGCGCAAACTCCTGCTGTTTATCCATAATCGCCTATCGTTCCATAGCCGTGTTACGACCGGCGTTAACATCCCACGGAATGTTGCGCGCCTCGCGGCCCGTCATTGGGTTATGGTGGTTCCCATGAGCGAAGCAGCAGAAGACCATCTCACCCCGTCCCCCAATCCGCCGGTCGACGTCGCCTCCTGGAGGCAGGCCGCCAATCCACGCGACCGTTCTCGGGCCGGCATCGCCGCCCGAGCCAAGGCCCCGCTCGAGGCCCACGCCGTCTGGCAGGTACGTTCCGGACGCCGCGAGGCCATCAGCCTGCTCGAGGAGCAGTCGGCGATTCGCGTACCGGAGCTGGTGCCGCTGCGCTACAAGCGTATGAGCGTGAGTCCGTTCACCTTCTACCGTGGCACGGTGCTCATCATGACCAATGATCTGGCCACGACTCCCGTGACCGGCATCCCGGTGCAATGCGTCGGCGATGCGCATATCGGCAATTTCGGTATCTTCCGCTCCCCCTCCGCCCGCCTGGTGTTCGACATCAACGATTTCGACGAAACGGCGATTGGCCCTTGGGAGTGGGATCTCAAACGTCTGGCGGTCTCCGTGGAGATCTGCGGCCGGGCCAATAAGCTCAAGGAGCGCGACCGCCGGGATGCGGTGATCAACTGCGTCGAGACCTACCGCACGCGGATGAAGTGGTTCTCCGAAATGGACTATCTGGATGCCTGGTACGAGCATCTGGACGTGGAGGAGACGCTGGACCGGTTCGAGAACGACGGTTCCTCCCACAGCCATGTGCTGCGCGAGGCCGCCATGAAGGCACTGCTCAAGGACAATGACGCGGCCGCGGCCAAGCTATGCCATTATGAGGGAGGCAAGCTGCGGTTCAAATCGAATCCACCGGAACTGGTGCCAATCAACCAGCTTGACGACTACGCCGACGTCGAGGCCCTGCAGGCCCGAATCGATACGCTGTTCGAAAGCTACCGGCATTCGCTGTACGATGACCGCCGCATGGTGTTCGACCATCTGCGCTATCAGGACGCCGCCCGCAAGGTCGTGGGCGTCGGATCGGTGGGCCAACGCGCATGGACGTCCATCTGGATCGCACGCGACATGGACGACCCGATGATGATCCAGATGAAAGAGGCCACGTATTCCGTGCTGGAGCACTACTGTGGCGCCTCGAAGTACGCCACGCACGGCGAGCGCGTGGTGCAGGGGCAGAAGATCATCCAGTCCACGGCGGACGTGCTGCTCGGCTGGTCCAGCTTCATGGCCGAGGACGGTCGCAAGCGCGACTACTACGTGCGGCAGCTGTGGAACGGCAAGGGGTCCATCGACATCGACAACCTCAATGCGTCGGGGCTCAACGATCTGGCCCGCATGTGCGCATGGGCGCTGGCCCATGCGCATGCCCGAACCGGCGATTCCATCGCCATCGCCAACTACATGGGTGGCACGGACGAGTTCGACCAGTCCATCGCCTCGTTCGCCGTATCCTATGCTGAGCAGAACGAGGAGGACTACGCCGTGTTCAAGGGGCTGCTCAAATCCGGTGAGCTGCCCTGCGCGTAGTGGTTCTCGCGGGGGCGGTTGCTTCGCTACGGCTCCACAGCGGCTCCGTGACGGCTCCGTCCAGCGGGTCAAACGCGAAGACCCGTGTCGGTGGCCCTGCAAACGATGACGCGCAGGGCCGCCGACACGGGTCTTTCGATATGAATATCAGTCCGGATGCAGTAGGATTCCGGCCCGGATTCGGACTGCATCCGAATAGGGCAGGCCTACTTCCAAAAGCCTACTTCGCCACCTCCAGGGCCTCCTGCAGCGTGAAGGCGCGGGCGTAGAGGGACTTGCCGAGAATGGCCGCGTCCACGCCGAGATCGGCGAGTTCCTTGATGGCCTTGAGATCGTCCAACTTGGAGATGCCGCCGGATGCGGTCACCTTGGCATCGGTGCGTTCGGCCACCTCGCGAAGCAGTTCGATGTTCGGACCGGACATCATGCCGTCCTTGGCCACGTCGGTGACCACATAGCGGGAGCAACCCACGGAGTCGAGGAACTTCATGGTCTCGAACAGGTCGCCGCCCTCGCGGGTCCATCCGCGTGCGGCCAGCGTGTGGCCACGCACGTCAAGTCCGACGGCTACGCGATCTCCGTATTTGCCGATGACGGAGGCGGTCCAGTCGGGATTCTCCAGCGCCGCGGTGCCGATGTTCACACGGGCCGCGCCGGCTTCGAGCGCCGCATCCAGCGATTCGTCGTCACGCACGCCACCGGACAGTTCGATGTTCACCTTGTCGCCCAGCTCATGGACGATGCGGCGCAACTGATCGCGGTTGTTGCCGGTGCCGAATGCGGCATCGAGATCGACCAGATGTATCCATTCCGCCCCGGCCTCGACCCAGGTGCGGGCCGCGTCGAACGGCGAACCGTAGTCGGTCTCGGAACCGGATTCGCCCTGGCGTAGGCGTACGGCCTTGCCGTCGCGCACATCGACGGCGGGAAGCAGAGTCAATGACATAACCATTACCTTTCGTATTGGGCCCGCCGCACCGGCAGGCTGTTCGCATCTCGCGATGTCAGAACGTGGCGACCCAGTTCCTCAGCAGCTGGGCGCCCGCATCACCGGACTTCTCCGGATGGAACTGCGTAGCCGAAAGCGGTCCGCGCTCGTATGCGGCCACGAAACGGGAGCGCCCGTACCGGCACCAGCTCACATGCTCGTCATAGCCGGACAGGTCGATGGAGAACGGCGCGGTGTCCGCGGCCGTGACGGCCATGGCGGCATAGGAGTGCACGAAGTAGAAGCGCTCACCCTCCACGCCCTTGAGCAGCGTGGAATCCGAATCGGCTTCGATGGTGTCCCAACCCATGTGCGGCACCACATCCGCATCGAGCAGGTCGACCGATCCGCCGATCAGACCGAGACCATCGGCATGGTCGCCATGCTCCAGACCATGTTCGAACATGATCTGCTCCCCCACGCACACACCGAGCACCGGACGGCCGGCACGGATGCGGTCGTAGACAACCCGGTCGCCATCCACCTTCTTCAAGCCCGCCATGCATGCGGCGAATGCGCCGACGCCCGGCACGACGAGTCCGTCGGCTTCAAGCGACTGCCGGTAATCGGAAGTCAGCGTGGTGTCCACGCCGAGATTGGCGAGCGCACGCACCATGGAGCGCACGTTGCCGAATCCGTAATCAAAGACAACCGCTTTGGTCATATTCCGCCTTCCCTTCACGTTGCTATGAACGTTTCATATCTATGAACGATGTCCATGAGCGTTCACGAACGCCGTTGCCCCGGACCGTCTATTCGATGCGCGTGCCGCGTCCCCCACGGCCGCGCTTGGTGTGGTTGGCCAGTACCTGCATGGCTTCGTCATGGGTGAGACCTGCGGAATCCACCACCTCAAACCCCTGCGTCTTGAGCTGCGCCAAGGTGACGATGCCGAGCATCATGTCCTCGACGAATCGCGGCGTGGAGGTGAACAGCACGGGCGGCGCGAAACTCTGTCCCGCCTCGCCTTGCAGATACATCGTGGCCTCGAGTTTGTCGGCACGGTTGACCGCAAGCACCACGGCCATGCCGGAGACCACGGTGGTCAGATCCTTGGCGGCCGCTTCCGGGCCGTCGCCGTCCAGGTTCTTCAGCACGGCGATGGCGCCCTGATTGGAACCGACGCATTCGGCCGCGATGTCCGACAACTGGCAGAACGCGGCGAGCAGCTCCGCCGAGGCCACACGCGTGACGATCAGCGCCACCTTGGCCTTGTTGCCGAGCAGGCCGGCCAGTTCGTTGTCGAAACCGAGCGAGGGGTCCACGACATCGGCCATGGCCTCGTTCACCGCATCCGCCGCCGCCTGCTCATCGAAATCCGCGGATTGGCCGGGCTGCGCGGGGTGTCCGTCCTTCTCGTCCTGATCGGCACCGGTGGCATCCTGTTGTCCATCCCGCCCGGTCTGATTGGACTGGTGAATCTGACCGGACTGGTGAGTCTGCTCAGCCGGCCCAGCCTGACCGATTCGATCGACGTCGGCGCCATCCTCCCCGTCAGCCGCATGCCCGGTCTCCGGCGATGCAGCCGGATTGGAGGAATCGTCCGCGAATTCCTTCTCGAACCCGGCCAGCGCCGCTTCCAGCTCCTCGTCGGAGAAATGCGGTTCGTCCGGGTCGAAATCCTGTTCGCCGTTCGTCTTCCCCGACATCACAGGCTGCCTTTCGTGCTGGGAATCAGTCCCTGAATACGCGGATCGGGTTCGATGGCGAAACGCAGCGCACGGGCCAGTGCCTTGAATTCGGCTTCGGCGATGTGGTGCGGGTCACGGCCGGCGAGCACCTGCATGTGCAGGCAGATGCCGGCGTGCAGCGCGATGGATTCCATCACATGGCGCACCAGCGAGCCGGTGAAGTGGCCGCCCATCATGCAGTACTCGAAGCCTTCCGGCTCTCCGGTGCACACCACGTAGGGGCGTCCGGAGATATCGACGACGGCCTTGGCCAGCGCCTCGTCAAGTGGCACGGTGGCGTCGGCGAAACGGCGGATGCCGCGTTTGTCGCCCAGAGCCTGCTTCAGCGCTTCGCCGAAGACGATGGCCGTGTCCTCCACGGTGTGATGCACGTCGATGTCGGTGTCGCCATGCGCGTGGATGGTCAAATCGATGAGCGAATGCTTGCCGAGCGCGTTCATCATGTGGTTGTAGAACGGCACGGACGTGTCGATGTCGGTTTTACCGGTGCCGTCGAGGTCCAGGGTCAGATCGATGTGCGATTCGCTGGTTTCGCGGACGATGTGCGCGGTGCGCGCCATGACGATGCTCCTTGTCTTGCGGTGCGCCCCGCAGTCGGCCGATTGCGGCCTTCCTCGCAGGGCGCATCATCGAATACGTCTTCTGTATGTGTCAGTTGTACTGCCGGAATTGTCCGGTTCGGTAAATTCGGTTCGGCGTCCCGCGTCGGTGACTCGTTGACTCTGCTTGCGGCTCTCCTGATAAAGGGGAACCAGCTCACAAAGCGGGTCTGAGAGGCAACTGACTGACGTCAGCGGGCTGCTCATGACTCACGACAGGAGAGCGGGCTTCACCATGCGTTTCCGTCCGTTACCGGGCCTCCACCACGCGCATCGATTCGATGAGTGCGGTGCGGAAGCGTTCCATCTCCTCATCCGTGCCCATGCAGACGCGCAACCACCCTTCAGGGCCGACCACGCGGATGAGCACACCGCGCTTCAGCAGCTCGTCGAAGATGGCATCGCGGTCGTCGAAATGCCCGCCGAACAGCAGGAAGTTCGACCCCGACTCGGCCACGGCCAACGGCTGGCCCTTGTAGGTCTGTTCCTTGAGCCATGCCGCTGTGGCCTCGCGTGTTTCGCGCAGATGCTCGACCCGGCTCAGCTGTTCGTCCGTGTGCTCAAAGGCGGCGAGCGCCGCGGCCTGAGTCACGGCGGAGAGATGGTACGGCATGCGCACGATACGCACGCAGTCGATGATGCCCTTGCTGGCGGCAAGATATCCCACACGCGCGCCGGCGAAGGCGAAGGCCTTGCTCATCGTGCGGCTGACGGCCAGATTCGGATGGTCCTTGACCAGGGAAACGGCGCTCGGCGTGCCGGGCTTGCGGAACTCGACATAAGCCTCATCGACCACGAGGATGGGATGCACACCTGCGGGGGCACCCTCCACCTCGGCGCGTTCGCAAGCGGCGAGGATACGCTCGATGTCCTCCATCGGCAACGGTGTGCCGGTCGGGTTGTTCGGACTGGTGAGCAGCACCATCGACGGCTTCACCTCATGGATGGCTTCGATGGTCTTCTCCACGTTGAGGGTGAAGTCGGCGTTGCGGTGGACGAGCTTCCACCCGGTGAACGTGTCCCGCGCATACTCCGGGTACATGGAGTAGGTGGGGTCGGCGCCCAGAGCCGTACGACCGGGACCGCCGAATGCCTGGAACAGCTGGAGCATGATTTCGTTGGAGCCGTTCGCGCCCCAGAGCTCATCCACGTCGAGTCGGGTGCCGGATTCGCGGGCAAGATAGTCGCTGAACGCCTGACGCAGCTTGACATGCTCGCGGTCGGGATAGCGGTTGAGCGTGGGGGCGATCTCCAGCACGCGTTTGGCGATGGTTTCGCACACCTCGGGGTCAGGTGCGTACGGGTTCTCGTTGACGTTGAGGCAGACCGGCACGTCAAGCTGTGGTGCGCCGTACGGCTCCTCGCCGATCAAATCGTTGCGCAGCGGCAGATCGGCCGGGATCGCATTGCTGTTGTTCTCACTCATTGTTGCTTTTCCTCTCCCCCAAGTGCGGTGCCGTCATTCGACGGCATGGGCTGTGCGACGACATATGACGGGGATGGCCGGAATCGTGATGGCCATCCCCTGCACGATCATTCCGGATATCGCCGGATTCCCCTGTTTGCCAGGCGCATCACGGCGATTCGGTGCCGTCCTGTATTACAGCAGGCCGGCTTCCTTCTCCTGCTCGCGCAGCGTGGCCTTGTCGTACGGATCCTTGACGAAACGACTCAGTACGCACTCGCCGTGGGCCGGCAGATCTTCGGAGACGGCGAAGGCGTTGATACGCGCGGCGAGCTCCTTCAGGCCCTCCTCGTCGTATTCGATGACTTCGACCGGCTTCATGAAGGTGTGCACGCCAAGACCGGCGGCGAAACGGGCGGTGCCACCGGTGGGCAGCACATGGTTCGAACCGGACATGTAGTCGCCCAGCGGCACCGGGGAGTACGGACCGCGGAAGATGGCGCCGGCGTTCTTGATGCGCTTGACAACGGCGTCCGCGTCGGCGGTCTGGATTTCGAGATGCTCGGCCGCGTAGGCGTTGGCCGCATCGATGGACTCATCGAGGTTGTCGGTGAGCACAATGGCGGACTGTGTGCCGGACAGTGACGTGTGGACGCGCTCGGCATGCTCGGTGCGAGGCACGCGATAGTTGAGGTTCTCCTGCACCTGCTCGGCGAATTCCGACGAATCGGTGAACAGCACGGAACCGGCAAGTTCGTCGTGTTCGGCCTGACCGATCAGGTCGGCGGCCACAAGGCTCGGGTTGGCGTCCTTGTCGGCGATGATGCCGATTTCGGTGGGGCCGGCGACCGCGTCGATGCCCACGAATCCGGAGACGAGCGACTTGGCGGTGGCCACGAAGATGTTGCCCGGACCGGTGATCTTGTCGACCGGATCGCACAGCACCTCGCCGTCCTGGGGTTCGCTGCCCTTGGCACCATAGGCGAACATGGCGATGGCCTGTGCGCCGCCGACCGCGTAGACCTCCTTGACGCCCAGAATGGCGCAGGTGGCGAGGATGGTCTTGTTCGGCAGACCGTTGCTGTCGTCACGGGCCGGCGGAGTGGCGATGGCCAGCGATTCGACGCCGGCTGCCTGGGCGGGCACGGCGTTCATGATCACGGAGCTTGGGTACACGGCCTTGCCGCCGGGCACGTACAGGCCGACGCGCTGGATCGGAATCCAACGCTCCGCGACGCGAGCGCCGGGGGCCAGATCGGTGTGGAAGTCCTTCGGCACCTGGTTCTTGGCGACCGCGCGGGCGCGACGCACGGATTCCTCGATGGCGGCACGCACCTCGGGGTCGAGCTGTTCCAGCGCCTCATCGAACGCCGCTTCGGGCACGCGCAGGTGTTCGGGGCGCACATGGTCGAATTTCTCCTCGAAGTCGCGCAACGCGGCTGCACCGCGCTCCTTGACGTCTTCGAGGATCGGACGCACCAGATCGGTGGCCTCGGAGGTTCCCATGGCGGCACGCGGCATCGCGGCCAGCAGTTCGGCGCGGGTCAGGTGCTTACCGCGCAGATCAATGATTCGCATGATGTTCTCGCTCATAACTATCCATCGTAGCAACGTGCGCTCACGAACCTTCGCGCAATGCCCACTTTCAGCCGTATCGTGAGATTATCGTGCGGCGCCTGGTCAGCCGCGCACGCGGAAGTCGCCGTGCGTCTCGTCGGTCAATGCCATATCCTCGACCTGCACATCCCGCACCCTAGCCCATCTCGGCCCCTGACGCAGTGCGCAGATGAATGCGTGCACGGCGTCCTCGTCGCCCTGCACCTCGGCCTCGACCGAACCGTCGAACCGGTTGCATACCCAGCCGGCGACCCCGAGGTCACGGGCCTTCATGACGGCGAAATACCGGAAGCCGACGCCCTGCACCAAGCCGGTGACGACGATATGCCTACGCACCATGTGCTTGTCTTCCTCGCGATGCTTGCGTGCCTCATGTTCCGATGCCATACGTTCATATGCCTCGTCCATCGGCGCATGCCTCGAACTCGTCATATTCATCCTCAAGCCCTCTCACATCAGCGTCCGCAAAGCCGGGTACAGCGTCAGGAAACGCCGGTAGGCGGTTTCGTAGGTCCGCGTCGCCGCGGCGTCGGGCGCATACGTCGTGCTCTCACGGATGGCGTGCACCAGATCGGCGTCGCCGAACACCAGAGAGGCGAGCGCCACGGCGGGCAGCACCTCCGCGTTGCCGAATACTTCGACCGGATGGTCCAGCACATCGGCGAGGATCTGGCACCATGCGCTTTCGCGGGCGCCGCCCCCGATCAACGATATCGAGACGGGCGCGACATCGAAGCTGCCCATCCCCTCGCGGATCGAGAAGGCCACACCCTCCAGCGCCGCCCGCATCATGTCCGCGCTGGTCGTGTCGGGGGAGAGTCCCACGTAGGCGCCGCGGATATCCGGGTTCATCACCGGGAACCGCTCCCCCACCAGATACGGCAGGCACAGCACGCCGTGGGAGCCGGGCACGGACCCTTCCACGAGCTCGTGCGCCTTCTCGTAGTCGGCTCCGGCGAACACATGGGTCGCCCATTGGTGCACGTCCCCGGCGTTGAGGAACGGCACGGCGTTCACGAATCCCGGTCCGACGCCGAATGCGAGGTTGGCGGCGCCCGGCTTGTCCGTGAACGGTTCGTGCGATATGGTCGCGATCCAACCGGACGTACCTATGTTGATGTTGTACTGACCGGGCCGGCTCACCCCGCTGGCGAACGTGGTGGCGCCGGCGTCGCCGATGCCGGCATATACTGGCGTGCCCACAACGAACCCGGTACGTTCCGAGGCCTCCGGCGTGACCGCCCCGATGCGGTCCTGCGGCGCATGCAGCTCCGGCAGCAATGTCCTGTCGAGCCCGGCCGCCGCACATAATCCCGCAGCCCAACGCCCTTCACGGATATCCATGGCACCGGCCGTGGAGCATGCCGCCACATCGCCCACACAGACGCCGGTCAGACGAGCGATGAGATAGTCCTTCGAGCTGATGAGCACATGACGGATATGCCCGAAGACCTCGGGAGCGCGATCACGCAGCCACATGAGTTTGGGCAGCGGCAGACAGCCCTCAAGCCGATTGCCCACGATATCAAGGAATTCACGCTCGCCGCCTTCCAGCGCCGACGCCAAACGTGACGCCTGCTCCTGTGCCCGGCCATCCGAATACAGGATGGCGTTGCGCACCGGATTCAGATCGGTGTCCAGAGCGATGACATCCTGCATCTGGCCGCTGCAGATGATACCGGCGATGCGTGATGCGTCGAATCCGGGATCGTCGGACGCATCCGCCGCCTGTTCCAGCATGCTCCGGGAGACGTTGCGGAACGCCTGCCACCATTGGCCCGGGTCCTGTTCCCGTTCATCGCCGTCAATGAGCAGATCCAGATTCTCGCTCGCGCTGGCGATGATCCTGCCGCCGTCATCGACCATGGCGCCTTTCAGCGCGGTGGTGCCCGCGTCGAATACGGCCGCGTATTTCGTCTTCATCGGTCTGTCCCCTCATCCGAGCCCTGCATGCCGCTTCCCCATCGTAGCCGTCAGTCGAGCCTGGACATCGACCTGTGTTCATCGGCGTCGTTCTCTAGAGTAGGTGATGAACGAATACCACTTTCGGATTGCGAGGCATCATGGCAATTCAATCGACCATCACGCTCAACAACGGCACGGTTATCCCGCAGGTGGGTCTGGGCGTGTTCCAGACACCGGACGGCGACACCACGGTGAATGCGATAGAGGCGGCGCTGGCGGCCGGCTACCGTCATATCGACACCGCAATGATCTACGGCAACGAGACCTCCGTGGGCGAGGGCATCCGTCGCTCCGGCGTACCGCGCGGCGACATCTTCCTGACCACCAAACTGTGGAACGATGATATCCGCGCCCGCCGTGCCAAGGACGCCTTCCAGGAAAGCCTGGACCGTCTCGGCGTGGACTACGTGGACCTGTACCTCATCCACTGGCCGGTGGACGGCTGGCAGGAGGCATGGGCCGCCATGCAGGATATCTACGCATCCGGCCGGGCGAAGGCCATCGGTGTGAGCAACTTCCAAGCGCATCACATCGACGACCTGCTGGCGGACAGCGACGTGCTGCCCGCCGTCGATCAGATTGAATCCTCACCGCAGTTCGACAACGAGGAGCTTGTTGACTTCCTGGCCACAAAGCACATCGATGTCGAGGCATGGAGCCCGTTGGGCGGTACCGGCGGCAACCTGCTGTCCAACCCGGTGCTAGCCGAAATCGGCGCCAAGTACGGCAAGTCCGCCGCACAGGTGGTGATTCGCTGGCACATCCAGCGCGGCATTGTGGTGCTGCCGAAGTCCACGCATGCGGAGCGCATCCGTCAGAACTTCGACGTGTTCGATTTCGTACTGTCCGATGATGATGTGCAAGCCATCAATGCACTGAACACCTGCCGTCGCAACGGCGCCGACCCCGACAACTTCGATTTCTGATTGCACTCAGCTGGCGCATGACAGCTTGATATCTTGCGCCAGCTGTTCGTTAGTTTTCGGTTCCCCATCGGAATCTCGCCGTGACAGATGGCAGAGTCACTCGCAGGTGACGTGCGAGTCGACGGCCAAGACAACTCACCGCGCACGCAGCGCATCCAGAACCGAAAAACTAGTATGCCGCGTCATAAGTTCGTTGATTAATTCACTACCCCGCAGACCCGCTTCGTGGGCCAGTTCCCCTAACAAGGGGAGCCAAAAATATATTCAACGAATTAATGACGCGGCATACTAGCGGTTCGTCTCGGAAATTCGTTGATTATATTTTTGGCTCCCCTTGTTAGGATGTTGCTGTGAAGCAAACAGCAGAGCTGTTTGTAGGCAACGTACAAGCCGACAGGCAAGCCAGCAGAACACGCACGGAGCGCGTCCATACTTACAGGACTGGCCCGCGAAGCAGGTCCGAGGGGGTAGTGAATTCGTTAACGAATTTATTGACGCGCGATACTAATCGGCGTCGCAGGTCAGTCTCATCTGATGCCATACGACATTGCCGTGAGTGGACGCGGAGACGCCTTCGTCGATAAATCCAAACCGCTGATAGAAGCCAATGAGCCGTTCCTTGCAGGTGAGGACCAGTCCCCTGCGGCCGGCAGCACGCGTATCGTCGATAACCGCACGCATCAGCCGACTGGCATAACCGAGATGCTGGAATCGTGGATCGGTGTCTACACCGAATATCATCTGCCATTCGCCATCAGGATCATGCAACGAAGCGTCCTCGTACATGTCATCCGTCAGGTCCGGACGGTTCGTTGCGAATCCGTTGATGAACGAGATAATGGTCGCCCCATCTGCCAATATCCAGAAGAAATCGGGATACACGGACAGCCGAGCCCGCAATGCATACGCACTGGCCGCCTCGGCAGGCGGAAAGCACGCTTCCTCAATAGCCGTCAGCGCATCCAGATCCTTCATCGTAGCATGACGAATAGTTTCATTGAAATTCATGCGATCATTCTCACGCCATTGTGTTTCATACAAGGAACCATCCGAGGTGCCCTGAGTTGGTGCGGAGCTGGAAAGGGCAGTCCCGATATGACGACGGAGTGGAGACTCAAGTGCGTGAGTGTGTGGAGTTCTGGTGCCGGTTGGTGCCGGGGTTTTCGTGGTGGCTTTGATATTGCCGTCATCGTGCGGCCGCCCGTGGCGTCGTGCGTTTGGGTTCCCGTCAAATGTGGGTAAACGAAGGGTGTCCTGGTGTTGGTGCCGGGGGTTGTCGTTGTGGTTTTGTGTGTTGTGTTGTTGTTTCGGGGTGTGTGGGAATGCTGGGGGCCCTGGCGGGGGTTGGTGTTCCGGTCGAGAGAGAGAATGGGTAGACGAGAGGAGCCCCGATACCGTGTTGGTATCGGGGCTCCCTTGTTAACGTGTGTAGTGCGGCGGTGTGCTACTCTCCCACATCCTCTCGGGTGCAGTACCATCGCCGTGCCAGGCCTTAGCTTCCGGGTTCGGAATGGATGCCGGGCGTCTCTCCTGGGCCATGACCGCCGCAAATCTTCAATTAGACGTCCCACACGCGTTGGTGTGGGGGATTGGTTCCCGTGATGGTCCGGGGACCGGATAGCGGACGCGAAATGCCGATATTGGGTCTTGTGGTCATCCGGATGCTCCATGCCGTCCGGAAATCCAAGCGCAGTACGTTGTTCGTGCTCCCCGACCCTAGGGGTTGGGGTGTGTGTTGCCGTTCCCCCGTTAGTACCGGTCAGCTCCACCCCTTGCGGGGCTTCCACGTCCGGCCTATCCACCACGTGTTCTCCATGGGGGGTACAGGATCTCGAGGGATCCACGGAATGCTTATCTCGGAGCAGGCTTCCCGCTTAGATGCTTTCAGCGGTTATCCCTCCCGAACGTAGCCAACCGGCCGTGCCACTGGCGTGACAACCGGCATACCAGAGGTTCGTCCACCCAGGTCCTCTCGTACTATGGGCAGGCCTCCTCAGCATTCCAACGAGCGCAGAGGATAGAGACCAAACTGTCTCACGACGTTCTGAACCCAGCTCGCGTGCCGCTTTAATCGGCGAACAGCCGAACCCTTGGGACCTGCTCCAGCCCCAGGATGCGACGAGCCGACATCGAGGTGCCAAACCATCCCGTCGATATGGACTCTTGGGAATGATCAGCCTGTTATCCCCGGGGTACCTTTTATCCGTTGAGCGATGCCGCGTCCGTACACCGGCACCGGATCACTAGTCCCGACTTTCGTCCCTGCTCGAGCCGTCGCTCTCGCAGTCAAGCTCCCTTGTGCACTTGCACTCGACACCCGATTGCCAACCGG
>NZ_MWWW01000024.1 GCF_002259745.1 Bifidobacterium myosotis | reverse complement strand
GCGGTCCTCCACGCCACGTGCAGGA
This sequence comes from Bifidobacterium myosotis, assembly GCF_002259745.1. Lineage (GTDB taxonomy): Bacteria > Actinomycetota > Actinomycetes > Actinomycetales > Bifidobacteriaceae > Bifidobacterium > Bifidobacterium myosotis. The sequence goes on along the minus strand of NZ_MWWW01000024.1, from coordinate 29,170 downwards.
ACCCGCTCACGGTCTTCTGGTTGGCGACGGTCATCAGCCACGCGCACTCCGCCTCGAAGTCCCGCGTGAACCGGCTTCCCGGCTCCGCCCACGGCACGGACGCGACCACCACGCCGCACTTCGGGCAGTCCACCCTGGGCATCATGGCGACCAGTTCGACCCGCCAGCATCCGAAATCCTGATGGCGCCATCGGCGCACGCCGCCGCCACGGTCATAGCCACGACGCTTCCGCCCGCACCTCGAGCACCTGAGCATGCCCGCACGCGGACGCACCCGCACCTCGAGCACGGGTTCGGGGCGCATGGGACCATCGACGATGCAGACGTTCTCGACGACCATGCCTTTGACGTTGAGGAGCTGTTTGAATATGCTGTTCATCAGGCGCTTTTCGGTTGTGTTTTTCTTGGTCGATGAACATCCTAACCAAAAAGCGCTCTTCTCTTACCGGTTCAACGCCTCACCGGCAAACAACCACCCACGAAAACAGCAATAGCGCCCTAAATAATTGAGGGGTTCAACTTTTCCTCTCCCACAGTCAGCTTCGCTGACAGCCTCCTCATCAGAGAGGGCCGATACCACTCAAACAATTGAGAGCCGGACCACTAGGCTCGGATTCCGCCCCCTCGCTGCGGCGCAATCCGAGCGGGCTCCCATGGACACGCCCTGCATCAATGCGATCCCCATCCGCAGTGGGGCGTATCTGCGCTACGAGGGGCTGGTCCGGAAGCGAATCGCAAATGCAATCGCAAATGCAAATGCAATCATCACGGTAATCCAATCGAGATTCACCGGATTGGGCAGCCTCTTGTAATGCAGATGTCCCTCACGCGCGCCTCGTCCGACGACCTACCGGAAGCCATCCACCGGAGGCCACCCATCATGTCATCTTGCCGAACGCAGCAGGCCATCACGGATACAAGCCCCATGTAGGCCTACACCACGCATCGGAATCATTATCATTCGGCGGCATCATCGCGATGCCATCGCGGTACGATGCGGGAAAATCGGTATTTTGACGTGTCGTACCGCAGTGGCGCGGTACGACAGCACGATTCAGGGGTTTTCGGCGTTTCGTACCGCAACCGCCATCTACAAAAGCCCGGAATTCCGCCAATCCTGCGCACACGTCCGGATTCACGTTCGAAACGCGCGCGGTACGATGCGCCAAAAAGCCCGAAATCCTCAAATCGTACCGCAACCGTTCTGAGATTCGGACCAACACATTCCATATATCAAAATGGTCCGCGCATCAGCAATAGATGCGCGGACCATTGTCCCACGATCAGACCGTCAGACCCTCAAAGCCTGAAGTCAGGCTTCGTAGAAGCCGGACTCGCCGAGGCGGGCGTCAGGATTCAGTAGCATCGCCTTTTCGACCTCGTGGTGGTCGTAGCCACGTCCGTCCTCGTGGAAGCGACGGTTGTCGATCGGCTCGTAGAGCGCGGCGCGACCCATCATGCCTTCCTCGAAGTGGCGGCGACCGGCGGCCAGTCGGGCGTTGGCGCGCTCACGCCAAGCCTCCAACGCGACCTCGCCATCCGCACGGGCCACAGCGGCCTCGAAGGCACCGGGGTGCACCAACGCCACGAATCCGCTCACATGACCGAAGCCGAGCGAGGTGGCCAAGCCGGCCTTGACCGGGCGCCCCGGCGTGACGCGGCCGTACGAGTCCTCGCCGCCGCCGATGCGCAGCGGGCGGCGCAGCCAGACCATGTGGTCGTCGCGTGCCAGCTTCGGATCGACGCAGTCGAGGGCAGCGTTCGCCGGAATCACGCCGGACTTGAACAGCTGGGTAAGGCCGTTGACCTGGAAGATGCAGGCACCGCCCTTGGCGTGGCCGGTGAGCGTCTTCTGGGAGATCACGAACAGCGGGTTGCCGTCCGCACGTCCGATGGCGTGGGCCAGCGTGTTGTGCAGCTCGGACTCGTTCGGGTCGTTAGCGTTGGTGGACGTGTCGTGCTTGGAGACCACGGCGATGTCGTCCGCCGTGACGCCGAGCGCGGCCAGATCGCGCACGAGCTTCGAGTCACGCCCACCGAGGCCGGCCGCCAGGGCGCCAAGGCCCGGTGCCGGAATCGAGGTGTGCGCACCATCCGCGTAGCTGTGGATGAATCCGACCACGGCCGCGACCGGCAGACCAAGCTTCAAGGCCAGGTCACCACGGGTCACAAGGATCGTGCCGCCACCCTGGGACTCCAGGAAGCCGCCGCGGCGACGGTCGTTCGCACGGCTGAAGAACCGCGCGTCGATGCCCTTGCCGTACATTTCGGCGGAGTTGGCGGTGGCGTTCATGTTACCGAAGCCGATCACCGATTCCACGCCGATGTCGTCGATCGCGCCGGTGACCACGAAGTCGGCCTTGCCGAGCGCGATCTTGTCAACGCCCTCCTCAAGGGAGACCGCGGCGGTGGCGCAGGCGGAGACGGGCTGAATCATGTTGCCGTAACCGCCAATGTACGACTGCATGACGTGCGCGGCCACCACGTTCGGCAGCGCCTCCTGCAGGATGTCGGTCGGAATCTCGTGGTTCAGGAAGCGGTCGAGGTAGAGCTTGCGCATCGACTTCATGCCGCCGAAACCGGTGCCCTGCGTCGAGGCCACCAGCGAGGGGTGAATCGACTGGAGGATCTCGGCGGGCGTGAACCCGGCCGACAGATAGGCGTCCACGGTGGTGACGATGTTCCACAGCGCGATCTCGTCCACGTCGCCGACCATCGAGGCCGGGATGCCCCAACGGGTCGGGTCGAAGCCGGTCGGGAACTGGCCGCCGACCGTGCGGGTCATGGCGGCGCGGCGCGGCACGCGGATCATCGAGCCGGCGTGGCGGGTCACGTTCCATTCGCCGGACTCGTCGTCCTTCGCGATGGACGTGTGCGCCTCGTCCAGCTTGACGTACTCGCGCGCGACCTCCTCGGACGGCACGGAGAAGGTGACGTCGTGGTCGAGGTAGACCTCGGCCTCCTCCTCGTCGGCGCCATCCTTGTAGTCGTTGCCCATGCCGGTCTCGAACGGGCGGATGCCGGAGCGGGCCACGACCTCGTCGTGGTAGCGCTCGGCGATATCCTCCTCGGGCACGAGGGTGCCGTCCGTGTCGTACCAGCCCGGCTTCGGGCTGTCCTGCCAAGTGACCAAGCCCATGTTCCACGCCAGTTCCAGCACGGCGCCGGCGTTGAGGTCGACGCGGCCGTCCGGATGGATGCCGAGTTCGGCCTGGGCGCGCGTACGACCGGAGCCCCACGGGCCCAACTCGCCGATGGACACGATGACGATCTCGTCCTCCGGACGGGCGGTGACACCCTGCCAGTCGGCGAGGTCCACCGGGGCCTGCCTGTCGATAATCGGGGTGGGCAGCGCCTTGAGGGTGGCCGGTGCCACGGCTGCGCCACTCCCCTCGCCCGCCGCGCGGGAGCTCCCATCAGCGAGAGGAGACGAGGCAGAGGGCTCGACGGCTGCGGCGTCAGAGAGAGCCGATCCAGCGGCATCAGCCTCCGCTTCCGCGCGCAGGGCCTTGATATCGATGGGCTCGCCGCCGAGGCCACCGGTCAGGTCCACGTCGAGCGGATGCTTGGCGGCTTCCTCGCGGGACTCGGCCGTGCACAGGTCAAGCAGCTTGACCGCGATCTGCTCGGTGGAGTAGGTGTGGATGCCGTGGCGCTCGACGACCGCGACCAGCGGGTCGTTGCCGCCCATCAGCCCGGTGCCGCGTACCCAGCCGATCTTCGGGTGGGCGAAGGTGACGCGATCCGACCACACGCGCTCGGCATGGGCGCGGTTGACGATGGCGTCGAACGCGGACTTGACTTCGCCGTACGCGCCGTCGCCGCCGAACACGCCGCGGTTCGGCGAGCCCGGAAGGACGACGTGGAGGCGATGCTGCACGTCGGTGTCGGCACCGATCCTGGACAGCCCGGCGATCGCGCGCTCCACGCCCCAGAGCATGAGTCGCGCCTGCGATTCGAACAGTTCGCCCGAATCGGCGAGCGTGCCGTGGACCGGCGGCGCGGCGAACGGGAAGAACAGCGTCGGCTCGTATGCGGGCTTGAGGATCGTGGTGGTGGCGCCGGTGGTCTTCTTCTGCACGTTGCCGACCCAATCCACCAAGGCATCCACATCACGGAAGCTGGACAGGTTCGCGGGCACCAGCCACAACTTGGCGTCGCCGGTGGCGCGCTCGCGGTAGGCCTGCTTGGCCCATGCCTTGACGGACGGCTTGAAGCTGTGCGAGGTGGCAATTACCGTCGCGCCGCCCGCGAGCAGGCCTTCGACCACCTGGGCGGCGATCGAGTTCGGGCTCACGCCGGTCACGATGGCGATGTCGCTCGCGAAGCGGGAGGCGTTCGCGTCGGAGGAGACGGGTTCGAGCGCTTCGGCGGCGACCTTCTGGAAGGCGACCTTGAGCTCGTCGCTCCCCTCACCCGCTGCGCGGGAGCTGCCCTCAGAGAGGGAAGCCGAGAGGCGGTCGGTGAACCACTGGGCCTCGGCCGCGACGGCCTTGCCGAGTCCGATGAAGCTGCCGTTCAGTGCCGAAGCGTCATGCTCGTAGTAGGCGCGGGCCAGATCCTCGCGGGCGGAGGCCCAACGGTCGTCGAAGAGAATGGCCTTGTTGGCGTCGAAGCGCGGCTCGACCTGCTTGGGCCAGTCGGAACCGAGCTCGGCATCGACGGCGGCCACCACGGCGGCGTTCTCGTCCTCGCCTTCAGCCGGCGCAGGGGTGGCCACGCCGAGCTCGCCCAGCACGAACCGGGCGGTGGCGGCGAGCACGCCGTTGGCGCCGGTGACCTTCTCGGCGAAAGCGTCGAGCGCGGCGGAATCAACCACGGCACCACCCGCAGCGCCACCGGCGGTGGGCAGGGCGACGGCGATGCCCTTCAACTGGGCGACCGCCTCGACTGCCGCGTCGATGAGCTTGTCCGCCTCGGCCTTGGACTGCACGGCCGAGGTCGGCAGTTTGGCGAGGTCGCCGCCGCGGGAGCTGGCGCCCTCACGGGTGTCGAGCAGGAGCGCGGCGAACACGCTGGCCACCCAACCCTCGCCAAGCTGCCAGACGCCGGTCACGCGGTCGCGGATGTAGGACTGCTTGACGCCGGCGGCACCGAACAGCGAGCGCAGACGGTCACGCAGGGCTTCGGCAAGCACCGGGCCGAACGGCTTGTAGTTCGGAGCGGCCTTGTTGACGATCTGGGCGAGCTGGACGAGCGTGGCCTCGGCCGCGCCGTCCACGCTGGCCACGCCGAGCTCGGAGCTGATGTCCATAAGCAGCTGGTTACGACGCGAAGAGACGCCGTTGGTCAGCGTGTCGGTAGTGTCGTTGCTGCCGATCTGGTCGAGGCGCAGCTTGGCCGAGTAGGCCATGAGCACGCCGATCGCGTCGGAGGCGTGGAAGGGAAGGTCCTGCACGGCGGCGCCGGCGACCTGCCCTGATTGCAGGCCGTGCGAGGAGCTGGACGATCCAGTGGACTGTCCAGCGACGGAGCCGTCCGATTGACCCGAGGCAGCGGCGCTCCCCTGACCTGCGACGGCAGTGCTCCCCTCAGAGAGGGAAGCCGAGGCGGCAGCCGGCTTGGCGACCCCGGAACCCAGCTTGGCGACGGCGGAGCCGCCGGCGGGAGCGGTTTCGACGGGCGCGGAAGCCGCGGTCGATGCGGACTCGTCCGCGTCGTCGTCGGGCACGAGCGAATCGGAATCGGTCATGTACACGCGGCCTTCGTCGCGGCCGACGTTGTAGACGGTCACGTCGTCGCCGGCGAATTCGGGCAGTCGCAGGGTCTTGGCACCGAGGTTGGCGAGCGTCGGCGCGTTGCCGAGGCCGACCTCCACGTACTCCTCGACGCCGAGTCCGCCCTGCGCGCGCTTGCCGAACAGCAGCGCCTGCGTCTCGATCCAGCGAACCGGGGATGCGAACTGCCAGGACAGCAGTTCGGTCAGCAGCAGACGGCCGAGCTTCTGGTCGTCGGCGGCGTAGGCGTCCCACACGGTCGGGTTGTCCAGCGCCTCGCGGATACGCTCGGAGGGCACCACCTCGAGGATCTTGGCGGCGAACTCACGGGTCATCTCGAACGGCGCGGCCACGAGGTTCGGGATGTAGCGGCCCACCAGACGTCCGCGGTAGTCGATGTGCTGCGGCAGCAGCGCGTCGAGCTTGTCGCGGAACTCCGGCACGCCCTTCCTGAGCAGCGTGGAGTGGAACGGCACGTCGATGCCGGGCACCAGCATGAAGGCCGGCTTGCCGCCCGCCTCGCGGGCACGGCGGTTCGCGTCCTCCTTGAGGGCCTTGAGACCGGCGATCGTGCCGGCGATGGCGTACTGCTGGCCGGCGAGGTTGTAGTTCACGATCTGCAGGAACTCACCGCTGGCCTTGGCCACGGATTCCACGTATTCCTTGACGTGCGCGTCGTCCACGCCGAACTGGTTCGGGCGGAGGGCACCCATGCGGTAGTTGGAGCGGCCCTGGGCGTCGCGGTCGATGAGGTGGTGCATGGTCGAGCCGCGGTGGAACACGAGTTCCAGCACGGTCTCCAGCGGAATCACGCCGGCGAACGCGGACAGCGCGTTGTATTCGCCGAGCGAGTGGCCAGCGAAGTAGGCGGGCCAGATGTCGGCGCCGGCCTCGCGCAGACGGGCGGTCTGGGCGAAGGCCACGGTGGCGAGCGCCACCTGCGTGAACTGCGTGAGGTTGAGCAGGCCCTCCGGGTGGCGGTAGGTGACGCCGTTGGCGGTGAGCTCCTTGGGATTATCGCGCACGAGGCCGATGATCGAGAAGCCGAGCTTGGCGCGGGTGAGCTTGTCGGCACGCTCCCACACGTCACGGGCGGCGGCGGACTTGGCGCGCTCGTCGAGCACCATGCCCTGCTTCTGGATGCCCTGACCGGGGTAGACGAAGGCCGCACGCGGCGCACGAATCAGCGCGGTGCCGCGCGAGACGAGCTGGCCGTCGATGCGGCAGGTGACCTCGAAGGTCATGCCGCCGTGGCGCACCTTACCCACGCGCTCCACGGAAATCTCAACGACATCGCCCAGCTGGACCATGCCGTACATGTTGTACGTCCAGCCGGCGATCTCGTAGTGGGCGCCCTTGGCGTCGGTGGCCTGCACCGCGTGCTGGGCGGTGGCGGACAGCCACATGCCGTGCACGAGCGGGGCATGCAGCCCGGAGATGCGGGCGCCGCGCACCGAGGTGTGGATCGGGTTGAAGTCGCCGGAAGTGCGGGCGAACGCGGTCATGTCCGTGGGGGCGGTGACCTTCACGCGGCGCAGCAGGCGGCGGGGCGTGGCCTGCACCATATGCAGGCCACGCGAGGAGTCGGACAGTCCAGTGGACTGTCCGGCGACGGAGCCATCCGCTTCCTTATCCAAAAGGGCACCACCGAACTCGGGCGCATCCGCCGGCAGCGCGTCGGAATAGACGCGCCCGCGGATAGCGAACCGCTCGGTCTCGCGGGCCAGCAGCGTGCCGTCGGACGCGGTGTGAGTCACATGGATGGTCACCACGCGGCCGGACGCGGACTCGAAGTAATCCTCGGCCCAGGAGGTGAGGGCCACGGTCTCGCCGGTATGGCGCAGCAGCTCCTCCTCGGTAACCTCAAGCTCGATGAGGTGGTCGAGATGGACGGCGTTGAGCAGTCCCTCAATGACCGGGTAGCCCTTGACGGACACGGAGCCGAGCGCCGCGTAGATCGCCGGCCATGCCGGGCCGACCAGCGCGTCCGGCGCGATGCGGCTGGGCTTGAGGCTCGTCGGCAGCGCGCCGCCGGTGGCCGCCTCATGGTCGAAGCCGAGGTTCGCGGACAGCGTGTAGGAGGCATCAGCCTCGCCAAACGGCCTGCCCTTGGCCGCCACGATCTCCGGCATCGCGACGAGCTTGTCGCCGGTGATGGCGGTGTTGCCGATGCCGGCGGTGGCGGCGAGCATCGCGTAAACATCCGGGATGAGTCGTTCGCGATCGACGACCGGCACGCGACCGGTCTCGGTGCCGTCGACGATGAGCGGGATGACGATATCGCGCACGGCGTGCTTGGTCACGCCGCCGTCCGGATCGTTGTCCCAGTAGGTGTCGAGGTGGATGTCGAGGTCGTACTTGCCGGCCTGCTCATCCACGGTGCGGATCTCGTAGTGCGGGTCGTTCAGCGCGGTGCCGTAGGCGGGGTTGTCGGTGATGTGGCCCACCCAGGAGATGTTCGGGGACTTGCGGATGAAGTCCTCGGCGTTCACGGCCTCACCGAGCGCGGCGAACAGCCGCTCGGGCTCGCCGGCCGGTTCGTTGGAATCCACGGAATCAGCGGACTCGGCAACGTCAACGGACTCGGCGGCCTTGTCCTTGCCCTTCCCCTTGGACTTGCCCTTCTTGTCCTTCTTGGACTTGCCCTTGGCCGGCGATTCGGCCACGACATCGGACGTTTCGGCGGTTTCCACAGCATCAGACTCGCGCTCGGATTCGTCGCCCGCCTCCGGCTCGGCCTCCTTGACTCGCTCGAGCGCGGCGGCCTCGAACCGGCCGAGGATCGAGGCGACCGGCTCGTCCACGGTGGTGATGCCGGCCACGGAGATCGGGCCGGGGATGGCACGCACGGAATCGGCGGAATAGCGCGGGTCCTCGGACTGCCAGAGCTGGTCCTGGCCCCACCAGCGCAGCAGGTCGTGGTCGATGACCGGCACGAACGGCATGGGCTTGGGGTATTCGCGCACGAGCACCGGGAACCAGGCCACATCAGCCGGCACCACCGTGATCTCGGCGGCCTGCGGATATGCCGCAGCCAACTTGTTCAGCGCCGGCGCGGGGTCGGCGGCGAGATCGTCGCGGGTCAGCAGACCGGCGGCGGCCGCGTCCTCGGCGGACGTGCCGTCGGCGGCGAACAGGCGGGAGGTGAACTCGCCGGAGTCCACGCCGCTGATGCGGGCCTCGATGCGCTGCAGCAGATGCTGGAAGCGATCGACGTAGGTGGGGTCCACCCACGGGAAGGCAAGTTCGGCGAAGCGCTTGGCCCAGTCGAGGTAGGTCATCGAGGCCAAGTCGCCGAAGTACGGCTTGGCGGTCCTGTCCAACGCCTCGATGATCTCCTCGCGACGGGAATCGAGCTCCTCGGGGTGCTTCATGACGCGCACGAGCAGGCGGCCGCACGCGGCGGAGGCGTTCTCGAGTTCGTAGATGTCGGCGTGCAGGTGGCTCAGGCCCGAGGACACACCGCCCACGGACTTGCCGGACGGCACCCAGTGCGCGGCCTGCGGCGCGAACACGTCGGCCCCCGCAGCATCGCCGGCACCGGCCACGCCCGGCGTCTTGACGAGCAACTGCTTGACCTCGGGGCTGGTGTGCGCCTCCTTGGCGGTCATCACGGCGGTGCCGACAAGCACGCCGTCCACCGGCATGTCCGGCAGACCGTAGGCGCGGGCCCACTGGCCGGAGATGTAGTCGGCGGCGCGTTCGGGCGTGCCCACGCCGCCGCCGGCCACGAGCACCAGGTTCTCGCAGGCGCGCACGTCGGCATAGGTGGTGGCCAGCAGGTCGTCGAGCGCCTCCCAGCTGTGGTGGCCGCCGGCCTCGCCGCCCTCCACCTGAATCATGATGACCGTGGGGGCCACGGCCTTGGCGATGCGCACCACCTGACGAATCTGGTCCACGGTGCCGGGCTTGAAGCTCACGTACGGCAGACCGTCCGCCTGCAGTTTCTTGATGAGCTCCACGGCCTCGTCCAGCTCGGGCACGCCGGCGGAGATCACCACGCCGTCGATCGGCGCACCGGACGCACGCTTCTTGGGCACGATGCGGGAGGAGCCGAACTGCAGGTTCCACAGGTAGCGGTCCATGAACATGGCGTTGAACTCCACCGTGCGGCCTTCCTCCAGCTCCTCCTCGAGCTTGGCCACATGACGGTCGAACACCTCGGCGGTCACCTGGCCGCCGCCGGCGAGCTCCGCCCAGTAGCCGGCGTTGGCCGCGGCGGCCACGATCTCCGGCTCCACGGTGGTGGGGGTCATGCCAGGCAGCAGCACCGGCGGCTTGCCGGTGAGCTTGGTGAACTTGGTGACGAGCTTGTCGCCGGCCGGCGTGGTCACCACGCGCGGCGCGAACGTCTTCCAGTTCTGCGTGCGCTCGGGTTCGCCCTCCAGAGTGGAGAGGGCGGCGCGTTCGGCGAGCGTCGTGGCCTCGACCACGCCCACGCCGGTGCCCTGCACCACGTTGCCGATGAGCTTGCCGAGCGTGGAGCCCGGGCCAAGGTCCACGATCCACAGCTTGGCGGGATCGTTCACCTCGCCGAGCAGCGACTTGAGTCGCGCGGCCCAGTCCACATGATTGAGCAGCACCTCCTCGGCGAGCGCCCGGGTGCGGCGCTGCTCGAAGCCGCAGGCCGCGGCCCACTCCACGGTCTGCTCGACGGCTTCGGCCATGAGCGGCGAGTGGAACGGCAGGGTGACCTCGAGGTACTCGAGGGTGGGGTTGAAGACGGCGCCGCCGCGCAGCTTCTCCTCACGCAGCTTGGCCTGATGCTTGTGCTCGCGCTCGGCGGCGACGGCGAAGGCGGCAAGGTCCTCGGGGTAACCGGAGAGAACATGATGGTTGTCCGAGTTAGTGACGGCGACGGAGATCGGGCCGAGCGCGCGGCCCGTGTCCTTCACGCGGGCGATCAGCGTCTCGACCTGGGCCAGCGTCGCGCCCTTGACGGACAGCATCGGCGTGGCTTCGCCGGACTTGGCGTCGAGGCCAAGCTCGCGCACGCGGCGGGTGCCGGCCGCGCCGATCAGCGCCGCGACGGCCAGGATCTCGTCAAGCACGGGGGCTGCGGATTCGATGGAGCCGGCATCCTGGATGGCGCGGGTCATATGCACGGCGAGCACACCCTGCGAGTGGCCGAGTACGGCGGCCGGGCGCGCACCGGGCACGTCGTAACCGAGGTGTTCGAGGTCGATGAGCGCGCCGAGCTGGGTCAGCGCCACGCCTTCGACGGAGACCGTGGCGTCGGCGGCCGCGCCGAGGCGGGCCGGGTTCGGCGCGAAGCCGAACAGGTCGACCGGACGGCCGGTGGTGGCCAGCAGGTCTGCGGCGACCGGAGTGAGCAGTCGATGCGCGGCCGCCGCATGGTTGCGCAGGTCCTCGGCGAGGGTGGGGTCGGTGGTCTGGTCGGCGAGCGCGACCGGCCACGGGGTGGATTGTCCGGCGAAGGCGAGCGCGTGCGGTTCGTCAGCAAGTCGGTTGAGGAAGAAGGTGGTCATGTGATTCCTTTGATTCCTTGGGTTGTTGGTTTGTTGCGTAGGTTTGTTGCGTTGTGTGATGGATATGTTCTGTCAGGTACGTTGGTCGGGTTGATGCGATGGGCTCGTTCTCATAGCTGAGTTTGGCGATTCGGATGGCTCCGTCGGTCGACAGCCCACCGGGCTGTCTCCCTCCTCGCGCGACGACCTGCCAAGCGGATCACCGCCGTGCTACAGCGGCTGATTGCCGTGATGCTTGTCGGTGCGGCGCACCCGCCGTTTGGTGGCGAGCGTGGCGAGGGATTCGACGATCACCTCACGGGTCTGTTCGGGGTCGATCATCGCGTCGATCTGCCCGATTTCGAGCGAGAGGTTCGCGTTGACCGTGCTGGTCTCGTAGTCCTTGATGTATTTGGCCCGCAGCGCCTCCACGTCCTGCCCAGCGGCCTTGGCCTTGGCCAAGTCGTGACGGTGGATGATGTTCACCGCGCCGGCCGCGCCGAGCACCGCGATCTGCGAGGAGGGCCACGCGAAGTTGAGGTCCGCGCCGATGGCCTTCGATCCCATCACGATGTACGCGCCGCCGAACGCCTTGCGTAGCACCACGGTCACCAGCGGCACCTGCGCGTTGGCGTAGGCGTAGATTACTTTGGCGCCGCGGCGGATGATGCCGGCGTGCTCCTGGTCGGAGCCGGGCTTGTAGCCGGGCACGTCCACGAGGGTGACCACGGGAAGGTTGAAGGCGTCGCACAGGCGTACGAACCGGGCCACCTTCTCGGACGAATCGACGTCCAGGATGCCGGCCCGCACGTTCGGCTGGTTCGCCACGATGCCCACCGGCTTGCCCTCGATGCAGGCGAAGCCCACGAGCGCGGAGGCGCCGAAGAGCTCCTGCACCTGCACGAATTCGCCGTAGTCGGTGATGCAGCGGATCACATCGAGCATGTCGTACGGCTGGCGTTCGTTGGCGGGCACGATGGTGGCGAGCCGCTTGGCCGTGTCCCGTTCGGAACGGGTGGCGGCGTAGGCGTAGACGGGCGGCTGGCTTTCGGCGTTGGACGGCAGGTAGGCGAGGACCGTGCGCGCGTAGTCGATGGCGTCCGACTCGTCCTCGCCGAGGTAGTGGGCCACGCCGGAGACCCGGTTGTGGACCTCTCCACCGCCGAGGTCTGCCATCGAGATGGTCTCGCCGGTGGCCGCCTTGACCACGTCCGGGCCGGTGACGAACATGTTCGAGTTCTCGCGGGTCATGATGATGAGGTCCGTCAGGGCCGGGCAGTAAACCGCGCCGCCCGCGCACGGGCCGAGGATGAGGCTCAGCTGCGGCACGAAGCCGCTGGCCTCGCAGGTCTTGCGGAAGATGCGCCCGTACTGGGTCAGGGCCGCGACGCCCTCCTGGATGCGCGCGCCACCGGAGTCCACGATGGCCACGATCGGCACCTTCAGGGTGATGGCCATGTCCATGAGGCGGCAGATCTTCTCGCCCTCCGCGGTGCCGAGCGTGCCGCCCTTGACCGAGAAGTCCTGCGCATAGACGGCCACCTTACGGCCATAAACCAGACCGAAGCCGGTGATGACGGCCGCGCCCGCGTTGTCGCCGGCGATGTTGCCGCCCTGGAAGCGGCCGATCTCCTCGAAGGTGCCGGTGTCGAAGAGCAGGTCGAGGCGTTCGCGCGCGGTCTTCTTACCTTTGGCGTGCTGCTTGTCGCGGGCGCGCTCCTCGGCGGCGCGGGCCAGTTCGGCGGCTTTGACCACTGCGGCGCGCAACGGCTGGTGGTCGGACGGCTGGGCCACGGACGCCGCGGCGGCTCCGGCGGCATCCCCCACGCCGCCGTTGCCGGCCGCGGCGCCGGCTCCGGCGGCCACTGCTGCGGCCTGCGCGGCCTTCACCGCCGGAGAATCCATGATGTCGGTCATTTGGCGGCCTCCTTCTTGGTCACGTCAAGCGTGACGAGCGTGTCTCCGGCCTCCACGCCATCGGCGGGCCCGACGAAGATCTTCTTCACCTCGCCGGCGGCCGGCGCGTACACGTAGTTCTCCATCTTCATGGATTCGAGCACCACCAGCAGGTCGCCCTTGGCCACCTGCTGCCCTTCGGACACGTTGATGCGCGTGACCACTGCCTGCATCGGCGAGGCGATGATGCCGGACTTGGCGCCGTCGTTCGCGGCCTTGTTCGCGGACGATACGTTGTGCAACCCGGCGCCGCGCAACGGCTGGGTGGGGCGGCGGGCGCCGCGGGCGCGGGCCGAGCCGGTGAGGTTCTCGACGATGTCGAGCGGCACGGTGAGTTTGACGCGACGGTCGTTCATCTCGATGACGAACGTCTCGCTGCGGTCCTTATCGCCGCCCTCCGCCGCGCCACCGGCCGCCGCGCCGGCGAGCGATGCGGGCTGTCCGGCGCGGGCGGAGTCGGGCTCGCGGTTGAGATACGTGCGTTCCAGCCATTTGGTGGACACGTCGAACGGATGCCCATGCTCGGCGGTGAAGTCGTCGTTGCGGAAGATCTCCTTGAACAGCGGGATAGGCGTGGGCACGCCCTCGATCACGAGCTCGTCGAGCACGCGGCACACACGGGCCACGGCATCGAGACGGTTCTGGGCGGTGACGATCACCTTGCCCATCATCGAATCGAACTTCGGCGAGATGGTGTCGCCCTGTTCCACACCGGTGTCGATGCGCACGCCGGGGCCGGCCGGCCATTGGATGCGCTCGAGCGTGCCGGAACCGGGCGTCAGGTTGGTGGCGGGGTCCTCGCTGGTGATGCGCAGCTCGAAGCTGTGACCGCGCGGCTCGGGGGCCGGCGTGAGCTCCCCGCCGGCGGCGATGGTGAGCTGTTCGCGCACCAAGTCGAGTCCGGACACCTCCTCGGAGACCGTGTGCTCGACCTGCAGGCGCGGGTTGACCTCGAGGAAGTACACCTTGCCGTTGGGCGTCACCATGAACTCGCAGGTGCCCAGGCCCTCGTAGCCCACGGTGGTGAACAGGCGGCGGGAGTACTCCACAAGCGTGTCGGTGATCTGCTTGGGCAGGAAGGGCGCGGGCGCCTCCTCCACGAGCTTCTGGTTGCGGCGCTGCAGCGAGCAGTCGCGGGTGGAATAGACGGTGAAGTTGCCGTGCGAGTCACGGCCGGACTGGGTCTCCACATGACGGGCCTTGTCGATGAACTTCTCGATGAAGTATTCCTTGAGGTCGCCGCCCTGCAGCGCGTCGTGGTTCATATAGAAGCGGCGCAGCTCCTCGTCGTCGTGGACCACGGTGATGCCATGGCCGCCGCCGCCATCCGTGCGCTTCATCATGATCGGATAGCCGTGGGTGTGCGCGAAGTCAAGCAGCGTGCGCATGTCCTCCACCGGCTCGGACAGGCCCGGCACCGGCGGCACCTTGGCGCGCATGGCCACGCGGCGCGCGGTGATCTTGTCGCCGAGGTCCACGAGTGCGGTGTGATGCGGGCCGACCCAGACCGCGCCGGCCTCCTCGACCTTCTGCGCGAAGCTCGGCACCTCGGAAAGGAACCCGTAACCAGGATGCACGGCGTCCGCACCGGTGCGGTGCAGGATGTCGATGAGCAGGTCCTCGTTGAGGTACGTGTCCTTGTAGGTGTCGCCGGAAAGCAGGTACGCCTCGTCGGCCATGTCCACATAGCGGCTATCGCGGTCCTGTTCGGCGTAGACCGCTACGGTCTTGATCCCCATCTCTTTGGCCGTACGCACCACGCGCAACGCGATCTCACCGCGGTTCGCGATCAGCAGTTTTTTGACAGTATGAGCCATAGCGTCAAATTGTGGTGCGTTCGCCATCATGCAGCAAGGCCCGTTCGCACAAAACAGCTCACGCCGTTTTGTAGGCTACCAACAAACGCATCCGTAGGTTTCGCAGGCGTAGCCACGGTGGGCGATGGCTCCAAAACCGCACGGTTGCAACGTTTTGCCACATGCCATTCACCATCCCCGACCATTGACGCTTGCGGTCGATTCGTCAATTCCCGACAAACCGGAGTCAATAATTTTGTAACTTGACACGAAAACGAACGAAACCTCACATCCCTACGATGGCAACCGTAGTTGGAGGAAGGCTCCCGGATTACATCCGCCATGGCGGATCGCATCCATCGACACGCATATCGAGACTCACATCGAGCCGTTCACAGTAGGGGGAATCACATCATGCAGTCTTCGCACACCGCGGCATCCGCCGTTTCCGCCGTCTCCGTTCCGCGCCGCATCGCCGCCGCGTCCTGGAAGCCCGTACTCTTCGCCGTGCTGCTGTACCTGGCCGCGGCGGCGGGTGAGATTCCGGTCCCCGGCACGCCGGTGCCGATCACATTGCAGACCTTCGTGGTGATGCTGGCCGGCCTCATGCTGACATGGCGCCAGGCCGCCTCTTCCGTGCTGCTGTACCTGGCCGCGGGCGCGCTTGGCCTGCCGGTGTTCGCCGGAGGCGCCTCCACGATGGCGCTGGTCGGACCGAGCGCGGGCTTCCTGTTCGGCTGGGTGCCGGGCATCATCGTCATCGCGCTGCTGCGCGGCAAGGCCGATCTTTCGACGCCGGGAGCCGCCGCGCTGACCGCCGGCCGCTACCTGCTGGCCGCGCTGCTGGGCGGCATCGTGGTGATCTACTTCTTCGGCGTGACCGTACAGTCCACGCTCACCGGCGTGCCGGTGTTCACCGTGACGCTCGCCTCCATGGGCTTCGTCGTGGGCGACGTCATCAAGGCCGTCGTGGCCGCACTGGCCGCCTCCGGCCTGAGCAAGCTCGGCCGCTGAGCCGACCACCGGAGCACACCCCGGAACACCCGAACTCAGCAAATAACGGGCGGTCCGCCGGCATCACACCGACGGACCGCCCGTCTCTCTATCTTTCTTTCTTCCGGCCGCCGGCAACGTCAGTGGCACCGGCGACGTCTGTTGTCACCCGACGGTCGCGCCAATCGACCACCCGGCAGTCATGCCAATCGACGATTCGACAATCGGCGCCGCGCCTACTACAGCACGCCCACGTCGGCCGTACGCACCGTATGGTCCACGCCATCCGACGTGCGCAGAATCAGCGAAGCATCATCGTTCAGACCAATCGCCTCGCCGGTCAGCGTCGAGCCATCCGTGAAGTGCGCCTCGACCTGACGCCCGCGCGCCCAGCAGACGGTCTTCATCTCCTCGCGCAGTTCCTTGGCCTGACCGTGCGGATCGGCAACGAATGCGGTCAGACGGGTACGGAATCCCTCCACCTCACGCGCGGCCACCGCGTCACGCAGCTCCTCGAACGGGGGCAGGTCATGCACATGCAGCTGCAACGACGTGGACTGCGGCGTGGGAAGACGGCAGGCACCCAGCATCAGGTTGAGGCCGACGCCGAAGACGATCGCCACATCTTCGCTCTCGCCTGCATCGCCATTCGCCGGCAGCATCACCAATTCGGACAGCAGGCCGCCCAGCTTCAGACCATGGCAGTAGATATCGTTGGGCCACTTGAGCTCCAGCAGCGACTCCGGCTGATCGGCTTCGGCGCCGAACTCCCGAATCGCGCCATTGAGCGCATCCAGGGTGACCAGTCCGGCAATCATCTGCAGCCACCCGTTCAACGTTTCATCCGTGGCGATGGCACGCGGCAAGCGCACGGCATACGATACCGTCGACGAGCGGCCAGGCTGGCTCACCCAGGTATGTCCGTTGCGGCCACGGCCGGCGGTCTGGCGGTCCGCAGCCACCACGGCCACGGCGAGCCGTCCGCCCACCTCCGTCGGCGGCAATGTCAACGTGCCTTCCGCAATCAGGCGACCTGCCAGAGCGTTGGTCGAATCCGTCTCGGCCACGGCCACCACCTGATCGGCGGCATCATTCGTTTTCGTCAGCTGCGGCGTTGCAGCGTTCAAAGCAATAATCATGTGAGTCACATTACCCCCGATACCGCGAATCATCACCCCTTATCCCATCGAAAACCGCACAAAACCAATCATTTCGCACCATCGATATTGTGTGAGCGCTCACAAGTGAGGTAAATCACATCTCACTATATGCGTGTACGCTAGGTATTGAGCGGTCGGGCGATACCGCCTTGTCCGCCGAACTTCACAGTCGTTGTTCATTCAAAGCGCAACCCACCAGCCGAAACATGCTGCGACTACTACGGTGTCACAGTCAATGCGATGCATGGTTTGCACTATCGGTCGTGTCTTATCGGAAAGGATCTGAGCCGCACGACGGCTCGGCAATCAATCGGATTACCCCGGGCAATGCCCCGGGAACCACCATCTCAAGGAGAGCAGGTACCTTTCATGCTCAGCTTTATCGAAGACAACAGCCACCCGTTCGATTACGTGGAACGATTGGAGGGCGTCCCGGAAGGCGTCGAGGCGCGCGTGGTACGCATAGCCCCGGATCTGCCGTTCGACGCCATGGTCGCGATGCCCGCCGACCGCGTGCCGGCCGATGTCGAAGCCGAACCGGTGGGTAATCATGTGGTGATCCACCACGCCTTTCCCGATCTCGGTCCGGCCGAGGACTGGGTGGTCGCGTGGGTCAACCGGTGTCCCGCCAGCGACTTTCCGCGAAACCGGTGACGTCGCATCGCGAGAATCCACCACTCCTGCACCTCACCGAATTCCCATCGGAACAATCGCACCGGATACGACTCATCCGGGCGAATCCCACCGCGACGCTGCATCAGCACCATCGGCACCATCGGCAACGGCATCAGTCGCAATCAGTCACGTCAGTCACGTCGGCAGTTGGCGAGTGCGGCTACCATTGGCATACATGACGTCACCAGCCACCCCGCAACCTGCCGCCGTATCCCGTCCAACGCCCAACCATCCCATCGCACGGCGGATGGGGGCGGTCGCGCGTTGGACCTTGGCGGTACTGGCCTGTCTGTGGCTGGCTCTGTGCACGGCGGTCGGGCCACTGTACTGGGACTTCGACAACGGCACCATCGCCCACTGGAATTGGGCCAATACCGCCATTTTCGTGGGTTCGTTCATCATCTATCTCGGCATCGTCGGATTGCTGGTCCGCTTCGCCGCAACCGGGCGCGTACTACCCGCCTTGGTCGCCGCGCGCCTGAGCGCCGTGTTGCCAAGGTCCTCCCAGGCACCGGACTCCCGCCACGACGCGGTCGATGACGACGATGCCCTCGCTCCCCGGTTCCGCATAATCATCGGCACCATCGCCGCCGTCCTCTCCCGTGGGCTCACGTCGCTCGGTCATTGGATCGTACGCGGCACGAATCGGTTCTGGAAGATCGCACTGATCCTGTTCCTTGGCTGGCTCTGGGCACCCACCACCCTGCTCGCCGCGTTCGGCGCGGACATCCGCTCGCAGATCCGCGAGTTCAGCTGGGCCTGGAACCAATGGACGGGACTCAAACAGCCGTACATCGGCTTCTTCTCCTTCGTGCCGATGGATATCTACCCCACCGCGCACTACATGTGGCCGTCCGACCCGACGTATCTGACCGACCAGCACAACGTGGTTCTCACGGTTGTGTACGGCGCGACCGCCGCGCTCTCCCGGTCCCTGACCGGCTCGAACGACGCCGGCATCGTGGTGCTGGCCGCCGTGCAGATGCTGTTCGCCGTATTCTGCTGTGCCGCCACCGCGAACCGTTTCCTCAACCTGCCGTGGCTTCGGCGACTCACCGAGCCCGGTCAGGCCGCCGCACCACCCGCAGCGGATGCCTCCGGCGCGGACTCCATCAACGCAGCCGCCATCAACGCGACCCGCGACCACTCCGCTCCCGCCGGAGCACTGGCCCGCCTCTTCATCATCGTGTTCTTCCTGACCTGCCCGCTGGCGGTATTCGCCACGATTTCCATCACCAAATCACCGCTGTTCGCTTTCGCGTTTGTATGGTGGTTCGGCGTGTGGTACGAGCTCATCCAGACGTGGCGCCCGTCGAAGCGATCGAAGCAGTCGAAGCGACGGAACCCGAGCGTCCACGTCCACAGCGCCGTTCTCAATCTGCCGCCGCACAGCCTCATCGCCTTCGTCGTCTCCACATCGGTGATGCTGATTTCCGCGAAGTACGCCTGGTACATCATCGCCCTGCAGATCGTGCTGGCGCTCATCGCCGACAGACGCCGCTGGGCCACATACGTGGCGGCTCTGCTCATCCCCACCGTGCTAATCCACGGTGGCATCTCGTTCGCCATCTCATCCGGCGCCATCATCGGCGGCGACCCAATCGAGAGCCGCGGCGTGCAGCTGCAGCAGATCGCCCGCGTGGCCAAGCGCAATCCTGACGGCATTTCGGATGAGGCCAAGAAGAACCTCTCCCCCGTCTTCAATCTGGATCAGATGGCCGACGCCTACTTCCAGCAGGACGCGGACCCGGTGAAGTCCTCCGGCATCCAGGCCAAGAAAGTGAGCTACAAGTGGCGCACCGTCACCCCTGAGGACATGAACGGATTCAACAAGGCATGGCTCGAAATCGTCAAGGACAATCCGGTCATCGCCTTGGATGCGCTGCTCGCCAAGTGCTTCGGCTACTTCAACGTCACCGATCTGCCGTATGTCTCCATGGATTATTACGTGACCAGCGATTACGTGCAGAAGAACTCCACATGGATCAAGTCCTATAACCACCGATGGCGTGAGAAGGTGGCCAAATTCACCCAGCGCTGGGGCCGCATCCCGGTGATCGGCTGGTTCACGCACGGCAACTTCTACGTGGTGCTGACCCTGCTCATCGGCGCGGCCGAGGTGATTCGCCGTCGTTGGCTCACGTTGATGACGCATATTCCGCTGCTGCTGCTGATGGGCGTGATGATCACCGCGCCGGCCAACAACTTCGAGCGCCATATGCTGCCCGTGGCATTCGTGTTCGGGTTCGTGGCCCTCACATACTGGCGTGATTCACGGCGCGAGCTGCGCCGGCCGAACAGGTGACGGCGGTTCGCGCAGGTAGTGGCGGCGGTTGGGCTCTCAGGGGTACTCCCGGAAGCTGCATAGCCCGTCTGGCGCCGGATGGAAGCCCATGACTACACTTGGTGGCATGTCTTCCGATTTTCTCGAACTGCTCGCCACCGACGCCCGCACGGGCGATGATGCCGAAACCGCCCTTGACCGCGTACGCACTGTGTTGTTCGAGTGCCTGTTCCACGATATCGCCGACGAGCGCGTAACCTCCCTATTCACGATTCTTGGGTTCACCGGCGAGTTCGATTGTTACGCCATTGCCGGGTATCCGGCGCATTCGGCCGCCCGTACGCGCCGCGATGTCGAGAAGATCGTGGCCGATTTCGGCGGCGACTGTCTGACCGCCGAGTATGCCGCTGACGGAACATCCCCATCCTCAGTCGTGGCACTGGTACGTCAGAGCGGCGCCGCAACCCCCGAGGTTATCTGCAACACCGTCTCGGCAGCGTTCGCCGACGACCGTCCGCTGGCGTTGGGCCCGTCCCGCGCTGCAGCCTCAGGGGCGATGCATACGTTGCGTGCCGCCTTGTACTGCCTCAAGGCCGCGCCGGCGCTGGCCGCCACGGTACGGCAGATTCCGCGCCCGCTGCGCACCGACGACGCACTGCCCGAGCGCGCACTCATCGGCGACGAGGACGCCCGCGACGAGCTTGTCCGCGTGGTCTACGGCAGCCTGGCCGCAGCCGGACCGGACGATCCCACGCTGCTCACCGTCTCCACGTTCCTGCGATTCGGAGGGTCTCTGGAATCGACCGCCAAGGAGCTCAACGTCCATCCCAACACCATTCGATACCGTCTCAAGCGTGCGGCCGAATCCACCGGCTGGGACGCCACCGACCCGCGCGAGGCGTACGTGCTCACCACCGCCATCGCCCTCGGCCGCATGACGGAATAACGATTCAAGCCACGCATCGCCGAACATCTCAAACATGCACAACCGGGCTCCTCATGAGAGGAGTCCGGTTGACGGTTCAAATCCAATACCCGAATATTCGTGGCATCGCTCACACGCCAGCCGTCGCACTGGCCAACGCTTGCTCGCGAACCGCGTTCTCGGCCACGATCTTCCTGCGGTTGTACCACATGAGTGCAGCACAGCCAACGACGCACACCGCCGCACCAATCCACTTGAGTGCGCCCAGATTGTACAGAATCCAAGCCAACGGGTTACCGGCATAATCGAAGCTCGCCACGGCATTTGTGCCATCCGGCAAGGTAACACCGGAGGCGACGGCCGCCTTGGTGAATACAGCGGCGAGCGCCGTGGCGGAATAATCACCGATGACCAGCGCCACCATGCCGATAACGAACGTGCGGAACACGTTGCCCTTGGTAATCGGCACCACGAGCGGGAAGATGTACATCGCACCCGCCAACGAGGCAATGGGCAGGAACTGATTGCCGGGGAGCACCACGGACAGGAACAGGATGAACGGCACCACCAGCACCGAGCACACCATGATGGTCGGGTCGCCCACCACAATCGACGGGCTCAGGCCGATGAGGAAGTCTACCTTGCCCTTAAACTTCTTCTGCAACAGTTTCTTGACGGCTTCAGTGATGGGCAGCAACCCCTCGCCGAACAGTCCGGAGATGCGGGGAATAAGCAGCATGACCGCACCGATGTTGACGGCAAGCTTCAGAATCGACGTCACATCATACCGTGCGAGAATGCCGAGCACAGCGCCGATCACCGTGCCCAGGAACAACGGTTCGCCGATGAAGCCGAGCTTCTCCTGCAGCTTCTTGGCGTCCCAGTCGATTTTGTTGATGCCGGGGCATTTTTCCATCAGCCAGTTGAGCGCATGGGCAATCGGCGCATACGGCGCGCACACCGGAACAGGGAATGCGATGCCATTGACCTTGTCGTGGCCGTAATAGGCAAGCACACGCTTGGATTCGATGTCTCCAATGCAGTTGATGATGATGAAGTTCACGGCCACGATGAACAACGACCAGCCGAAGCTGTTCGTCACCAGATATACCAGTGCGCCGATGAAGGCGTAATGCCAGTAGTTGAACAGGTCCATGGCGATGGTCTTGGTGGTCTTGGTCAGCAGCATCACCACGTTGAGCGCCAGCCCGAACGGAATGACCAAGGCGCCAACCTGCGAACTATATGCGACTTGTGAAGCGGCCGGCCATCCGATGTCCAGAACATTGAGATTCAGCCCATACAGTTCGACGATTTTGTTGATGACCGGACCGAGGTTATCGGTGAGCAATGTGGTCACGATGCTCAGACCAACGAACGCGACACCGACCGTCAGGCCGGATTTCAACGATTTGACGAAGCCCAGGCCCACACATGTGCCGATGATGGTGAAGATGATCGGCATCATCACCGAGGCGCCCAACCCAAGAATCCAAGTTATGACTTGCATAGCAATCCCTATCCTTAGCCTTCCCCCATCCGAGCCCATCCAGCAGACGATTGGGGAAGGCCCTCACTTCAGCAACGAATCAGTACAGTCTCTCGAAGATGTCCAGCACGTCCGACTCATCCAATGGCACGAAATCGTTGCGCATCAGACGCTGCTGGGTCTCCATCACCCGATGCGCCCACACGGGCAGCTCCTCACGAGTGACGCCGTATTCATGCAGCGCCTTCTTAGGCAGCAGACGGTCGATCAACGCTTCCAGCTCGTCGTATACATGCGCCACATCGCATCCGAGGATGTTCGCAATGAAGGTATTGAGCATGGCGATCTCACCGTCTGACTTGATGTCCATGTACTTGCGCAGCACGCCGGTGAACATCGCGTAATTCGATTCTCCGTGCGCCACATGGTAGTTACCGCCAAGCTGGTAGCTCAATGCGTGCACGGCCGCGCAGCCGCCCGTGCCGAATGCGATGCCGGCATAGGCGGAGGCCATCAGGAAATCACCCATAATGGCGTTGCGCACCTCGGGTCCTCCGGCGACGACCTTCTGGTAACCGCCGAGAATCATCTCCACCGCTCGGTAGCCGAACAGTTTCACGACCGGGGTGGAGTTAGGCGAGAGAATCGATTCGACCGCATGGCAAAGCGCGTCAATCGAACTGGTGGCGAACACATAGTTCGGCAGACCGTACAGCAGTTCGGGAATGAGCACCGCCGAGTCACCGTACATGGCCGGACATCCCATGCCCACTTTGGTTCCCAGTTTGGTGCGATTGATCGCGGCAAGCATGGTGACTTCGGAACCGGTGCCGCAGGTAGTCGGCACGAGCACCAATTCCACGCTACGACTCAGATTGGGCAACCGATTGAAGATCTCGTCCATATCCGCACCACCCGAGCAGGCCACAACTTTAGCCACATCCATGACAGCACCGCCGCCTATGGCCACCACGCGCTTGGTCTGCGCCAAATCAGCGTCACGAATCATCGCGTCAATCATGTCATCCGTCGGTTCCGAGGTACCGTACGAATCGACGAGCAACACCTGCGCATCATCCACACGTCCTTTCAGATAGGTGTCGTAGATGATTCCGGCAGTGAAAATAAGGTCTCCTTGACCGACGTGGAATTCATCGATGAACTCCTGAACCGTGGTATTCGAGTAGAGCGTGGGTCCGACTTCGATAAGCTTCATTGCTTCCATTCCTTTGCTTGTTGCTTGAGTTCGCTTGAGGATGGTTTCCGCACGCCCGTCGGTCAACGGCCGTGCGGAAACCTAATGTTGGTTGGGAGAAAAACACAGAGGGCTGGTCACTGGAACACGTCCGCCCGGCCCGGGCAGCCCTTAATGCTTACGATCCACCGCACGCCTAGCGGCATGTACGATATCCTCCACGGTCATGCCATACTGTTCGGCGAGATATTCGAGGGTACCGACCTGCCCGAATCGGTCATGGATGCCGATGAGCTCCATCGGCACCGGCGCATTACGCACCACGGTCTCGCTGACCGCGGCGCCCAGACCGGTGGTGATGTTATGGTTCTCTGCCACTACTATGGCCCCGGTTTCGCGGGCCGCACGTACCACGGCCTCATCATCAAGCGGCTTCCATGTGAACATGTCCAGGATTCGCGTATGGATACCGCTCTTGGCCAGTTCGTCCGCCGCCTTCATCGCGTTCGCCACGCACAGACCGGAGGCGATGATAGTCACATCGGCGTCCGCATCATCACGTACGGTCATGGCCTTGCCGATTTCGAAGGTGGTGCCATCCTCGTAGATCTTCGTGCATTCCCTGCGAACCAGCCGCATGTACTGCATGCCATAGTGGTCGGCCATCCATCCCATCACCCACTTGAGCATCGTGATGTCGGTAGGCTCGATGATGGTCATCTGCGGAATACCGCGCATGATGCCCATATCCTCGAACGGCATATGCGTGCCGCCGTTGGTTTTGGCGGTGATGCCCGGATCAGAGCCGATGAGCTTGACGTTGGCCTTAGAGTAGGCGCCGGAGATGAAGATCTGATCGGTGGCACGGCGGGACATGAACGTGGCAAAAGTATGGGCGAACGGAATTTTGCCCGCCAGCGACAGGCCAACGGCCACGCCGACCATATTGGCCTCCTGAATGCCGCAGTCCACCGTGCGGTCGGGGTACCGGGCGAGGAAGGGCTTGGTGCCCATGGCTCCCATGAGATCGGCGTCAAGCACCATCAGTTCCGGATGGGTTTCGGCCAGTTCGATGAGACGGTCGCAGAATGCGGCGCGCATCTCTTGGGATTCGGGTTGGAGTTCCTTGACAATCATTGCTGTAGGTCCTTTGGGTTGGTCCGCTTATAGACGGCGCATAGTTGCGACATCCGCTCGTTGGCTGTCGGCCGATCTATCTGCCGACGCACTCGGCGACTCATCGGTGACGGTGTATCGATAACGCACTGGATGCATGTAGACGCGCATCCGGAGTGACAACGTTTTGAGCGTTCAGACGAAAAATGGCTAAAGATTAAGAAAGATCAGGAAGCGAGGCGGGACAGTCGACTGTCGCTCGATACACTGCCACTGGTCAGATTGCATCGTAATGGCGTTGCAATTCGGCGAGTGCCTCCTCAAGCTGTTGCGGTGAGACTGCCGGAGCATGGCTGTTCGTCTTGCCTTGGATCTCGCTCCATCCCAATCCTTTGACGGTATTGAGAACAATCATGCTCGGTTTGCCGGTGGTCTGCGTCTTAGCGGTTTCGATGGCCTCATGGATAGCAACCACGTCGTTGCCATCCTCAAGGTTCTGCACGAACCAACCGAAATCCTCGAACTTCGCGGCCATGTCACCCATAGCGCAGATATCGTCGCAGAAACCGTCGAGCTGGAGCTTGTTATAGTCCACGAAGGCGATGAGGTTATCGAGGTGATGCTGCGGGGCGAACAATGCCATCTCCCAGACCTGGCCCTCCTGCGATTCGCCGTCGCCCAGAATCAGGTACACGTTGTTCGGTTTTTTATCGAGCTTGAAGGCCAGTGCCATGCCCGCAGCCACCGACCCACCTTGTCCAAGGGATCCAGCCGACATATCGATGCCAGGCACCAGCAGACGATCAGCATGACTGGGCAGGTGCGTGCCGTTCTTGTTCATGGTCTTGAGCCATTCCATCGGGAAAAAGCCCTTGAGGGCCAACGTGGCGTACAGCGCCGGCGCACAATGCCCCTTTGAAAGCACCAATAGGTCACGCTCTTCCCATTGTGGGTCGCTGGGGTCGAATTTCATTTCGCCGTTGTACAGTACCGATAGCACATCCGCCACGGACATCGATCCGCCCACATGCCCCAGCCCGAATGCCGCGATGCACCTGATGGCCTCCATACGAATCTGCCATGAGAATCGCCGCATATCCTTGATGTGATCTTCAGTTAATTTCTCACTCACGATATACCCTTCCCCATTGATGAATATATTCAACTGGAAACTTACTTTCACCTGAACTACTTTGCTCAGGTAACAGAATAGTAGTCTAGTTAGCAAGAAGATGAGTGACAAGTCGAAACTATTACGGCGTGTTGCAAAACGGACTTCTTTTCTTATTTGAGGGAAAACATGGGCAAAATAACAATAAAGGATGCGACTATGTCGCATCCTTTGAGATAAAAGTCTTGATTCTACGAAATCGGAGCCGAGGGACAGCCTTCACGACCACGACTGATGGCAGAGCCGCCCTGAGGGACAACCACATCCCCGTATACCGATTCCGTTTACCGGAACTAGTGGTCTGTCTCACTAATGATTGAGGGGTTTCAGCTTTTTCTCTCCCTTAGTCAGCTTCGCTGACGGCCCCTCGTCAGGGGAGGGCGATACCACTCAAACAATTGAGAGACGGACCACTAGAACAATGATTGATTGACTCAAGGTAATATCGTTGGTCAAGACGCCGCATCGAACGTATCTCGGACTACTGGTGTTGCGCGTCCTGTACGGCCTTGACACCCTCTCGCAATAGTTCGGCAAGGGATTCCTGCATGGCGAGCACTTCGTCCACAAATCCACCGGCGGACAGGGCAGCGATTACATGACCGTCTGCCGGATCCAGAATCGGCACGCCGACGGCGCCGATGCCGAGCGTCACGTCTTCGTCGGACAGCGCATATCCACGAGACCGTGTCCTGGCGATATCGTCGCGCAGCTGCTCGACCGTCACCAGGGTGTTTTCGTTGTATGCCGGGAATGGAGCGCGAGCCAAGTACCGTTCAATCGCATCATCATCGAAATAGGCAAGCGTGACACGGCCTGCGGCACCTGCATGCAACGGCAGCACTCGACCTGGACGCAGAATCACCGAATCGATGGCATGGCCCTGCGCACACTCCACGCACACGGTTTCGTCGCCGGACGCAACGGTAAGGAACGAAGTCATGCCAGTTCGCGCGGTGATTGACCGCATCACCGGCAACGCCCCGTCCCATTCGGTGCGTGATGCGCGTGCGGCATCCGCCAGACGAAGCCAATCGAGGGACAGCGTATAGTTGCCGTCATCATCGGCGGTTGCCCAGCCCACATCCACAAGGCCGTCAAGGACTCGGTACACAGACGAACGTGGAATATCGCAAGCGTCGGCAATATCCGCCGGGGCAAGACCACTTTCAGCGGCCAACGCCTCAATTACGCGGCTGGCCTTATCCAAGGCGCGGGTAGGTTCTTTCTGGTCACGCTGTTCTCGGGGTCCGTGTTGCCTGTCAGCCATCGTCAGGCCTCCTTCCGATTCGCGTAGACGCCGGTGAAGCCCAATCCACGCGACACTTCCGCGCCCACCGACCTGACCAGTTCAATCATGCTGTCGCCGGGGGTCTGATTGTTGTGGTCAGCCTGTCCGGCGACGTGTCCGGCTTCTTCAAGATCGATTATCAGCGAACGCGAAAGACCACCGAGTGCGATTGCAGCCTGAATCTCCCCGGCATGGTTGAACACCGGTACGCTGATGGTCACCGAACCAGCCATCGTCTGGCCCACATCGTAAGCGAATCCTTGCTCACGAATGGTTCGGGCGCGGTCCACGGCAGTGGCTCGCATCGTGGAGAATGTGCCACCAAGCTCGTTGTTGTAGGCATAATGCTCAAGCAGCTGCTCATATCGGTCGGACGGCAGCCATGCAGTCAGTACATGCGATGGCGCACCCATGCTTAGGGACAGACTGTTGCCCACCAGCTGGCCGTAGCTTTGCAGCGCCTCACGCGTGCGGGTTTCAATGCATACGGACCGTAGGCGTCGGCGGACGAACAACGCCCAGACACCGAATTGGGCTCGATGCGCGCGGAAAGCACGGCGCGTGATTTGCTGGATGTCCAATCGGCTTTCCACTTGCCCGCCGATGCGAACACAATTAATGCCAAGCCGGTACTCGCCACGACGCTGACCACGCTCCACCCAGCCAACGGCAGACAGATTGTCTAAAAGACGATAGGTGGAACTGATGGGTTCACCGGTAAGCTCGCTGATGGTGCGGACGGCGCAAGACCCATGATCGGCAAGTACGTTCAAAACCGCTTTTGACTTGACCAGCGCCTCAACGCTCCGGTCGTCTCGGCTCTGTGCACCCATACGCTGCTCCCATCCAAATTCTCAGTTTTGGTTTTATTGTAGCGGGATTATGGGATGCGACGAAGTTTCATTGATAATTCAATGACCATTGGTTTTGGAATGGGCCGGTCTTTTTTGGGCTTCTTTGGGAGATCGGACCA
The DNA here is from genome assembly GCF_002259745.1 of Bifidobacterium myosotis. Lineage (GTDB taxonomy): Bacteria > Actinomycetota > Actinomycetes > Actinomycetales > Bifidobacteriaceae > Bifidobacterium > Bifidobacterium myosotis. The sequence goes on along the minus strand of NZ_MWWW01000024.1, from coordinate 961 downwards.
ACCGCAATCATGATGGATTATCAGGCTCTTCCGATTTTTGTGTGTAAAGGCCATGCGTTTTCATTGCTTAGGTACATTCGACTTTTCCTAGGTGCATATTCATCGACACCTTGCGCGCATACCCGCCTTGTTGCGCCATCCCGTCCTCCGGAACCCACCCAGGAAACGATAAATGTACCTAAGGTAACCCAATGAATTCCAATTGGGCGGAGCTGGAAAGGGCAGTCCCGGCATGGAGACGGTGTGGATTGTTTGTTGGGCTTGTTGTTGTGGGTTGGTGTCGGGTGTGCGCATATGAGTGGAGCCCCGGTGGATTGTCTCCATCGGGGCTCCCTGTAACGTATGAATGCGGCGGTGTGCTACTCTCCCACATCCTCTCGAATGCAGTACCATCGCCGTGCCAGGCCTTAGCTTCCGGGTTCGGAATGGATGCCGGGCGTCTCTCCTGGGCCATGACCGCCGCAAATCTTCGATTATCATCCCACACGCGCTGGTGTGGGGGATTGGTTCCCGTGATGGTTTGGGGACCGGATAGCGGACGCGAAATGCCGAAATGTGTCTTGTGGTCATCCGGATGCTCCATGCCGTCCGGAGGTCCGAGCGCAGTACATTGTTCTCGGATGCTCCCCAACAGGGTTGGGGTGTGTGTTGCCGTTCCCCCGTTAGTACCGGTCAGCTCCACCCCTTGCGGGGCTTCCACGTCCGGCCTATCCACCACGTGTTCTCCATGGGGGGTACAGAGGCTCGAGGCCTCACGGAATGCTTATCTCGGAGCAGGCTTCCCGCTTAGATGCTTTCAGCGGTTATCCCTCCCGAACGTAGCNAACCGGCCGTGCCACTGGCGTGACAACCGGCATACCAGAGGTTCGTCCACCCAGGTCCTCTCGTACTATGGGCAGGCCTCCTCAGCATTCCAACGAGCGCAGAGGATAGAGACCAAACTGTCTCACGACGTTCTGAA
>NZ_MWWW01000023.1 GCF_002259745.1 Bifidobacterium myosotis | reverse complement strand
GCCCTGAGCCGGCCGGCGACCCTGCGGGCGATCTGGCCGGCGGTCCTCCACGCCACGTGCAGGAACCCGCTCACGGTCTTCTGGTTGGCGACGGTCATCAGCCACGCGCACTCCGCCTCGAAGTCCCGCGTGAACCGGCTTCCCGGCTCCGCCCACGGCACGGACGCGACCACCACGCCGCACTTCGGGCAGTCCACCCTGGGCATCATGGCGACCAGTTCGACCCGCCAGCATCCGAAATCCTGATGGCGCCATCGGCGCACGCCGCCGCCACGGTCATAGCCACGACGCTTCCGCCCGCACCTCGAGCACCTGAGCATGCCCGCACGCGGACGCACCCGCACCTCGAGCACGGGTTCGGGGCGCATGGGACCATCGACGATGCAGACGTTCTCGACGACCATGCCTTTGACGTTGAGGAGCTGTTTGAATATGCTGTTCATCAGGCGCTTTTCGGTTGTGTTTTTCTTGGTCGATGAACATCCTAACCAAAAAGCGCTCTTCTCTTACCGGTTCAACGCCTCACCGGCAAACAACCACCCACGAAAACAGCAATAGCGCCAGATTTGATAGATGTCAATCGCTTAATCGGCAAACTTCTTGGTGCTGGAGTTCCAAGACTCCGATGAACGGCGTCTCCAGTGAAACGGTACTTTCCCCCAAAACAAGGCAATACTTTGGGGAAAAGTACCATTAACCGATGCTCAGTGGTACTTTCCCCCAAAATTGATCGCAATTCTGGGGGAAAGTACCGGATAATCAATCTCAGCGGTACTTTTCTCCAAGGTATTGGACGGATTTGGGGAAAAGTACCTCGCACGAGAGAGGCGTACACGTGCAGTCACACGTCACGCAGTTGCGCATCACACAGATTCACGTCACGCAGCCACGCGCAACTCACCGATGGATAACCGCAACGACGCGAAACGACCCGATCAGCAACGGGAGATGCCGAATCAGTTGTTGATAAGGTGGGCGATGGCCTCGAGCGCCAGTTTGTAGCCGTAGAAGCCGAGACCCGTGATGGTGCCGGTGGCGACCGGGGAGATCACGGAGCGCTTGCGGAACTCGTCGCGGGCCGAGGGGTTGGAGATGTGGACCTCCATCAGCGGCAGGCCCGCGTCGCCGACCATGTGGGCCGCATCGGACAGCGCATACGAATAGTGGGTGAAGGCCGCAGGGTTCATCACCACCGGCGTCTTCTCATCGGCGGCCTGATGCATCCAATGCACCATCTCGGCCTCGTCGTCGGTCTGACGCACCTCGACGTCGAGGCCCAGTTCAGCGCCCCACTGCGCGCATAGGCGACGCAGTTCCTCGAGATCCTGACGGCCGTAGACATCGGGCTGACGCACGCCGAGACGTCCGAGATTCGGGCCGTTGACGACGATGACCTTGGTGGATTCGGTGGACATGATGTTCTCTCCCTCCGCCCTTTCGGGGCATCTCCCTCGGCAGAGGGAGACGGTACTGATTACGACTGGTGGTGGTCTGCTGCCAGCCATGGCCAAGACCATAGCCGGCAGCAGGCCAAAAATCGTCCTTCTCGCGGCGAGACGAACGAAACGGATTACTCAATGCTCTGTAATGATCTGTGATGATCGTTCATATTCCAATGACATCCCAATGACGCCGATGCCATCGATTAGCGACATGAAACGATAATGCGGAACCATAATGCGGAACGATGAGGGCGAAGCGCGATGTGGCCGTGACATAGCCGCATCAGCGCCGCCTCCCTCACTGCTGGATGCGGCGGAACGCCTCCTCGACGGCATCGGCCGGCGGGTTGTCCAGATGAACCATATGACCCGGGCCACCGTCGAGTACCACGAAACGCAGCATGTTGCCGCGTGCCTTCTTGTCGCGGTGCATCAGGGCGAGCACCTCGTCGAACGAGCCACCGTTCCACGAGGTCGGCAATCCAAGCGAACCCAGCAGGGAACGATGGTAATCGACCAGATTCTGATCGATATAGCCCAGAATATGGGCGAGTTCGGCCGCATACACCATGCCCACGGCCACCGCATTGCCATGACGCCAGCGGAAATGCTCGAGCTTCTCGATGGCGTGGCCCAACGTGTGACCGTAGTTGAGGAACTCGCGCAGCCCCTTCTCCTTGAGGTCGGAGGAGACATGGTACGCCTTGACGGTGACCGTGCGCTCGATGAGTTCGGCCACCACGTCCTCCAGCGGCGTGCCGAGGAACGAGGAGCCGTCGAAGCCACGCAACTCATCCGCGTGGGACTCGAGAATCGAGAGGATTTCGGAGTCGCGGATGAAGCCGGACTTGGCCACCTCGCCCAATCCCTCGATGAAGATGTCGTTGGGCAGCGTGACCAATGCGCGCATGTCCGCCAGTACGCCGGCTGGCGTGTAGAACGAGCCCACAAGGTTCTTGCCTTGCGGCGTGTTGATGCCGGTCTTGCCGCCGGTGGAGGCATCCACCATGGCCAGCAGCGAGGTCGGGCAGTTCACATATCGCACGCCACGCATCCATGTGGCGGCCACAAAACCGGCCAGATCGGTGGCAGCGCCGCCGCCCACGCCCACTACGGCGTCGGAGCGGGTGAAGCCTTCCTCACCAAGACGCTCCCAGATGCCGTTGGCCACGTTGATGGTCTTGCCCGGCTCGGCGTCCGGAATGAGAATCTCGGAGACCTCGTACCCGCCTTGCCGCAGCAGGGCACGGGCGCGATCCGAATGGCGCTGCACCGGCTGGGTGTGGATGAGCGCAATCTTGTGCGGTTTGGGCCCCAGCACTTCGACCAGATGGCCCATCGTGCCTTCACCGATGGCCACGTCATATGGCTCGATGGTGGCCCCCGTGACATGCACCGTTCGCTGTGCGACCATATCAATCACCTTCTTGGCGGCACCCTGCGGGGTGAGCCCGCGGGTATGCACATGGACGTTGGCGACCCGGCGGAATACCGGATCGCGCTCTTTGAACAGCTTCTTCCAACGCGCGTTGGCGTCCCCGTTGAGCATGGGCCGGCCGCCGCCCCGATTGGCGCGTTCCATGGCCTCGGCCGGATCGGCGTCGAGGTAGACCACGCGCCCGCCGCGGGCGATGTAGTCCGCCAAGGCGTCCTGCGTCGAGGGGGTCATCGGCGCGCCTCCGCCAAGGGAGAAGACGCCCTCGAAATCCTCTAGGAAGTCGGCGATGAGGTCGGCTTCAACACGGCGGAACGCCGGCTCGCCGTAGCGTTCGAAGTACTGCGGGATCTTCATGCCGACCTCGCGCTCGATCTCCAAATCAGCGTCGGCGAACGGCACATGAATCATGTGGGCCACTTCCTTGCCCACACGGGTCTTACCTGCGCCCATCATGCCGATGATGACGGCATGCGGACGGCGGGCGCGGCGGGATTTGTATGCGTTCATCAGCGCATGTGCTCCGGCCAGGAGGCGAGGTAGGACTCGAGATTGCGGTGCGTCTCCGCCACGCTGTCGCCGCCGAACTTATCGAGCGCAACCTGGGCGAGCGTCAGACGTACCATGGCCTCCGCCACTACAGCGGCGGCCGGCACGGCGGTCGAATCGGAACGCTGGTTGATGGCCTTGGTCGCCTCGCCGGTGAGCACGTCCACGGTGCGCAGGGCCTTGGGGATGGAGGGAATCGGCTTCATGGCACCGCGCACGCGAATCACCTCGCCGTTGGACATGCCTCCTTCGATGCCGCCAGCACGGTTGGACAGACGGTCGATGCGGCCGTCGGCGTTGACCACGATTTCATCGTGCGCCTGGGAGCCGGGACGTGCGGCCTCGCGGAAGCCATCGCCAATCTCCACGCCCTTGAACGCCTGAATGCCCATGATGGCGCCGGCCAGCGCCGCGTCCAGACGACGGTCGGACTCCACGTAGGTGCCGATGCCGGCGGGCACGCCGTATGCCAGCACCTCCACGACGCCGCCGAGCGTGTCGGCCGCGCGCTTGGCCTCGTCGATGCGTTCGATGATGCGCTGCTCGCCTTCCTTATCCAGCGTGCGCACGGGCGAGGCGTCCAGCGCCTCGACGTCATCCGGGGTGGGCAGCGGCAGGTCGGGGTTCGTCTCCACACCGCCCAGCGCCACCACATGGGACACGGTTCGGATGCCGAACGTCTGCTCGAGGAACTGGGCGGCTACCGCGCCCAACGCCACGCGGGATGCGGTTTCGCGCGCGCTGGAACGTTCCAGCACCGGGCGCGCGTCATCGAAGCCATACTTGCGCATGCCGGTCAGATCGGCGTGGCCCGGACGCGGACGGCTCAGCGGCGCGTTGCGTCCCTCGGCGGGCAGTTCATGGTCAAGTGCGTCGGCGCTCATCACCTCGGTCCACTTGGGCCATTCGGTGTTCGCGATCTCGATGGCCACCGGGGAACCGAGCGTGTACCCGTGACGCACGCCGGTGAGCAGTCGCACCTTGTCCTGCTCGAACTTCATGCGCGCCCCGCGTCCGTATCCGAGACGACGACGGGCGAGAGCCGAGACGATGTCGTCCGTGCTGATGCGGACCCCGGCCGGAAGCCCCTCGATCATGGCCACCAAGGCCTCTCCGTGCGACTCCCCTGCCGTCTGCCAGCGCAACATATGTTTCCCCTTGTTTCATCGGTTGAATACTAGGGGTTAATGTTAAGCCATGCCATACCTGTTCACGCTGCCCGGTCTGCTATGTGGGCTCGCGCTGTCCATCGAAGACGTCAGGCACCGCCGCGTGCCGATGGCCTGGGTCGCGGCGGGCGCGCTCGTCCAGATCGCCGCCGATTTCGGCTATGGGGTGATGACCAATGATCTGTTCGTCCTGCTGCAGGCGCTGCTGTTCACCGTGCTGTGCTGTCTCATTCAGCTTGCGTTGGCGCTCATCGTACCGAAATCGCTGGGATTCGGCGATGTGACCGCTCTGATTCCGATGGGACTGGCCGTAGGACTACTCGGACTGTGGTCCGTGGTGGTCTGGTGGTTGGCAATGGGCGTCGCCGGCGTCGTCTGGATTGTCGCATGGACGCGGTTCAATCCACAGCGGGACACGGCCCATGCCGGCAAGGTGCCGTATGTCCCGGCGATCCTGACGGGCGCGGTCGTGACGGTCATCATGACCGCCGTGTCCGTGCTGATGTGACTTGACGCAGCCGCTGACTTGGAAGTCCGCCGGCATGTCAGTCCTGATTCAGTCCTGATTCAGTCCTGATGATCGGCCTGCCACTGGCGCAGTTCCGCGACGTTCTTGTCGTGCTCCTCGGCGGTGGTGGCGAACTTGGTCTCGCCGGTGTCGAGGTTCACGGTGCAGAAGTACAGCCAGTCGCCCTCCTCGGGCTCCATGGCGGCCTTGATTGCCGAATCACCCGGATTGCTGATCGGGGTGGGCGGCAACCCGGAGATTTTGTAGGTGTTGTACGGGTTGGAGTCGTCCTGCGTCATGGCCGTGGTCACCTGGGCGGGCTTCACGTTGTTGCCGTACGCCACAGTGGAGTCCATGCCAAGCGTCATGCCCTGCTCCAGCCGGTTCTCGATCACGCGGGTCACCTTCGCGTAGTAATCGGCCTTGTTGACCTCCGCCTCGGCGATGGAGGCGATGATCATGACACGTTCGCGCTCCTTGCCGCTGGGCACGCCCAGATCATCGAGTTTGGCGATGCGCTTGTCGACCATGGCCTTGAGCACATCCTTGGCGCTCGTCATGCTCTTGACGTTATAGGTGCCCGGCTCGAACCATCCCTCGAAGCTGCCGCCGGCCTCGGTGGGCAGGATGCCCTTGCCCTTGTCGTCCACCAGCTTGTCGAACTCGGACTTGTCGATGCCCGAGAGCTTGGCCGCCGCCTCGATCACGTCGTTGGCCCGCTCACCGGGACGGACCTCGAGGAAGCCCGACGCCTGCTTGGAATCGGACAGCACATCGACCACATCCGTGGCGGCCATGTGCTTCTTCAGGGTGAAGGTGCCGGGATACAGGGTGATATCGTTCGCACCGACCACGGAGGTGAACGCCGCGGCCGACTTGATGACGTCAGCCTCGACCAGGTTCTGCGCCACTTCCGCGGCACTTTGCCCGTCGTCCACGGTGAATTCGACTTCGCCATAGCCGGGGCCGGGATAATCGGCGACGTTGGCCGTCGTGGATTGGCTGCGGCTGTCCCGCCAGGCCATGAGCTTGGTGAAGCCGAAGTATCCGCCGCCCGCAATCAACGCGACGACGACGATGGCGATGATGATGCCGCTGAAGCGCTTACGTTGCCGTTGGGCACGACGCTGGCGCATCTCCTTGCGGGATTTCGGCGGACGGGGAGGTTCGGAGGCATTACCGGCTGGAGCGGCGGTTCCATGTTCCACCCAATGCGTGTTCTCATCGAAGAAATCGTGGAAATCGTCGGACATAAAACCGGTACCTCACTGTTCCCTTGCACGGTCGAGCGCCGTCTGCAAAATCACCACTGCCGACTGCTGGTCAACTACCGGCCTGTGCCTGTTCGAGGAGCGCTGCGCCTCGAACAACTGACGATGTGCGCTGACTGTTGTCAGTCTTTCGTCTATCAATGATACCCGCGGAATCGCAAGCGCGCCCTCGGAGGGCTCGGATGAATCCCACTCCCCCGCCTCCGGTCCGAACTCAGCGATCAGCCGCTTTTCAAGGTTGGACGCCCATCGGCGCGCCTTTTTGGCGCTTTTGCCTTCGGTGCCGTCCATATTCAGCGGCAGGCCAACGACGACGTGGGTCACCTGCTCATCCTCGATGATGTTCAGCACCTCGTCGATGGCGAAGAAGTAGTCGCCGGCAACGTGAATGTTCCCGGCGGGGTATGCGAAGGTAAGCTCCGGGTCGGACAGAGCCAGTCCGACCCGAGCATTACCCAAATCGACGCCTAACCAGACCACGGGCGACTCTCAGGCCTTCAGCGCCTCGTGCTTCAGAGCCTCGAGCGCCTCGTCGATCTTGGTCGCGTCGGCGCCGCCACCCTGGGCGAAGTCCGGCTTGCCGCCGCCACCGCCGCCGAGGATCTTGGACGCGCCGCGCACGAGGTCGCCGGCCTTGATGCCGGCCTTGCGGGCGGCCTCGTTGGTGGCCACGGCGACCATCGGCTTGTCGTCTTCGGACACGCCGGCGAGGGCCACCACGACCGGGGCGTCCTCACCGAGCTGGCCGCGCACGTCGAGCACGGTCTTACGCAGGGCGTCGAAGGAACCGAAGTGGCCCACGTTCTTGACGGCGGCCTTGACCGGGGCGTCGGAGGCCTTGGCGTCGGCCACGAGGGCCGGCATGGCGGCGGCCAGCTGGGCCTCATACATGGCGGCGAGACGACGATCGGATTCCTTGAGCTTGGCGAGCAGCGTGTTGACGCGCTCGGCCAGCTCGTCCGGACGGGCGTTGAGCTTGTCGGACAGCTGGGAGACCAGCGCATGCTCACGGGCATTGAAGTCGTAGGCGCCCTGGCCGACGACGGCGTCCACACGACGCACGCCCTGGCCGATGGAGGCCTCAGAGAGGATGTTGACCATGCCGATCTTGCCGACGTGGTCCACGTGGGTGCCGCCGCACAGCTCGCGGCTCCAGCCGTCCTCACCGATGGAGACCACGCGCACGATGTCGCCGTACTTCTCGCCGAACAGGTGCATGGCACCCAGGGCGATGGCGTCGTCGAACTTCATCTCCTTGGTGGTGACGGCGAGGTTGTCGCGCAGCTTGTCGTTGACGCGCTCCTCGACGGCGCTGATCACGGACTTCGCCGGGGCCTTGGACCACTGGAAGTCGAAGCGCAGACGGTTCGGGGCGTCCTCGGAACCACGCTGGGTGGCCTGCGGGCCGAGCTCCTCGCGCAGCGCCTTGTGCACCATGTGCGTGGCGGTGTGGGAGCGGGCGATGGCGCCACGGCGGGCCAGGTCGATGTTGGCGTTGACCTCGGCACCCACGACCAGCGTGCCCTCGGTCAGACGGCACTGGTGCACGATGAGGTCCTTGATCGGCTTCTGCACGTCGTCCACCTCGAGCACGGCGCCGTCGTCGGACAGGATCTCGCCCTGATCGGCGAGCTGGCCGCCGGCCTCCGCGTAGAACGGGGTGCGGTCGAGGATGACCTCGATGTTGGCCGGTCCGGTGACGGCCGGCACGGAGCCCTTGCCCTCCTGCATGATGCCGATCACCTTGGCGCGGGCCGACATGTCGGTGTAGCCGAGGAAGTCAATGGGCTTGACGAGGGTCTTCTTGAAGTCGTCGTAGACGGACAGGTCCACGTTGTGACGCTTCTTCAGGGCGTCGGCGCGGGCGCGGGACTTCTGCTCGGCCATGAGCTCGCGGAACTTGGCCTCATCCACCTTGACGCCCTGCTCAGCGGCCATCTCGAGGGTCAGCTCGATCGGGAAGCCGTAGGTATCGTGCAGCTTGAAGGCATCCTCACCGGTCACGGTCGGCTCGGAAGAATCCTCCTTGGCCTTGTTGACGGCCACGTCGAGAATCGTGGTGCCGGTCTCGAGGGTGCGGCGGAAGGCGTCCTCCTCGCCGTACGCGGACTCGCTCACCTCGTGGAAGGTGTCGTTGAGCTCCGGGTAGCTGGGCTCCATGGCGGCCTTGGAGGTCGGGAAGAGGGTGGGCAGCACCGGATCGGTCACGCCGAGCATGCGCATCGAGCGCACGGTGCGGCGCAGCAGGCGGCGCAGCACGTAGCCGCGGCCCACGTTGGAGGGGCGCACGCCGTCGGACATGATCATCAAAGCGGAGCGCACATGGTCGGCCACGACGCGGAAGCGCACGTCGGCCTCCGCATCCTCGCCATACTTGAGGCCGGAAAGCTGCTCGGCGGCCTCAATGACCGGGAAGACCTCGTCGGTCTCGTAGATGTTGTTCTTGCCCTGCATCAGGTAGGCGAGACGCTCCAAGCCGGCGCCGGTATCGATGTTCTTGTTCTCGAGCTCGCCGACGATGTGCAGGTCGGTCTTAGACTTGACGTTGTCCACCTCGTAGTTCTCGAACACGAGGTCCCAGATCTCGATGTAGCGGTTCTCGTCGGCGATCGGGCCGCCCTCCTTGCCGAACTCGGGGCCGCGGTCCACGTAGATTTCGGAGCAGGGGCCGCCGGGGCCGGGGCCACCGGTGGTCCAGAAGTTGTCCTCCATACCCATCTTCTGGATGTGCTCGGGGTCGACGCCCTCGTTCACCCACAGGGAGCGGGCCTCGTCATCGTCGGTGAAGGTGGTCATCCAGAGCTTCTCCGGGTCGAAGCCGTAGCCGCCTTCGCTCTGCGGGGTGGTCAGCAGCTCCCAAGCGTAGTGGATGGCCTCCTCCTTGAAGTAGTCGCCGAAGGAGAAGTTGCCGAGCATCTGGAAGAAGGTGCCGTGACGGGTGGTCTTGCCCACCTCGTCGATGTCCAGCGTGCGCACGCACTTCTGGTTGGAGGCCATGCGATGCTTCGGCGGGGTCTGCTCGCCCATGAGGTACGGAATGAACGGCACCATGCCGGCGATGGTGAACAGCGTGGTGGGGTTCGGGGAAATCAGTGATGCCGAGGGCACGACCAGATGGTCATGCTTGGCGAAATAGTCGAGATATCGCTTGGCGATGTCCGCAGTGCGCATGGGCGGATGAACTCCTTGTTGGTGTTGTGGGCGCGTAGACGCCCCTGTCTGATGGGAAAAGTCGGTTGTGGCCGAAAGGGCCTGCTGTTCGACGCTCGTCCGCTTTCATGGGCGGGCGCGGGATGTGAGGTTCACGATGAAGTTTGCGTGAGTCTCACGCGCGCGCCGGCCGGAATCGGACAATCATCGAACGGCGTCGAAGGACGTCAGTCGGCGCGCTCGATGTACTGGCGATTGAGCTCGGCCTCACGCGCCCGGCGGGTGGCGTTGAACTCGTCGACCAGCCCGGCGAGCGTCCTCAACGGCACGTTGTCCTGATCAGGGCCGAGCAGGAACTGGCGCGCCTTGTCGGGCGTATTGGCCCTGACGTAGGCCTGCGCCTTGGTGACCGCGACAACGCCGATGGCCACGCCCACGCCGATCCAGAAGATGCGTTTGAACATCACGCCTCCTTCTTCGTGCCGGCGGCTTCGGATGCCGTCTCGGCGGCACCGTTCGCGCGGCCGGCGACGAAGGACTGGGCCGTGGACTTGAGCGCGTAGACGGCGGATGCCACCTTGATGACGGGCTTGCCCAGGAAGGAGCCGTACAGGTCGGTGAGCGCGCCCACGTTGTTGGCCGTGGTCGAGGCCGCCGCGGAGATGCGGTTGACGTCCTCAAGCGACTTGTTGACCTGCTTGACGGTGGTCACGCCCTCATCGAGCGCCGGGATGGCATGCTCACCCGAGTCCTTGACGGTCTGCGAGATCTGGTCGAACATCTTGCCCAGCCTGATCAGCGGATAGATCATGAAACCGGCCAACACCGCAAACGCGATGGCCGCAATCAGGCCAGCGATCTCCCCGACTCCCATTCTTACCTCCTTGAGGTCACATTTACTCGGATAAGGGTAGCACTCCTGCCCTATTTCCTCATGTCGATCCATCCGCACGGCCCGAAAACCTGTGCCGCGAAGATGTCTGCAGACCATTTCCGACCGTCGGGCCGACCGCCGCTGCCGGCGTTGGTCGAGGTCGTGCCGGCAAGGCGCGCCGGCGACCGGTTCGGGGGCATCCCAGCCGCCATTCCAGACGCCGGTTCCAGCAGCCGGTCCGAAGGCCGGTTCAGCGGCCGTACGAGACGATGGTGACCGCCTGGTCGAACGGCTTGTCGGTGTCGAAATCGAGCACGGTGACCGAGCCGTTGGCGGGGCGCTCGCTCAGGTCCAGATCAGGGCCGCCGAAGCGGTGGGCGAGGCTGAGCAGCGTGTTGCCATGTGAGATCTGCAGCACGTCGTCGCCGTCGTTGAGGGCCGGATTGGAGGCGATGAGCCGGAAGGCCCCCTCCACGCGAGTCCAATATTCCTCATCCGATTCCGCATCGTGGAATGGGTCGGCTTCCTTGAGGAAGTCGCGCGACGCGGCGAGGCCGTACCGCTCGACGATCTGGTTGTAGGACTTGACGCCGTGGGGCGCACCGGCGGCGTACCAGGCCATGGCCATGTCGAGGCCCTCGAAGTATCCGTAGAACTGCTCGCGGAAATGCATGTCGCTGACGAGCGTCGGACGGGCGTTGCCGGCCTGCTCGTTGATGTCGAGAATCGTTTCGGCGGTCTGCTGGGCGCGCGTGGTGTCGGAGCAGTAGGCGGCCGCGAAGGTCAGTCCCTTGAGCCTGTCTCCGGCTTTGGCGGCATCGGCAAGGCCGGATTCGGTCAGCGGCGAGTTGGACCACCCCTGCAGGCGGTTGTACCGGTTGAAGTAGGTCTGCCCGTGGCGGACCAGATGCAAGTGCAGAATCATGTCTCCATGCTACCCGCCGATATGGCGAATCCGAGGCATCGAGACGCCCGAAACGCAGGAACCCCGCGCTTTGGGGCGCGGGGTTCGAGCGGTATGTCCTGGAATTGTTATTGACCAGAGGGGCCCGGATCAGCGGGCGTAGAATTCGACCACGTACTGGATGTTGACCTGCACCGGGATCTGCTCGACCTCCGGCTTGCGGGTCAGGGTGGCCTTCAGGGACGGCAGGTTCACGTCGAGGTAGCCGGGGACCGCGGGCAGCACGTCACGGTGCACGCCCTCGGCGGCGATCTGGAACGGAACCATCGTCTGGCTCTTCGGCTTCACCTGAATGGTCTGGCCGGGCTTGACGCGGTAGGACGGGCGGTCCACGATGTTGCCATCGACGAGGATGTGACGGTGCACCACGAACTGACGGGCCTGGGCGGTGGTACGGGCGAAGCCGGAACGCAGGACCAGGTTGTCGAGACGGGTCTCGAGGTCGATCAGCATGGCGTTACCGGTCTGGCCGGCGACACGGGTGCCCTTTTCGTAGGCGCTGCGAAGCTGCTTCTCGGACACGCCGTACTGGGCGCGCAGACGCTGCTTCTCGCGCAGACGCACCGCGTAATCGGACTCGGTGCGACGACGGGTGCGGCCGTGCTCACCAGGAGCGTACGGACGCTTTTCGAAGATGCGCTGAGCCTTGGGGGTCAGTGCGATGCCGAGGGCGCGGGAAAGACGCACCTGACGGCGAGAACGCTGAACGTTCGTCATTGGATTATTCCTTCTGTCGTTATCTGAACGGAACGGCCGATATCCGTGAGGATTCGGACGCTGAGCCGGGCCTCTCCAACGCTTCCTCGTGATTGCTCACGAACGACCGACGATGCTGTGATCGCCCGCCGCCGACCCGTTGATGGGCTATGGCTCCAGACGGCATCCACCTTGCGGCAGACACCAAGTACATGAGTTTACACCCAGACCATGGACAGCAGGTCCCACCCGCGCCGTGGCCCGCCGCGAAGGCTCCCATCGAGGAGCTCGCTAGAGCTTTTCAATAGCCGAGTCGTAAAGCGGACAGTCCAGTGGACTGACCGTAGGCGAGGTGAGCGGCACCGCCGCGAAGGCGCCTATTGAAGAGCTCGCTAGAGCTTCTCAATAGCCGAGCCGTCAAACGGACAGTCCGGTGGACTGACCGTAGGCGAGGTGAGCGGCGCCGCCGCGAAGGCTCCCATTGAGAAGCGCGCTAGAGCTTCTCAATGGGAGCAACCCTGAGCATCAAGCGCTTGACGCCGGCCGAGCCGAAGTCGACGGTAATCACGGAGTTGCGCCCCTTGTCCTGCGCGTCGGTCACCTTGCCCAAGCCGTACTGGTCATGGCTGATCATGTCGCCCACATGGAAGTCGGCGATGTTGAGCCCGTTGTCCTTGGCCAGTGCCGAACTGGGCACGGCCTTGCCGGACGCGCCGGCGGATTTCGGCGTGGTGCGGCGGGTCGTCACCTTGCCGCCTCGGGTGTGTCCGTAGGAATCGGACGAACCGGACCGGTACCCGTAGGAGGACGAACCGGACCGGTACCCGTAGGAGGACGAGCCGGAACCGTATGAGCGCGACCGCGAACCGGAGCGAGAACCCGACGAGGAACCCGAACGCGACCCATAGGAGGAACCGGAACCGAACGAGGCGTGCGAGCCGAATTCGGATGAGCCGTATGAGCCGGAACCGTGGGACGAGCCGTACCGAGATTTCGTCCCGGAGCCCCCGTAGGAACCTCCATAGGACCCACCGTACGAACCGCCATAGGACGAGCCGGAACCGCGCCCGCCGAACGTCGAGGACCCGCCAAACGACGTTCCACCGAAGTCGTCGTCATCCCAGCCGCCAAGGTCGTCGGCGAATCCGTCATTCCATTCGCCGCGCATGCGCTCCACACCGGCCTCGCGGCGCTTCCAGTCGATAAGGTTCTCGGGAATCTCATCGAGGAACTGGCTGGGCATCATATCGGCGGCCTGTCCCCATTGCGAACGCACGGCGGCCCGCGTGACGTACAGGCGACGCTTGGCGCGTGTGATGCCCACATACGCCAGACGTCGCTCCTCCTGCAGCTCCGTGGTGTCCTCCATGGAGCGCGAATGCGGGAACGTGCCCTGTTCCATACCGGTGAGGAACACCACCGGGTATTCGAGGCCCTTGGCGGTGTGCAGGGTCATGAGGGTCACCTTGCCGGAATCTTCCTGCTCGCCGGGCAGCTGGTCGGAGTCGGCCACGAGCGCCGTGGTCTCGAGGAACGCGGAGAGCGTGGCGTCCGGCGTGTTCTGCTCGAATTCGGCGGCCGTGGACTGCAGCTGCGAGAGGTTTTCGAGACGGGAGGCGTCCTGCGGGTCCACGGACTTCTCGAGCTCGGCCCGGAGCCCCGACTTCTCGAGCACTTCGGCCACGATTTCGCTGGGTTTGGAGTCGTGGGCGCGGGTGAACTGCGAGAGCGCACCCATCAGGTCGCGGAAAGCCTTGAGCTGGTTGGCGGTGCGGGTGGGCACGTTCTCGATCTCGTCCAGATGCATGAGCGCGTAGAAGAAGCTGGCGCCGCGTTCGCGGGCGAAGGCGAGCAGGATGCCCTCGGCGCGATCGCCCAGTCCCCGCTTGGGCACGTTGAGGATGCGGCGCAGGTTCACGTCGTCATCCGGGTTGACGAGCGCCTGCAGATAGGCCAGCGCATCCTTGATCTCGCGCCGCTCGTAGAACTTGGTGCCGCCGACCAGCTGGTACGGCAGTCCTGCGTTGATGAGCGCCTCCTCCAGCGAACGCGACTGCGCGTTGGCGCGGTACATGATCGCCATGTCCGAATAGGCGATGGATTCCTCGGCGTGCAGGCGGGCAATCTCGCCGGCCACCCACTGGGCCTCCTGCTGCGCGTTGTCGGCCGCGTAACCCACGATCGGCTCGCCCTTGCCGAGTGCGGTCCACAGTTTCTTGGGTTTGCGGCCCTCGTTGTTGCTGATCACGGCGTTCGCCGCATCCAGAATGGTCTGCGTGGAGCGGTAATTCTGTTCGAGCATGATGGTCTTGGCCGACGGGAAATCCTGCTCGAAGTCCTGGATGTTGCGAATGTCGGCGCCACGGAAGGCGTAGATGGACTGGTCGGAGTCACCCACCACGGTAATCCAGGCCGGGCCGGACTTGCCGGCGTTCGGCGCCCCCGGCACCGGTCGCTCCCCCGAGTCCACGCCGGCGAGCTCGCGCACGAGCACGTACTGGGCGTGGTTGGTGTCCTGATACTCGTCCACGAGGATGTAGCGGAACCGGTGATGGTAGTAGTCGGCGACGGCCGGATCGGACCGCAGCAGTTCGACGGTCCGTCCGATGAGGTCATCGAAATCCACGGCGTTGGCCAGGGCCAGTCGATGCTCGTACTCGGCGTAGATCACCGCGTAGATGGCTTCGAGATCACCCACGGTGCCGAACTGGTAGCCGCGCTGGCCGGGGGTGAAGTCCGGCGCGTGCAGAGCGAGGTATTCCTTCCAGCCGGTCAGATTGTTCTTGAGGTCGGAGATGTGGCCCAGGATCGAGCGCGGCGTGTAGCGCTTGACGTCGAGGTTGAACTCCGTGGCGATGATTTTGACCAATCGCTCGGAATCGGCGGAATCGTAGATGGAGAACCCGGACTTCAGGCCGATGGACTTGCCGTCGCGCCGAAGGATTCTCACACAGGCGGAATGGAAGGTGGAGACCCACATGCGTTGGGCCACGGGCCCGATGAGCGAGGCGAGGCGCTCGCGCATCTCGGCGGCGGCCTTGTTGGTGAACGTGATGGCCAGAACCTGGCTGGGCCACGCGCCGAACTGGCTCAGAATCCACGCGATACGGCGGGTGAGCACACGGGTCTTGCCGGAGCCCGCGCCCGCGCCGATGAGCAGCGCCTGGCCGCGGTACTGCACGGCTTCGGACTGTTGCGGATTGAGGTCGCCCACCAGTTCCTGGGCGCTGCGCGCTATGACTTCCGGCTCCTCGACCACTGCTTCCTCCCTGATGTCCCTCGAATATCCTGAATTTTCTGCCGATAATCCTGATTGCGGTCACCTGCGGCAGCCCCGCCGACGATTGCGGCATGTGCCGCCGACCGCCGAAACCTGCCGCCGACTTGCCGCCGACCGTCTCCAGTGCGACATTCATATCTACCATATGCGCCGGTCAGCGTAAGCTGGTTTGCCATATCCCACATGCACATTCAAGGAGGTAATCCATTGCGGGAACTTGAGGAGCGAATCCAGGCCGAAGGCACAGTCAAACCGGGCAACGTGCTCAAGGTGGACGCATTCCTGAACCACCAGTGCGACGTGCGCCTGTTCGACCACATGGGCGCGGCCTGGGCCGAGCACTTCGCGGGCAAGACCATCACCAAGATCCTCACCATCGAAGCCTCGGGCATCGGCATCGCCTGCTGCGCGGCCCGCCACTTCGGCGACGTGCCGGTGGTGTTCGCCAAGAAGGCGCAGTCCATCAACCTCGACGGCGACCAGTACACCACCACCGTCTACTCCTTCACCAAGCAGAAGGAGTTCCCGGTGATTGTCTCCAAAAAGTACCTGAATCCGGGCGACCATGTGCTCCTCATCGACGACTTCCTGGCCAACGGCAAGGCTCTGCGTGGTCTGATCGAGCTATGCGGGGAGGCCGGCGCGATTGTGGAGGGCATCGGCATCGCGGTGGAAAAGGGCTTCCAGGGCGGCGGCGACCAGCTGCGCGCCGACGGCTACGACGTGGATTCACTGGCCATCGTGGAGTCCATGGACCCGGAAACCGGCACCATCGTATTCCGTCACTGAGCCGGTGCCCCGGCATGCCCGGGTGGGGCGTGAGTCGCACGGTTTCCGCCGATACGACATCAGGAGAAGAGAAGGAAAGAGAAGAGTTTTGAGCACAGAGCAAGAGAAGAAGCAGGACCACGCCAAGTCGGCGGGCATTTCGATGGAGGCGCTGACCTCGCTGGATGCGCCGGTCTCGTTCTGGAAGGGCATCCCGTTCGGCCTGCAGCACGTCATGGCCATGTTCGTGGCGAATCTGGCCCCGATTTTCATCGTGGCCTCCGCCGCGAAGATGACCCCGGCGCAGTCGGCCACCGTGATTCAGGCCGGCCTGCTGGTGGCGGGTCTCGGCACCTGCCTGCAGCTGTACGGAGCGTGGCGCATCGGCTCCCGCCTGCCGATGGTCACCGGCATCTCCTTCACCTATGTGGCGGCCGCGGTGGCCATCTGCGCCGACAAAGGCTATGGCGCGGTAGTCGGCGCGGTGCTGGTCGGCGGTCTGCTTGAGCTGGTGCTGGGCCTGACCGCACAGTACTGGCGTCGCTTCGTGCCGCCGATCGTCTCGGCGATTGTGGTCACGTCCATCGGCTTCTCCCTGCTGAACGTGGGCGCCACCAGCTTCGGCGGTGGCTCCGGCGCGAAGGACTTCGGTTCGTGGGAGAACCTCACGCTCGGCCTGATCTCGCTGGTGGCGTGCCTGGCGTTCCAGCTGCTCATGAAGGGCACGCTGAAGCAGCTGTCCGTGCTGTTCGGCCTCGTGGTGGGCTACGTGGTGGCCGTCTGCATGGGCAAGGTCGATTTCTCCGGTTTCCAGGGCCTCGCCATCGTCTCCGTGCCGCAGTTCATGCCGTTCAAGCCGGTGTTCGATCCGGGCGCGATCATCTCGCTCGCGCTGCTCTATGTCGTCTCCTCGGTCGAGGTGCTCGGCGACACCGCCGCCCTGACCAAGGTGGGCCTCAACCGTCTGCCCACCGAGAAGGAGACCGCGGGCGCCATCGCCGGCGACGGTCTCATCTCCTCGGTCTCCGGCCTGTTCGGATGTCTGCCACTCACCTCGTTCGCGCAGAACATCGGCCTGGTGGCCATGACCAAGGTGGTCAACCGCAAGGTGATTCTCTCCGGTGGTCTGATTCTGATTCTGGCGAGCTTCGTACCGGCCATCGCGGAGGTGTTCAACTCACTGCCGCAGGCGGTGCTCGGCGGCTGCACGATCATGATGTTCGGCAACATCATCCTCTCCGGCTTCCAGATGATCGCCGAGGCTGGGTTCACGCAGCGCAACATCACCATCGCGGCACTTTCGCTGACCATCGGCATCGGCTTCACGCAGGTGAGCGACATCTTCGCGCACTTCCCGGCCCTGTTCCAGCAGATCTTCGCCTCGAACTGCATCGCCGTGGCCTTCGTCGTCGCCGTGATCCTCAACGCCGTCCTGCCCAGTGAGGAGCACTTCCTCGCTGCTCGCAGTGAGGAACAATAGACACTGGCTCGCTGCCCTAAGCGAGGAACAATAGACACAGTCTTGCTGCTCGCAACGAGGAACAATAGACACAGTCTTGCTGCTCGCAACGAGGAACAATAAGCACTGCCTCGCTGCTCGCAGCAAGGAGCAGCAAGCACCGGCCCGCCGCTCGCAACGAGGAACGATAAACGCAGGTTCCTTGCCCAAAACAAGGAAATATAAATTCTGCCCAGTATGGACCGCATCTGGTGAAAGTCGAACTGAAATACTTCAGATTCGATGATCGTCAGGTGCGGTTTCTCATATCAAGAGATTGCGGACTGCATTGCGACGATGAACCCATGCAGGACGCCGCCAACTTGATCCGGAAAGGTATAGGGGAATCCAACGAGGGCATTCCGCTTTGCGAGGGGTACATTCGCGGTGCTGCGGAGAGCTATCTGCGTTGCAAGGGGTACATCAATCAGAATAGCCCGGGTATCTGCATTGGAATTTCAACGTGCGTACCCGCGTTATCGTAGGTGAGGTACCCCTTGCAACGCAGATAGCTCTCCGCAGCACCGCGAATGTACCCCTCGCAAACGAGATACGAACGCGTTGTCCCGAAAACCGAATGGAGAGCATGGACACGTCGCCTCCGCGATGGGTGCACCCCAATCATTCCAGAGACGTATTGCGGGCATGGGGGATGTCATGAAGAATCGTGAGAGGATGACGGCCGAAATTCGTTTCAGATGCAGCGCGACATGCTGATCTGATGGATGCAGGCGGCGTATCGCGCTGCATCGGGGATGAGCGCCGACGACCGGCATGAACAGTCACGGAACAGTCAAAGATGCATGAACACGGAATGGAGACGCCATGGCACGACGTACGCGGTATGGGGCCCGACGCCGCCCGAATGACGGTCCGATTCTGGTGTCGGTGGCCGTAGGCGCCGCGCTGTTGATCGTAGCCGGAATGCTATTGCTGCCGAAGCTGTTCGGGCCGCGCGAATACGTGCGTTCCGCCGCCGACGCGTACTGCGCCGCCACGACCGCCGACGGGGTGCGGCACACACTGACCCCTGAACAGGCAAGCAACACCGCGCTCATCGCGAATATCGCCGTCAACAGGGGCCTGCCGGACCATGCGGCCACGGTGGCCATCGCGACCGCCATGCAGGAGTCTCGGCTGACGAATCTGGACTACGGCGATCTGGATTCCCTGGGCATGTTCCAGCAGCGTCCCAGCCAAGGGTGGGGCACGGCGGAGCAGGTGACCGACATGACGTATGCGACGAACATTTTCTATGATCATCTGCTCAAAGTGCCCGACTGGCAAACGATTCCGGTGGAGGATGCCGCGCAGGAGGTGCAACGCTCGGGCTACCCCGATTTGTATGCCAACTGGGACGCCATGGCACGCGCATGGGCGGCAGGGCTCACCGGCGAGCACGCGGCCGGCATCTCATGCGCGCTGGAACCCGCATCGTCTTCGGACGCGGACGGGCTGAAAACGGCGGTGCAGGCCGCGTTGCCGAATGTCGTCATCGCCGAGAATCCGTCGGGCTCCGGCAGGTCCGATAATGCAACAGCCACAACGGATTCCGCCGGGTCATCCTCATCCGCCGGCTCCGGGACGAGCGGCCTGTTCGGTTGGTTCGGCCAGTTCGGACGGCATGGCAGCGATGACAAGACCACCGCCCGCACGACATTAACTGTGACGTTGCCTTCCGGCCTTGACGAGGCCAGCCAGTCGCGCGCCTGCTGGCAGGCGGCGGGCTGGCTGGTCACCCATGCGCGCGAATACGGCATCGACGCGATTGGCGCCAACGGCATGAGCTGGAATCGCACCGACGGCGTCTGGACCGGCGACGAAACCGCCAATCAGAGCATCACCATCACTCTGGCCGGATAGAACCGGATAGCGCGAGGCCGGCTTCATCGCGGACGTCTAGCGCAGACGGGTCTCCTTGAGGGCCGACTTGACGGCGGCCTTGGTGATTGCGAATTGGAGATAGTAGGTCGCCACGGTCAGGGCCGCCATAGCCGCCAAGGTGACGGCACCGGCGATGACGTCCTCCTTGGAAAGGTTCTTGACCGGGCACTTGCCGCCCTTGCCGCACAGGCCGGGGTGGTGCTTGAGCGGGCAATGGGCCGCCTTGGCGCAGACCTCCTCCGTCGCGCTAGGCTGATCTTCCGCCGTGACGTCGTTGGCCCCGTCCTCATTGAACGTGAACGTATCGGTTTCATTGGTTTCATTGGTGTCGCTCATGATTACTCCCCTATCAATGGCATTTGACTGTTCCGGACGGCCACCGCGCCGCCGTATCCTCCATTATATCGACACGCCATGCGGTACATCCCGCATGAATTCTCGATGAATTGCAAGGCGCTTGGGAAGACTCCGCTCGCATCCACCTCGCCAGCTGCGGCACAATGGTGCCAACACGGGTTCTTCTGTCCCAAGGAGGCGCGCCATGACCGACGACATGCATCGCATTGACGGGCCCGCCGCGGCCGAAGAGCCGACCGGTAATCCGGCGGGCGCGCCGAACGGCCCGATCGCCCACGCACAGACCACTGACGCGGCCAGCCCGTCGGTCGTTCTTCCAATCGCCTCGCCCCTCGCCGCATCCGGCGACGACGCCGGCACCGAGCGCCATTCCATCGACGACTACACCGCGAAGATGACCGAGCTCATCGGCCTGATGCGTATGATCGGCAACGACACGCAGCAGTGCGAGGTCAAGGAATGCAAACGCCGCATCTCTTCGACCATCACGGACACGCTGTCCGCATTCTCCAACGGGTCGGGCGGCTGGATCATCCTCGGGCTTTCGGAACAGGCCGGATTCACGCCAGTCGATCATTTCGACGCGCGCGCCATGCAGGAGGCACTGAGTCAGGCCTGCGAGAAGATGACGCCGGTGGTGCGCCCGGTGATCGTCACCTGCCCGTTCGAGGGCGCGAATCTGGTGTTCGCCCGCATCGACGAGATGCTGCCGCGTGACAAGCCCTGCTTCACCACCGCACTCGGTCCCCACGGCGGTTCGTTCATCCGCACCGGCGACGGCGACCGGCGCATGACCGCCTACGAGGTGGACCGTCTCATCGAGGAGCATCTGCAGCCCACCTACGATCTCGACATCGTGCCGGGCGCCACCATCGACGACCTCGACCCCGCGCTGGTGGCCGGCCTGCTCGCCCGCGTGCGCGAACAGCATCCGCATGTGTTCGCCGGACGCAGCGACGCGGACACACTGCTGGACCTGCAGGTGCTCAGGCACGACGATTCGGACGAGACGCACGTCGGCGGGGTGCTGCGCCCCACATTGGCGGGATTGATGGCGTTGGGCCGGTATCCGCAGAAATACTATCCGCGGCTTGGCATCGCCATCGCCGTCTTCCCCGGCATCAGCCGCGACGATGTGTTCCGCGGCGACGAGCGTCTGGTGGCATCACGCTCAATCGTCGGGTCGATTCCGGTGATGGTCGAGGATGCGGTGGAGTCGCTGATGCGGTGGATCGGCGCGAAGAAGCCCGACTATCCGCCGGTGGCGCTGCGCGAGGCGATCGTGAATGCGCTCACCCACCGCGACTACTCCCCCGATGCGCGCGGCACACAGGTGCGCATCAACGTGTTTACCGACCGCATCGAAATCGCCAACCCCGGTGGCCTGTACGGTACGGTGACCCATGACGTGCTCGCCAATCCGCATCCGGTGACCGGCGTGCCGTTCGTCTCCACCAGAAACCAGTTCCTGTTCACACTGCTGGAGTCCACGCCCTACCCCGGCGGCGGGTTCGTGAACCCGGAGGGCGGTGACGGCTACCAGCGCATCGCGGCGGCCTTGCGCGAGGCCGGCATCGAGCCGGCGACCACGCGCAACGACGTGAGCACGTTCACGATGACGCTGACCCGGCATCGCACGGTGCGTAACAGTTCGCCCAGCGACGTGTCCAAGGCGATCATGACCGTGCTGGAACGTCATTCGGCGATGAGCATCAAGGAGATCATCCGCGAACTGCAGCTGACCCCGCTGGCCGCAACGTCCGGTATGCGCGAGCTCATACGTGAGGGTCGGGTCGCCAAGGTGCGATTCCAGGACGACCCGACCCAGCGGTACCGGTTGAAGGGGAACTAGTGGCCTGCGTCACTCACAGTTGAGCTTCAGCTCCTCCGTCAGGCGAGCTGGGTGGTGGCGGGGGCCACGGACACCGGGCGGGAGCGGCGGAGGCGTCCGACGGCCAGCCCCACGCAGAGGAATGCCACGCCGAACAACGCCACCAGACCGGTCGAGGCGGCCCAGCCTGCCACATCCACACCGCCGGCCGACGCCGTACCGATGCCGAGGGCATCGTCAACCGCCACGCAGTACCACCAGCCCGGCAGCATGCGACCGATGGCGAGCATCACCTCGGGCATCATGTCCAACGGGAGGGAGATGCCCGAGGTGAACATGATGAGCAGGCCGAACAGATTGGCGAACCCGTTGGCCATCACTTCGCTGAAGTCGCATTCGCCGAGCAGGAACCCGCAGGCCACGGTCATCAGCGCGTAGACGCAAGCCGAGGCCACCGTCATCGCCACGCCGACCGGAGACAGCCGTGAAAGGTCGAGCCCGGCGACCAGCATCAGCGCCAGCGTGGCCAGCAGGTAGGCGACCACCACGATCAGCGCGAACGCGCACAGGGCGGCCATGCGCTGCATGCCCATCACCGAGGAACGCTGCGGCGAGGCGAACAGGCGCCGCCTGGTCTCGCCCTCGTTGAACACGCCCAGCACCAGCGCCGTGCACACGGTCATGGCGAGGAACAGCGGATAGAGCGCGGTCTTCATCGTCGTGCCGAAGCCGCTCACGGCCGCATCCGTGGTGTCTACGGCATCGGCGCGGGCGTCGCTGTGGTCCACAGCGATTGCGGGGTTCGCGCCCTTGTCGCCGGCGACGTCCCGGACCTTTCCGGCGGCATCGGCCAGATCGTCCAAGGTGAGGCCCTTCAGCCGTCCCTCCGGCAACATATCGATGGTGACGCCCTGGTTCGCCCCGGCATCACCGGTCGCGCCGGACGAATCCGACAGCCCGGACGCACCCGACGCACCGGCGATGGAGGACCAATCGAACTCCTGCGCGCCGCTCCCGGCAACCGGTGAGCCACCCGACTGACCGTCGTCCGACCCGCCGTACTTCGCAATCCAATCCTCGTCGGTCACCGACACGTTTCCGCCGACCAACGCCGTGCGGGTCATGGACAGGAACCCGCTCACATTCATCGAAGCCATCGCGCCGGCGCCGGATACGTAGCTGGTCACGGTCTCGACGGCCGGGGCGGACCCGCCCGAGACGGCCGAGTCAATCAGCTTGTCGGCGTAGCCCTCCGGGATGATGACGATGAGGTCCACCCAGTGCGAGGCGACGGCCTGCTGCAGGGTTTCGCTCCGGTCCTCAAGCTCGGTCAGATCGTTGCCGTCGGCCAGATACGCGCGCATCGTCTCGGCGATATGCCCCCGGTTGCCGTCGCGGTCGATGACGGCCACCGTCGCACGGCCGGGTTCGTAGGTGTCGGCGCTGGCGTCCCGGGACCCGAACAGTTGGGCGCCGCTAATGGCGAACATCATGATGCCGATAAGCACGAGGTAGATGACGATGTACAACCGGTGCGCGACGAGTACGCGGACCGTAGCCTTACAGGTGTTCATAACGCTGCTCCTTCAGCATGACGACACCCACGGCGAGGAAGAGCGCGCTCATGGCGAGCAGGACCGCGCAGGTGACGAGGAACGGACGGTAGCTGTCGAAATAGAGGATGTCGTAGAACAGGTTGGCCACCTGCTGGGCGGGGTTGATGAGGGCGAGGACCGGCGCGTTGCGGGCGATCCAGTCGCTCAGGGCCATCGCGAACCCGCCGTACAGGCCGGAGAACAGCGACAACGTGCATGCGATCGCGCTGGTCAGGCCCATCTTGACGCTGTGAGGCAGCTTCGGGATCGCGCCGATCATCGTGCCGAACGCGCAGGCCATGAACGAGGCGACCGCAACGGCGAGCACGGCGGCCGGCTCGCGCCCGCCAAGCGCGATGCCGCACACGTACCGGATGTAGGCCAGGGCGATCAGCAGGCTCAGGCCGGAGCACAGCCAGCTGGCGAGGAATCCGGCCAGCAGCTGCCGGCCGCGTCCCAGCGGCGCGACCGTGCGGCGTATGCCCAGCGCGGACAGGTTCGCCTGGGCCGTGGTGACCGCGGAGATCGCATAGCCCATGGCCATCAGGCAGGCCATGCCGAGCATCGCGTAGAAGTACCGTGCCATGACATCCGGCTTGAAGTTCGTGAGCCTGATCTCGCGGGTCATGCCGGTGACGTCACCGAGCGACGACCAGAACACGCGACTGGTCGCCGCCTGCGGATTGCGTTCGATGGTTTCGCGGGTGACGGCGTCGGTCCGGTTGTACAGGTCGATCGCGCCGTCCAGTGCGGCGATGGCGATGGCCTCGGACGATGCCGAATCCATCGAGCCGGCCGCGCCGGACGCCACCTTGGAGGCGAGCGTGATCGTCAGGCGGCCGTTCCCGTCGGCGGCGATGTAGCCGTCCACGGTGCCGTCGGCGAGCGCCTTGCGCGCCTGATCGGTGGAGGCGACCGGCGTGGCCTCCACGAGCTTCGTGCCAAGGTCGTCAAGACCACCCGACTCCGAAGCCGACTGAGATGCGGACGTCGTGGAGTCGCCGGAAAGCGCGCCGACGAACGCCTTCGCGCCGGCCGAGCCGTCCAGACGCGCGTCCTCCACCACCGCCATCGGAATGGGCTTGAGCTCGTAGCCCTCGGCCAGATCGCCGAACATGCCGGTGAGCAGGGTGGCGAGCACGAGCGGGAACACGATGAGCCAGAACAGCGACGCCTTGTCGCGTACGTTCGACTTCAGCGTCATGACGAATGTGGACCACATGGTTGCCTCCTTTCGACGGGTTTCGACGGATTGCGCGGCTAGTCGCGCAGCGCCTTGCCGGTGAGCTCGAGGAAGACGTCGTTCAGGGTGGGCGGCCGGCTGGTCAGATGGCCTACGTTCGCGCCGGAGGCCCGCAGCACGCCGATCAGGTCCACCAGATTATGGTCGCCGCGGCGGCAGCGCACGTCGAGCTCGCGGCCGTCGTACGTGGCCTCGATGACGAAGCCGAGCCCGCGCACGGCGTCAAGCGTCTCGTCGGTCAGGTCGAGCGTCTCGATGGTGATGCGCTCGCCGGTGTCGATCATGGATTTGAGTTCGTCGGCGGTGCCGAGTGCGAGATGACGGCCGTGGTCCATGATGAGGATGCGGTCGCAGATCTGTTCGACCTCCTCCATGTAGTGGCTGGTGTAGATCACGGTG
>NZ_MWWW01000022.1 GCF_002259745.1 Bifidobacterium myosotis | reverse complement strand
CACCTGAGCATGCCCGCACGCGGACGCACCCGCACCTCGAGCACGGGTTCGGGGCGCATGGGACCATCGACGATGCANACGTTCTCGACGACCATGCCTTTGACGTTGAGGAGCTGTTTGAATATGCTGTTCATCAGGCGCTTTTCGGTTGTGTTTTTCTTGGTCGATGAACATCCTAACCAAAAAGCGCTCTTCTCTTACCGGTTCAACGCCTCACCGGCAAACAACCACCCACGAAAACAGCAATAGCGCCTTATTAATTCACTACCCCTCAGACCCGCTTCGCAGGCCAGCTCCCCTAACAAGGAGAGCCAATAATATATTCAACGAACTTTTGGCGCGGCATACTAGCTGTGCGTTCTCCCGCAATCGACCGCGCGGCGCGGTGATGTCCTTGGGTGTTCGATATAATCGAACATATGTACGAAAGTTTGAGTCTGTTCGCCGAACCCACGCGGGTGTGGTTCGAGCACGCCTTCGGTAGGCCCACCGAGGCGCAGGCTCAGGCGTGGCCGGCGATCCGGTCGGGGCGCAATGTGCTGGTCATCGCGCCTACTGGCTCCGGCAAGACGTTGGCGGCGTTCCTTTCGGCGATTGATCGGCTGATGGTCTCGCCCCGGCCGAGACGTGGGCGCAAAGGTGTAAGGGTGCTCTACATCTCACCGCTCAAGGCGCTGGCGGTGGATGTGGCCAAAAACCTCGAACGGCCGCTCGAGGGCATCGCCATGCAATGCGAAGCGCAGGGGAGGCCCGTGCCCACGATTGCCGTCGCCACCCGCTCGGGGGACACCACCGCACAGGAGCGGAGGCGCATCGCATCCCATCCGCCGGACATCCTGGTCACCACGCCGGAATCGCTGTATCTGCTGCTCACCTCGAAGGCCGGTCGCATCCTCTCCACCGTCGACACGGTGATCGTGGACGAGATTCACGCCGTGGCAGGCACCAAACGCGGCGCCCACCTGGCGTTGAGCCTTGAGCGGCTTGAACGATTGGTCGTGGAATCACGCAGACGCGAGGCGATGGACCGTGACGGCGGTGACGGGGATGCCGATGATGGTCGCACTGGTGGCGGTCGTATGGTGCAGGGTGTTCTTGGTGGTAACGCTTGTCCTGCAGGAAATCCCATTGTGCAGGACCGCAGCGGCATTGAGATGATTCCTGCGGAATCCGATGGGCTTGTATTGGGCGGCTCAGCACAGGGCGGCTCCGCATCGGGTGATTCCGTACAGGGTGAAGGGGCCCCGCGCGTGATTGCGCGAGATGCGTCGCCTTTGCAGCGTATCGGTCTGTCGGCCACCGTGAACCCGCCCGAGGAGGCAGCGCGGTTTCTGGGCGGCGGGCGGCCCGTGACCATCGTGAATCCCGGCGGGCGGCCCGCCATGGCTCTGCGCATGGTCGAACCGTTGGCGGATATGCGCGACCTCGATTCCGCCAATGTGCCGCAGCGTGCCGGCGGCGTGGACGTGCCCCCGGGCGGTCATGCCTCGATGCCGCATATCAGCGGTGTCACACCCGCCATGCAACGGCTCGCCGAACGCATGGGGTTGCCCGGATCACATGCCGGCGGATTACCGACCGATGATGAATATGGGAGCGTGGGCGCGTCCGGCGGCGGGCGGGCGGACTTCTCCGCGATCGTCGGTGCGCGCGGCGACCGCACCTCGGGTTCGATTTGGCCGGTGGTGGAGCGCAGCATCCTCGATGAGATCCTCGCGCACCGCACCACGCTGGTGTTCGTCAACTCGCGTGGCGTGGCCGAAAAGCTCACCGCACGGCTTAACGACATGTACGCCGAAAGCCATCACGGCGCCGTGCCGGCGGATTCCGGCCATGCCGATGGCTATCTCGGCTCGCCCGAAGGCCGTGAGGGCTTCGCTGCGCATTACGACGCCGTGGTGGGATCCACCACCATGTTGGTCGGCTCGCATGAGGGCGAGGACGTCATCGCGATGGCGCATCACGGCTCGGTCTCCAAGGACCGCCGCAAACTTATCGAGGAACGGCTCAAGCGCGGCGAACTGCGCTGCGTGGTGGCCACCTCCAGCCTCGAACTTGGCATCGATATGGGTTCGGTGGATCTGGTGATTCAGGTCGATACGCCATTGTCGGTGTCCTCAGGCCTGCAACGTGTAGGCCGTGCCGACCATCAGGTGGGCGGCGTCTCACATGCGTTGTTCTATCCACTCACCCGTATGCAGATCGTCACCGGCGCGGCGAGTCTGGAGGCCATGGCGACCGGGGACATCGAGCCGCTTGCCGTGCCCAGGAACCCGCTCGACGTGCTGGCCCAGCAGACCGTGGCCGCCGCCTCGATGCATAATCTCGATGCGGATGAATGGTATGCCACGGTATGCAGGGCGGCACCCTTCGCCAAGCTTCCAAGGGACATGTTCGACGCGGTGATCGGCATGATGTCCGGCGCATACAACGCCGAGGAATTCTCCGCGTTCAAGCCTCGCCTGATGTGGAACCGGGAGGACGGCGTCATTTCCGCCAGACCCGGCGCGCAGAAGATCGCCGTGACCTCCGGCGGCACGATACCCGACCGTGGCCTGTACACCGTGGTGTTGCCCGAGGCGGACGCGGGCAAGGGGCAGCGCCGCGTGGGTGAGCTCGATGAGGAGATGGTCTACGAATCGCGCGTGGGCGACGTCATCACACTTGGCACCTCCACATGGCAGATTCAGGAGATCACGCGGGATCGCGTGGTGGTGACCCCGGCACCGGGCCGCACCGCACGCCTGCCGTTCTGGCATGGTGAAGGCGCCGGTCGCGACTACGGCTTCAGTCGCACGATAGGCCGTTTCCTCCGCGAGACCAGCGCCGGCCTCATATTTGCCCCCGCCCTCCCGCGCAAAGACAAGGATGCGATATCCGGCTCCCTTCTCCGAGGGGAGCTGTCTGCACAGCAGACTGAGGGGAGTCATGAGGGAGACCCCGGCCGATCCGTCCCCTCTCCCGAAGACAGTTCCAGTCGGTTCGTTCCCAATCCCAGCTCCCCTCTCCGAAAGAAGCTACGGGAAGCGATTCCCCATGCCGGGGAAACGATACTTGGCTCCCCTCTCCGAGGGGAGCTGGCTGCGCAGCAGACTGAGGGGATCTCCGAGGAAACCCCCATCACAGCAACCACCCCGTCCTCGCCCACCTTCGGCACGGCCATCCTCAATCGACTCCGCCACGACGGCCTCGACGATAACGCCGTCAGCAACCTCGCCCGACTGCTGTCGGAACAGCGGTCCGCCACGGGAGTGGTGCCCGACGACCACACTCTGGTGGTCGAACGCACCCGTGACGAGGACGGAGGATGGCGAGTCGTACTGCTCAGTCCCTTCGGCCGTCGCGTGCACGAACCATGGGCCATGGCCATCAGCCGCCGACTCGCCACCCGGTACGGTTTCGACGGTCAGGCCTACGCTGCGGACGATGGCATCGTGATCCAACTGCCGGACGGCGAAGGCCATATCCCCATGGCGGACCTGTTCCTGTTCGATCCCGAAGACCTGAGGGCGGACGTGGAACGTCAGGTGGGCGAGTCCGTGCTGTTCGCCGCTCGGTTCCGCGAATGCGCCGCCCGGTCGCTGTTCATGCCGCGTTCCGAACCCGGCCGCCGCGTGCCCCTGTGGCAGCAGCGGCTCAGGGCCGCGCAACTGCTGCAATCCGCGCGTACGGCCAAAAACTTCCCGCTACTGCTTGAAACGGCTCGCGAATGCCTACAGGATGTCTACGACATGCCCGCGCTCGACGAGGTGATGACCGGGCTCCAATCCGGCGCTATCGTCGTGAAGGACGTGGAAACCGACACGCCATCGCCATTCGCCGAGAACATCCTCTTCGGCTTCGTCGGCGCGGTCATGTACCAGTACGACCAGCCGCAGGCCGAACGCAGCGCGCAGCTGCTGTCCCTCGATCCGCAGGTGCTGGAACGGCTGCTGGGCTCCACGGACATGGCGCAGGTGCTGGACCCGGACGTGATCCGCGATGTCGAACGGGAGCTCAAGGAGCACACCTTCTGGAACGAGCTCGCGGACGACGACCTGACCGGCCGTGTGACCCGTTACGCCAAAACGCATGGCCCCTTTACCGGGGAACGGCTTATCGCCGATCTCCATCTGACCGCCACGGATGCCGTGCATACGCTGGATGCGCTCGCCGCCAAGGGCGAGCTGCTGCAAGGGCATTTCATGGATGCGGACTCCACTGATGCGGACTCCGATGGGATGACGTCGGCCGGCAACGGCGCTGCAGCGGTTCAATGGCTGCACAAAGACGTTTTCCGCCGCATACGCTCGCGGTCGCTGGCCAAGGCGCGCAAGACGATCAAACCGGTCGAACCGTCCGCCTACCAAATGTTCCTGCTCGACCAGCAAGGCGTAGGACCAGTGGGTGGCGAGCGATACGAGGACGCGGACGGGCTGATGCGCGTCATCGAACAGCTCGAGGGCGTGACGTTGCCCGCCGCGTTGTGGGAATCCTTCGTTTTCCCCGCCCGTGTGCGCGATTACCAGCCGGCGTTGCTGGACGAACTGCTGACCTCCGGCGACGTGGTCTGGGTCGGGTCCAAGACCGGTGCCACCGGTGCGCTGGAGACCGGCGAGGTGGCGTTCCATCCGGTCGACTCGTTGCTTCTGGACTCAATGCTTTCCGGCCCGGCACTATCAGCCTCATTGCCATCGGGCAGGGTATCGTCGAGTTCAGCGCCGTCGGGAGCGGTGTCATCGGGCTTGGCGCCGTCGGGAACTGCGCCGTCGGGAGCGATACCGCCGGGGCGTGGCGGTCCGGACGGGCCATCCGTCACCGTGCCCGAATCGATACTCGCGGCGCTGGATTCCGGTGGCGCCTTCCATGCGCGGCAGTTGGCGGATGCGGCCAAGCGTGTCTGGAACGAGACCGTCGAACCGGACATCAACCCGAACACCGGCGAGATCATCCCGCAGGAGTGGAGCGAGCGGCAGTTCAAGGACGCCCTGTGGAGTCTGGTATGGCAGGGAAGAGTCACCAATTCCAGCTTCGCGCCCGTGCGTGCATTGAGCGCGGGCTCGAGTACCCCGCGCAAAACCGGCGCATCGCATCGGCGCGGAAGGGTGGCTCCAATCCGTCGCGCCGTCACGGATATGACGTTGGGCGGACTATGGTCGGCCGTGCCCGGTGTAAACCAGGAAGCGGAGGACATGCAGCGGGAACAGGCCGAGCGCATGCTCGCGCTGATCGATGTGCTGCTGGACCGTTATGGCATCATCGCCCAGCCTCTGGTCGACCGCGAGAACGTGCCCGGCGGCTATTCCGCGCTGTACCCGGTGTTGAAACGCTTGGAGGAGCATGGCCGTCTGGTCCGCGGCATGTTCGTCCGCGGCTTCGGCGCGGCCCAATTCGCGGAACGTGAGACCGTGGACGCGCTGAGACATCCGTTGGAAGAGCGGTCACATTCAGTGATGGCATTGAGCGTGCTCGACCCGGCGAATCTTGCCGGCACCGCCATTGGCTGGCCGGCCATCACCGCCAACGCCGCCAAACCGGTCAGACGCGCCGGCTCCGTCGTGGTGCTGGGCGCACAGGGCCCCATGCTTTATGCCACGGTCAAATCCAAGCGGCTCACGGTATTCGACTCGTCGGATCATCAGGATGCCGCGACCGATAGCGAAGACCGGTTGCGGAGGGCGGCGTCCGAACTGGCCTATGCGCTCAAGCGGGACGGCTCCGGAACCGTGACCTTCGCGGACGTCAATGGCGAACCGTTGAATGCCCGTCACCCCTTCGCGCGCATCCTCCATCAGGCCGGCTTCGTTCCCGTCCCCCAAGGCATGCGCCTGTACTGACGTCGCCGCGGTGCTGTGTTCCGAAGACGGGTGGTGAAGATGACGCATTGCAGACGACGCATTGAATGCGGTACATGAACGGTGGCATGCGAGTCCTGGATAGCCATCGGGACGACGAGCCGGTCAACACTCGTTGGGAGCCGCCAAGCTGGTTACGGTCGCCGGGCCACAATCGGTCCCAGTACCCGCGGATAACGGCGGTTGCAGGAGACCACGGTCGCGCCCATGGCAACCAGGCCGAAGACGACCATCACGGCCAACACCCACGGCAAGGTGAGTGTGAACGCCAGCACCGTAAGCAGCAGCATGGGAAGCGATGCAATCAGGGTCGCCGCCGATAGCGAACCCATCGAGCCGGTGTGAGTGGCGAGGAACATCTGCTCGGTCGCGAATGACAGCACCGCCGGTGCCAGTACGACATAGATGACCCGCATGACGGTGGCTGAGGCATCGAGCCCTGCCCATGCCAGATAGCCCACGGTGGTCAGGATCATGAACTCCGCGAGGAGCACAGGAAGCAGACTCTTGGCCAGGCAGTATCCCAGCATCGAGCGCCCCGAACCGCGCCAGTTCTCCAACGTGCCGTCGGTTCGCGGCACTTCGCTCAAGTCCATCGAAGACGAATTGGAATACAACGTGCCGAAGGCCAGCATCGATGCGGTATACCCATACCACGCCGCCAGTCCCTGCGCCATGCCCCATACATTGATCGTAGCCAGTTGCTGCGGCGAGGAGCCGCCCAATAGTACGGCGAGCATGATCGGTATGAACAGCCACATGCCCACGGCAAACGCCAAGTATAACGGGCTTTTACGTAGCAGCGTCCAGTCGTGCCAGAGCATCGCCTTCATCGCGCACCTCCCAATCCGAAGTCCACATGATCGCGCTCGCGGCCGAGCGTGGCCGCTTGCCGGAAGGCGTCGATATCGCCGAAGTCGGCGAGCAGGCAATCTTTGACCACACGCTTGTCATCCAGAACGATCACACGGTCGGCGACCTCCCAGCAGTAGTCGAGGTCATGCGTGATGGTCAGTATCGTGCGTCCATCCGCCTTGAGCTGCCGCATCAGATCGATGAGGAGCTGCCGGGTGACCGGATCGACCGCGTTGGTCGGCTCGTCCAGCAGGATGAGCCGGGGATCGAACAGCATGCCGGCCATGATGCCCGCACGCTTCCTCAATCCGCTGGAAAGATCCTTGACCTTCTTGTCGAGATGCTCGCCGAGTTCGAACGCGCGGACCATCGGCAGTCGGTCAAGGTGCTTCAGGTCAAGCGGATGCTGGTCGTCATGCGTGGCGTACAGCATCGAACGGAACCTGAGATTCTCGCGGATGGTCATCGTGGGGGAGAGATTGCCCGAATCGGTGAGCTGGAACACCTCGCGCATGGAATGGAATACGGCCTCGTTGATGGTCGCGGATCCCGTCTGCGGGCGCAGCAGTCCGGTGATCACGCCGAACAGGGTGGTCTTGCCCACGCCGTTGTAGCCGAGAATGCCCAATGACTGACCGGCCGGCACATCGAGGTCGATGTGCTCGAGTACGGGTTTGCGACGCCTGTATCCGAACGTCATGTCCGTGACGCGGATGGCGAGCGGGGTCGGGCCTGTGGGTGCCACCGCGGCCGTTCCTGATGCGGAGGGCATGCCGGAGGCCGCGGAATCGGAGGCCGTGAGCGGGGATACCGCCGAATCAGAAGTCACGGGGGCAGATGCCGCGGACGTCGTCTCGGCGATGGAATCGAGTGTGGTAGTGGTCATGATCATTGCCTTTCCCTTGATGAATATCGACCACAGGTACAGCGCCAGCGCGGCGAGTGTCGGCGTGACGGTCAACGCGACGCCCTGCGGCCCCGCGATGGTCGGGCGGAGTGCGGGAGCGTCGAGGAACGCGAACCCCATCAGCGCCGCGGACAGTACGGTGATAGGGACTACGGCGTACGCCAGTTGCGCTGCGAGATACTGCCGGAACGGACGTCCGCAGGCGCGTACTGAAACGATGGTGCCGTTGACGAAGTCGCTGCGGATCGCGTCGAGCGCCAGTGTCGGTGCCAGGCCCATCGTGAACGATGCGACGGCGAAACGCAGCATCACTCCGGCCATGTCAGGGCCCATGGCCAGCGGGGTGATGGTGGCGATCAGCGAGAGGGGTGCCACGATGGCGATGACGGCGGTGATGAGCATCGCCGTGTTATGCCGGATCTGCTGCAGATCCTTGTACAGGACGGCCTTCATATGAGCCTCGATTCGTGGATTGGCCGGTGATGCCGGAAAGTTGATTTCGGGTATGCTCACGCCAGACCATGCGCGAAACCGCGGTTTCAGGTATGGCTTACGCCGGGCGATGGTGTGTGATATTGGGTTGGCGAACTGTGCGAATCCCGCGGCCGCTGTGGCGGATGTGGGGCGACGGCTATGGCTTGGTGGCTATTGGCGGTTATCGGCGGTCTATTGCCCGGCGACGATCTGCCTCAACGCTGCCACATGCGACCGGAACGCGGACCCGCCCCCGCTGGTCAACTTGACCCATGTGACCTTGTACGCCTTGCCACCCTCATCGGCCTTCTTGTCCAATTGCACGTAACCGTGGTCGGCGAGTGTCTTTAGATGCTTGGAGCAGGTGGCGTCGCTGATGCCAAGCGTGTCGCGCAGCACATCGAACCGCAGGGCGCCGTAGGTGTCCAGCAGTCCGCAGATGCGCAGCCGCACCGGGGCGTGGATTACCTCGTTGAAGATTGGTTCTGGATCATCCGACGCCATGATGTGTCTCCCCGTCGCTGGTGGGTTCACCGATGGGAGTCGTGCGTTGCCTGAGTGCGCGGATGGTCTCGCTGAGTTCAAGATGCTCCATGAAACCGTTGAATGCGGCACCCACTGCCGTGACCGCAACGGCCGACCACCAGGCGTTCGTGGCATAGCCCACCGCTAGGGCGACGGCTGCCGGGATGAAATTGGCGATGGCATGTACGGCGAGGATGATTCGGAACCGCCGGCTCTTCATCACAGGCCGTGGGGGAAGCCATTGGATGGCAACGCCCTGCATGTGGCAGGTGAACATCATCATCGCGTAGACCAACAGCACGGAGACCGCCAGCAATGCGAACAGGAGCCATGCGGGATTGCCCGGCTGATGGAACCGGTTGAGAAACACCTGTGGAATCAGCCAATACGTCAGGGTGATCATGCCATATATCACCGTCACCCATATGACGGTCGGGACGCGGTTTCTCTCGTAATAGTCGGAGGCGAGCCGCGCCCGATCCGTGTCCAGGGCGCTCAGCACATCCAAGGCGGCCGGCGCATCGGACACGGTCGGCATGTTCGATGCCGGTGAAGATGCTGGTGCTGGCGTGATTTGCGATGTGTGTCGCGCATCGGATTGGTGTTGCTGCGGTTGCCGACTCTGCCGTAGATCGTGTGGTGCGTCGTCGGCGTTCGACCGCGTATGCCGTATATCCGTCACGATGACCTCCTTATGCAGGACCGGGCTGGAGGCCGGAACGCGGAGTGCGCCGCGGCCAAACCACTTTCCGCTACGGAAAACAATACCACTTTCCGGTATGGCAACAAGTTGCGTGTCGGTGAAGTAAAGCCCCCATGGGGATGTTGCGAGCCGCAAGGACCCCCATGATGTAGGGAACTTCCCATGATGTAGGGATTTGCCCATGGTGTAGGGATGCAAAATGGCGGAATTCCGCGAAAAGTGAAAAACCGCTCCCTACACCATGGGAAGTTCCCTACATCATGGGCGAATCCCTACACCGTGGGACAGCTGCGGGATGCCAAAGGGCGCATATGCCCTGCGCGGACATGGAAACACAGGGTATGTAATGACGCAGAACACTAGCGGATGCGCCAGTTGGAGCCGCGCTGGGTCATGATGAGACCGGCCTTGGTGAGCTTCTTGTCCAGGGTGTACAGCGCGTTGCGCAGCAGTCCCTGCTGCTCGAAGAACGGGCCGCCCACGAGTTTGACCAGCTCACGGGTGTTCACGAATTCGCCGTTGGCCTTCACCAGCGCCTCCAGCAGGCTGTATTCCAGCCGTGACAATGTGACCGGCGAATGTGTGGAGGCGTAGTACGCCTTGCGGTTGGTGGTGTCCAGCGTGAGGTTGCCGCGGATGATCATCGTGGGCGAGCCGGCGGACAGCATCGCCATGTAGGAGAGCAGCTCCGTGTCCGAGAACGGCTTGCGCAACACGGCGTCCGGCTGATTGCCCGGCATCGCGCCGGAAGTCGCAGGGGCCTTTACGGGGTCGGCTTCCCCGTCTGATGCCGGCAGGGGTTCCGCGTTCGACGAGGATAATGATTGTGTGGGATTCGTGAGCGCGGCGGTAGCTGTACTCACTCCTGCGGGCGCCGACGCGTCCACTGCGCCCGTGGCCATCGCCGTACCGTCCTCGTTGCGCTGGCTGGCGGCCGCGGCGCCGGTTTCGTCTGCATATCCGGCGGGCTTGATTGGCTCGTATTCATCGGGCAGCGCGCGCCAGCGGTTGCCCGCGCCCGTCGCCTTGCTCAACGGCGTCGAGGTGAGCAGCAGGATCTTCACGGATGGCTGCACGTCGCGGATGGAGGCGATGAGGGCATTGGCGGGGGAGTCCACCAGATCCTCGTCCAGCACCACCCCGTTGTAGGAGTCCTCGTTCAGTGCCTCGAGCACGGCATCGGCAGTGCCGACCTGATTGGCCTCATGATGCGCACCCAGCAGGGTCCCCCGTATGGCGCGGGCCAACGGTTCATTCGACGCGGCGACCAACAGCTTCATCGCACACCTCCTCGATACTCCAGTGTAGGCCCGGGCATGTAGGGAATCTCCCTGTCAATGGTGTCGGGAGACCGACGGCAGGGAGAAGCATGGGCATGCAATGAACGGAACGGCCGCTTGCCCGCCCATTCCCATATATCAGCCCGAACCGTTGCGGGGAGTGGGGAGCCGAACAGCAGCCTGCCCCGCTCCCCGCAACAACGCGAGCGCGATCAGCCGATGAAGGCGACCGGTGCGGCGAGATCCACGCCCGAACCGTCACGGCGCATATCCGGCTTCGGCAGTTCCACCGGTGTGCCGGAGGAGGCCGAGGCCCTGAGCGGGTACAGGCCCACCCATGCGAGAATCAGCGTGTTCTGGCCCTTGAGGAAGCGCTGCGAACGTACGCCGCCCGTGGCGCGGCCCTTGGTGGGGTACATCTCCAACGGGGTTACCTTGGCGGCGCCGTTTTCGGTGCCGGGCAGTGCGTCCGCGTCGCCGGCGACGGTGAGCACCACCGCGCCGGAGCCCGACGACAATCCGTTTTCGCCCTCCTCGTACGTCCACGCCACCTTGCCGGCGGGCACCACGTTGAACGCCATGACGCGCGCGCCTGCGGCCAGCTTGATGCCGGCCATGCCACCGGCGGTGCGGCCCTGCGGACGCACGTTCCTCGCATCGAAGGTGAGCAGCGAGGAATCGGAGGAGACGAACACCAGACGGTCGTCGTCCTCGGCCACGGCCGCGAACACCACTTCGTCGCCGTCCTTCAGGTCGATGACCGGCCACGAATCCATCGTGGTGGGCGCCTCGCGGTTCCAGCGTTTGACCACGCCGTTACGGGTGCCGATGGCCAGCGACGGCAGTGGCGCATCCTGGGCGTCCGCGGCATTGGCGTCGCCGTCGGTGCCGGCTTTCACGTTCTCCGCTGCTTCGTCCGCGGCCTTGCCGTCGGACGGCCGTTCCATGGCGATCGCCGTGACCACGCGTTCGTCCGGAATCGGATCGGTCGATTCGGTCATGCCGATCAGCTCGTCGGCCTTGACCCCGCCCTTGAGCGACAGCGTGTCCGAGGCGGGCAATGCCGGCAGATCGACCACATGGGCCAGCACCAGACGTCCCGCCGAGGTGATGAGGGCGTACGTGGCCTGCGTGGACGTGGGGAAGATCGTGGTGATCTGGTCGTCGCGCACGCGCGCATCGGAGGCGGACCGGGCATGGAACACATCCATCGCGCTCGGCGTGGTGCGGGCGATCAGACCGGTGGCGCTCATCATCACCACGCACGGTTCGTCCTCAATCTTGAGCGCTCCGGTCAGCGCATCGGCTTCGCCGCTCTTCTTCGCGGCGGCAGCGGCGGCCTCCACATCCGCGGCCGCGGAGGAGATCGTGGCCGCCGCCTTCGCGGCCTCGAGCGCCGTACGGGATGCGGTGGCCGAGGTGCCGGCGCCCTGCGCCACCACCGGGGTCAGCGTGCCGTCCGGATTCGCGTCCAGCAGGATCGTGCGCCGTGGCGTGCCCCACTTGGCCACGGCCTGATCCATCTCATCGGTGACCACGCGGTCCAGCGCCTCGGCGGACGCCAGAATACGGGTGAGCTCCTCGATGCTCTTCTTCAGGTCGTCGCGTTCGGCTTCGAGCTCGATACGGTTCATCTTGGTCAATCGGCGCAGACGCAGGTCGAGGATGTACTGGGCCTGCACCTCGTCCAGGTCGAAGACGGCCATCAACCGGGTCTTGGCGGCGTCGGCGTCATCGGAGGTGCGGATCACCTGGATCACCTCGTCGATGTCGAGCATGGCCAGCAGCAGGCCCTCGACCAGATGCAGCCGCTCCTGCGCCTTCTTCTTGCGGAATTCGCTGCGGCGCCGGATCACCACGCGACGGTGGTCGATCCACACCTGCAGCATCTCCTTCAAGCCCATCGTGTGGGGCCGGCCGCCCACCAGCGCCACGTTGTTCATGGCGAAGTTGTCCTGCAGCGGCGTGTGCTTGAACAGCTGCACCAGCACGGCGTGCGGGTCGAACCCGGTCTTGATCTCGATGACCAGACGCGTGCCGTTATGACGGTCGGTCAGGTCGAACGCGCCGGAGATGCCCTCCAGCTTGCGGCTTTTGACGCCGTCCGAGATACGTTCGATCACTTTTTCCGGGCCCACCATGTAGGGCAGCTCGGTCACCACAATCGCCTGCTTACGGGCGGTGACGTGCTCGATGTGCGTGGCCGCCCGTGTGGTGAGCGTGCCGCGCCCGGTCTCGTAGGCCTCGCGGATGCCGTCGCGTCCGATGATCGTGCCGCCGGTCGGCCAATCGGGGCCGGGCACGTAGCGCATCAGCTGTTCGAGCGTGGCGTCCGGATGATCCATGAGGAACTTCGCGGCGTTCACCACCTCGCCGAGATTGTGGGTGGCGAGGTTCGTGGCCATGCCCACGGCGATGCCCGAGCCGCCGTTGACCAGGAGGTTCGGGATGGCGGAGGGCAGTACGGTCGGCTCCTTGAGCTTGTTGTCGTAGTTCGGCGTGAAGTCGACCGTGTCCTCGTCGATATCCGCGTTCATGCCGAGCGCCGCCGGGGCGAGTCGCGCCTCGGTGTAACGGGATGCTGCAGGACCGTCGTCGAGCGAACCGAAGTTGCCGTGGCCATCGACGAGCGGCAGGCGCATGGCGAACGGCTGGGCCAGTCGCACCATGGCCTCGTAGATCGCCGAATCGCCGTGCGGGTGCAGCTTGCCCATCACCTCGCCCACTACGCGGGCCGACTTCATGTACGGACGGTCCGGATTGAGGTTCATTTGGCCCATCTGATAGACGATGCGGCGCTGCACCGGCTTCATGCCGTCGCGCGCATCGGGCAGGGCTCTAGCGTAGATCACCGAATACGCATACTCGAGGAAGGACTTGCTCATCTCCTCGTTCAACGGCGTCTCGACGATATGCTCCTTGACCGTGCGCGGATCGTAGGACTGCACGGAAGGTTTGCGGTGTGATGCCATGGAACCCCTTTCAAACTCGCACCATATTAGCCGATTCGGTGGAACGCGCGATTCCCGGGGCGACCCGTGAGGTTGGGGGGTGCGACTTGAATGGACAACTATGAATGTTGAGACGCCGGATATGGACGAACTGCTGCGACTGGTGCCCACCGCGACCTACGGGGATGCCTTGCCGGGCCGGACCGCCGATGGCCACGGGGACGCCGTTGATGGTCACCGGGAGACCCACGCGAACGCGCACGAGAGCGGCAGCGGGAGCGAGCGCGGGGGAGCGTTGCACCTGTCCGCCGTACTGCCCGCCCTGTCCAGCGCGATCGGGCATCCGACGCCCACCGCGGTACACGCCGACCCCAAGGCATGCCAGCGCGCCCTCGGTCTGCCGGACGCGTCATCCGCCGTCGTGGTGCTCGTGGACGGCCTCGGCTACTGGAACCTCGCCATGCGACTGGGGCACGCGCCCTATCTGCGCTCGCTGATGAACGAGCCCGCCAACCAGCGTCCCATCGCCACATGCGCGCCCAGCACCACCGTGGCCGCGATGGCCTCATTCGGCACCGGCACCTGCCCGGGACTGACCGGCATGGCCGGCTACACGCAGCTCGAACCTGCAAGCGGCAAACTCATCCAGCTTATTCAGTTCAAGGACGCGCTCGCCCCCAAACCCGCCAATCCACACGTCCCCGTCCCGCCCATGATCGACCCACGGGACCTGCAACGCGAGCCGACGGTGTTCGAACTGCTCGCGGCCCAGGGCGTGCGCGTCACCAGCTCCGGATTACCCAAGTTCGCCGGCTCGCCCCTGACCGAGGCGGCCCTGCGCGGCAGCGACTACCGTGCCGGCGTGACCCCGCGCGACCGCGTGCTCGCCGCCGCCCGTGCCGCGCGCGAGCCGGGCCTGACCTACCTCTATATCCGCGACGCGGACAAAGTGGGGCACAATCACGGTTGGGATTCCGAGAACTGGGTGGCCACGTTCGAACACATCGACGCGCAGCTCGCCCTGCTGCGACGCAACGCTCCCGCGGGCACGCTCATCGTGATCGTGGCCGATCACGGCATGGTGCAGACGGACCCGGACCGGCGGGTGGACATCGCCGACGAGCCCGAACTCAGCCGGGGTGTGGCGCTGGTGGGCGGCGAGCCACGCTCGCTGATGCTGTACGCGGCCGACGGCGAAAGCGCCGAGACCATCGCCGGCCGATGGCGGTCACGCCTGGGGGAGTCGGCTTTGGTGCGCACGCGCGACGAGGCTATTGCGGATGGGCTGTTCGGACCGGTGGCCGACCGCGTCCGTCCGATGATCGGCGACGTGATCGTACAGGCCGCCGGCGCCGCCACGTTTGTGGATTCGCGCACCCAGTCGGACAAGGCCACGCATCTGCCGAGCGTGCACGGTTCGCAGACCATGCTGGAGATGGATATCCCGTGCCTGATCGACGTTGCGTGAATTTGGGGTTGCGTAATCCGGGATTGCGTGACTCTAGGGTTTCGTGCGGATTTTTGCGTGCTGATGTTGGGGTTATCGTTACGGTCTGATGTTGTGGTCTGACGCTGTGGGGGTTTGGTGCATGACGCCCGACACGCTCAAGGCCGCTCGGCCGAGTCTACGGTCGGGCGTCATGCACCAAACCCCCACAGCTCGTGGTTGCGGTTGTCCGTACCCGCACACGGCTCGTGATGGCGAATCTGGCTGTCCGCGTGGTGCGGGCTGTTTCTATTCGCCGAAGAGGATTTCGTCCCAACTGGGGACTGCGGAGCGGCCTGAGCGGCGCTTGGCCGGGCGTGCGGGCGCGTCGGGCTTGGCTTTTGAGACCGTTTCGGCTTCCGGGTCCGGGCTGCCGGATGCGATTGCGGTGCCGGGGACGGCGATGGGGGCCGTGGCGGACTCGCCGTTTGCGGTCTGACCCGTCGATGGGAGGCCGGATAGAGTGGCCGGGGTGGAGACGGTGCCTGATGTAGATGAGGTGGCTGCCGTCGAACCCACTGACGCCGAGCCTGCCGCCGTTGCGCTGTTGAGCGGATTCACCGCCGGAATCGACCCGGTTGTGGGCAGGTCGATGGGCGGCATCGAGCCGGTGGGCGTGCCGGAGAGGGTTCCCGATGCGCCGGTCGCCATCGAGGAGCCGGCCGGGGCGGCCCATGCGGACACCGCACGTTCGATACGTGCGGAGCGCACGGAGTCTCCCGGCAGATCTGCCCTGTCGATCTGCAGTCCGGAATCCGCGGCGTGCGAGCCGGGATGCTGCTCGCCGAGCAGCTTGCGGGCGGCGTTGTTGAGGCACACCACGGAGTTGTCGTGCATGTTCCACGTCCATTCGGCGTGGATTTCACGTCCTGCGGAATTGAAGATGGCCACAATCCGCCACGGTTCAAGCCCGCGGCGCGTGGATTTCCACGTCACCGACTCCATGCCGATCGACACGGAGGCCAACGTGCGCTCCACCAGCTCGCTGATGGTTCGCACGCGGCTGTCCTTCGGCGCGGGCACGGTCAGGAACTGTTCAATGGCGTACTGCTTTTCGGTCTCCACGGCTGCGGAGAACCGGCGTACCAGCGTCTCGCTTAGATGGTAGCGCTCCGCCACGCGCGCGGGGTCCGCGCCAGCGCGGATGAGCGACTGAATCTGGGAAATCGGGAGCGTGGATTGCTGATGCGGCTGCGGCATACGTTGCGTCTCGCTTTTGATCTGTTTGGCCTCGAGGATCGCGCGTTCCAACGTATCGTCCACGCTGACGGCAAACTGTCGGCCACTCGTGGAAAACACCAGGTCGCCGGACTCGCTGACGCGCACAAAACCGGCCTTCTCAAGCCGCTCCTCAGCCATGGTCACACCGCTTTCCGTACCAGAGACATTATTCTTCTTAAGTATGCCCCACGCGCCGAACTTTGCATGTATTTCAGTTATTGCGCCGCAACCCGCAAGACGCCGAAGAGCTTCCTCTCGCACCTTGCTGTCGATTCCCGTGGAGGACGGTTTGTGACCAATCCGTTCGTGAAGCGCGAGTGGAACGAGACGGATATCCATTCGCGGGTGCGCCGGGGGCGGCCGGACGGCGTCGAAAAAGCATAATTCGCGACGCGCCGGGACGGACCGGGGGCAATCGTGACAAACTCTGCGAAAACGGCTTGATTCCGCCTGTTTTGGTCTCCTGTAGCGGAGGCGTCATGCCATGTTTCGGTGATTCACGAAAAAAACTCCCGGAATCGTGTATCATTCCGGCGAGTACGGGCGCTACACTGGCGTCGCGACAACGCGCACAACCTGATGAAAGGACCATCATGGCTCAGGATTATGATTCCCCCCGCAACAAGGACGAGGACGAGGAATCGCTGCAGGCTCTCGGCAAGTCCACGCAGAACGCCTCGAGCGACATCGATGATGATGAGAACGCCATCGCCGAGGACTACGAGCTGCCGGGCGCCGATCTCAGCAACGAAGACTCTTCGGTCACTGTGATTCCGATGCAGGGCGACGAATTCGTCTGCTCCCAGTGCTTCCTGGTCAAGCACCGCAGCCAGCTCGCCTACATGGATGAGGACGGCCAGCCGGTGTGCGAGGAGTGCGCCGCCTGATGGCCTTCGACGAGACCTACAACGAGCCTGAATCCACCGAGGTTCTGGTCAAGTACCTGAACGCCGATCACCCCGCCGAGCTGCGCTATGCCCATGCGGGGGACGCCGGCGCCGATCTGATCACCACCGTCGAGGTGACGCTCAAGCCGTTCGAACGTGCGCTGGTGCCCACCGGCGTGGTCATCGCGTTGCCCGCAGGCTATGTGGCATTGGTTCACCCGCGGTCCGGTCTTGCCGTCAAGCAGGGCGTCACCGTGCTCAACGCCCCCGGCACCATAGACGCCGGGTATCGCGGTGAGATCAAGGTGCCGCTCATCAACCTCGACCCCGAACACACGGTCGTGTTCCATCCGGGGGACCGCATCGCCCAGATGGTGATTCAACGGTACGTCGAAGCCCGGTTCGTCCCGGCCGAGACGTTGCCCGGCTCCGACAGGGCCGAGCGTGGATTCGGTTCGACGGGCGTCGCGTCCTGACCGTTCCACGGGCCGCCGCAACGGCAACCGCATACGGCCGAGATTGACGGGATAGGCATGTCCCGTGGCGATGTGGCGGTTCGCGGCTACAATGAGCTTCACATAGGGAGGTAACTGGCATGTCAGAGAATGATGGCGAGCAGTATGCCGCCCGCAAGCTGGGTTGCGAGATCAGCGCCGATCCGCTCAATCCGCTCGAGCCGATCAAGAAGGTGTGCGCGGCGCATCATCCCGGCGAGGATCTGTCCATCCTCGACCGGGCCTACCGGCGCGCCGTGATCCAGCATTCCGCGCAACGCCGCAAGTCCGGCGAGCCGTACATCATCCATCCGTTGGCCGTCTCCCAGATCCTCGCCGACCTCGGCATGGGACCGGTGGTGGTGGCGGCCGGCCTGCTGCACGACACGGTGGAGGACACCGACTACACGCTCGACCAGTGCCGCTCCGAATT
Source organism: Bifidobacterium myosotis (assembly GCF_002259745.1). GTDB lineage: Bacteria > Actinomycetota > Actinomycetes > Actinomycetales > Bifidobacteriaceae > Bifidobacterium > Bifidobacterium myosotis. The sequence continues at coordinate 77,983 of NZ_MWWW01000022.1, read as the reverse complement.
CGGCGACACCGTGGCCGGGCTCGTGGACGGCGTGACCAAGCTGAGCCAGCTCGAAGTGGGCGACTCCGCCCAGGCCGAGACCATCCGCAAGCTGGTGGTGGCCATGAGCCGTGACGTGCGCACCCTCGTGGTCAAGCTCGCCGACCGTGTGCACAACGCCCGTACGTGGCGTTACGTGAAGACCTCCTCCGCCCAGCGCAAGGCGCGCGAGACCCTTGATGTGTATGCGCCGCTGGCCAACCGTCTCGGCATGAACGCCATCAAGACGGAGCTCGAGGAGCTGAGCTTCAAGGTGCTCTATCCGAAGATCTACAACGAGATCGTGGTGCTGGTGGCGCGCCGCGCGGGCCAGCGCGACGTCTACCTGAAGCAGATCCTGGCCGAAATCAACGAGGACCTCGACGCCCAGCACATCAAGGCGTACGTCACCGGTCGCCCGAAGGACTACTTCTCCATCTACCAGAAGATGATCGTGCGAGGCCATGATTTCGCCAACATCTACGATCTGGTGGGCGTACGCATCATCGTCGATACCATTCAGGACTGCTATGCGGCGCTTGGCGCCGTGCATGCGCGGTGGAACCCGGTCCCCGGCCGGTTCAAGGACTACATCGCCATGCCCAAGCTCAACATGTACCAGTCGCTGCACACCACGGTGGTGGGTCCCGGCGGCAAGCCGGTCGAAATCCAGATCCGCACTTGGGACATGCACCGTCGCGCCGAATTCGGCATCGCCGCGCACTGGAAGTACAAGGAGAACGGTCAGGCCGGCCGCGCGCTGAGCTCGCCCGACAAGTCCGACCGTAAGCGCGACGAGGGCCATCAGGAGCTTTCCGAGGCGGACAACCTCAAATGGATCCAGCAGCTGGCCGACTGGACCAGCGAGACCCCGGACTCCAATGAGTTCCTCGGCTCCCTCAAGGAGGATCTCGGTTCGGCCGAGGTGTACGTCTTCACCCCGAAGGGCAAGATCGTCTCCCTGCCGGCCCACGCCACGCCTGTGGACTTCGCCTACGCCGTGCACACCGAGGTGGGCCACCGTACGATGGGTGCGCGCGTCAACGGCCGTCTGGTGCCGCTCGACACCACGCTCGACAATGGCGACACAGTCGAGATCCTGACCTCCAAGTCCGATACCGCCGGCCCCTCGCGCGACTGGCTGAGCTTCGTCAAGAGCCCGAAGGCCCGCAACAAGATCCGTCAGTGGTTCTCCAAGGAACGCCGCACCGAGGCCATCGAGGAGGGTCGTGACGAGCTGACGCGCGCCATGCGAAAGCGCAGTCTGCCGATCAACACGCTGCTCACCCCCGAGGCGCTCATCGGCGTGGCCGTCGACCTCAACTTCCCGAACGCGGACGCCGTGTTCGCCGCCATCGGCGACGGGCAGATCTCCACGCAGAACGTCATCTCGCATCTGGTCAAGGATGCGGGCGCCGACGAGGTGGACGAGGAGGTCGAGCAGGAGGTCCTGCCCTTCAAGCCCGTCGAGCGCAAGACGCCGAGCAGTTCCACCGGCGTGTCCGTCAAGGGCGTGGGTGATGTGTGGATCAAGCTGGCCCGATGCTGCATGCCCGTGCCCGGCGACGACATCATCGGCTTCATCACGCGCAGTCAGGGCGTGTCCGTGCACCGCACCGACTGCCAGAACATGATCGACCTCAAGGCCAAGCAGCCCGAGCGTGTGGTGGTGGTCGAATGGACCAGCACCAAGGGCCTGTTCATGGTCAAGATCCAGGTCGAGGCGCTGGACCGCCGCAACCTGCTCTCCGACGTGACGCGCGTGCTGTCCGACCACGGCGTGAACATCATCTCCGGCACCATCGCCACCGGCTCCGACCGCGTGGCCACCAGCCAGTTCAGCTTCGAAATGGCCGACCCGCAGCACCTCAATTCGCTGCTGGCCGCCGTGCGCAAGATCGACGGCGTCTTCGACGTGTACCGCATCACCGGCGCCAAGGAGTCCGCCGAGCCGCGCCTGCGCAAGATGAAGTAGGGAAGCGGCCGGGAGCGTCGTGATTGGCTTAGGCGCTCCCGCCGTCGTGGCACGTCGGTTCCGGATTTGCTGGCATGTCGGCATACGAAAAGCCCTCTGACTCGAAATCGAATCAGAGGGCTTTTGCTTGTCAATGGGATCTCATCCAATGGGCTTTCATCGCACGACGATCATCGGACGTCCTGCGCGGCCCGTGCCGCGCGTGCAGGACGCGAGCCGCAAGAGCCGCGCCCCACCGAACGAGACGGACGATCGGCCCTTACTCCACCACGTCCACGGACAGGATCACAGCCGGTTCGGTCGGACGGTCCATCGGATCGGTGGACAGCGCCTCGAGCTTGTTCACGACCTGCTTGGACTCCTCATCAGCGACCTCGCCGAAGATGGTGTGGTGGCCGTCCAGCCACGGGGTCGGCACGGTGGTGATGAAGAACTGGGAGCCGTTGGTGCCGTGGACCTTGCCGTCACGGCCGCGGCGCAGGCCGGCGTTCGCCATGGCCAGCAGGTAGGGACGGTCGAACTTCAGGCTCGGGTCGATCTCGTCGTCGAACTCGTAGCCGGGGCCGCCGGTGCCGGTGCCCAGCGGGCAACCGCCCTGGATCATGAAGTCCTTGATGATGCGGTGGAAGGTCAGGCCGTTGTAGAACTTGGCGTGGGACGGCTGGCCGGTGTACGGGTCCGCCCATTCCTTCTCGCCGGTGGCGAGGCCCAGGAAGTTGGCCACGGTGTTCGGGGCCTTGTCGTCGAACAGGTTGATGGTGATGTCGCCCTCGGAGGTGCGCATGATAATGGTACTCATAGTCTTCCAGTCTCTCATTGCCCCACGTCATTGGCGTGGGGGATGGCGTACGGCCCGTGTTGGGCCGTAATGGCTATGTCGATGAATCCGAGGTCAGCCGACCGACTTCACGCTCGTGCCGTTGGCGGTGCCGGTGTTGGAGGAACTGGACGAGTTCGATCCGGTGCCGTTCGATGAGCTCGACGAATTGTCCGAGCCCGAGGAACCCGTGGAGCCGTTCGACCCGGAGTCCGTGCCGGATTCCGTGGAGCCGCCGTTCGACCCGGAATCGGTGCCTGTGGACCCGTTGGAACCGGTCGTATTGCCGTTCGATTCGGAGGAGTCGGTGCCGGTGGACCCGTTGGTGTCCGAGTTCGTGCCGGATTCCGTGGATTCGTTGCCTGACTCTCCGGTGGTATTGTCGGTGCCGCTGGTGCTGCCGTTGGAGGTGGAATCCTTCGAATCGTTAGTGCCGTCGTGCTGCGTGGCGTCGTTCTTGGGCAGCGGAGTGGTCTGCTGCGTATCCGAATCGGTCTGGGATGGGGTGGTGACGCTCGGCGTGCTCCAGTCGCGCACCACCGTATCCGTGCCTTGACCGCGCGTCAGCAGCATCACGACGCCGGCGCTCACCGCCACGGTGAGCAGTCCGGAGACCAGAGTGACGATCACGGCCGTGCGCTTGACGTTGCGCGGCTTGCGCGCACGGCGCAGTTCGGCGACCGAGTATGTGCGTCCGGCCGCGCGGTTGGAGATGATCTCACGGGGACGGCGGACGGCCGTGCGTCCGGTGCCGGGCAGGTCGGCCGCCGACACGGTGCTGCGCGATTCCCCGGAGGCGGCGAGCTGTGTGGCGTTGGAGCCGCTGCCCGCCGCAGAGCGATCGGTGGCGTTCTCCGTGACGGGGCCGTCAGGAGAGGAACCCGAGGCGGAGCTTTCGGCGGCGGTCGCAGTGTCGTCCGTGGAGCCATCGGCGGGGGAGTCGCCGTCGGGGTCTCCATCACCCGGATCGCCGTCGGTGCCGACCGATTGCAGTTTCTCGGTGGACGCCCTGATGACGTTCTGGTAGATGTTCGTGGCCACTACGGAAACGATGTAACTGGTCGCCGCACCGATCACCGAGCCGGCGACGCCGATCTTCGCCGCCAATAGGAACGAGGTGATGGCGGCCAGAGTCCCGGCCACGATCGAGGACAGGGAAAGGCCTTGGAAAAACTTCTTCACACCCCCGAAAATAGACGGTGGGGCTCCAAAGTTCCTGAAGGCGCAGTGACTATGACGGAATGATTACACGAGACCTTCAAAACCTTCACATCGGGGGTGTCGGAGAGCTGGTATCGGGTACCGGATGGGTCCGCGCACAGAATCGACGGGTCAGGCCCAGACGAAATCCGTTCCGTCTACGGCCAGCTCGAAATGCAGTTTCGCGATGCCCAGACAGATCTCGGCCTGAACGCCCTCCAACGCTTCGGCCCGGACCGTGCGCCCGTCGGCGAGCAGGGTGAACCGGACCGGCTGCTTGCCCAGCGCGCTCGGCGCCAGCATGACCGCCTCGATGCCACGATGGAACCAGTCGGGGGCGTCGGCGTAGTCGCCGTTCTCGATGGCGCCCAACTGATCTGCCGGCTTGCTGCGATGCGGACGGCCCGGACGGGTGCCGTGCCCCAACGCGATGGCGGCGGGCATGCGTTCTCCCTCGCCGAGCGTCCAGCAGCCTTCGTGGTCGGCGGTTTCATGCAGCACCGCCCAAGAGGTGTCCAATCCGAGCGATACGGCCGTCAACGCCAACAGCTCGCCTGCATACCCCGCACGCTCGTCCAGATCGGCTTCATCGGCACCCGGTTCGTCGCGGCCGATGAGCGCGATGAGATTGCGCACGTTCTTGAACCGCCCGTAATGTGTCGGGCATCCGCCAAGGGCGTCGGGCACGTCATGAACCAGCTGGATATCAAGACCGTGCCGGCTGTTCGCGGAGGCGATGGCCTCCTGCAATGCCGCCGTCTGGTCGGCCGTGAGCGGCTCATCGGTGTAGTCGCGCACCGCATGGCGCAGTTCCATGGCCTCAAGCAGGTTCATGACGATTCCCTTTCGTGCGGTCGGTTCGGACGTGGGCGGGACGTCCGCCGCGACGGCGCATCATCCTGCCCAAGGCGGCGGACGCCACACACCATGCATGGCGTCCATAATGACGGTTCAATACTAATGCGTCCGGACTAATGCGTCCCGTTTCGTGCCACCGGCGCGGACGGCACGGAACATCAGTTACGGTGCAGCGAATGACGGGTCGGCCGAATCACGGAGAGCAGCACGGCCGCGAAGATGAGCGCGAATCCCACCAGCGAGCTCCACATGATCCGTTCGCCCCAGAACAGGGCGGAGAACGAGACGGCGAACAGGCTTTCGGTGCACATGATGATCGAGGCCTGCGAGGCGGGCACATGCGCAAGCCCGATGTTCTGCATGATCTGCGCGCTCATCGTGGCGCCGAGGAACAGATACAGCACGCTTGCCACCACCGAGGGGGCCAGCCACCCGGCGTTCGGGGCGGGCTCGGTGGACACCGCGCCCACGAGGAACATGATGCCGGCGACGCCGAACTGCACGAACGTCACGGCGATCGGGTCGAACCGCTTCGTGTAGACGCCGAGGCAGGTGAGGTTGAACGAGAAGATGACGGCGGTGGCGATGGTCAGCCAATCACCGGTGCTCAGCGACAGTGATCCGCCGGGCTTGAGCGACACGAAGCCCACACCCACCAGGCAGATCACGCCCGCCACCAGATTGATGGCCTTCGGCCGGGTCTTCGAGACGATCCATGTGGCGAACGGCGTGAGCACGCAGTAGGCGGCGGTCAGGAACGCGCTGCGGCCCGGTTCGATGGTCTGCAAACCGATGGTCTGGGTGACCATCGTGCCCCAGTAGGTCAACCCGACCACTAAGGCCGGCACGATGATCTTCGGCGTGAGATAGGGGGTGATGTGCCGGTGGAACAACGCCAGCATGCACGCGCACGCCCCGATCATGCGCAGCCCCATCAGCCATTGCGGCGGAATCGCCTCCATCGCGAACTTGGCCAGCAGATAGCTGCCTCCCCACAACGCGGCGCATGACAACAGCATCAGACGCGCGAGATTCGGCGGAAACGAACGCGACCAACGGCTGCGCAACGCGCTGAAACGGTCGGTCAATCCCATACATGCACCTCATGGTCCTTCGGTTTTCTCGCCTCACTAGGGTACGGGGACGGCCGGTCAAAATCGGGGGCGCAACACGGCCGCGCGTGAGCATCCTCACAGCGAACATCCGCTTGGCGCATGCCGTAATTCGTTAGGCTGGTAACGTTGAATACGGGTTTTCACATCGCAAGGAAAGGACCTGCATCATGGCAGTCATCACCCCGGAAATGAAGGAATTCATCGAGAACAACCTCGGCTGGATCAGCACCGTCTCCAAGGACGGCCAGCTGGACCTCGGTCCGAAGATGTCCCTGTTCGTGCTGGACGACACGCACATCGCCTACCACGAGCGCACCGCCGGTCAGGCCTACGAGAACCTCAAGAACGGCTCCCCGCTGGTCATCGCCTTCGCCAACCTCGAGAAGAAGCAGGGCTACCGCTTCCGCGGCACCGTGACCCTGCACTCCGATGACGCCATCTACGAGGAGCAGGTCAAGGTCGCCGAGGAGAAGGGCACCAAGAAGCCGGCCGTGATTCCGGTTCTCGAGGTCACCGAGATCCAGAACCTCGCCTCCGGCCCGAACGCCGGCAAGACCATCGCCAAGGACTGACGGACCGGCAAGATCGTCCAAGATTCCATGATGGACCGCATGGTCCGGATGCCTTGGATATTTCGGATGCCGGACGAGAGCCTGACATAAGGCTGGTTCGTCGGCGTGGGAAGAAGCGTACGCTCGGCTGGGCTGATCGTACGCTTCTTTGTATTGAGGCTTGGATTCGAGCAGGAGCGTGCAACCGCTGTGCCGATGCCGACGGTCTTTCCTTGACGAAGACCGATCTAAAGGAAGACCGATCTAAAGCACGTTGGAGTACCGTGTCGCCGCTTTCACGGTGCGGATGACGATGTGACGGTCGCGCGCGTCGGTGGTGGCGAAGAGATAGACGTCGCCGCCGTCCTTGAGTTTGAGCTTCCTGCGCAGCTGGGCCACGGGCATCGGAAAATTGCGCACGGCGATGTTGGCGTGCGTGAGACCCTCCGTCAGCGATTTGAGTTCGTGCTTGTTCATCGTCGCGATCGATTCGATGACGAACGACCGGCCGGGGAAGTCGGCGACCGGCTCGGCCGCGACGAACAGGTGGCTGTTGCGTCCGACCGCCCGCACACCGAACCGCCGTTCCACGACGTCGAAGCATCCGGCCTTCATGATCGAGGCGTTCGGCTCGTACAGATACCGCCATTGATCGGGCGGCATCGGACCGGCAAAAGAGACGGGATGGGCATCGACGAAATCGAGCACCTGATCGTCATTGACGCACCACACGCGCGGCGCATCGACGTGCGCGCGCGTCAGCACCAGCAGCAGCTCCTTGCACTCGTTGCCGGTGGAGACGATGTGCACCTCGGCCACCGCGCCGTCGAAATCGGCCACGGTCTTATGCCAGTCGAGCATGGGGGAGAGCTTGACCATCACCACCGGAGCCTTGGCCAGCAGCGTCTCCTGAAGCGCCAGCACATCGGGGGTGCAGTCGGCGATGGCGTAGGTGCGGGCGCCATGGTCGTCACGCCGGGCCGGGTCGAGGAAGATCATCGAGGCAGGTTCCAGCGAGCGGAGCACGTCGGCGGAATCGCCATTGACCACGTTGGCATGCGTGAGCCCAAGCAGCGGGAGATTATGGCGCGCGATGTCACACAACAAGGGTTGGCGCTCCACATACGTGGCACGGTCGAAGACCTGGGCCATATACGAGAAATCCACGCCGAAGCCGCCGGTAAGGTCGATCAGGGATGTGGCGGCCGGCGGGTGGCCCGTTGTCCGGCCGGCTGGCGCATCGCCGGACGCATCGGCCGGACGGCCGACGTCAGCGGTGTGCGGCGTACCGTCCCGTAGGCTTTCGACCAGCCGCTGGGCAAGCCGCGCCTTGTACAGCGCGGTGAACTGGGAGGAGCACTGTTCCATCGGCACCTGCGGCGGGAATATGAGCCCGTCGATCGCGGCCCAATCGGGCAGCTTCACGCGCGCCCGCTGACGGCCGGCGATCTGCTCCAGGGCGAACGGCACATCCACACCGTCCGCGCGTCGGGCGTGCAGCGCCACGTCACGTACATCCTCATGCTGATGGGCGTCGATGAACGCCCACGTCTCCTTGGTGATCTCCACGTAGGCCATTGTAGGGGGAGCGCGGATGCGGCTGGAACCCCCGGATCGGGTTGGAACCGTCCCGAGACGCGGATGCCGTCTCACCCTCACGAAGGACGTTGCCGTCTATCGCGGCCGCCCGGCAACGCGCCCGAGGTCTCCATGGCTCATGGTGAGATGGGAGCATGATCGACGAAGTGATGATGCTGCGTCACGGACGCACCCAGTACAACCTCGCACACCGGCTTCAAGGCCAGATCGACGTGCCGCTCGACATCGTGGGCCAATGGCAGGCCGATCAGGCCGGCTACGCGCTCGCATCCCGCTACTACTGGGCCAAGGTGAACCGTCTGGCCGCGGACCCCGCACGCATCGCGCAACCCGGCCCGGATGCCGCCGCACGCACCGACATCCGCCAATGGCAGGAGGCGCCGGCCGCCGCGCGGCGCATGGTGGTGGTCTCCTCGGACCTGTTCCGGGCCCAGCAGACCGCCCACGCCTTCGCCGACCTGCTGGGGCTCGAGGTGCGGCTCGACGCGCGTCTGCGCGAACGCAGCTTCGGCCAATGGGAGGGATTCACACGCGCCGAGATCAAGGCGCAGGACGCCGAAGCATACGCCTCGTGGAAGCGGCACACCGGCGGCGAGACCAAATACGGTGTCGAAAGCCGGGCACAGGTGGGCGAGCGCGGCGCGGCGGCGGTCCGCAGCCTGATCAGGGAATACGACGATTCCGCCATCAAGGATTCCGCCATGAAGGACCGCTCCGATTCGGAAGCCGGGACACGGGCCGCCGCCGATGCGGCAGCGTCGCGGAATGCGGCCGGTGTGGAGCCGTCCGGGGCCGATGACGCCGCAGGGATCCGAACCACGCTGATGCTCGTCGGGCACGGATCGTGGATCACGGCCACCATTGCTAACCTGCTGGAGCTCGATCCGAACGGCATGAACTCGCTCGGCGGCATGCGCAACGCTTGTTGGTGCCGGCTCAAGGTGCGTCACACGGTCAACGGGCGCCCCGTATCCGAGCCGTTGTTCGAACTCGAGGAATACAACAAGGCGCCCGCCATCGCGGACGTCGCCGATTGGGAGAACGGTCCGGCAGAGCTGCGCGGCCCCAACATGCCCGACTGGCGTCCCCTCGTCTGGTAGCGCGCATTGTCTGGTGCGCACGGTGGCGAAGTTCCCAAGGTGGGTCTAGACTAATCACGGTTTGTGACACCGTACAGCGATAGAACACCGGAAAGCGCGGAAGGCGGGTGAGAAACGTCATGCTGAGAATCTTCAGCTCGATCAACGGCCAAGTGGAGCAGGTGGAGAAACCCGAGAACGGCGCCTGGCTATGTCTCAGCGAACCCACCGACGTCGAACTCGCCACCGTGGCCTCACAGACCGGCATCGACCTCGCCGACCTGCGCGCCCCCCTGGATGACGAGGAACGCTCCCGCGTGGACGTCGAGGACGAGTACACGATGATCATCGTGGACATCCCCACCGTGGAGGAGCGCGGCGGACGCGACTGGTACGAGACCATCCCTCTGTCGATCATCGTCACCGAAAACCTCATCATCACCGTCTGCATGCAGGACACCCCGGTGCTCCACCCGTTCATGGAAGGCACGATCCGCGGCTTCAACACCTACATGCGCTCGCGCTTCATCCTCCAGATCCTCTACCGCAACGCCACGATGTACCTGCGATACCTGCGCATCATCGACCGCGAAAGCGACAAGCTGGAACTGAAACTGCGCCACTCCATGCAGAACCGCGAGATCGTGATGCTTATGGAGCTGTCCAAGACCTTGGTGTACTTCACCACCTCCCTCAAATCGAACGAGATCGTGATGGAGAAGCTCACCACGCTGCAGCGCATCAAACAGTACCCGGACGACGAGGACCTGCTCGACGACGTCATCACCGAGAACAAGCAGGCCATCGAGATGGCCAACATCTACAGCGGCGTTCTCGCGAACATGACCGATGCCTTCGCCTCGATCGTGTCCAACAACCTGAACAACGTGATGCGCATCTTCACCATCATCTCCATCACGCTGTCCATCCCGACGCTGATCTTCTCGATGTACGGCATGAACTTCGTGCCCGGTCAGCTGGGCATGCCGTTCACCGACAAGACCTGGGGATTCACGCTCATCATCGTGATCTCCGTGGTGCTTTCCGGCGTGGTCACCTGGTTCCTCACGCGCTCCCGCATGTTCAAGTAAGGTCCGTGACGAAGAGTGATTGCCGACCGTGTGCGCAGACGTTTCGTCACCGTGACGGCCGCCGCGCTCGTTGCGGGGCTCACGCTCGCCGGCTGCGGCCAGGTGCGCGTGACCACCGTGACCGGGGCGCCGGAAGGACCGACCATCGCCATCGGCGTGTCCGCCGACGAGCCGGCCCTCGGTGTATGGCATGACGGCGCATACGAAGGCTTCGACGTGGACGTGGCCAAATACGTGGCCACCGAACTCGGATACGCGAACAAGCAGATCGTCTTCAAACAGGTCCGTCCCGGAACCCGCCAATCCATGCTGGACGACGGGTCGGTGGACATGATAGTCGCCTCATGGCCAATCACCGCAGCGTCGAGCGCGGCCGTCGAATTCGCCGGCCCGTATCTGGAGACCGGCATGGGATTGCTCGTCCGCGCCGACGATTATAAGGACGGTGCCGGCGATGGCGCCGAAGGCCGCAACCGGGGTGCGACGGACGGCGGCGACGCGGCCGACGCCAAAGCCGAACCCAAGCCCGACGACTTCGCCGGCGGCGTCGTGTGCGCCGTCACCGGCGACGAGACCGCGCTCGCCGTCCAGCGGGAACACCCGGAGACGACATTGCAGGAACGCGACAGCTACGCCCAGTGCGTCACCGCGCTGCAGGTGGGCGCCGCGGACGCCATCGCCTCCGATCTGGCGATACTCTCCGGACTGCGCGCGGCGAACGGCCCGCAGTACATGGCCATGATCGCCGGCGAGGGCACCGTGCGTTACGGCATCGCCGTGGGCAAGGGCAATCCGCAGCTCGCGCAGAAGATCGCGGAGGCGTTGCAGGACATGGTCGAGGACGGCACGCTGGCGGCCGCGCGAACCGAGCTCAGGCGTCGGACCGGGCTTGAGACCACGCTCGTCGGCGATCCCAAGGCCATCGTCTCGGATGCTGAATCCAGTGCCGACTGAGGTGTGCGGCGTGTCCAGTTGCGCGGCTACCTTGCTGATTTATGAGTGACAACGAGAAGAGCACGCAAACCGAAGAGCCCGACTTCCGCTACAACGCCCGTCTGGCGCAGGACATCGAGAACAAGTGGCAGAAGTACTGGGACGAGCACGGCACCTTCTGGGCCGCCAACGTCAACGGCGATCTCACGGACGGCAGCGGCCGCAACGCCGAGGGGCGCCCTGCATATTTCGCCATGGACATGTTCCCCTACCCGTCCGGCAAGGGCCTGCATGTGGGCCATCCGCTGGGCTATCTGGCCTCCGATGTGGTGAGCCGCTACCACCGCATGAAGGGTGAGAACGTGCTGCACGCGATGGGCTACGACGCCTTCGGCCTGCCCGCCGAGCAGTACGCCGTACAGACCGGCCAGCACCCGCGCATCACCACCGAGCAGAACATCGCCAACATGTCCCGCCAGCTGCACCGCATGGGCCTGAGCTTCGACAACCGCCGCACCTTCGCCACCATCGACCCCGGCTACGTGCGCTGGACCCAGTGGATCTTCTCGCGCATCTACGATTCCTGGTATGACGAGGACGCCACCAACCCGTCCGGCACCAAGGGCTCCGCCCGCCCGATCAGCGAGCTCGTCGCCAAGTTCGAATCCGGCGAGAAGGCCATCCCCGGTCACGAGACGGACGGCAAGGCATGGGCCGACCTGACCGACGCCGAGCAGCAGGACATCCTCAACGACTTCCGCATCGCCTACATCTCCAAGTCCCCGGTCAACTGGTGCCCGGGCCTCGGAACCGTGCTGGCCAACGAGGAGGTCACCGCCGAAGGCAAGTCCGAGCGCGGCAACTTCCCGGTGTTCCAGCGCGAGCTGCGCCAGTGGTCCATGCGCATCACCAAGTACGGCCACCGCCTCATCGAGGATCTGGACGGCATCGACTGGCCCGAGAAGGTCAAGCTCATGCAGCGCAACTGGATCGGCGAATCCCACGGCGCCTCCGTACACTTCACCGTGGCCACGCCGGCCGGCGACAAGGACATGGAGATCTACACCACCCGTCCCGACACGCTCTTCGGCACCACGTTCGCCGTGGTCTCCCCGGAGCACCACCTGCTCGAGGACGTGCCCGCCGAGTGGCCGGCCGAAACCCCGGAGGCTTGGAAGGGCGGATACGCCACGCCGGTCGAAGGCGTGAAGGCCTACCGTCTCGCCGCCGAATCCAAGACCGCCAAGGACCGCGTGGACGAGGGCGGCGAGAAGACCGGTCTGTTCACCGGCCTGTACGCCACGAACCCGATCACCGGTGCGAAGCTCCCGCTGTTCACGGCCGACTACGTGCTTATGGACTACGGTACCGGCGCCATCATGGCCGTGCCCGGCGGCGACCAGCGCGACTACGATTTCGCGACCAAGTTCGGCCTGCCGGTCATCTACACCGTTCAGCCGCTGCCCGAATCCGGCGATTCCCTGGAGAACTACGAGGGCAAGGCTCCGTTCGTCTCCCACGACGGCATCGTGATCAACTCCGCGGTCGAGGCCACCAAGGCCAAGGGCGACGCGCTGAGCCTGAACGGTCTCAGGGTGGACGACGCCATCGCCAAGGTCAACGAATGGCTCGAGTCCGCGGGCGTGGGCAAGGGCACGGTGTCCTACCGTCTGCGCGACTGGCTGTTCTCCCGCCAGCGCTACTGGGGCGAGCCCTTCCCAATCGTCTACGGCGAGGACGGCACCCCGCACCTGCTGCCCGATTCCGCCCTGCCCATCAACCTGCCGGACGTGCCCGACTACCAGCCGCGCACCTTCGACCCGATGGACGCCGAATCCAACCCGGAGGCGCCGCTTTCGCGCAACGAGGATTGGGTCAAGGTCCAGCTCGATCTGGGCGATGGCGTGAAGACCTACTACCGCGACACCAACACGATGCCGAACTGGGCCGGCTCCTGCTGGTACTACATGCGCTACATCGACCCGACCGACACCGCCCACATGGTAGAGAAGGACGAGTTCGACTACTGGATGGGCCCGAACCACAACAAGTACTCCGGTGACGAGGGTGGTGTGGACCTGTACATCGGCGGCGTCGAGCACGCCGTGCTGCACCTGCTCTACTCCCGCTTCTGGCACAAGGTCCTCTTCGACCTCGGCTACGTGGACTCCGCCGAGCCATTCCACAAGCTGTTCAACCAGGGCATGATCCAGGCGTACGCCTACACCGATGACCGCGGCCAGTACGTGCCGGCCGACGAGGTCGTGGAGGGCCCTGCCGACGCCAACGGCGAGCCGACCTTCACCTGGCACGGCGAGCACGCCAACCGCGAGTTCGGCAAGATGGGCAAGAGCCTCAAGAACATCATCACCCCGGACTACATGTACGAGAACTACGGCGCGGACACCTTCCGCCTGTACGAGATGAGCATGGGCCCGCTCGACGAGTCCCGCCCGTGGAACACGCGCAACGTGGTCGGCGGCATGCGCTTCCTCCAGCGCCTGTGGCGCAACGTGGTGGACGAGACCACCGGCGAGGCGCATGTGTCCGAGGATACTCCGGACGAGAAGACCCTGAAGCTGCTCAACAACACCATCGCCGAGGTGACCGAGGAGATGGAGGGCATGCGTCCGAACACCGCCATCGCCAAACTCATCGTGCTCAACAACCACCTGACCAGCCTCGAGTCCGTGCCGCGCGCCGCCGTGGAGCCGCTGATCCTCATGCTCGCGCCGATCGCGCCGCACATCTGCGAGGAGATGTGGTCCCGTCTCGGCCATGACGAGTCCCTGTCCGCCGCGCCGTGGCCGGTGGCCGACGAGCGCTACGTGGGCCACGACACCGTGACCGCCGTGGTACAGATCAAGGGCAAGGTGCGCGCCAAGCTCGAAGTGCCGGTGGACATCGATCCGGCCGATCTGGAGAAGCAGGCCCTCGAGGCCGTCGCCTCCCGTCTCGGCGGCAAGGCGCCCCGCAAGGTAATCGTCAAGGCCCCGAAGATCGTCTCCATCGTGCCCGCCGAGTGATTGCCGCTCGACGGAAAGGGGTTGCGGCGGGACACCGGCTTTGGACGCCCGTCCTGAACGGCTCCAGCGGGACGCCTTTCTGCGCGGCCCCTCTGACGACGGTCTGTTGGCGAAGCTGGCTGGGGGAGAGATTTTTTTTCCCCCTCCACCGGAGGCGAACTGCCGTGGTCGTCGGTGATTCGCAACGACCCAGATCGAAACGGTCCGGTCCGTTTCGATTGTGGATAACTGCATAAGCTGGAACCACATACCCCGTTCCGGCTGGACAATGGGCCCATGAATCCTTCAGCGTGGATTCATGGGCCCATTGCATACTCACGCCAAGCAATCCAAAGACTCCACCCGAACGGGTCGGCGTCTGCGCGAACTCGCCGACTCCGCTGTGGACGCCGGCAGACGGGTTCGCGTCCAAGAATCCGACTGGGACCGACGAACGCCGATCACCCATGTACCTGTATCGCGGAAAGGCGATTCCCTCGCATGGCGGACAACCAATCCGGGTGTACCGCCACCGCCTCCCGGGCACACGCGCATTCGCGGCGTGCAATTGCCGGAGGCGGCGCCGCAATCCAAACAGCCGAGACCTGTCTCTCCACCGGTTGCTGCCGGACGGCCGGTGGCACCGCATCGGCCGGCATCTCCTCGCACGCCTGTGTCCGCGACGATTCGGCGTGCGGATGCCGGTGATGGGCCGAAACCGGGGTCGATGGCGCAGGGCGGCGATGGTGCCGGTCGGCAATCGCTTGCCTCGCTGATTGGCGTCCGCCAGTCCGATGCGGCAGGAGAGACCGCGCGACGTATGCGGGACAAACCGCGTGTGGTATTCACCGTCAATCATGCGCTCATCGTGATTCTGCTCCTGATCGCCGCACTCGGCGTCAGTCTGACGATGCTGGTACAGCAATCGATGAACCTTGCTGCGTTGTCAGGTGCGGGAGACGTTGCAGACATCGTCGCCGAGATGGCAGGGAGCGACGATACGACGTCCGGTCGGACACAGGATGATGTGCGCGAGGGGGCATCCGGCGACGGGACGGAACGATCATCAGATGCGGATGCGGCTGGCGCCGGTTCCGCGGATGCTAACGACGCCGGTGATGCGGCGAACGGCGAATCCGATGCGGGAGCAGCGGGCGAATCGGTCGGCGGCGGTGCGACGTCCGGCACATCCGGAGAAGAGGGGATGCCAACGAATGCAGATGCAAACGCTGGCGCTGGGACAACGGATTCGGTCGATGACGGCCGTATCGATCTCAACACGGCCACTGCCGAACAGTTGCAGACCATCAACGGCATCGGTCCGGTGACCGCCGACCGCATTCTCGCCCATCGCCGGTCCATCGGACGGTTCACCAGCGTGGACCAGTTGCTGGATGTCAAAGGTATTGGGTCCAAAACGCTGGAGAAGATCCGCGGGCAGGTGACGGTGCGATGAATGACGATGCGATGAATGACGGTGCGATGAGCAGTGTCATGATGCACGGCGTCATGACTGACGACGACGGTAACGGTAATGGTAACGCCACTAGGGCGAGACGCGGCGGAACAGGTGGAAACCGCAAAGGATGCAATGCGGTGAACGCTTCGCCCCGACGACTATTGCATGCCCTTGTCGGCATGGATTGGATGCTGCGCGAACAAGGCAGCCGTGATTGGCGTCTCCTGCCGGCTGCTCTGACCATGTGGGCCTCCAGCCTTGCCGCTCACCTTGCCTTTGAACGATGGATGGCCGTCGGACAATCGGAGGGAGACGTCGCCTTTGCCGGAGGTTCGGGGCTGTCCGGTGGCTCCGATGCCGGCGGTGTTGCCGACGATGTTGTCGGTAGTGTCGTCAGTGGCGCAGCTCAGGTCGGGGCATCGCCGGTGAGCGACGCGGTCGAGGAATCGTTCGCGCATCTGCCGACATGCATCGGTGTCGTCGTGCCGGCGGTGGCGGTGCTGTCGATTGCACTGACGCTGATATGGTTCGGGTTCCGGCGCAATATCCGCTGGACCGGCACCGTGGCGGTATGCCTCGCCGTGGCGTGCGCCGGCGGCATCACGGCAATCGCTTCCGACACCGTGGCATGGCATGATCCGGCATCGGCATGGGCCAGGGAGCGGGGGACGTATACGAGGGTGTGGGGCATGGTCGTCGCCCCGGTGGTTGCCTCCGACCAACGCGCATACGACTGTCAGGTGGACGTGCGTCTTCACGGCGTCATCGCGGCGGATGATTCTGCAAGCGGCATGCGTCGTTCCGCTGCGAACGCCCGTTTGTACGCCGGACGGCGGCATTGCGCGGCATTGCATAGGGGAGCGTCATACCGTCTCGGTGGGACGCTTGAGGTGGCGGAATATGGCGGCATGCCGTTATGGCTGCTGGTGGAAGGCGGCGATGCGGTCGTGGAGGTGAGCGGCCCGCCGTTGCATCGTGCGGTGGTGGAGCACATGCAGCAGGCGTTCTTCCAGGTCACCGAACGGCTCTCCGATCAGGGGCGCATATTGGTGCCGGGACTGACCATGGGCGTGCTCGGACAGGATTACGTGGACCTCGTGACCATGGCGTCGGACGACGATGTGGGTTCGCCTGACGATGCCGTACAGGACGATTTCGTACGGGATAATTCCGCACAAAACGGTGCCGCGCAGGACGATTCCTCGCGGTCCGGCAATCCGACGCCTCTCAACGACACCTACGCCAACACGCTTGAGGACCGTTTCCGTCATTCCGGCATCATGCATCTCATGGCCGTTTCCGGAGGTCATTTCGTACTGCTGGCGGACATGGTCCGCAGACTGTGCAAACGATGGCTGATCCACCGGTACATCAGCGCCGGACTGATAGCGTTCGCATACGTGGTGTTGGCGCTGGTCGTGTTCCCCGGTGATTCGGTCACCCGCGCCCTCGTCATGGGACTGATGGGAGCCGCGGCGCACGCCGTCGGCCGACGGACGCAACCGTTGAGCGCCCTGTGTTGGACGGTGATCGGCGCGCTCACCCTCGACCCGGACATGTCGCGAAGCTACGGATTCGCCCTGTCCTCGGCCGCCGTGCTCGGCATCGTGCTGTTCGCCGGTCCGCTGGGCGAGGTGTTGGGCCATGTATTGCCGGAAGCCATGGCGCAAATGGTTGCGATGACCGTGGGCGCACAACTGTTCACATTGCCGATTCAGATACTGATGGAACCTGAGCTGCCGTTGCTCTCCGTGCCGGCGAACCTGCTGGTCTCGCCGTTCGTGGGATTCGCGACGATCACCGGACTCATGGCTCTGGCCTGCGCATGGTGCCTGCCGTGGCTGGCCGGGGCGCTTGCATGGGTCGCCTCCCTCGGAACGTTGGTGATGGAGCGGGTGGCGATGTGGCTGGGCGGTGGCGCGTGGGCGGTCATGCCGTGGCCGGACGGCGTGCCAGGAGCCATGTTGATGCTGCTGACGGAACTGTGCCTCGCCATGCTCGCCATAGCCATCGTCCGATGTGTGCGGCGGATTCGCATCCCCGACCCGGGCCTGCCCGGACGACGGTTCGGCTCCGCCCGCCGTGTGCGACTGGCCCTCTGGTGGCGGCAGACGCGCGATCTCCTGCACCCCTCGTCCAAGGACTAGCGGTCTACACCGTAAGTTCGTTGATTATATTTTTGGCTCCCCTTGTTAGGACGTTGCCGTGAAGCAAACAGCGGAGCTGTTTGTAGGCAACGTGCGAGCCGACAGGCGAGCCAGCAGAACACGCGCGAAGCGCGCCCGTAATTGCAGGACGAGTTGGCCCGCGAAGCGGGTCTGAGGGGTAGTGAATTCAACAACGATTATTGGCGCGGTATACTAGCCGCCGAGGCGAGACCGTCAGCCGAGACGCTTGAGCAACGACTCGACATGCCCCTTGGCGCGCACGTTGTACCGGGCCAACTCGATGCGGCCGTCCGCGGCGATGGCGAACGTGGAGCGCAGCACGCCCACATGCGTCTTGCCGTACAGCTTCTTCTCGCCGTATGCCGCGTAACGCTTGTGCACCGCGAGATCCGGGTCGGACAACAGCGGGAACGACAGGTCGTCGCGTTCGCGGAACCGCTGCAGTTTGGCCACCGGGTCCTTGGACACCCCCAGCACGGTGTAGCCGAGGGAGCCCAGTCGGGCCATGTTGTCGCGGAAATCGCAGGCTTCGGTCGTGCAGCCGGGCGTCATCGCGGCGGGGTAGAAGTACAGGATCACCTTGCGGCCAGCCGTCGTCAGCTCGGAAAGCGTCACAGTGGCTTCCGCGCCATCGGGCTCGACGGCGGTCAGCGTGAAATCGGGAGCGATCTGGCCCGGCTCAAGTCGCGCGGCCGGCGTTGCGGCAGTGGTAGTGGCGGTCACATCGGTCGCGCCGTCGGCATCGGTCATACTCATGGATTCGATATCGGTCATGCCCTCCATCGTAGTGCGGCGTTACCGTATCCGGTTTCTACGATGTAATGACCGTAAGCATTAAGCGGCTCGGCTGTTCGACGATCGGCCGCCTTCCACCGACGGATATGTGCCGCGTCGGTGCATGGCAGTTGCTTCATCGGCTCCGGTCATATGATGCGGTGCGTAATGCGGCCGGCCTCGTCATCCGCCGGAATGCGGGGACGGGCGGATAGAGTGGGAGGGAGCGGACAATATCGACCCCGTAGCGAAGGAGTACTGGTCATGAGGTTCCTGCAGAAGTCATTCGATAAGTTTTCCCGCGCGTTTTCCAGCAATGCGATCATCGAACCGTTCGCGCTGGCCCATGTGACCATCGTCACCGGCGACAAGGCGGGCACCGTGCGACGCAACATGACCATCCTGGTGGGGGCGAACGGCCGCATCGAGCAGATCGCGCCGAGCATCGAAACCAGCATCCCCGAGGAATACCACTACCTCGACGGCACCGGGCGAACGGTGATGCCGGGCCTCATCAACCTGCATACCCACCTGTTCGCGCAGGGCAAGCCGCTCAACCCGAAACTCGCCACGCCGCAGGGACAGCGCATGGTCTCCTCGCTCGTCCACTCGCCGTTGGGCAGGCCGTACCTCAACGCCCTGGTGAAGCGCAATGCCATGGAACTCTTGAAATCCGGCGTCACGACGATTCGCACACTCGGCGATGTAGGCTACGAGGTGGTGGCCCTGCGCGACCACATCAATGCGGGGGAGACGCCGGGGCCGCGCATTCTGGCATCCGGGCCGCTGCTGGCGATTCCGGAAGGACACGGAGCCCCACTGATCGCCCTGACCAGCTCCACGCCCGAGGAGGCGCGCGAGACCGCCGCAAAGAACATCATGGCAGGTGTGAACGTGCTGAAGATCGCGGCCACCGGCGGCGTGACCGATGCGCAGAAGATAGGAGAGGCGGGCAGTCCGCAGATGAGCATCGATCAGATGCGGGCCATCTGCGACGAGGCCCACGAACATGGCATCATCGTCGCCGCGCATGCGCAGAGTCCGGAAGGCGTGCGGCGCGCGCTCGCCGCCGGTGTGGACACCATCGAACACGGCAGTGTGCTCGACGACGAGCTCATCGCATTGTTCCGCAACAATCCCAACGCCTTGCGCGGCTACTCGGCGTTGGTGCCCACGCTGTCCGCGGGGCTTCCGCTGACTATGATCGGGCAGGATGTGACCGGCATCACGGACATCCAGCTGGAGAACTCCAAGACCGTGGTGGAGGGCATGGTCGCGGGTGCGCGGCAGGCGCACGAGGCAGGGCTCGTGGTCGGCGTCGGTACCGACACGGGCATGACGTTCGTGCCGCAGTACGCCACATGGCGCGAGCTGGCGTTGCTGGTGCGATTCGCCGGGTTCACGCCGGCCGAAGCCATCCACGCCGTCACACAGACGAACGCGACGATCCTGGGTGTCGATTCGGTGACCGGCGCGTTGGAGCCCGGAAAATCCGCCGACCTACTGGTGCTTGACGCCAATCCGCTCGATGATCTGCGCGCCTTGGCCCATCCCGCACTGGTCGTCGCCGCGGGACGGCCAGTATGGCGGCCCAAGCCGGATCGGTTCCCCGAGATTGATGCCCTGCTCGACGAGGCGTTTGCGGATGAGGTGCATTCGAATGATGTACATGAGGATGAGGCGCACTCGGACGCGACCCATACGGATGAGACCTATACGGATGAGACCTATACGGATGCGACCTATGCGGGTGAGACGCGCGCTTGATCTGATTGGTACTTGGTTGGCGCTTGGTCATTCGCGGACCGAGCACCTACTGACCGAGCGCCAACCGGTGATGGCTGCTGCCACCGTCGCTTCTCGGCCAGTGCTTGGCCTGATGCAGATGCTGGACGGACAATCGGCGTTGCCAACAGGCCAGGCTTTGGCTTGGTGCTGACGGTGACGGGCTTAGCGTAGCTGTCAGGCCAGTGCATGGCCTGATGAATGCGCTGAAGGGGCGATAGACGGAGTCATTCGGCCAAGCTTTGGCCCGGCGGCGACGGTGACGGGTTCAACGTAGTTATCGGGCCATGGTCTGGCTTGGTAACGGCATCCCGCATGGCCTCAGCGGCGTTATTAGGCCAGTGCATGGCTCGGCAGCTGCTTTCGGCTACCGTGTCTGTGTGTCTTTGGGCTTCCGCGGTATCGAACTGTGCATTCTCGGGCTGTGCAACCTCTGGTTTTGCGGCACCGTGCTGCGCGGTATCGAGCTGCGCGTTCTTGGGCTGTGTGGTGGCGAGCTACGCAGCGTCCGTCTTCGCATTGCCGACCCGTGTGGCATCGAGAATGATGTAATCGGAATCGTAGAGTTCGGCGCCGGGCGTTGTGCCATAGTCGAAGATTGCGCGATCGGGTTTGCCAGTCTTGAACGCTTCGAGCACGGGTTGCACCGGAATCGGTTTGATTGCGGTGATGGCGATAAGGCTGCCGCCAATGTGCAGGGTGAGCCATGCCATGTGATGACGATTGTCCCAGGAAGGTCGTGGGTCATAACCGCCGCCTGCTTCGCGCCATAATGATTCGGGGATATAGGCGAGCATCCGGAATTCGGTTGAAGGCGATCCGGATCGGAACAGGATGCGCGGTATCGGATATCCTGTGGAATCGTCATCCCCGTCATCCCGGTCGGGTTGCCTGACGATTTCGATGCTGGGTGCGAACTGGTCGGTGCGCACCCCCAACGTATGCGGGTCGCGGACGAACCTGCGGCGTGCCCCGCCGTGCAGTATGTCGGAGCCAAGACTCCACGCGGAGAATATGAGTATCAGCGTGGGGATGACGATGACCACTACGCAGATGAGGATGATGACGACGTCGGTGAAGGTGACCACAAGATGCGAGTCGTCGCCATGGTTTGTGACATGCATCTGCTCGAACCGGTACTGGATGCCACCGATGCCGGTGATGATGAAGCTGAGCAGGACCAATATCCCGAAAGCGCCCAAAAACATGGTGAAGGCATTGCTGCCGCGCCTGCGCCACAGCGCCGATACCGCAATCTGGTGCGAGCCCTGTTGCCGTATGGGTTGCGGAAGCGTGTAGGTGCGGATGCCTGCTTGCGATTGCGTGTCGGTGCCGGCTTGTGCGTTCTGCGCTGTCATCGGATTCTCCCTCGTGCATCCTCTCGTTCCGCGTCCATTCGTCGTTTGGGGCCGAGGCCATTCAAACACCTCTAAGTGAATGGAGGGCGGTGTGGCGTTTCCGCTTGACTGGTCGGTCTCGCGCGGGACCGTCATTCTCCGGCCGGAACCAGGGTATTGGGCTCGTACTGGCTGGCCTCGCGCATGACTGTCGTGGCTCTCATCAACACGCCGGTCGAACATGTGTTCGATTTTTGTCTTGAATTCGGGTATCCTTGGGGAAGGTTCGGTGCGTGTGGCTGCTGAGGGGCGGCGGCATGCGCCTGTGGTGACGGAATCGGCGGTGGAACCGTAGGCGTGGGTACGACGAATGCGGTGATAGAGACCGCATATACGGGCGGCTAGAAAGGCGGGAGACTGTGGCGGCAACGCAGGCTGGCGCGAAGCGCGCGACCGGGAATAAGGGAAGGAACGGCGAGGTCATCATCGAGAAGGTGATGACCAGCGACTCGTTTCTGGCCAGGGAGATCAGGAAGGCGCCGCTCGTCGAGCATGACGGCGCGCTGGTCGCCGATATTTCGCATATCCCCAACGATCTGAAGATCACGATTCAGGGCGCGCGCGAGCATAACCTCAAGAACGTGGATTTGGCGATTCCGCGCAATCGCATGGTTGTGTTCACCGGTCTGTCCGGATCGGGCAAATCCTCGCTTGCGTTCGATACGCTGTTCGCCGAAGGCCAGCGCCGGTACGTCGAATCGCTGTCCGCGTATGCCCGACAGTTCCTGGGGCAGATGGACAAGCCCGATGTCGATTTCATCGAGGGTCTGAGTCCCGCGGTCTCCATCGACCAGAAGACCACGAACCGCAACCCGCGATCCACTGTGGGCACCATCACCGAGATCTACGATTACCTGCGACTCCTGTTCGCGCGCACCGGTGTGCCGCACTGTCCTGAATGCGGCGAGCCCGTGGCCTCTCAAACTCCGCAGCAGATCGTGGATACGCTGCTCGACTATCCCGAGCGCACCCGCTTCCAGATTCTCGCGCCGGTGGTCCGCGGCCGCAAAGGCGAATTCGTGGACATGCTCGAGCTGCTGCGCTCCGACGGCTACGCCCGCGCGCTCATCGACGGTGAGATGAAACAGCTTTCCGAGGATATCAAGCTCACCAAGCAGAAGAAGCACACCATCGAGGTGGTGGTGGATCGTCTGGTGATCAAGGAAGGCATTCGTCAAAGGCTCACCGATTCGGTGGAGACGGCCCTGAAACTCGCCAACGGTAGCATTGTCATCGATTTCGTGGATGAGGAGGAAGGCAGCCCGGCCCGTCGTCGGCCGTTCTCCGAACATCGTAGCTGCCCGAACGGGCACACGCTGGAACTCGACGAGGTCGAACCGCGCACCTTCTCCTTCAACGCGCCCTACGGTGCGTGCCCGGCCTGCACTGGCCTCGGCTTCAAACTGGAGATCGACCCGGACCTCGTCATCTCCGATCCGGACAAGTCCTTGGCTGAAGGCGTCATCGAGCCGTGGAGCGGCACCAAGATGACCTCCCAGTACTACGGCCATATTCTGGAGGGTCTGGCACGGGAGATGGGCTTCTCGATGCGCACCCCATGGAAGGATCTGCCGGAGGACGTGCGCCACGACATCCTGTACGGCCACGACTTCAAGGTGGACGTCTCCTACCGCAACCGATGGGGCCGTCTGCGTGAATACTCCACGGGCTTTGAGGGCGTGGTGCGCACCCTCATGCGTCGGCATGACGAGACCGACTCCCAGTCCATGCGCGAATACTACGAGTCCTACATGCGCGAGGTACCCTGCCAGATGTGTCAGGGCCGCAGACTCAAGCCCGAGGTGCTGGCCGTCACCGTGGAGGGCAAGTCCATCTTCGACGTATGCGACATGCCTGTGGTCCGTGAACTCGAATGGGTGAACGGACTGAAGCTTGAAGGCTCCGCCGCGATGATCGCCGGCGAGGTGCTCAAGGAGATCAAGGCGCGTCTTGGCTTCCTCAACGACGTCGGCCTCGACTACCTCACGCTTTCCCGCGCGGCCGCCACGCTGTCCGGCGGTGAGGCGCAGCGCATCCGTCTTGCCACGCAGATCGGCTCGGGACTGGTGGGTGTCATGTATGTGCTCGACGAGCCGTCCATCGGCCTGCACCAGCGGGACAACGAACGACTTATCGAAACGCTGCACCACTTGCGTGACCTCGGCAACACGCTCATCGTGGTCGAGCACGACGAGGATACGATACGTCAGGCCGACTGGGTGGTGGACATCGGTCCGGGCGCCGGCGAGCATGGAGGCGAGGTCATCTATTCCGGTCCGGCCAAGCATCTCATCGAGGCGAAGCGTTCAATCACTGGCGACTACATCGCCCATCGACGCGAGATCACCGTCCCCGAGCGCCGGCGCAAGGTCCATCGGACCAAGGTGCTCAAAGTGGTCGGTGCACGCGAGAACAACCTCAAGAACATCGACGTGAGCTTCCCGCTCGGCGTGTTCACCGTGGTCACCGGGGTCTCCGGCTCCGGCAAATCTTCGCTGGTCAACACGATTCTGTATCCGGTGCTTGCCGACAAACTCAACGGCGCACGCATCGTGCCGGGCAAGCACACGCGCGTCGAAGGCGTGGACCAGGCGCGCAAGGTCATCCATGTGGACCAGAACCCAATCGGCCGCACGCCGCGCTCCAACCCCGCCACCTACACCGGCGTGTGGGACAAAATCCGCACGCTGTTCGCCAAGACCCCCGAGGCACAGGTGCGTGGCTACGGGCCCGGCCGGTTCAGCTTCAACGTCAAGGGAGGCCGCTGCGAGGCATGCCACGGCGACGGCACGTTGAAGATCGAGATGAACTTCCTGCCCGACGTTTACGTGGAATGCGAAACCTGCCACGGCAAGCGCTACAACCGCGAGACGCTCGAGGTGAAGTACAACGGCAAGACCGTCTCCGACATCTTGGACATGCCCATCGAGGAGGCGGCCGACTTCTTTAAGGCGTATACCGGCATCTCCCGGTACCTCAAAACCTTGGTGGACGTCGGACTCGGCTACATCCGCCTCGGACAGCCCGCGCCGACGCTCTCCGGCGGCGAGTCGCAACGCGTCAAGCTCGCCACCGAACTGCAGCGCCGGTCTGACGGCAAGACCGTGTACATCCTCGACGAGCCGACCACCGGCCTGCACTTCGAGGACGTGAACAAGCTGCTCAAGGTGCTGCAATCGTTGGTGGACAAGGGCAATACGGTGATCGTCATCGAGCACAACCTCGATGTGATCAAGGAGGCCGACTGGATCATCGATCTGGGCCCGGAGGGCGGTGACGGCGGCGGCACCGTCGTCACGCAAGGCACCCCGGATCAGGTGGCCGAATGCGAGGACTCGTGGACGGGCAGGTTCCTCAAGCCGATGCTGAGCAAACGGCAATCCTGATTATTGACTATGACGATTGCCGGAGCCGGGGTGCGTGGCCCGACCGTGAGGATTGGGTTTGGGGGATTCGGGACGCGAACGTCACCCGGTATGTCGGACGATGTCGCACCACTCCGGGGGAAGGATGCAGATCCCTTCCCGGCAAGGCCAGCGCGATCGGATGCACCGAATCTTTCTATTTCGGTTGGTGTCAATCCTGATGGGCATATGGTTCGTATAAGTACATGGTTCGTATAGG
The DNA here is from genome assembly GCF_002259745.1 of Bifidobacterium myosotis. Classification (GTDB taxonomy): domain Bacteria; phylum Actinomycetota; class Actinomycetes; order Actinomycetales; family Bifidobacteriaceae; genus Bifidobacterium; species Bifidobacterium myosotis. Next base: position 52,535 of record NZ_MWWW01000022.1, on the reverse strand, counting down.
TACGTTGTTCGTAAGGCATTGAGGAGGATTATGACGAACGATATCGAGCGGCATAGTCCGGACGAGTGGCGGAAGACCGCCGCGGCGCTGATGTCTCAGAGGCCTCAGAGTGATACGTCGGGCGCCGCAGACGTGAAGGTGAATGTGAACGGAGCCCCTTTGCTGGGGGACTCCCGTGATCTGTTCCGGCCGAAGACCTCGGACATCCCGGCCCGGCCCGGCGTATACAAATGGCGCGACGGCGAGGGCCGGGTCATCTACGTGGGCAAGGCCAAGAACCTGCGCAACCGCCTGACCAATTACTTCCAGCCGTTGTACCTCCTGCACCCGCGTACCCAGACGATGGTGCTCACGGCCCGCAGCCTCGAATGGACCGTCGTGGCCACGGAGCTGGAATCCTTGACCCTCGAATACACATGGATCAAGGAGTTCGACCCGCGGTTCAACGTGCAGTTCCGTGACGACAAGACCTACCCGTATCTGGCGGTGAGCACGGGGGAGCGCATTCCCCGCGTCTGGGTCACCCGATCCCGCAAACGCCGGGACACTAGGTATTTCGGCCCCTACGCCAAGGTATGGGAGCTGCGGCACAGCCTCGACCGGTTGCTCAAGACCTTCCCGGTGCGCACTTGCACCACCAACGTGTTCCACAAGGCACAGCTCACCGGCAGACCTTGTCTGCTCGCCTCGATTGGCAAATGCTCTGCGCCGTGCGTGAACCGGATCGATACGGATGAGCATCGTCGTCTCGCCGAACAATTGGTGGGCGTGATGACCGGCCGGCTGGGACGCCCCTACATCGCGCAGCTCACCCGTGAGATGAAGGAGGCGAGCGCCGAACTCGAATTCGAGAAGGCCGCACGCCTGCGCGACCAGATCCAGATGCTCGAGACGGTGGTACAGCAGAACGCGGTCGTCTTCGATCAGGATGTGGACGCCGACGTGTTTGGTTTCGCCAGTGACGAACTCGAGGCCTCCGTCCACGCCTTCTATGTGCGTGCCGGGTCGATTCGCGGCGAACGCAATTGGAGCGTCGAGCGTGTGGAGGACATCGCCGACGGCGACCTCATGGCCGACCTCATCGTCCAGGTGTATTCGGACGCCTCCGGCGACGCCGGCTCCCAGCTGGCTGCATCACAGTCCGTTGCCGGCGATGAGGCCGCCGTCGTGTCACAACCGATGTCGCAATCGACATCGCAATCGGCGCAGCAATCGACATCGCGATCCGCGTCGCCATCGGCGGCGACGGCAACGCGGGGCGACGCAGACGTGACACTCGAATCATCCGCATCCGGTTCGATGGCGGGTTCCGCGTTCAACCCCGCATCTGATGGCGTTGCCGGTGCAGTATCCGATATCGCGCCCGCCATGATGACCGGAGGCGCGGCCATCTCCGAACGGCGCGAGGCGATCGGCTCCACGCAGACCGTCACCGCCACGGATGCCTTGGCTCGCGCCAGGGCCACTCGTGAGCGCAACAACCGGCAGGAGATGACCGGTCGCGCCGATTTGCTCGCCCCCATCGCCCCGGTGCCTCGGGAGATCATCGTGCCCATCGAGCCGACGCGCCGCGAAGAGCTCGAACGCTGGTTGACGGGGCTGCGCGGGGGAGCGGTGAGCATTCGTGTGGCCTCTCGTGGCGACAAGAAGCAGCTTATGGACCGAGCCAACGAGAACGCCAATCAGGCGCTGGCCCGTGCGAAGATGAGCCGCATCTCGGATATGGGCGCTCGAACCCAAGCCATGAACGACGTGGCTAAGGCGCTGGGACTCACCGAAGCGCCGCTGCGCATCGAATGCTACGACATCTCCAACACCGTGGGTGGCGCGTTCCAAGTGGCCTCGATGGTGGTATTCGAGGACGCCGTCGCCAAGAAATCCGAATACCGTCGCTTCGCCATCCGCGGCAAGGATGGCACCGGTGCGGTGGACGACCTCTCCGCGCTCTATGAGACGCTCACCCGTCGCTTCCGGCACGGCAATATCGCCGGCGATTCGGGCGACAGCATCGACGCCGAGCAGCGGGCGGCCAAAGCAGCCAAGGATCGTGACCAGGCCGTGCGGTCCATGCAGACAGCACCAGCCGTACAGACTTCCGTGCCAGCAGTACAAACAGCGCAGGCCGTGCAGACAGTGCAGGCCGGTACCTCGCAGAACGACGTCGTCCAGCAGAACACCGATCGGAGGCATTTCGCCTACAAGCCGAATATGGTCGTCGTCGATGGGGGCCGTCCGCAGGTCATGGCAGCGGCCAAGGCCTTGGAGGACTGCGGCGTGGATGATGTGGCGGTCTGCGGTCTGGCGAAACGGCTCGAAGAGGTCTGGGTGCCGGATGACGATTATCCGATCATCCTCAAACGGCAGTCCGAAGGCATGTACCTGCTACAGCGGGTGCGCGACGAATCGCATCGTTTCGCCATCACCTACCACCGCCAGCAACGGCGCAAGGGCGCCTTGCGCAGCGCCCTCGACGACATTCCCGGCATCGGCGAGAGCTACCAGAAACGGTTGCTCGCCCACTTCGGATCGGTCAAGGCGATGCGCGACGCCTCGATCGAGGAGTTCGAGGCGGTCAAGGGTATTGGCCATGCCAAGGCCGAGGCGCTGTACCGGGCCCTGCACGCCGAGTCCTCCGCCCGGGACGGCAAGACCGTCCGGGATGGCAACGATAAGCAGGTAATCGCCATGGCAGCGGACTGATGACTGATGGATGATCGATGACTGTCCGGTATCTCAACGCGATTACCGTGATGACGGAGCGATGACGGGATGGGCGTTGAGCCATCACTACGCCGCTTTCGAGCCGTTGCCGAACCGATTTGAGCCGATGCATGGGCAGGACACAGACAGGTAGAACCTTAAGTTTCGGCGACCGCCCCGTGAATGTAACAGCTTCTGCCCACGTAGTCAGCTAGCATGGGGAACGTCAACGAAGGAGGGGATATGGTCAACCATCGCTGCGCGGTACTTGGCAAGCCCATCGCGCATTCGCTTTCGCCGGTGCTGCACAACGCCGCATATCGTTCGTTGGGGCTGAACGACTGGTTCTACGACAAACACGAGGTCGGCGAGGAGGAGCTGGACTCCTTCCTGAAAGGGCTGGACCCCTCATGGGCCGGCCTGAGCCTGACCATGCCACTGAAGAAGACCATCCAGCCGTATGGCGTGCCCTCGAACCTGTGGGCCAAGGAGCTGCGCATCGCCAACACCGCCGTGTTCGACTGGGAACAGGCGACCTATGACAATCCGGCGTGGCCCCACGGCAAACCGTGCATCCGTCTCTACAACACCGACGTCGTGGGCATCCAACTCGCCTTCGACAACGCCAATCGGGAGCTCGGCGCCCACCACGGACCGGACAGGAAGCATAACGCGCTCATCATCGGCAACGGCAACACGGCCACCTCGGCCGCCGCAGCCTGCGCGATGATGCAGGAGATAGGCCACGTCACCGTCGCCGCTCGGCACCCGGGCAAGAATCCCGGACTCGGCGATGTACTGGGCAGGTTCATCACCACCCATCATCCGTACGACGAGATTCCGCTGTCCGACGCCGAAGCGCTGCTCGCTGCGGCGGGCGATGCGACGTACGTCATCAACACCATTCCCGGGCACGCGGCCGACGCCGTGGCCGATACGCTTGCCGCCGCCCCGGCCGGCATCGCACCGTTCACCGGTCTGCTGCTCGACGTGGTCTACGATCCGCGCCCCACCAAGCTCATGGCCGCATGGCGCTCCCGCGGCGGCCGCGCCATCGGAGGCGAGGAGATGCTGCTGTACCAAGCCCTCGTACAGGTGCTGCTGATGACCGGCATCTGGGACGATGATCCGCCCAGCGACGCCGACCGGCGTCTGCAGGACACCACCACCGAGGACGACCACTTGGAGATAGCCATGCGCAGGGCGCTTGAGGAGGCGTTGTAATGAATCAGCCGACCCCGAACATCGGCTCCGAACGTGAGTCCGTCATGGCGAATCCCATGCAGGATCCCACGCAGGACCGTGGTGGCACGCAATCGGACAACACGCGGCCGGACGGCATGTCGCCGGCCGGTGCGTTGCCATCCGACGCACGATCGACATCCGATGCGCAGTCGTTAGGAACCCGGCCGAACCCCCTTGATTCGTTCGAGGTGCTCCTCATTACGGGCATGTCCGGCGCGGGCCGTTCGCACGCGGCCGACTGTGTGGAGGACATGGGCTGGTATGTGGTGGACAATCTGCCGCCCAAGCTGCTCGTGCCGCTTGTGGACATGATGACCACCTCCGGCAAGGATGGTGGCGTGCACAAGCTTGCCGCCGTCATCGATGTGCGGTCCCGCAGCTACTTCGACGACCTGTCCGCCGTGCTGGGGCATCTCGATGACCTCGGCGTGAAGACCCGCATCCTTTTCCTCGACGCCAGCAACGAGGTGCTCATCAAACGGTACGAGTCCGTCCGCCGCCCGCACCCGTTGCAGCATGGCAACCGCCTCGTCGACGGCATCCTTGAGGAGCGTCAGCTGCTCGGCAACCTCAAGGAGCGCGCCGACTGGGTGATCGATACCAGCAAGCTTTCCATTCATCAGCTTTCCACGCGGCTCTACGAGGCGATGCTGGGTTCCGGGCCCACGACCGTGGCGGTGCACATTTTCAGCTTCGGTTTCAAGTACGGCATGCCCATCGATGCCGACTTCGTGGCGGATGTGCGCTTTCTGCCCAACCCCTTCTGGGTGCCCTCGCTCCGAGAGTTGACAGGACGGGACAAGCCGGTGGCCGACTACGTACTGTCCAGCAAGGGCGCCAAGGAGTTTCTCGATGCTTATGAGAGGGCCATCGAAATCGCGCTGGAGGGGTATGCGCAGGAGGACAAGCACTACCTGACCATCGCCGTGGGATGCACCGGAGGGCAGCACCGCTCCGTGGCGATGAGCGAGGAGCTCGCCCGTCGCCTTCGCGCGCACGGCCTCAATGTGACCGTTTCCGCGCGTGAACAGCACAAAAGTCGGTCGTCCTGAATGACCACACTGCGAGAAGAAGTAGCCCGAAATGGCCATCGAACGGGTTTGCTTGTCCACGAGATTAGGTATCACAGAAAGCCGATGGCTGCCGGCGCGTCACATGTGCGAGCATAGTGATGACGACTCGAAAACGCCTGAAGCATTGCGGAGAACGGGACTGTAGGAGGTTGGATCTTGGCTCTTCTGGATGATGTTAAAAGCGAATTGGCAGCCTTTGAGGGTGACTCCCCAGCCGCTATCAAGGCCCAAGCCGCTGCCATGATCCGTTTCGGAGGCGGTCTGCGCCCCGTGCAGAACGCCTATGTGATTCAGGCGGTGTTCACTTCGCTCGATGCCGCCGAATGGCTGCGCAACACGTTGAGGGACGTGTTCGGCCATGAAGCCGAGATTAATCATCTCACTAGGCAGACGCCGAACGGTCCGGTCGAGACCTATGTGGTGCTCGTCACGCGCAACGTAGTGGCTTTGGCCCTACAGACGGGTTTGGTGGATCGTCGCAAACAGCAGGTCCGCGGATTGCCGGCCGAAGTTGTCAATGGTTCCATCGCTCAAATCAAGGCCGCATGGCGCGGCGCGTTCATGGCGCGCGGCTTCCTGTCCGATCCGGGCAAGGCCAGCTTCCTGGAGATCGCCTGCCCCACCGAAGAGGCCGCCATGGCCCTATGCGGCGTGGCCCGTCGTCTCGGCATTCAGGCCAAGCACCGTACGCTGCGCAGCTCCGAGCGCGTGACGCTTAAGGACCCGGATGCCATCGAACGCATGCTCAAGCTCATGGGCGCTTCGCGTTCCGCGCGCGAATGGACCGGCAAGCGCTCTGACGGCGAGGCTCGCGGCAAGGCCAACCGTCTGGCCAACTTCGATGATGCCAACATGCGCCGCTCCGCGAAGGCCGCGGCCGAGGCGAGCGAAAAGGTGCAGCATGCCTTCGAGGTGCTGGGCGACAGCATCCCCGACAACCTGCGTCAGGCCGGACAACTGCGCATCGACCATGTGGACAAGAGCCTCGAGGAGTTGGGCAAGCTCGCCGAGCCGCAGATCACCAAGGATGCCATCGCCGGCCGTATCCGTCGTCTGCTCCAGCTTGCCGAAAAGACCGAGAAGGCCCGTGCGGCCGAAGGCAAGTAGGCCTCAGTAGGCTTGTGGATTCAATCAGGTGGGTACCGGACGCGGGTAACTGCATAGGTCAGTCGCCCGCCATGCGTCGCATACGAGAAGCAGGCAACTGATCTCTCCCCGCAAGCACTGTCAAGCTTTGGTCAGGTCCTGTCTAGCCCGATTGCACTGTGGATCCCCACTTCGGCAGCGCCGATGTGAGGGATAGGGGATTACCGCATCCGACGTATGCCGGCCATGCCCGGCCGCATTGACCACAATATGCACGACACCGCATTCATCTACCGGATTGAATGCGGTGTTTTTCGCTTTGTGCCTGTAATATGCGAAGTGGCAAAACTGGCCACTTACTTTGACTTGATTCGTCAAGGAAAGGATATTATGAAGACACTCAAGGATCTTGGAGATCTCAAGGGCAAGCGCGTTCTGATGCGCGCCGATTTCAACGTCCCGCTGGACGGCACCACGATTACCGATGACGGTCGTATCAAGGCTGCGCTGCCGACCATCACGGCCCTGCGCGACGAGGGTGCCAAGGTCATCCTGATGGCCCACCTCGGCCGCCCGAAGGGCAAGGTTGTCCCCGAGCTGTCGCTGGCCCCGGTCGCCAAGCGTCTGGGCGAGCTGCTCGGCGCCGACGTCAAGTTGGCCAAGGACACCTACGGCGAGGACGCTCAGGCCAAGGTCGCCGCGATGAACGACGGCGACGTCGTCCTGCTCGAGAACGTGCGCTTCAACCCGGAGGAGACCAGCAAGGACCCCGAGGTGCGCGCCCCGTACGCCAAGAAGCTCGCCGCCCTCGGCGAGGTCTTCGTCTCCGACGGCTTCGGCGTGGTCCACCGCGCCCAGGGCTCCGACTACGACGTCGCCGCCGATCTGCCGGCCGCCGCCGGCCTGCTGGTCGAGAAGGAAGTCAAGGCCCTGTCCAAGGCCACCGAGAACCCGGAGCGCCCGTTCACCGTGGTGCTCGGCGGTTCCAAGGTCTCCGACAAGCTCGGCGTGATCGAGAACCTGCTCGACAAGGCCAACCGTCTCGTCATCGGCGGCGGCATGGTCTTCACCTTCCTCAAGGCCAAGGGCTACGAGGTCGGCACCTCCCTGCTCGAGGAGGACCAGCTCGACAAGGTCAAGGGCTACATCGAGACCGCCGAGAAGAACGGCGTCGAGCTCGTGCTGCCGACCGACATCGTCGTTAACCCCGGCTTCCCGGCCGGCGATACCCCGGTCGCCCCCGAAGTCGTTGCCGCGGACGCCATCCCGGCCGACAAGATGGGTCTGGACATCGGTCCGGACTCCCAGAAGCTGTTCCACGACAAGATCGTGGACTCCAAGACCGTGGTGTGGAACGGCCCGATGGGCGTGTTCGAGATCCCCGAGTTCGCCGCCGGCACCAAGGCCGTGGCCCAGGGCCTCGTCGACGCGACCGCGGCCGGTGCGTTCACCATCGTCGGTGGCGGTGACTCCGCCTCCGCCGTGCGCAACCTCGGCTTCCCGGAGGACGGCTTCTCCCACATCTCCACCGGTGGCGGCGCCTCCCTCGAGTTCCTCGAGGGCAAGGAGCTCCCGGGTCTGAAGGTGCTCGAGTAGTTGAGTCGTAAAACAAACAGCCCGGTGGACTGTTTGTAGGCGAAAGGGCGGCGATAGCCGCCTTTTCGTTTCGTGGGTCCTCCTCTACACGAGGGAGACCCACACTCTACAACGCAAGGAAGGGAAATTATGGCGTTCAAGCGCATTCCATTGGTGGCGGGCAACTGGAAGATGAACTTCGACCATCTCGAAGCCACCTATTTCGTGCAGAAGCTGGCATGGCTGCTGCGTGATGCGCATTTCGACTTCAAACGGTGCGAGATCGCCCTGTTCCCCTCCTTCACCTCCCTGCGCAGCGTTCAGGTGCTGATCGAAGCGGACCATCTGCGCATCAGCTACGGTGCCCAATCCGTGTCCGTGACCACGCAGGGCGCTTTCACGGGCGACGTCTCGGCGGACATGATCGCCCACCTCGGCTGCTCGTACGTCATTGTGGGACATTCGGAACGCCGTAAATACCATCCCGAGGACGACGCCAACATCGTCGATCAGGTCCGCGCCGTGCTCGCGGCCGGCATGCAGCCGATTCTGTGCGTCGGCGAAAGCTTCGAAGAACGTCGTCAGGGCATCGAACTCGACTTCGCCGTGGGCCAGGTGCGTGACGTCACCCGCGACCTCAGCGACGAGGAGGCCGCCCGGCTCATCGTCGCCTACGAGCCGGTCTGGGCCATCGGCACCGGCATGGTCGCCACCCCGCAATCCGCCCAGGACGCCTCCCAGGCCATCCGCGAGGATCTCAAAGCCACGTTCGGCGAGAAGGTCTCCGAATCCGTGCGCATCCTCTACGGCGGATCGGTCACCTCGAAGAACGCCGAGGAACTCATCCAGCAACCGGATGTGGACGGATTCCTGATCGGCGGCGCGGCCCTGAACGCCGACGAACTGTCCAAAATCGCGCGAATCGTATTGAAATCGACGAAATCCGGGCGCTGATGCGGCGTTTTTCCGCCACATGCGCTATGCTAGTCCACAGTTTGTTACACATCGGAGGTTACCTGTGACCGCTCTTAAGATCACGCTTGAAGTCGTCGTCGTACTGCTCAGCGCCCTGTTGACGCTGCTTATCCTTATGCACAAGGGCAAGGGCGGCGGTCTGTCCGACATGTTCGGTGGCGGTCTGACCCAGAACGCCGGTACGTCCGGTGTGGCCGAGAAGAACCTGAACCGCTGGACCGTAATCATCGCCCTGCTGTGGGTCGCGCTGATCATCGGCCTTGACATGATGACCAAGTTCAACCTCGGCTGATTGTACTTTCGGCTGGCCTGATATGCGACCCATGACCCGTCTGCGGGGTCATGGGTCGCATTCGTTTGCAGCCGCCATCGCCGACCGCACCGGACCAATCAGGCTCGGTGGCGGAACGAGGGGCTCATGCAACGCAGGCCAGATACACGCAGGCACGGATTACAGGTACGGTACGAGATAGAGACAAGGAGCACCACATGGTCACCATGAACCGCAATCGCGTCGTCATCGTCGGCACGGGCCAGGTCGGAGCCACCGCCGCATTCGGCATCGTCACGCACGGCTTGTGCAACGAGCTCGTGCTCATCGACCACTTCGCCGCCAAGGCGCTTGGCGAGGCTCGTGATCTGGACGACGGCAGCGAATTCCAGGACCGTCACGTCAAGGTGCGCACTGGAGACTACGACGATTGCAAGGACGCGGATATCGTGGTCATCACCGTGGGCCGCAAGCCCCCGGTCGGCTCCAACAGACTCGCCGAACTCGGCTTCACGGTCGGCCTCGTGGGCGAGGTCGTGGACAAGGTCATGGCTTCCGGTTTCGACGGCGTGATTCTCATGGTCTCCAACCCGGTGGATGTGATGGCGTGGTACGCATGGAAGCGTTCCGGCCTGCCCCGCACGCAGGTGCTCGGCACCGGCACGGCGCTCGACACCTCGCGCCTCAAGACCATCATCGGCGAGGAGACCGGACTCGACCCGCGCAACGTGGGCGGTTTCGTGATGGGCGAGCACGGCGACTCCCAGTTCGCGGCGTGGTCCACCGTCTCCCTCGGCGGCAAGCCGTTCGCCCGGTTCCTTGCGGACAATCAGGACCGTTTCTCCTCCGTCTCCACCGAGGAGATCGAACGCAAGACCCGCCAGCGCGGCGATGACATCGTTGCGGCCAAGCACGGCACCAACTTCGGCATTGCCTCCACCGTGGCCGGCATCGTGCAGACCATCCTGTGGGACGAGCGCCGCATCGTGCCCGTCTCCACGCTGTTGGACGGCGAATACAGCGAACACGATGTGTTCCTCGGCGTGCCCACCGAGCTGCGCGCCAACGGCGCCAACGAGATCGTCGAACTCGATCTCAGTGATGAGGAACTGGCGAAGTTCCATCATTCGGCCGAAATCGTTCGCTCCTACTGCAAAGGACTGCTGTGACCCGAACCGTGAACCCGCCCGCAGGCCAATCGGCGCTTCCCGACCTCATCGTCGCCGACCTCGACGGCACGGTGTTGCATGACGCCGAGGTGTTCGAGGACCGTGACATCACCCAGCGCAGCATCGATGCCATCAACCGGGCGCATGAGGCCGGCTGCCGGTTCGCCATCGCCACGGCACGGCCGGTGAGCACCGGTCTCAGGTTCGCTGAACTGCTGCCCGTCGACGCGGTGATCTATCTCAACGGCGCGCTCATCGACTTCGACCCGGCGGCCTCCGACTTCGACATGCTCACCTCCGGCGAACTGCCTGAGGACGGTCATCTGGTCAAAATCGGTTTCCCGGCGTCCCGAGCCTGTGAGGTCTGTCTCGACCTGCTCGAACGGATGCCGGATCTGAAGCTCGGCATCGTGATGGACGATGTGCGCTACACCAACTTCGACGTCAGCGTGTACTGGAAGACCCAGACCTTCCGGTACACCGATTTCCATGACGTGCCCGACGGCGTGGCCGACAAGATCACCATCTTCCCCGCTCCGGACCAATGGGATGCCCTGCGTCCACTCATCCCCGACGATTTCGAGGTCTCCATCAGCGAAGGCGTGATGTGGATGCTGATGAACCCGAAGGCCAACAAGGAGTACGCCATGCGGGTCCTGTGCGAGCGCATGGGCGTTCCGCTCGTCCGTACGGTCGCGTTTGGTGATGACCTCATCGACATTGCCATGATGCGCGCGTCGGGCAGGGGAGTGGCCGTAGCCAACGCCAATCCCCAGGTGTTGGCCATCGCCGACGAGGTGTGCCCGTCCAACAACGAGGATGGCGTGGCCCAGTGGATCGAGGCACGGCTCGGTTAGTGTCCTGCGCCAAAAATCTATTCAACGATTTCCGATGCGGAGCACTAGCGCCGCGGCGGTCGGCGGTCTGATGACCCGATGGTTCGATGGTTCGATGGGCGAGTCGGGGTTCATGGGACCGGTGGGGCTACAGTAGGAGTCATGGTGAACGGTACTTCGCACGGCTCCGGCCGCGATCTCGCACGCAATGCTTCCCATGATTCCGTCGGCGTCAGCACGAGCAACGACACATACGACCATGCGCTGGGTGCGCTGCTGGGCTTGGCCATCGGCGACGCGCTCGGCATGCCCACGCAAAGCATGTCCCACGAGCGGATCAGCCTTGAATACGGGTCGACGCCGATTCGCTCGTTCGTGGACGCCTCGCCCAACCAGCCCATCGCCCCGAACATGAAGGCCGGTTCCGTCACTGACGACACCGAACAGGCGCTGCTGCTCGCCGGCCAGCTCATGGATGGCGACGGCGATCTCGACATCCGCCAGTACGCCTACGCCCTGCTCAATTGGGAGGAGGACATGAAGGCACGCGGGTCGCTCGACCTGCTCGGTCCCTCCACCAAACGGGCCCTCGAGCGCTTCCAGGCCGGTATGGACGTGGAGCAGACCGGCATACTCGGCACCACCAATGGCGGCGCGATGCGCGCATGCCCCATCGGCATCGCCAACCGGCCCGGGCCGCATCTGGCCGAGACCGCTCGCCGATCCTCCATCGTGACGCACAACACCGAGCAAGGCATCGAATCCACGATGCTGGTGGCCGCCGCGGTGAGCTACGGCATCGATGGCGCAGACCCGGAGGAAGCCATGCTCATGGCCTGCAACTACGTGGCCGGATACCTTGCCATGAGCCGTTTCGAAGGCCATGCGCTCGGCCACTGGTCTCCCAAGGCCTCGGTGATCGCCCGCACGCGGTGGGCCATCAACTGGGCGCGCAATCATACCGGTGACGATGCGGTCGACCTGTACGACCACGACATGTTCGGCGACCAGCTGCGTGCGCTCATCGGCACCAGCGTGGAGGCCAACGAGTCCGTGCCCGCCGCGTTCGCCATCGCCACCCGATACGCGCAGCGGCCCTACGACGCGCTATGTGTGGCCGCCAACATCGGGGGCGACACCGACACCATCGCCGCCATGACCGGCGCGATCCTCGGTGCGGCACACGGTGCGTCCGCCTTCCCGGAATCGCTCGCCACCACCGTGCAGGACGTCAACGACCTCGATTTGGCCACCACCGCCGACCGGCTGCTGGCCCTGTCCGGAAGGAACGACGCGTGAGCCATATGAGCATGAACAACACGAATCGTATGAATGCGGAGGACCGGTTCACGTCGGCTCAACCGACGGCAGCGCAATCGGCCGAGCCACGGCCGGCAACAGGACGGGTCATCAGCATGGGCCAGATGCTGGTGGACCTCACCATGCGCATCGACCGCGTACCTGAACCGGGCGGCGACGCCTTCGCCGACGAGGCCGTCGCGCGGGTGGGCTCCAGCTTCAATATCCTGCATGCTGTGAGGCAGATGGGTGTTCCCGCCGCGCATGGCGGCATCATCGGCACCGGTCCGTGGGCGGCGCAAATCCGCGCAGCGCTGGCCGACGACGGCATCGACCACATCGGTCTGACCGATTCGTCACGCGACTCCGGCATCTGCATTGCCATGACCGACGCACGCGCCGAGCGCACGTTCGTCACCGTGCGTGGAGCCGAGACACAGGGTGACGAGCACTGCTTCGATGCGTTGAATCCGTCCGACACCGACATCGTGCATATCAACGGATACACGTTCGCCCACCCCACCTCACGCGGATTGCTCGCCTTCCTCGAACGATACCGGACGCACCGGTTCACCACCGTGTTCGACCCGTCTTCGGTGGCAGCCGGCGCCGAAGACCGCCTGCTGGACGCCATCGTCGCCCATCGGCCGATCTGGTCGTGCAATTATGAGGAATCGCTGGCTTTGGCGCGGCGTCTGGGATTGTCTGGCGCGGTATTGGAGGATGCCGCCGGCACCTGTGCGGCGTTGAGCGGACGACTGGACGCGCCGGTGATCCTGCGCGCGGGGGCCTCGGGCGCATGGCTTAGCGCCGCGCCGGGGGAGCGTTCGGTGCTTATTCTCTCCCACCATGTGCATGCCGTGGATACCAACGGCGCCGGCGACTGTCACGTCGGCGTGGTGAGCGCCGAACTCATCCGTGGCGCCTCGCTTGAGGATGCGGTGCGCGCGGCCAATGTGGCCGCCGCGATTTCGGTGACCCGTCGCGGGCCCGCCACCTGCCCCGCCCGCAGTGAGGTTGAACCATTGCTGAACCGTGCCTAGTGGTCTGTCTCACTAGTAATCACTAGTAATGAGACAGATCATCGGACAGGACGGTCCGTTATTTGAACGCGGCACACGCCTGTAATTGAACTAGTGTTGAACCGGGCGTATGCTTTGAACCGTTGTTCAACAATAAATTGAACTCTTGGTTGGAGGCATGATGAGCGTATCGGTGTTCGCGGAGCGGCTGCGCAAGGCGATGGACAGCAGGGGACTCAAGCAGATCGATCTGGTGCGCGCCGCCGAACGCAATGGCGTCAAGATGGGCAAAAGCCACATCAGCCAATACGTCGCCGGTAAGACCATGCCGCGCGAGGACGTGCTGAACTTCCTCGCCAATGAACTGGACGTTGACGTGAATTGGCTGCACGGCGAGGAATCACAGCCGCAGCTCCAGGGAGCAGCAGCCACGCCCGTCGAGTCCGTCGCCACTTGCCCGCAGGAACAACCGGCCGGCTTCGGCGCCACGTCCATCACCGCAGCGGCAGCCGGTGCCGACACGCCGGGACCGACCGCCGCGCATCCCGACATGAACGCCGTGAACCTCGCGGATGCCGAAATCCCGACGGCCCGTCGCCGCTCCTTCGGCAAATCCCACAAGCTTGACAACGTGCTGTACGACGTGCGCGGTCCGGTGGTGGACGAGGCTGCCCGCATGGAGGCGGACGGCACCCACATCCTCAAATTGAACATCGGCAACCCGGCGCCGTTTGGCTTCCGCACGCCGGACGAGGTCGTCTACGACATGGCCCACCAGCTGACCGACACTGAAGGCTACTCGCCGTCCAAGGGCCTGTTCTCCGCGCGCAAGGCCATCATGCAGTACGCGCAGCTCAAGAATCTGCCGAACGTCACCATCGACGACATCTACACCGGCAACGGCGTGAGCGAGCTCATCAACCTGTGCATGTCCGCGCTGCTGGACGACGGCGACGAGGTGCTCATCCCCAGCCCCGACTATCCGCTGTGGACCGCCTGCGTGAATCTGGCCGGCGGCACCGCCGTGCACTACGTGTGCGACGAGCAGTCCGAATGGTATCCGGACATCGACGATATCCGCGCCAAGATCACCGACCGTACCGTGGCCATCGTGCTCATCAACCCGAACAACCCGACGGGCGCGCTCTATCCGAAGGAGGTGCTCCAGCAGATCGTCGACATCGCGCGCGAACACCAGCTCATGATCTTCTCCGACGAGATCTACGACCGTCTCGTCATGGACGGGCTCAAACACATCTCCATCGCCTCGCTCGCCCCGGATCTGTTCTGCGTCACGTTCTCCGGACTGTCCAAGTCCCACATGATCGCCGGCTACCGCGTCGGCTGGATGGTGCTGTCCGGCAACAAGCGTATCGCCAAGGACTACATCGAGGGCATCAACATGCTGGCGAACATGCGTATCTGCTCGAACGTGCCCGCCCAGTCCATCGTGCAGACGGCCCTCGGCGGGCACCAGAGCGTGAACGACTACATCGTGCCCGGCGGCCGTCTGTACGAGCAGCGCGAATACATCTACAACGCAATCAACGCGATCCCCGGCTTGACCGCCGTCAAGCCGAAGGCCGCGTTCTACATCTTCCCGAAGATCGACGTCAAGAAGTTCAATATCCGCGACGATGAGCAGTTTGCCCTCGATCTGCTCCACGACGAGCGCATCCTCATCACCCGAGGTGGCGGCTTCAACTGGGCCGAACCGGACCACTTCCGCATCGTGTATCTGCCCCGCATCGAAGTACTCAGGGATGCGACCACCAAGATCGCGGACTTCTTCAGTTATTATTGGCAGGCGTGAGGTCGGTCTCCGCCGATGAAGGCCATACCTCCTCGGCGATGGAACGTACCAGAGCGATCTTGGCCCACTGCTGGTCTTCGGTGAGGTGGTTGCCTTCCTCGGTGGAGGCGAAGCCGCACTGGGTGGACAGGCACAGGCGCTCCAGCGGCACATACTGCGCTGCCTCGGCGATACGGGCCTTGATGGTCTCGGGGTCCTCGAGCTCCGGCTTCTTCGAGGTGATGAGGCCGAGCACCACCTGCTTGCCGTCCGAGACCTTGGCCAGCGGCTCGAAGTCGCCGGAACGGTCGTCATCGAACTCCAGATAGTAGGCGGCCACGTTCTCCTCGCCGAACAGCACATCCGCCACCTGGCCGTATCCGCCGGCGGAGAACCACTGCGACTGGTAGTTGCCGCGGCAGATATGCGTGGTGACCACCATGTCGTCCGGCACGGCGGCGATCACCGCGTTGTTCACCGCAGCGTACTGGCGCTGCACGGTTTTGGCGTCCACGCCGAACACGGTGTCCTTGAAGTCCTCGGACACGAACGCGCCCCATGTGCAGTCATCGAACTGCAGCGTGCGGCAGCCCGCCTCGTACAGGTCATGCGCCACCTGGATGTAGGCGTTGGCGATAGCCTCGGCCAGAGCGTCACTGTCCTTGTACGGGTTGGTCGCGTCCTCGGCGATGCCCTGCTGCAGCACGAACAGCGTCTGCGCGGGGGAGGGGACGGTCTGCTTGGCGCGGGTGTTGTCATCCTCAAGCGCCTTGACGAACCGGTAATGCTCCACGAACGGGTGGTGCTCGCCGCTGATCTCGCCGTCCACGCCGGCCGCCTCGACCACGGCCGTGCCATCGGAGCCCTTGAACTGGATGGGAGCCGTGCCGCGCTTGACACCCTGCAGATTCCACATGAAATCAAGATGCCAATAGGCGCGACGGAACTCGCCATCCGTGATCACATGCAGTCCCGCCGCCTTCTGCTTGGCCACCAGATCCACGATGACCTTGTCCTCCACGGCCTTCAACGCATCGGCGTCGATGCGGCCCGCCTCGAAGTCGGCGCGGGCGGCCTTGAGCTCGGCGGGACGCAGATAGCTGCCCACCACATCCGCACGGAACGGCGCGTTCTTCGCATAGGTCATAGTCGTTCGTCTCCTTTGAACCGTTGGTGTGAACCAGACCAATCAGAATCCGGCTCGTTCGTTCCACTCAGCCGCTCCGACAATCGCCCTCGTGCCGGCGTCGTATGAAACGGCATACGTGACGTACCTTACCCGAATACTCCGCCGCACGCCTCCGCTCATCTCACCAATCATCCCGCCAACCTGACTGCCGGACGCTAGACCCGACCGTGAACCCGTCCGTCGGCGGCACCACGGACGAGTGAATCAATCACGCCGATCGCGAGGCCGAGAGCGGCCGGGACCAGCCAGCCGAGCTGATAGGACTGCATCGGCAGCAGTCCCAATACGGCAGCGAGCCACGGCAGCGAGCCGCCGAACACCTGCACCAACGATTCGATGCACCCCAGAACCGCCACGATGCCCACCAACAGAACGGTCCAGAAGTACACGCGCGGGAAGCGCGCACCGAACACATGATGGGTCAGGGCCAACAGCACCAGCACGATAGCCATCGGATACAGGGCGGAGAGCACCGGCACGGACACCTTGATGATCGCGCTCAGTCCGGCGTTCGACACCACGAAGCTGAACACGGTGAACAGCACCTGCCAGGCGCGGTAGCTCACTTTCCGGCCGGCGACGGTGGGGAACTTCGTATGGAAATAGGTGGCGCATGTGCAGATTAGCCCAGTGCACACATTCAGACAGGCGATGACGAACACCAGACCGAGGAACACCGTGCCGCCCGCGCCGAACACCGAGGACGTGAGATTGGTGAGCACCGTGGCGCCCGTGTCCGTCGCGGGATCGATTGCGGCGATTGCGCCGGAGACCACGCCCACATAGGCGAGCGCGCCATAGATAAGCACCAGCAGCACGCCGGTGCCGAGACCCGCGAACGCCGTCTCGCGTTGCACCTGCGCCTCGTCGTCCACCTGCTGCGCGCGGATGTTCGCCGAGATCACGATGCCGAAGTACAGGGCGGCCAGCAGATCCATGGTCTGATATCCGTCAAGGAAGCCACGTGCCAGCTGATTGACCGCATAGTCACCCATCGGCTTGGCCGGTGTGCCGATGCCATGCACCAGGCAGGCCACGAACAGCGCGGCGATAAGGACGAGTAGCAACGGACCCATGAAACGGCCCAGCACCTTGGAGAGCTTTTCGGGATGCTGGGCGAAGACGAACGCCAGTGCGAAGAACACGAACGAGTAGACGAGCCGCGCGAGCCAGATGGAACCGTCCGGTGTGAACGGGGCGACCATCATCTCGAACGAAGTGGTGGCCGTGCGGGGGATGGCGAAGCACGGGCCGATGGTCAGGATGATGGCGAGTCCCAGGAACAATGCGAACCTGGGGGAGACGCGGGTGGCCAGTTTGTCGAAGCCGCCGGCGAACGTCACCGCCATCACGCCAAGAATCGGCAGACCCACTGCCGAGACGATGAACCCGATGGCCGCGGGCACCGTGGCGGAACCGGCCTGAGCGCCCACGAACGGGGGGAAAATCAGGTTTCCGGCCCCGAAGAACATCGAAAAGAACGTGAACGTCATCACCACTCGTGCGCGAGTGTTCAACATATGCATATCCTGCCTCTCTCCGTACGAGTTGCACTTTCCGCGGACCTGATGCCTGCGTGAATTAATTCGTTGATGGTATTGTCGGCCCTCCTCGTCAGGGGGAGTTGGCCCGGTGAAGAGATTCTGAAGGGTGGCCATTGAGTCAACGAATCTCTAACGCGGGATACTAGCAGCCAACATGAGCCGTGGTCAAGGTTATGCGGCCCGTGTGCGACGATCATGCTCACGTATCGATCATGCGACCATATTGACCTGCAGGCATGTGGCCATGCTCGTGTGCTGGTCATGCGACCGGCGCGCGGCACGGACCCTCCTAACCCGTGGACGGCGCTTTCGCGGAAACATCGCACGTCTACGATATGGGCAACAACCGTACCAATGGGCGGATTGAGGAGGTAAGGTATGCCGGAGGTTTCGCATCGCGCGCAGGAAGCGCTGTATCCCAGTGTCAGGGAGATGTTCGAGCTGGCGGCCGGCGTGCCGGGTGCGATTTCGTTCGCCGTGGGGGAGCCCGGCTTCGACACGCCTCGGCCGATGATAGACGCCGCGTATCAGGCGGCGATTCACGGCGACACGCATTACACGCCGAATCGCGGCACGTTGGCGCTGCGCCGGGCATGGTGCCGGTACCGCGCCCGGATTGACGGTGCGTTACCTGACGACGCGAGGTCGGACGGCGCGGGTTCGGATGAGTCCGGCGACGGCCTCGCCTACGACCCGGACAACGAGATCATCGTGACCACGGGTGGCATGAACGACCACGACTTCGCCGTACGCTTGCTGCATGAGGCCAAAGTGGTGGTGACCCCGGCGTCGGGTTTCGGCTCGCGGGGCCGTGGCTACGTGCGCCTGTCCTACGTCGGCACCGCCGAGGACACCGCGGAGGGTCTGCGCCGCATGCGCGCGTGGCTGGATGCTGCTTGACTAGCCAGCCGTTTAGGGACATGCTTGCGCTGTGCCGCATGCGCGTATGGCTGGATGGGCTGGTGGACGCGCTACGTGTTTGGCGATGACAACAGGCGGTAAGTACGCGTCTCGTCGAAGGTCCCGCGTACTTACCGCTTGTTTCGGGCTTAAGAGGGACGGTAAGTACGCGGGTGCTTCGTAACGGCGCATACATACAGTCGTTTTGTGGATCTCCCACTGATTCGGATGAAGCGGCCGATGGCAGTCCTCGGAAATCCGTGACAGTCCATAACAACCAGTCCATAACAAAGGGGGCTTCCTTCCCAACCCGCAGTGGATTGGGAAGGAAGCCCCCCTGAAAAACCTCACGGCAGGGACGTTATAAGACGTCTACCGCCGCAAATGGTCTCAGGCGTTCACGCGATCGATGCCGGACTGCACGTCGGCGAGCACGGAATCCCAGGACTTGATGAAGGCGGCGACACCGTCGGCCTCCAGCTTGTCGGTGACGTCCTTGAGGTTGATGCCCAGCTCAGCCAGCTTGTTGATGATGGCGTGGGACTCCTCGTAGGTGCCCTCGATGGACGGGGCGCCGTTGCCGTGGTCGGCCAGGGCGTTCAGGGTCTTCTCCGGCATGGTGTTGACGATGTGCTTGGCAACCAGCTCGTCAACGTACTTGCAGTCGGAGTAGGCCGGGTTCTTAGTGCCGGTGGAGGCCCACAGCGGACGCTGGACCTTGGCACCCTTGGCGGCCAGGTCGGCCCAGCGCGGATCCTCGGCGAACTTCTTCTCGAACAGCTCGTAGGCCAGACGGGCGTTGGCCACGGCGGCCTTGCCCTCGAGGGCCTTGGCCTCGTCGGAGCCGTTGGCTTCCAGCAGCTTGTCCACGGCGGTGTCCACGCGGGAGACGAAGAAGGAAGCGACGGAGCCGATGTGCTTGAGGTCGTGGCCGTTGGCGTCAGCCTGGGCGATGCCCTCGATGTAGGCGTCGATGACCTGCTCGTAGCGCTCGAGCGAGAAGATCAGGGTGACGTTGACGGAGATGCCCTTGGCCAGGGTGGCGGTGATGGCCGGCAGGCCCTCGAGGGTCGCCGGGATCTTGATCATGGCGTTCGGACGGTTGACCTTCTCCCACAGCTCAACGGCCTGCTTCTCGGTGGCCTCGGTCTCGTGGGCCAGACGCGGGTCGACCTCGATGGAGACACGGCCGTCGACGAAGTCGGTGGCCTCGGCGATCTCGCGGAAGATGTCGGTGGCGTTGCGCACATCGGTGGTGGTGAGCTCGCGCACGGCGGTCTCGACGTCAACCTTGCCGAGTTCCTTGAGCTGAGCGTCGTACGGGCCGACCTGGCTCAGGGCCTTCTGGAAGATGGACGGGTTGGTGGTCACACCAACGACGTTCTTGTTGGCGATGAGGTCCTGCAGGGAGCCGGACTCGATGCGGGAGCGGGACAGATCGTCCAGCCAGATGGAAACGCCGTTGTCGGACGTACGCTGAGTTGCTTCAGTCATTGTGTTTTCTCCTTGATGGATTTCGCCCTAGGCTCCCTTTTCCGTGGATGAGGGAAGCCGTCCGCTGATGCGGACCGGAGGGGAGTGGGCTCAAGCATTGCTCTCCTCCAGTCAGACTTTCGCCTGACGGCTCCCCTCGGAAAGGGGAGCCAACAAAATCATTCGGTTATATGGACGCGCCGATACGGGAAAACCGAATCAGGCGTTCACCTCGGCCAGGGAAGCCTCGGCGGCCTCGACCACATGCTCGGCGGTGATGCCGAGGTCGATCATGTTCTGCGCGCCGTTGCCCTGCAGGCCGAACTGCTCGATGGAAACCGGCTTGCCGTAGGTGCCGAGGTACTTGTACCACGGCATGGCCACACCGGCCTCGACGGAGACGCGGGCCTTGACGGAAGCCGGAAGCACGGCCTCCTTGTACTCGGCGTCCTGCTCCTCGAACCACTCCATGGACGGGAAGGAGACCACGCGGGCCTTGATGTTCTTCTCGGCCAGGGTCTTGGCGGCGGCCACGGCCCACTGGACCTCGGAACCGGAGGCCATGATGATGACGTCCGGGGTGCCCTCGGTGTCGACGAGCACGTAGGCGCCCTTCTTGACACCTTCCTTGGCCTTGGCGGCGGTCTCGGCGAGGGTCGGGACACCCTGACGGGTCAGCACCATGGCACCCGGCAGGGTGTTCTTCTTCTCGAAGAAGTAGCGGTATGCCTCGGCGGTCTCGAAGGCGTCGGCAGGACGGATGACCTCGAGCTGCGGGATGGCGCGGAAGGAGGCCAGGTGCTCGACCGGCTGGTGGGTCGGGCCGTCCTCGCCCACGGCCACGGAGTCGTGGGTCCACACGTACAGGTTCGGGATCTCCATGAGGGCGGCCAGACGGACGGCGGAGCGCTCGTAGTCGGAGAACATGAAGAAGGTGCCGCCGAACGGACGGGTGTGGGAGCCCAGCAGGATGCCGTTGGTGATGCAGCCCATGGTGAACTCGCGCACGCCGAAGTGCAGCTGGCGACCGAACTCGTTGCAGTTCGGCCACTGAACGGTGGCGCACTCGGCCGGGGCGAAGGTGGCGGCGCCCTTGAGGTCGGTCTTGTTGGAGCCACCGAGGTCGGCGGAGCCGCCCCAGAGTTCCGGCATGACGGCCGCGATGGCGTTCAGGACGGAGCCGGAGGCGCCACGGGTGGCGACGCCCTTGCCGACCTCGAAGGTGGCCTCGAGATCGTCGATGGCCTTGTCGAAGTCCTCAGGCAGCTTGCCGGCCTTGATGCGGTCGTACAGGGCGGCCTTGTCCGGGTTGGCCTTGCGCCAGGCGTCGAACTTCTCGTCCCATTCCTTGTGGGCCTCGAGGCCGCGCTCGGCGACCTTGCGGGCGTGGGCGAGGGCCTCCTCATCGACGTGGAAGGACTCCTCCGGGTCGTAGCCGAGGAGCTTCTTGAGGCCGGCGACGGCCTCGGCGCCCAGCTTGGAGCCGTGGGAGGACGGGTCGTTGGTCTTGCCCGGGGTCGGCCAGGCGATCAGGGAGTGGACCTTGATGAGCTTCGGCTGATCCGGAGCGGCGGCCTCGGCCTTGGCGATCACGTCGGCCAGACCCTCGATGTCCTCCTTGTAAGAGCCATCGGGCTGGATGAAGCTGAACTCGTCGGTGTACCAGCCGTAGGCCTGGAAGCGCTTGAGCACGTCCTCGGCCAGCACTAGGTTGGTGTCGCCCTCGATCTGGATGCGGTTGGCGTCGAAGATCACGGTCAGGTTGCCGAGCTTCTGGTTGGCGGCAAGAGCGGCGGCCTCGCCGGAGATGCCTTCCTCGATGTCGCCTTCACCGCAGATGGCCCAGATCTTGTGGTAGAACGGGGACTCTTCCTTCGGGGTCTCCGGGTCGAGCAGACCGCGCTGGAAACGCTCGCCGTAGGCGAAGCCGATGGCGGAGGCGAAGCCCTGGCCCAGCGGGCCGGTGGTCATCTCAATGCCCGGGGTCAGGCCGTACTCGGGGTGGCCCGGTGTACGGGTGTCGGCGCCACCGCGGAAGTGCTTGAGGTCGTCCAGGGTCACGCCGTAGCCGGAGAAGTACAGCTGAACGTACTGGGTGAGGGATGCGTGACCGCCCGAAAGGATGAAGCGATCGCGGCCTTCCCAGTTGGGATCGTTCGGATCATGCTTGATGAAGTGCTGGTACAGGGTGTAGGCGACGGGCGCCAGGGAGATGGGGGAACCGGGGTGGCCGGAACCGGCCTTCTCAACCGCGTCGGCCGACAGGACCTTGGCCATCTTGATGGCGCGTTCGTCCAGTTCGGTCTCCTTGAATTCGGTCATGGATTACTTTCCTTCCAATTGGTCGGGCCGCGTATCCGGCTTGTGCCGAGCGCAAGACGCCCTCACATTGCGTTTCCCATGCTAGCGTCGGTTTGCGACGTTGTGGTGCAATTTTGGCGTGTTTTGGTAACTTGTGTGCTGTTAGCGTTCACAATTATCGTCACTTCGCTACGGACGAACGGGTTAGCACTCGAAACGCCGGAGTGCTAATACAATGGTACGCGGTAGCTGCGTAGGCGATTGCGTCCAGCGGCGACTCGATTCGGCGGAATTCCAATGGAATGAGGGCGAATCGAAGTGTTTGCTCGGTCGTTTGAAAGTCGCATGAGGAGCGCAGGTGAACCGTGCATGAATTCTTGCCATATATAAGGAGGCGCGCATGACGCAATCGCGACGCATGCTGGTGCTGCGCGCCGTGGTGGAGGACTACATCCGCTCGCAGGAGCCGGTGGGGTCCACGTCACTGACCAAACAACACCATCTGGGGGTCAGCTCGGCCACCATACGCAACGACATGGCCGCGCTCGAGGACGAGGGCTATCTGATCCAGCCACACACCTCGGCGGGCCGTGTGCCCACCGAAAAGGGGTACCGCTATTTCGTGGACCGGCTGGCCACCGTGGTGCCGCTCAGCGAGGCCCAACGCAGGGGCATCAACAGTTTCCTGTCCGGTTCGGTGAGCCTTACCGACGCGCTGCAGCGTTCGGCGCGTCTGCTTTCGGAGATCACCGGTCAGGTGGCCGTCGTGGCGTCGCCGTCGCTGGCCAAGGCCACGTTGCGCCATGTGGAGATGGTGCCGGTCGCCATGACCACCCTGCTCGCCGTGGTCATCACCGACAGCGGCCGTGTGGCGCAGCATGGTCTCGGCGTCTCGGCGATGCCGCCGACCGACGCGGTCGCGCGTCTGTCCAATGCGGTCAACGAGCAGTGCAATGGCCTGTCGCTGTCGCGATCGGCCGAAACGGTGCGTGCCATCGGCTCCTCCGTGGGATATGAGGACGTGCGCGCGGTGGCCGAATCGTTGGCCGACGCCTTCGAATCGATGGCGCTGGACGAACGGGCCAACGAGCTGTATATGTCCGGCGCCTCCCGACTCGCCCATACCCAGTCCGTGGCCGATTTGGCCCCGCTGTTCGACGCGCTGGAGGAACAGGTGGTGCTCATGAAGCTCATGAGCAACCTGAGCGAGGAGACGAACGCTTCGGGCGTGGGCGTGTCCATCGGGTCGGAGAACCACAGTCCGGAGCTGTTGCACGCCTCGGTGGTGAGCAGCGGCTACGGGCGTGCGGCTGCGGCGCGCGACGCGGACGGGGAGCAGGACGGGGATGAATCGTCCGTTGGTGACACGTCCGGTTCCGCCGACGAACCCATCGCCTTCGTCGGATCCATCGGTCCCACGCACATGGATTATGCCGCCACCATGGCGGCGGTCAAGGCGGTGGCACGGTATCTTACGGCGTTCGTCCGTGACGGGCTGGCCTAGACGGACAGTCGCGGACGAATCGGTCGTCCACTGACCGCGGGATATGGCACAATAACCCGCGGACCAAACGAACACAAAGGAACAAATTAAGTGGCAGATTATTACGAGACGTTGGGCGTGGACCGCAACGCCAGCGACGACGAGATCAAGAAGGCCTACCGCAAGCTCAGCCGCAAATACCACCCTGATATCGCGGGGCCGGAGTTCGAGGACAAGTTCAAGGAAGTGAACAACGCCTACGACGTGCTGTCCAACCCCGACAAGCGTCGCATGTACGACTCCGGTGTGGATCCCAACGACCCGAACGGCGGCGCGGGCGGCTTCTCCGGCGCCGGGTTCGGCGACATGGGCGACGTCTTCTCCACGTTCTTCGGATCTGCGTTTGGCGGCGGCGCGCAGGGGCCCGTGTCGCGCACCCAGCCCGGTCGCGATTCGCTGGCCTCCGCATCCATCGACCTCAAGACCGCGGTGTTCGGCGGCACGGCCCATGTGAAGATCAACACGTTCTCGCTGTGTCAGGAATGCGGCGGTTCCGGCGCCCAGGGCGGCGCCCAGCCGGTCACCTGCCCCGACTGCCACGGACAGGGCTTCCGGCAGAAGGTCGTGCGCACCATGCTCGGCCAGATGATGACCTCGGCGCCATGCGAGCGCTGCGAAGGCCACGGCACCATCATCACCAACCCGTGCCCGAGCTGCATGGGCCACGGTCGCGTGCGCACCACGCGCAACGTCGGCGTGACCGTGCCCGCGGGCATCAACGACAACGCGCGCCTGCGTCTGGCGAACCAGGGTGAGGTCGGCGAGGGCGGCGGCGCCGCGGGCGACCTGTACATCGACGTTCATATCCGGGCGGACAAGCAGTTCACGCGCGACGGCGACGATCTGCACTGCTGGATTCAGGTGCCGATGAGCTGGGCGGTGCTCGGCCACGATCTCGCCATCGACACGTTCGACGGCGAGCAGACCGTGACCATCCCCGCCGGTTGCCAGCCTGAGGATACGGTCACGCTCAAAGGTCTGGGCGTGACGAACCTGCGTCGCAACGATGAGCGTGGCAACCTCGTCGCACATGTGAACGTGCTCATTCCCACCAAGCTCAACGATGCCGAACGCGGCCTCATCGAACAGTTCGCGGCCTCCCATGATGCGGACGCCGGCCATGTGTCGCAAGCGTCCCGTCCGCAGGCCGGGGGCGGCCAGAAGAAGGGCGGGTTCTTCAGCAAGTTGAAGGATGCGCTGGGCTGAGCACTCAGCGACGCAACAGTGGGATGAAACGTAAGTTAGCGACGAAGCCGACTTATGTTTCATCCCACTTTGTTATCTGAAAACGGGACGAAACATAAGTCAAGGTCGTTCCGGACTTATGTTTCGTCCCGTATCGTGCATCATTAATTCGTTGATTTTGGCTCCCCTTGTTAGGACGTTGCGCGCGGGGCGCGTCCAAAATTGCAGGACGACCTGACCCGCGAAGCGGGACTGAGGGGTAGCCAATTCGGCAAGGCGATTCTGACGCAGCCCACTAATACCTTTTAGTATCACTGCGACTACTTGAGCAGCGAGCGGCACATCGAGCGGTACTCACTCACATAGCCGCCGCCGAAGAACACGCAATGGCCGGCGATCGGATAGAGCTGCCACAGCGTGATGCGCTCCTGCCAGCCGGCCTTGAGCGGGTGGACGGACTGGTATCCGTCGGTGATCTCACTCAGATAGCTCATGCCGAACAGGTGCAGCATGGCCAGATCCTCCTCGCGATGGCCGCCGTGGGCCGCGGGATCGATGAGCACGGCCTCCGAATGGCCGCGGTCCGCGGTCCACATCACATTGCCGCTCCACAGGTCGCCGTGGATGCGTGCGGGCTTGTCGTCGGCCGCCCGGCCCATGATGTCCGGCAGCGCCTCGATCACCCGTTCCGTCAATTCGACGTCGCGATGGTCGAGCTCGCCGCGGCGCACGCCCAGATCGACCATCGGGCGCAACCGGCCATCGGCGAAGTAGCTGATCGGATCGGTCCATTCGCCGGTGTCCATCTTCACCGGGTCCTGCAGGGGGCCGAAGTAGCACGTACCGTCGTACCCTTCCGGGGCCGAGCCGAAGTACGGGGCGCCGGCGTCGTGCATGCGGGCCAGCGCCGCACCGAAATCATGCGCGGCCTTGGGCGTCGGGGAGGAGCTGGAGATACGCTCGATGTCCAGGTAATCCTTGCCCCAGTCGTACACCTCGACCACGCGCGGACCTCCCTGCGCGTGCGCGGCGCCCAGCCATTTGAGCCCGCGGCCCTCGCATTCGAAGAACCCCTGCGGCGCAAACGCCCTGCTCTTGCGGTAAACGGTCATGACCACTCCTTAACTCTTAAACTCTTGGTGCGCTCGTTTCGCCCGTGCGCGTCGGCTGCCATGCGCATTGCCTCGCACATCGTACATCCTGCGATTGCGTCGCATGTGATGCATGGCGACGCGGGTGACGGTTTCATTGTAGAAGCCGTGCAGTTTACGTTTTCCTAGTGTTGTTCTACGCCCCTTTGGGTATCGTGTTCTTCCGTCTACCACAGTACGTACATCAGATACATCACATATCACGGAAGTGACGAAGGGTTATGAATTTCTTCCAAGCGCTTTTCATGGGTCTGGTCCAGGCGCTCACCGAATACCTGCCGGTGTCGTCCAGCGCCCACATCCGTATCATCGGCGACCTGATGATCGGTCGCGACCCCGGCGCGGCGTTCACCGCCATCATCCAGATCGGCACGGAGCTGGCCGTCATCCTGTATTACCGACGGGACATCATCCGCATTCTGGGCGCATGGTTCGGCTCCCTGTTCGGCAAGGAGGGCAAAGACCTCAAAAGCCGTCTCGGCGCCCATAATCCGGATACGCAGATGGGATGGTTCATCATCATCGGCACCATGCCGATTCTCATCGCCGGACTGCTGTTCAAGGACGCCATCGAGACCACCCTGCGCAACCTTTGGATCACGGTGACCGTGCTCATCATCTTCGGCGTGCTGCTGTGGGTGTTCGACGCGCGCTCCAAGCAGCTCAAGACCATGAAGCAGATGACCTGGAAGGACGCGTTGCTGTTCGGCATCGGCCAGATGCTGGCGCTTATCCCGGGCGTCTCGCGTTCCGGCGGCACCATCACCTTCGGCCGTGCGATGGGCTACACCCGTGAGGCCGCCGTTCGGGTGAGCTTCCTCATGGCCATCCCGGCGGTGTTCGGCGCCGGTATTCTCGAAACCGTCTCCGCAGTCAAGGACGTCGCGGCCTGCTCCGGCGGTGACGCCGCCGCCTGCACGGCGATCGGAGCGTTCCCCGGCTGGGGCCCCACCATCGCCGCCACGCTGGTCTCGTTCTTCGTGGGCTACGTGGTGATTATCGGCTTCCTGAAGTTCGTGGCCACGTTCTCCTACAAGGCCTTCGCCATCTACCGCATCGGTCTGGCCGTGGTGGTGGCGCTGCTGCTCATCACCGGTGTTCTTCCCGCCATCGATCCGTCCATGGTCGCGGCGTAGGCGCGGGAACGCTGCTGAGACAAAAGGGATGGGGCGTCGGCGGAAAAATGGGTCCGCCGACGCCCCATCGACGATAATCCGACGATTATCTGGTCAGCCGATTCGACGCCCCAGTATGCCACGCCACTTCACGGCAACGTCCTAACAAGGGGACCCAAAAAACCAACGAATTCTTGACACGGGACACTGACAATGATGCGACGGCCGGACGTGCGCCGAGACCGCGGCGTCGGTTTAGTCGCCCATCTGCCGCAGGAACGCCTCGGCCTCACGGATCAGCTGCTCGCACTGCGGGGTGCCCAGGCCGGCTTCCTCGTCGGCCTTGCATTTGAGGTCGTAGTCGCGTTCGAGATGCTCCACGTATTCTCTGAGCTGGTCGTTGCACCGCACCAGCACTGAGGCCTGGGCCTTCCAGTGCTCGGCCTTGCGCTTGAGATCGCCCGTGTCGAAGGTGAAGCCGATGCGCTTGCCCAGCGCATCCAATAGTCGCAGCGTGCCGGCCGCGCATTCGTCGCTGCCGAGATATTGGGGGATGGAAACCCACATGGAGGCATGGCCGAATCCCCGGTCGGCCGCGGCCAGATCAAGCACGGTGGGTATTCCCACCGGGCCGTTGTATTCCCGATCGCATTCGCATTGGCGTTCGCCGTCGCTTACGGACAGGGGCAGGGGGCGCGTGTGCGGGCAGTCGCAGAACATCGAACCGAGTGTGACCACCTGCGCCACGTCCAGCTCTTCGGCGATATGCAGGCTCTGCGCGCAGTACTCCTGCCAGCGGTAGTTCGGCTCGGGGGCGATTTGCGCGTACAGATGACGGTTGGCGTCGAGGGTGATGTCGTAGAACGTGGTCTGCGGCCACACCAGCGTGGCCCGGCCGGAGACATGGCACAGCATCGGACGGGCCACCTGATAGTCGTAGAACCCGTCGCAGTCGATATGCCGGATCTCACGGGACTCGTAGCGGCGGACCAGATGACGCACCACATTCGTGGCGGCCTGACAGGCGTCGTTCCATCCCTCGAATGCGGCGATCATCACCGGCGTCTGGGCGTTCGCTTCTTCACTCATACTCTCCAGCGTAAAGGACGCGACCATGCCCGATGCCGCCTTTAGCCATCAGCGAGCGGAGTTTCGATGGGCGCGAACACCAACTGTCACAAGGCGACACGCCGTGACTGGACGAATTACAGGCATGTGAGTATAGTAATCACTCGTGCTTCGGCGAGACGCCTTCTGGTGTTCCCCTGTAAGACACATGCGGACATAGCTTAGTTGGTAAAGCGCAACCTTGCCAAGGTTGAGACCGCGGGTTCGAGTCCCGTTGTCCGCTCTAGGTCCGATGAGTTGACAGACCTTACGGTGGGTTAGCCAAGCGGTTAGGCAGCGGCCTGCAAAGCCGTATAGACGAGTTCGACTCTCGTACCCACCTCTCAGGACCGCGAAGCAATTCGCATGAATGAGCAGACCCGGGCGGTTGGCGCAGAGGTAGCGCACTTCCCTGACACGGAAGGGGTCACAAGTTCGAATCTTGTATCGCCCACGCAGACGAACTTGTATCGCCGATATAACTGAATACCGATTGATTTCGGGCGATTGGCGCAGCGGCTAGCGCACTTCGTTCACACCGAAGGGGTCGTAGGTTCGATTCCTACATCGCCCACTGGAAACCGCTTCTCACGGCGGATTCCTTTGCGGACATAGCTTAGTTGGTAAAGCGCAACCTTGCCAAGGTTGAGACCGCGGGTTCGAGTCCCGTTGTCCGCTCCAGCTCGAGCCTCACCATCGCGGTGAGGCTTTTTCGTTTTCCGGCTCCAACCCGGTCCGTTCTGGCTTGTTCTGGTCCGTCCCGGTTTGTCGTATGCCCTGCCTATGGTGACGACTGTTGATTAACCAGTCCAGGCCTGCACATTAGTACCGCGGACCCCGATAGCAAAGGACAAATCATGGCGCAAGCTACCATCTCCATAACAGTCAACGGCGAAGCGAAGGAGGTGGAAGCAACCACCACCGGCGTCGAGCTCTTCGCGGATGACAAGAACATCATCGCCGTGCGTCTCAACGGCGAACTGCGCGACCTGTACACGCCCCTCACCGACGGCGACACCGTCGAAGCCGTCGCCCTCGACAGCGAGGACGGTCTCGGCATCATGCGCCATTCGGCCACGCACGTCATGGCCCAGGCGGTCCAGGAACTGTTCCCGGACGCTAAGCTCGGCGTGGGCCCGATCATCAAGGACGGCTTCTACTACGACTTCCAGGTCGAGCAGCCGTTCACCCCGGACGACCTGAAGAACATCGAGAAGCACATGCAGCGGATCATCAAGTCCGCGCAGTCCTTCCGCCGCCGCACGGTCACCGAGGAGGAGGCGCTGGCCGAGGAGGCCGACCAGCCGTTCAAGATCGAGCTGATCAAGGACAAGGAAGCGCACCTCGACCCGTCCACCGCCACCGAGATCTCCGGCAAGGAGCTCAGCTTCTACGACAACGTCGACCGTGACGGCAACGTGGTGTGGAAGGACCTGTGCCGCGGACCGCACCTGCCGAACACGCACTTCATCAAGGCCTTCAAGATCGAGCGTTCCGCCGCCGCCTACTGGCGTGGCAGCGAGAAGAACCCGACCATGCAGCGCATCTACGGCACCGCATGGGCCTCCAAGGAGGATCTCAAGGCCTACCAGACCCGTCTCGAGGAGGCCGCCAAGCGCGACCACCGCAAGCTCGGCGCCGAAATGGACCTGTTCTCCTTCCCGGACGAGATCGGCCCGGGCCTGGCCGTGTTCCACCCGAAGGGCGCCGCGGTGATCAACGCGATGGAGGACTACTCCCGCGAGATGCACCGCAAGTACCACTACAGCTTCGTGCAGACCCCGCACATCACCAAGGGCGGCCTGTACGAGACCTCCGGCCACCTGCACTGGTACAAGGACGGCATGTACCCGCCGATGCACCTCGATGAGGAGTACGACGAGGACGGCAACGTGACCAAGCCCGGCTTCGACTACTACCTCAAGCCGATGAACTGCCCGATGCACAACCTGATCTTCAAGTCCCGCCAGCGCTCCTACCGCGAGCTGCCGCTGCGCCTCTTCGAGTTCGGCACCGTGTACCGCTACGAGAAGTCCGGCGAGGTCCACGGCCTGACCCGTGTGCGCGGCCTTACGCAGGATGATTCCCACATCTACTGCACCCGCGAGCAGATGAAGGGCGAGCTGACCAACCTGCTCACCTTCGTGCTCAAGGTGCTCAAGGACTTCGGCCTGAGCGACTTCTATCTCGAGCTGTCCACCAAGGACCCGAACAAGTACGTCGGCTCCGATGAGATCTGGGAGGAGGCGACCAACACGCTCGCCGAGGTCGCCAAGGAGTCCGGTCTGCATCTCGTGGCCGATCCGGGCGGCGCCGCCTTCTACGGCCCGAAGATCTCCGTGCAGGCCCGCGACGCCATCGGCCGCACCTGGCAGGTCTCGACCATCCAGCTCGACTTCAACCTGCCCGAGCGCTTCCAGCTCGAGTACATCGCGAAGGATGGCACCCACCAGCGCCCGGTGATGATTCACCGTGCCCTGTTCGGCTCCATCGAGCGCTTCTTCGCCGTGCTGCTCGAACACTACGCCGGCGCGTTCCCGGCGTGGCTTGCCCCGGTCCAGGTTCTCGGCGTGCCGGTGGCCGACGAGTTCGCCCCGCACCTCGAGGAGTTCGTCAAGTCCCTCGAGGACGAGATGGTCCGCTGCGAGATTGATTCCTCCGACGACCGCTTCGGCAAGAAGATCCGCAACGCCTCCAAGTCCAAGGCGCCATTCATCCTCATCGTCGGCGAGGAGGACATGAACAACAACGCGGTGAGCTTCCGCTTCCGCGACGGCAGCCAGCTCAATGGCGTGCCGGTGGACGAGGCCCGCGCCGACATCCTCGCCGTGATCAAGAAGCGCGTCCAGGTCAACTCCGTGGACGACTTCAACGCCGCGTTGGCCGAGCCCGCGGCCTGATCGCAGCGGGAGACTGGCGCCAACAGGGCTGACGTCCGTAGGTTTGGCGTCATTGCCCTGACGTGATTCGGCTCCCCCGGGAAGGGAAGCCGCTCGCGCGGGGACCGTAAGAGATCCGGTGCATCCGCATCCGGCATCTCCCGGCGGTTCCTCTGCGACCGGTGGCTCCCTTCCCGGGGGAGCCGAATCGTATATAGGACGGTCCGAATATATCCGGATTTATTCGGAAATACGCGGACAGTATGCGCGGATGCGCATAAGGACGTATACGGATTGATGCATACCGATTATGGGATTATGGAGAGGTGCGAATCAGATGACCGATGACGTGCGTATCGACGACCCGGCCGGCTTCCCGCCGCAGGAGGACACGGTCGAGCGCCTGTGGACCCCGCAGCGCATGACCTACGTGCTGCGCAACACGGAGGGGCGGCCGACCAAGCCGAAATCCAAGGAATGCCCGTTCTGCGTCGGGCCGAAGAAGTCCGACGAGGACGGCCTGATCGCGTGGCGCGGCACGCATGTGTTCGCCATCATGAACCTTTACCCCTACAATGTGGGGCATCTCATGATCTGCCCGTACCGCCATGTGGGGTTCATCACCGAACTTGACGACGACGAGCTGTTCGAATTCGAGAAGGCCACCACGCTCGCCATGAAGGTGATGGAGACCGTATCCCACCCGGACGGGTACAACATCGGCATCAACCAGGGCGAAGTGGCCGGCGCCGGCGTGGCCGCGCACCTGCATCAGCATGTGGTGCCACGCTGGAACGGCGATGCGAACTTCATGCCGATTGTGGCCGAGACCCGTACCATGCCGATTCTTCTGTCCGACCAGCGGGCCGCCTACGCCGAGGCGTTCACGCGGCTCGCGCCGCAGTCGGGGCTGCCGCTGGACCGCTGAACCGTTGGACCGTTGGACCGTTGGACCGCTGAACCGATTAGTCGGTCCTTCGAGCCGATTCACCGGTCCGCTGGCCGGATTCGCTGATGCGGTTTTCCGGTTCCCGTCCATCGGTGCCTCAGCCCGTGGGGCCGGTGGGTTGCTGCGGGCCGTCACCGGGCATGTTTTCGGTCACAATTTTCGAGCACAATCCCGGGTATGTCTGATTGACGGCCTATAATCGCTTCGTTTGACATCATCCGTTTAATCGCTAGGAGCATTATGTCAGGTCATTCCAAGTGGGCGACCACCAAGAACAAGAAGGCCGCCATCGACGCCAAGCGCGGCAAGCTCTTCGCCAAGCTCATCAAGAACATCGAGATCGCGGCCCGTCTGGGCGGCGGCGATCCGGACGGCAACCCGTCCCTGTATGACGCCATCTACAAGGCCAAGAAGGCCTCCATGCCGGCCGACAACATCACCCGCGCCGTCAAGCGTGGCTCCGGTGCCGAGGATGGCGCCGCCAACTATGAGGACATCGTCTACGAGGGCTACGCGCCCGCCGGCGTGGGCCTCATCATCGAGTGCCTGACCGACAACCGCAACCGCGCCGCCGCCGAAGTCCGCTCCACGTTGACCAAGGGCAACGGCTCCCTGGCCACCTCCGGCTCCGTCTCCTTCAACTTCGAGCGTAAGGGCCAGATCGTGGTCCCGTCCGAGGGCGTTGACTTCGACAAGCTCTTCGAGACCGCCGCCGAGGCCGGTGCCGAGGACGTTCAGGACAACGGCGAGGTGTTCACCGTCATCACCGGCCCGTCCGATCTGTTCGCCGTGCGCAAGGCCCTGCAGGACGCCGGCTTCGACTACGACTCCGCCGATCAGGTCATGGAGCCGAAGAACGAGGTCGAGCTGAGCCTCGAGGACGCCCGCAAGGTCTCCAAGCTCATCGACAACCTCGATGATCTGGACGATGTGCAGAACATCTACTCCAACTGGACCGCCTCCGACGAGGTCATGGCCCAGCTCGACGAGGAGTAATCCCCAGTGATCATCCTTGGCGTCGATCCCGGGCTCACACGCTGCGGGGTCGGCGTGATTGAAGCCGGCGAACATCGCCGGCTTTCGTTTATCCATGTGGATGTGGTGCGGTCCTCACCCGACACCTCCCAGGACCTGCGACTGCTGGCCATATACAACGGTTTGTCGGAGAAGATGGACCGGTTCGCACCGGACAGCGTGTCCATCGAACGCGTGTTCGCGCAGTCCAACCGCAACACCGTGCTGGGCACCGCCCAGGCGGCCGGCCTGGCCATGCTGGCCGCCGCCCAGCGCAACATCCCGGTCGCCCTGCACACGCCGACCGAGGCGAAGCTCGCCATCACCGGCAACGGGCAGGCCCAGAAGATTCAGGTGGAGCGCATGGTCACGCGCATCCTCAACCTCACCAAGATGCCCACCCCGGCCGATGCCGCCGACGCCTTGGCACTGGCGATCTGTCATGCGCTGCGTCCTGCGGGCGCGCTGCAGGGAGGGGAACGGGAGGAGCACCTGACGGCGGCCCAACGGCAGTGGGCCGAGGCGGCCCAACGCGCGCCACGCCGCCGCTTCAATCACGACCGCGGCATGTAGTATACTTCGAACAGTTGTTCGATTATTGGGTGACGTTCGTGACATCGCAGGGGAGGAGCGGGGATGATCGGCATGCTGAACGGGCGGGTCGAATCGGTGGATGCCGATACCGCACTGATTGACGTCGGGGGAGTCGGATACGAGGTCCGCATGTCCGCCACCGATCTGGGACGGCTCCACGCCGGTCAGGACGCGCGCGTCTACACCTACATGAACATCTCGCAGGATGCGGTCACCTTGCACGGATTCCTCGATCGCGACGCCAAGAAGACGTTCCTGCAGCTCATCAAGGTGTCCGGAATCGGCCCCAAGGTGGCGCAATCGTTGCTGTCCACCCTGACTCCGATCCAGCTGGCGCATGCCATCGCGGACAACGACGCGACCACGCTGGCCAAGGCTCCGGGCCTCGGCAAAAAGGGCGCCCAGAAGATCATCCTCGAACTCAAGGGGTCCATCGATCTGAGCCGGATCGAGGATTCGCCCGCCGCGGCGACGGCGCAGGCTCCGGTGGATACCGGCATGGAACAGGTCATCGAAGGCCTGATTTCGCTGGGATGGCGTCAGCAGGACGCCCAGCAGGCGGTCGGCGAGGCGATCAAGGAGAACGACGTCAACACGCCGCTGTCCGCCGAGGATGTGCCGCGCGTGCTGCGTTTCGCACTGGCATTGATGGATAGGGGGCGCTGATGGCCGAGGAGATGGATTTCGGCACCTCGAACACCGGTGCCAATGAGGAGTCGCTGCGCATGGTGTCCTCCCAGCCCATCGGCAACGAGCCGGTGAGCGACGAGGAGCTGCGACCGCATGTGCTGGACGGATTCATCGGCCAGCCACGGCTCAAGGCGCAGCTCCAGCTGTTCCTCGACGCCGCACGCAAACGCGACGTGCCGCCTGACCATATCCTGCTCGCCGGCCCTCCGGGGCTCGGCAAGACCACGTTGGCCATGATCGTGGCCAACGAACTGGAGGTGCCGATTCGCGTCACCTCGGGCCCGGCGGTGCAGCATGCCGGCGATCTGGCCTCCATTCTCAGCTCATTGGACACCGGCGAGGTGCTGTTCATCGACGAGATCCATCGTCTGCCCCGCGCCGCCGAGGAGTTGCTGTACATCGCGATGGAGGACTTCCGTGTTGATGTGATGGTGGGCAAGGGACCTGGTGCCAGCTCCATCCCCCTGACGCTGCCACGCTTCACCGTCATCGGCGCCACGACGAGGGAGGGCATGCTGCCCAGCCCGTTGCGTGCGCGTTTCGGCTTCACCGCCCATCTGGACTACTATCCGCA
Organism: Bifidobacterium myosotis; assembly: GCF_002259745.1. GTDB lineage: Bacteria > Actinomycetota > Actinomycetes > Actinomycetales > Bifidobacteriaceae > Bifidobacterium > Bifidobacterium myosotis. Next base: position 17,284 of record NZ_MWWW01000022.1, on the reverse strand, counting down.
TGAGGAGCTGGAGAAACTCGTCGAACGCTCCGCCAACGTGCTGGGCGTGAACCTCGACGCAGGGTCGGCGCATGAGCTTGCGCTGCGTTCGCGCGGCACGCCGCGAATCGCAAACCGTCTGCTGCGGCGCGTACGCGATTGGGCGATAGTCCACGACCTCATCGTGGTGCGTCCGGACGATGTCAAGGAGGCGCTGGCGCTGTACCAGATCGATTCCGAGGGACTCGACCGGTTGGACATCGCCGTGCTGGAGGCCATCGTACGCAACTTCAACGGCGGCCCGGTGGGACTCAACAACCTGTCCGCCATGGTGGGCGAGGAGTCGGAGACCGTCGAGACCGTCTGCGAGCCGTATCTCGTGCGCGAGGGTTTCCTCATACGCACCCCCAAAGGCCGTGTGGCCACCGAAAAGGCATGGCGTCATCTGGGCCTTACGCCCAGAGATGATGTCAGTAAGCTCTTCTAGACTTTTGCCTGTTTGCACAATCCGGTTATGCGTCAACATGTGGCCGTGACCGTTGTCTGAAGGAGTTTCCCCGTGGATTCATCGTATATTATGCTCATCGTCATGGTCGTGGTCATCGGCGGCATGATGTGGTGGCAGTCGAAGAAGTCGAAGCAGCAGCAGCAGGAGCGTCAGGACTTCCGCCGCAACCTCCAGCCCGGCACCGAGGTCATCACCATCGGCCAGGTGATCGGCAAGGTCGTAGAGGTCGACGAGCAGTACGAGGAGATCGTCATCGATTCCGAGGGCTCCAAGATGCGGTTCGCCTTCAACGCCATCGCCCGTGAATACACCCGTCCGGCCTATGTCTCCGATGATGAGGTCGATGAGAACGGCAACCCGCTGTCCGAGGACGCCAACGAGTCCGACGACTCCCAGAACACCGACGATTCCGCACAGGTCCCGGTCGAATCCGCGCTTGAGCAGGCCGAAACCAAGACCGCGACCGAGACGAAGCAGCAGAACAGCGGCGAATCCAAGTAGTCGAAGCAGTCTGTGATCGCGGTCGCAATGACCGCGATCAATCGTGCAGGCATCGGCGTCGCTCCGTCGCCGATGCGCATAACATAAGCCAGCCAGCAATATATTGAGATATATAGGGGACGAGCACATGGCACAGTCGGACATCACCATCGAGTCGTTGGACAAGGTCGGGCAGGAGGACGCCGCGTATATGGTGTCCCTTATCCGGTCCGTTCCCGGATTCCCCAAGGAAGGCATCATCTTCCGTGATTTCATGCCGGTACTTGCGGACCCGAGGGGCCTGAAGATCCTGTTGAAGGCGCTGGAGGAGGCGTTGCCGGTCGCACCGGACGAATTCGATGCCATCGCCGGATTGGAGTCCCGTGGATTCCTCTTCGGCCCCTCGCTGGCCGCTCATCTAGGCAAGGGATTCATCGCCATCCGCAAAGCCGGCAAACTGCCGCCCGAGACCATCGGCGAGTCCTATGATCTCGAATACGGCACCGCCAGCGTGGAGATCGAGACCGAAGCCGTGGCCCACGGGGAGCGCGTCCTGATCGTCGACGACCTCATCGCCACCGGCGGCACGGCCAAGGCCGGCGCCGATCTGATCGAGAAGGCCGGCGGCACGGTGGTCGGCTTCAGCTTCGTGATGCGGCTGGAAGGTCTCGACGGCATCGACAAGCTTGGCGGCGTGCCCACCAGCTCGCTGGTCTCCATGCCCGCCTGAGCGTCCATCCGGGAGTCATAATCCGGGCTTCTCACGGAGCAATCATCATTGTCATGGTCCGGCATGTAACATGTACAGTTGCATGCCGGACCATCGTTTTTTACATCAGGGAAGGATCCATGGATCTTTACGAATACCAGGCACGTCAGTTGCTTGAGGAACAGGACATCCCCACGCCGGGTGCCATTTTCGCCCAGAACTCCCATGAAGTCGCCGAAGCGGCGGACAAGATTGGCTATCCTTGCGTCATCAAGGCGCAGGTGAAAATCGGCCACCGCGGTCAGGCGGGCGGCGTCAAGATCGCCCACAACCGCGACGAGGCCATTCTCGAGTCCGAGTCGATTCTGCCGATGACCATCCACGGCCATAAGGTGTCGGGCGTGCTCGTGGCCGAGGCCAAGAACATCCTGCACGAATACTACGTGTCCATCTCCGTGGATCGTACCTCGCGCGACTTCGACGTGCTGGCCACTGCCAACGGCGGCACCGAGGTGGAGGAGATCGCCAAGGAGCATCCGGAATCCGTCAAGCGTCTGCACATCGAGGCGCTCGGCGATTTCGACCTCGCAGCGGCCACCAAGATGGCCGAAAGCATCGGCTTCTACCATGCCGACGTGGATCAGGCCGCGCAGATTCTGCTCAAGATGTGGCGCTGCTTCAAGGAGAACGACGCCACCCTCGTGGAGATCAACCCGCTGGCGAAGATCGGCGATCCGGACGACGAATCCAGCAAGCAGCTGTGCGCCCTTGACGCCAAGATCTCCCTGGACGACAACGCCGCCTTCCGCCATGACGGTTGGACGCGTTTCGTCGATCCGATCGTGCCCGATCCGTTCGAGCAGAAGGCCCGCGAACACGGCCTGCACTACGTGCACTTGCACGGCGAGGTCGGCGTGATCGGCAACGGCGCCGGTCTGGTCATGAGCTCCCTCGACGCCGTATCCGGTGCTGGCGAGGAGCAGGGCACCGGCATCAAGCCGGCCAACTTCCTCGATATCGGCGGCGGCGCCTCCGCGTCGGTCATGGCCGGCAGCCTGGAGATCGTGCTGTCCGACCCGCAGGTCGAATCCGTGTTCATCAACGTGTACGGCGGTATCACCTCATGCGTGGAGGTGGCCAACGGCATCCTTGAAGCGGTCAAGACGCTGGTCAGCTCCAAGCCGATCGTCGTGCGCTTCGACGGCAACGCCGCAACCGAGGGTCTGCAGATTCTCGCCGAGGCCAACAACCCCACCATCCATGTGTCCGAGACCATGGAAGGCGCTGCACAGAAGGCGGCCCAACTCGCGGCCGAGGCCATCAAGTCCAAGGAGGTTCGCTGATGCTGTTCATTGAAGACGGCGCTCCGGTCATCGTTCAGGGCATGACCGGTCATCAGGGCATGACCCATACCGCGCGCATGCTGAAGGCCGGCACCAACATCGTGGGCGGAGTGAACCCGCGCAAGGCCGGCACCACCGTGACCTATCCGGCGGCTCGGGACGGCCAGGACGCCGAGATTCCCGTCTACGCCACCTGCGCCGAAGCGCGCGAGGCGACCGGCGCGAAGGCCAGCGTGGTGTTTGTTCCGCCACGCTTCGCCAAGGACGCCGTGGTCGAGGCCATCGAGGCCGGCATCGAACTGGTGGTGGTCATCACGGAAGGCATTCCCGTGGCCGATTCCGCCTACTTCGTGGAGCTCGCCTTGGAGAAGGGCACCCGCGTCATCGGACCGAACTGCCCCGGTCTCATCACGCTCGGCGAGCCGGGCGTCAACCTCGGCATCATCCCGGACGGCATCGTCGGCCGCGGGCCTCTGGGTCTGGTCTCCAAGTCCGGCACCCTGACCTACCAGCTGATGGGCGAGCTGTCCGACATCGGATTCACCGCATGCCTCGGCGCCGGCGGCGATCCGATCGTGGGCACCACGCTGCTCGAGGCGCTTGAAGCATTCGAGGCCGATTCCGATACGAAGGCCGTCATGATGATCGGCGAGATCGGCGGTTTCGCCGAGCAGGAGGCGGCCGCCTGGGCCAAGGAACACATGACCAAGCCGGTCGTGGCCTACATCGCCGGCTTCACCGCCCCCGAAGGCAAGCAGATGGGCCATGCCGGCGCCATCGTCTCCGGTGGCAAGGGCACCGCGCAGGACAAGAAGAACGCGCTTGAGGCCGCAGGCATCCCCGTGGGCAAGACGCCGGGACAGGCCGCTCAGATCATGCGCGACGTGCTGGCCAAGGCCAATATCGACTGAGCGCCGCCGGCCTAGGTTAGGTATATGAAAGCAGTGATTCGCCAATGGGTGCGAGGTGCCATCGCGGCCCTCGCATCCATGGCCGTCTACGCCATCGCACTGGGCTGCTACATCGCGTTGATGCTGCTCGTGATCTCCATGGAGGAAGGCGGCGGGAACCTCACCACAAGCACCACGAGTCTCACCCAGGCCATGGTGCTGCTGAGCGAGGGCTCCGGATTCGCCACCGATGCGGTCACACTGACCATCACGCCGTTATTGCTCACCATCCTGCTGATATGGCTGATCGCCGCGATGTTGACGCGGCTCAAGGCTACCGGTCCGCACTCCTATGTCAGTGGTCTGGCGGTCTGGCTGGTGACGAACGAGCTGTTCCGTCAGTCGGTGCATCTCGGTCTGATCGACGACCAATGGCTGGTCCTGCTCAAAGCGGCCATCGTATTCACCGTGGCCTATCTGTGCGTGGCCCTGCCTCAGTCGGCGAAGATCAAGGAGCTGACGGGCTGGGCGTGCGAGCAATCCTCGCCCCAGGTCAGGCGCTGCCTGACGATGGGCACGGTCGTCGCGGGACTCATCATCGGAGTGTATCTGATCATCGGGCTGATCACCGTCGTCGTCTGGGCGGTGCGCAACCACGCCGCCGTGGTAGCGGTGTATGAGCTGTCAGGCATGGAGATGGGCTCCCGCATCTTGACGACGGTAGCCATGGTCATATGGTTGCCGAATCTCATGCTATGGGCGGTCTCCTGGCTCTTCGGCGCCGGGTTCGCCATTGGCGATGTGGCCAGTTTCACCCTGTGGGTGGGCCAATCCAAGGACCTGCCGGCCGTTCCCGTGTTCGGCATGCTGCCGGAACCTGTTACGAACGAGATATGGCGCACCATCGCCCTGAATACGCCATTCGCCGTCGGCATCATCGTCGGACTGCTGGCGTTGTTCCTGCCTCAGGGCTTCGGGTACCGTCCCGGCGGTATCCGCAAGGCGTCCGAACGACAGAAGGCGATACTCGATCTGGCATATCCCGCAGGGGCGTTCTGCCTGAGCGCAGTGCTGGTATCGCTGGCCTCCACGCTGATGTTCGCCATGTCGAACGGCTCGCTCGGCCAGCACCGTCTCGCGCATGTGGGCGTTGACGTCATGGCCTCCACACGGGCCGTGGGGCATTCCACCGCCCTCGGATTGGCCATGGCCTGGGTGGTGGCGCTGATTGGCACCGCACTCGTTTTTTCGATAGGCTGGATGGCTGAGCATACCAGGCAATCACACACCCGTTCCGCGCCTGAGGGCGCGGACCACGGCCCCGCGCGCGTACGCTCGGTCGTCGGACATGAACAATCGCAACCACAACCATCACAATCCAAGGAGGAACAGGATGACAAACACGAACCGGCCGATACGCCGAGCACTGGTTTCCGTCTTTCATAAGGAAGGCGTCGAGGTTCTCGCCGCGGCGTTCGTGAAGGCCGGCACCGAGGTCGTCTCCACCGGGTCCACGGCCAAGAAGCTCGCCGAACTTGGCGTCAAGGTCACCGAGGTCTCCGAGATCACCGGTTTCCCGGAATGCCTGGACGGCCGTGTCAAGACCCTGCACCCGTACATCCACGCCGGCATCCTGGCCGATATGACCAACCCGGAGCATGCCAAGCAGCTTGAGGATTTCGGCATCAAGCCGTTCGATCTCGTGGTCGTCAACCTGTACCCCTTCGCCGACACCGTGCGCTCCGGCGCATCCGAGGCCGACACCATCGAGAAGATCGACATCGGCGGCCCCTCCATGGTGCGCGGCGCGGCCAAGAACCATGCCACGGTGGCCATCGTCACCGATCCGAACGATTACGCGCTGGTGGCCGCCCGCGTGGCCGACGGCACCGGATTCTCCCTTGAGGAACGCAAGTGGCTCGCCGCCAAGGCCTTCGCACACACCGCCGCATACGACGCCACCATCAACGAGTGGACGGCCAAGCACTGGCCCAAGCCGGCATCGCTGGACGCGGCCGAGATCGACCATGACGATCAGGGCGCGGAAGTGGATTCCGCCAAGTTCCCGAGCCAGTTCACCCGCACCTGGGACCGTGCGCACATCCTGCGCTATGGCGAGAACTCCCACCAGCAGGCCGCGCTGTATATCGACCCGCTGAACCAGACCGGATTCGCCCACGCCGAGCAGCTGGGCGGCAAGCCGATGAGCTACAACAACTACGTGGACGCCGACGCCGCTTGGCGCACCGTGTGGGATATGGCGCCGTCCATCGCCGTGGCAGTGGTCAAGCACAACAACCCGTGCGGACTGGCCATCGGCGCCACCGCGGCCGAGGCTCACAAGAAGGCGCACGCCTGCGACCCGATGAGCGCATACGGCGGCGTGATCGCCTGCAACTCCACCGTGACCCTCGAGATGGCGGAGAGCGTCCGTCCGATCTTCACCGAGGTCATCGTGGCCCCCGACTACGAGCCCGCGGCGCTGGAGCTGCTGCAGACCAAGAAGAAGAACCTGCGCATCCTCAAGGTGGCCGAGCCGCCGAAGGGCCACGAGTCGTTCCGCCAGATCGACGGCGGCCTGCTGGTGCAGGACACCGACCTCATCAACGCGGTAGGCGACGACCCGGATGCGTGGAAGCTGGTCTCCGGCGAGCCTGCCGACGCCGACACCCTGAAGGATCTGGTGTTCGCGTGGCGTGCGATTCGTTGCGTGAAGTCCAACGCCATCCTGCTGGCCCACGATCAGGCCACCGTGGGCATCGGCATGGGCCAGGTCAACCGCGTCGATTCCTGCCATCTGGCGGTCGAGCGTGCCAATACGCTGGCCGACGGCGCCGATCGCGCCACGGGCTCCGTGGCCGCTTCCGACGCCTTCTTCCCGTTCGCCGATGGCGCCCAGGTGCTCATCGACGCCGGTGTGAAGGCCATCGTGCAGCCCGGCGGGTCCATCCGCGATGAGGAGGTCATCGAGGCTGCCAAGCAGGCCGGCGTGACCATGTACCTCACCGGCACCCGTCACTTCTTCCACTGATCCTGACACTGATTCGGACACTGGTCCTGACCGGTTGGGTTTCCTCTCCTGTTAATCGTGGGGGAGGAAACCCAACCTCACATGACGATGCGTCGTATGCGTGTTGACTTTTCGGCTTGCCCCGCCACGCAGTCATCCGCCGCCCGCGAAGCGGGTCTGAGGGGTAGTGAATTAATAAACGATTTTCTGCCGCAGCTACTAGACGTGCGACACGGCATATCGGTATCCGTCGCGCGTCCGGCGTGACGGGCAACGTCATCACATTCAGTCATAACATCCAAAGGAAGCCCGCACATGCACAACCATCCCTACGTTTCCGAAGCCCACGAGGGCAAGCCGTGGTTCGAATGGATCGTGCTCGGCGTCGTGGTCTTCGCCACCGTGCTGGCGTTCCTTGGATACACGATGGCCGCCACGGCTGTACTTGCCGTGACGGCCATCACCACCGGCCTGATTCGCCTGATCATGCGCGAACGAAGCCCGTGGAAGGTACGCTCAGTGGCGTTCGACTCCTTCATCGGCATCGCGCTGGGAATCGGCCTGCTGGTAACCTACCTGAGTTTCTTCGGCCTGTTCGGCCACGCCATCCTCTGATGATTCCGTCACCGGCAGCTGGCCGGCCGCATCGGAATCGACGTTGCCGTCGGCGGCGATGACGCCATCGATGGACTCCTGATGTGCCGCCTTGACCTTGGGCGTGGTCGCCATCTGCGCGATGATCATCACCAGCGCCACCACGGCGGCGGCCAGCACCGGGCTGATCCAGAAGACCCACAATTGTTGCAGCGGGTTCTGCGTCAGCCCCTCGTTCATGGCGGCCAGCGCGATACCCGTGGAACGGGCGGGATTGAGTCCGGCGCCGGTCACCGGATAGCTCACGGCGACCGCCAGACCATAGGCGGCGCCCATCGTGAGGGCGTAGCGGTCGGACGGCTCGCCGTGCTCGCCCAGCGAGGACATGGCGGCGGCCACGATGATCAGCGAACCGATCACCTCGACCACAATCGCCAGCGTGATTGAGAACGTGATGCCATACTGCGTGAGCAGCGAATACGAAACGGACCCCTGCTCGAAACCGTTCACAGCCGGGGACAGCCACACCTTGGCGGCCACCTGCTCGGAGGTGGGCAGCAGCTTGACCACGGCGAACGCGGCGGCGATGGCGCCGACGACCTGGGCGATCACATACAGCACGCCATCAACGAGCTTGGTTTTCGAAGCGAGCACGGCGGCCACGGTCACGGCCGGGTTCAGCTGGCCACCGGACACGCGGGCGAAGACCGCGGTGACCACAGCGTATGCCAGCGCGGTGGCCACGGGGGTGAAGACCACATTGACGCCATACACGGCCGAGCCCCATGTGGAGAAGGCGTAGATGGCGAAGCACAGCAGGAAGCTGCCGGCCAGTTCGGCGCACACGCGCAGGACCAGCGGCTGTTGCTTGGTTTCTTCCATGATTTTCATTTCCTTTTCATCAACTATTGGAAGACGGGCGAACCCGCCCAACCCGCCAGTCTAGCAGCAGTCGTTGGCTCCCGGTATTATGTATTGGTTGGAATTGGCTGGGAATGCCAGCCAACCGAACAGCAATCGATACACATTCACGGCAACCGTCCATATACGAATACCTATGAGGGGACAGGTATGCCGTCCGGCCACGTTGGGAGAACGATGCCAAACGCATATTCCCGCGCCAGAAGCGCACATGACGATTCCAATTCCATCCGTTTGCAGAAGGTCCTCGCCCAGGCGGGCTTCGGCTCCCGCCGCAAGTGCGAGGACATGATCACCGAGGGCCGTGTCGAGGTGGACGGTGAGCTGGTCACCGAACTCGGCACCCGCGTGGACCCGCACAAGCAGCAGGTCCGTGTGGACGGCTCCCGCGTCCACATCAATCCGAACCACGTCACCCTGGCGCTCAACAAGCCCAGGAAAGTGCTCTCTGCGATGGACGACCCGAAGGGCCGTTACACGCTGCGCGACATCGTGGGCGACAAGTACGACCGCATCTTCCACATGGGCCGACTGGACTACGATTCCGAAGGCTTGATCCTCATGACCAACGACGGCGAGCTGTCGCAGCACGTCATGCACCCGAAGTACGAGGTCGAGAAGACCTACGTCGCCACGCTCGAAGGCAAGATCTCCGGCACGGTGTGCCGCCGCCTCGTGACCACCGGCGTGCAGCTGGATGACGGCTGGATCAAGCTCGACCACTGCACGATCCTCGATTCCTCGCGCGATCGTACGCTCGTCAGGGTCGTGCTGCACTCCGGCAAGAACCGTATCGTGCGCCGTATCTTCGGCTCGATCGGCTTCCCGGTCAAGCGTCTGATCCGCACCCAGATCGGACCGATCAAGCTCGGTGACCTCAAGGCCGGTTCCTACCGTGTGCTGTCACCGGTCGAGGTCCGTTCGCTGTCCAAGGAGGTCGGCCTGTGATCCGCGTCGCCATCGACGGCCCCGCCGGCGTGGGCAAATCGTCCACGTCCAAGGCACTGGCCAAGTATTTCGGATATGCCTATCTCGACACCGGCGCCATGTATCGCGCCTGCGCGTGGTGGTGCCTGAAGCAGGGCATCGATCTGGACGCCGAGACGGTGGACGAGCGTGTGGTCACCGAAGCGGTGGGGGAGTTCTTCACCGGAGACCACTTCGACATCTCCGTCGACCCCGACGACCCGAAGGTCATGGCGGACGGTGAGGACATCTCCGAAGCCATCCGCTCCTCCGAGGTCTCCACGCACGTCTCCAAGGTGTCGGGCATCATTCCCGTGCGCAACGTGCTCATCGCCGCACAGCGCGCCTACATCGCCCGTGAGGCGTCGGCCGATTCGTTCTCCGGCGGTCTTGGCGTCGTGGCGGAGGGACGTGACATCACCACCGTGGTGGCGCCCGATGCCGAGGTGCGCGTGCTGCTCACCGCCCGTGAGGAGGTTCGTCAGGCCCGCCGTTCCGGTCAGGCCGTGGGCGGCAAGGGCGTCGGCGCCGAGGATGTGGCGGCCCGCGACAAGGCCGACTCCAAGGTGACCAGCTTCCAGACGGCCGCGGACGGCGTGACCACCGTGGATAACTCCGACATGGACTTCGAGCACACGCTGGATGTGCTCATCGGTCTGGTCGAGGAGGCCATCGAGAACCAGGAGTACGAGCAGTACGCCGCGAACCTGCGGGATTACGAGCTGTCCGAAGACGACGAGAACCTGATCAACGGCCGTGGTGTCGAGGTCGGCACGCGCAAGGCCGGTCCCAAGCCGGTGGGCGTGCTGGCCGTGGTCGGCCGCCCGAACGTGGGCAAGTCGTCGCTGGTGAACCGCATTCTGGGCCGTCGCGCCGCGGTGGTCGAGGATACGCCCGGCGTGACCCGCGACCGCGTGAGCTATGACGCGGAATGGGCCGGCACCGACTTCAAGCTGGTGGACACGGGCGGTTGGGAGGCCGACGTCGAGGGCATCGAATCGGCCATTGCCTCGCAGGCGCAGGTCGCCGTGCAGCTGGCCGACGCCGTGGTATTCGTGGTGGATGGCCTTGTGGGCCTGACCTCCACCGACGAACGCATCGTGAAGATGCTGCGTGCCGCCGGCAAGCCGGTGACCCTTGCCGTCAACAAGATCGACGATCAGGCCAGTGAATACATGGCCGCCGAGTTCTGGAAGCTCGGTCTGGGGGAGCCGTACGCGGTTTCCGCCATGCACGGTCGTGGCGTGGGCGATCTGCTTGACGTCGCGCTGGATTCGTTGAAGAAGGCCGAGAAGACCTCGGGCTTCCTCACGCCGTCCGGGCTGCGTCGTGTGGCGTTGGTGGGCCGCCCGAACGTGGGCAAGTCGTCCCTGCTGAACCAGTTGGCGCACGAGGAACGCACCGTGGTCAACGACCTTGCGGGCACCACACGCGACCCGGTGGATGAGGTCATCGACGTCGACGGCGAGGATTGGCTGTTCATCGACACGGCCGGCATCAAGCGCCGTCAGCACAAGCTCAACGGGGCGGAATACTATTCCTCCCTGCGCACGCAGGCCGCCATCGAACGCGCCGAGCTCGCGCTCATCCTGTTCGATGCCTCCCAGCCGATCTCCGATCAGGATCTGAAGGTGATGTCCACCGCCGTGGATGCCGGTCGCGCAATCGTGCTGGTGTTCAACAAGTGGGACGCGATGGACGAGTTCGACAAGCAGCGTCTGGAACGCCTGTGGATCACCGAGTTCGATCGTGTGACCTGGGCCCAGCGCGTGAACCTGTCCGCCAAGACCGGATGGCATACGAACCGTCTGGCCAACGCGATGCGTACCGCGCTCGAATCGTGGGATCAGCGCATCCCGACCGGCAAGCTCAACGCCTTCCTCGGCAAGATCCAGGCCGCCCACCCGCACCCGTTGCGTGGTGGCAAGCAGCCGCGCATCCTGTTCGCCACGCAGGCATCCACGCGCCCGCCGCGCTTCGTGATCTTCGCCACCGGCTTCCTCGATCACGGGTACCGCCGCTACATCGAACGCTCGCTGCGCGAGGAGTTCGGCTTCGAGGGTACGCCGATTCAGATTTCGGTGAACATCCGCGAGAAGAAGCAGGTCGGCAAGCGCAAGTGATGGCGTGCGCGGCTTGCCGCATGGCGTTCTGACGCTGGCGCGTGATGTCGCATGTGTGCTATGCGATGTCGTATGAGTGCTGCATGAGACGCGCTGAGATTGCAGACACGTCTCATGCGCGTCTCGTATGCGTCTTGTACGTCTGTCGTTTACTCATTGCGCGTGCGCCGCATGCTTGGCGCATATGGAATCTGAACTATTGGATTCCGAATTGTGAGATATTCGGCGGATGGTGTGCCCCGGCAGCTGATTTTTCGACAAAATACGGCTGCCGGGGCACACCGCGTTATGCGTCTGTATCATGCCAAATCGCAACAATGGCGGATTTCTGCGGTTTTCGTGGCCAGTACTCTGTGCCCCGCCAGACGAAAAACCGGGTTCAAAGCGGTACCGGGGCACAGGGTGTGCCCCGGTAGACCGAAAACAATGGTTTTGAGGCTGCGGGGGCACACTGCGAGGCGCTACGGGCACGGCATAGTCACCCTGAGCGTCGTCGGTCTCCGCGAGACGGCTGAATAGATTACCTATACCTAGGGTATCCGCGTCCAATGCCCTGTGCCTGAACTCGTGGACTAGTATCCCGCGCCAAATAATTCGTTGAATATATTCCGCACCTGCATCCGCCCGTAAAGGCTCAGAGATCCGGCGTTGCCTGTGCGATCACACCATTTGCGAGCAGCTGATAGCAACGCTTCGACGGGTGGAAATTGTCGTATGCCCAGAATTCGGCATCGGTGAGCCCCGTATCGTAATGGGTCATGTCCACGAACCGCACATGCTTGGCGGCGCAAATCTCCTTGCTGATGGCGGTCTGCGCGTCCGTCATGTTGAGAATCGCCTTGCGCAGGGTGTGCCCGAGCGCCGGCGAACGGTACACCTGTCCGGAGCTGATGACCACGACGTGCGGGCACAGCGCTTTCGCCTCGTCGATGGCGGCGGTCAGGTCGGAGCGCCATTCCTTCGGGCTGCGACGGGCCATCAGATCGTTGGAGCCGGCGCACAGCACCAGCAGATCAGGTTGTTCCTTGACTTGCGGCAGCAACCGGAACCGTACGCGCCGCATCGTGGCACCGAGCTTGCCGTAAGCCACCCATCGCACCGGACGTTCGATGGTATTGGCCAAAACCCTCGCCATATCCGGCACTAGGCCTTCGTTCTGGTTATCGACGCCGCAGCCCACGGTGAGCGAATCGCCGACCACGACGAGTGTGAACGGCCGCTCCGCCTGCGGTACTGCAGTCGTACCGGCGTTGGCGTCGGTGCCAGTATCGGTGCTGGTCGTGTCCATGGACGACGCGGCATTGCCATTCCCGGCCGGGGCCGTTCCGTGATGCTTCTTGTTTCTATTCGGCGCCGGCACCAATCCCCGACGTTCGCCGTCCGGCTCGGGCGCAAGCTTGACGGTATGCTGCGCGACCAGGGCCTCGGTCAGCGCAATCGGCCTTTCCCACCACGACAATGACATGTTCCATCCCCCTGATAATGCATGCGCATGGCCGCACGCGCTGCTGCCAGATTCTAATGACGGCGTATGAATATGGGTTCATTATGCGGCATGTTCGTTGACTGTGCCTATTGAAGGCTGACACCATGAAATCCATGGTAAACGTCAGCATCAAACGGATCTACGACGAGCCATCCCCGCAGGATGGATATCGGATTCTGGTCGACCGGCTATGGCCGCGTGGCGTGAGCAAGGAACGGGCGGCGCTGGATCTATGGATGAAGGCCATCGCGCCATCGCCTGAATTGCGCCGATGGTTCGGCCATGATCCGGAGCGGTTCGATGAATTCGCCGAACAATACAGGCAGGAGTTGGACGCCAACACGGAAGCGGTCGATGAGTTGAAGCGTGTTTGCTCGGAGCACGATGCCGTCACCTTGTTGTACGCGGCCAAAGACCCCATCGTCAACCATGCGGCAGTGCTGAGGGAATATCTGGAGAATGACCTTCCGCGTTAATACGCATCAGCGTGCGGCCGTATGGCTGCCCCACTGCAGCACGATAATACCGACGATCATAATCGCCATGCCCAACCACATACGCCAGTTCAATGGGTCCTGGAAGGCGAAATGCGCGATGATCGCGGTGGCGATGATGCCGACGCACGACCACACCCCGTATGCCAGCGCGGTGGGCATGCCCCGATCCAGCACCATGGCCAGCAGGAAGAAGCAGACGCCGTATCCCACAATCACCGGCACCGCCCAAGCGAGTTTGCTGAATCCCTCTGAGGCGCGCAACGACAACGTCGCTGCCACCTCGCAGAAAATAGCCCCGAACAGCATCAGCCAAGTCAACGCCATACCCATCTCCTTCCCGCGACTGCGCTCCAAATCAGCCATGACAGTAGCAGCCCGCATTGGACAAATGTATTGGATAAAACGGCATCATCCGCGGAGCGGGAACGGCAGGAAGCCGTCACTGAACGGCAGGAAGCCACCGCTCGGCTGGGCGAAGGGCATGGCGTCCTCACTTGCCTGGAATAGAAGATTCACATTTTGGCCGGTTTTAGTGTGATTAAATGGGACTGTTGCTGAACTGAACCAACCGAAAGGCAATCACGCATGCCGATCGACTACCCTTCGATGAAGGCCTCGGACCTGATCCGCATCCTTCGTGGGCTGGGATATGAGATCGACCGTGCGAAAGGTTCGCATAAAAGAATGAAGGCTAAGGGTCGTCCGCCGTTGACCTTCGCCTTCCATGACGGGCAGAACGTTCCGCCCGGACTAGTAAAGAAGATACTGACGAAGGACATCGGATTGTCCGAAGAGGACATTCGCGATATCCTCGGACAGAAGTGAAGAGGCGCAACATGGACACTCGACAGGTGAAAATCACCTACCACAAGGAAGACGGCGCATGGTGGGCCGAATCCGAGGACATGCCGGGATTCTCCGCGGCCGGTGACACGTTCGCAGAAACACGCAAACTCGCACGCGAGGACATACCGTTCTACTTCGATGACGGCAAGCCGACGCGGGTCCGCGAATTCCTTGACAGTGGTGCCGAGGTGGTTCCCGACAACTCGATGATCATCCTGCCTTCCCCCTACTTCGCGGATAATGACTTTACCGCTAGGGAGAATATCGGAACGACGGCCAACCAAGGCATCCTGGAACGTCAGGTGGCCTGAACTATGAGCAAAGTATCCGAACAGGCGACCGTCATCGTGCAAATCGCCGACTTCGCCAACATCGATCAGACGGGCAAGGGCAATATCCTCGGCGTCGGGGGCAACATCATCCCGCTTGGCGCCGCGGGCATGACTCCCCGGTTCTCCGTATTCGCGGAAATCCACATTCCCGCTGAACTGTGTCCCTGCGAAGTCACTGTCGAATACGCTTTACGCAACGACAGCAACAGTGTAGTGAGCCTGCCCGGCCCTGTTCCGAAACCGATGCGCGTGGCCAGCGTCCTCACCATTGACGCGGCCTTGAACGGTCTTCAACTTGATCAGCGGAACCATATCGGAGCCGTGAAACTAAATACTCTCGATTTTTCCAACGGACTCCCGCTCACACCCGGCAATTACTACTGGGAAATAACTCTTGATGGGGACAACCAGCGAGCAGTGCGCCGGGCCTTCTGCGTGCCGAAACCCGCTGTGCCTCCTGTAGTGGGATAGATCAATTGACATTTCAGGTGTGACTCCGCCCGTTCCATTGGCTACGATGAAGCGAAGCGTCCTCCTTTCCTTTCCTTGCTGGATTCTTCACCGCCGACTTCGGATGTTGGTAGCACTCGTCCAGCACATCGATGCTGATTACCGGGTGCGAGGGGCGGTTCTCTCGCTGCAGGAGTAGGTTTTGCTGGCATCTTTTGCCCGCATTTTCTGAAAGGTTAGAAATCAATAAAACTAGTAAAAATGAAAAGCTGCTCAACCTTACTCCCGTAGGGCTGAGCAGCTTTTCCCGACTATTCAGAAAATCGGGCCAGCGGGATTTGAACCCGCGACCCCTTGTTCGGTTTATGGGTTGTTTCGTTAATTATTGTGAGCTTCGTTAGTCTCGTTTTCGTTGATATGACGCGGTTTCTAGGCTATTGGCGGTGTTCGTTGATTGCCACTGGTTTCGCGATTTTCCGCAGTCATTGTGTCCCGGTTGTGTCCACTCCAGTGGGGGTGTTCCCCAGTCAAACAGAGCTAGTATGCTGCGTCATTAATTCGTTGATTAATTCGTGTGGGTCAGATGCCGGTGGTGCGTTGGAGGAGGCGGGCGATGGAGGCGAGGATCTGGTCGGCGGTCTTGGTCCATTTGAACGGCCGTGGGTTCTCATTCCACGTCCTGACCCATTCGCGCACATCCCTTTCCAGCGCCTGCACGCTGCGGTGGTCGCTGCGCCGGAGCATCTGCCGGGTGATCTCGGCGAACAGGCGCTCGACCCGGTTCAGCCAGCTGGAGTAGGTGGGCGTGAAGTGCATGTGGAACCGCGGGTGGCGTTCCAGCCACGCGTTCACGCTGGGCGCCTTGTGGGTCCCGTAGTTGTCGCACACCACGTGCACGTCAAGCCCATCGGGCACCTCGGCGTCGATCTTGCCGAGGAACGAGACGAACTCGGCGGCCCGGTGGCGCCGGTGGGTGGCGCTGATCACGGTCCCGTCGGCCACGTTCATCGCGGCGAACAGGCTCGTGGTGCCGTGCCGCACGTAGTCGCGGGCGCGCCGCTCGGGCATGCCCGGCATCATCGGCGGGGCCGGCTGGGAGCGCTGGAGCGCCTGGATCTGGCTCTTCTCGTCCACGCACAGCACGACCGCGCTCTCGGGAGGGTCGAGGTACAGGCCGACCACGTCGTGCACCTTGTCCACGAACAGCGGGTCGTTCGACAGCTTGAACCCGTCCTCCCGGTGAGGCTTGAGGTTGAACGCGCGCCATATCCTGCCCACGCTCGACTCGCTGAGCCCCGTGCGCTCGGCCATCAGCCGCCGGCTCCAGTGCGTCGCGTTCCTCGGGGTCTCCTCCAGGGTCGTCACCAGCAGGTCCTCGACCATCCGGTCCGTGACCGTGAACGGCCTGCCCGGACGCGGCTCGTCCGACAGGCCATCCAACCGCGCGCGCAGGAAGCGGCGCCGCCACTTGCCCACCGTCGACGGGCAGACGCCGACCCGCGCGGCCGCCTCCTTGTTCGACAGGCCCTCCGCGCACGCCAGCACGATCCGGCAGCGCAGGGCCTGTTTTGTTTCAATGTTTGTTCGACAGGTTTGGCAGTGTTTTTCCGCAGTGTAGGCTGATGGTTTTCCTCAGGTTTGGCAGTACTTGGTAGTGGGACGTCGGTTCGCCTGTCTGTATATTCCCGAGTTGCAATTCGTTTTGGTTTCGGCCGGTTGCCGCTGGCCGAAGGCTCGGGAAGGAAAGGAACATGGCGATACCGATGCCTATGGTGCAGGATATCAGGAGACTTGATCGGCAGGGATTGTCCCGCGCGCAGATAGCGCGGCGGCTGCATGTCGATCGCGGGACGGTCGCGAAGTACGCGGATATGCGGGATTGCTCGCCCAGGCCGAAGACGGATCGTCGGTATGGTTCGAAGATCGACCCGTACACGCATCTGGTGGATTCGTGGCTGGAGGCGGACCGGTTGATGCCCCGTAAGCAGCGTCACACGATCAAACGGGTGCACGAGCGTCTGCTCGCGGAGACTGATTACGATGGCGAGTATTCGACCACGTTGCGGTACGTGCACCGGTGGCGCGAGGCGAACCGGAGCGGTGCGGATCAACAGGGGTTCATACGTCTTGATTGGCGTGCGGGCAGCATG
>NZ_MWWW01000021.1 GCF_002259745.1 Bifidobacterium myosotis | reverse complement strand
CCAGACCGAAATCGACCTGCATGCTGCCCGCACGCCAATCAAGACGTATGAACCCCTGTTGATCCGCACCGCTCCGGTTCGCCTCGCGCCACCGGTGCACGTACCGCAACGTGGTCGAATACTCGCCATCGTAATCAGTCTCCGCGAGCAGACGCTCGTGCACCCGTTTGATCGTGTGACGCTGCTTACGGGGCATCAACCGGTCCGCCTCCAGCCACGAATCCACCAGATGCGTGTACGGGTCGATCTTCGAACCATACCGACGATCCGTCTTCGGCCTGGGCGAGCAATCCCGCATATCCGCGTACTTCGCGACCGTCCCGCGATCGACATGCAGCCGCCGCGCTATCTGCGCGCGGGACAATCCCTGCCGATCAAGTCTCCTGATATCCTGCACCATGGGCATCGGTATCGCCATGTTCCTTTCCTTCCCGAGCCTTCGGCCAGCGGCAACCGGCCGAAACCAAAACGAATTGCAACTCGGGAATATACAGACAGGCGAACCGACGTCCCACTACCAAGTACTGCCAAACCTGAGGAAAACCATCAGCCTACACTGCGGAAAAACACTGCCAAACCTGTCGAACAAACATTGAAACAAAACACCTTATGCCCGCCGTCCGTGATTGCGAACGGAGGATGTGCGCCGTGCGAGTGGGGTGCTGTGCGTCGAGCGTTACGCGGTACGTATGGTGGAGTCGTCGGAGGCTGTCGCCCGTCATGATGAAATGGTCCGTGATGGCGTTGTGAGGTTTCGGCGGAAGCACGATATCACAGGTGCGACGGTGCACTACGTGACAATCTGGGGCTTGATTTGGCTCTGTTAAACCAGAATTGACATGAACTAGTCAGCTCGGGTTTTGACTGGGTTGATTTCTCAAGGAAAAATCAACCCAGCTGACTTACCTCGTATGTCAAAGTTGGTTTAACAGAGCCTTTGATTTTGCTGAGATGGCGCTGTTCTGTGGCCCTGTTGGGCTGACTCCCCTCAGTCCACTGTGCGAACAGCTCCCCTCAGGGAGGGAAGCCAATATTCGGGATAGGTTTCGCTCGATACTTCCTTCGGAGAGGGGAGCCAGATGTGGTGAAAGGCTATGAGGGCCCTGTTGGGCTGACTCTCCTCAGTTTGCTTCTTAGCTGCTCCCCTCAGTCCGCTTCGCGGACAGCTCCCCTCGGGGAGGGGAGCCAGATACGTGTACCTGTCCTATATCCGCTTTGCGGACGGCTCCCCTCGGAGAGGGGCAGTTTACTTTTTGCGGGCGGTGTACATCTGGGTGTTGAGGAGGGTGGTGTAACGCTTGATCACCTTCGGGCGAATCACCTTCATGGAGGCGGTCATAAGGCCGTTCTCCTGCGTGAACTCCTCGGGCAGGATGATGAACTTGCGCACCGACTCGGCGCGGGAGACGCCCTCGTTGGCCTGATCGACCCACTTCTGCACCTCGGCGCGGACGGCCGCGTTCTGGGCGGCGTCCTCCATCGGCATGTTCTCGTCCAGACCCTTCGCGGCCAGCCACGGGCGCAGCGACTCCTCGTCCAGCGTGATGAGTGCGGAGATGAACGGGCGCTTATCGCCGAGCACCAGCGCCTGCGAAACGATCTCGCAACGCTGGATGACCTCCTCGATCGGGCCGGGGGAGACGTTCTTGCCGCCGGCGGTGATGATGAGGTCCTTCTTGCGACCGGTGATGTACAGGAAGCCGTCGTTGTCGATGCGTCCCAGATCGCCGGTGGCGTACCAGCCGTCCTCGGTGAAGGAGACCTCGGTGGCCTCGTCGTTCTTGTGATAGCGCGGGAAGACGGCACGGCCCTTGACCTGGATTTCGCCGTCCTCGGCGATGCGCAGCGAGAAACCGGGGAAGGCGATGCCCACGGAACCAGCGTGGAACGGCGTGGTGGGCGGGTTGAATGCGCACGGGGCGGTGGTCTCGGTCAGGCCGTAGCCCTCGTAGACCGGTACGCCGGCGCCGCGGAAGAAGGCCAGCAGATCCGGGTCCAGCGGCGCGCCGCCGGTGACGATCCACTTGGCGCGGCCACCCAGCACATCGCGCAACGAGGAGTAGACGATCGGATCGAACGCCGCACGCTTGGTGCTCGTCAGCACGCCGGCCTTGCCATTGGCGGAGATCTCCTTCATGTAGTTCTGCGCGGCCACCACGGCGGAGGCGAACACCACGCCCTTGGGGCCGTGGCCGGCCTTCTGCGAGGCGGCGTTGTACACCTTCTCCAGCACGCGCGGCACCACGATCATGATGGACGGTTTGGCCACCTGCAGGTCGCCGATCAGCGTCTTGATGCCGGTGGCGATGTAGATGTGGATGTCCGAGGCCACCACGATGTAGTTGATGGCGCGGGCGAAGGAGTGCGCCTGCGGCAGGAACAGCAGGATGGTGTTCCGCTTGTCGTGAAGCAGGTCAGGCATGTAATCCGGCAGGTTCAGCGCGGTCTGGCAGTAGTGCTCGTGGGTCATCTCCACGCCCTTCGGCGCGGCGGTGGAGCCGGAGGTGTACACGATGGAGCACAGGTCGGTCTTCTTGATCGAATCGATGCGCTCGTCCAGCTCCTCATCCGACACGCCGGCGCCGTACGCTTTAATTTCGTCGAGACCGCCGGTCTCGATGCACACGATGTGCTCGAGCGAGGGGCATTCCTCGACCGCGCCGTCCGCCTTGTCGCGCATGGCGGTGTCCTGCACGATGAGCAGGCGGGCATCGGAGTTGTTGACGATGTTGCGGATCTGCTCGGCCGAATCGGTGTCGTAGATCGTGGCCAGCACGCCGCCGCATGCCATGACGGCCGCGTCGGTGAGATCCCATTCGTAGGACGTGCGGCACATGAACGCCACGCCGTCGCCCTTCTTGAGTCCGTAGTGCAGCAGGCCCTTGGCCACCGCGCGCACGTCGGCCAGGAACTCGTTGGCGGTCACGGTGACCCAGTCGTTGCCGGACTTGTAGGTGTACAGCGGCTCGTCGCCCATGCGGCGCGCGCGGTCGGCGTACAGGTCGTAGATGGAGGTGCCCTCGTCCAGCGGCGGATTGCCTTCGGTGGAGGTGGTGAGCAGACCGGTGGCCGGGTCGATGTCGGTGACGGTCAGGTGACCGTCGTCCCAATCGTCGCTGTGGGGGAGCACGATGTCGGACTCGGTCGGCACATCGGCGTTGGACAGGTAATCGGGCTCGTCCGGCGTGTCGTCGTGCACCGGGTGGACGAAGTCGGACCCCAGCCTCAGCGCCTTCCGGGTGAGGTTGATGGTGTGTTGCGTGAAGGAATTGATAACCGACAACTTTGCTCCTGTAGAACCTTGCGACGTCGCCCCGCCGCGGCATGGGACGAACACTTCTCAAAGGGCCAAGTGTAATCGCCGATGACGAACTCGTCACCTTACGCAACCGTAGGAAACCCTACGTGGATATGGGTTTTCGGCGGTGTGGACCGGACTGTCGAAAGATGGCCACGGGACCGCAGTGGGATGGTCACGCAGTGGTCCCGTCCGGCCAGGCCGGGTGCCGCGTGGCCTTCCGCACGGCCGTCCGGTTCCCCGGAATGCCTCTCCGTAGCCTTCCGTGTGCCTTCTCTGTGGCTATCAGCGCGGCGCTCTTCCATGGCCTTCCACACGGTTCGACACCGCCTCCCGCCGAATGACGGCCGTCCATATTCTGCGGGGCGTTCGCGGCGTTTCTTCACCTTTTGGCTACACTTGACTGTGGATAGTTATGTCCAACCGGATAACCATGTCCATTGAAAATACTGAAGAAAGGGCTCTCATGGCGAATAACCAAGAAGCCACCGTGGTGTTCGGCGTCCTCAACGAGACGTCGGAGACGGAATCCCGCGTCGCGTTGACGCCGGATATCGTCACACGGCTGAAGAGGAGCGGAGTCTCCTGCCTGATGGAATCGGGTGCCGGCATGGCTGCCGAGTACACCGATGAGGATTACGAGAAGGCCGGTGCGAAGGTGACCGGCCGCGACGAGGTGCTTGCCGGTGCCGATGCGCTCGGCTTCGTGGACCGTCCGTCCGCCGCCACCGTGGCCGCGCTCAGGCCCGGCCAGTGGGTGATCGGCATGCTCGGCTCCTTCACCGACGCCGACTATGTCGCCGCGCTCGAGAAGGCCGGTCTGGTGGGTGTGGGCATCGAGAAACTGCCCCGCAAGCTTTCCAGCGCACAGTCCATGGACGAGATGACCTCCCAGAACTCGGTGATGGGATACAAGGCCGCCATCGCCGCGGCCGACGCCTACGGGTCGTTCCTGCCGATGATGACCACGGCCGCGGGCACCATCCGCCCGGCCAAGGCGCTGGTGCTCGGCGCCGGCATCGCGGGTCTGCAGGCCATCGGCACGCTGCGCCGTCTTGGCGCGGTCGTCACCGCCTATGATGTGCGCCCCGCCTCCAAGGGCGAGGTGGAGTCCCTCGGCGCCAAGTTCCTCGATCTGGGACTCGACTTCTCCGCCGGCCAGGGCGAGGGCGGCTACGCCCGTGCGCTTTCGGCCGAGGAGCAGGCCGCCCAGCAGGCCGCGGTGGACGAGAAGGCCGCCGGATTCGACATCATCATCACCACCGCTAAGGTGCCCGGCCGCAAACCGCCGGTGCTGCTCACCGCGGCCGGCGTCAAGGGCCTCAAGCGCGGTGCGGTGATCGTGGACTGCGCCGCCTCCGAGCTCGGCGGCAACGTCGAGGGTTCCGTGATCGGCGAACAGGTCACCGACGGCGGCGTCAAGATCATCGGCGCCCCGTATCTCGCGTCCGGCGTGGCCACCACTGCATCCAACCTGCTCGCCCGCAACGTGGCGGACATCCTCGTGCACTTCATCCGCGACGGCAAACTCAGCCAGGACCTGACCGAGGAGCTGGACGACGCGCTGGTGGTCGCCGGCCGTGCCGCCGCGCAGCCCGCATCGGACGAATCGGCAGCGCCGGCCGCACCGGCCGGAAAGTAGGGAAAGGAATCATCATGCCTACTCTCGTCGTTTCCATCACCCTCTTCGTCCTCGCGCTGCTTATCGGTATCGAGGTCATCGGCAAGGTGCCCGCCACCCTGCACACGCCATTGATGTCCGGCGCAAACTCCATCCACGGCATCGTCATTGTCGGTGTGGTGATTGTGGCCGCTGAGGCCAACACCCCGCTGGCTTACGTGTTCATCTTCCTGGCCGCAGTGCTCGGCACCATGAACGTCGTCGGCGGTTATGTGGTCACTGACCGCATGCTCGAGATGTTCAAGTCCAGCAAGAACGAGAAGAAGGGGGAGTCGAAGTAATGACCTCCGCAACCGTTGGAGCCATCGACATCGTCGCATGGTTCGTCTACCTGTTCTCCGCCGTCCTGTTCGTGGTCGGTCTGCATTTCATGAACTCGCCGAAGACCGCCCGAAAGGGTAACCAAATCTCCGCGTTCGGCATGGTCGTGGCCGTGCTCATGGCCTTCATCGTGCTGTTCGCCAAGGGATTCATCAACATCGTGGCCGTGGTGGTGCTGGTCGTCGGCATCCTGATCGGTGCCGTGGCCGGTGTCGTCTCTGCCAAGAAGGTGAAGATGACCGACATGCCGCAGCTGGTCTCCGTGTTCAACACCGTGGGTGGTGGCGCCGCCGCGCTCGTGGCCCTGAACGACATCCTGACCAAGGAAGGCACTCCGGACATCGTGGTGCTCATCACCGCTGGCCTAGGCATTCTCATCGGCTCCGTGACCTTCACCGGCTCGCTGATCGCAGCCGGCAAGCTGCAGGGCATCAAGTGGGTCAAGAAGCTCACCATGCCGGGCAAGGGCGTGTGGAACATCCTGTTCATCGTGCTGACCATCGCCAGCTTTGTCATGCTGTGCGTCCAGCCCGAGCAGCGACTGCTCTGGTCGATCCTGACCACCGTGTTCGCCCTGTGCTACGGCCTGGTCTTCGTGATCCCGATCGGCGGCGCCGACATGCCCGTCGTCATCTCCGTGCTCAACGCCTGCACCGGTACGGCCGTGGCCATGTCCGGTCTGGCGATTGACAATGTCGCCCTGATCGTGGCCGGCGCGCTCGTTGGTTCCGCCGGTGTGACCCTATCCATTCTCATGGCTCAGGCCATGAACCGTCCGCTGCTGTCCGTGCTGGCCGGTGGCTTTGGTGGCGGCTCCGATGCCGCCGCTGCTGGCGACGGTCCGGAAGGCACCATGAAGGAAACCACTGCCGACGATCTGGCTGTTCAGCTTGTTTACGCGCAGAATGTCATCTTCGTACCCGGCTTCGGCTTGGCTCAGGCCCAGGCCCAGCGCGAGCTCGCCGACCTCGGCGAACTGCTCAAGGGCCACGGCGTGGAAGTCTCCTACGCCATTCACCCGGTCGCAGGCCGTATGCCCGGCCACATGAACGTGCTGCTGGCTGAAGCCAACGTGCCTTACGAAGAGCTCGTGGATCTCGATGAGATTAACCCGCAGTTCCCGCAGGCCAACGTGGCCTTGGTTGTGGGCGCCAACGATGTGACCAACCCGGCTGCCCGTCGCCCTGGCACCCCGGTTTCTGGTATGCCGATTCTCGACGTTGACAAGTCCCAGAACGTCGTGGTCATGAAGCGTGGCCGTGGTATGGGCTATGCCGGCATCCAGAACGAGCTGTACTTCGAAGGCAACACGCAGATGTTGTTCGGCGACGCCAAGGCCAGTCTGCAGGCCGTGATCGCTGCGGTCAAGGAGCTTATCAGCTGATGGTGCCGCGACGTTCGCGCATTGCCGCATGAGAATATGAGTGGGGGTGTGCCTTCGCAAGAAGGCACACCCCCACTCATATCAATGGGCGGTCACATAAAGCCGGTCAGTTCGATTGAGCGGCGGCGCGCTTGCCCTTCGTGCCGAGCACCACGGCGATGATGGACGCGAGAGCGATGGCGTACAGCACGGTGATGATCGGGATCAGCGCGCTGTAGCGGTGGGCCGCGTCCGCCGTATGGGAGACGACGAAGGACGCCAGCTGGTTGCCGGACAATCCGGCGAACGCCCACGCACTCAGAGCCAGCCCGTGCACGGTCGACACCGACTTCATGCCGAAGTGCTGCTCAAGCAGCACCGGCAGCGTGGAGAATCCGCCGCCGTATCCGGCGTTGACGAGGAACAGCATCGTCACGATCAGCCACAGGGTGCCGTTGTCGATCGAATGCGTGAAGATCTGCAGCGCGCACACCGCGATGGACATGATGAAGATCACCAGATATGCGGTCTCACGGCGCTTGCAGTGGTCGGACAGCGTGGAGAACCCGACACGTCCGGCCGCGTTGAACACGGCGTCGACGGCCAGGACGACGCTGATGCTTCCCGCGATGGCCGTGGCCAGCTGGGCCGCGTTCAGCGATGCGTACTTCGGAAGAATGGACAACGCATCATGCAGGATGTCCTTCTCCTGGGAGATCAATGCCAGACCGCAGGTGATGTTGAGGTAGAAGGCCAGCCAGATCGCCCAGAACACCGGCTTCTTCATGATGTCGCGACGACGGATGCGGGTCTCAGCGGAGTACACGTATCCGGCGGGGCGCTTGATCAGCGCGAATCCCAGCAGCATCATCACCGCATAGACGGCTGCGAGGATGTAGAACATGGGCGCCAGTCCGACGGTGGAGATCAGCCACTGCATGACCGGGCTTGCGATGGCCTTGGCCAGACCGAATCCCGCGACGGCGATGCCGGTGGCGAGACCCTTATTGTCGGCGAACCACAGCATCAGGTTCTTCACCGGCGTCAGATAACCGACGCCGAGTCCGATGCCCATGATCACGCCATAGAAGATGAACACGCCGGGGAGCCATCCCGCCGCGATGCTGACTCCGGTGCCGGCGAATCCGCAGACGAAGCAGACCGTCGAGATCAGGGCCGATTTCTTGATGTCCTTTTCGACGAAGGGTCCAAGGAAGGCGGCCGACATGCCAAGGAAGAAGATGGCAAGCGAGAAGCCCCATTCGACGATGCCTGGCGCCACGTGCATCTGATCGGCGATCAGTTGTTTGAACACGCTCCAGCAGTATACGGTGCCGATTGAGATGTGAATGAGCAACGCCGGAATAACGGCGCGCACCCAGCGGTTTTCCCCATGCTGTTGATTGACCATGTACTATTCGTTCCTCTCTTGTTGTGTTCGCCCTGCGGCGAACAAGCAACAACGTAGTTGGAAGAGTGGCCCGCCTCGATATGCGTGGACAGTGGCGGAGGGGGGCTTGTGAAACGTTGGTATCACTGGGTTTTTTGGAAAATGAACATCGTTGATGTTCGCTCCGGGAGTAATCATGAGGAAAATCTCATGTGAGTATCGTCACGGTTCTCGCGGGGCGCGTCG
The DNA here is from genome assembly GCF_002259745.1 of Bifidobacterium myosotis. Taxonomy (GTDB): domain Bacteria; phylum Actinomycetota; class Actinomycetes; order Actinomycetales; family Bifidobacteriaceae; genus Bifidobacterium; species Bifidobacterium myosotis. The sequence continues at coordinate 4,201 of NZ_MWWW01000021.1, read as the reverse complement.
GGCCGTCGCCGCCATTGTCCGGCGCGTGCGTATAATTCATCAATGTTGTCTTGGCGAGGGAGGCGCATGCTTCCGTAATCGACTCGGCGTGTGGTTCGCAAACCCTCTTGGGTTTTCTTCACGGCTCGTTGATGCGCCGAAACACCATGAACGAAACTCTCAAGGAGATATATATGGCTACCACCATTAAGCTTGAAGGCGAAGTCCGCAACGAGTTCGGCAAAGGCGTTGCCCGCCGTCTGCGCGTTGCCAACAAGATCCCGGCCACCATTTACGCCGGTGGCGCCGACCCGGCCTTCGTGACCCTGCCGATGCGTGAGACCACCCTGGCTCTGCGCCACACCAACGCCCTGTTCACCATCGAGTTCGGCGGCGAGTCCAAGATGGCCGTTGTCAAGGACGTGCAGAAGAACCCAGTCAAGCGCATCATCGAGCACATCGACTTCTTCGAGGTCAAGGCCGGCGAGAAGATCGACGTTGAGGTGCCGGTGTTCGTTGAGGGTACCCCGAAGGGTGCTGCAGTGGCATTCGTCGACATTCAGGAGCTCAAGGTTCGCGCCGACATCTCCAACCTGCCCGAGAAGATTGTGGTCAACGTCGAGGGCCTGACCGACGGCACCAAGGTCTTCGCCAAGGACATCGAGCTGCCGGAAGGCGCCGAGCTTGACGTCGAGCACGCTGAGGAATCCGTCGTCACCATCGAGGTTCCGGAGGACGCCACCGAGTTCACCTCTGCTCCGGAAGCTGCTGCTCCGGCTGACGCCACTGCCGCTGCTCCTGCCGCCGACGCTGACGCCAAGTGATGAAACCGGTCGTCTTCATGGCGGCCGATCTGAATCATAATTGCAACAGAGGAACCCGTAACCGTGGAAACGGTACGGGTTCCTCTGTTTTCACCATGTGAACTCTGCCACACGGGCAACACATGGGTGTGTAAAAGTATGCAACAGAGCTCGCGCCACAAGCGCACAGCACATACCCCATCTGGTGGCCTTCGTGCCGCCAAAGTCAAGAAGAAGTAGCCAAATGACTGAAAACACGCACCACGATCCGGCAGCGCTTGATAAGCTCACCGAACCGTTCACCGTACTGCCGAACGACAACCCCGCATCCGATGAGAAGCGTCAGTCCCTCATCGACAAGCCGGCTTTCGGCCAGGTGTTCTCCGACAACATGACCCACATGACCTGGACCAAGGGCGAAGGTTGGTCCGACCGCCGCGTCGAACCGTACGCACCGCTCAAGATGGATCCGGGTGCTTCCGTGCTGCACTACGCACAGGAGTGCTTCGAGGGCCTCAAGGCTTACCGTCATGCCGACGGCTCCACCTGGCTGTTCCGCCCGGATGCGAACGCCGAGCGTTTCCAGAACTCCGCCAAGCGTCTGTACCTGCCTGAGCTGCCGATTGACGACTTCCTCGGTTCCGTGGCCGCGCTGGTCAAGCGCGACGCCAACTGGGTGCCGTCCCGCCGCGAGTACACGCTGTACATGCGTCCGTTCATGTTCGCTTCCGAGCCTTTCCTCGGCGTGCGCGCTCCGCAGGAAGTCGACTACTGCGTGATCGCTTCCCCGTCCGGCCCGTACTTCCCGGGCGGCGTCAAGCCCGTGAGCATCTGGGTCGAAGACAAGTGGTTCCGTACCGGCCCGGGCGGCACTGGTTTCGCCAAGTGCGGTGGCAACTACGCCGCCTCCCTGCTCGGTGAGTATAAGGGTATCGAGAACGGCTGCGAGCAGGTCTGCTTCGTGGACGCCGCCACCAAGACCTACCTTGAGGAGCTCGGCGGCATGAACATGATGGCCGTGCACAAGGATGGCCATGTGGAGACCCCGTCCCTGACCGGCAACATTCTGCCGGGCGTCACCCGTCGCTCCCTGATTCAGCTGCTGCAGGACAAGGGCCACGACGTGGTCGAGACCATGATCGCCATCGACCAGCTGCTCGACGACATCAAGTCCGGCGAGGTCACCGAGGTGTTCGCCTGCGGTACCGCCGCCATCATCACCCCGATTGGTCGTTTCAAGTCCGAGAAGTTCGACGTGACCGTCGCCGACGGCGGTTCCGGCGAGCTCACCTGCGCCCTGCGTGATGAGCTGCTCGGCATCCAGCTCGGCGAAATCGAGGACCCGCACAACTGGATGTGGAAGGTGTGCTGAGATAGCCTAGGCTGATTGGCTTGGAGACCCCTTGGAATCATTCGGATTCCAAGGGGTCTCATCGTATTGGTGGGTTGCTTGAGCTGGTTGAATCAGGCTCGCTCATAGCCAGAGAGGAACGTCCCACGGCCAGCATCGCGTGGTTTGTCACCAATAATGCTTACACTGGCGAAGTCCATCAGCCAAGGAGATTCGATGATGAACGATATGGTCGAAGGTGATTCACGCAGCGCTGACATGACTCTTATTGAACGATTGCAACAGGTTATAACGGGTCGAGCTGAAGATTGTGAAGACGCGGATGATTTGGCTGTGCTCCGAGATGCCATGGCGCACGATGACGGCACTCGGTACAGTGCGGATGAGGTGGATAGGATACTCGATAGCGCGGAATGACGGAGGACGAGATACGTGGACACATACATGGTCTTCCGCAAATGTGTGGTTGGCTTGGATACGTGTCTTTACGACAATGCTCAGGCGCTGGCGTGGCCATGGGATACGCCAGCGTTCATAGTGTGTCTTCATTTTAGGGGATACGCTGAAAACACTAGTGAAAGTGAGGTTGTTATGACGGCTGTCGAGAGTTTGCCTGCGTATGCCTCCGCTGGCATCAACGCGTATGCGGCTGACGTTCCGCTTGATGGCGATGGGTATCCGCTTTTCGATATCGACGAGTCCAAGGTCGATGTTGTGCGTCCCAAGGTTGATGCGACGACTGGGAAACATGTTTGGCCGGAGGGGTTCATCGATGACTGACCGAGATTAGGATGAACTATCATAATGGGCATATAAATAGGCGTTAACTGTTTGCAGGTTGGGGTTTATCGTGGGTAAGCTGGTTGCCAGTGTTGACGATGACGTGAAGGCGCGTGCCGCCGCGCTTTACGAATCCATGGGAGTGAGCCTGAGTACTGCGGTGAATATCTTCCTTCGCCAGTCATTGGTGGACAACGGGTTCCCGTTCCGGCCTCGCCGGTACGAGGGTGTGAGACTGTTGCCTACTGAGGAGACGAGCAGTGTGATGGTGGAGGCGGAGGCCAAGGAACTCGGATTGATTCCGGACGATGCTGTGGAATGCCGGACGGGAGACGAGATATGTGAGCATTTGCGTGGGCTTAGAGAGCGTGCGCGGTGAGCCATGTCATCAAGTTCGATTTCGCGTTTCGACACCGATTATGCATGGTCGGGCCGGTACGTATTCCGAATTATGCGATGATCTGGATGGCGCCCTCTTCGTGTTGCATGAGAATGATGAGCTTCCCGAGGTATACAGGCCGCATGTGCTAGACAATCCGGGAGGCAATTACACGGGCATTGGGAGTTTCACCTGGCGACTGACATCAGCCGCAAGTTCGATGACGATGAGACGTGATGGAGTATTTCGACATGTCGAAAGCCATCATGAAGAGGCCTTCCCGTCGATGGCATCAGGAGCTCCCGCCTCTGATTGATTAAATTAGAGGCTTGTGCTGTTTTCGTGGGTTAGGTTGTGGGCTTTGGTAGTCGGATGTCGAGGCCGCCGCATCGGAGCATGATCAGGGCGATGAGGTTGTCCACGTGGTGGAAGCCGTAGGCCATGCGGATGGTGACCTTGATCCTGTTGTTGAACGCCTCGAGTCTGGCGTTGGAGTAGCCCAGCTCGATCGTGCGCAGGATGTCGGGCCGCCGTCTGCGGATCTTTTGGGAGAGTTCGACGATCTCGGGGATGCGGCTGTGGGACGCCCAGAACACCCAGTGTTTGAGTTCCGCGGTGGCCTGTCCGAGCGGGTGCTTGAGCAGGTTCCTCAGCAGTTCCTTGAGCTGCCATGCGCGGTAGAGCTGGCCCTTGGGATCCGTGTTCCTCAATGCGGCGAGGGATTCGTCCTGCCGGTCGGTGAGATGGTCGGGGTTCTTCAACACGGCGTATNTGACGCCGCGCATGCGCTTGACGCCCTCCTGGTCGCCGCCGCGCCTCGCATCGTTCCACAGGCGCTTCCTGACGTCGTCGAGCGCGCCGGTCATCCAGCTGACGATGTGGAAGCCGTCGAGCACGCGCTCCGCGTTC
>NZ_MWWW01000020.1 GCF_002259745.1 Bifidobacterium myosotis | reverse complement strand
GCCCCCGGGCGTGTGCCCCCGGGCGTGTGCCCCCGGGCGTGTGCCCCCGGGCGTGTGCCCCCGGGCGTGTGCCCCCGGGCGTGTGCCCCCGGGCGTGTGCCCCCGGGCGTGTGCCCCCGGGCGTGTGCCCCCGGGCGTGTGCCCCCGGGCGTGTGCCCCCGGGCGTGTGCCCCCGCAGCTGGAAATCGTATGGATTTCAGCTGCGGGGGCACACCCATTTTTGCGGCGGAATTGCCTGTTTCGGCAAAAATGGCGGAATCATGCGGTTTTCCGCTTACTTCGGCGTACCCCCGCAGGCGAAAAAGACCCATAAAACCGCTAGCGGGGCACAGGCCGTGCCCCCGGAAGCCAAATTGCCGCTCAAATCGTCTGCGGGGGCACACTTCTGTGCCACGCAAGCCGAAAATCGGGGTATTGAAGGCTGCAGGGGCACAGCACTTGGCTGGAAGTGGGTGATCATTGCGGGAGAGCCATATCTTGGATGCGACATTGCCCAGAACGTAATCTGGTATCCTGCGTCGCAAATTTGTTTCGGCGAATAAAGGCACACGAGAACAAGACACGGCATCAGTCCCAACTGCAATCCCACGCTGGAGTACGGTGCCGTCGAATCCGTGCCAGAGTGCCAGCCAGAGCATAATTGCTGTCGAACCAACCGGTTGCAACGACTCCAGCGCATGCGATTGAGACGATTGAGACAATCGAGGTAATCCAGGCGATCGCGGCAATCGGGCAATGCGTAATCAAGCAATGCGCTGTCACCCTGAACCCGACTTTCGATACTGCTTGGCCACCTCCTCAATGGAACGCGGCAGCACCGAGAAATCGAAGGTCGCGCCGCGCAAGGCGAGATGACGCGCAACATTGAACGCATATTCGGCCGTGGACACGTCGTCCTTGACATCAGCGCCGGTCGCGATGATGACGGTCCATCCGCGATTACGCAGCCATTCGCGTTTCTCTTGGTCCCGTCGCCATTGCGCTTTGTCGGTGCGATGATGGTCTCCGTCGTATTCGACGGCCATCTGGTATTCCGGCCATGCCATATCCAAAGTCATCGTCGCTCCTGAGACGAATCGTGCATCAGGCACCGTGTATCCTGTTGATGGCGAGGGGATGCCGTGCTTCAGCAAGACCATCCGCGACTTGCTTTCCATAGGCGAGGCGACGTTTGTCCGTATCAGGTTCAGCGCGAGCAGGCATTGCGGCTTGGCTCGGAAACGTGGAAGCGAAGTGATGGTGGTGATGAATCGCTGTCGCACGGATTCATGGTCGCCGCCGCTTCCACGAAATGATCGGGAGCTCGTGATGCTCTGGGCGTGCAGGATGGAATCGCCGAGCGAAACAAGGGATTCGAGCGGAACATGCGGGGCGAGCTGAGCCCATGTGTGGATGAGGTCAAGAGCATATACGTGCCGATTGATGCGCACATTGTCGGCTTGGACGAGTGGCTTCCAAGTGTGCGCTTGCATAGATGGCCGTCGGGTTCTGAGGCGTTTGTCCTTGACGCTTGAAACGGTGTGCAGGACGTCGAGGTCAAGTGCGCAATGCGATGGGACAGGTATTGATTGGAGCGTAAGCGAGGTGGTCATGCCGAACATCAGCCGGTGACCGAAGTCCTGTGCGGCTTCAGTACAGCGATGGATCATGTCCTTCCGGACTTGGGCCAGGTTCTCGCTCATCGTTGGAGTCGGCTGTGCAGGCGGGGCGTCGAGTGGGACGTCGTGTGGGGAGATGGCGGGGTAGTGGTATGCATTCAAGTCATCATTGATTATCATGCCGCAACCGTAGCGGCGAGTTCGCGGACATGGCAAGCGAATCCGACCTATGTGGTTCCAGCTTGCTGTTTTCGGCGTGTTGTGGATAACTCGCAGTGGATGTTTTTCAACTAACCAATAATGAGGATCTGCTCAACAAGGCTCTGCACAACCGGATGAGGCGGTTGCGCAGAGCTCCACAATGCTGTCTGAACGAGACTGATTACTGCGAAATGCGTAGATTTGAGTACCCGTGCGACTGGATATCGCATCCGGGCGCAATTGGTGCGCGCCCGCGTCGGAGTGTTGCCGGGCGATTTGACGGACGGCGAAATCCCCGCGGTGCATGAATCCGACAGGAGCCACTGGTAGGCTGAAGAGGACCGGATGGCGTCGGCGGTCGCGGGCGCGCGGTGACGAAGGGGTGGAAGGGGATTGACGCATGGGCATCAAAGCAACGGAACTGCCGCTGGGGAAGGTGTTCACCCCGGATTTCCGGTTCACGATTCCGTCCTTCCAGCGGGCCTACATCTGGAAGCCGGAGAACATTCTGCAGCTGGTCGCCGATCTGAGGGACGCCGCCGCCACGCCATCCACGCCGTACTTCCTCGGCTCGTTGATTCTGGTGCGTGAACCGGATGGCCGCTTCATGGTGATCGACGGCCAGCAGCGTCTCGTGTCGCTGTCCATCATCATCGCCGTATTGCGCGATCTCGAACGTGATCCCGATCTCATGCGCCAATTGGACGCGCTGCTCGTCGAACCGGGGGACAAGCTGCGCGGCATCGCCAACGAGCCTCGACTCACCCTGCGCGAGCGTGACGCCGCGTTCTTCCGCGAGCATGTGCAGGAGGACAACCTCGAGTCGGTGTTCGATATGAACGATGACGATCTGGCCACCGCGGCCCAGCGCAACATGGTGACCAACATCAAGAAGACCTACGACGAGCTTGATTCGTGGACCGCCGACGAACGCAGCCGCTTCGCGAAGTATCTGGTCAATCAGGTGACGCTGGTGATCGTCATCACCGACGACCTTGACGGCGCCCACCGCATCTTCGACGTGATGAACATGCGCGGCCTGCCGCTCACCCCGTCCGACGTGTTCAAGGCGCGGGCCACCTCCGGCCTGTCGATGGCGGAACTGGACGTCTATGCCGCGCGTTGGGACGACATCGTCGATCCCATCGGCGACGATCCGCATGTCATCGAGGAGTTCTTCTCCTACCTGCACCTCATCCTCACCCACCTGCCTGATACGGACAAGCTCATCGAGGAGTTCCTGACCGGCGTGCTGCAGCCGTACCTCAATACGGGCACGGTCGCCTCGTTCATCAACGATGTGCTCGCCCCGTACGCGATGGCGTGGCGCATCATCGAGCGTCCGGGTGACACGGTCCTGCCGGCCGAGGTGCGGCATCGTCTGGAGGCGCTCAACGACTACCACATCCACGAGTGGAAGCCCGTGGCCATGTGGGCGCTGGTGCATTCCTACCGCGAACTGGGCAATCCGGATGTGACGCCGTTCGCCCAGCGTGGTGCCCGCGCGGCGCGGCGTTCCTCCACGCTCGACGCCCTCGGCGCGCACGACGACCGGCGGTTGCTCGCGATCCTCACCGCGTTGGAACAGGTGACCGGCGTGCGCACGCTGAACCGTACCGGAACATTGGACCGCCGCGGACTCGCGAACGCCGCCATCCGCGACCTCGACAAGGGCTATCTCGTGGAACGCATCAACGCCCTGCGTGTGGGGGATGCCGACCGCGAAGGCGCGCTGGTCCGGCTGCATGGCGAGATGCAGGGCGACAGCGACCTAATCCGTCTCCTGCTGATTCGCGCCAACGAGCAGAAGGCCGGCGTGGCGCTGACTCGCCCGCGCAAGTTCAGCGCGCTGCCCATCATGCCGCTGGACATCGAGCGTGCCGAATCGTTCGCGGATTGGACTCAGGAGAACCACGACTTCTGGATGTACCGGCTCGGCAACATGGCCCTGGTCCAAGGGACCGAGGATCAGCTCGACAAGATCGCGGAATACGTGCCGCGCCGTGACCGCATGCTGCTGCGCGCCGCGTCATGCCGCTTCCCGCTGACCGACGAGCTCAGGAACTTCGGTGCCTGCACGCCCACCATGCTCGAGCGGCGGCAAGAGGAGACCATCCGTCTCGTCGTCGAATACTGGGGCATCCGGTATGACAAGAACAACCACGACTTGACCTCGCAGAACGTGGAGGAGCTGGCGGAGACCGTGCGACGCCCGGTCCGCGGGTCCAAGCGCGTGACCATTCTCCAGGTCATCAAAGCCGGACTGCTCACACCGGGGGAGCGTCTGGTGTGGGACAGGCCACGCAAGGGCGAACGCTGGTATGCCACGGTCACCGAAAACGGCAAGTTGCGGTTGGATGATGGTTCCGAATACCCCACGCCGACAGCAGCCGCGCGTGCCGCGTCGGGCGGCCGTCGCGGCGGCAGTCTGGACGTGTGGAAGCGCACCTCCAATGGTCAGGGACTGAGCGAGATCTGGCAGCAGGTCCGCCAGTCGCAGTAGGCGCTAGCGGCGAACGCTCTCGTCGGATTGATGGCCGTGAACGCCGTCGCCCCACGGCTCACACCTACAGCCGTGCGGGCAGATCGGCGCGTTCCACCAGCCGCGCCATTTGGACGCGGCCCATGTTGAGCCGGTCCGCGGCGGACGACAGATGCGCCTTGGCGGTACGCTCCGAAATGAACATGCGGGAGGCGATTTCGGCGTTCGTATATCCTTCGGCCGCCAACATCACCGCCTCGCGCTCGCGCTCGGGCAATGTGTCCAGCAGTGCGCGCGCGTCATCCCTACGCATGCGCGAACGGGTGCGGCTCAGCTCGTCGATGAGCTGACGCTGGCTGGCGGTATTGAACTGCGGGGCGCCCGTGCACACGCCGATGATGCGTCGGATGATCTCGTCGGGCGCATCCGTCTTCGAAACGAATCCCTCGGCACCCGCCTCGATGGCGCGCTCCACGGTGCCCGAAGGGCTCAAGGACGTCAGGATAAGCACATGCGGCGCGCGGGGAAGTGCGCGAAGCCGTCGCGTCGCCTCGATACCGTCCACTCCGGGCATCGCGATGTCCATAAGCACCACGTCGGGATGTTCGTCGGCTGCCCGGCGAATGCAGTCCTCGCCATCCGTGGACGTGGAGGCCACGGTGATGCGCCCATCGGAATAATCGGTGAGAATCAGACTCATGGCCTGGCAGATCATCGGGTCGTCGTCGATGACGCTTACGCGCATCGGCGCTGCCGATGCGACCTCTGCCGCCGGTGCCGCCTCCGATGATGGTATTCCGCTCTGTTCGCTCACGATAGTCATAGTAGCCGTTGCTAGCCGCGCCACGGCAGCTGAACGTCCACATGGAAGAGATGACGATCATCCATGCCATAGCGGCACTGGCCTCCCACGGATCGTGCGCGTGCGGCGAGACCGGGAAGTCCGGCTCCATGGGTGGGGCGGTCCGCGGCGTGGGGCACGGTATGGGACGCGGTATGGGACGATACAGAGCCATCGTGATACGGCGTGGCCCGGCGGCCGTCCGGCGTGGATACGGCACCGCTCATGGCCGCAGACGTACTTGATGACGCGCTCGTCGGTGTGCCTGACGGCGCAGTCGGAACCGGAATCGGGGTGCGGATCGGAATCGAGGCCGGGACCATCGTCCCCGGGCGGGCGGCATCAGGAACTTCGCCTTCCAGCTGAGTCATCGGATTGCTCAGATGCAGATGCACGCCGGCGGCAGGTCCGGCCGTGACCTCCAACGAGACCGGTGCTCCCGGCGCATGGCGACGCGCGTTCGTCAGCCCCTCCTGGATGGCCCGGTAGGCTACTTTGCCGATGGTCTCGTCCAGTCCGCTCAACTGCTGGATATCGATCCATGTATTGAGCTGCGTGCCCGAGTTGCGCGCGTCGGCGATGAGCGCGTCCAGCGATTCGCGGGTCAGCGAGGTGTCGTCGGACGGGGCGAGCTGTTCCCATGCCTGCTGGGGATTGCGCAGCATGTCGATGATCGCGTGCGCCTCATCCAGCGCTCCCGCCGATTGCCTGCGGATATCCTCCGCCTTGCTGGCCAGGGCGCGTGCCTCGGGGGAGTCTCCGAGCCGGTCGGCTTCCGCTTTGAGCGCGCTCGCGTTCAAGGCCATCAGCGACAGCGAGTGGGCGAGCGTATCGTGCGCTTCGGCGGCGATTGCGTCGGCCAGCTGCTGGTTGTTGAGATCGGTCTGCAGGGTGGCGGCGTGATCGGTGGCGGCGCTGGCCACCGCGTTGGCCGTGCGCAGCCTGGCGCGAGAGCGGATGTGCAGTCCCACGAACACGGCGATGGCAGAGGCGACAAGCGCCGTCACGACCGCGGTGATGACGATGGTCGGCTCTTCGGCCAGCATGACGATCGGTTCCTCTTCGGTGTTCGTGCGCGGCTTGGCGAAGACGACGTGCCACAGCGAGGCGTTCGGAGGCTGTATCGCGTCGCGCACCTGCGACCACACGGTCACCAGCGTGCCTGCCGCGACCGCGCGGATGCCGGTTCTGCGGTCCGACCGGCGTGCCAGCAGCGCGCTCATCGCCATGAGCACGATGAGCGAATCGTACGGGAGCAGCGCAGCCAGTGCGCAGGCGATCCAGAACGTCGGCTCGGGGTATTCGGAGCGTGCCAGCAGCAGGAACCCAGAGGGCATGGCGACGAGCAGGCACAGAATCATCAGCAGGAACCCTGCGGAATTCTGGTCGAAGTTCTGCGAGAAGAACGAGGTCTGCGCCATGCACATGAAACTCGCCAACGGCACCATGACCACCGAACACCAGACCTGGGTGTGCACCGGCACGTCGTCCAGTTCGGCCGGTTGGGTGCCACGTGACTGTCCGGCGCCGCCGGTGCCGCGACCTGGCGAGGGTGACCCGGCGGACGGTGACCCGATGGACGGGCCTGTTCCCGGCCTGCCGGCGAAAGGCATGGTGGTGCGTTGCGGATTGGTCATGTCTCCTACTGTATGGCCCGCCTCCAGCCGTCGCCACTGGACATGCGGGCACCGGTCGGCGGCCGGTTCTGCCCAAAAGGGCAGACGGGAATGACCGTTCGTCCACTGACGCGCGCGATGGCGATTCGGTAGCGTCGGATGCAGATGCGCCGTTCGTCGTCCGCCGCCATGGCCATGGCCATGTGCCGACGCCGACCGACGCATTGACCGCGATAGTCCTTCAGAGGGAATGACTTCAGAGGAAAGAAAGAAGGAACCATGACCACTCCAATCACTCCGCAGCCGGCGCAGCGACCACCCCAGCAGCCCATGCCTGCCGCAGGGCATCGTCCCGCCCCGCAGCATGTGACCATATGCGGAATCATCTCCGTCGTATTCGGCGCTTTGGGACTTGTTCTGAGTTTCATTCCGATCGTGAACAACGTGGCTGCGATTCTGGGCTTCATCGGTGCGATTCTGGGCATCATCGCTCTGGTTGGCACTTTCGGCGGCAAGAAGCGCGGCAAGGTGCTTTCCGTTGTGGCTACCGTGCTGTGCGTGCTGTCCGTGGTCATCACCCTGGCCATGCAATCCGCCACGTCGAAGGCCATCGACGATTCGATCAAGGAATCGAAGGGCATCGACACCTCCCAGTCCGGTAGTTCCGCGGAACCAAAATCGTCGGTCGGCAAGGATGCCCAGCCGAAGGGTGAACAGGATATGGAAGGCGACGTGGAGGGATTGCATGTCAAGATCGTTTCCGCCGCGCTGAGCGTGAACGATTATGAGGGCAAGCCGACGGTGTTGGTCACGTATGAGTGGACCAATAAGACGACGAAGAACAATTCGTTCGCCGGCTTGGCGCATCCGCAGGTGTTCCAGAACGGCAAGGCCTTGGATACTGCCATATACATGGATACGCCCGAAGGCTATGATGTCAACTCGTATACGACTGAAATCCAGCCGAATGCGACCGCGACCGTGACCCTTGGGTACGTGTTGCAGGACACCTCGCCGGTCACGGTGGACATCTCCGCCTTCCTCTCCGCAGACGATACGACCAAGGTTGTGCATACCTTCAATCTGCAATAGCGGTTTGTAGACCACGACACCAATCCACAGGCTCCACGTTTCCAGACAGTGTTCAGGAAACGTGGAGCCTGTTTTTCCTGGACTGCCGGGCAAGCTTCACGTTCGGCTAAGACAGCGCTAGGAATGCGGCGGTTTGATGAAACCATGAACACCGCAATGCAAACGCCAGCTGCCGCGACATCGCAGCCCCCGGCCACGAACGGCCATGCCAACGCTTCCGTCACGACGATTTCCGGCGACTCCATCGCATCTTCCATCAATGCTCCCGCCGCCGTGAACGCCTCCTCGATTGTGGAACGCGCGGGAGAGCCACGCGACGTGGACGCGGACATCGTGATCCCCGTCTACAACGAGCAGGAACAGCTCGCCGAATCAGTCCTCAGACTCATGAGCCATCTGGCATCGAGCCAGATCGAAGGATGGGCCTACACCTGGCAGATCGTCATTGCCGACAACGCCAGCACGGACGACACCTGGCCCATCGCGTCCCGGCTCGCCGCACAATACCCGGACCGTGTGCGCGCCGTACGCATCGCCGCCAAAGGCCGCGGCCGCGCGCTCAAACTCGCCTGGGGCGAATCCCGTGCCAAAACCGTGGCGTACATGGACGTGGACCTGTCCACCGACATCGCCCAGACCGGCGTGCTCATCGGCTCCCTGCTCTACGGCGGCGCGGACGTCTCCTTCGGATGCCGTCTCTTCGACGAATCGCAGGTCGTGCGCTCCGCCAAACGCGAATTCATCTCCCGCACCTACAACGGCATGCTGCGCGTGCTGCTCGGCGCCGCATTCCATGACGCCCAGTGCGGATTCAAGGCCATGACCGCCCCCGCGGCACGGCACCTGCTGCCCTATGTGCAAGACAACGAGTGGTTCTTCGACACTGAGCTTCTTCTGCTCGCCCAAGCCACCAACATGCGCATGTACGAATTCCCGGTGCACTGGATCGAAGACCCCGGCACCACAGTCAACATCCCCGACACCGTCGCCAAGGACCTCAAGGGCATGTGGCGGATGAACGGCACGCTGAACCGCATGCGACTGGCCACCGCGGCCTGATCTGCGATTCGTATCCCATTCCGCAATCCAATGCAATGCAAGGAGCATCGTCACCAATCATGAGCACCGCTACCATACCGGCCTCCGCCGAACGCCCACGCGGCCGGTTCGGACTCCCCGCCTTCGCGTCCATGCCGGGCGGCCGGTTCGTGGACACCCACACCACGCGCACCGTACGCGCCAGCGTAGCCGAACGCCGCACCCTCGCCGACTGGATCGGCTTCGGCGGCATGATGGGAATCACCGCCGTCATCATGTTCGTCAACCTCACCGCCTCCGGCTACGCCAACGAGTTCTATTCCGCCGCGGCCCAGGCCGGGGCGACCGACTGGTGGGCCTTCCTCTGGGGCTCGCTTGACGCCGGAAACGCCATCACCGTGGACAAGCCGCCGGCGGCAATCTGGCTCATGGCGCTCTCGGTGCGCGTCTTCGGACTGAACTCCTTCGCCATCCTGCTGCCCGAGGCCCTGTGCGGCATGGCCAGTGTGTGGATACTCTACCCCACAATCCGCCGGCAGTGGGGCAATTGGGCGGGCGTCATCGCCGGCCTCACGCTCGCCGTCACGCCGGTCGCCGCGCTCATGTTCCGCTTCAACAACCCGGATGCCCTGCTCGTGCTGCTGATGACCGCTGCGACCGCCGCCGTCATGCGCTCGCTCGAATACCCCGACACCCGCTCCGGCAACCGTGGCCGCACCCTGTGGATGGCGTTGGCCGGCGCGTGCATCGGCTTCGGATTCCTCACCAAGCAGATGCAGGTGTTCCTCGTCGTCCCCGGTTTCGCGCTGGTCTTCCTCATGGCGTCCCCCACCAATCTGTGGCGCCGGATCGTCGATGGGCTGGTGGCCGTGCTCGCCGTCGTCGTCTCCGCCGGATGGTGGGTGGCCCTGACGGTGATTGTGCCGTCCGGTTCGCGCCCGTACATTGGCGGCTCGCAGACCGACTCCTTCCTGGAACTCACGTTCAGCTACAACGGTCTGGGTCGCATCACCGGCAACGAGAACGGCGCCGTTGCCACCGGCGCCGGTGGCTCGGGCGCCGGTGGCAACGGCGGCGGCATGTGGGGACAGACCGGTCTCACCCGACTCTTCGACGGCGAATACGGTGGTCAGATCGCCTGGCTCGCCCCGCTCGCCTTCGCCGGCATCGTGATTGGTCTCATCGTGGCTCACCGCGCACGCCGCACCGATCTGCGCCGCGCCAGCGCCTTGATCTGGGGTGCCTGGTTGGTGGTCACATGGCTGACGTTCAGCTTCATGGCAGGCATCTTCCACCAGTACTACACCGTGGCGCTCGCGCCCGCCGTGGCCGCCCTCACGGCCATCGCCATCATCGGTCTGTGGTCCAAGCGTCAGACGTTTTGGGCCCGTGCCGTGGCGGCGCTGCTCGTGTTCGTGAACACGTTCTGGGCCGTCGAACTGCTCGGCCGCTCCACATGGCTGCCCTGGCTCAAGGTGGCGGTGCTGTTCGCCGGTTTCATCGCCGGTTTGCTGTTGCTCGCCGCGGCTGTGGCCGCCGTGCCGATGCGCGAATTCCGCTTCCTGCGTACGGCCGGTGCCAATCGCGTGATCGGCGTGATGGGCGTGGCCGGCATCGTGCTCGCCGCCGTGGCCCTCTACGCCGGCCCGGTGGCATGGACCGCATACACCGTATCCACTGGTCACACCGGATCGATCGTGACCGCCGGACCGAACGTCACCAACTCCGTTGGCATGGGCGGCGGCCCCGGAGGCGGCCCGGGAGGCGGGACTCCCGGCGGCTTCGGCGGGCCCGGTGGCCAGAATGACGGCTTCGGCGGCATGGGCATGCCCGGTCAGGACGGTTCTTCGTCTGATGGTTCCTCTTCTGATGGTTCTTCGTCCGATGGCCAGTCCGGCAATCAGACCGATGGCCAGTCCGGGACCCAATCCACGCCTCCCGCGATGCCGGGCCAGAACGATGGATCCGCCATCGACGGTCAATCCGGCACCAAGGGACAGTCCAACGGCCAGTCCACAGAAGACGACGATTCGTCATCCTCAAGCCAGCCGAACGGCAACGGCAACGGCGGCGGCTTCGGCGGTGGGCGCGGCGGCATGGGCGGTGGACTGCTCGGCGGCGGCACGGCCAGCAGCGAGATCGTCGCCATGCTGCAGAAAGACGCCGGCGAATACCGCTGGGCGGCCGCCACCACCGGCTCGCAGAACGCGGCCAGCTACCAGCTCGCCAGCGAGCAGGCGGTCATGGCTATCGGCGGCTTCAACGGCTCCGATCCGGCCCCCATGCTCGAACAGTTCAAGAGCTACGTCAAGCAGGGCCTCATCCACTACTACATCTCCGGCGGCGGCATGGGCGGCAACCAGATGGGCGGCTCGGACGCGGCCAGCGAAATCGCCTCGTGGGTGGCCGAGAACTTCGAGGCCCAGACCGTGGACGGCGTGACCATCTACGATTTGACTGAGTAGCAGCTTGCTCGAGTAGTGGCTGCAGGGCGTTAAGCATGCTCGCAAACCAGCCGGCCGGCGGCGGACTGCACAACCAGCCCCGCCGCCGGCCGCCGCGTTTCGCTCTGAGACGACGGATTCATGGAACGTTCAGGTTGGTGACCGTAGTATGGACACGACAACGATTAAAGGAGCGAATATGACATTCGGTCAGCAGCCCCGCAATAACGGGCAGTACAACCCGCAATACAACACCCCCGACTACAACGCGGCCCAGCAGGCGGGATATGGCCAGCAGTACGCGCAGAACGGCTACGGCCAGTACGGCCAGCAGAACTTCCAGTACGCCAATGCGCAGAACGCGACGTACCAGTACGCGCCGGCCGGAGCCGGCACCGGCGCCATCAACACCACGATGACCTACAACTACGAGCAGGCCCGTCGCGTGTCCGTCACCAAGGTCTACGGCGAAATGACCCTGGGCCTCATCGTCACTGCAGTGGTGGCCGTGCTCGGCCAGATCACCGGCGCCTACGCCACGTTCCTGATGGCCACCGGCATGGTGGGCCTCATCGGCCTGTGCGTGGCGCAGGTGGCGCTCGCCGTGGTGCTCGGCATGCGCGTGACCAAGATGAAGTCCGGCACCGCGCGCCTGATGTTCTACGTCTACGCCGCGCTCATGGGCTTCACGCTGAGCTCGATCTTCATGGTCTACGACCTCGGTTCGATCGGACTGGCGCTGGGCATCACCGCCGCGTTCTTCTTCGCGCTCACCATGTTCGGCATGACCACCAAGATCAACATGCTCAAGGCCGGTCCTATCCTCATGGTGGCGCTGCTGGTGCTCATCATCTCCCAGTTCGTGCTCATGTTCCTGCCCGTGGGCGGCATGACCCGCATCGTGTGCGCGATCGGTCTGGTGATCTTCGCCGGCATGACCATCTACGACGCCCAGTCCACGCGCGCGCTGCTCACCGAATATGAGGCCCAGGGCCCGGAGATGGTCAAGAAGATCTCCATCCTGTGCGCGCTCAACCTGTATCTGGACTTCGTGAACATGTTCCTCTACATCCTCCAGCTCCTCGGTAACCGCGACTGAGCATGCGGGGCGGCACCTGCGCCATGGCAGGCCGCGCATCAAGCCCGACACCCGCATCAAGCCCGACCACATTGTGGCCGGGCTTTTTCATGCCCGTCACTTGCGCGAGTTAGGTTGGTGACCCATGAGAAGACAGGAACTTGTGGGCATGTTCTGCCTGATGCTGACCGCGCTGATCTGGGGTTTCGCGTTCGTGGCGCAGGTGCAGGGCATGGATTCGATGTCGCCCATGTTCTTCAATGCCACCAGATTCACGTTGGGCGCGCTCTCGCTCGTGCCGATTCTGATGTGGCAGCGATGGCGGGGGAGGGCGAAATCGTCCGTCGCCGCCGCGAATGGTGCAACGACTGCTGCGGGGATTGCCGGAGCCGACGGTGTCGAGAATGGCGTCTACGCGGTTGTTGACTCCGGGCGACCTGTTTCAGCCTCCCCCGATACGCTGGAAGACGCATCCGCGCATGACGCGCACGGCGTGCCGTTCTGGGCGGCATGGCTCGCCAATCCGATCGCGGTTTCCGTGCTGTGTGGCGTGGTGCTGTTCACCGCGAGCACCCTGCAGCAGTATGGCATCCTCTATGGCAAATCGGCCGGCCGGGCCGGATTCCTCACTGCCCTGTACATCGTGATGGTGCCGCTGCTGGCTTTCGTGTTCCTCCGCCGCCGCATCGGCATTCTGGTCGGTGCGGCCGTGGCGTTTGCCGTCGTGGGCTTCTATCTGCTGTGCGTCACCGACGGGTTCGGCTCAATCGGTCTGGCGGATATCCTTCTGGTGTTCACCGCCGTGCTGTTCGCCGCGCACATCCTCATCATCGACACGATGGGGGCCAAGGTGAACGCCGTCGTCCTGTCATTCGGCCAGTTCTGCACCACCGCGGTCCTGAGCTGGATCGGCTCGTTAATCGAGGGCTCGGTGGATTGGGCCGGGGCGGCGCATTCGTGGCTGCCGATCCTTTACGCCGGCATCGGTTCGGTGGGCATCGCCTATACGTTGCAGGCGGTGGGGCAGCAGTGGGTGCCGCCCACGCGCGCAAGCCTGCTGATGAGTCTCGAATCGTTCTTCTCGGCCGTGGGCGGTGCAATCTTCCTTGGCGAGGTCATGACCCCTCGCGGATACCTCGGCTGCGCGCTGATCTTCTTCGGCACCCTGCTGGCCCAAGCCCCCGCCAAACTCCCGAAGTTCCTGCGTCGAAACGCATCCTAGCGCGCCGTGTCGGACGCGCGCGACGTCACCGCGGCGCAAAACAGCCCGGATTTCGCGTACGGGGCATACGCGTGCATCCATCCGTGTCCCCATGACAGGGGATGGCCCGGATTTCGCGTACGGGGACCGGCATGCGTGCGGTTGGTTCAACCTTCCGCGTACTTACAGTCCGTTCTGCCCTCCAGAGGTCCCGTTCCGGCTTGCCGGAGACTGTAAGTACGCGTCTGGACGAGGGTCGCGCGTACTTACAGTCTGTTTGAGGTCTCCAGGGGACTGTAAGTACGCGGCTGCTTCGTCATCCCGCATACTTACAGTCCGTTCTGCCCTCCAAAGGGTCCGTTCCGGTTAGTCGGAGACTGTATGTTCGTGTCCGGTCGAAGGTCGCGCGTACATACAGTCCGTTTCAGGCCTTCGGGGGACTGCAGGTACGCGGCTGCTTCCCCGGCCCGCGATCAGGCGTCGTCAGACCGCGGCCTTCGGCGCCTCTCCCACCTGCGGCGCTCCGTTGATGTCGCGGTGGATGTTCTGCATCTGCACTTCGATGTTCTGCAGGGACCTCGCGCAGTCGAGCAGCGTCTGCGAATGCTCGCTGAGCTTGGCGTCCGGCAGATCGGACTTGTATCGCAGCGCATGCTCGAGCGACGCCCAGTAATCCATGGCGATGGTGCGGAACTGCACCTCCACGGGCGTGTAGTGCGCGCCCGAGGAGAGGAACACCGGCACGGCGTAGATCACATGCAACGAGCGGTAGCCGTTCTGCTTGGGGTTCTTGATGTAATCCTTGACCCGCAGCACCTGGATGTCGGACTGCGAGGACAGGTAGTTGGACACGGAGTACACGTCGTCCCGGTAGTTGCAGATCACACGGATGCCAGCCACGTCGAACAGGTTGTCCTTCACGGCGTTCACCGAGACGGGCAGACCCTTGCGCTCGAGTTTGCCGATGATCGAGTTGACGGACTTCAGGCGCCGCTCCATGTGATGAATCGGGTCATGGCTGAACCGCACCTGAAACTCGTCGTCGAGAATCTCCAGTTTGGTGCTGATCTCGTACATCGCGCCCTCGTACACCTGCATCAGATCGATGAATTCGGTGATCTGGTCGGCGTTGAAGCTGCCGCCCGGCAGGTCGAGCATCTTCAGACGGGCATTGAGATCGGCGGTGTTGAGTCGGTTATGTCGGTCAAGTATCACGTCTGCAAATATACCCGTCCGCTTCGTGCGAACCTGAACGTCACCGTACAATCTCCTCAGTTTGTCCCATACCATGCGCGGTCGCGATGGAACCGAGGTTCTGGCGCGGCGAAATCCCGGCGCGGGCCATGACGAACCCGGCGGATACAATCGCCCCTTATGAACGAAGACATGATGACCGAGGCGGAGCGCGCCTCGATTACGGCCACGGGTGTGAGCGGCCCGTCCTCCGAGGTCGATTCGAATATGGAAGCTACCGTACCGGACGCGGGCGGCCGCGGCAAGGGTGTGTTCCATATCCATACGCTTGGTTGCCAGATGAACGTGCACGACTCCGAGCGCATCGCCGGCGTGCTTGAGGCCAATGGCTACGTGCCGGCCACCCAAGAGCAGATCGATTCGCACGATTTCGACGTGATCGTGCTCAACACCTGTGCGGTGCGCGAGAACGCGGCCGAACGCATGTACGGCACAATCGGCCTGTTCAATCGCATCAAGCTGCAACGCCCGAACCTGCAGATCGCCGTCGGCGGATGCATGGCGCAGCTCGACCGCGAGCGCATCGCCCAGCGCAAGCCGTGGGTGGCTGCCGTGTTCGGCACTAAGAACATCGAGGATCTGCCCAAGCTCCTCGAACAGAACCGGCTCACCGACAAGCCGCAGGTGCGCATCGCCGACAAGCTCGAGGAGTTCCCGAGCGAGCTGCCCGCCGCCCGGGCCTCCCGCGTAAGCTCCTGGGTGGCGATCTCCGTGGGCTGCAACAACACATGTACGTTCTGCATCGTGCCCACCACGCGCGGCAAGGAACGCGATCGCCGCGCCGGCGACATCCTCGCCGAGGTCCGCCAGTGCGTGGCCGACGGCGCCAAGGAGGTCACGCTCCTCGGCCAGAACGTCAATTCGTTCGGCTACGGCATCGGCGACCGGTACGCCTTCAGCAAGCTGTTGCGCGCCTGCGGCGACATCGAGGGTTTGGAGCGCGTGCGTTTCACCTCGCCGCATCCGGCCGCCTTCACCGACGACGTGATCGCGGCGATGGCTGAAACGCCGAACGTGATGCACCAGCTGCACTTCCCGCTGCAGTCCGGCTCCGACCGCATCCTGAGGGCCATGCGACGCTCGTACCGGTCCGCCAAGTTCCTCGACATCCTCGGCCGCATCCGCAAGGCCATGCCGGACGCGCAGATCAGCACCGACATCATCGTGGGCTTCCCCGGCGAGACCGAGGAGGACTTCCAGGCCACGCTGGACGTGGTGCGTGAGGCCCGGTTCTCGTCCGCCTTCATGTTCATCTATTCGCCGCGCCCCGGTACGCCGGCCGCATCCATGCCGCAGATCCCGCGCGACGTCGTGCAGGACCGGTTCGACCGTCTCGTGGCGTTGCAGGAGAAGATCACCGAGGAGAACCTTGAGGGCTTCGTGGGCCGCGACGTCGAGGTGATGATTACCGGCAAGCTCGGCAAGAAGGACAGCGACACGCACCGCGTCACCGGCCGCGAGAGGACCGGCGTGCTGGTGCACATCGGCGTGCCGGAAGGCGAGCCCGTGCCGGAGATCGGCGACTTCGTGACCGTGACCGTCACCCATGCAGGCCGCCACAACCTGCTCGCCGACCCCGACCCGTCCGCCGGCCAGACCTACTCCGTGCGGCATTGAACATGTTTCGGCTCCTCTCGTTGAGGGCTTTGAGGGGAGTCGTCCGCCGCATGGCGGACTGAGGGGAGTCATGTTGGGAGGAATCATTGTGACTCAGCGCGTCGTATCAATCGTCGGCCCCACGGCCTCCGGCAAGACGGGCCTGGGCATCGCCATCGCCAAACGACTGGCCGAGCGCGGCGAGCGCGCCGAAATCGTCAACGCGGACGCCTACCAGATGTACCGCGGCATGGACATCGGCACCGCCAAGCCGACGCCCGAGGAGCAGGCCGCCGTGCCGCATCACCTCATCGACATCATCGACCCCGATGACGCGATGAGCGTGGCGCGGTTCCAACAGCTCGCCCGCGAGACCATCGCCGACCTGCAATCGCGCGGCATCCGGCCGATCCTTGTCGGCGGCTCAGGCCTTTACGCTCGCGCCGCCATCGACGACATCAGCTTCCCCGGCACCGATCCGGAGGTGCGGAGGAAGCTTGAGGAACGGGAGAAGGCCGAAGGCGCCGGGGCGTTGTTCGACGAACTGCGGGCCAAGGACCCCGAAGCGGCAGCCCGCATGGACCCGCGCAATCCGCGACGCACGATTCGCGCGCTGGAGGTCATCGAGCTCACCGGCCGCCCGTATTCGGCGAGTTTGCCGCGCTACCGGTACGTGATTCCGTCCGTGCAGATCGGCCTCGATCTGGACCGTGCCGATCTGGACCGCCGCATCGACCTGCGCACCAAACAGATGATGGAGGAGGGGTTCGTGGACGAGGTCGCCCGTCTGCGCCCGCATCTCGGGGCCACCGCCGTGCGCGCGCTCGGCTACCAGCAGATCATCGACCTGCTCGACGGCATCTGGGACGAATACGACGCCTTCGCGGACATCGCGCAGAAGACCAAACGGCTCGCCCGCAAGCAGATGGGCTGGTTCGGCCGCGATCCGCGCATCCACTGGCTGCAGGCGCTCAATCCGAAGCTCGTGGACAACGCCATGGCCATCATCGCCCACGCCGACGCAGGGGAGTACGACCCCATTGACGCCCACGCCGACGAATACGTCCAGCACCACCTAGGCGACATCACCGCGTAAGCACCGCAACAGGTTCTGGCTCCCCTCTTCGAGGGGAGCTGTCAGTAAAGCTGACTGAGGGAAGCCGGGGAGCCAGGAATAGGGAGTGGCGAACAGAGGAGCGAGCGCACCAATCAGTGCGCACCATCTCCCCGCAAATCCCTCGCCTCAGTGCGCCGGCCCCTGGTCCCAGCCGGCGATAAGGAACACGCGGGTCGGGTTGGCCGGCCGGATCATCGCATCGAACATGCGCTCGAACGCCGTTAGATCGCCCCGGTACGCTGTGTGCTTGGCCGTACGGTACATCTCGCGCGTCACCTCGCCCCAGTCGAGGTCCCAGCCGGCGTCATGCGCCAGCCGCGAGCCGAACATGCGCAACACCATCGCGTTGCCGCCACGGAACGGATGCAGATAGCCAAGCTCGTCATAGATCACTGTGAACGCAGGGATGAACACGTCGCGGTCCATCGCATGCAGATTGCGTTTCTCGGCCAGCTCCGTCGAGATGTTCAGCGCGCCGGTCTCGATGAGCCCCGCCGGGAAGAACGCCTCAGGATTGGCTGCCCGCGCCCGGTCGTTGGTCACCTCGCGCGTGGTGTCCGACGTGCGCAGCTTGCCCGCGTCGTCGAACACGCCCTCGAACAGTCCCTTATGGATGGCCACCAGTTCGTCCAAGTCGCCGGAGGGGTTCCACCGGCGTTCCGCCAGCAGCACCGTGCGCGCGAACACCGCATCGGCGCGGTCCGTGGCGTGGTCGTCCAGACTGCCGTCCGCCAGCCTGTCGGATTCCCTGCCGGACGAGATGTGCAGACGCATGGCGGTCTGCTCGTCGGCCACGTCGATGAGATGGCTCACATCCTCATGGCCCCGTTCGTAGGCGGCCGCGGCGCGCATCGTCGCCTCGCCGGGCATCATCGCCTCCAATGCGCAGTTCCTGAGTGCAAATGCGACTGCGCTCGCACGCTCTGCGGGTGTCATGCCAACCATGATAAGGCATTCGCACCGTAAATCGGCGGAATCGACGCCCATGAACGCAGTCATGAACGCCCGTACTAGTAGAATCGGACGCGCTATGGCACGAACATCATCTTCAGACAGCACCAAACCCCGTAAACCGCGCGGCGGGGATCCCGCGCACGACGGCGAAACCAGGGTCCAGCCGGAACTCGACCTCGAGCCGGCCTGGAAGAAGGCCCTGCTCGCCGTGCCCCGGGCCCTCGGCGCCGGCGTACGCACGCTTTCGGGCGTGGGCGACTACGACCCCGCCTATCGACGTGACGGCCTGTGCTTCCTGCTGCTCGTCTTTGCCGTGCTGTTCGTCGCCTCCGAGTGGTTCCGCGTCCACGGCGCGTTCGGCCAGCTCCTGCATGCCATCGCCTCCGGCATTCTCGGCGTGATGAGCGTGATCCTGCCGGTGCTGCTCGCCGCCGTGGCCATCCGTCTCATGCGCAACTCGGGCAAGGGCTCCAACAACCCGCGCGTGGTCACCGGCTGGGTGCTGCTGCTGTGGTCCATCTGCTCGATCATCGACGTGGCGCTCGCTGCGGACCACACCCAGTTCGACATCACCGTCCTGCAATCCGCCGGCGGACTGTTCGGCTTCTTCCTTGGCTCTCCGCTCGCGTGGGGGCTTTCCAACGCCTTCGCCATCATCGTGTTCGTGATCGTGGCGCTGTTCTCGTTGCTCATGATCACCGGCACGCATGTGACCGATCTGCCCGACGACGTCCGCGCGCTCGTCGCCAAAATCCAAGGCAAACCGTTCAAGCCCGGCGCCAAAGCTGCAGGCAAGGGCAAGGATGCGGACGGTGGCGAGAACGACCAGTTCCCCAATGAGGTGCGCGTGGGGGACACCACCCTTGCCTTCGCCGACGGCGTGCCCACACATGATGACGATGACGAGAACGATGACGCCGACGACGGCGTCGCCAAGCCCGGTTTCTTCGCGCGCCTGTTCGGCCGTGTCCGTGGCGGTGGCGACAACGGCGACTCCCATCTTGACAAGTACGCCGCCGACGATCCGTTCGACAAGGCGGCCAGCCAGCATGGCGCGACCGCCGAAACCCCGGTGGTGGACGGTTCCACACGTTCGGGACAGGTCGGCCGCACCATCGCGTCCTCCTCATATGACGGGCGCCCGCACATCGGCGAGCCGCGCGGCGAGCAGCCCGTCCGCCCGCGAGTGATCACGGGAGGCCAGAGCGTGGGTATGCCGGGTGCGGCCATGCCCGGTGGAACTATGCCCAGTGCGATTGTGCCGGGTGCGGGTATCCCCGGTGCGATTGCGGCCGGTGTCGCAGGTGCCGCCATTCCAGACGCTACAGTGCCGAACGCCACCGCCACTGGCGCCGCCATACCGGCTACGACGGCCGCACTCTCCGGCGTACCGGCCGCGGTCAACGATCCGTGGGCGCCTAGCGCGGCCCAGGCCGGACTCGTCAACCCCACAACTGGCGAACTTGTTGACGGCGATGACGACGCCACCCGGGTCACCAGAATCGGCGACGCGACCGGCGCGTACGCCGGAGCCGATGCGGACGGCAGCGGCGTGGGACAGGGCGTCCCCCGTCCGGACGGCGCCGACGGCTCGTCCGCGGCCGGTACGGGCGGCGGCGACGGTGATGACGACGCCAATCGTCCATACCAGCTGCCCGATCTGAACCTGCTCGTCAAGGGCCAGCCGCACGCCATGCGCACCCCGGCCAATGACCGGGTGATTCGGGCCCTGACCTCCACGTTCGAGCAGTTCAACGTGGACGCCAAGGTGGTCGGCTTCCTGCGTGGCCCCTCCGTGACCCAGTACGAGGTGGAGCTTGGCCCCGGCGTCAAGGTGGAGAAGGTCACCAACCTGCAGAAGAACATCGCCTATGCGGTGGCCAGCTCCGACGTGCGCATCCTCTCGCCGATTCCCGGCAAATCCGCCATCGGCATCGAAATCCCGAACGAGGACCGCGAGATCGTGCATCTGGGCGACGTGCTGCGCTCCGACAAGGCCCTGAGCGACCCGAATCCGATGCTGTCCGGCATCGGCAAGGACGTCGAGGGCCACTTTGTCACCGCCGACCTGACCAAGATGCCGCATCTGCTGGTGGCCGGCGCCACCGGCTCCGGCAAGTCCAGCTTCATCAACTCGATGCTCACCTCGATCATCATGCGCGCCACGCCCGATCAGGTGCGTCTGATCATGGTGGACCCCAAGCGTGTGGAGCTTTCGGCGTACGCTGGCATCCCGCACCTGCTCACCCCGATCATCACCGACCCCAAGAAGGCGGCGCAGGCCCTCGAATGGGTGGTCAAGGAGATGGACGCGCGCTACTCCGACCTCGAATACTTCGGGTTCCGCCACGTCAAGGACTTCAACGAGGCCGTGCGCGCCGGCAAGGTCCACGCCCCACTTGGCTCCAAGCGCAAGGTGGCGCCCTACCCGTATATCCTCGTGGTGGTCGACGAGATGGCCGACCTCATGATGGTGGCCAAGAACGACGTGGAAAGCTCCATCCAGCGCATCACCCAGCTCGCACGAGCCGCCGGCGTGCATCTCGTGCTCGCCACCCAGCGCCCGTCCGTGGACGTGGTGACCGGTCTGATCAAGGCCAACATCCCGTCCCGACTGGCGTTCGCCACCTCCTCCGCGACCGATTCCCGCGTCATCCTCGACACTGTCGGCGCCGAGACGCTCATCGGCCAGGGCGACGCCCTGTTCCTGCCGATGGGCTCGGCCAAGCCGATTCGTGTGCAGGGCTCGTGGGTGTCCGAATCGGAGATTCGCAAGGCCGTGGAGTTCGTACGCACCCAGCGCAAGCCCAAGTACCGCGAGGACATCGAACAGATGGCCAAGGACGCCGACAAGAAGGACGCTATGGAGCCGGACGAGGAGATCGGCGACGATATGGACGTGCTGCTGCAGGCCGCCGAGCTCGTGGTGAGCAGCCAGTTCGGCTCCACCTCGATGCTGCAGCGCAAACTGCGCGTCGGCTTCGCCAAGGCCGGCCGCCTTATGGACCTGCTCGAATCGCGCGGCGTGGTGGGCCCCTCCGAGGGGTCGAAAGCGCGCGAGGTGCTTGTCCAGCCGCAGGATCTGCCTCAGGTGCTCGCCTTCATCCGCGGTGAGACCAGCTCGCTCGAGCCGTCCGCGCCGAACTCTTCCGCCCAACAGGGCGAGCTGGGACAGTGATTCGCGGCGTGCGGTTGTCGTCTTGGGCAGAGGCCTCACGTTGGTGACTCAGGGGCGACAGGCCTGTCTGTGTTTGCGCCTATCCGCGTGACTATATCTCTATATTCATGCGGTCTCTAATGCATCTCTTCGTCCGTCCGGCAGTGGCGTTCGTCCGTTCGTCAGTCACAGGCTTCTGGCGGCATTCCATGAGCGGATAATCAGCTTTCAGTCATACTACGTATCAGTGTGGGGGTAATGTGAACTCTATGAATGAGAACACCGTGGACAAGCAGTCATCGCCCAAATCGTCGCTCTTCGACGGCTGGAACGCGCCGCCGAACCTGGTGACCTACTCGCGTATCGTGCTCGTGGTCGTCTTCCTTGTGCTCGACATCATGGCGGGCGCATGGGGTGCGAACAACCTCACCCTGCGTTGGGTCGCGGCGGTGCTGTTCATCATCGCGGCGGCGACCGACAAGATCGACGGCTGGATGGCCCGCAAATACAATCAGGTGACCGAAATGGGCAAGCTCATGGACCCGATCGCCGACAAGCTGCTCACCTGCGGCGCTCTGATCGTCGCGGCCGCCTTCCATGAGTTCGGCAATGCGGTCTGGGGCTGGGTCGTGGTGGCCCTCTTCCTCGTGCGTGAGCTCGGCATCACCGTCATGCGCTTCTTCGTGATGGAGCGCCCGGGCGGCAAGGTCATCGCCGCCGAATGGCCCGGCAAGCTCAAGACCCTGTTCCAGTGCATCGGCCTGTCCATGCTGCTGCTGCCGTTCTGGTCGCTCGAAAACGGCCAGACCACGCCGTTCTGGCTCACCGCGTACTACTTCCTCACCTACGCCGTCATCTACGTATCTCTGGTGCTGTGCCTCTACTCGGGCGGCATCTACCTCTACAACACGTTCGTCGGCTCCAAGAAAGCCGCCTAAACGGTTGTGTTTTAACGTGTCTCCCTCTCTGAGGGAGGCGTCACGAGGTGACGGTCTGGCCGGGGTGGATGCGGGTGGTTCCCCTGTGGGGGCTGTCGTGCTCCCGCTGCGGCCGCAAATGCCACCGTCGGGCTCCCTCTGTGTGCGGCTGTCACCGAACTGGCCCGTCCGTCCAAGTTCACGCAGTTGGCTCCCCTCTACGAGGGGAGCTGTCACGAAGTGACTGAGGGTTTCGCAACGGGAGCCTCCCGGCATCCCCGCACACCCGCCGCAACATACGCAATCCGTGGCCCGGATACGTTCGGAAAGGAGTCGGCACATGGTTGACGACGTACGTGAATCCTGTGATACCCTGGCCGCCGCGATTCTCAAGACCTGCGAGGCGCGCGGCGCCAAAATCGCCTGCGCCGAATCGCTGACCGGCGGCCTGCTCGCCGACGCCTTCGTGCGCATCCCCGGCGCATCCAACGTGTTCCTCGGCTCAGCCGTCACCTACGACATCAAGGCCAAGGCCTCGATCCTCGGCGTGGACCGCGACCTGCTGAACCGGGAGGGCGCCGTGCACCCGGAAGTCGCCCGTCAGATGGCGGCGGCCACCGCGAGGCTGTACGCGCAGCCGGAATACGGCGACATGGTCATCGGACTGTCCACCACCGGCGTGGCTGGTCCCGGCCCGGACGGCGACAAGCCCGCCGGACTGGTATACATCGGACTGCGTATCCCGGCCGGGCTTGTCGCAGGGCGCAACGAGCTGGTGGAAGCCGCCGAACTGCACCTCACCGGCTCGCGCGAGGAAGTCCGCCTCGCCACCGTCCTCAACGTGCTGCAAAAACTGCACGAGCGACTGTCGTAGCGGCCGCCCAACTGGCCGTTCACCGCATATTTTCCGCAACTTCACCGCCACGTCGGCTCCCGGCAACGATGCCGGCCGATGAAACGGCTACAACACAAGGATGTGAGCACCATGAACCAGACCCCCAGCGCTGCCGGTATGTCCGCCGATTCGCAGAAACCCGACGACCCCATTGACCGCATCGGCCGCAGTGACCGCATTCCCGCAGGCCGCGCTCCCGCCGGCCGCACGCCGAAGCTCGACTATGCGCAGACCTTCTCCATCGGATTCGGTTTCCTTGCCATATCCGCCGCATGGGCCCTTTACAACGCCTATGTGCCCATCAAACTCAAGGACCTCATGCTGCCGACCGCCGTGGTGGGCATGATCATGGGCATCGACAACTTCTGCGGCTTCACCATCCAGCCGCTCTTCGGCATCCTTTCGGACAAGGTACGCACCCGCTGGGGCCGACGCCTCCCGTTCGCGCTGATCTCCATACCGCTCGGCGCATTGTTCCTCGTGCTCATCTCGCTGGCGCCGAACGTGCCGCTCACCGTTGCGGCAATCGTGGCGTATGCGCTGGTCATGGCCACATCGCGCGCGCCGATCGTGGCGCTCATGCCGGACGTGACCGACTCCCGCCTGCGCAGCAAGGCCAACGGCATCATCAACTTCATGGGCTCCATCGGCAACGTGATTGCACTGGCCGGCGGCAGCCTGCTGTACAAGCGGTTCGGCATGTCCGCGGCGTTCGTCGCCGGCGCGCTGGTCATGGTGACCGCCATCACCGCGCTGATGCATCTGGTGCGGGAACACGAGGAGTTCGTGACTAAGCCCGGCGAGAAGGCCCGTCTGCCGTTCGTCTCATGGACCGAGTTCAGAAACGCCGTCGCCCCGAGACTGGAACTCGACCGCGAGGGCAGGCGCAGTCTGGCGCTCATCCTGCTGGTGCTGTTCCTGTACACGATGGGCGGGAACGCCGTGGAGACCTATTTCACGCTCTATGCCACGCATGATCTGGGCATGGAGGCGGCGGTCGCCGGCGGCAACCTGGTCTGGTATGCCGTGGGCATGCTCGCGTTCGCGATTCCGGCCGGCATCATCGGCAGCAGATTCGGCCGCAAGGTCACCATGAGTGCCGGTCTGGTGCTTTCCGCGGTGCTCTTCGCGCCGATGCCGTGGCTCGGCCGGCCGTTCATGGTGCCGTATCTGGCGTTCGTGTTCGGCGTGTTCTGGATTCTGGTGATCGTCAACGCACTGCCGTGGATTACTGAGCTCGGCGGACTTGAGCACACCGGCGCCATGACCTCGTACTACTACCTCGCCACCTCGTTCGGCGCGGCCATCAGCCCGACCATCTTCGGCCTCATCCAGCAGGCGACAGGCTCCTATCGGTGGATGTTCATCTACGCCGTCGTGCTCTTCGCGCTCGCCCTCTCCTGCATGCCGTTCATCACCCGAGGCGAGGCCGCCGACTAGCCGCGACAACCAGCTCAGCGAAACTTGAGTGTATTACCAGCAAGTTTTCAGGAATAAACCTGCGGGGTCGCGGTGTTGTACATAGCAGATAG
The DNA here is from genome assembly GCF_002259745.1 of Bifidobacterium myosotis. Taxonomy (GTDB): domain Bacteria; phylum Actinomycetota; class Actinomycetes; order Actinomycetales; family Bifidobacteriaceae; genus Bifidobacterium; species Bifidobacterium myosotis. Next base: position 36,977 of record NZ_MWWW01000020.1, on the reverse strand, counting down.
CAGGAACGCTGAACCGACCTGAAAGGGGCGATGGTGATGGAAACGATGACCCGCGTCGATGAGCAGATGAATGTGACCGCCAACAAGCCGATGACCGTTCGGCCGGGCGTCGCCCGTATGCGCGAGCTGACCCCGGCCCAGCGCCGTGCGGTGATGTTCGCCCAGCAGCAGGTGCTCAAGGCGCAGGCCGCTAAGAAGGCCAAGGATGAGCGTCAGGCGGCTCGCGATCGCATGTGGCAGGAGGAGGACGCCGAATACAAGCCGCGTGCCGCCGCCCAGCCGGTGACTGTCGAGGAGCCTCGTGCGGTATCCCTGCGCGAGGCCATCGGTCATGTGTTGCGCGATTTGCGCACGCGCGATCGCCGCACGCTGCGCGAAGTGTCCGAGAAGGCCGGTGTGTCGCTCGGCTACCTGTCCGAGGTGGAGCGTGGGCAGAAGGAGGCCAGCTCCGAACTGCTCAGCTCGATTGCCGATGCGCTCGGCGTCACCACCGCGCAGATGCTGCGCATGGTGGCCGATTATCTGGATTCCGTGCAGGGGTGACGTCTGATCGTCTGTGGACCGTGGCGTTTGCGTCCTGTGCGGCATGATGTCGCATGGGCCGGATGTAAGAACGAGGTGAAGGCTGCGGTCCGATGATGGTGTGAACCCGCTGTGTCGCATGACGCGGCGGGTTTTCTTCGTCTTCGGGCGCTTTCGATTGCCTCCCCATGCGCTCTGGGATGGTAGCCGTATATGCGTCGTGTCGGTGCGTATGTTCGTCGTGCCGCGTGCCGCCGTACGGTATGTGGCGATTCGTCCTCTCGCATGTTCCGTGCAGGTGTCCCGTGGGTGGTGGCACACTGGTGGGCATGCATGAACGGGAATTCTGGGAGCTGGTCGAGGAGGTGTTCGGTCGCACCTATGGCCGGTCGCTGGCCAGGGACCAGCGGATGCCGAAATTGGCGAACATGACCGCGGTCGAGGCGCTGGACGCGGGGGAGGAGCCTCGCGTGGTGTGGAACGTGCTGTGTGACCAGATGGAGGTGCCGGATTCCCGACGCTGGGGCCACGACCATAACGCGCCGCCCATGCCCGTTCGGTGACGGCTCGTTGTGCCGGGCCGATACGCCGTTGGCTTGTCTGGGTGGCTCGTTGTGGTGGTACCCCGTGAGGATTGTCTTGGTGGACGGTATCGTTCGGATGGGCCGTTGGTATCGGCGGGCGCGACACTCGATAATCCGTAATCGAACAAATGTTCGCATCTTGAGGTATAGTTATCCACAGTGACAGGCAGCCACGCCCGTGTGCGATGGGTGCTCGCCAAATGCCGTACGCCTTGTCTTGACGGGGCGCAGGGGGTTTCGGCCCGTTTGGGAACCGGAGCTGGAACCACATGGTTCGCCCCGCCCGATGTGGCGGACGGGCCTTCTCTACGGTGGAAGGCGACCTGTCCGCACACGACTTCGATAAGGAGAAGAACATGGCAGTTGAGAACAAAGCGGCCAAGGAGCAGGCCGCTCCGGACAAGCATGAGATCGATCCCAAGCGCAAGGCCGCGCTGGATACAGCGCTCGCCCAGGTGGAGAAGAGCTTTGGCAAGGGCTCCGCAATGCGTCTTGGCGATCGCCCCGAGCAGAACGTGGAGGTGATCTCCACCGGGTCGCTCGCCTTGGACATGGCCCTCGGCATCGGAGGTCTTCCCAAGGGGCGTATCGTGGAGATCTACGGCCCCGAATCCTCGGGTAAGACCACATTGGCGTTGCATGTGGTGGCCAATGCCCAGCGGAAGGGCGGCGTGGCCGCATACATCGACGCCGAGCACGCCCTCGATCCCGCCTATGCCCGCAAGCTTGGCGTGGACACTGACTCGCTCATCGTCTCCCAGCCCGATAACGGCGAACAGGCGCTTGAAATCGCGGATATGCTCATTCGTTCCGGCGCCTTGGACGTCATCGTCATCGACTCGGTGGCGGCGCTGGTGCCCAAGGCCGAGATTGACGGTGATATGGGCGACAGCCATGTGGGTCTGCAGGCCCGCCTCATGAGCCAGGCCCTGCGCAAGATGACCGGCGCCCTGTCGCAGGCCGGCACCACCGCCATCTTCATCAACCAGCTACGCGAGAAGATCGGCGTGTTCTTCGGCAACCCGGAAACCACCACCGGCGGTAAGGCACTCAAGTTCTACGCCTCCGTCCGACTCGACATCCGCCGCATCCAGACCATCAAGAACGGCGACGAGGCCGTGGGCAACCGTACCCGCGTCAAGGTGGTCAAGAACAAGATGGCCCCGCCCTTCAAGTCCGCCGAATTCGACATGCTTTACGGCGAGGGCATCTCCCGTGAAGGCTCGGTCATCGACATGGCCCAGCAGGTCGGCGTGGTCAAGAAGTCCGGTTCGTGGTTCACCTACGAAGGCGACCAGCTCGGCCAAGGCCGCGAGAAGGTTCGTCAGTTCCTCAAGGACAACCCGGCCATCACCGAGGAAATCGAGAACAAGGTCAAGGCGGAGTTCGGCCTGATAGCCCCGTCCGACCAGTTCGCCGAGGATGAGGAGGCGGCCGCGGCGGCAGCGGCGAGCGAGGCCGCAGCCGCCGACGCGGCCAAGGACGACAAGGCCGCCGCCGCAAGGCAGACCGCCAAGTCGTCCAAGACGGCCGATGCGGCCAAGGACGCGGCGGCCAAGGCCTGACGCATATGATCGACGCTGAAGCGTTCCTTCGTGCCAATCCCGTATTGATTCGGAGGAGCGAAGACGATGAGCCTTCCGAACCGGTCGCCCATATACCTCGCGGCGGGTTCGGAAGCACTCCGGAGCTCGGAGGGGTCCCGGGTCGTTCTGGGGCTTCTGGAGTTTCTGAAGCTTCTGGGGTTCCGAAGGCTTTGGAGACTTCGAAGGCTTCGTCGAGCACGAGGACTGTGACCGGTGCGCGGGCCATGCGATTCGGTCGGCCGGCAATTCGCTATGGGTCCGTGGGCGATAGCGCTGTTGATGCCGCAGCCGATGATGCCGGAACCGCTGGTGTCGCAGCTGATGGTGTCGCAACTGCTGGTGTTGTATCCAATGATGTCGCCGTCGATGACCGGAACGCTGAGGACACCTGCCGTGAAGCCGCCCTGCGATTGCTTGATGCGGCGCCGCGCTCATCGGGGGCGTTGCGGGACCGGCTGCTGGGCAAAGGGTTTGACGAGGCCGTGGTGGAACGGGTCGTCGAACGCATGGTGGATCTGCTGCTGATCAACGACCATGACTACGCCGAATCGGTGGTCCGGGTATGCGCCGGTCGCATGATGGGCCGTCGCGGCGCGGCGATGGAGCTCGATCGCAAAGGCGTGGACCGCGCGCTTGCCGTACAGGTCCTGGACGAGGCGGAGCGGCAGGGTGTGTTCGAGGATGCCGCTTGGGAGCTTGGCCGACGTACTGCTCGCAAGACGCAGGGGCTTGACCGTCAGGTTCGTCAACGCCGCTTCTGGGCCGCCGGTGGTCGCAAGGGCCACAATCCGGAGACCCTGCGTCGCGTCGCCGCCGAGCTCTTCAACTGAGTTCGGCGGCTTGATCATCGTGGCTCCCTCTGATGGGAGAGCTTCCGTGGGCTTCTCCAAGGGCTATGTATAATAGTCCGCTTGAGACCTCTTGATGACCGCGGCCGTGACCTTCATTGGGATCGGCTGAGGAACTTCCGGGCTCCGCAGAGCACGATGGCGGATAACGTCCGCCCAGGGCGACCTGAGAGATAGCGCAACAGAGAACAGACCGCCCGTCCTCGACGGGTAAGGGTGAAACGGCGGTGTAAGAGACCACCGGGCCGCTGGCAACAGTCGGCCGCATGGCAAGCCTCATCGGGAGCAAGGCCAAGCAGATGGCGGTAAGGGCTGCTCGCCCGTGTCATCGGGTAGGCTGCTAGAGCCTGACGGCAACGTCAGGTCGAGATGGATGGTCATCCGTGCCGTGCGTTCGCGCGCGACACGACAGAACCCGGGGTATAAGAGGTCTCATCACACTTCATGGTCTTTCCCGCATCGTGTTTCGCCAGCGACGACGTGTATTCATGATTCGCCATTCATGATTCGCTCAGGAAAGAAACATCATGCTCTGGGCGAGTTGCCGACTGTTTACGCAGAGTTCGTCTACAATGAAACTTACCCGCACGGTAATGATGCTGTACGGGACGCATATAGCGGGCAACACCGCTTGAGTCAAATAGGAGGTCAACATGGAAATCGTCGTTACCGGACGCCACACGCAGGTCAAGCAGAGGTTCCGTGATGTGGTTGAGACCAAGATGAATCGTGTGACCGCTATCGCCCCGGATGCACAGCGCGCGCAGATCGTGCTGACCCATGAGGGCAACCCGCGTCAGGCCGATACCGCCAAGCGCGTGGAGATTACCGTTATCGCCGGCCGCACCGTGGTACGTGCGGAGGCCTCCAGCACGGACGAGTTCAGCGCGCTGGACATGGCGCTGGACAAGCTCACCCTTCGTCTGCGTCGCACCCGCGACCGCCGCAAGGACCACCGTCGCGGCTACACGAACCCGGTCCCGGTGGATCTGGGCGTGGCCGCTCCGGAGCCCGAGGTGGAGGAATCGGAGGAGGAGCCGAACAACAGCCCGCAGGCTGCGGTCGCCTCGGATCTCGGCCCCGGCGAATCCGTGGAGGTCCAGGTCGGCGACACCCCGATCGTCATCCGTCGCAAGCTGCACATCGCCGAGCCGATGAGCATCGACGAGGCCCTGTACGAGATGGAGCTTATCGGACACGACTTCTTCCTGTTCGTGAACAAGGAGACCGGTCGCCCGTCCGTGGTCTACCACCGTCACGGCTGGAGCTACGGCGTGTTCGAGATCGACACCCCCGAAAACGTCAAGAAAGACTGAAAGGACTGACTGGTCTGTCGGCCGACCGGTCGATTGTATGAAGTCAATCGCATGACACGATGATGGATCGCTTCCCGGCAAGGGAGGCGGTCCATTTTTTTCGTAAAATGGTCGAAAAAGATGACCGCTGGTGACGCGGGACGGTAAGGTAATACCCGGAACCACCGTAACCAATCAAGGGAGAAACCCAGTGGTCGATATCATTGACAAAGCCCTGCGCATGGGCGAAGGGCGCCAGCTCAAGAAGCTGGAGAACGTCGCCAAGGCCGTGAACGCGCTGGAGGACGAGATCTCAGCCCTCTCCGATGAGGAGCTCAAGGCCCAGACCCCGAAGTTCAAGCAGCAGATCGAGAACGGCAAGAGCCTCGACGACATCATGCCCGAGGCGTTCGCCACCGTGCGCGAGGTCTCCAAGCGCACGCTCGGCCAGCGTCACTTCGACGTGCAGCTCATGGGCGGCGCGGCCCTGCATTGGGGCAACATCGCCGAGATGAAGACCGGTGAAGGCAAGACCCTCGTGGCCACCCTGCCGAGCTACCTCAACGCGCTCGAGGGCAAGGGCGTGCATGTGGTCACCGTGAACGACTACCTGGCCAGCTACCAGAGCGAGCTCATGGGCCGCATCTACCGCTTCCTCGGCATGTCCGTCGGCTGCATCATCACCGAGCAGAAGCCGCCGGAGCGCCGCAAGCAGTACAACGCCGACATCACCTACGGCACCAACAACGAGTTCGGCTTCGACTACCTGCGCGACAACATGGCGTGGGAGAAGGCCGATCTGGTGCAGCGCGGCCACCACTTCGCCATCGTCGATGAGGTCGACTCCATTCTCATCGATGAGGCCCGTACCCCGCTCATCATCTCCGGCCCGGCCGAAGGCGACGTGACCCGCTGGTACCGCACCTTCGCCAAGCTGGTCCTGAAGCTCACCCGTGACGAGGACTACGACGTCGACGAGAAGAAGAAGGTCGTCGGCATCCTCGATCCGGGCATCACCAAGGTCGAGGACTTTCTCGGCATCGACAACCTGTACGAGCCGGCCAACACCGCCCTGATCGGCTACCTCAACAACGCCATCAAGGCCAAGGAGCTGTTCCTGCGCGATAAGGACTACGTGGTCACCCACGGCGAGGTCCTCATCGTCGATGAGCACACCGGCCGTATCCTGCCGGGCCGCCGCTACAACGAGGGCCTGCACCAGGCCATCGAGGCCAAGGAAGGCGTGGAGGTCAAGGCCGAGAACCAGACCTTCGCCACCATCACCCTGCAGAACTACTTCCGCATGTACGACAAGCTCGCCGGCATGACCGGTACCGCCGAGACCGAGGCGGCCGAGTTCATGAACACCTACAAGCTGGGCGTGCTGCCGATTCCGACCAACCGCCCGATGATCCGCAAGGACCAGGACGACCTCATCTTCCGCACCAAGAAGGAGAAGCTGGCCGCCATCGTCAAGGATGTGGCCAAGCGTCACGCCAAGGGCCAGCCGGTCCTGCTCGGCACCGCCTCCGTGGAAAGCTCCGAGGTGGTCTCCACGCTGCTCGACGTGGCCAAGATCCCGCATCAGGTGCTCAACGCCAAGCAGCACGAGAAGGAAGCCGCCGTGGTCGCCGTCGCCGGCCGCAAGGGCGCCGTGACCGTTGCCACCAACATGGCCGGCCGTGGTACCGACATCATGCTCGGCGGCAACGTCGAGTTCTTGGCGGACGCCAAGCTCAAGTCCGAGGGCTACTCCCCGGAGGACACCCCGGAGGAGTACGAGAAGCGCTGGCCGGGAACCCTGAACGAGATCAAGGCCCAGGTCAAGGACGAGCACGAGGAAGTCAAGAAGCTCGGCGGCCTGTACGTGCTCGGCACCGAGCGCCACGAGTCCCGTCGTATCGACAACCAGCTGCGCGGCCGTTCCGGCCGTCAGGGCGACCCGGGCGAGTCCCGCTTCTACCTGTCCCTGGAAGACGATCTGATGCGTCTGTTCAACACGCAGCTCGTGGCCCAGGTCATGGCCAAGGGCATGGAGGAGGGCCAGCCGATCGAGGCCAAGTCCGTGACCAAGGGCGTGCGCACCGCGCAGAAGGCCGTGGAATCCCGCAACTACGAGATTCGTAAGAACGTGCTCAAGTACGACGACGTGATGAACAAGCAGCGTACCGTCATCTACTCCGAGCGTCAGGCCGTGCTCAAGGGCGAGGACATTCACGAGGATGTCGAGCGCTTCATCTCCGAGACCGTCGAGTCCTACATCAAGGGCGCCAACAACGGCTCCGAGAAGCCGAAGGACTGGGATTGGGAAGGCCTGTTCAAGGCCCTCAACACCGTGGTGCCCACCAAGGTCACCGAGGAGGAGGCCCAGAAGGCGGCCGAAGGCCTCAAGGCCGAGAAGGCCGTGGCCGCCGTGCGCGACCTCATCGTCAAGGACGCCCAGGAGAAGTATGCCGAGCTCGAGAAGACCATCGGCGAATCTGGCCTGCGCGACCTCGAACGCCGCGTGGTCCTCGCCGTGCTCGACCGCAAGTGGCGCGAGCACCTCTACGAGATGGACTACCTCAAGGACGGCATCGGCCTGCGTGGTATGGGCCAGCGCGACCCGCTGGTCGAGTACCAGCGCGAAGGCTACCAGATGTACAACTCCATGATTGAGGCGATCAAGGAGGAGTCCGTCCAGCTGCTCTTCCACATCGACGTCAAGCAGGTGGCGGCCACCGAGGATCACACCTCCGCCGCCGATGAGGACGCCGCGGTTGACGCCGCCGAGTCCGCCACCGGCATCACCGCCACCGGCGAAGGCTCCGATTCCGCCGCCACCGTGGCCGCCGGCCCGGACGAGGACGGCGAGACCGAAGCCGAGGCCGCCGAAGGCGAAGTCGAGGATGAGGACGACGAGGAGGAGAAGAAGGCCATCGCCGAGTCCGCCAAGGCCTCTGAGGCCGGCGAGACCACCTCCGCCATCACCGGCCCGGCCCCGATCAGCCACGCCGAAGGCAAGGTCCCGGTCTCCAAGCGCCCGAAGAGCGAGGAGCTGCGCGTGCCGTGGGCCGACGGTCGCACCTTCCCCGGCACCGGCAGGAACGCCCCGTGCCCGTGCGGTTCCGGTCGCAAGTACAAGATGTGCCACGGCCAGAACGAGAAGTGATGATCGTTCGCTAGCGTCGCACTGCATCGATGATTGAAGGGGTCTCTCCACCGAGGAGAGACCCCTTTGCGTTGCTGTCTTCGTGTGCTTCTCGTGTGCTCCTTGACACATGCCCATCACATGCCCCATGGTGTAGGGAAAATCCCATGATGTAGGGAATTGCCCATGATGTAGGGACATAAAAAGGCGGAATTCCGCGAAATCGCAAAACCCGTTCCCTACACCATGTGAAAATCCCTACAACATGGGGCATGTGGCACGGCGCAGTGGCGTAACCCCATGCGTAGCATCGTCGTCGTCGGCGGTTATGTGCATAATGCCGTTCATTTCACGGTGAAGCCCTGCGAGGTGGCGTAGAGCTTGAGGCGGCGCTCCCACTCGTCCAAGCGGTCATCGCTGCGGCCGCCGGGACGCAGCGCGGGCACGATGAGACGGGTGAACTCCGCATCCAGCTGGCTGTAGAACGGCAGGTTGTCCCAATCACGGTTCACGCGCGCCGCCGATTTGGCGTACACGTCGTAGATGGGCTGGTCGAAATACGGGTCGCGCGTGCCGCGGCGTGTCAGGTCCTCCACATAGCCGGCGGCTGCGGACACGCCGCCCGGTGCCCGCAGTTCCACCGAGGCCGGGTCGAGCTGGAACCAGCGGATGAACGTCAGCGCCGCCCGCTGGCGGACCGGCGGCAGCTTCGCGCTGATCGCCATCGTCGAACCGCCGATCTCCGCGGTCATGATCTGGCTGGGGTCCACGAATCCGGGCGGCAGCGCCACCTTCCACAGACCCTTGTCGGCCGGATAGGATGCGGCGAGGATCTTGCCGATCCAGTTCGCGTAGGTCATGGTCAGATAGGTGCCGGATGTGGGCAGCATATAGCGGTTGTCCCACAGCGGTTCGGCCTTGAGCACGCCGTCGTCCAGACATTGCTGCAGGAACTTGGCCACGAACCGTACGCGGTCGTCGGTCATCTGGAAGCGAATCGCGGTGTCATCCTCCACCACCCACGGCTTGGCGCCGGCCATGCGGAAGAACGAGAGGTAATGCTGCACATCGGTGGTGTCGAGGATTCCCATGTACCGGTTGGGATTGCGCGCGTGCAAGGCCACGCCTTCGTCGTAGAACTCGTCCCATGTGTGCGGCACGGCAAGTCCGTAATGCTTCAGCAGGTCTTCGCGGTAGAACATCGCCGTCTGCGATTGGTCGCCGGGGATACCATACAGTTTGCTGGCATAGTGAGCCGAACGCCACGACGCGGGGTCCACTTGGGGAGCTACCTCGCGTTCCAGCTCCTCGCCGGCGAAGGCGGTCAAATCGAGCAGGGCACCGGATGCCGCCAGTTGTGGCAGGGCGGTGCGCTCCACATTGACCATATCAGGTACGGGACGGCGATTGATGATTCGCTCCCAGTACAGGGAGAGCGTGTTTTCCTGGGTGCGGCCCTCGATCGGGTCGATGACGATATGCGGATGAATGCGCATGAACTCGTTGATGCGAGGCATCGTTTCGTTGAAGGCGTTGGACAGCAGGGTGAGCACAATGGTGTCGCTGGAACGTGTGAGCTCGGCGTACGGGCCGAGCTTCATCGTGGAACGCTTGTGCTGGTTCACCGAATCGCGCGATATATACCGCGCTTCGAGCGCAATCGGTTCAGGTCGGGATGAGCCAGTGCGTGTCGCGTTCACCAAGGCGTTTGCAGCCTCGGCTGCGATGGTGGCACTTCGCATGTTTATGGTGTTCAAGGAGGGCGTGAGCAGCGCGGCCATTTCGATGTCATCGAATCCGATGACTGAGACATCTTCCGGGATACGCAGGCCTTGACGCCTCGCAGCTGTCATGAAACCTGCGGCGAGCGAATCGTTGAACGCGAACACCGCATCCGTGGGGCGGATAAGATATTGCTCTACGGCTTTCGCTCCGCCGGAGAGGTTTGGTTCGCATTCCCTCACCACGCGGTAGGTCATATCGTAACGGAACGCGGAGGCGCGTATGCAACGTCGACGGTATTCGTTCGACCATGAGCTCACGGGACCGGCGAGATAGGTGATCGACGAATGACCGGAGGATTTCAGCGCGTGCACCGCGTCGTCGATGGCACCGGCCACATCCACGGTCACACTCGCCAATCCCGGAATAGTGCGGTTGATGAGCACGACCGGCTTGACCAGTGTGATGCGACGGATATCCGGTTCGCTCAGACGTGAGGAGATGAGCGCGACGCCATCCACGTTGCGCATCACATAGGACATGGCCTTGCGCTCGACGGCAGGTTTCTCATTGGTGTCCAGGGTGATCAGGCCGTAGCCCTTTGACTCCAGATGCTCCTGCAGGGCATTGACCGTGGTGGCGTACAGGGGATTGGCCAGCGTGGGCACGATGGCCGCCATCATGCCGGTGGCCGGCAGGGGAGTGTCGCCGTCGTCGGCGGTGTCCGGTGTGAGGTAGCCGAGTTGCTCGGCCACTCGGCGAATGCGGAATTCGGTTTTCGCCGAGATTCGTCCCGGCTGACTGAGCGCCCGCGAGACGGTGGACGGGCTAACTCCGGCCTCGCGCGCGATGTCATAGATGGTGGTTTTGCCCTTGCCCATATGCTGTCTCCCCGCTCTTGTCGAAGACGTTGCGCAACATTATGGCAACCTTTGGCAACAATCGCAACGTGTGTTCCATGATGAACGATTATGGTTCCTGTCAGCGGTTCGGGCGCGTGGAAGCGCACCGGAACGTACGAAAGCAACAGACAAGTTCACTTGGAGGAACCATGTCTATTTCCATCACATCCGCGTCCAAGGTGACGGGGGCGACGCCGTCCAAGGCCGTGGCGTTCGCGGTCGAGGACATCGAGCGTGACCTGAAGGCCACGATTTCGCCGTCCGACCAGCCCGGCGCGGACATCGTGCTCGTCGAGGGTACGCATAACCCCGAGACCTGGGAGGTGCGCGTCGCCGATGACAATCTCGAGATTCATGCGGGCGACGACTTCGGTTTCATCTACGGCCTGTACGCCGTCAGCCGCGAGGTCCTCGGCGTCAAGGACTTCTGGTTCTGGAACGATCAGCGGTTTGAGCCGGTACCGAGCATCGAGTTGGCCGACGACTTCGCGCTCGCATCCAAGCCCACGGCTGTCAAGTACAAGGGCTTCTTCATCAACGATGAGGTGCTGCTCGAGGACTGGAAGGTCGACAACGACCTCGACAAGACCTGGCGTCTCGCCTTCGAAACCGTCTACCGTCTGGGCGGCAACATGGTGATTCCCGGCTCCGGCCAGCGTGGCGAACCGCACCTGAAGCTCGCGCAGGACATGGGCTTCTACATCAACCAACATCACGCCTGCCCGCTCGGCGCGCGCATGTTCGCCGCCGCTTACCCGGGCGTGCAGCCCAAGTGGCCCGAGGAGGAGCCGCGCTTCGAGGCGCTGTGGCGTGAGGCCATCGAGGCCCAGAAGGGCAAGCGCACCGTATGGACGCTCGGCTTCCGCGGCCAAGGCGACCAGCCGTTCTGGAACTTCGACCCTCGTTACGCCACCGATGAGGCGCGCGGCAAGCTGCTCTCCGACATCATCCAGAAGCAGTACGACATGGTGCAGGAGGCTGACCCCGGCGCCCAGTGCTGCATCTACCTGTACGGCGAGGCCATGGAGCTCTACCGCGCGGGCGTGCTGACCTACCCCAAGCAGGTGGCCAAGATCTGGGCCGACAACGGATTCGGCCGCATGGTCTCCCGCCGTCAGGAGAACAACAACCCGCGTGTGCCCGCCATGCCGACGAACGACGGCGACAACGGCATCTACTACCACGCCAGCTTCTACGACCTGCAGGCCGCCAACCACACCACCGACATCACCAACGACCCGCGTCTGGTGGCCGGCGAGCTTGAACAGGTGATTGAGCACGGCGGCGCTGACGTGTGGATCGTCAACGCATCCAACATCAAGCCCCACGTCTACTTCCTCAACTTCATTGCTGCGATCTGGCGCGACGGCAAAATCGACTTCGAGCAGGTCGCCAAGCGCTACATCGCCGACTACTACGGCGAGGACAACGTGGACGCCGTGTTCGACCTGTACGAGGAATACTGGAAGTCGGCCGTGCAGTACGGCCCGAACTGGGACGACCACGCCGGCGAGCAGTACTTCAACCATGTGCCGCGCATGCTCATCACCCAGTGGCTCAAGGACCGCAACGCCCCGGCGCAGGACCTTCGCTGGATGCACGAGGCCGACACACTCAAGGAACAGATCACGTTCTACCGCGACCTGATCGAGCCGGCCGTCAAGCGTTACGCCGACCTCGCCGACAAGGTCGAGTTGGCCGCCATCTCCGCCGAGTTGCGCGGTGAGGAGGAAGCCGCCGAGCTCATCCGCGACTCCATCGGCGTCGAGGCCGGCATCTATGAGCACTCCGTGGCCGCGTCCGTGCATGTGTGCGACGCCCTGCTTGCCGGCTACGACGAGGACTGGCGGCACGCCTTCTACGACGCGGGTCTGGCCGCCGAGGAGTTCACCGCGGGCGATCGTGCGATGCGCGACCGCGAACACGGCAAGTGGGCCGGCTTCTGGCGTAACGACTGCCTCACGGACATCAAGCAGTCCGCATGGGTCGCCGAACAGCTCATGGGCTACCTGCGCTGCGTGGGCGACGGTCCGCACTACTTCCAGTGGCTGCGCGATTTCTGCTACCCCGAGTGGGAAAAGGACGTGTTCGTGATCATGAACATGGAGAACCACCCTACCGACCGCGAGATCTTCAAGGCCATGAAGGCCAAGTGGCAGAAGTAGCTGTTATTGGCTCCCTCTGACGAGGAAGCCTCCCGCGGAGCGGGTGGGGGAGAGACCCAGACGAAAATACCTTCGAGTTCCCTCCCCCGGTCTCACTGTGTTCGACAGCTCCCTCATCAGAGGGAGCCAGAGAAGAGAATTCGCGGATTTCAGGGTGCCTCCTGAATCCTGCGAGAAAAAGAAAAAACCTGTAGCGGGGTGCCTCCCGCATACAGGAATGGAAAGGATGCTGCAATGACACAGCAGGCAACCACCTCTCAGGCTAGCGCGCCTAAGGGACGCAAAATCACGCTGCTGAACGCGGTTGGTTATGCGTTCGGTGACTTCTATGGCGGCGGCTTCGGCCAGATCGCTACCTACCTGACGTTGTTCTGGACCACGTTCGCCGGTCTCAAGGTCGCGCAGGCAGGTTCCATCGTCGGTATCGCGACGATGCTCGCCGCGTTCTCCGCCCTGGTGTTCGGCACATTGTCCGATAGCCTGTACAAGTACAAGATCGGCCGCAAGTTTGGCCGTCGTCGTTTCCTGATCCTCCTCGGTGTGCCGCTGTTGCTGGTCACCATTCTCATGTTCGTGCCGGGCATGCCATTCTGGGCCTACTTCGTGGTGTACGCGCTGTGGATCATCGCCAACCAGCTGATCATGACCCCGTACTCGGTGCTCCCGAATGAGATGACCACCGATTTTAACGGTCGTACCATGCTGTCGACGACGCGTATGCTGTTCTCCGGCATCTCCACTGCGGTGGTGCCGCTCGGTATGGCAGCCTTCCTCAAGGCCCTCGGCGACAAGCAGAGCTCGTCTTACACGATTTCCATGGGCTGCTTCATCGCGCTGTTCGCGGTGTGCGTGTTCATCGCGTACAAGTCCACATGGGAGCTGACCCCAGAGGAGGCAGGTTTTGACGAGGTCGCGATCGAAGCCCAGAAGAAGGAGGCGTTCGACTTTGGCAAGTGGCTCAAGGGTGTGGGCGACATCTTCGTCGGCTACTTCTCCACGCTGCGCAACAAGACGTTCCGCAAGCATATCCTGATCTATCTGCTGGGCCAGTCGTTCCTCGACATCTTCGGCCAGGTGTGGCTGTTCTTCGTGCTGTACAACCTCAACAAGCCGGTCGCGTTTGGTTCCGCCCTGCTGGGCATGGCCCTGATCGGCGAGCCCCTCAAGCCCGTCTTCGGCTGGCTCTTCGCCAAGCTCGGCCCACGCAAGATGTTCTCCCTGAACTTCGCGGGCGCAATCATCGGTCTGCTGGGCCTGTGGGGTCTGTGGCAGACCGCCGCTCAGAACGAAACGTCCGCATGGAACGCCATGCTGTACGTGGTGATGGTCTGGTGGCTGATTTTCCGCGCCATGACTTGGTTCATCCCGTGGAACGTATTCCCGTTCATCCCGGATGTGGACATGATCATGGCCGGCGAGAACCGTGGTGGCCTGTACATCGGCTTCCAGCAGTTCGCTCGTAAGATCACGGCCGGACTGTCCGCGATGGCATGGGGCTGGTTCCTGGGTGCGAACGGGTTCGTGGAGGACGCGTTCAAGGCGGGCAAGCCGCAGCCTGACCAGGCGGTCAACGCGATCGGCACGGTGCTGGTGTGGTGGATCATCGCGGGTCTCGCGATTGCATGGATCATCTCGTTTACGTTGAAGCTGGACAAGAAGACCGATGCGGTGCTTTTGAAGGAGATTGACCGTCTCCAGAACGGTGGCAAGAAGGCCGACGTCGATCCCGAGACCAAGAAGGTCGTCGAGCAGCTCACCGGTGTCAAGTACGAGAAGTGCTGGCCGCAGACCGCCGAGTGATGCGGTGAGTCTGACTAGCGACTGCTATTGCTAACCAGCCGGTTGCAGATGGCTAATGAGTGATTGGCTCCCCGCATTAAGCGGGGAGCCTTTCGCGTTCTGCAATATGAAAGAACATGTCGGAGACGCAATATATGGCCATTACAATTGGCCGCGTCACTGATTATCGGGCGCGAGTGCGCCAAGGAGGAACAATGGCCGAGATCACATGGAAGTCGATTCTCACCAAGCTGGTCGGGGGAGACCACCTGAGCGCCGAGGAATCCGAATGGTTCGTCGATGATCTGATGAAGGGCAACGCCAATCCCGCCGCCGTGGGCGCCACGCTCGCCCTCCAGCAGCAGCTGGGGCTGACGGCCGAGGAGGTGTCCGGCGCGGCCAAAGCCATGGTGTCGCACGCCGTGCCGCTCAACGTCTCCGGTGAGACCACCGACATCGTGGGTACCGGTGGTGACGGCTTCGCCACGGTGAACCTGTCCACGATGGGCTCGGTGGCCGCCGCGGCCGCGGGCGTGAAGATCGTCAAGCATGGCAATCGCGCAGCCTCCTCGAAGTGCGGTGCCGCCGACGTGCTCGAAGCGCTCGGCCTGCCGCTGGACCTGAAGCCCGAGGCGGTCGGCGAGGTCGGCGACGAGGTGGGCATCACCTTCGCGTTCGCCCGCACCTTCCACCCGGCCATGCGCTTCGTCGGCCCGATCCGCGCCGCGCTCGGCATCCCGTGCGTGTTCAACGTGCTGGGCCCGCTGACCAACCCGGCCAAGCCCGCCCATGTGGCCATCGGCTGCGCCAAGCGCGAGATGAGCCCGATTATGGCCGCCGTATACGCCGCCAACGGCCAGTCCGGCATGGTCTACACCTCGCATGAGGGCATGGACGAGCTCGCCCCCACCGGCCCGGTCTCCGTGTGGGAGATCCGCGACGGCAAGGTGACCGAGACCGATTTCGACCCGACCGTGGAGCTCGGCCTCGCCAAGATCGACGTCACCGATCTCAAGGGCGGCGAGCCCGAGGTCAACGCTGCCGCCTTCCGTGATTTCGTGGCCGGCAAGGACATCCCGGCCCGCACCACCGCACTGCTCAACGCCGCCTCCGCCATCGTCGCCGACGGTCATCTGGTGGGCGAGGGCACGCTGGGCGAGCGCTTCCGCGAAGCCTACAAGCTGGCCGAGGATGCCGTGGACTCCGGCAAGGCCCAGGCCCTGCTCGACAAGTGGGTGGCCACCGCCAAGTCCAAGGCGTGATGCGTCGTAGGACGTTAGGCATTCTTCTTCCATAAGGAGACTGTCGGAAGGATGTGTTGAGGGGAAGCAGCGTATTTCCGTTGCTTCCCCTCAATCGTTATTGATGTGGTGCCTATGGCGATGGTTCCTCGCATGCGCATGCCATGCTCCGTCTATGCAACTTTGGCAACAAATGGCAACGACGGTGGACTCTCGCATATCCTTGAGCCATGTTCGACCGATGAAGGTCTGGAATCATGGAGGGAACGTCGTGAGTTCGTTTACGGAATTCGGATCGCTGGTCAAAAACCGGCATAAGCCGAAAGACAGGCCGACCGACACCAAGGTGGCGTTGGGATTTCTGGCACCGTGGCTGATCGGCGCGGTGTTCCTGAGCCTTATTCCGATGCTGTACTCGCTGGGGATTTCGTTCACCAAATACAACATGATCAAGTCGCCGCAGTTCGTCGGGCTGATGAACTACCGGCACATGCTCGCCGACCCGCGATTCATCAGCTCATTGCAGGTGACCCTGACCTACGTGATTATTTCCGTGCCGCTGCAGCTCATCGCCGCATTGGCGCTGGCCGTGTTGCTTGATCGCGGCATGAGGGGGCTCGCCTTCTATCGCTCCGCGTTCTACCTGCCGTCGATGCTTGGCGGATCAGTGGCCGTGGCGGTGCTCTGGAAGATGGTGTTCGGTGCGGACGGCCTGTTCAACGCGTTCCTCGGCATCTTCGGCATCGACACGTCGATGTCTTGGATTGCCAACCCGGACACGGCCAACTGGACGCTTATGGCGTTGCACGTTTGGCAGTTCGGCTCGCCAATGGTCATCTTCCTTGCTGGTTTGCGTCAGATTCCGCGTGAGCTGTATGAGGCGGCCAGCGTGGATGGTGCCGGAAAATGGCGTCAGTTCCGCTCAATCACCCTGCCGATGCTCTCGCCGATCATCTTTTTCAATCTGGTGATGAGCGTGATCAACTCCTTCCAGACGTTCACTCAGGCCTACGTGGTCTCCGGCGGTACCGGTGGTCCTTCCGACTCCACGCTGTTCTACACGCTGTATCTCTATCAGCAGGGCTTCGCCTCGCTGCGCATGGGATACGCCTCCGCGCTGGCATGGATCATGGTGCTGATCGTGGCCTTGCTGACCGGAATCAATTTCGCTCTCTCTAAATTCTGGGTGCATTACGATGACTGATGTTGCAACGATGAACGCCATGATTGGCTCCGGCGAAACCGATGGGAACCACGCCGCTCACGAGCTGGACACAGGCAATCGCGGCAATGCGGCCTATGCGGAGCTCGGCTCCGGCGCGGGCATGCGTCCGAACCGAGCCCGTAGCGTCGGCCGTGTGGTCGTGGCCGTGGCCAAGCAGGTTGTCGTGTTGCTCGTGGCCATCCTCATGCTGTACCCGATCCTGTGGATGATTGCCAGCTCGTTGCGCCCGCAGGAGGATATCTTCACGAATATGGGATTGGTGGTCACCAATCCGCTCTGGGAGAACTACGTCGCCGGATGGAACGCGCTCAGCCAGCCGTTCGGGCGTTACATCCTGAACTCGCTGATCATCGTCGTGTTCGCCATCATCGGCAACATCCTCACCTGTTCGATGGCCGCCTACGCTTTCGCTCGACTGAACTTCCGGTTCCGCGGCGTGTTGTTCGGATTCATGCTGCTCATGCTCATGATTCCGATTCATGTGATTGTGATCCCGCAGTACATCATGTGGAACTCGTTGCACATGATCAACACGTTCGTGCCGCTGATCGTGCCGAAGTTCCTCGCCATGGACGGCTTCTTCACCTTCCTGTTCTATCAGTTCCTGCGAGGACTGCCGCGCGACCTCGACGAGGCGGCCAAGCTGGACGGCGCCGGCCATGTGCGCATCTTCTTCCAGATTCTGCTGCCGCTGATGAAGCCGGCCATCGGCACCTGCGCGGTCTTCACGTTCATCTGGACATGGAACGACTTCTTCAGCCAGTTGCTGTATCTGACCAAGCCGGATATGTACACTGTGCCGATCGCGCTGCGCACGTTCATCGACTCGCAGTCCCAGTCCAGCTACGGCCCGATGTTCGCGATGAGCGTGGTCTCGCTAATTCCGCTCTTCCTGGTGTTCACGTTCGGTCAGAAGTACTTGGTTCAGGGAATCGCCACCACGGGAGGGAAATGACATGGATGGAGCGTCATCCGCGTTGCCCCTCGGTCGACGTACCTTCGTATGCCTTCCCTCGGTGCGCCTTGATGCCGCACGCATCCATACCATTTCCAATCATGAAGGACAACAATGATGTTCAAGCGTTTGTGGAAGAAGTATCTAGCCGCAGTGATGGCGGCGATGTCGTTGTGTGTCACGGCTGCATGCGGCAGTTCGGTCGGCGCGTCCGATGTGCCGGTGGTGCCGGCGGATGGTGATGTGACCATCCGCCTGAGCTGGTGGGGCGGCGACGCCCGCGTCAAGGCCACCGAGGAAGCGGTCAAGGGATTCGAGCAGGAGCATCCCAACATCCACGTCGATATGGAATACTCCGACTGGACCGGATATTGGGACAAGCTCGCCGTGCAGTCCGCAGGCGGCAACGCGCCGGACGTCATGCAGATGGATGAGCTGTATCTGGCGTTCTACGGATCGATGGGGTCGTTGCTCGATCTCGGCAAAGCATCTGATTACCTTGATATGAGCGGTATGGATGATTCACTGAAGACTATGGGCCAGGTGGAGGGTGCACAAGTTGCCGTCCCGATGACCACCGCCCAGTATGGGGTCATCGTCAACAACGATGTGCTCGACGAACTCGGACTCACCCTGCCGGATACCGACAACTGGACCTGGGAAGAATTCACCGCATTCGCGCAGCAGGTCACGGAGAAATCCGGCGGCAAGGATATCGGTTCAATCGCCCCGAATAACGGATACGGCCTGCAGTTGTGGGCGCGTCAGCACGGCGAGCGGCTGTTCGACGGCAACCGCATCACGATTTCCCCCGAAACGCTTGCATCATTCCTGCAGCTGCCCGCGGACTGGGCGAAGAACGGCATCGAAGGCAGCGCGGAACGTTGGAGTGAGAACACCGCAGCCGCCATGAACGACAGTGATTTCGGCAAGGGCAGGCAGGCGATGATGATCACGCAGGCTACGATGATCACCCCGTACGCTCAAGCCGCCGGCACCGAGAACATGACGCTCGTACCGATGCCCCAAGTCAAGCCCGGTGCGAAGACCATGTACCTGAAACCTGGTATGTACTGGGCGATTTCCTCACAGTCCCAGCACCCTGCCGAAGCGGCGATGCTTGTCGACTATCTCCTCAACGACCCGAAGGCCGGTGAGATTCTCGGCACCGAACGCGGCATTCCGGCAAACAACGATATCCGTAAGTCTTTGGCCGCCGAGGCTGACGGAACGGATCGGGCGGCACTTGACTTCGTCGACAAGATCCAGCCCATGCTGGGGAACGCCCCGGCGATTACGCCCAACGGTGCTTCGGAACTGGACAAGGTCATCGTGCGGTACCAGCAAGATGTGGTGTTCGGCAAGCGCAAGTCGCTTGATGCGGCCAAGAGCATGATTGCGGAACTGCAGGAATCCATCGATTTCGCATCGTGAGCCGTGCTGGCGCCATGCTTGGCTCCCCTCTCTGAGGGGATCGGCGTCGAAGACGACTGAGGGGGGTCTCCGGTAATATCCGGACTCCCCTCAGTCCGCTACGCTGACAGCTCCCCTCAGAGAAGGGAGCCAAGAACGGCGGGACTCACACCTTCGCCCCGTCGTCGTAGTAGCCGCCCTGGTCGCCGGGGCGGTCCTTGCGGTTCAGGGCCTTGACGATGAGCCCTCCCAAGCCGAGTATGGTGCACAGCCCGAATGCGATGTTGAGCAGTGCGCTCACCACCGGAATCCCGTACAGGCTCGGCACCAGCACCATCACGATGGTGCCAGCCAATCCAATGACCAGCAATGCCACCAGCAGTGCGGTGGACGTTCTGACCGGGCCGAGTTCCGGGTTCGGGGGAGTGAAGCCGCCATCATCGTACTGGTCCATCACATCATCCGTATCCAGCCAGCTCCTACCGGTGAAATCGCGCGGGCCGCGTTGCGGGTTGTCCCCGTCTCCCCAAGTGCTTCCTGCGGCCCCGCCGTCGTGCGAATCCCCGTTCGGGATGTCGGTGCGGTTGCGTGAAGTGCGCTTGCCGCCGCGCAGACGGTCGCGCAGGCCGCCGCCCAGCCCGCCTCCCAACGGCTTTGCGTCATCGGTGAACACACCCATGTCGAGGTCGTCGACGGACAGCAGCGCCTCCTTCTCGCGGCGCTTCGCCTGCTTTTCGAACTTCCTGGCCTGCCGCGAGGAGGCCACGTCATGGAGATCGGCCTTGTGCTCGGCCTCGAACGCCGCCCACGCCTCGTCGAGGTTGCCGAGGTCAGCCGGGGCGGGGGAACCGGCCGAGGGGGTGCCCGACGCCGGGGTGTGAGCATCCCCGTCGGCGGGGACGCCAGCCGAATCGCCGGGATTCGCACCGTCATTCGGCATCGGTGTTGTGGGCTCGTCAGCCGCGTTGGTATTGTTGAGGTCAGTCATATATACCACTGTAATCTGTCGCCCCACCGCGCAGGGAGGGAAACGCCAAGTGCTGTACTGGTTCTTCGTCAAGGTCTTCGGTCCCATCGCCCGTCATCGTCTTGGCCCCACCGTCACGGGCCTCAACAACGTGCCGCGTACCGGTGGCGCCATCATCGCCGCGAACCATCTGGCCGTCATCGATGATGCGCTCATCCCGATCACCTGCCCGCGCATGGTGCACTTCATGGGCAAGGCCGAGTATTTCGAGGGCAAGGGCATCAAGGGCAAGTTCAAGAAGTGGTGGTTCACGTCCGTGGGCGTGTTCCCGGTGGACCGTTCCGGCGGCAACAAGTCGCTTGGTGCGCTTGAGCATGCGCGCGAGATCATCGAGGACGGCCACCTGTTCGGCATTCACATCGAAGGCACGCGCAGCCCCGACGGTCGCATGTACAAGGGTCACACGGGCGTGGCACGTCTGGCGCTGGAGACCGGCTGTCCGATTGTGCCGACCGCCATCATCGGCTCGAATCTGCTGCAACCCATCGGCACCACGATTCCGAAGAAGGGCCGCACCCAGGTCAAATACGGCAAGCCGATTGATGTGGAGAAGAAGTCGGCCGACGAGATCACGCACGACGATTTGCGCGCGCTCACGGACCGTGTGTCCGCCGCGATTCGTGAGATGAGCGGGCAGGAATACGTGAACGAGTACGCCCAGAAGGTCAAGGCGGAGCTCAAGGCCGCCAAGGAGGCCGAGGAGGCAAAGGCCGCCGATGCCGGTACCGCCGAGTCGGAGTCCGGGGAGGCTGGCAAGTAGTTCTGTCTGGCTCCTTGGACTTGCGGCTCGCTTGGCCGGGCCACAATGCAATCCGATAGGGGACGTCACGATGCCTTGCCGACGATAACGGGACGAAACGTAACTTTCCAACGACATGATGTTACGTTTCGTCCCGTTTTGGCATGGTCAAACGGCACGAAACGTAACATGGCATCGTCGCTGACTTACGTTTCGTCCCATTTGGCTGAGGATTATCCCACGAAGTCTTGGCATCATCACGAAGTAATGGACAATCGGAGCCATCGGAATCAAGCGACAATTACCGGATTCATCGATTTCCCTCGGAATCTGCGGAATCCGAGGGAAAAGCACACCGGTCACACCACGGTGAGGGTGATGGTGGTCGGGGTGCCGTTCTCGTCGCGCAGACGGACCGTTTCGCCGGCCTTGGGGCTCTGCACACGCACCTCATGGGTGATGTCGCCCAACGGCGCCGACTTCTTCACCGTGAAGCCCAGTTTCTTGAGCTGTGCGGCGGCGTCGTCGTACTTCATACCCACCACGTTGGGCAGCACCGTGGTTTCCGGGCCCTTGGAGATCACGACGTCCACCGTGTCGCCCCACTTGAGCTGCGCGCCGGCCTGCTGCGAAGCGGAGATGACCTCCCCGGCCGGGATTTTGTCGTCGTATTGCTCGGTGACGTTGGCGGTGAGCTTGAGCTCGCTCAGCGCCGCCTGCATCTCGTCCTTGGTCTTGCCCACGATGTCCGGCATGCTCACCGGCATCGGGCCCTTGCTCAACGTGACGGTCACCTCGGCGTTGTGCTTGGCCGTGGTCCCCGGATCGGGGGAGATGGTCAGCGCCGCGCCTTCGGGCTTGTCCATCGAGTACTCGTCCTTGGACGAATCATGCTTGACGTTCGTGAATCCGGCCTTCTTCAGGGCGTCGAGCGGGCTTTTGCCGTTGGCGGAGTTCGCGTCGAGGATGTCGGCGGGGATGGTGGCCATCCTGATACCGCGGGAGACCACGATATCGAGTTTCTGGTCGTGCCGTTTGCTGATGCGACTGTTCACCACCGCATCGTCGCCGGCGACGGACGCCGAGATGATCTTGCCCTCGGTGACGTCATCGCTGTATTCCTGCGTGGTCTCGTAGGGGATGCCCAGCGCCTTGAGCGTGCTCTCGTAGGTGGTCCAGTCGGCGCCGGTCAATGGGCATGCGGCGCCGTCGGACGAACAGGTGACGTCCTGCGGTTGCGGCACATTCCAGTAGCTGCCCGGCCCGGCGAACCACCACCAGCCGCCACCGGAGCCAATCAGGGCGAGCACCAGCACGACCACCATCGTGACGATGAACGGCGCGCGCTTCCACCAGGGCTTCGCGATGATGGCATCGTCCGCATGCTGACCGATTTCCGGCGTTCCGCCATCGGATGCGGACACGGACCCGTCCGCGTCCGTGATGGCCTGGGCAAACGGGTCGAGCGGGGAGAGCACCTGCGTTTCGCTACCCGGCTGCGGCACGGCCTGCGTCTTGCCGGGGTCGATGGCCGTGGTGGGTGCCACCGGAGGCGCAGGGGGAGCAGGAATCCCTCGGGACGCCGGCTGCGAGGACGGGGAAGCGGGAACAGCGGTGGTGGCAGAAGTGCCTGAGGATGCACCGGCACCACCACCGTTCGTCTTGGACGGGAGCGTGGTGTCGCTGATATCGCCCGCACCTGCGGCGGCCGCACGATGGGAAGCGTCACCTGCAGGCGAACCGATGGCGCCCACCAGCGCCGGGGCGGTGGCGTCGGTCCGTCCGGTGCCGGCCGGTTCGGTATGCAGACGGTACTGCCACGCCGACATCGGCAGTTTGGCGGCGATCCGGCGCAGCTCCTCGGCTGCGGTCATGCCGTCGACGGGCCGGTCCTCGACCCTGCGCGCGGTCAGATGGGCGATGAACGCCGCCACGGACGGGTCGATGCCGGGACACACGGTCGTCACGGACGGCACGTCCTCATGCACATGTTTGAACACCAGCGTCACCGGATTGTCGGAGTCGAACGGCACCTTGCCGGCCAGCATCTCCCATGCCATGATGCCCACGGAATACAGGTCGCCCTGTGCAGTGGCCTGGTTCTTCTCGATCATCTCGGGCGCCAGATAGGCGGCCGTGCCCAGCAGCATGCCGGTGGAGCTCAGCGTGGCCTGGCTGGCGGCCTTGGCCAGACCGAAATCGGTGATCTGCACATGCCCGCGGTCGTTGAGCAGGATGTTCTCGGGCTTGATATCGCGGTGCACCACGCCGATGCGATGCGCCGCGGCGAGTCCGTCCAGCGTTTCCGCCACCACGCGCAGCGTCTCACGCACCGAGAACGTGCCCTGAGCGTTCATCTCATGGCGCAGGTTCACACCATGCACGTATTCCATCACCAGAAAATCAAGGCCGTTGTATTCGCCGGTGTCATAGACCTGCACCACATGGGGATTGGCGATCGCGGCCGCGGAATTGGCCTCGCGGCGGAACCGCTCCACGAATTGCTGCCGATGCGGGCCCTGCGCGAGCTGCGTGTGCATGACCTTGAGCGCCACGGTGCGTCCCAGACGCTCATCCACGGCCTCGTAGACGGTCGCCATGCCGCCCTCGGCGATGTTGCGCACGATGCGGTAGCGTCCCTCGATCATTGGTGCGGGCTCGTTCTCACTCATGTTGTGCTGTTCGGTTCCTTTGAATCACTGCTGAACATGTTCAGTCTACATGGGCCGGGCTACGCATGCCGGGGAGGATTGCGAAGAATTCACCGCATCGATTCGGGCACGAACCGGGCGCATGCGTCGGACAGCCTCCGTTCGCGCTCCCCGGACAGGCCGAGGGCGGCGATGGCCGTGCGGGATTCGCGCCAGAGGCTCCCGATGCGTGCGCGCGACCGCTCGATGGCGCCGGTGGATTCGAACAGCGCGATCGCGCGCGCCACCTGCTCCTCACTGCGATGGGATGCCATGAACATGGCGAGGAGCTCCGTCCGCTCGTCCGCTCGTGCGCCGGCCAACGCGTCGGCCAACAGCACCGTGCGCTTGCCTTCGCGGATGTCGCCGCCCACCGGCTTGCCGGTGTTGCGGCTCGAGCCGATGACATCCAGCAGATCGTCCGCCAACTGGAATGCGACGCCCAGCGGCCCGCCGATGGCCAGCGCGTGGGCCCGCGCGCGCTCCGGGGCGAAGCCGGCGGCGAGGAAGGCGAACAGCAGCGGGGCGATGGTGGTGTAGCTGGCGGTCTTCCAGCGGAACACGTTGAGTGAGGCGTCGGCGAGCGCCTCGGGATCATCCAACGGGGTCATCTCCACGCCCAGATCGAGCACCTGGCCGATTTCCACCTCGCGTTGCATGGTGAGGAACGCCTCGTCGATGGATGCCGCGTTATTGAGCCCTTGCGATGCGCGTCGCGCGATCTCGATGCACGCGGTGGCCAGGATGTCGCCCAGCATCAGGCCGAGTCCACGGCCGATGACCCCGCTGTGCACGGCATGTTCGAGCGCGCGGTGGGCGCTCGGCTTGCCGCGGCGCAAATCGGACTCGTCGATGATGTCGTCATGCACCAGCGCCGCCGTCTGGAACACTTCGATGGCGCAGGCGAGATCGGCCATCGACGCGCGTTCGGGGTCGGCAGAGTCGGCTGGGTCGCCAGAGTCGGCGGCAGTGTCTGCCCGCAGCGCGTCGAACGCGGCGAGCGTCAGCAGCGCGCGCAGCCGCTTGCCGCCCTCGCTGGAGGCCACGGCCTGCTCGACGACCTGGTCCATCACCGGTCGGAGCGCGACGGCCACCGCCCCGGTGGCGGGGGCGTCCGTCAATTCACGCACCAGTTCGACGATGCGCGGTTCGATGATGGCGAGGTCATGATCGGTTGTCCACATGCCTCTAACTTATCCACAGGGTATGGAGAACACAAGAACGTTGGAAAATCAAGGGCCGCGAAGCTGGAACCACATGACCGGATCGGAGCGGCGCCATCACCGTTGCCGCGCCATAGTGGGCATCACGCCCCAATCCGGGCGGGCGCGGCCGGAGAACCGGCGCCGCGCATAGCCATGCATGGGCGACAAACCATGCGTCGTCAAGGAGGACAACATGTCATATGAAATGCCATACGAGCAACCGCACGCTTCCGCACGCGGCGGCCGCGGACGGCGCCCGCGCGAGACGCGACCGGGCCGGCCCCGCGCCGAGGAGCGTTGCTTCGACGAATACCGGGAGCAGGGGCGATATCTGGACTTCGAATGCGAGGACGGGGAGGAGTTCATGGACCCGTTCGACTACGACGAGCTTGAGCGCATGGTCGCCGAATTCCGCGAGGACCGTCACCGTCGCGGCATTCAGGCGGCCAACGCCGACTGGGTGGACGAGCCCCTGGACGACTGGCTCGAGGGGCTGGACGGCCGCAGTCCGGTGGAGCGTGGCACGATGATGGCCCTTGTGGCAGGGATGCGCGAGACCCTGTCGATCCGGGACGCGCTCATCCTGTCCTTGGTGATCGACGAGCGGCACTGTCCGAAAAGCCAGCTGATGGAATTCGCCGCGCGCCCGCATCAGGCACGCACCAAACGCACCATGAGCCGGCTGCTGACGTGGGCGTTCGAGGACGAAGGCATCGTGCCGGACATGGACCGTTGCAGTACGGGCGTCGATCTGATGCTCGAGATGGCCATCGCCGCGCCGGTGCCGTACTGCGTGCAACCGTTGGCGGTGGCCTCCTACGTGCTGTGGTGGATGGGCGAGCCCAAGGCGATGGAGTTCGCGTTGCAATGCCTGTTGCTCGACGAGGACTGTTCGCTGGCCGCGATGATCTTCTCGGCGGCCGACAGGGGCGTGGCGCCCGCATGGTGCCAGACCGGAAGGCCTTCGATGGGCGGATAGTCGTATAGACGCCCGGCACGGGCCGAATGGCGGACGCGGAGGCGCGCCGCCGGGCTGTTCCCACGGTTCCGGCGGCGTCCCGACGCGATCGCTGCGGGAATAATCGTCCGTAGAGGGTGGTTTACTCACATAGTTGACGATTTGCCCTTGCCAGAAGTGGGCCCATATGGTATATGGGCCCACGGCGAGAGATCAGGAGGAGCAGTTTTGGCCACGAAGGAAACGACGGCAACCAAGCAGGCAACCGATTCGAGCGAAGACACGGAGAAGAAGGCCAGCTCCAAGACCACGACGCGCAAGACCGGCGCGCGCAAGACCACACGGTCGGCCAAGACCGAGACCAAGGGGCCGGCCCGGAAGACCACGCGCAAGACGGCCGCCAAGAACACCGCCGAGGACGAGGTCAAGGACGAGAAGTCCCAGCTCGACGACGACCTCGACGAGGATGAGGACGACGTCGACGCCGACCTCGACGTGGATGACCTCGACGAGGACGTGGACGACGTCGACGCCGAGGACGACGATCTGGCCGAGGAAGAGGACGAGCAGGACGACGACCTCGAGGATGAGGACGTGGACGACGAGGATGAGGAGGAGTCCAAGCCGAAGACCCCCGAAGTGCCCAAGGAGAAGGGCGCCTACGTGGTCTCCGACACGGACGACGAGGATGAGAACATCATCCCCGCCGGCAATCCGAAGCGTCGTGTGATCTCCGCGGGCGCCACCGCGGATCCGGTCAAGGACTACCTGAAGCAGATCGGTCGCGTGAGCCTGCTGAACGCCGAGCAGGAGGTGGACCTCTCGGAGCGCATCGAGGCCGGCCTGTATGCCCAGCACCTGCTCGACACCGAGAGCGACAAGATGGACTTCAAGCGCAAGCGCGAGCTCAAGTGGGCCGCCGCCGACGGCAAGAAGGCCAAGGACCATCTGCTCGAGGCCAACCTGCGACTCGTGGTCTCCCTGGCCAAGAGGTACACCGGCCGTGGCATGCTCTTCCTCGATCTGATTCAGGAAGGCAATCTGGGCCTTATCCGCGCCGTCGAGAAGTTCGACTGGAAGAAGGGCTTCAAGTTCTCCACGTACGCCACATGGTGGATTCGTCAGGCCATCACCCGCGCCATGGCCGATCAGGCCCGTACCATTCGTGTGCCCGTGCACATGGTGGAGGTCATCAACAAGCTTTCCCGCGTCCAGCGCCAGATGCTGCAGGACCTCGGTCGCGAGCCCACGCCCGACGAGCTGGCCCGCGAGCTCGACATGCCGGTCGAGAAGGTTCAGGAGGTGCAGAAGTACGGTCGTGAGCCGATTTCGCTGCACACCCCGCTCGGCGAGGACGGCGATTCCGAGTTCGGCGATCTCATCGAGGACACCGACGCCATCGCCCCGTCCGACGCCGTGGCGTTCTCGCTGCTGCAGGAGCAGTTCAAGCAGGTGCTCGAGACGCTCTCGCCGCGCGAGGCCGGCGTCATCAAGATGCGCTACGGTCTGGAGGACGGCCAGCCCAAGACCTTGGACGACATCGGCCGCGTGTACGGCGTGACCCGCGAGCGCATCCGTCAGATCGAATCCAAGACCATGTCCAAGCTGCGCCACCCGTCCCGTTCGCAGACGCTGCGCGACTTCTTGGATCAGTGATCGCGCCGCTTGGCAGCGCGATCACGCGAGGAGTGGGACAGTCCAGTGGACTGTCCGGCGACGGAGCCATCCGTTGGCCGCTGCTCGGCAGCGCGATCCCGCGACGGAGCCATCCATTTCGGTGCCCCGCCCGGCGGGGATGCCTGATGTGTGTAGAGATAGAAAAGGACTATGGCCACAGAAGAATACGGCGCCAAGGACCTTGCCGTCCTTGAGGGTCTGGACGCGGTACGCAAGCGTCCCGGCATGTACATCGGTACCACCGATTCCCAGGGTCTTATGCACTGCCTGTGGGAGATCATCGACAATTCGGTGGATGAGGCTCTGGCTGGCTTCTGCACCAATATCGTCGTGACGTTGCACACTGACGGTTCCGTGGAGGTGGCGGACAACGGCCGAGGCATCCCGGTGGACAAGGAGCCCAAGACCGGACTGTCCGGCGTGGAGGTGGTGCTCACCAAGCTGCACGCCGGAGCGAAGTTCGGCAATTCCTCGTATAACGCGGTCGGCGGCCTGCACGGTGTGGGCTCCTCGGTGGTCAACGCCCTGAGCTCGCGACTCGACGTGGAGGTGGACCGCGACGGCAAAACCCATCACATGGCTTTCCACCAAGGCCATCCGGGCGTCTACACGGACGCCGACCCGGCCAATCCCTCCCCGGATTCGCCGTTCAAACGCACTCGCAAGAACCGTCCGACCGAACTCGAGATCATCGGCACGGTGAGTCCCAAGACCACCGGCACCCGCATCCGCTACTGGGCGGACCCGGAGATCTTCAACAAGACCGCCGAATTCTCATACGAACAGCTTGTGGACCGCGTGCGTCAGACCAGCTTCCTGGTGCCGGGGCTCAAGATCGCCATCATCGACGAGAACGTGCCGGACGAGAACGTGTCGGAGACAGGCGACGGAGTCTCATCCGAAACGATCGGGCCGTCGGACGTGGAGGATTCGTCGGGCACCGGCGCGAAAGCCGATGTCCTGGAGCCGACATCCGTGGCGGACGCTCGGATCGGGGACGTCCCATCCGAAAACGGTTCGGACGGGAGCGAGGGGAATGCCATTGACGCCGGCGAACGGGACGAGGACTTCTCCTTCGGCGCTTCCGGCGAGATGTCCGACGGCGCGTTCGGCGAGCAGCCGGCCCACCCGCGCGTCGTGGAGTTCCGCCACACCGGCGGCGTGAAGGATTTCGTGGACTTCCTGTCCAAGGGCGAGCCCATTTCCGACATCTGGCGCATCCAAGGCGAGGGCACCTACAAGGAGGAGACCCAGGCAGTGGGCGAGGGCGGCGAGCTGCACGCCCAGGAGATCGAACGCACCTGCGGCATCGACATCGCCCTGCGCTGGGTCAACGGGTACGACACCGTGATCCGCAGCTTCGTGAACATCGTGGAGACCCCCGGCGGCGGTACGCATGTGGACGGCTTCATGAACGCCATCACCAAGCAGATTCGCAAGGCCGTGGAGGACAACGCCCGCAGGCTCAAGGTGAACCTCAAGGACTCCGCCATGAAGGTGGAGCGCGACGACATCCAGGCCGGTCTCGTCGCCGTGGTCACCGCGCGCGTGGCCGAACCCCAGTTCCAGGGCCAGACCAAGGACGTGCTCGGCACAGCCCAGGTCAAGCCGATCGTCACCCGCATCACCGACAAGCAGTTCGGCGAGATGATCACCGGCGCCAAGCGCGGCTACAAGGAACAGTCCGGCCGCGTGCTCGAGAAGATCGTGGGCGAGATGCATGCGCGCATCCAGTCGCGCAAGGCCAAGGAGGTCACGCGGCGCAAGAACGCGCTCGAATCCGCGTCGATGCCGGCCAAGCTGTCCGACTGCCAGCCGGGCAACGATGACGTGGCCGAACTGTTCATCGTGGAGGGCGATTCCGCACTCGGCACCGCCAAAGCCGCGCGCAACGCGGGCTTTCAGGCGCTGCTGCCGATCCGAGGCAAGATCCTCAACGTGCAGAAGGCGTCCATCACGCAGATGCTGTCCAACAAGGAGTGCGCGGCCATCATCCAGGTGGTGGGCGCCGGCTCGGGCCAGAGCTTCGACATCGAACAGTCCCGGTACCACAAGATCATCATGATGACCGATGCCGATGTGGATGGCGCGCACATCCGCATCCTGCTGCTCACGCTGTTCTACCGGTACATGCGCCCGCTCATCGAGCATGGCTACGTGTATGCGGCCGTGCCTCCGCTGCATCGCATCGCGCTCACCGGCTCACACAAGGGCGAGTACCTGTACACGTATTCGGACGACGAGCTGGCCGACAAGCTCGCCGAATTGGACGCCAAGCATATCGGCTACGCCGACGACATCCAGCGATACAAGGGTCTGGGCGAGATGGACGCCGACCAATTGGCCGACACCACCATGGACCCGCGTACGCGCATGCTGCGCCGCATCCGCATGGAGGACGCCGCGCAGGCCTCCGAGGTGTTCAGCCTGCTCATGGGCGACGACGTGCCGCCCCGCAAGCAGTTCATCGTGGACAACGCCGATGACTTCGATCGCTCCAAGATCGATACGTGACGGATGGTCTCAGTCGGATTGCCATGTGCCGCATCGGCGGCTCCGGCGCTCTGACTGATGGCTGATGAGGTGGCGCCGGCATGCGGGTTTCGACCGTGTGCCGGCGCCACGTCGTTGTCAGCCGCAGGTCACGTCCTGCTTGGGCGCCTCGCCCTTCGTGAGATAGTCGTCCA
This sequence comes from Bifidobacterium myosotis, assembly GCF_002259745.1. GTDB lineage: Bacteria > Actinomycetota > Actinomycetes > Actinomycetales > Bifidobacteriaceae > Bifidobacterium > Bifidobacterium myosotis. Next base: position 6,627 of record NZ_MWWW01000020.1, on the reverse strand, counting down.
CGACATCAGCCACGCAGGAATTCGTGCGGGAGTATGCCGTGTGCCCTTCGCCCTTGTAGGTGAGCAGTACGCCGGAGCTCAGCAGATTCGCGAGATTCACCGCTGACTGGTAGGGTGTGGCCGGGTCGCCCGTGGTGCCCACCACGAGAATCGGATCGGTTCCGGGCGCGGAATAGTCGAGCCGTTCGATATGGGATCGGTCCTGTCTCAGCGCCTCGCAGCCGATGTTGCCGTACGCCATGAACCTGCCGAACGTGGGCGCCCTATCATTGAGCTCCTTGGCGATCTCCGCCTCTTTGTCCATATCCGAGGTGGCGGGGTCGTCCAGACAGTTGACGGCCAGATTGGCCTCCATCGAATTGTCCGTGTAGGTGCCGTTCGGCGCACGGCCCAGATACGTGTCGGCCAGGAACAGCAGTGTGTCGGCCTTGCCTTCGGAAGCGAGCTCGCCGAACCCCTTCGTCAGATACGACCAGTTCTCCTGCGAATACAGAGGCATGATGATGCCGTACATCATCGTGACGCTGTTCATCGTCTTGCCGCTGGATGTGGGCCACGGGCGCCGATCCGCCTCCGAGAGCCACGATTGGATTCGTTGCTTCGCGCCGGCCGCGTCCATGCCCTTGAACGGGCAGGTGTTGCTGTCGCTGTCGTTGCTGTCGTCGCTTCCACCGTTCGTCCCGTCATGCTTCAGGCAGTAGTCGAGATACGAGGTGAGTGCGTTCTCGAATCCGACCGCCTGCTCGATGGTCGAGGTGGACGCGTCCTCAGCGGGGTTGATCGCGCCGTCCAGCACGATGCGGCCCGTCTGCTTGGGGAACAGGGCCGCATAGGTGGAGCCGATGTAGGTGCCGTACGAGAATCCGAGATAGTTCAGGTAATTCTGCCCGGCGAGCGCGCGCATCATATCGAGGTCGCGTGCCACGGACTGCGTGTCAACGTGGTCGATGATATCGCTGCTCGACGCGCGACAAGCTGCGGCGAACCGGTCGGCGAGCGCGCGGCTTTGGTCGATATTGTCGGCGGCAATCGGGCCGGCGAGGAAGTACTCGTCCAGCAGCTTCGGATCGTCGCCACAGGTGACGGGCGTGGAATCGGCCACGCCGCGGGGGTCGAAGGCGATGATGTCGTAAGACCCGCGCAGGTCGTCGGTCGCGGTGTACTTGACGAAGTCGTTGAGCCAGTCCGCGCCCGAAGCTCCCGGGCCACCGGGGTTGACGAACACCGTGCCCATGGGCATATCGTCGGCGAAATGGATGGCTGCATGCAGTTCGATGGGACTCGAATTCGGGTCGGACCAGTCGGACGGGGCCTTGAACGTGGCGCAGGCGTCGCCCTGATCGCATGGCTTCCACGAGTAGCCCTGCGTATAGTACTTGTCGAATGCGGCGCCTACGGAATCGGGCCGTGCAGCTGGGGCGGGAGCGGGGGTGGTGCCGTGAACGGTCATGTCGTCGATGTGGATGCTGCTGACATGTTCGCCGGCCGAGCGGATGAGCGCGCCCACGCCCTTGGTGATGCCGAAGATGATGGCGATGTTGAGCGCGATCGCCACGATGAGGGCGATGACGATGACGAGCCAGGTCGGCATCCTCCGCCGGGGCGGCGTCGGCGGTACGGCGGCTGTTGACGAAATCGGGGAGGCCGGCGGCACCGGTGATGTCGGCGGTGCGAACGATGCCGGCGGCATGGGCCGCGCCGTTTGACCGTAGGGTCGGGGCGTCTGGACGTGCGGGCCGTTTGGCTGCGTGGCGTATGGCTGTTCTGGAGATTGCGGGGATTGCCCGGATCGCGGTGAAGCGGATGGGCCGTATGAAGGCTGCTGTGGCTGTTGCGGCTGTTGCGGGTTTGGGGCGCTCATACCCCCAGTTTAGCGTTCCACGACATGATTACCCAGTCCGGATCGCTCAGCCCCAGCGCCACCCACCAGACGAGTACCAGGATGAATCCGACGGCGATCAGCGGCAGACGTTCGCGGAAAAGACGGACCAGCGCCAGCAGCAGGATTACCGCGAGCAACGCGATGAACGTCAGCGACAGCCACCTGAGCCAGGTCATTCCATAGGCGGCGATGTACAGGCCCAGACGGGTGGCCGAGGAGGCAAGCATCACGACGGTCGCCGTGATGAGGCCGATTTCGAGGCCGATCATCGTTCTGGTGCGTGGCGCGAACGTCATCACGACGCCGTAGCCCGCCAGATTGAGCGCGGCCACGAACAGCAGCTGGAAGAAGCCCTGACGCGCGTATTCGGCGTACGTGTAGCCGGCAGGCAGACCCGCGCCGGCGAACAAGAACGTGAACTGGATGATGCAGAACACGGCGTACAACGCCAGCACGAGTCCGAGCACCACCGCGGCGATGGTCGGGTCGAACGGACGGCGTCGCTCGGCCCGCCGCAGGCCGTCGAGTTCCGGCTCCGTGGTCCGGGTTTCCACGCTCGCCAGCAATGAGAACAGGAACGGCGCGGGGATGACGACCACGGCGGCATGGAAGAGGAACCCCGTGAGGTCGATATGTTCGAACATGTGGGTCACGCCGTAGGCGAACACCTCGTCCGCCTGCATGAGCAGCGGGGTCAGCAGGCAGAGGATCGGCAGGCTGATGAGCAGCGCGATGCCGATTTTGCGCAGTGTGGTCTCCGGCGATCGCGACGTGACATCGTTGCCATCCGGATGCGTTGCCGTATCGACGAGCCGTGCGAGCGTGTCGATGAGCAGCGGCCAGCGCGAGAACGGGCTGACCGTCCATCCGAGGAACCAGTCCGCGATCAGCGTGGCCGGACGACGGATGTCGAAGGTTGCGCTCGACAGCTGCAGAAACAGCATGAGCAACGCCGGCAGGGCAAGGTAGCCGGTGATCAGCGAGTACCAGAAGTTCGGCGTCGGACCGGAGGCGTTGCGCCAATCGGCCGCCAACGAGGCATCGTGGGCGACCAGCCATGCCGCGCAGAACGCGGCGACGGCGCCGACGATCCACCACATCGGCGTGCGGCGGGCCCTGTCGGCGAACAGCAGGACACCGGTCGCGAGGATGACAAGGCAGAGGACGCCCCATGGAAGCCAGCCGGTGGTGCCCGCGCCGCTCGTAAACGAAGGAGGGACGATGATGAGCTGGTCGAAGACGAACGGGATGACGAGCGCCGCGGCGATCAGGGCGCTGCGACGGCGCATTGAAGGCGTCGGTGCGGCGGATGATGCTTCATTCGGGAGCGGTGACTCCGCGGGTGACGTGTCCGCAGACTGCGCGGTTGCAGATGAGGTGGTTGCAGATGAGGCGGTTGCGGATGAGGCGGTTGCGGATGAGGCGACCGTGGATTGGGTGGTTGCGAGTGATGCGGAGGTGCCCGCTTCGGGGGTTGTGTCGTCCGGATATTGCTTGGTGGTGGTGCTCATGCCTGCATCGTATGATATCGATATTCGATATATGTCTATCGTAAAACGATTCTTTACAGTTGTTTCATATCGAATTTCGATATGCCGTGCGGCTGCATTGCGGCGTCGGCGGTGCCGCGCGGCCGTGACGTGCGCGGTTGCGTGGCGTGACGCCTGTGCCAGAGGTTGTGGTGAGAATTAATGTACGTTCGTCCGCGTGTTGGCTAGTGACCACTTGGTAATCTGGTGACATCGTTATCACAACGTTGTCTGCGACGATGGGAGGAATCGCGTAATGGCCAGTCTGCTGCTTGCGGTGATATATGTGGCGTTCATCAGCTTGGGATTGCCGGACGCGCTGCTCGGCGCGGCGTGGCCGACCATGAGCCAGGACCTTGCGGTGCCGGTCTCGTGGGCGGGTGGCATCTCCGCGGTCATTTCGATGTTCACCATCGTCTCGGCGTTGCTGTCCGACCGTATGACGCTGCGTTTCGGCACGGGGCGCATCACCGCGGTTTCGGTGGCCTTGACCGCCATGGCGCTGGCCGGCTTCTCCGTGGCCCCGAACTACTGGGTGCTGCTGCTCATCGCCGTGCCGTATGGTCTGGGTGCGGGCGGCGTGGACGCGGCGCTCAACAACTATGTCGCCATCCACTACGAGAGCCGCCATATGAGCTGGCTGCACTGCATGTGGGGCGTCGGCGCCTCGATCGGCCCGTACATCATGGGCTACGCGCTCTCCAACGGGCAGGGGTGGCCGTGGGGGTACCGGTACATCGCCATCCTGCAGATCGTGCTCACGGTGATCCTGGTGCTGAGCCTACCGCTATGGCAGTCGCGCGGCCGCGCGGTGGCCGAGGTAAATGGCGGTGACAGCGCGGCCGGTGAGGGTGCCGGGGCCGACGCGACCTCGCCCGCCGGCGCGGAACGCAAGCCGCTTGGCGTGGCCGGTGTGCTGGCGATCCGTGGCGCCAAGGAAATCCTCATCATGTTCTTCTGCTACTGCGCCATCGAGAGCACCGCCGGCCTATGGGCGTCCAGCTACATGGTGATGCACGCCGGCGTGGACAAGGTCACGGCGGCCAACTGGGCCAGCCTGTTCTACGTGGGCATCACCGTGGGGCGTGCGCTCTCCGGATTCCTGACCATGCGGTTCCGCGACCCGGTGATGATCCGCATCGGCCAGGTGCTGGTGCTCCTCGGCGTGGTCACGATGTTTCTGCCGCTGCCGCATCACATGGGCGTCGTGGCCGGTCTGATCATCGTGGGACTGGGTTGCGCGCCGATCTACCCGTGCGTCATCCACTCGACGCCCGCGTACTTCGGCGAGGAGAACTCACAGGCTATTGTGGGCGTGCAGATGGCCTGCGCCTATTTCGGCACGCTGCTCATGCCGCCGCTGTTCGGCGTCATCGCCCAGTATGTGACCATCAGCCTGTACCCGTGGTATCTGCTGCTGTTCCTCGTGCTCATGGTCATCATGCACGAACGCCTGCGCAAGCTGCGCGGCTGAGATGCCCCCCGATGCCCTTGTGTCGGCCGTCTCGAATCCACTTGGGCCCGCCCGCTACTATGCTAAGGGCCCATGGAAAACAGAGAAGAGCATGAACGTATGCCCGAGCCGGTTCGGGCCCGATTGGAAGCATTGGGCGAGGCGCCCGCCTCGGTGATCGTGGTCGGCTCGATGAACGCCGACTACACCGTCACCACCAAGCGGCTGCCCAAACCCGGTGAAACCGTCAATGGTGGTGCCATGCGGATTCTGCCAGGCGGCAAAGGAGCCAATCAGGCTTCCGCAGCCGCCCGCCTCGGCGCGAACGTGAGGATGCTGGGCGCGGTGGGGGAGGACGCCAACGCGGACTTCCTGATCGGCAAGCTCGACGAGGCCGGCGTGGATACCACCGACATCCTGCATGTGGAGGGCCCCAGCGGCACCACGCTTATCACGGTGAGCGCCGAGGGCGAGAACACCATCGTCTATTCGCCGGGCTCCAATGCCAAGGCTACCGCCGGATATGTGCAGTCGCACCGTGCCACCATCGCCGAGTGCGCGGTGTTGGGACTGTGCCTCGAAAGCCCGATCTCCACTGTGATCGCGGCCGCGGAGACCGCACACGACGCGGGCGTGACTGTGCTGCTCAACGATTCCCCGTTCATGGACGAGCTGCCCCACGAACTCGTGGAGGCCACCGACATCCTGCTCGTCAACCAGCATGAGGTGGCGCAGCTGCTCGGATTGCCGGACGACGGCGGTGCCGATTACGACTGGTATGAGGTGACATCGCGCTTCGTGGACTACGGGTTCGACCGGGCCATCGTGACGCTCGGTGCCTCCGGTTCCATCGTGATCGAGGACGGGCGCTGGCACCGCGTCTCCGCCGTGCAGGTGGATGCCGTTGACACCACCGGCTGTGGGGATTCGTTCATGGGCACCGTGCTCGCCAGCCTCGCCGCCGGGTACACGTTGCTCCAGTCCGCCCAGATCGGTTCGTACGTCTCCGCGTATGCCGCCACCAAGCTCGGTGCGCAGTCCGCGTACGGCACCGTCGAGGAGATCGTCTCATACTTCAGCTGACGCCACGGATTTGTTTCATCTAGTGGTCCGTCTTGTCATTGCTTGAGTGGTGTTGGCCCCCTATGACGAGGGGAGGCTGGTGAGCTCCGTATCATCATGGCGGGCATACAGAGTTGACCCCTCTGATGAGGGGGCTGGCAGCGAAGCTGACTGGGGGAGAGACAGAAGTTGGGACCCTCAATTATTTGTGAGACGGACCACTAGTATGCCGCGCCAGAAATTCGTTTATTAATGAGGCTTGTGCTGTTTTCGTGGGTTAGGTTGTGGGCTTTGGTAGTCGGATGTCGAGGCCGCCGCATCGGAGCATGATCAGGGCGATGAGGTTGTCCACGTGGTGGAAGCCGTAGGCCATGCGGATGGTGACCTTGATCCTGTTGTTGAACGCCTCGAGTCTGGCGTTGGAGTAGCCCAGCTCGATCGTGCGCAGGATGTCGGGCCGCCGTCTGCGGATCTTTTGGGAGAGTTCGACGATCTCGGGGATGCGGCTGTGGGACGCCCAGAACACCCAGTGTTTGAGTTCCGCGGTGGCCTGTCCGAGCGGGTGCTTGAGCAGGTTCCTCAGCAGTTCCTTGAGCTGCCATGCGCGGTAGAGCTGGCCCTTGGGATCCGTGTTCCTCAATGCGGCGAGGGATTCGTCCTGCCGGTCGGTGAGATGGTCGGGGTTCTTCAACACGGCGTAT
>NZ_MWWW01000002.1 GCF_002259745.1 Bifidobacterium myosotis | reverse complement strand
AGTCCCAATGTGGCCGGTCGCCCTCTCAGGCCGGCTACCCGTCATAGGCTCGGTGGGCCATCACCCCGCCGACTACCTGATAGGACGCGACCCCATCCCATACCGGAAAAACCTTTCCCAACACACCATGCAGTGCATTGGAGCATGCGGCATTACCACCCGTTTCCAGGAGCTATTCCGCAGTACAGGGCAGGTCGGTCACGCATTACTCACCCGTTCGCCACTCTCACCCCGGCCGAAACCAGGGATCCCGTTCGACTTGCATGTGTTAAGCACGCCGCCAGCGTTCATCCTGAGCCAGAATCGAACCCTCCACAAAAAAACTTCATGAAGAAAGCCCGAAAAACAGACTCTCAAAACAAAAAAGACGAGAAAAATCCTTTATAAGGAAAAAGGACCTCTCACACAAAACCCCATCACCATTCAACCATCTCTCAGGCACCCACCAGAAAACCAGCAGGCAGGCAATGGACTGGCAATCATTGACTATAAAGAAGTAGTACAAACACGCTCTTGAGTTCTCAAACCACCACCACACAAGCAACCCAAGCCCCAACCAAACACAAGGAAGAAACCCGAACCGCTCAGCGGCAACAGATGAATAACCTACACGAACACACGAACAAGCGCAAATCAGGCGCACGAAGAACAGCCCAAATCGTTGCAACGACAGGCTTCCACCGGCGTGTCGCAAACCCCGCAAACCCGCTGACACCATCAGTGTAAAACCGCAACCGACCCACACACCAGCAAAAAACACCACTACAACAGCGCATCCCACAACAATTCCGTCTCCAGACACCACCCGTTCACTCACATCCACAACTCACATCAACCCCGTCACTCCCAAACAATCAATAACCCCGCTCAACCACAACCCCGCCAACAGCAACAATCCCAGACGGAATGCATCGCCCTGTACGCAATCACGTCCATGCGACGCCCACTAGACTCATCCCAAACAGATGCCGACCCACGCGAAAGGCACATCCCATACCACGGGGGATCAATACTTGCCAAATTCCGCACGAGCGTCACAATCCTGACCGCGCAGAGGAATTATGACGGGCTTACATGCTCGCATTCATGGGAAGCAGAGCGGTCGCAGTCGGCAATCCCTGCCATGTGCTGCGTCCGATCAATGGGTCTATTCACGGTTCCGATCGCTCCATCGCCTGATGACAAGTCGTGACAGCGATTCGAAAACGAACGCCACAGACAACCGCCCTGTCGCATCATGGCCACAACACATTCGTATCGACATCGCACATGCTGCCCCAATGAAGAAAGCCCCAGTTAAACTGCTGTGCATCGCGATACGATTCACTTCGTAATCTTTGGTTTGCGGCGGTAAGCCGCTATCCGCAACAAGGTCCGATGCTCCAGCACCGGGGCTTGTTGCTACGCGGATCGCAAAGCAGAAATACGAAAGGGTCCCAGGCAATCGACCCGGAACCCTTAACGGCGGACAGAGCGAGATTCGAACTCGCGGAGGGTTGCCCCTCAACGGTTTTCAAGACCGTCTCTTTAGACCGCTCAGACATCTGTCCTTGTGTGCGCATCGGCCCGAAATCGCATAGAACCAATCAGACTGACAACGCACGACGTTCAATTATACAGATACGACACCCTTTTTGCCCGATTCGGAGAATAACGGGCAAAATCGTGTCTCACCGCCCCCGCTCGTACGGAAACGGCGGTCACGCCTCCCACTTGACGAACAGCCCAGTGGAGTGTTCGTAGCAGCGCGCAGCGAAAGCGTGGCGCACGTCGCGAAACGCAGCAGGCGTGACGGAGGTCACGCCTCCCACTTAGTCGGCTCGATGACTTCCTTGCCACCCATGTACGGACGCATGGCCTGCGGAATCTCGATGGAGCCGTCCTTCTGCTGGTGGTTCTCCAGGATGGCGACCAGCCAACGGGTGGTGGCCAGCGTGCCGTTCAGCGTGGAGACCGCACGGGTGGAGCCGTCCTCGGTGCGCTCACGGATGTTGAGACGACGAGCCTGGTACTCGGTGCAGTTGGAAGTGGAGGTCAGCTCGCGGTAGCGGCCCTGAGTCGGCACCCACGCCTCGCAGTCGAACTTACGGGCGGCGGAGGAGCCGAGATCGCCGGCGGCGGTGTCGATGATGCGGTACGGCACCTCGACCTTGGCGAGCATCTCCTGCTCCATCTCCAGCAGGTGCTGGTGCTCGGCGTAGGAGTTCTCCTGCTTGGCGTACACGAACATCTCCACCTTGTCGAACTGGTGGACGCGGATGATGCCGGAGGTGTCCTTGCCGGCGGCGCCGGCCTCACGGCGGTAGCAGGAGCTCCAGCCGCAGTAGCGCAGCGGGCCGTTGGACAGGTCCAGAATCTCGTTCTCGTGCATGCCGGCGAGCGCCACTTCGGACGTGCCGACGAGGTACTGGTCGTCGGGCTCGCGCAGGCGGTAAATCTCATCGGCGTGGGAGTTGAGGAAGCCGGTGCCGGCCATGACCTCGGGACGCACCAGCGTCGGGGTGATGGCGAGCACGAAGCCGTGCTGCTCGGCCTGGTCCACGGCCATGGTAAGCATGGCAATCTGCATGCGGGCCACAGCACCGCGCAGGAAGTAGAAGCGGGAGCCACCGACCTTGACGCCGCGGCGCATGTCGATGCCGGCCACGTTGGTGCCGAGGGTCAGATGATCCTTCGGCTCGAAGCCCTCGGCCGCGAAGTCACGGATCTGACCGACCTTCTTGACCACGACGTAGTCGTCCTCGCCGCCTTCCGGAGCCTCCGGCTCGACGATGTTGGACAGCTTCCACATGGCGGTGGTGTATTCCTCGGCAGCGGCGTCGGCCTTGGACTTGTACTCGGCCACCTTGGCGGCGAGTTCCTTGGTCTGGGCAATAAGCGCGGCCTTCTGATCGGCCGGGGCGGCGGCCACCTGCTTGCCGATCTCCTTCTGCTGGGCGCGGGCCTCCTCGAAGGCCTTCAGCGACTCACGACGCACGGTGTCGGAGGACAGCACCTCATCGACGAGTTCCACGGACTCGCCACGCTTGCGCTGGGATTCCTTGACGATATCGGCGTGCTCACGAATGAATTGAATATCAAGCATGGGCCTAACACTACCGCCGCAAGCCGACACGCGGCAATCCTCCGGCTAGCCCGTGGACCGGCCACTCGTTCAACGTGCACAAACTGTTCATGTTCACACGTTTTCCTCAGGCGGCACCCAGTCCCACGGTAACAATAGGAATCATGTCTCAGCCTGTCCTCACCGCGCTCATCGTTGTTGTTGTTGTCCTCGTGATCGTGGCCATCGTCGCCGCCGTGCTGGCCGCACGCGCGCACCGCCGCCGCAAGCTGGCGGAATCGTTGGACAAGCGGCGTGACGACGAGGTGCAGTACGCCTTCATCATCAACCCCTCCAAGCCTCAGGCGGAGGCCGAGCGGCTGCATATCCAGGAATTCTGCGCGGCCAAAGGCCTTGACCGCATCCGCTTCTACGACACCCAGCTTGACAAGGACGGGCGCGCCTGCGCTAAGGAGGCGCTGGCGGACGGCGCCGACGTGGTCATCGCAGTGGGAGGCGACGGCACCGTGCGCACGGTGGCGAGCGCCGTTTCAGGCACCGGCCACGCCCTCGGCATCATCCCGATCGGCACCGGCAACCTGTTCGCCCGCAACATGGGCATTCCGGTGGATGACATCGACGCGGCGCTGACCGTGGCGACGTCCCACGGCTCACGTCTGGTGGATATGGGGCGACTCTGGCTGCTTGACCATCCTGAGGACGATCACGGCCATGCGTTCCTCATCATCGCAGGCATCGGCTTCGACGCTGCGATGATCGACGACACCGATCCCGCTTTGAAAGCCAACATCAGCTGGCTCGCCTACTTCGTGGGCGGTTTCAAGAACCTGTTCGCCCCGAAATACCAGGCCAATCTGACCATCACCAGTCCCGATGGCTCCTCGCACTCCATCCGCAATCTCGACTTCCGTACGATCATGGCCGGCAATTGCGGCCAGATTCCTGTATTCTCCCTGATGCCGGCCGCCTCATATGACGACGGCATCCTCGACTTCGAAATCATCGACACCACTGGCGGCATCCTTGGTTGGGCGAATCTGTTCGGCGATGTCGTGCATCAGACGCTCATCGGCAAGCCTGAGCAAAACCCGCTCTCCACGAATTCGACCATGGAACAGATACAGGGGCTTACCGCTGAAGTCACGCTGGAGAAGCCGGCCAAGGCGCAGGTGGACGGCGACATGCTGCCCGAGACGCGCCACATCCGTTTCTCGGTGGACCGTCGCGCGCTTATTGTCCGCGTGCCGGCGTCCACGCTCTCCTCTCTGGAGAAGACCGCGCAGGCCGCGGCGGCGAACGCCACGGCCGATTTCGCCGAAACCACGGCACTGCTGGAGCCAATCCGCTGAAAATCCCATGTCAGCGTCCCACGAGCGCTCCACTTGCGCCTTCCGCGGTTAAACCGTCGAAGTCACAGCACATCACGCAGCCTGGCGTCGGCGAGCGCCAACGCGGATTGACGAGCTTCCGTCGCTGAACGCGCGTTGAGCGCTGCCTGTGCCATGCGTTGGCAATCAGCCAGACTGTGCAGCCGCAACGCGGACCGTACAGCGGCCGCCTTCCGCCAAGCCATCGACAGCGACCGTATGCCGAATCCCGCAAACACCAGTGCCAGCAGAGGATCGCCCGCAGCTTCGCCGCACACACCCACCGGCTTCCCGGCTACCAGACCGCCCTCGACGGTCATCCGTATCATGCGCAGCGTTGCGGGCTGCCATGAATCGAGCAGGTCGGACAGACTGCCGTCAAGCCGGTCGGCCGCCATCGTGTATTGCGCCAGATCATTGGTGCCGATCGACGCGAAATCCGCCACGGCGAGCAATGACGCGGATTGCACGGCTGCGGCCGGCGTTTCGATCATGATGCCGGCATACGGCAGCCCTGCCGCATGCGCTTTGTCCACGAACCATTGCGTCTCCTGCACGGTCGCGACCATCGGGGCCATCACCTTCAGACAATTCCCCGAGGCCCGATATGCATCGGCAAGCGCCGCGAGCTGCGTATCGAGAAGATCCTCGCGCCGCATGCCCAAGCGGATGCCCCGCACACCGAGCGCCGGGTTGGACATGGCCGACGCTTCGCCGCCGTCGCTCCGTGCGAAGGCAAGCGGCTTATCGGCACCGGCATCGAACGTACGGACCGCCACCGGCCGGCCGTCGAACGCATGGACCGCCCGGGTATACGCTTCGGCCTGCTCAGCCTCCGTCGGCGCCTGCGAACGGTTCAGGAACAGGAATTCGCTACGCAGCAGGCCGATGCCATCAACACCGGCCAGGGCGGCCTCCTCCGCTTCGGCCGGAGTGCCAACGTTGGCGTTCAACAGTATCCGGCATCCATCAGCGGTCATAGCGGAGGAGTCATCGACGTCGGCTGCAGCATCGGCTGCATCTGTAGCATCGGCAGCACAGGCAGCACCGCCATGGAGCAACGCCCTTCGCCGGGCGGCGCGTTCGGCGGCACAATCCCAATCGGCAGAATCGGGATTGACGATCACCTCTCCGGCGCCACCGTCCAGAACGATGCGACTATCATCGGCTGCCGCTTCCAGCACACCATGCGCCCGAACCACGGCTGGAATGCCACGTTCGGCGGCCAGAATGGCGGTATGTCCGGTAGCTCCACCCTCCTCCAACACCAGTCCGCGTACTGCAGCGGGGTCCAACGCGGCAGCATCGGCGGGCGCCAGATCGCGGGCGACAAGAATCACCGGGATGTCGCGCACGGCATCGTGCTGGGGGACCACGACCGGCAATCCCCGCAACTCGGCGATGAGACGGCTTCGGATGACGTTGAGATCGGTGATTCGTTCGGCCATCATGCCACCGGCCTTGCTAAAGCGCTCGATGTATCCGTCCACGGCGTTGGCCACGGCACGGGTCACGCCATCGCCGGCCGACAGGCGCTTCATGATGGATTTGTCCAATCCGCGATCCTCGGCCAACCGCGCGCCGGCAGCGAGCATGGCACGGGTCATGTCATCGGCCGCCCGCAAGGACCGTTCCCTCAACGCGGCAGCGACGGCAGCCATCGCCGCACGCACACGCATCATGTCCGATTGTGGGTCCACGCACGCCGGCTCCCCCTCGTCAACGCCCGGCGGCTCATGCATCAGTCGCGCACAGCCATATGCCACACCGGAGGAGACCCCGATGCCCTGCAATACGCGACGTTCGTTGCCGCTTATCCGTGTGGCCGCCATCAGACCCCCATCAGACTCCATCAACGGCATCGACGGCATCGAAATCACGGGCGAGCATCGCGGCGAGTCCGTCCAGTTTCGCCCTAATGGCCTCGACGGTGGCATCTGCGGCGCCCGCGCCGGCGTTCGCACCGGCGTTCGCACCGGCTTGCCCCTCATCGACGCCGATGGTCACCGTCTCCCCTCCGGCGATGCCGAGCGCCATGATATCCAAGGCGCTGGCGGCATCCGCCTCCTCGCCGTCGTGCCAGAGCACCACGTCAAGCCCGGTCTGTTCCACGGCAGTGGCGAATATGGCGGCCGGGCGCGCATGCAGTCCCATGGCACTGCCTACCGTTACCGTTCGGGTGATCATCGCGTCTCCTGTCTGTAATCCATCTGTCCGTAATCCATCTGTCTGCAATCGATCTGTCTGCGATCGGCGTGTCTGCGTTCAGTTTATTTGCCGTCGGCATGACTCCCGTCGTCCGGCCCGGCGCCGACCCGCTCGGCATCGGCGGTGACTCGGGCCACATGCATCGCCAGATAGGCGACTTCGTCCTCGCTGATATCCGCGTCGAGTCGCAACTCCAGCAACGATCGGATGGTGCTCGCGCAACGTACGGCCTTGGGGTAGGCGGCACGAATCGCCTCGATAATGGGCGCCGGCTCGCCATCCAGCTGACGATGCTGGTGCACCCGGATGAACAGGTAGCGCAGATGGGTGATGAATCGGCCCACGTTCACCGATTCGCGATCCAGCACCAGCCCGTACGTCTGTTCGATGATGTCAAGCATTTGTTGAATGACACCGGTCATCGTATAGGTATAGGTCAGGTCTCCGGTGGCGAACCCGGCGTTCACCAGATGCATGGCCAGCGAGGTCGCCTCGCCGTCCGGCAAAGGGGTGTCAAGCCGCGCGTTGATTGCAGCGAGCAGCGAACGCCCTTGCCCATATTCGCGCGGATAGAGGTTGCGCACCTCACCGATCAGCGGGTAGGTCATGTCGATGCCACGCCGTCGTCGTTCAATTGCGCCGGCGATATGGTCGGAGAGCGCCAACACCAGCGTGGTGCTTGCGCTCTGATGCTCGTCCAGACCGGTCTCCTTCATGGCGTCGACCACCAGACGAATGGTTTCCGGAGCGATGTCCGCAAGCATCTGCGCGAGATGGTCCGGGTCCCGGCCGTCCGACGGCACGAAGGTCCGTACGATCTTCGATTCATCCACCGATTGGCCCGGTCTGGCCTGGAATCCCAAGCCACGGCCCGTGAGAATCACTTCGCCGCCGTTGCCGTCTTTGGCCAACACGACGTTGTTGTTGAAGACCCTCAGTATCTCCACGGCGTCCTCCTTTCACCGCCTGCATCGCCTCCCCGGCGCCATTGTCACCGTTCCACATCGATGATAGGGTCACCGACCCGCACGACTCTGGCTTGGCGATCCGACACGTCGGATTCCCCCTGGTTCCGGTTCCCTGCGCCGAGTGGCGTCCCGTTTCCGGGGGCGGTCAGCAATGGCGTGACCGACTCCATCGCAGCGCTGTTCACCACGGTGACCACGACCACCATGCTGCGGCCGGACCCGACAACCGCATGGCGATCGACCTGCATCACCGGCTCACCCGCCTGCACCGCATCGCCTTTGCCCACCTGCAGCACGAAGCCTTCGCCATCCATATCGGCGGTGTCCAAACCGACATGCACCAATACCTCGACGTTGTCATCGGTTTTGATGCCGAATGCATGCCCCGTTCTGGCCACGGTTTTCAGCATACCGGCAACAGGTGCGCATACCGTCATCATGCCGTCGCTCCCACTCGGCATCACACCGATGCCCTCGCCCAATGCCTTGGATGCGAATACCGGGTCACCGATTGTGTCCAAGCCGACCAGCGCACCGTCCACCGGCGCGAATACGGCATGGGAGGACTGCGCCTTGGATACCCCTGCACCCGCATCAGCCGGCGTGCCGTCGCTCGGCTCCGCATCCGATATCGGAGCATCCGGCAACGCCGCATCATGCACGGCGCCATCGGCGGATCGGCCCGGTTTCACGGAGGACACGGCATTCATCGGGGTTCGGTAATCGAACATGACCACCAGCGTCATCGCCACCACGAACGCGATCGCGATGGACGACGCATATACCCACGCCCTGTCGAACACGGGAATCGTCAACAGCGACGAGAACGCGAAGGCAGTGGTCGTCACCCCGTGCACGGTCTGGCCGTCCGGCAGCACGGACGGGAACAGGCTGCCCAGCACCGCACTGGACACGCCTCCGGCCGCGCACCCGGCAAGCAGCCACCGGTAGATGCGGCGATGCTGCAGATGAATACCGTACAGACTGAGTTCCGAGACACCGCCCAGCAGTCCCGCCAGCAGAGCGCTCAGCGCAGTCTGGCGCATGGCCGAGTCCCGGTCACGGACGGCGAGCACCAGCACGCCCGCAGTCGCACCGAAGCACGCGAAGTTCCATACGCCCATCGGACCTTGCACGAAGTCATAACCCAATGTCTGGATGTTCACGAGCATCAGGGCGTTCAGTGGCCAATGCAGGCCCAACGGCACCAAAAACGGGTACATCATCGGGATGAGCAGCGCGAACAGGAACGGCACATGCGCATCCAGCCAGGCCGTGCCGGCGCTCAGCCCATCGCCGATCCACACGCCGAAGGGCCCGATGAGCAGCACCGTGAGCAGATAGACGGTCACCAGCGAAAGGAACGGCGCGAACACCAGCTGCACACTGCTTGCAATCACCCGCGCAAGCCCGTGATACACCAACGCGAGCGCGACGGCCATCAGCAACGGTACGATGAGGTTCCCGCTGTAGTCGCGAATCGGGAGGGCCACGCCGAACGCGGTGACCCCTCCAGTGACTCCGGCAAGTCGCGGCGCCATCAAGGCCGCCATGATCGCGCCGCCGAGCCACGGATCGACATTGAGCTTGCGGGAGGCGTTGCAGGCGACCATCACCGGAAGCAGCATGAACATGCCCTCCCATATCGCCTTCAGCAGATTCCATCCCTGTGTAGCGTCGCCGGACGGCATACCGCCGAACGCCACCATCACATTGGCCAAGGCGATGACCATCGAGGCGCCGAGCAGCGCTCCGAGCAACGGACGGAACGCGTCGGATACGTAATCGAGTGCGGCGCCCGCCCATGCGCGCGCGGACTTCGGCCAATGGCGGTGCTCGGGGGTGCCGGTCGCAGACGTACCGCCAGCAGAAGTGTCAGCCGCAGACGCGTCAGCCGAGGCCAGTACAGCCATGACCGCCTCATACACCGATGCCACAGCGCCCCCGATGACGATCTGACAACGCCCACCAGGACGGGAGAACGCACCCAACACCCCATCGATGGCCTCAATGCGGGCGAAGTCGGCCTTGCGCTCGTCTGCAAGCACAATGCGCAGGCGTGTGGCGCAATGCGTGACCTCGAGGATATTGCCGGGGCCGCCGAGGGCTTCGACTATCCGCATCGCCATCGACGTATTCCCCACGGCCAACTCCTCTCACGGTTGTCGCCATTGTCTCGCATACGCCATCACAGTATCGCGCTTCGGAGTGTCGCGGTCGAAAACGTCGTATCCTATGTTTCACACGTTGCGTAGCAGGGTTGTTACTTGGAAACGAGGCAAGACCTGGAGCGATGTGGAATCTGCGTATCCCATGGACGAATGTCCGTGGCGATATACCGATTCCACATTGTTCCAGGTCTTTTTTGTTGTCCGGGTACATCGATGATGTGTTCCTGCACGCAGCGCGCAAAGCCGCAAACGCAAGCACTGTCAATGACGATGAAAGGAACAGGACAATGACGACGGCAGCAACATCACCCACATCGACCCAGACCGTAGCAGACGCGACAAGCGCCGTGGCGAGCGAAGCGGCAAACGCCATCGAGAAGATCGAGGCCATGGAATCCCGCGGCTTCTCTCCCCGATTCCCGCTCAACAGCTCGTTCATCTTTACCTTCGGCGCGCTCGGTGGCATGCTGTTCGGCTTCGATACCGGCATCATCTCCGGCGCCTCCCCGCTCATCGAATCCGACTTCGCCCTGAGCGTCTCCCAGACCGGTTTCATCACTTCGTCCGTGCTGATCGGCTCGTGCGCCGGCGCGCTGTCCATCGGCGCGCTGTCCGACCGGTTCGGCCGTAAGAAACTGCTCATCGTGTCCGCCATCCTGTTCCTGATCGGTTCGGGCATGTGCGCCATGTCCACCGGCTTCCTGATGATGGTCGCCGCGCGCATCATCCTCGGCCTCGCCGTCGGCGCGGCGTCCGCACTGACACCGGCCTACCTCGCCGAGCTCGCACCGAAGGAGCACCGCGGGTCGCTGTCCACGCTGTTCCAGCTCATGATCACCTTCGGCATCCTGCTGGCATACGCCTCCAACCTCGGTTTCCTCGGCCACGACCTGCTCGGCGTGCGCGATTGGCGCTGGATGCTCGGCTCGGCGCTCGTGCCGGCGGCGCTGCTGCTGATCGGCGGCCTGTTGCTGCCGGAATCCCCGCGCTATCTGGTGAACAAGGGCGACGAGCGCAACGCGTTCAAGGTGCTCACCCTCATCCGCAAGGACGTCGACCAGACGCAGGTGCAGCTCGAGCTCGACGAGATCAAGGCCGTGGCCGCGCAGGACACCAAGGGCGGTGTGCGCGAGCTGTTCCGCATCGCGCGTCCGGCACTGGTGGCCGCCGTGGGCATCATGCTCTTCCAGCAGCTCGTGGGTATCAACTCGGTCATCTATTTCCTTCCGCAGGTGTTCATCAAGGGCTTCGGCTTCCCTGAAAACGATGCGATCTGGGTGTCTGTGGGCATCGGCGTGGTGAACTTCGCCTCCACCATCGTGGCCACTCTGATCATGGACAAGTTCCCGCGCAAGACGATGCTAATCTTCGGTTCCGTGGTGATGACCGTCTCGCTCGCCATTCTCGCCGTGATGAACTTTGCGGGCGACGTGGCCGTGCTCGCCATTCCGACCATGATCCTCATCGCCTTCTACATCCTCGGTTTCGCCATCTCCTGGGGCCCGATCGCATGGGTGCTCATCGGCGAGATCTTCCCGCTGTCGGTGCGAGGCATCGGCTCCTCCTTCGGCTCGGCGGCCAACTGGCTGGGCAACTTCATCGTCTCCCAGTTCTTCCTCATGCTGCTCGCCGCATTCGGCAACAACGTGGGTGGCCCATTCGCCATCTTCGGCGTGTTCTCGCTGCTGTCCATCCCGTTCGTCATGCGGTTCGTGCCGGAGACCAAGGGCAAGTCACTGGAGGAGATCGAAGCGGAGATGACCCACCGCTGACGGTCGGAAGCCGACGGTCGGAAGCCGACGGTCGGAATGATTGCAGCGACCTTTCCGATGATGCGTTGACGGCAATGGCCGACGTTCGCGATTTCGCGGCGTCGGCCATTCTCATATAATCAGTCATCGGTAGTCAATCATGTGATTGCATACGGCCCCACGCGATTCCATGCGATCCGATGCCTCAAACATGTCCCGCGCAGCGCCCAGGAACCCAACGAGATATGAATTTTGACCAAACAGCAGGCAAGATTATTTCTTTTTCGCACAAAAGTTGACAACTCTTAACATAATTCCACACGAAACCTCGGAAAACGTGGCAGAATAAGAGGCATGGTAGCAACAAATGCGGGTCTTCCCGCCACCCCAGCAGATCTGATTGACGTCGATGAGGTCATCGGCAAGTACTACGACCTCGTCCCCGATCCCTCCGTCCCCGAGCAGCGTGTCATCTTCGGCACCTCCGGCCACCGTGGATCGTCCCTGAAGACCTCGTTCAACGAGGCCCACATCATCGCCATCACCCAGGCCATCGCCGAATACCGTAAGAAGGCTGGCGTGACCGGCCCGCTGTACCTCGGCTCCGACACCCACGCGCTGTCCGCCCCGGCCAAGAAGACCGCCATCGAGGTCCTTGTCGCCAACGGCGTGCACGTGCGCATCGACTCCCGCAACGACTTCGTGCCCACCCCCGTGGTCTCCCAGGCCATCCTGACCCACAACCGCGCGGCGGACGGCACCCAGCGCTTCGAGGGTGAGGGTCTGGCCGACGGCATCGTCGTCACGCCGTCCCACAACCCGCCCACCGACGGCGGCTTCAAGTACGACCCGGTGACCGGCGGCCCGGCCCCGGCCGATGTGACGAACGCCATCGCCGCCCGCGCCAACGAGCTGCTCGGCGACTTCAAGTCCGTCAAGCGTGTGCCCTACGAGGAGGCCATCAAGTCCGAGTACGTCGAGGGCTTCGACTTCCGTGAGCACTACGTCTCCGACCTGGAGAACGTCATCGACTTCGACGTGATCCGCAACTCCGGCGTGCGTCTGGGCATCGACCCGCTCGGCGGCGCCTCCGTGAACTACTGGCCGCTCATCAATGAGAAGTACGGCCTGAACATCGGCGTGGTGCGCCCCGAGGTCGACCCGACCTGGCGCTTCATGACCATCGACCACGACGGCAAGATCCGCATGGACCCGTCCTCCCCGTACGCGATGAAGGGTCTGGTCGATGAGCTCAACGCCGGCGCTTGGGACAAGTACGACCTGGTCGGCGGCACCGACCCGGACGCGGACCGTCACGGCATCGTCTGCCCGAACTGGGGCGTGATGAACCCGAACCACTACATCGCCGTGTGCGTGGAGTACCTCTTCGGCGGCAACCGTCCGGGCTGGCCCGCGGGCGCGGCCGTAGGCAAGACGCTGGTCTCCTCCTCCCTGATTGACCGCGTGGCCGCTTCGATCAACGCGAAGGTCATCGAGGTGCCGGTCGGCTTCAAGTGGTTCGTCGATCCGCTGTTCTCCGGCGAGGTGGCGTTCGGCGGCGAGGAGAGCTCCGGCATGAGCTTCCTGCGCAAGGACGGCCGCGTGTGGACCACCGATAAGGACGGTCTGATCCCCGACCTGCTGGCCGCCGAGATCACCGCCAAGACCGGCAAGAACCCGGCCGAGCTGCACAAGGACCAGGTGGCCCGCTTCGGCGAGTCCTGGTACAAGCGCGTGGACACCCCGACTACCCTCGAGCAGAAGCAGAAGTTCGCCAAGCTCACCGGCGACGACGTGACCGCCACCGAGCTGGCCGGCGAGGACATCACCGCCAAGCTCACCGAGGCTCCGGGCAACCACGCCAAGATCGGCGGCCTCAAAGTCACCACCAAGGACAACTGGTTCGCCGCCCGTCCTTCCGGCACCGAGAACATCTACAAGGTGTACGCCGAATCCTTCGAGAGCCCCGAGGCCCTCGACAAGGTGCTCGACGAAGCCAAGCTCGTGGTCGACAAGGCCCTGAGCGAGTGAGGGTAACGCGCGCCTAGTGTGTATGGTGCGTCATGCACGGTCCGTGCGTGCTGGCGCCCCTCGTTCCGCAAGGTTTCCTACGGATATCCCCGAACCGCACCTCCGATTGTTGGACTGAAGTAATTCAGATTCAATGATTGGAGGTGCGGTTTTTCATGTGTGGGAATGCGTAGGGATCACAGGCGTCATTATGACGATGAGTTCACCGATGAGTTCATACGTGCCGTCGTCGGCGCGATTCACAAGGGTGCCGGCAAAGTCTTCCTCGCGGGAAACCTATGGCTCTGTTAAACCAGCTTTGGCATAAGAGGCGAATTGGTGGGGCGGGGTTCCTAGGAAATCACTCTAGGGAATCAACCCATTCAGAACTTTCGCTGATTAATCCATGTCAATTCTGGTTCAACAGAGCCAAACCTTGTGTTTTGGCCTGACTGAGCCGATCGTCACGCAGTGCATCGGTGTGTCGTCCCTCCGCCGAAACCCGCCAACGCCCTCGCAGACCGTTTCATCATGACTGGCGACAGCCTCCGACGACTCCACCATACGTACCGCGTAACGCTCGACGCACAGCACCCCACTCGCACGGCGCACATCCCCCGTTCGCAATCACGGACGGCGAGCACAAGGGATGCACCCCGCGCACGCGATGTATACCCCTTTCTCCACGCTCGGCCACGCGCGCAACACGCCATTTGCGGTACGATGCGCCGATTTAACGCTTTTCGAGCTGTTGTACCGCAGCAGTGCGCCCCGACAGCCGAAGCAAACGTTTTCAATCCATATCGGGGCAATGCGCCTATTTCAAAAACCGCGGAAACAAGCCATTCCTGACTCATGGGCGAAATCGACCGCCCGCAGCCCTGCGGTACGATACACGAAAAACGCGCGATTTCGCACATCGTACCGCGCCTTCTTGTACACAACACGTCAAAAAGAGCCTTCTGAGGATTTCGTACCGCAGCCATATGCCACGCGCGCATCACCCATCGCAGTTACCGGCCACATAGTACAGCGCTGCGCCACACTATAAGCGGCTCCGTATGGGACAAAACCTAGACACATTCCTCGTTTCTTAGGCAGGCCCCAAAGAACAGGACGGCACAACAAGGCAGGCATACGCGCAAGGCGCCGATAAATAGTTGACTGCGCCTAAGCAATGGAAACACACGGCCCTTACACGCCAAAATCGGAAGAGCCACTTAACTTCCCTCCGAATCGCTTCCATACACCGCGAATGCAGGAAAGATTGCACCGCATCCCTATCCAAGCATCTCCGCCCACCTTCGGAGAACCTCATTGGCTGAGTTCAGGTCGTCAGCGGACATGGTCTTCCCGCCTTGCCGACAATACCCCACTCCCCTGCGTCGACCTCAACTTCTTCGGCGCGACTCCTTCAATCGGCGCTCGGCCAGCTGCTCGATCGTCATCGCAATCACCCGAAACTCGAATACCGCGCCGCGACGGGCAAGCTCGCGCGCCACATTGAAGGCGAACTCGGCGCGCGCATCCTCATCGGCAAGGCTCGCGGCGGTGGCTACGAACACGGTCCACCGCCGACCAATCAGTCGGTCCCGTTTCTCCCGATCACGCCGCCACTGTGTCTTGCTCGTACGATGATGATCTCCATCGTATTCGACCGCGACTTTGTATTCCGGCCAGGCCATGTCCAACGTCATTGGGAAACCCGAGTCGAACAGTGCATCGGGAACCATATAGTTCACCGCAGGCTGAGGAATGCCATGTGACAACAGCGAGATTCGTTCCTCGGTTTCCTTCGGTGAATCCGCTCCGGGCACGACCAGATCCAATGCACGCAGACACCGAGACCGGCCCTTGAATCCCACGAGTCCGTTGATGCACGCGGCGAAATCGCGATGCACGGCCAGGATGTCACGATTGTTGGCCAGTGACGGCTGCTTCGCCGTGGCGGTGATGATGGCGTCACCAAGCACGACCAACGACTCGAGTGGAACATGCACCGCCATCTGCGCCCACACATGGAACAGATCCAATGCAAAGACATGCCGATTAATCCGAACCACGTTCTCATTGGTGACGTATCTCCATATATGGGTGCGCACTTCCTCGTTTCGAGCACGAATGCGCTTGTCCCGTGTGCTGCACACGGCATGTAACACCGACTGGTCAAGATTGCAGTCGGCCGGCAACGGCACGGACTGCAGCGCAAGAGACGTGGTCATGCCGAACAGCAGCCTACGGTCCAATCGTTTGGCGACTTCAGTGCAGCGCCGCGCAGTATCGCGTTTGCGCTGCGCAATGCTTTCACCCATCGCAGGGATTGGGCCGCTCGCACTCACGGACTCAGCGGCGCGCATAGGGGCACAGGTCACCTCCGATTCCTCAGGTGGCGGATCATGAAGCGAGATGGCAGGTGCGGCATAGGCATCATCATTGATTGCGGTACTCATGGGCTCACCGTAACGAACCGGCCGCAAAAAGGAAAGCCAAAACGGGGTATGTGGTTCCAGCTTCCGTTATGCAGGGTAAATGTGGATAACTTCGGTGACTCAGCGACCGTCTGACGGCACGGCAATCGTTGCGCATGGCGTGCGTTAGGGTGGAGCGCAGGACGACTGTTGCGCCGAAGGACGGCGATGCACGGCGATGCACGGCGATGCACCGGGCGATCCGAATGCAGCGCCGTCATGTGGACAATCGAGCGGATAATCCACAGGCAAGGTGAGCGAGCGCAGTCGCGCCCCTCGGAGGAGCTGTTCGCACTGACCGGAAAGTGAGTGAAACGTGACCATCACAGTATCGACGGACGGATCGGCACTGGGCAATCCGAACGGCCCGATGGGCTGGGCCTGGGCCGACCATGAGAAAAACGCCGGCGGCAAGCCCGGCCATGACCATGACGATCATGGATATGACGCCGGCGGAGCCACGAACGGCACCAACCAGATTGGCGAGCTGTGCGCGGTGCTCGAGGCGTTGCGCGCACACCCCGGCAGCGAGCCCCTGCTCATCGAATCCGATTCGCAGTACGCCATCAACTGCTCCACCACATGGGTGAAGGGCTGGAAGCGCAACGGCTGGAAGAACTCGCAGAAAAAGCCCGTGAAGAACGTGGAGCTCATCAAGGCGATCGACGCCGAGATCTCGCGCAGGCCCGGGCCGGTGAAGTTCAAGTGGGTCAAGGGGCATGCGGGCAACGCCGGCAACGAACTGGTCGACGAGCTGGCACGCACGTATGCCGGCGACTGCCGCTCGGGCGCGCGAGACGGCTACCTGCCCATCGAGGGATGGCAGTCACTGCTGCATTCCGAATACGCGCGCGGTACCGACGTGCCGCCGGACGTGCAGCTGGTGTTGGACGGCAATGCCGACGCGGACAGTCTGCGCAAGCCGACGTTCGAGCAGAAGTCGGCACAAAAGCCCGTGCAGCAGTCGGCTCATGACGCAGCCGGGCAGTCCCCCGCCGATACGGCATCGGGCGGCAAGCAATCGTTGGCGGAGCTTCTGGCTGAGCCCGAGGGCGTACCGGATCTGGATTTCGGGGATACCGGCAATGCCGATAGCTCCGCAGTCGCCGATAGCCCGCATCCCAGCCCCGTTCCCAGTCCGAATCCGAATCCCAGCCCCAGCGGACTGACGGTGTCGGGCACGCTGACCTTCTCCCCCGCTCCCAAGACCAGCCCGTACTTCAACGGCCAGCCGATGCCGATTTCCGGCACCATCACCATCACCGGATACGTGGACGGCGACGGCAATCTGACCATCACCGGCGTCCCCTTCATCCGGCGTTAGCCGGAAGCAACGCATCGTCAACCACCCGTTCGCCTACCATAATCGGACGCGAAGGCACATATTCGCTCACCCGCGTTAGGATAGGAACCGGACTTCACAGCGTTACCGCATGGCGTGAAGCACGGATGGCAAAGGAGAATCGCATGGATAAGGCACAGCAGGATGCCCTCAAGAAGGCGGCCGGCATCGAGGCCGCCAAGCTCATCGAAAACGGCATGATCGCCGGCCTCGGCACCGGTTCCACCGTCAGGTTCCTGGTGGACGAACTGGGCCGTCGCGTCCAGGAGGAGGGCCTGCAGTTCACGGGCGTCACCACCTCCCGCCGCACGCAGGAGCAGGCCGAGGGCTACGGCATCAAGATCGTGGACATCGACGATGTGGACCACATCGACATCACCATCGACGGCGCCGACGAAGTGGACAAGAACTTCAACGGCATCAAGGGCGGCGGCGCGGCCCTGCTGTGGGAGAAGATCGTGGCCACCAACTCCAACAAGATCGTCTGGATTGTGGACGAGTCCAAGGTGGTGGACACCATCGGCAAGTTCCCGCTGCCGGTCGAGGTGATTCCGTTCGGCGCCGGCCATGTGGTCAAGAAGTTCGAGGCCAAGGGCTACAAGCCAGTGCTTCGTCTTGACGCCGAAGGCAAGGAGGTGCGCACCGACGAGAACAACTTCGTGGTGGATCTGCACCTGGATCGCATCGATCACCCGTACGAGCTGGCCGAGGATCTCATCAACACGGTCGGTGTGGTGGAGCACGGCCTGTTCCTCAACATGGTGGACAAGGTCATCGTCGGCGACCCGAACGGCCCGCGCGTGATGACCAACGCCAACAAGTGATCGACGGCTGCCGAGCGTGGGAGGCCTGGCGCCGGGTGAAGGATATCGAGGATATCGCCGCGTGCTGCTGGGCGTCCGATAGTGTCCGATAGGGTAGTCCGGTAATCGATGATTGATTGCGGGTGATTCGGCGTTCCCGTAACGCGCGCCCGTACGGCTTACGAGCCCGTTTTCGCTGTGGAATTCCCATGATTCCCATGGCGGAAACGGGCTCGTGTGTTTTGGCGCAACGGCACGGTCATGGTGATGGCCGGAACGAGACCTGTACGCCGGTGGTTGCACGACAGCCCCGGATGCTGAAGCCGCCCCCGGACTTATGTTCCGTTGGGCGTCCCCACCCGCACACAGCGCCCCTGCAGCATCAAATGGGACGAAACGTAAGTCAGCGACGAGACCGTGTTACGTTTCGTCCCACTTAATCACCTCAAAACGGGACGAAACGTAGCATAACCCCGTCGCTGACTTATGTTTCGTCCCGTTTCGCCGCACGCTAGGGCCGGCCGGCGGCTCTTGTTAGCCACACAGGATAGCCACGTTGCCACACGATAGCATGGTGGCCCATCTCGCAAATTCAAATTGTCTGAGCGACACGCCCCTTTTGAAGTGGGTGGGAGGTTGGCAGCGAAGCTGACCTGAGGGAGATAGAGGCTGAAATACTCAATCTCAATCATTGGTGAGATAGGCCAATAGACGGATAGCCCATGTCTTGGCCATTTCTCAAACGCAAAAAGGCCCCGGATATAATCCGAGGCCTTACCAAGCTCCTGCGGCTGGGCTTGAACCAGCGACCGTCCGATTAACAGTCGGATGCTCTGCCAACTGAGCTACGCAGGAATATTCAGTTATCAGTCCAGCAAGTCAACCGACCTACCGGAATGAAGCTCCTGCGGCTGGGCTTGAACCAGCGACCGTCCGATTAACAGTCGGATGCTCTGCCAACTGAGCTACGCAGGAATATCTGCACACAAGATTGCACTTGCGCACAAGCCATAAATCATACACACTCTTCCGCAAAACACAAATCCATTGCAACGTCTTGCGTGTCGCCGCTTAAAGTGGTTTTTCATCCGCTTCCGACACGCGCAAAGTATTAACCAGAATCTATCTACACCCTTATATCCATAAGTACCTTTATATCTCTTCTGGTTGCCCTCAGTCTCCTTTATATCCTATGCTGGTGCTTATCAAAGTGAAGGAGTTGCCATGGACAGGCCGAGCGCCAGCAATCTACAGGACGATTTCGGCAAATACAAGTATGTCGGACTTCCCTTGCAGCCATCAATCTTTGCCGAGATACTCCTGCTCTTGTTCGACGGCAAGCGATTCAAACGAGAACAGGCAATTGAGGCAGTCCGTCAATACCATCAACATCACGGTGGATCACTGGATCATTTTTCAGGTCCCGGAGTCTTCAAGAAAGCCGCTTCATATCTCAAGCCCCAAGGCCTCACTAACGTGAACTACGGCTATTGGACCCTCGAGCACCAGAATGTAGCACAACAGACCAACGACCACCCTTCACCATCCAGCACCACAGAACGCCCCACACACACCAAAACATATACGGCGCATGGCAATCGAACAATCGGAGAAGGCAGTGCAACCGTATACGTGTACTACTTTGACGCGTATAAAGAAAAGGCCCAGCGCAACGGCAAAATCTATTGGCCATGCCGGATAGGATGCCCCGACACAGATTCCCTGTCTCGCTTTTATGAACAATCACAACCCTGCTTCCCCGAGCCCCCTCACATCGCACTCACCATTAAATGCGACGATGCCTCAACGCTGGAAACAACAATTCACGGCATGCTCAAACTACAAGGCAGACAACTCACAGACACGCCCGGAACCGAGTGGTTCAACACCAACCCGGAAGATATAGCATCATTCTGCGCTGCTATCTTCCAAAATCATATCTGACACCAGCACGACGAGGAGAGCGGCCAGACCAGCCAAGCCCCTCACCATACGGCAGTGGGCGGCGGAGCCACTTGTGCCAGGCCGCATACACTTGTGTTTGGCTGCATATAAGCATGCGCCACCGCCCAAACCCGCCTTTCAAGAAAACGCTGTTTGACAAAACACAGTGCATTGAATGTTGTTTCTTTACTGCATCTAATGTTGTTTTTCTTAATGCGATGTTATATTATTCATCTATGGTCAAGTATATATCTCGCCCGTTGGCCCAGACGCTCAAAAACACGAAGGCAAAGGTCCTAGTGCTTGAAGGCGCCCGCGCAGTCGGCAAGACAATGCTCGTTCAGCGGGAATTGCCGGATTACCACTATGAATCGCTCGCAGACGAAAGCACGTATCGATACGCCAAATCCCATTTGCAAGATTGGCTCGAGTCGCTCCCCTCCGGCACGATTATTGACGAAGCTCAGCGTATCCTAGGACTTCCACTCGCCATCAAGGGAATAGTGGACAAGACTACAGACACAGCAACACAATTTGTACTCACCGGTTCCGCTTCCATAACGCGCAACGGACTCGACGGTCAAGATCCACTGACCCGCAGATCAAGACGTTTCCTTCTCAATCCGCTTACCCGCCATGAGTATTATGGCAATGCGGCTGTGAGCATTGTTGATAAGTTATGGAGCTATACACCGAACTCAGATTATCGTTCCGCAACATCAACATCCGATATCACGCGATACATGGAGACCGGAGGTTTTCCTTCTTACATTGCATCCAACGCGTTTATGACCCCTGCGGAACGGAGACTCGCAATCCAAGACGACATCGATAACGTCCTCGGCGATACCGTTCTTCCCGACGAACATCTCGACAAGTCAATAGCCACGTCTGTTCTGCAGGAGTTACTGGCAACACCCGGAGGCATTCTCAATCTCAAACGAACCGCGGACCTGGTACATATTGATGCAAGGACTGTCGAACGATACGTCAGTATTTTTGTCAGCCGCTTTCTTATTCGCACTTTGCCAAATCTGAAGACTACAGCCAATCGTCAGGTTTTGGCACGATCCAAGGTGCATCCTCTGGATACTTCATTCTCAATCGCAACTTTTCGACGTAGTGGGAAAAACCCTGATCAAGATCGAGTGCTGTTCGGACAAATATTCGAATCCTATGTCGTTAATCAGATAGTTCCGGAAGCGCAATGGTCAGACAAACGTCCGGATGCATTCTACTGGCGAGAAAGCGGATCAAAGCCAAAAGAGGTTGATCTCGTTCTGGTCAGAGACAATGAACTTATTGGCATCGAAGTCAAATCAAACAGCAACGTTGATCGCACTGATTTTGCAGGGCTTTCCCAGCTACGAGCGAAAGATTCGCGATTCAAGCGTGGATACGTCGTATATTGCGGACAGCATATTCAAAAATTTGCCAATGACATGTGGGCCATTCCTGTTTCTGCACTATGGGACAGCGATGGGTTCACGCATAATCAAAATCCATATAGCACAGACAATATACTCGAACATACGAAGTTATCAGAAAGACCCAATAATACCAAGATGGAAGCTTTATCCGAGTCTGATTATGACGCCAATATTTTCTTGAGCTATAGTCATAACGATAACAACTATCTCGACAATGCAATTGTTGATTTTGCCAGCAACCTCGTTACCGCATATAGGTTCCAAACCGGCAGAGAACTTCACCTATTCGCGGATACTGATATTCATTGGGGAGCCGAATGGCGTCAAGTGCTCGACCACAACATATCTAAAGCGAATATCCTTTTAGCGGCTGTGACCCCTCAATATCTAGGGAGCAATCCATGTCGTCAGGAATTACTTGAATTCAATGCACGCAGTGGACAACACAGCGGCAACAAAATTCTCTCCATGATTTGGCAAAACATCGACGCAATACCAAACAGCGGAAATGACCCCGTACTAGACATTATTCACGATAAACAATTCATTTCTGTCGAGGATTTAACCTTTGAACCATCTAACACTCCTTCCTACAAAAAGCGAATGGCTGAAATCGCCTCGAAACTCAAGGATGTCATAGACGAACAGAACAACCAAATTGATCAAGCTACGAATGCTCGCATTCACTTATCATCCAACACCAGTTCTATTGATAACAGGACAAATGATTTTCTTTCATTGATGGCAGAAGCCGATAAATCAGCTGACAGCCTTGATGAAGAAATGGTTATTTTTACTAAATCAATAAGCAATATCATCAAACGATTCAGCGAGAATCCCGCACCACAGAATGCTTCAGCTACACGTTTGATAACATGGAGTAACCAAATTGTCGATGCATCGGAAAACGATGTAAGCAGCCTTAACGAAAGTACAGCACATCTTTCAAATATTTGGAGCAACTATTATATAGCATTGCAACAATATATAGACCAAGTTACATATATGCCTGCTGGAGCATTACGCAATCAGCAAATTAATGGATTAATTAATAATCTTGATCAATTAATTAATTCCTTTACTATTTCAGACGATATTCAGCATACAGCTTCTATGATCACCGCCTTGGGGAATCTCATAAGACCATTAACACCAATCATGACCAGCATAAACAATGCATTCAAATTCTTTTCTAGCATTCAAATGCAAGCCACCGCTTTGAGAACGCGGCTCAACGAGCTATCTCGATAGTAGGTTAGAGGCATGCCCGCCCTGCCAGTTTCCGCCGGAGCGACGCAAAAAAACGGCATACAGGCATGATGTTGCTGAACCCTCAGGCATGGCCGCCGGTAATGCCATACGTGAGGGTTCACGCAAACACCGCACACATGACGACCTCACTGCGAATCAATCCGCATGCGGCGACTACCTAGTAGCCCATCTCCCCATCTACAGTTCTTCGCCCGATAAGCTATAACCCTCCATCAGCGAGAGCAATACAACTACGCATATCTATTCTCCGAAGCGTAGGCACGATTTCAATTGCGATCTACGGCCCCATCCCAGCGCGCTGATGAAGAGCATAAGCGGCAAGAATTGCAAAAGGTAACGGGTCCGGCCTCCTTCAAAAATCAGCAAGAACGCGTAACCGCCCAAAAGCGAGAGCGCAATCCACGCCTCCAAAGCAATATCAGATAATTTTGCTTTCGCGAGATACAATCTAACAGAAAACAACAGCATACCCAGTACAAGCAGAATATAAATTGCTTGCATAATTATTTCATATATTTGATGGGCGTCTTCTCCGTCTGCAAGGAAATCCTGCACCCATACAAAAGGCACAATGTTATGGCTATGAATTGGGTTCTTTTCCCCTACCGCTACCCATCCGGTACCTTTTTGCCCGTTCAAGACAGTCAGATAAGAATTATCACCAAATGAACCGTCAGCTGAATTGTAGTAGCTCTTTTTAAGAAGAAAACTAAAATATCCTATAGGACCGAAATCCTCAAGACGCTGACCGATGACGGACAGATTATACTGCTCTTTCTCTTCTATGGTCGGCCGAGCAACAGTCGCCCGATAGTCTGCTTCATTGTATCGCCCATGGTCTTTCATACCCATCATAAGGTAATGCGTCATTGGCACGGAGCGACTTGAATCGTAATTAAAAACAGTATGTTCAGCAACTTGCAAAGGCATGGCTACAATACCAAACCCAATGATGATTGCCAATATTGAAGGAATAAATTTCGTGAGAATACTTTTGCCAAGGCAAAGAACGAACCACACAATCACAAAGGCAATTAGAGGGATGACGGACGACGGTTTCATCGCGTACGCAAGAGATGTTGAAACGCCAATCAACAAGAAATGCGCCACAAAACCAACAATCTCCTTGATTCGCCATGCATCAATATGCCTCTCCTTTGATTTGTTAAATACTTTTACCATCAGAGATATCATCCAAATTGATAAGGGAAGGCTGAAAGTATCAGTATAGGGGCATATAATCCATGTAGAACATCCCAGTAAAAGAGCCATAAACAAATATGCATAACGAGATGCCCGTTCGGAGATTGGCCGAATCGTTTTCTCCAGAAAGAGAATCGAAGTGTCAACTATCACAATGTTAATCAACTGCATACAAAAGACAATAATTGTCACTGCACGTAGCTTATTCTCTATAAGTATCGGACCAGAAAGTAGATAGAGTATTCGCGTTGGAATATACTCAATCAAATACAAAAAAGCATTATTGGGATATGTAGATAAGTAATTATCAAAAACACCCGGAGTCAGCACTGCGTTAATTGAACTCGTCTGTGCGGCGCGTGCATCATATCGCAAATGAGCAGGAATGAAACAGGCAAGAATGACCATCTGCCAACACAGCATCGCAATGAAGACAATTCTTCGGTGATTGGCAAGAAATCGAATCCACGAAACGACTCTTGCCCTGAAACGCGCTGAAAACAACAATGCCGTTGCGATTGCAACACATATCGCAATCGTAACAGCGCCAGGACCAGTCAGTATTCTGTGTTGTTCAATGACGGGATCATCAGAATTCGCCTTAATGGAAATCTCATCAGCTGGTATGATGCTGCCAAAGTACGATACCGCACAGTACAGCCACCAAACAAACACTCCGGTAATGAATGCAAATAGAATAATCGACGCCCGCCTGCCGATGGATTCGGATAATGCTGTTCCATGACTGCCGCGACTTTTCATCTGGGTCTTTTCTACCATGACATTTTCTCGATTTATGAATTGCTGGTTCATAGGTCTTCTTGAGTGGAAAGCAAAACGCATCTCCTCAAAGTGGTGCCCGCGATGATGTAGCGTGGCCGATGCTTAGTTTCGAGATAAATCTTGCCTATGTATTCGCCGATGATGCCAAGGCTGAGCAGTTGAACGCCCGCCAGGAAACAGATGATGGAAGTTATGGAGGCCCAGCCCGACACTGTGTTGCCTGCAAGCGCCATTACAACGGCCCAGATCACAGCGATGAAGCTAACGAGACTGACCGAGGCTCCGAACCCTGTTATCAGTCGTATGGGTTTGATACTCAGGCTGGTAATGCCGTTGAACGCAAGTGACAGCATCTTGTTAAGTGGATAATGAGACTTTCCCGCCAGACGCTCGTGTC
The DNA here is from genome assembly GCF_002259745.1 of Bifidobacterium myosotis. GTDB lineage: Bacteria > Actinomycetota > Actinomycetes > Actinomycetales > Bifidobacteriaceae > Bifidobacterium > Bifidobacterium myosotis. The sequence continues at coordinate 256,586 of NZ_MWWW01000002.1, read as the reverse complement.
TCTCGTATTCCACGGTGGTATGCGAGAATCCCACAAGAGGGAACAACCCGCGCAGAAACAGATTGACTTCGTGATAGTCAGCGAATGCGTCAAGCACGCGCTTGGAAGTAAGCCGGTAGTCGGCGTGATTGTAGATGACTTCCGCCCCAAACGCATTCAACAGTTTATAGAAGGATTCCGCAGTGAATCGTTTGAAGAACGTGTCTGTGTCCCGACTGGAACGAACCCCGTAGACGATGTCGAATCCTTGGCGATACTTATCCACCATGCGCCCCATGGCGTCGATGTCGTCTTGCCCGTCGCAATCGATGCTGATTGTGATGTCAGCATGGTGCCGTGCTTCCATAAGTCCCGCAAGCACTGCATTCTGATGGCCCCGGTTGCGGGATTGCCGGATGCCTTGGTAACGTTCGTCAGTTTTGTTGAGTTCGGCGATGATTTCCCACGTGTGATCGACCGAGCCGTCGTCCACGAAAAGAATGCGTGAATTCTGCGCTATAGCACCACTGGCAGCTAATTCGTCAAGCTTGCCGAGAAACAACGGTGACGTACGCGGCAGTACTTGTTCTTCGTTATAACAAGGAATTACGACCCAGAGACAGGGGGGGGGACCGACATCTCAAACTTCCTCTTGCAGCTTCCATCCACATGCGAGACTGAAATCATCCTACGGTTAGGGTACACTCCCTTTCAGACATAATACGGCTTCATGAACGCATGCTCCCCTATTGATGCCACAGACCATCGGAGTCCTGCACATCGTGAAGGTCATGCTCCATGAGGTACTTCCAATGGCTAAAGCCACCAAGAAACAGCTTGCGATCAACATGATTGCCAACATGGTCGCATTCTGCGTCCAGTTCGGCGTCAACTTTTTCCTCACACCGTATATCGTCAAACAGCTCGGCAGTGAGGCCTACGGCTTTGTGACGCTCTCCTTCAACATCGCGGGATTTGCCAGCATCATCACAGCGGCCTTTGACTCGATGGTCGCCCGCTTCGTGCTCATGGAAGATGCGAAGGGGAACGACGATGCGGCCACAAAGTACTTCAACTCCGCTCTGGTCACCGATACTGTTCTGGCAGTCATACTGTCCATTCCTTTCGGAGCCATCGTCATCTTCGCCTCCGATGTCCTCAGCATTCCCGCGCGTCTCATTGTCGATGTGCAGCTGGCCTTCGCGTTCGCCTTCCTCGGCACCCTGATCAATCTGGTGTTCGCTTCGTTCGGCTGTACCTATTACGTCAAGAACCGCCTCGACCTTGAGGCCCGTCGCAATATCGAAGGCAATATCATCCGAGCGACGCTCCTCATCGCCCTGTTCGTCCTGCTACCGGCCAAGATTTATTTCATCACCGGAACGATGATGGTTGTCATCATGTACAATTGCGCGGCGAATCTGTACTACAAACGCAAGCTGATGCCGGAGATACCAATCAGCATCCGCAATTTCCGCTTCGGCTCCGTGAAAAAACTGCTGTCGTCCGGAATCTGGAATTCGGTCAACAGTCTGAGCACCACGTTGCTGAACACATTGGACATCCTCATCACCAACCTGTTCCTCGGTGCCGCGTTCAGCGGTATCTACGCGCTGGTCAAGACGATTCCGAACTTCCTGAACCAGCTCATCGCCATTCTGGTGAAGGTGTTCGTGCCGAACATCAACATCCTCTACGCACAAGGAAAGAAAGACGAGCTACTCCGCGAGGTGCTGTTCTCCGTCCGTGTCATGGGCTTCCTCGTCACGATTCCCATCGGATTCCTGATGGTGTTCGGCGGCGCGTTCTATGAGGCATGGGTACCCACGCAGGACAACCATCTGCTGCAGTCGCTGTCCTTGCTGACCTTGTTCCCGCTGATCGCCTCCGGCATCATCACCGTCATCACCAACGTGTACATCACCACCAACAAGCTCCGGGTCCCGGCATTGGTCCTGCTTGGCGTCGGCATCATCAACCTAACGTCGGTGGTGCTCCTCCTCAAGTTCACCAATCTGGGCATGTGGACGGTCCCGACCGTCGGCATGACGACACAGCTGTTCTATTACGTCGGGTTCCAGCCCATCTATGCGGCACGATGCCTGAAACTTCCCTGGCATACGTTCTATAAGGCCATCGGCTTGGGCTCGATGTGCACGGTCACCATGGTGGCGGCGTGCCTGCTGTACCGTACCGTGTTTGACGTTCATGGGTGGATTCCGCTGATTATCGCGGGCATCGTCTGCTCCATCGTCACTATGGGCGTTAACGCGCTTATCGTGTTCACCGCCCAAGAGCGCCGGTCGCTGCTTGCCAAGCTTCCGCTTGGGCGTACCCGTTCGAGGGGACACTGACGCGCATAGCGCTAATGTCCCACTCCGTACGGTGCGTCACGGGCCTCACATCTCCGCCGCACATAAGGCATGCCGATAGACCTCGCGCACTTCAGCGCCTGTGCGCATCCAGTCAACATCGGCATCCTGCCATTCTCGCTTGAATGTGGCCAATTTGGATTTGATGGGTATGGGCACAATGCCGACCTCATACTGCAAAGCGAAGATCATCGAATGCATGCGGGCCGAAATCAGGGATTCGCAATCGGACAGCTCCCTCAGATAATCGTCAACGTCGTCAATCGAAGCCAATGCGCAGTCCACGTGCTTCTCATCGCGCAGCCACTGCTGGAATCGTGTGGATTCACAATAATCGGAGTATGTGGTGTACAACAGCTTCACCGGACGCTTGGCATGCTGAAGCATAAGCCGGTACCACATCTCATAGTATTCATGGAGCGTGTACTCGTTCTTGAGCGTGCCGGTGAGCTCATGATACGAATACACGCATACGGCATCATGCGTCTTTTCCGGCGCGTGATACCGCGTCTCCTCAATCCGGCGCAGGGCCCGGTATGCGAAGACCACATCCGGCGCATAACCGCATTCCACACGTAGAGCATTCTTCATCACATTGACCGTTTGCTGATCCCGCACCATGATGCAGTTGCATCGACTGAGCGCATCATGGAGTTCGGCGCGCTCACGCCACGTAAAACGGGCATCCGAGCTCACCCCGAGTACGAAGATGGGGCATTGCCGCTCCGCAAGCACCGCAATCCACGACAGCAAGCTGTAATAGAAGGGATGTCGGTTACCCTTGATGAGTTCTCCACCGCCGATGACGGCACAGTCGAACGACTGCCCCTGCAATCGCTCGCGAACGCTACGTTCATATCGCTGCCGTGGCGTTTCTTTCCCATAATTGCTGACGGCGCGTTTGACCGTTCGTATCGCCTTCCGCAACGAGGAAATCCGCTCTTCGGGAGCGAACGAGATCGGCTTCGCCTTCTCCAAGGCGAGATCGGTAGCGCATTCATCGGGAATATAGGGCATGGTGACCACATCCGCATCCAACGTTTCCGACACCAGATCCGACATTGTCTCGGCAATGGCCCGATCGCCCAAGTTGTCGGTGTGTCCCTGATTAATGAGCAGCACACGCATTAATGACCCCCTATCCGAACGCTTCCTTGCAGAAATTATTGAAGTAATTGGATACGTCGTAGTCCGGGGATTCGTCCAGGGTACGACGAGCGGCATCGGTTTTGGATTGACGTACATCGCTGTCCAAGGAACGCCTCATAGCTTCACGCAGCCCGGCCACGATAGTTTCGTCGTCATTATCGACCAGAAGAGCGGACTCATCCGATACGATCTCCGGTATCGCGCCGGAACGGGTGGCTATGATCAACAGATTTGCGGCCATCGCTTCCAGAACGACCAGCCCGAATGGCTCCTCCCATCGCGAGGGGATGACCGCCACGTCCGCGGCGGACAGCACCTTCGGCATGTCGGCAGGCTGGACGAATCCGGTGAAGATGATGTCGTCGCGTCCCTCGCACATGGTTTTCAACGTATCGACATACGGGTCGGCGTCGGAGGTGTTGCCAAACCATGATTTGCCGACGATCAGCAGTTTGGTCTGCCGGCTCGTGGCATCCGCGAAGTCCACATATGCCGCAATGAGTTCACGGACGCCTTTTTCCCGGGTGATTCGGCCGGAATACACGAATACGACATCATCCGCCGCGATACCCAATCGAGCGCGCTCCTCCGTTCTGTCGCCTTCGCTTCTGAAACGGGCGATATCGATGGCGTTCGGCAGCACACGCATCTTGTCGCTCGCGGCGGCTTCCATGACGATCCGCTTCAGATAGTCGCTGATGACGACGAAGGAATCGACATGGGGCATGATGCGGCGCACCAACTCAGGTGTTTTGCTGGAACCGTCATACCCGTTATGCATGTGGTAGACCAGTCGCGCCCGCTTCCTGATCCGTGCTATCCGATCGCAGATGAGCATGTCGTTTTCAACCAGCAGCACGTCGTAATGTCCGAACAGCACTTTGCGCATGATCCACAGATCGGATGGCGTGAGATACCTCCTACGCCCGGTGACGTAGGTGATTTTGTTGTGGATGCGGGAACAAACCCGATCCGCTAAGCCAGGCGATACCTGTGTGATGCGTGTATGCGAATAAGACGAATCGTCAAGCCGTTCATCACGACATGACAGCACCTCGATATCGAACCGTGGTGCGCGTTCGTTGCCTTCAATCAGCCGAGTACACAGCTGCTCCACCGCACCACCGCGGACGGCCGGCACGGGAAGGAATTGCGGAGGAATCATCAGCACGGTTTTCATTGACATGGATGCCAGTCACTTCCTTAACATCAACCAGTTCAGTTACCGTCTACCTACGTAATAAACGTTTGGCTTCACACAATAACAATCCCAACGGCACGCCTCCCATACGGACGCATCGCATCAGCAGAGCATCAAAAGCCCCCACGCCGTCAAGAGGCCACGAACGGCCCTCTGCACACATATATGTCAGAATCTCCTTGGCAGCACGCCGATCCTGCCCAGTACTGTCACGTTTGCGCATGTATTCATGCAACGCGCTGATTGCATAAGACCGCTGCAATGACCAGAATCTTTCTCCGAGTCCTCGCCCGGTCAACAATGGTTTAATGGCTTCGAGAATCGTCCGATAGGCTCTCCAAACATAGTCCAGCCCCTTGCCTCGGGAGAGTGAACTCGCGGAGTAGTTCTCATATACATATGCCGCTGTTCGGCTCACGAATACATCGCCACATGATGCATAGCATTTGTAGTTGTAGAGCGCATCTTCACCCAGAGATACCGAGAAGTCAAAATCCACTGATTTCGCGATGTCAGCTCTGTATACCTTGTTGAACAGGTAGTTCATCAGTGAGATATTCTCGGGTCGCGAGTATATGTCAAGGAATTCCGCTAGCAGCATGGCGCCTTCGGTAGAACCAGATGGTTGGCACTTCCTGGTTACCTTACCCGGCTTGTCTCGCTCCAGATAGCCGAAGACATAGACGGCGTGCCCCTCATTGTCACGTAGCTCTTCCACGATTCTCTCGAGCTGCTCTGCGGCATAATAATCGTCGCTGTCCACGAAAGCAATGTACCGTCCAGTGGTGGAGTGAATTCCACGAGTTCGCGCGGCCGATGGACCGTTGTTGTCGACGCGTATCACGGATATGCTTCCGTATTGTTCGCTATAAGTATCCAAAATGGCCGGGGTACCGTCCGTAGACCCATCGTCCACGCAGATGATCTCGTATGATTCACCCATCTGCGAGATGATGCTGTCAAGGCAACGTCCAATGGTTGACTGGCTGTTGTATACGGGAACAACGAACGACAGCAGTGGTCTGGAACCGTCATAATCAACTGAGATTGTCAATCAAAGCCTCCCATTCATCTGCTATGGGCCGGATATGAAAAGTCTTGGACATAGATAATCCGTTGCGGGAGAACTTATCCTGCTTAGTGCAGTCCTTAATCAGCAACAACAGCTTGTCGGCGAATGCGTCCATATCGCCATCGGCGACGAGATAACCGTTCACGTCGTCGCGCACCAGTTCACGTGGTCCTGTCAGGCAATCATTGGCGACGATCGGCAGCCCCTTGGACATGGCCTCGAGCAATACCATAGGGAAGCCCTCGTACCGTGATGCCATGGCGTAGATAGACGCTTTATCGTACCATTCCTGCACGTTTTGCGTAGTCGGAATGAAATCGATGTTGGAGATTCCGGCGTCCTTAGTCTGCCGCACCAAGTCGTCATGACGTTCTCCCGATCCAACGAAGGCAAGTCGCCAGTCTCCGACTTCTCGATGAATCCGCGACCATGCCGAGATGAGACGGTCGCAGCCTTTCTGATCGGTGAGCCGACCCACGGATATAACACGATGCTTCGAACGCGGAGACGGGGCCACGTGTTCAAATGGGGTGGGATTATTGATCACAGCCAGTTGTCGTTCCGGGAAACCAGCATCAAGGTACATCTGCTTGTCTTGCTGCGTGAGCAGAACGAGTCTGTCCGCATGGCTCCGGATGAGCTGCAAAGCCTTGACGCGCCTGCGCTCGGTCTGCGCATGCACATAGTTGAAATGATCCCATACGATGTGGCGACACGGCAGTCCGCAGAGCGCCCATACGGTCCAATAAGCGAGCGCTGAATCAATATCGATGAACACATCGAATCCATGGCTCTTGATATACCGGCGCAACTTCCACACCGGGTAGACGAATGTGCGGTATAGCTTCCCCTCAGTGGATGGCTTAAGCAGATAATCAACCTTCACCCGCTCGTCAACGGGGAAAAACGGCTGCCCGTAATCCCAGAAGCTCAAGATGGTTACATCGAAGCCACGCTGTGCAAGTGCGTTGGCGATCATGATGCCCACACGCTCCGTGCCTCCGGAATGGGCGATCACGCCGTTGAAGAAACAGATTCTCTTAGTCATGGTTTTTTCTTTTTCGTTCGTCGCCGTTGTTAGAGATGCCGTGTGCAACTACCGCACACTGGCAAGGAACTCTTCCATGCTGTCAAACATCGGCTTATGCCGACGCAGGCACGCATTGGACATGGATTCGTTACCGACCAATCTCATCACTGCGCTCCATGGCTCCTCCAACCGATCCGGATTGTTGTTGAACAGCCAGAAGAACTCATGCAGTTCCCGTGCGCCCGGGTCTCGGCCGTATTCCTTGCGATATTCGCGAACTAGTTCAACCGCCTCGTCATATTGTCGCTTCTCACGCTTGTTCCTGTAGGCTTCCAACGTCGAAATGACGCGAACAGGATTCCCTGCGGCAACGCAATTACTGGGAATGTCGATGTTCACCAGACTGTTCGCACCGATGATTACGTTGTCGCCGATGGTGACGCCTTTGAGAATGGTCGCTTGCATGCCAATGAACACATTGTTGCCGATGGTGACCTTGCCTGAAGATCCCAGGACTTCACCGTAGGCGCCCTTCAATACCGACCAATCGTAGCCATGGGTGAGTATGGTGACTCCATTAGTGATTTGCACATCATCGCCAATTTCCAACAACCAGGGGCGAGTCAAGTCAATGGTATTGGTGGTAGGCGAGAAAAATGTAGTCCGCTCCCCCACTTTGACACCTTTTTTACGTAAAAATGACACATAAGCACGTGAGTCCGCTTTAGGCCCAATTACCATACGCCGTATCAACTGCTTGAATTTCATGGCAACCTCTTGATGTTTCGTCACACGTTTTTTGATTGCTTTATTTCTTGAACGCTTTTTTGACCAAGACCAGTTTGTTGAAGGCGGTCTCTCCCACCAATCGCTTAACCGTACGTGCGATTTTCTTCTTAGGTGGTTGCCACGTGGCAGAGTATTGATGGATGCTAACTGTGTTGGCGGTCATGTTAATCTTGCCGGTCAGGTAATCCTTGGGCGCGAAGTAATCAGTCGGATAGATTGTCATCTCTCCATCGAGGGTCTGCATTGTATTGTCTTGGAGCAAACCATAGTTCATCAGAAAACGGGTGATGTAATGGGGACTCGGCGTAAGGTTGAGTTCGCCTTGCTCATCCACGAAGACCAGCTCGTCGTACATATCGCGCAGGCCCTTAATCAGAGGGTTGCCGGCTTCGGCACCAAAGCCGATGCCGCCGTTAATCCACTCGCCACTCTCGAAGCCCATATAGGCTTTGTTCACCAGCAATTCGTCAAGCGGCTTCACCAGTTCCACATCGGTATCGAGATAGATTCCGCCATGCGTGTAAATGATATCGAACCGAGCATAATCGGGGACGAACCCCCACTTCTTACGGTCATAGGCCTCGGCCATATACCGGTTTTTATGCACATCATAGTTGGATTCATCCCATCGCACGATTTCGTAATCCGGAGCGAACTTCTTCCAACTCTCCATGCAACGACGCTCCTTTTTAGGCAAAGGACCGCCACCGAACCAACAGTAATGAATGACTTTGGGAATCATTTCGTTCTCCTCGCTTGTAGACCGTTCTTGGTATCGATATAAGGCAAAGAAAGAATCAGCATCAGCAAAAAGGCAGATGGCTCCAAACGCAACATAATATTGTAGAAAAACAGGACTATCATGAGGACGCACGTTGTCTGAACCACAATATCGTACTGATTATCCGAAGCCATTGTTCTCGCTTTGTTGAAAATAACAACAATAATCAGCAAATACAGGATTATGCCAACAAAGCCGGTTTCAATGAACATCCATATGGCATGAAACCATTGATAATTTAAATATGAATACTGTGCATAAAAGTCACTGGTAAAGAAATTCGTATAATCGGCATTGCCAAGACCGATTCCGAACATCTCCAGCAATGGGTCATTACGGAAAATATAATCAGCAACAGTCCCGATACCAGTGAATCTATTCAAATCACCAGAGCCATTGTAGCCAGTATCACGCGTTGCGTAATCCAAATATCCCTGAAGACTATAATTATCGGCGTAGGTGCTGGAGCCTCCACTGTTAAGCGCAATAAAGTACATCGATGCGGTGGAAAGAACAACACCACCAACCGCGAACGCAATGATCGCCCTCCACGATACCCCTCTCCGGAAAGCCGTGAACACGACGATAACAACAAGCTCTACCAGAAATACTTTCAGCTCTGCTGTGGCCGACATATAAATAGCGGCGATGCATGCACATGCGAATACGAGCGTATTCACGCGATGGTTGAAAAACCGAGAACAAATGTCAATAAGATACAGACATAGGATAAGGTTCAGAGGTAGATTACTTCCAGAAAAGTTCCAGAATATCCCACCAATCATATCGCCGACAATGGTACCTTCGGGATATGTTATCAGGAATCTTTCGACGGTGCACAATGGAACGGAAATCCAAAACACCACACGAATGACACGCAACACTATTGCAAAATCTGTTTTCTTTAAGAAAACAATACATGAATAGAAGAACATGAAATAACGGACAATATTCCGATATCCCCACAACAATATTGCTATACGCTCACCAGATATGATGCCACCAATAGCACCAAAGGAGCAATATAAAGTCATAAGACCGATGACTACGGTAGCGGACCGCGATAACTTTTTCCGTTCGTACAACGCCAATACAAATACTAGACAATTCAACGCATCATTACCATACAGAAGCACCCGAGGAAGATGCAACGTATACACAGTAGCGTAGGAAAAGAAAAAATACGCCTGAGCGCAAAGAAGCCATGCCACGCCATATGAGGATGGCGTAAACCTGTTCCTCATCCACTTGCGAATATCTGCATGGCGAATCCACGACGCCGTTAATCGCCCCATATCCTACTCCAACAATATACGCGGTTAATTAGTGCTCTGCATTCATTCATCTCAATCATCATTCGCCGTCATAATCAGAACCGGCGGTTCTTTTTCAGACGCTTCAGGGAAACCAACAGTATGGCTGCAAGAGTCCAACGATGGGCGATGCACATATTCATCATCTTCAGCTGGAAAGGGTTGCGCCGATATGGATATCGCGCGATAACCGTGCGCACGTCCTGATCATTGATGATATGTTTCACTGCCGCATAAGCATCGTAATCCTTATAAACCCGACCGTGAGAGACCACCATGCCAATGAAATGACGGACACGACCTAAGAAATACCGGTCCAACCGCATACGATATGCATCGGTATCACAGATTTTTTTCAAATCTTCATCCATACGTGAATATTGTTTTTTCTGCCGTTCAAGAAAACCCTCGTCAAAAGAATGAGTAAGCGACGCATTGTTGGTATATCGGTAGAAATACAGGGGTTTGTCAATGTAAGTTACACAGACCGCATGCTGCAGATAAGCGATGTCGAAAATGACGTCTTCCGAAATGAATTCACGTTCAGACGGGAAACGAACGTCATGCTTACGAATTACACCCATCGAAAACAGTGCGAAGCAGGTCGACATGGATAGCAATGCCTCCCTGTCGGTCTCCGGCTTGCCTGCGATCATCTCGAGCAATACATGGTCGATGATGTCGCTATCACGGAATGTACGGTTATTGTATGCCGCCGGTCGTGGTCTGACATTGTTTTCGTCATAGTATTCGGCATACCCGCAGTAGCTGGTATCGGCACCTGTCTTTTCCAACTGCGCGTACAGTTCCTCCACCATGCGGGTATCCACGAAATCATCGGAATCAAGAAACATCACGAATTCGCCCTTGGCGACGTCCAAACCACTGTTGCGCGCCATTCCAAGGCCGGCGTTTCGCTTATGCACCACGCGGATGCGGTCATCCTGACCAGCCAGGCGGTCGCACATCTCACCGGATGAATCCGTCGACCCGTCATCCACCAGAATGATTTCGAGATGCCTATACGTTTGGCGCAATACGCTCTCGACGCACTGTTGCAGATACTGTTCCACGTTATACACCGGAACGACAACGCTAATCAATGGGTTTGCACTCATCGCATTTCCTCTCACACAATAAAGCCATATGGCTCGTCGTCAAGAATTTGACGCATCTCACTCTTGCGTTCCTGAGTCACGCCGCCACGCTTGGTGTATGAGGCGTCGAAGGTACGTCCCGACGCCATGCGCTTTTCATTCTTAACCTTGAACTCTTCGTAGCTTTGAATGACCTTCGCGGGCGCACCTGCCACCACCGTATTCGATGGAATCTCTCCACCAACAATGCTGCCCGCGCCAATTACGACGTTATCCCCGATGATGGTGTTGGGCAGGATGATGCTTTTCGCTCCGACGAACACATTGTCGCCAATCACCACCGCGCCGACCTTGGAATAGCCGATTGCCTTCTTGGTGCTGCCATCGTGGCACAGCACCAGCACATCCGGAGCCAACGTGACGTTATTGCCAATGGTAATGAGCCATGGGAAAGAGGAATCGAGGAACGCGCCCCGTTCAAGTTGGAAATTCGATCCAATGGTTGCGCCTTCACGCACCCACTTTTTGATGCGTATCTGACGAACCTTAGTATCAAACAACATCACAATCACCTCCAAGCAATACACTCACAACAACGACTTCACTGAGTCCACAAAGAACTTGGGGAAATACATGCTTACTTCGCCATGGTCTTTGTAAGACCGCACATCTTCAACCAGCGTGCACTCTCGCTTGCGAAGCGCCTGCAGCAAATCACTGATGTGGTCGGCGTAGGTGTGTTCCTCCGTGGAATAGTGCAGAAACACAGTCTGCGCCTTGTCAGGAACTCGCTGCTCGATGCGGGCGAGCAAATGTCCGTCAAGAACACGCGTCACCTCGTCATGGTCATGACCGGCCGCGATGCCCCGAAGCGTGACCGCATTGGCCGGCGCGTTCAGATACCTGCCAAGCCAGAACTGGGGCGCGCCGGCGATGATTTCGGCACCCAAGCCCCGGCCTGCGTATTGCATGCCGAAATCTAGTGCCGCCCAACCGCCTTTTGAGGAACCACCGAAGCAAACCTTCCGTAGCTCAGAACGCTTGAGGAACATATCGATCAGCGCCTTGGTCGCCTGCTCCATCTCAAACTGCGGGTACGCACCGAGGTAATAGCCGCCGCGATGATCCTCGCCGAAATCATCGAGGATGAACAGCTTGTTGACCGACACATCCTTCAGCGTTCGCATGTAGTTATATCGGGCGGGGATACCGGCACGCGTGCATGCGCTGAACACCACCAGCAACCGGTCGGAACCCTTACACGGCTGGTACATGTATTTCAGCGTGGTATTGCCGTATCGGAATTTGCGCTCCTGCACGGCTTGCTTCAGCAGTGTGGTAGCGAATTCAATGTACTTGGAGAGCTTTTTCACAGTGCTTCCTCCACCGCCTTCCGATACACTCCGGCGATGGTCCGGAAATACCCCGCATCATCGAACTCGCGTTCGGCGAGCGCCCGGGAGACATGCGAGAACGCCTCGTACCGCGCACGGTCCGACGCGATCCGCGCCAAAGCATCGGCGAGCGCATCCACGTCGCCCGGCTCGACCAGATAGCCGTTTTCGCCGCCATGCACGGCTGCGGCCATGTCGCCCACGTTCGTGGCGACCACCGGCATGCCGTAGCTGATGGCTTCCAGCACGGCCACGGGCAGTCCCTCGTTGTAGGAGGGCAACACCAGCGCCTGGCTGCGTTCGAACAAGGCGCGCTTCCCGTCGCCGTCGGTCCAGCCGGCGAATTCCACGGCGGCGCCAAAATCGCCCGCATCGCCGTTTTCAGTGCCGCCGTCCCCGGCATCCGTCCCGGCCAGCAGTCCGAGCGCCCTGGCCTTTGCCTTGAGCTCGTCCTCCTGCGCGCCGGTACCGGCGATCACCACGCGCATGGAGCCCAAGCGGCCCGTATCGCGCAATCGGGCCACCGCGTCCAGCAAATCACCCACACCCTTGCGTTGGATGAGCACGCCCATGAACAGCACGCGGAACGGCTCGCCGTCCTGCGGCCAACGCACGGTCACGCCCGGCATGTGCACGGTGTTGCTCACCACCACGGTACGAGCGGCGGGTTCGATTGCCTTGATGCGTTCGTTCCACTGCTCGCCCAGCACCACGACGGCCGAGGCCTCACGCAGCATGGCACGAATCCGGTCCTGCTGCGCGGGCTTGCACGCCGCATACCACTTGGCGAATTCGGAACCATGCATATGAATCACATCGGGCACGCCATACTTGCGGCACAGCTTGTGCACCTGATACTTGCGCACAAAGCTGCCCTTGTACGATATATGGATGTGCACCACGTCCGGCCGCGCCACAGAGCTGGCCAGCAGCCTGCGGATGCGCGCCAGAGCCCGCGCGAAGAACAGGGTCTTCTTCACCGGATTCGAGACGATGTACGTGGGGATGAACCTGAGATTCACGCCGTCACCGGCCCAGTCATAATCCATCAGCTGACCTATCACGCTGGTGATGCCGCCCTTCACGGCAGGATCATTGCCCACCATGAGCACACGGAGGTTCCGCCCCTCGTGGTTCCCGCGGTTCCGCTCCCCCACCGGCTCCGCCCCCATCACTTCGGAGCGAATGAACCCATCAATCGACTCGACAATCGCGTGCGTATTGGACCGGAACGGCTTGTACTCGGTATGCTTCACCTCGTTCAGGGCCTCGGCGAGCTGCGAACAGTCATCGCAGCCGCAGATGATGCCCATCTGCCTGAATTCCGCGATGAGCTGCAGCTGATGGTCATCCACATGCTCGCCATACTTGGCGAGACGCGGCACGGCGATGACCTTCTTGCCCTTCTTCACCGCGCCGATAATCGCACCGGTACCGCCATGCGTGATGACGATATCGGCCTCGTCCATCCGTGCGGCGAACTCGTCCCGGTCGAGGAACCGTTTGAACGAATAATGCTTGGGCTCATAATCGCTGTAACCGCTCTGGGCGAACACCGGTTCCGCGATCACGCCGGAATCCACCAGCTCGTCCACCGCCTTGAGCAGACGGTCGAACTGGAACTTCTGCGAACCAAGGGTGATGAAAATCATGCGCACTCCGTCCCTGAGTAGATGTTTCAGTAGATGCTGCCCAGGCAGATGGCGTTCGGATAGCTCCGCTTCATGCTGTCCCACTGCACATAGAATCGGTCCGCGAACCGGTACAGCAACTGTCCGGATTCCGTGGCCGAGGTGACTTTGGCGAACGACTCAATATAAATGAGTTTCCTGCCGAACAGCTTCATCAGCAGACACATCGGCAGCATGGCGAGCACACCTGTGCAGATGATCACATCGGGGCGTTCCTTGAGGAAGATGCCAAGGCAGCGGAAGCCGTTGCCGATGAGCTTGAGCAGGACCATACGCTCCTTGCGGTTGATCTGCGGCACATAATAAGTACGAGTGCCCCTGTCCTTGGCCTGATACTGCGTGCGCTCGGTAAGCACGAAGCTGTCGTAACGCTCCATCAACGGCTTCAGCATCATCAGCTGCTCGTAATGGCCGCCTGAGGACGCGGCGAAGCATAGCTTAGGCGATGACGTACTCATGAGGTCTCCTTTCGTCCGTCCGACGATGGCTCTGCGGGTCGGCGATGCATCCCCACGGCATCTACGTAACGGGAATCGCGGGCCGCCGACGACGATTCAGTCCCTGCGGAAGAGATCCCGCGTATACACCTTGTCGTTCACATCGTCCAGCACGGCGTCGTAGCGGTTCGCGAGAATGGCGTCGCTGCGGCGCTTGAATTCGTCGAGGTCATTGACCACTTCGCTACCGAAGAATGTGGAACCGTCCTCCAGCGTCGGCTCGTAGATGATGACCGTGGCGCCCTTGGCCTTGATGCGCTTCATCACGCCTTGGATGGCGGACTGGCGGAAGTTGTCCGAATTCGCCTTCATGGTCAGGCGGAACACCCCCACGACCACGGGCCGTTCGTCGGATGCGTCGTATTCGTTGTTCTCGCTATACCCGTAGTACCCGGTTTTGTTCAGCACCTGATCGGCAATGAAGTCCTTACGGGTGGCGTTGGATTCCACAATGGCCTCGATGAGGTTCTCCGGCACATCCTGGTAGTTGGCGAGCAGTTGCTTCGTGTCCTTGGGCAGGCAGTAGCCGCCATAGCCGAAACTGGGGTTGTTGTAGTGCGTGCCGATGCGCGGGTCCAGACACACGCCATCGATAATCTGGCGCGTGTCGAGCCCCTTGGACTCGGCGTACGTGTCGAGTTCGTTGAAGTAGGAGACGCGCAGCGCCAGATAGGTGTTGGCGAACAGCTTCACGGCCTCCGCCTCGGTGAAGCCCATGATCAGCGTTGTGACATCCTGTGCGATGGCGCTTTCCTGCAGCAGTCCGGCGAAGGTGCGGGCGGCTTCCATCAGACGTTCGTCCTCGAGATCGGTGCCCACCACGATGCGACTCGGGTAGAGATTGTCGTACAGGGCCTTGGATTCGCGCAGGAACTCCGGGCTGAAGATGATGTTCCGCGATCCGCTCTTGTCGCGAATGGCCTTCGTATAGCCCACCGGAATCGTGGATTTGATGACCATGATCGCGTTCGGGTTGACTCTCATGACCAAATCGATGACGGCTTCCACCGCGGAGGTGTCGAAGAAGTTCCGCTTGCTGTCATAGTTGGTCGGCGCGGCGATGATGACGAAATCCGCGTCGGCATAGGCCCGCTCGCCGTCCAGCGTGGCGGTGAGGTTCAGCTCCTTCTCCGCGAGGAAGCGCTCGATATACTCGTCCTGGATGGGCGATGTGCGGGCGTTGATCATGTCCACCTTCGCGGGCACGATGTCCACGGCCGTGACCTGATGGCGCTGTGCAAGGAGCACGCTCAGGCTCAGCCCCACGTAGCCGGTGCCGGCCACTGCGATATTCAGGGACGTGCGTTCAGTCATCGGTGAACCTCTTTCCTCAATACGATCATCAGGAGTGTGTGACGGCGCCGGCATTGCAGCGCTTTGATTGGTATGGACGGTGGAGTGGTTTGCAGTGGAGTGGTTTGTCCCGCCCATAGATTTTCGACTTTTCCCTTCCCCAGTCGGATTCGCCGCCAGCCCCTCTTCTTCAGAAGAGGGAGCCAACGCTCAGGCCGGTGCAAGACGGACCAGTAAGTGTTTTGCAGAGGGAATCTGCGGGGCGTGGCACAGGTCACAGGACGTGCTCAGCGTTTCTCGGCGTCGCGGTGTTTGGAGCCGGTGTCCCGATGCCTGCTCCCGTATCCCGACTTGGTGTTGCCGTAATAGTAGTAGTAACCGGACTTGCGGGACTTGTCCTGCTCGGCGTAGTTGATGGCCACGCCGGCCGCGTGGATGTCGAGCGTTTCCAGTTCCTGGGTGGTCTGGCGAAGGACATTCTTTTCCGTGACCCCGATTCCCGCCACGAGCAGCAGTTCGGGCCCCTCCTTGGCGAACACTGCGGCATCGTTGGCCACCTGCATCGGGGCGGTATCCACAATCACGTAGTCGTAGGCGCCGGCCACCTGTTCGATAAGCGCCTTCAGGGCACGGGAGTTGAGCAGAATGCTCGGGTTCATGCTTTGCATACCTGCGGGCAGCACATGCAGGTTCTGCTTCCAATACCGTTGGATGGCATCCTGCGAGGAGACCTGATTGGTGATGAGGTGGGTCAGGCCCACATTGCCGTCGATACCGAGCTTGTCGGCGATGGACGGGTTGCGCACATCGGTGTCGATGAGCAGCACCTTGCCGCCGTTCTCGGCGAAGGCGGTGGCCAGATTGACGCAGAGCGTGGTCTTGCCTTCGGACGGACCGGCGGAGGTCACCACGATCACATTGGACTGGGGACCATCCGGCAGCGCGAACATAAGATTGGTGCGGAGTCGTCGCACCTCCTCGGCTTCACGGGAGGCGGGCTTGGCGATGATGACCGGGGTCTTGTCCGCGTATGCCTCATCGCGGCTCAGGCTGCCCAGCACGGGCGACTCCACGATGCCGGTGACATCGGAATCAAGGCGGACGCGGGTATCCATCAGGTCCTTGATCAGTGCGGCCACGATGCCGAGGATGATGCCGCAGGCCACACCGGCCATGAGATTGCGCGGGATGTTCGGCGAGCTGGGGGAGGCGGGTGCGTACGCCTGCTGCACCACCGTCAGATTCACGGGGGATACGATCTTATCGCCCTCATCGGTGTACAGGGTGGACGTCACCTGTTTCTTCAGACTCTCGGCGACCGCATTGGCGATGCTCGACGCCGTCTTCGGATCGGGGTTCTTCACGGAGAGGTCCACCAGCATAGTGCCGTCCGGGTTCGATGCGGTGACGCTTTGGGCGAGCACACTCACCGTCGTGTTCAGCCCCAGATCGTCAATCACCGGCTGAAGCACGGATTCGGTCTTCACCAGCTGGGGATACGTCCGGATCTGGCTGTTGATGTAATTCGCGCCGGAACTCAATTCGCCGGCATTGCCCGAACTGCCCGTCTCCCCGGAGCCTGCGGAGGTGCGGTACGTGGCCAGCAATTCGGCGGTGGCCATATATTGCGTGGTCCGCGTGAATGTGTAGCAGGCCATCGCCACCGTCACGACCACAAGCGTGATCACCGCGGTGATGAGGTGCTTCTTCAGCACATGAACAATGTCAAGAATCGTCACTTGGCGCTCCGTTCCCAGCCGGGGACTTCAATTCAGGATTGTTGTGTATCTGTTCAAGTTTAGCGAGAAGGGGGTACCCCTATTGATAAAGGGGTGTCAGGTGGTGGCCCGGCTTGCTCACGATTGAGGATTTCGGATGTTTTCCTCCCCGGTCAGCTTCGCCGGCAGCCCCCCCTCATCAAAGGGAGCAACCTGGCGGCCGATTTCGGGAGGCTCGGCTTCTCCGCCAGCCCGTCCCGCGATTGCCGACAAACCGCTAGTCAATCATCGGCGTCTGGCGCACAGTCAGGGCGGTATCGCCGGCGGCGGGGCTCGCCAGTACGCGAACGGTGGTGGTGAACCGCTCCCCCGGCTCCAACGTCACGGTCTTCACCCCTACGGTCAGCCCCTCATGGGTGGCAATCTGATCGAAATCCTCGGTCCAATCCACCAGACGACCTCCGGCCGGCGCGTATACATACAGCACCGTTTCAATCTCCCCATGCCTGGGCCTGTGATCAGCGGTGTATCCGCGCAGCAATACCGGCGTGTTGGATATGCTCGCAGCATCCGCGGTGTTCGTCAACGTGATATCGAGTGTGTACTGCCTGGCACCGTTCGGATAGGTTTTCTCATAGGTGGCCTTGACCTCACGGTCCAGATACCAGTCCATTTTGCCCATCGTGCCGTCGTTGAGATAGACGCCGGCCACCGGATTGCCGGGGGCATCGCCTGAAATCAGCGCGCCGGAGACCGCCGTGCCATCCAGCCGGTCCTGCTCCGCCTCGTGGGTGCTGTACACGTACAGATGCCCATCATCCGCCGCCTCCCGCACGACCTTCATCAGACTGCGGCCCTTGCCATCGAGATGATGAAGCACGTGGTCGAACACCTGCGCGGCGGCACTCGAGAAGAAGGCATCCTGCTCGTCCTGGGTGGCGCCGGTCAGATAAATGCGGTTGAGCAACACTTCCGCGGCATTCTCGGCGCTCAGCGTGAGCGTATTCGCGCCACCATCGCCCTGTTCGAGTCCCAGCACCGCCGACGTGATGGTCGAGTCAAGGCTGACCGGGCCGGTAACGGCAAGCAATCTGCCGAGGAACACCGGGTCCACACTGATGACGCCATCCACCTTGCCGTTGCCGGCGCGTTCCCAGATATCGCTGGCGAGTTCGCCAGTGCGCGTGAAGTCCGGTGTGAAGTTCAGATCCTGATAGTCCGTCGCCATGTTGGTGGAAAACAGGTTGCGCTCATCGGCCGTGAGCACGCCACTGGCCTCTCCGGCGCCGAACACCGCATCCGATGGCGGCGTGGCGAAATCGGTGAGGCGTAGGCGGCCGTTGGTGACGGTCAGGGTGCCCCACGAACTGGCGATGCCGCCCGTGGCCCTGAGCTCGGCGTTGTTCTGCGCCAGTATGAGGTACGTGCGGCTAGCTCCGCCATTACCACCGCTGCCGCCATTACCGCTGCCCCCGAGGCCCAGCATCGAAGGCGCGACATCCGCCACCCTGCTGGCCATGTCCGTGAGTGCGGAAAGTCTGCCGATCTGTTCCCGGCCCTGCTCGAGGGCGCTGGTCAGTTGCGGGATGGTCGTAGGTCCCACGGTATTGAGTCGCGCGGCGGCATCGACGATCGACTGGTGTGCGGCGGCCAAGTCGGCCGACGAATCCTCCAGACCGCCCAAGCTGATGACGCCATCCTTGATGCCGATTCGGTCAAGGTCCACGGACCGCAGCATCTTGGTGATTTTCGGGATGCCGTTGTTGGAGACGTCCTCGAGGATGTGGACGGTCTCGCGAATCGCCGTGATATCCGCGCCGTATCTAGGCGTCATGCCGGCGAGCGCCCAGACGGGCTGACTGGTCTGACGATAGGCGGACTGGACATGGTCGGCGAATTCATCAAGGCCATCGGCTGCCTGATCCAGGTCCCCGGACTCGGCAGCGGATTTGACCTGCGAGACGGCCGCCACCGCGGCCTCCACTTCGCCTTTGGCGATCCACGCGGACACGGCGAACCAGCCGGCCAGCGCGCACATCAGCGTCACCATGGCGACAAGAACGCCAAGGATGATGCGGCGACGGCGACGGGCCCGTTTCATACGCGCCACGGCCGCACGGCTCATCCGCCTCCGGGCCGGACGGCCGTTTGCGGATTGGGGCAGATCGTCCTCATGAGACAGGTTCGTTCCGTTCCCTCTGGAACCGGATGTCGTGCCGGGCATAGGTTCGACGATTGACGGGGTCGGCGGGGCAGGCGGAGTCGGCGGAGTCGGCGGCTCAAGGGGCTTACCCGGCTCGAGCGGCTCGGACTGAGGCGTGGGACGGTCCATCAGTAGGCCCCCTTGTGGCTCAGCACGGCACCGACCGTGCGGAACATGAGGTGGATATCGCCCATAATCGACCAGTTCTGCACGTAGGCGACATCCAGCGCCTCGCTTTCCTCGGCGGACAGGTCGGAACGGCCCGACACCTGCCATGGGCCGGTGATACCGGGCTTGACGAGCATGCGCGTGGCATACAGCGTGTTGTAGCGCTCATATTCCTCCGGCAGCGGCGGACGCGGCCCCACCGTGGACATATCCCCCTTGAAGACATTGAGGAACTGCGGCAGTTCGTCAATGGAGAAACGGCGGATGAACCGGCCTATCGGCGTGATGCGAGGGTCGTCCTTCATCTTGAAGATGAACCGGTTGGTCTGGCCGGTCTGTTTGGCCAGTTCGGCCTTGAGCTTGTCCGCATCGGTCACCATCGAACGGAACTTGATCATCTCGAACGGCTTGCCGTTGAGTCCGACGCGGGTCTGCGTGTAGAACACCGGACCGCCATCGGTCAATTTGATGGCGATCGCCACCGGCAGCGTGATGAACAGCGAGCAGACGATGGCCAACGAGGAGACCACCAGATCGAACATGCGCTTGGCGACCCGCACGGACGGCGTGTACTGGGCAAGTCGCTGGGTGATGATGGTGACGCCCTGAATCGAGCGGATCTGGAATTCGTGGTTCGCCGTGTCCGCGGCGGAGGCCAGCATGGCGATCTCCAGGCCGGAGGACTCCATGCGTACGGAGAAGATGTTGTAGTTGTCGGAATACCGGCGCAACTCGTCCGCGACCAGCACGGTCTGGGCGTTCATATCGACGATGCGATGCGCAAGGTCTTGGTCGCGGTACTCGAGCACCGGCAGCGAATCTCCCCAATTGGCGCTGATCTGCCATTCCAGCATCTCGATGTCGGTGTCCGCTTCGATCAGCCCCGTCTCCGGGTTGAACCTGATCGGGCAGACCGCCACCGGCCGGTAGTTGAGCTGTTGGCGACGCCCCAGAAAACGCAGGGTGTTGCCGATGCCCTTCGGCGAGCCGACGATCACCGTGCCGTAGGCGAACTGCCCCGCATCACGGCTGCGCGTAAGGAACATGCGGGAGACGATGCGTTCCATTGCGGTGAGCAGCCAGCCCGCCACCACCATGAGTGTCAAGGTGCGCAGGGGCATTCGGAAACCGAAGATGTAGTCGAGCGTGCAATGCAGCATCCAGCACAACGCCATGCCCTTGACCGGCAGTATGTTCACCTGATAACCGTCGCCCATGATGTGACGATGGTAGATGCCCACGGTCCTCAGCGACCAGATCCAGCAGCATGCGGAGACGACGAGATAGAGCGTGGTGTCCACGGCGAAGCCGAGCCTCTCCGAATAGAACTGCACCCCAGCCGTACGCACATTGAGGACGGTGGCCTCCGCGATGAGGAACATGGCCGCATCCACCAGCATGAGCGCAAGATTGACGAAGAACCGCCAATACAGCACCTGCGACAACTGCCGATCACGCAGCGTTCGGAATTGTTCGTCGGTGCGACCGAGGAACAACCGATTATGCAACTGTGATGACCGAGCCAATATCTCCCCCGCGCTTCCGAACGTCGACCGTATACCATCATGTGCGGCGTCTGTGGCGTTCCAAGCGTCGGAGAAGGGTCAGGCGAGAATGTCGGCGACGACACCATTCCCGGCAAGGAAATCAGGGGAACCGTTCGCATAGGGGTACCCCCGTACCGCGCATAACAGTATACAGAACCCCCTATGACTCACGGGGGTGTTCGGTGTCGGAATCGGGGGTCAGCGGCCGGTTCGGCGGCCGACGCGCTTCTTCAGTTCGTCGATTTCATGCTCAAGCTGGATGATGTAGCGTACCTGCTGACGGATGAGCTGGTCGCGCACGTCATCCTTCACGGACGGGGCATCCTCGGAGCCGTCGTTCGCGGAGGAGGCTACGGCCGAATCCGCATTCGCAGCACCGACACCGACGCCCGATGCACCGGCACCGGCGTCATCGTGACGCGCCGCAGTCGTATCCCTCCCCGGCGCACGGTCTTCGGAATCGGAACCGGCCTCTGCCGAGCCTTCGTCGAGAACACGCTCCCCGGCCGACCCTTGACCGGCGAAAATCTCGGATGCGGACTCCCGCCAGCGGGAGAAGCACCGTTCAATGCGCTTGTACCCGATGAGCTCCGGTGGCAGACCGGCCTTGCGGAACAGATTCACAGGACTGCCACCCCGGTAGTAACTGGTCAGACAGCTGCGCTTGAACTCGTCGGTGTAGGTGATGCGCACGGCCGAAGCGGCGGCCACGGCCGGCAAACTCTCAAGATAGGCAATCTGCTCTTTGGTAAACGGAACCTTGCTGCTCATGGTGTGACGTCGTCTCCCCAAGACATGTACCGCAGGCGTGCGCGCCCCACGGACGGCATGCGGTCGCACTTTACGTTCCGTCATCATCAGGGGTCGCCTTTATGTTCCAATCAGTGTTCAGTACCACGAGGAAGACCAGGTGCACACCTCAAAACCACAACAACACCGTCACTACCTCGTTATGGGATTGTACATGTTAGCGTTCACAGCACCTAGGGGAGACATAGAACTTTCACAATACGAGTCCCATTCAGCCCGCATATCGGACGCTATGGCGCACCTCCGGCATTTTCGCCGGACGGATTGCCGAGCCGCCGGTCAGTCAGTTAGTCGGTCGGTCAGCCGGTCAGTCGGCCAGTCAGCGGACGGGCCGGCGACGGCGCAACCGATTGCGCAGCGCACGCAGCGAAACAGTGTCGCGAGCGCGGCCTGCACCATCTCCTTTGACCCCGAGCGCCACGAGCAGCACCATGACCATGCAGATGCCGGCGGAGATGCGCAACACCCACTGGATGCCGAAGATGGAAGACGCCACAGTGGACGCGCCGGAGGCCTTGCGCCATGCCTCGAACGTCTCCATGAGAATCACCAGCACCGGCGCGCCCACCGCACCCGCGATCTGACGGGCCGTATTCGTCACCGATGATCCGGCCGACACCTCATCGGGGCCATTGAGGCAGTTGAGCGACCATGTGGTGATTGGCATCAGCAGGAATCCCATCCCGATCTGACGCACGAACTGGCAGATCGACACCCACCAGATCCAGGTGTCCATCGACACCAGAGACATGCCCACCGTGCCGACGGCGAGCACCGTCGATCCGAACAGCGCCACCGGCCGGGCGCCGAACCGGTCCATTGCTCGTCCGCCGAAGAACTGGGAGATGCACATGCCGATTGCGCCGGGCAGCATGATCAGACCGCTCATCGTGGCCGAATAGCCGCGGTCGGTCTGGATATAAAGCGGCATGATCACCAGAATCGAGCTGAACGCGAAGAACGCGAGCGATGCGACAATGGTGCCGATGGTGAACGACCGGTTCGCCAGCACGGTGAGATCGAGCAGCGGCGGCTGTGGGCGATCGGCGGCGCGAGGTTCCGACGTCTTCTTCGCGGCGTTTGTCGTGGCCTCAGCGGTCACCACAGACAACGGGGATTGCCCCGACTGCGATGCCGTGTGCAGCTTCTCCCCTGATTCCGATTGCGTCTGCTCCCCCGCCTCGCGGTATCGGCGGCCGGCCCGCAGATTGCGCGCCACGAACCAGACGATGCCCACCAAACCAACGGCCATCGGGACCCAGGTGATCGGCGCGGTAAACCCATAGGTCTCGGAATTGGTGAAGCCGAACATCAGTCCACCGAAGCCGAACACCGAAAGCATCACCGAGAAGAAGTCAGCCTGGACGGTCGGATCGTGCGAGCCGAAATTATGCAGGCCGAACATGGCGGCCAACAGTGAGAACACACCAATGACCGTCATGGTGAGGAAGATGGAACGCCAGCCGTTCGCATCGGTCTGCAAACCGCCCAGCGTCGGACCGATGGCGGGGGCCACGCTCATGGCCATGCCGACGGTGCCCATGGCGAATCCACGGCGTGCCAACGGATATATCGAAAAGACGGTGATCTGCAATACCGGCCACATGACGCCCGTGCCGACGGCCTGCAGTACGCGACCGGCGAGCACCCATACGAAGTTCGGGCCGACCCAAGCCAGTACAGACCCGAGTGTGAACACCACCATCGAGCAGATCACAATCTGGCGCGTGGAGAAACGGCGGGTCAGGAAGGCCGTCAACGGCACCATCACACCCATGACCAGCTGGAACACGGAGGTCAGCCACTGGCCGGTGGTCACCGAGATGCCGAATTCCGAGACAATGGCCGGCAACGCGGAGCTCAGCTGGAGCTGCGCGAAGTTGCCGACGAACGTGATGAACGTCAGAATGGCGATCGACACGAACGCCGCGTGGCTGAGCTTGCCATCCACATACGATTCCTCGCGGCTCAACACTCGCTGCAGTTCGCCGCGCCGGTTGCCCATATTCCCCTTGCCGTTCGCAGATTTCACTCGTACACGCTATACCCAGCTCTACCCAGTTTGACCGGTCTGACCAGTCCAGTCCATATCCCGCCGAGTTGGGCAACCTGACCAGGCTGACAGGGCCCACTGAAGTGGCTTGGCCTTTGTTCCACCTCTACTGTGGGGACGGCTTGCGCCGCTTGTTGTCTATAAGTACTCGTTCTCTGCCTGTTCCGGCGTTCTGGATGATGCGCAACCCCGAGTTGGGGAAGATTTACTCGTTCTCTGCCTGTTCCGGTGTCCTGTAGCCCCGGCCAGAATAGGCGACACACGGTCTCAATCAGCCCAGCCTGTCTATTCCGCCCCGACTTGACTTACTATCAACCCACCCGAACGAGTTGCCCAATCCTTTCTGCCTATTCATGGTCCGGCCAGTCCGGTCTGCCGACCCAAGCCAAATGATCTGGAAGCTCCACAGCTCGGTCAAAATCGGCCTAACACGACCGCTGCTAGCGGATTCCGACCCCATATTGTGCAGCATCCGGTAATCCATTGGCAGCTCCGCTGTCGGATGGCAGCTCCACTGTTGAACCTCGACGGTTGGCTGTCGGTTCTCGACGCATAGCTGTCGGTTCTCGACGCATAGCTGTCGGTTCTCGACGCATAGCTGTCGGTTCCTAACGGTTGAGTGTCGGATTTCGACCGTTCAGTGTCGGACCTCAACGCATGAGTGTCGGATTTCGTACAACATATGTACGAAAACCGACACTCAACCGTCGAAATCCGACAGCCGAACATTGAGGTCCGACACTGAAACGACGAGAACCGACAGCCAACCGTCGAGGTCCGACAGTGTTGAGCTCCGACAGCCAAAGCGCGCCAAAACACGTACTCAGACGTTGGCACTGACTCGTGGGAAAAGTGTGACTCTGTTAAGTCAGAATTGACATACAAGGCGGGTCGGTTGGGCGGATTTCCTCGAGGAATCACCCCATTCGGAATCCGAGCTGATTCACCTATGTCAATTCTGGCTTAACAGAGCCAACAGTTTCGTCGTTTACGCCGTTGAGCCGGCCAGTTATTCCGTTCCGGCTATTCTCCACCAGCTGTTTCCAGCCTAAGCAATCAATTTCAAGTCATTTGCGACTCGACGAGACCGCGGAATTGCAGCGTAGTGGTCTGTCTCGTAATTGTCTGAGCGGTGTTGGCCCCCTCTGGCGAGGGGTCGGCAGCAAAGCTGACTGGGGAGAGAGACAGGAGATGCAGTGCTCAATTATTTGTGAGACGGACCAGTAGTTTCCGATATGTCAACGTATCCACGGCGCGGAGACCGTTCCACACGGCACTCCCGCTGCCGTAAGCTTGTCAATCATCGGAGAGCGCCGAACCGCGTCAGCGAAGAACCATCGGACAATCTGTGTAACGCCTCCAGCCTTCAGCGCTTCCTGACGATTGCGTTCACGAACCACCACCCCTTCAACCGAGCGCCCATTCGTCATGGAAACATCAACGTACTTCTGCTGTCCATCGAGCTCCCCGACGATCAACCTCCCATCAGGCAACTTCCACAGATAGTCGACGCGGTACAACTGACCAGCATTGTGCATATCGGAAAACTCAGCCTGCTGCTCAGGTAGCATCATGCCTTCCTCAGCCATGGTGGCATAGCAGAACGATTCCCCGCCGTTTTCGCTCAGACCGTTGGCGAAACGAGCCAAGGCACGCGACTGATGCTGGTTGCGGGCACGATGCGGCTCGTCACAGTATGCAATCAGGTCTTCACGGGATATCATCCCCTGCCGCAGGGCCGAATCATAGAACGACAACGCACTGCGCCCCTCATACAAACGGCCACAGTCGAACAGCGTACGTTCAATTGTGGTGACCCGGACGCCACTGATTTCGCAAGCTCGTTCAATCTCATGCTGCGGCACATAAAATCTGCGAATACGTTCACAATAGCCGTTACGCGGCGTGCCGCCAGACGATGCCAGCATGATGCGATCATCGTTGGAATGCAAATGGAACGAATGTTCAAGACCCCACGCACACGCTGCCGAAATACCGGCAAACACCATGTTGGGATGACGAATCGCCAGCGTCCGCATAACATGCAACATTTTCTCGACGGGATTGAGACTGCCCCAGTACTGACACTCGACGTACATGCTGGGATAGGGGCGAAGAACGTCACCGTCCTTCGTCATGCGATTCAGGTATGCGCATTCGCGTGAATCGGCTGTGCAGAGGCATTGCCGTCGCATCTGCGCATCGGCAAGCTTGTTTCTGATAGTTCCGTATGTCCCCATGCACTGACGCTAACGGATGACATGCAACAAGCACAAGGCCAACCGGGAAATGTGGATAACTCAACGGGCCATTTCGCGTGAATGCTGTGGATAACTCGATGACGTATCCACATTCCGCCGGCTTAGAGGCGTACTCGTCCTTCCGCATCGTCTGATAATCATGCCGCATGACAAGCGCGTATGCACGGCGACAGCGACGCCAATCGCTCCACCGCCCGCCATAACCGTCGGGACTGTTAGACCAAAGTGTTGCTAGTATGCCACGTCAGAAATTCGTTGATTAATTCACTACCCCTCAGACCCGCTTCGCAGGCCAGCTCCCCTAACAAGGAGAGCCAATAATATATTCAACGAACTTTTGGCGCGGCATACTAGCGGTCTGCCTCACTAATGATTGAGGGGGTTCAGCTTCTGTCCCCGTCAGCTTCGCTGACAGCCGACCCCTCACCAGAGGGGGCCAACACCACTCAGACAATTACGAGACAGACCACTAGCCATTAGAATCGTTGCGATTACTGACTTCTAAGCATCCCTGCCTTAGCTAGAGCGCAGATAATCGAGTATACATGCGATGCAACCAGCAACACCTTGGTCTAACACAACCTAACCGTTTAACCCAGCAGCCAATCTGTTGATCTCTGGCGCATGCAGTTCGTATCCCAACGTGCATTCGTCATTTCCTCGGCTGTGTTGTCGAATCTCGACGGTTGGCTGTCGGTTCTCGACGCATCACTGTCGGTTCCTAACGATTGAGTGTCGGATTTCGGCAGTTGAGTGTCGGACCTCAACGCATGAGTGTCGGACCTCGTACAGCATATGCACGAAATCCGACACTCAACCGACGAGAACCGACAGTGATGCGTCGAAATCCGACAGCCAACCGTCGAGGTCCGACACCGAAACGACGAGAACCGACAGTCAGCAACTAACAACCATCGAAAACTGACAGTCAGGCGATACCAAAGACCACGAAGACAACCACGAAAGGACCACAAAGCCGACGACCAACCGTTGACGCTCGACATCGCGACATCGACAAACGCCTCAAGCGATGAAACCAGCACTGAACGGCATTAATCCTCACCAGGACACAATACAACATCAACACAGATGCACATTGGAAGTCGACTTACCAGTTGAGAGCCAGTTGGCAAACCAGCCGGAGAACCAGTGGTCCGTCTCTCAATTGTTTGAGCGGTATCGGCCCCCTCGAAGAGGGGCTGTCAGCGAAGCCGACTGAGGGAGAGGCAGAAGCTGAACCCCTCAATTGTTAGTGAGACGAGCCACCAGGACACTTACGCCTTGCCGAGCACGGTGAGGACCACGAGCAGCACGTTGAGGGCGATGATGAGCACGGCCACGGCGATGAACAGCGCATGCTTGACCGGACCGTCCACCCACTTGCCCATCAAGGCCTTGTCATGCGTATAGCGCATGAGCGGGATGATGGCGAACGGGATGCCGATGGACAGAATCACCTGACCGATCACCAGCGCCTCGGTGGGGTTCGGGGCGAACCACAGCACGATCAGACCGGGCACCAACGTGACCACGCGGCAGGCCCACATCGGAGCCTTGATCCTGAGCAGGCCGTGCATGATCTCGGAGCCGGCGTAGGTGCCCACCGAGGTGGAGCTCAGCGACGAGGCCAGCAATCCGATGGAGAAGATCGTACCGATCACCGGCCCCAGCACGGAGACGATGGCATGCTGCGCTCCCTCGATGGAATCGGTGCCCTGCATGCCGTAAAGCGAGTTCGCGGCGAGAATGAGCAGGCACAGGTTCACCGAGCCGGCGAGCAGCAGCGCCCACACCACATCGACCTTGGAGCCGTCGAGCAGACGCTTGGTGGACGGCTTGGCCTGACCGGCAGCGTAGTGGTCATTGACCAGCGTGGAATGCAGGTAGATGGCGTGCGGCATCACCGTAGCGCCGAGCATCGAGGAGGCCATGAGCACCGAATCCGTGGTGGTGAAGTGCGGAATCAGACCGCCCGCCACCTCGGCCGGGTCGGGCGGCGCGATGAACAAGCCCGCGATGAAGCCGAAGGTGATGACCAGCAGCAGCGCAATCACCATCTTCTCAAACAGACGGTGCGTCTTACCGCCTTCGAACAGCAGCAGAACGGTCGAAACCGCACCGATCACGCATCCGCCCACGAACAGCGGCAAATCGAACAGCAGATTCAGTGCTATGGCGCCGCCGATGAGCTCGGCCAGATCGGTGGCGATGGCGATGACCTCAGCTTGGGCGAAGAACATGAAACGTCCGGCGTCCCTCATGCGCTCGCCCAGCAGTTCGGGCAGCGACTTGCCGGTCACTATGCCCAGTTTGGCGGACTGGTATTGGATGAGCACACTCATCGCATTAGCGAGCACCAGCACCCATACCAGCAGGTAACCGTATCGCGCGCCGGATGTGATGTTGGCGGCCACATTGCCCGGGTCCACGTACGCGACGGCGGCCACGAACGCCGGCCCCAGAATGCCGGCGAGCGCATGCCCGTGATGGGCCTTGCCGGCAGCCGACCGGCCTGATTGACCACGCGCGGCCCGCCGCTCCTTGTCGATCTCCGCTTCGGCACGGTCCCGGTTGGCCACCGCCTCCGCATCCAGCACGTTGATGTCGGGGTGTTCGGCGCCGAGACGGGCGATGTCCGGATGGATGGCGCGCCGCTTATCGATGGTGTGCATACGTCCATAGCCGCGTCCGTGCGTACGTCCATTGGTGATGGTCGGGTCGTTGGTCTTGCCTGGCTGCCGCACCCGCTGCGACGGCAACGCAGGATGCCCGTCGTTCGTCGATTCCGATTGGGCCGGCGATTCCCGGACCGGACCGCCCGTCGCCGTGCCATTGCTGCCGCCGTTGCCGATATCGGCGGTATCGCTGTTGTCTATGCTGCTGTTATCGTCCTGAGTCTCGCCTATTTCGCTCATGTTCGCATTCACCTCTCCTGTACGCATTGCTTTCATACCGCGCCCCGTTATAGCGCAGGCATGTTTCATGCGTCAATAATGCGAGCGGGCGCGATATGTGAGATGCGTAACGTGACGCTCCGTATGCCGCGCAGCAGGCCCCGGGATGCCCCGGCCCGTCACGGACCGAAACGGGTCGAAACGGCCCACCGCGAACTCACGTCAGCTGTTCGTGCACGGAGGCGTTGACCCACTGGTGCTGCTCGACGTTATAGCCGGAGAAGATGCCGATATCGAGCATGCAGTCACGGTAATCACGGCCGTGGGCGATGGTGATGTAGTTGTCATCCACCAGACGGTCATGCGTCGGGTCGAGCCCGATCCAGCGGCCATCCTGATACACCTCGACCCATGCGTGGGTGGCGCCCTCGCCGCCCAGCAGACCGGCGATGTACCGCGCGGTCAGCCCCACATGACGGCAGACGGACAGCATCACATGCGCGTAGTCCTGGCACACGCCCTTGCGCTGCGCGAGCGCCTCCTCGGCGGTGGTGCGGATGGTGGTGGAACCGGGCGTGTAGACGAACGCCCGATACACCTCGTGCATCACCTCGGCGGCCTTCTCGACAGGCGTGGCATTGGACGGCAGTCCGGCCATACGCTCACGGCACGTCGCTATCATGGCCTCCACGCAGGGGCCGGGGATGGTCAGCGCCGAGTTGAATCGGTAGAGCGGCTTGTAGATCTCGGTTTTGATGTGCTCATTGTCCACGAAGGCGATGCCGGTCACCGAGTACTTGAACACGTCATGGGGCTCGGGGATGAACCCGGTCATCACCACGGAATCGAAGGAATCGATGGTGGTCTCGAGTTCGGTCTCCGGCGTGAGCTTGACTTCCACGTCAATCACCTGCTGGCGCGGACCGGTGGCGGGGATGCAACGCAGCTGGAACCGATGGTCGGTGACCGGAGAACTGAAGGAAAGCTTCATCTCATAGTCGAACACGAGTTTTTTCAACGTATCTCCTGCGGGAATCAAACAACACAGCCTAGTGGGCACGAAACACCAACCATCACATCAAGCCGTGTTTCGTGCTACCACCTTAGCATTTCCGTCCGTCAGGGGCGCTTGGCATCCATATTCATCGCGCTCAGCGAGCCCATGTCCTTGATGGCCAAGGCACTGACACGCCCGGAATAGTCGTCGAGGTACTGCTGCAACAAATCCGCCACGTTCTGATATCCGCGTGCGGGCAGCTGGCCGACCAGCCAGCTCAGGCCGTCGGCGAAGCAGCTCGGCAGCGGCATGCCGTCCAGCACCATCGAATAGGAGGCGAGCTTACGCAACGGGGCTTCCATCTCCTCCATGGACAGGCCGAAGCGCGTGTACAGGTCGATGCGCTCCAGATACTTGCCGATGAACACGAATGCCTTGAGTGTGGGGTCCACTGGGGAATTCTCGATGCCGCCCCAGAAGGCGAGCAAATCGTCCGCGATGTCGCGATGGTTGTACAAGCTCTCCGCGGGGTCGGCCTTCTTGGCGGCATCGGTGATGTTGGTCATCGCCAGCTCCACGTACTGCAGCAGACGGGAGCTCAGTTCCGGACGCAGGATCACGGCGTTGTTGAACGCGGCGGTCACGGCCGAGCGCACGGAATCCGGATTACTGCCGTCGTACAGGAAGTTCTTAACGAACTCGTCGAAGTCCTCGAAGTCCTCCGGTAGATCAAGGGCGTGCGCGAACGGGCGGAAGGCGTCCACGTCGGTGTCCATCACACGGTCGTAGAACGGGAAGAACTGGTTGAGCGTGGTGAACGCACGCTCGGTGTACCGTCCGAGCCAGTACAGGTTGTCGGCCTTCGACGCCGTGACCAGCGAGAGCGAATGACGGCGGGATTGGCTCAGCAGGTTCACCACCTGCGCATTCGCGTCGAGCTCATGTTCCACACCGGATTCGGAGGCGAGCACCCACGTATCCTTGAATCCGCCGCCCTGCGAGGAGTTCACGATCATCTGGCCGGGCACGGACGAATACCGGGTCAGTCCGGAATACCAGACGTGCGTGTTCTTGCCGGTCACGACGAACGCGCGCAGATCGCACTTGCGCGGAGACATCTCCCCGGTCTTCGGATCGAACACATCGATATCGCGGAACTGGATGACCTCCTGGGCGATGAACCGGCGCGGCTCCTCCTTGATACGGTCGGCCAGTTCCTCACGGGCCGTGGTGTCCAGCGACGAGCCGAACACCACGCCGTAGCCGCCGGCCTCGGCCACATCCTTGATCACCAGCTCGCCCATTCGATCGAGAACCTCCTTGCGGTCGGCCTCGAACATCGGCATGTAGGTCGGCGCGTTGTGCAGGATGGGCTCCTCGCCGAGATAGTACTTGATCATCTGCGGAACGAAGTAGTAGATGGCCTTATCGTCGGCCGCGCCGTTGCCGGGCGCGTTGACGATCGCCACATTGCCGGCGCGATAGGCGGACAGGATGCCCGGCACGCCGATCACCGAATCGGGGTTGAAGGCGAACGGGTCAAGGTACTCGTCGGACAGACGACGATAGACCACGCCCACACGATGCCGCTTACCGGCGTAGTCGAGGAAGTACACCTTGTTGTCCACCACCTCGAGGTCCTCGGGGAAGGCGAGCGCCGCGCCGGTCTTCTCGGCCAGATAGGCGTGTTCGAAGAACGCGGAATTGTAGCGGCCGGGAGTCAGCACCACGGCGATACCCTCGGTGGAGACGAAGTCCATGGCCTTGCGTAGCAGTCGGGGGTATTCGCGATTGTCGCGGATGCGCACGTCGCGGAACAGTCGCGGTGAGATGCGGCGCTCGATGTCGCGCACGAACAGCGGATAGCTGGCGCCGGAGGGGATGCGCAGGTTGTCTTCGAGCACCCACCAGCGACCGTCCTCGCCCTGGACGAGATCCTCGCCGGCGATGTGCGCGAAGATGCCGCCGGGAGGGGTCACGCCGTTGACCTGCGGGAAGTAGCCGGCGGAGGTGTATACATATTCCTCGGGAATCACACCGTCATGGATGACGGCCTTGTCCGAGTAGATGTCCTTGAGATAGGCATTGAGGGCGTTGACGCGCTGCTTGAGTCCCTTCTCCAGCTCGTCGAACTCGTCCGATTCGATGATGCGCGGCACCGGATCGTACGGGAAGAGCCGGTCATGATATTCGCCGTTCTTGTAAATGCCGAACCGCACGCCGTTGCGGGACAGCTCGCGGTTAATCGCCTCGCGGCGGTTCACCAGATCGTGGGCCAGTTTGTGTGCCGCGGATTCGATCATCGTACCTGCTCCTTGCTGTAGCGACCGGAACGGATTTGGCGCACGCTCGCGCCGTCCACCGTGACCGGCTGTGATGACTTCAACCTAGAACCGCTCGGTTTCGTCAAATGTGCGGGCGTGTTACGGGCAGGTCACTTGTGCGGGGCCGGCACCAGGATGGGACGAGCCGCGACGGGTGTGGACGAGACTGAGGGTAATGGCTTTATTGCATTCGTTGGCTGCGTATTATTTTCGGTTCGTCGCAATTGCCTCTCTCTCGCCTCTGGCGTCCTACGTGTGTTCTACACCAGAAGTTCGTTGATCATGTTTTTGGCTCCGCTTGTCAGGACGTTGCCATGAAGCAAACCGCGAAGTTATTTGTAGGCATCGTGCGAGCCAACAGGCGAGCCAATCAGCTGCGCGCGTAGCGAGTCCGAAATTGCAGGACGAGCTAGCACGCGAAGCGGGACTAGGGGGTAGTCAATTCGTCAACACATTTCTGACGAGAACCACTGTCGTCGCCCGTTAGGATGGATGATTATGACACGACTTCGGCTTGATTTGGCATATGACGGCGGCGGATTCTATGGTTGGGCGCGCCAGCCCGACCTGCGCACCGTACAAGGCACCATCGAGGATGCGTTGCACAAGGTGTTGCGCGTGCCGTTCGATGACGCCGATGAACCGTTGCGGCTCACGGTGGCCGGCCGCACAGACACCGGCGTGCACGCCTCGCATCAGGTGGCGCATCTGGATGTGTCCGACGAGGTGCTGGCCCGTTGCGTGGGCCATATGGAGGTGCCATCCACCGAGGCGCTGGCCCGTCGTCTCAAGGCGGTACTGCCTTCGGATATCGTGATTCACCGGGTCTCGGTGGCCCCGGAAGGCTTTGACGCCCGTTTTTCGGCGCTGGAACGCACGTATGTTTATCGGGTGGCCGACCAATCCAGTGAAGTGGACCCGCGATTGCGTGGCTGCGTGCTGCGCGTGGATGAGACGTTGGATTTGGACGTGATGAACCAGGCCGCCGCGATGACCATCGGACTTCACGATTTCGGCTCGTTTGCCACCCCGAACCCCGGCGGCACCACGATTCGGGAAGTCAAAACCGCCTACTGGCGTCGGGTGCCGGCAGCGCCTTTGATTCCGAATGCTATCGCCATGGATGAGGCCTATCGGACGCCGACGCTGGAGTCCGGATTGATAACGTTCACAATCGTGGCGGACGCCTTCGCCCGCAATATGGTGCGTTCTCTGGTCGGCTCGTGCATCAAGGTCGGCTCCGGGCGCAAGTCATTGGCATGGTTCGCCGGGAAAATGGCCGAACCGGTGCGGGAAGGGTCGAGCGGACCCATTGCGCCGCAAGGATTGACGCTGGAGCACATCGCCTATCCCGCCGACGACCAGCTCGCCGCCCGCGCCGAGGCCATCCGCGCGGTGCGCACGTTGTAAAAGCCCATACCTCACCTCATTCTCCCCGAAGGCTTATGAAAACGCGAAGAGGGTTGGAACCCAATGGATTCCAACCCTCTGGCTAATTGGTGAAGCGTTCAGTCAGACTGCGCTCACTCGGCCTTCTCAGCCTCAGCCTCGGCGGGAGCCTCAGCGGCGGTCTCCTCAGCCGGAGCCTCAGCAACCGGAGCCTCGGTAGCCTCGGTGTTCTCAGCCTCGGTAGCCTCGGCCGGAGCCTCGTCAGCAACCTTGGTCGCGGCTTCGGCTTCCTTCACCACGGCCTTCTTGGCCACCGGCTCGGTCACGAGCTCGATGATGGCGGCCGGAGCGGCATCGCCGACGCGCGGGGCGATCTTGACGATACGGGTGTAGCCACCCTCACGCTGCTCCATCTGCTCGGCAATCTGGGTGAACAGGACGTGCACCACGGACTTGTTGCGGATGACGCGCATCACGCGACGGCGGGAGTGCAGATCACCGCGCTTGGCGAAGGTGATCAGACGCTCGGCCAGCGGACGAAGGCGCTTGGCCTTCGGCAGCGTGGTGGTGATGCGGCCGTTCTGGAACAGGCTGGTCGCCATGTTTGCCAGCATGAGGCGCTCGTGCGCAGGGCTGGAAGCCAGACGCGGGCCCTTCTTGGGTGTAGGCATGGGTTTACTCCTTATTGTCCGTCACGGCAAGCAGGTGGGCACATGCCCGAACATCCGATTGCCTGTACTACGGACGGTTGGTCAAAAGAGGCAGATCACTCGTCTTCCGGCGAGAAGAACGTGCCACCTTCGAGATTGATGGTATCGAAGGCCATCGGCGAGGACTTGAGGCTCAGACCCAAGGTCTGCAGCTTCTCCTTGACCTCGTCAATCGACTTCATACCGAAATTGCGGATGTCGAGCAGGTCCTGCTCGGTATGGGAGACAAGCTCGCCGATCGTGTGGATGCCCTCGCGCTTGAGGCAGTTGTAGGAACGCTGCGTCAGGTTGAGGTCCTCGATCGGAACCGCCATTTCGGGGTTGGTCTCCTCGGCCACCGGGGCCGGACCGACCTCGACGCCTTCGGCCTGGGTGTTGAGCTCGCGGCACAGGCCGAACAGCTCAACCAGGGTCGAACCGGCGGAAGCCACCGCATCACGCGGGGAGATGGCGGGCTTGGTCTCCACGTCCAGAATGAGCTTGTCGAAGTCCGTGCGCTGCTCCACACGGGTGGCCTCGACCTTGTAGCTCACCTTGAGTACCGGGGAGTAGATGGAATCGACCGGAATACGGCCGATCTCATCGGTGTCCTGCTTGTTCATCTGGGCAGGCACATAGCCGCGGCCACGCTCGACGGTGAACTCGATCTCGAGTTCGCCATCATCGGCGAGGGTAGCGATGTGGTGCTCCGGGTTGGCAATGGTGACGCCGGCCGGCGGGGTGATATCCCCGGCGACGGCTTCGCCCTTGCCGCTCTTGCGCAGGTACATGACCACAGGCTCGTCGTATTCGCTGGTGAGCACGATGCCCTTGGTGTTCAGCAGGATCTCGGTGACATCCTCCTGGACGCCCGGCAGAGTAGTGAACTCGTGCAGGGCACCGGAGATGCGCACGGAGGTCACGGCAGCACCCGGGATGGAACTCAGCAGCGTGCGACGCAGCGAGTTGCCGAGCGTATAGCCGAAGCCAGGCTCAAGCGGCTCAATGATGAAGCGGGAGCGCTGTGGATTCAGAGATTCCTCGGTCAGAGTCGGACGCTGTGCAATAAGCACTGTGGTTATCCTTTCAGCTTGACTCGGTGGTGCACTCACCAGTCAGGCGGTTATGGATGGATGGAATTGCTGAGTGCTCAGACGCGACGACGCTTCGGAGGACGAACGCCGTTGTGGGCTTGCGGGGTGACGTCGGTGATGGAACCGACCTCGAGGCCCGCGGACTGCAGGGAACGGATGGCGGTCTCACGACCGGAACCCGGGCCCTTGACGAAGACGTCGACCTTCTTGAGACCGTGCTCCATAGCCTTGCGGGCGGCGGACTCGGCAGCCATACCAGCAGCGTACGGAGTGGACTTACGGGAGCCCTTGAAACCGACGTCGCCACCGGAGGCCCAGGACACCACAGCGCCGGACGGATCGGTGATCGAGATGATCGTGTTGTTGAAAGTGGACTTGATGTGAGCCTGACCCACCGGAATCGACTTGCGGTCGCGGCGACGGGCGGGCTTACGAGCGGCTTGCTTTGGAGCTGCCATTGACCCTCGTTTCCTATTAACGAACTAAATTGTTGAGTCCGGGCGATGGGATGGTCATCCCGTGGCCCGGAGCATGCCACCTATTACTTGGTGGCCTTCTTCTTTCCGGCGACCGTGCGCTTCGGGCCCTTGCGGGTACGGGCGTTGGTCTTGGTGCGCTGACCGCGCACAGGAAGTCCCTTACGGTGACGCTGGCCTTGGTAGCAGTTGATCTGAATCTTGCGACGAATATCCGCATCGATTTCACGACGCAGATCACCCTCGATCTTGTAGTTGGCCTCGAGGTAGTCACGCAGCGTAATCAGCTGCTCGTCGGTGAGATCCTTGACGCGGATGTCCGGGCTGATACCGGTCGCGGCAAGCGTTTCCTTGGCACGAGTGCGGCCCACACCGAAAATGTAGGTGAGGGCGATCTCGATGCGCTTCTCATTGGGGATGTCGACTCCGGCAAGACGTGCCATTGCGATTCCTTCTTGTTTTCCGTAGGTCTTGCACCCACTCGTCCGGTGACCGGCACGGGCCTACGTACCCGTGGTTCAGTGTCGTTCCCTGACGGGAAGCACTGTGAGGGAGTGCCTGATATCAATGCCGCTGGAGAATCTGCTCTCAGCCCTGACGCTGCTTGTGGCGGGGGTTGGTGCAGATCACCATGACGCGGCCGTGACGACGGATCACGCGGCAGTTTTCGCAGATC
This sequence comes from Bifidobacterium myosotis, assembly GCF_002259745.1. Lineage (GTDB taxonomy): Bacteria > Actinomycetota > Actinomycetes > Actinomycetales > Bifidobacteriaceae > Bifidobacterium > Bifidobacterium myosotis. Next base: position 219,629 of record NZ_MWWW01000002.1, on the reverse strand, counting down.
CTCTTCACGCTAGGGCTGACCTTCATGGTTATCCTTTTCTTGTGTACCTTTACTTATAACGGTACGTAATACGTCCGCGGTTCAGGTCGTAGGGGCTCATCTCGAGCACGACACGATCCTGCGGAAGGATGCGGATGTAGTTCTTACGCATCTTGCCGGAGATCGTGGCGAGCACGATGTGCTTGTTTTCGAGCTCTACGCGAAACATCGCGTTCGGCAGTGCTTCCACCACCTGACCTTCGACTTCAATCACACCGTCTTTTGCCATGCGCCTCAGTTCCTATCCTTGGACTATTACTAATGACGTGTACGAAGACACACCAACCTATAACTATATACGCAAATGCCCTTGCGCGACACACGGCGTGTCGTACAAGGGCATTGATAATGACTGTGATATCAGGTGCCGGCAAACGGCACCGACGTCAGCTTCGTTCAGCCGAGCTCGGCGATAATGGTCTTGCTGATCTCGTCGATCGCGCCGACACCGTTCACGGCGACCAGCAGGCCGCGGGACTTGTAGGTGTCAAGCAGCGGGGCGGTTTCCTTCTCGTAGGTCTCCAGACGCTTCGCGATGGCCTCCGGGGTGTCGTCGGCACGTCCCTGCTCGGCGGCGCGCTTCTTCATACGCTCGAGCAGCACCTCGCGGCCGGCCTCGAGGGCCACCACATGATCAAGCTTGACGCCCAGCTCGGCCAGCATCTGATCGAGGGCCTCGACCTGGGACGCATTGCGCGGGTAGCCATCGAGAATCCAGCCGTTGGCGCAATCCTCCTTGGCCAGACGGTCCTTGACGATCTTGTTGGTCAGGGAATCCGGAACCAGCTCGCCCTTGTCGGTGTAGCTCATGGCTTCGAGACCGAGCTCGGTCTTGTTCTTGATGTTGTAGCGGAAGATGTCGCCGGTGGAGATGGTCGGGATGCCGTAGTGCTCGGCGAGGAGGGCTGCCTGAGTGCCCTTGCCCACGCCCTGGGGGCCCATAATCAGCAGACGCATATTGTACTCCTTAACGGTTTGTTGGAGAGGGGTTGGGTGCTTCCCCTCAGTCGCTTACGCGACAGCTCCCCTCGGTGAGGAGAGCCATGTGTTTGATTGGCGCCCCTCTCTGAGGGGAGCTGCCGGCGCAGCCGGCTGAGAGGAGCCACGCAAATACAGATGCGGCACCGGCCATTGGTCGATACCGCATCGGTAACAATTTACTTGCCTTCGGCGGTGTGGTCCACGTTCTCGAGCAGGAAGCCGGTGTACTGGAACTGCTCGGTCTGGGCCTTGGCCTGACGCAGGGTGTCGAGACCGACGCCGGCGATAATCAGAATCGTAGTGCCACCGAACGGGAGCTGGGCGTTAAGGCCAAGCGCCATGATGAGCACGGTCGGAATCAGCGCCACAAACAGCAGGTAGACGGCGCCGACGGTGTTGAGTCGGTTCATCACGTAAGTCAGGTAGCGGCTGGTGGCGCTGCCGGCGCGGATGCCCGGGATGAAGCCACCGTACTGCTTCATGTTGTCTGCGGTCTCATCCGGGTTGAAGGTGATGGACGTGTAGAAGAAGCAGAAGAACACGATCATCAGCGCGTACAGCGCGATGTACCACACGGACGTGGTGTTCGCCAGGTTGGAGTTGATCCACTTGACCCAGGACTGGTCGGACTTGCCGAACTGGGCGATCAGGGTCGGGATGGCCAGAATGGAGGAGGCGAAGATCGGCGGGATGACGCCGGACATGTTGATCTTCAGCGGCAGGTACGTGGAGGAGCCGCCGTACATCTTGCGGCCGATCATGCGACGGGTGTACTGGACCGGCACACGACGCTGGCACAGCTCGACGAAGTCGACGAAGATGAGGATGACCACGAGCACGCTCACGACGATGCCGAACTTGACCCAGTCGCCATCGGTGCCGTTGGTGCCCCAGCCGATCTCCCACAGCTGCGGCAGGAAGCCGGAGCAGATGGACATGAAGATCAAGATGGACATGCCCTGGCCGATGCCCTTGTCGGTGATGAGCTCGGCCATCCACATGATCAGGCCGGTGCCGCCGGTCATGATGAGCACCATGGTGACGAGGTTCCAGACGGAGCCGTCCGGGATGACCTGATCGCACTGGTAGTTGAACAGGGCGCCGGAGCGGGCGGTCACCAGAATGGTGGTGGACTGCAGCACGGCCAGACCGATGGTGAGGTAACGAGTGTACTGGGTCAGCTTGGCCTCGCCGGACTGGCCCTCCTTGTGCAGGGCCTCGAAGCGCGGAATGACGACGCGCAGCAGCTGCACCACGATGGAGGCCGTGATGTACGGCATGACGCCCAGTGCGAAGATGGACAGCTGAAGCATGGCGCCGCCGGAGAAGAGGTTCACCAGTCCGATGAAGTTCTCGGAAGCGGTCTGCATCTTACCCATGCATTCCTGAACGACCGAGTACTTGACGCCGGGGGTCGGAATGAACGAGCCGATGCGATAGACGATGATGATGAACAGGACGAAGAGAATCTTCTTCCTCAGCTCTTTGGTCTTCAGGGCCTGGATTAGTGTCCTCACCTGGGTTTCCTCCCTATGACACGCCAACGGGCGTGCAAAATTACACAAACTAAAAACCGAGCATAGTCGAAAGTGCCTACTTAGGACACCGCATGTCTCGTGGATGTTTGCTGAACGGTACTGTCATGCTGAACGAGGTGGGGCATGTGCAACCATCGGACGTTCCATGAATCCGCCTGCTGTTTCGATGCCGGTCCGGTATCGAAACGATCGCTGCGTAGCTGTCGGCGGCTATGTGCGTCGGATGCGATCCGGATAGGACCGTCAGGCATCCATCATCCACACCCGTCATCCACGCTGACGAGCGCTGACGTTTCCATGGCGCGTCCGCCAGACAGGACACCTTGTGGTTGCCCAATCCCCCACTGCGCTCAGAATGACCGTAATCATACTGCGAATAGCTATAGATAATAGTGGCCCCCGTCCACCAATCGGCGAACGGGGGCCACATATCAGATTCGGTTCACCCCGCGGGACTCTCAGTCCTCGGAGATGGAGCCGCCAGCGGCTTCGATCTTGGCCTTGGCGGAAGCCGAAGCCTTCACACCCTTGAGGGTGAACGCAACGGTGGTCTCGCCATCGCCCAGCACCTTCACCGGAGCGCCGTCACGGACGACACCCTTGGCGACCAGATCGGCAACGGTCACTTCGCCACCCTGAGGGAAGACCTCAGCGAGCTTGGCGATGTTGACGACCTGGAATTCGACGCGGAACGGGTTCTTGAAGCCACGAAGCTTCGGCAGGCGCATGTACAGCGGCAGCTGGCCACCTTCAAAGCCCGGACGAACGTGGTAACGCTTCGTCTGGCCCTTGAAGCCACGGCCGGCGGTCTTACCCTTGGAGCCCTCACCACGGCCAACGCGGATACGATCGCGGTTGGCGCCCGGAGCGGGCTTCAGGTCGTGCATCTGCAGGATTTCGTTATCTGCCATAATCAGTCAACCTCCTCGACGGTGACCAGGTGGCGCACGGCGTTCACCAGACCACGGTTGGCCGGGGTGTCCGGACGGACAACGGTCTTGCCGATCTTGTTCAGGCCGAGGGTCTTGACGGTGGCGCGCTGAGCCGGGGTACGGTTCACGATGCCGTGATGCAGGGTAATCTTCAGGTTCTTAGCCATGGGAATCACTCACCATCCTTCTCGTCGGCGGCGGCCTTAGCGGCAGCCTCCTCGCGGGCCTTGCGAGCCTCGGCGATGCCGGCGGCACGGGCACGCAGCAGGGCGTCCGGAGCGACCTCGTTGAGGGTCAGGCCACGACGAGCGGCAATCTCCTCCGGCTCCTCAAGCTGCTTGAGGGCGGCGACGGTAGCGCGCACCACGTTGACCGCGGTGGCGGAACCCATCGACTTGGACAGCACGTCGGTGATGCCCGCGCACTCCATGACGGCGCGCACGGAGCCACCGGCGATTACACCGGTACCGGGAGCGGCCGGACGCAGCAGGACGGTGCCGGCGGCGTCGTGACCCTGAACCGGGTGGGTGATGGTGCCCTTGACGCGCGGCACAGTGAACATGTGCTTCTTGGCGTCGAGCTGGCCCTTGGCGATGGCGGCCGGGACCTCACGGGACTTGCCGTAGCCGACACCCACGGTGCCGTTGCCGTCGCCAACCACAACCAGGGCGGCGAAGCTGAAGGTACGGCCACCCTTGTGGGTCTTGGACACACGGTTGATGGTCACCACGCGATCGAGCATCTCGTCGCCGTGGTTCTCCTCACGACGGTTGCGACGCTCGCCGCGACGGCCTTCACCGCGCTGGCCACGACGACCCTTGCGGTCCTCGTTGTTGGATTCGGTCGCCACAGTGTTCTGAGTTTCTTCAGCCACTTGGGTTTCCTTCGTTTCGTTGTCGCTCACAGTGCAAGACCTCCCTCGCGGGCGCCTTCAGCAACGGCTGCGACGCGACCGGTGTACTTGTTGCCACCGCGGTCGAACACGACCTCGGTGATGCCGGCGGCCTTGGCCTTCTCGGCGATGAGCTCGCCGACCTTCTTGGCGGCCTCAACCTTGGTGCCCTCGAAGCCGTTGAAATCGGCCTGCAGGGTGGAGGCGGACACCAGAGTCATGCCCTTGGTATCGTCGACCACCTGGGCAACCATGTGGCGGTTGGAACGGGTGACCACCAGGCGCGGACGCTCGGCGGTGCCGGAGATGCGCTTGCGGATACGCGCGTGACGACGCTTGAGAGCGACCTTCTTGCCTTTTCCGAGAATCTTGACGCTCATATCACTTACCAGCCTTTCCAGCCTTGCGCAGGATGTGCTCGTCAGCGTACTTGATGCCCTTGCCCTTGTAGGGTTCCGGAGCACGCAGCTTGCGGATGTTGGCGGCGACCTGACCCACAACCTGCTTGTCGGTGCCCTTGACGACTACCGTGTTCGGGTTCGGAATCTCGAAGGAGATGCCAGCCGGCGGGTTGACGGTAATGGTGTGGGAGTAGCCGAGGAAGAACTCGATGCCCTGGCCCTTGGCGACGGCGCGGTAACCGGTGCCGACGATCTGCAGGGTCTTGGAGTAGCCATCGTGCACGCCCTTGACCATACCGGCCATGATGGAGCGGGCCAGACCGTGCTTGGCACGGGTCGGACGCAGGTCGTCGGCCGGGGTGACGATGATCTCGTTGCCCTCGACGACGGCGGTGATGCCTTCCGGCAGCTCGTAGGAGTCGGAGCCCTTCGCGCCCTTGGCGGAGAAGGACTGACCCTCGATCTTGACTTCAACGCCAGCAGGGATGGCGATGGGGAGCTTACCAATATGCGATGCCATGTTTCAGCTCTCCTTTCTCACCACACGAAGGCGACAATCTCGCCGCCAATGCCCCGGTCGAGGCATTCCTTCTGAGTCAGCAGTCCCGAGGAGGTCGAGATGATGGCGATACCCAGACCACCGAGCGGCATCGGCAGGGAGTCGGACTTCGCGTAACGGCGAAGGCCCGGCTTGGAGATGCGCTTGATGCCCTGAATGGAACGCTCACCGTTCGGACCGTACTTGAGGGTGACCTCAAGCGTCTGACCGACCTTGGCTTCCTTAGCGGAGAAGTCCTTGATGTAACCTTCGCGCTTCAGGATCTCGGCGATGTTCGCCTTGAACTTGGAGTACGGCATATCCACGGTTTCGTGCTTGGCCGCGCTCGCGTTACGCAGACGAGTCAGCATGTCTGCGATCGGATCTGTCATTGTCATTTTGGGCTTCACGCCCTTTCTCGCCGTGGTTTCCGCCGCTCGTCCGCCCCAACGGGCGGAACGGGCCGCGGACCTTCAGCGTCGATGTTTACCAACTGGACTTCGTAACTCCGGGCAGCTCGCCGCGGTGGGCCTTCTCACGAAGGCAGATGCGGCACAGGCCGAACTTGCGGTAGACGGAGTGGGGACGACCGCAGACCTGGCAGCGCGTGTACGCGCGCACCTTGAACTTCGGCTTGCCGGCCGCCTTGTTCTTCAGAGCGGTTTTTGCCATATCAGTTCTCCTTGAAGGGGAAGCCGAGCTGCTTGAGCAGGGCGTAGGCTTCCTTGTCGTCCTTGGTGGAGGTCACCACGGTGATGTCCATACCGCGCACGTGATCGATCGAATCGGGATCGATCTCGTGGAACATGGACTGCTCGGTGAGACCAAAGTTGTAGTTGCCCTGGCCATCAAACTGGTGGCCGTTGATGCCGCGGAAGTCGCGGATACGGGGCAGCGCCAAGGTCAGCAGACGATCGAGGAACTCCCACATGCGGTCGCCACGCAGGGTGACGTACGCACCGATGGCCTGGCCCTCACGCAGGTGGAACTGCGCGACGGACTTCTTGGCCTTGGTGATCTTCGGCTTCTGGCCGGTGATCACGGTGAGGTCCTTGACGGCGCCTTCGATGAGCTTGGAGTCGCGAGCGGCGGCACCCACACCCATGGAGACGACGACCTTCTGGAGGCGAGCAACCTGCATCGGGTTGGAGTACTTGAACTCCTTCTCGAGCTCCGGGATAATCTCCTCGTTGTACTTGACCTTCAAGCGCGGGGTGGCCGGCGCTTCGACGGTAGTATCGGTCATGCCAGCTCCTTTCCGGACTTCTTGGCGACGCGCACGCGCACGGTCTTCACCTTGCCGTCACGCGCCTCTTCCTTGATGGTGACGCCCACGCGGGTCGGCTGCTTGGTCTCCGGGTCGATGACCATCACGTTGGAGCGATGGATCGGAGCCTCGACAGACACGATGCCAGCCTGCTGGCCCTGCTGCGTGGCGCGCACGTGCTTCTTGACGATCTGCACGCCTTCGACGATGAGTCGGTCGTTGGGCAGCACCTGCTTGACGGTGCCCTCCTTGCCGCGGTCCTTGCCGCGGATGACCTTGACCAGGTCGCCGCTCTTGATCTTGGCTACCATGTCAGATCACCTCCGGGGCGAGGGACACGATCTTCATGAACTTCTGCTCACGCAGTTCACGACCAACCGGTCCGAAGATACGAGTGCCCTTCGGTTCACGGCCGGAGCCGAGAATGACGGCGGCGTTCTCGTCGAACTTAATGTAGGAACCATCGTTACGACGGGATTCCTTGACAGTGCGGACGACAACGGCCTTCACCACATCGCCCTTCTTGACCGACCCGCCGGGGATGGCGTCCTTGACGGAGGCGACGATCACGTCGCCGATGCCGGCATAGCGTCGCTTCGATCCGCCGAGCACTCGGATAGCGAGGAGTTCCTTCGCACCCGTGTTGTCGGCGACATGAAGCCGCGTTTCCTGCTGAATCATTGATTCTCCTTAGCCGAGCTGGTTCTCCCCATTTACCGGGATGCCGTGGTCGCCCACAGCACCCCGGTAAATGGCGAGCCTTGCCGAACTTTACTTACTTAGCGCGCTCGATAATGGATTCGAGACGCCAGCGCTTGGTCTTGCTCAGAGGCCGAGTCTCCATAATACTCACAAGGTCGCCAACGTGGGCTTCGTTGTGTTCATCATGAGCCTTGACCTTCTTGGTGGTGCGCACAACCTTGCCGTACAGCGGGTGGGTGGCGCGCTTCTCGAGCTCGACGGTGATCGTCTTGTCCATGGCTTCGGACACGACGTAGCCGCGGCGAACCTTACGGAAGTTACGCTCTTCAGCCATAATCACTTCTCCTTGGATTCGGTAGCGGCCGGCTCCTGGCTGATGCCAAGCTCACGCTCGCGCAGCACGGTGTACATGCGGGCGATGTCATGCTTGACGGCCTTGAGACGGGCAGTGTTCTCGAGCTGACCGGTAGCGGACTGGAAGCGCAGGTTGAACAGCTCTTCCTTGGACTTCTTCAGGAAGCCCTCGATCTCGGCGTTGGTCTTCTCGTTGAGATTCTTGATGGAGTATTCAGCGGTACCGACTGCCATCAGATATCACCACCTTCACGTGCGATAATGCGGCACTTCATCGGGAGCTTGTCGATGGCGCGGCGCAGAGCCTCGCGAGCGACGTCCTCGGACACACCACCGATCTCGAACATCACACGACCGGGGCGGATGTTGGCGATCCAGAACTCCGGGGCACCCTTACCGGAACCCATTCGGGCACCGAGCGCGTGCTTGGTCAGCGGACGATCCGGGAAGATCGTGATCCACACACGACCGCCACGCTTGATGTAACGGGTCATGGCGATACGGGCGGCTTCGATCTGACGGTTGGTCACGTAGGCCGGGGCAAGAGCCTGGATACCGAAATCACCGAAGTTGATCTCGTTGCCGCCCTTGGACATGCCAGAACGCACGGGGCGGTGCTGCTTGCGGTACTTAGTCCTCTTGGGGATAAGCATTCTTGCTCACTCCTTCGTTTCTGCAGCGTCGGCAGCCGCGGCGGGAGCCTCGGCCTTCGGGGCCTCGGCGGCCTGCGGGGCGGCAGAACGGTTGCCACGGCGCGGGCGGCGATCGCCGCCACGACGGCCCGGACGGTTGTTCTGCTGAGCCTGCTGCTCTTCGAACTCGGATTCGGTCATGTCGCCCTTGTAGATCCACACCTTGACGCCGATGCGGCCGTAGGTGGTACGAGCCTCGAAGAAGCCGTAATCGATGAGGGCGCGGAGGGTCTGCAGCGGAACGCGGCCCTCACGGTAGAACTCGGAACGGCTCATTTCCGCGCCGCCGAGACGGCCGGAGAGCTTGATGCGGATACCCTTGGCACCGGCGCGCATGGCGTCCTGCTGGGCCTTGCGCATGGCACGACGGAAGGTGACGCGGTTGGTCAGCTGCTCCGCGATGCCCTGGGCGACCAGCTGGGCGTCAAGGGCGGCGTTCTTCACTTCGAAGATGTTGAGCTGGACCTGCTTGCCGGTCAGCTTCTCGAGCTTGGCGCGGACCTTCTCGGCCTCGGCGCCACGGCGACCGATCACGATGCCCGGGCGGGCGGTGTGGATGTCGACGCGGACGCGGTCACGGGTGCGCTCGATCACGATCTTGCTCACGCCGGCGCGCTCGAGATCCTTGTTCATCTCCTTGCGGATCTTGTCATCCTCAAGGACGAAGTCGCGGTAGCGTTCGCCGACCTTGTTGGAGTCGGAGAACCACTTGGAGCGGTGGTTTTCGGTGATGCCCAGACGGTAGCCAAACGGATTGATCTTCTGACCCATCTTTAGCGGGCTCCTTCCTTGTTAGCCACGACGACCGTGATGTGGGAGGTGCGCTTGTTGATGCGAGCGGCACGGCCCTGGGCACGAGCGCGGAAGCGCTTGAGGGTCACGCCTTCGTCAACGAAGGTCTCCTTGATGTACAGGTCGTTCTCGCGGAACGGCTCGCCGGCCTTGTCGGCCTTCACGCGGGCGTTGGCGATGGCGCTCTCCAGGGTCTTGCGGACCGGCAGGGCCGCAGCCTGAGGGGCGAACTTCAAAATGGTGACGGCGTCGGTCGCCTTCTTGCCGCGGATGAGGTCGACCATGCGGCGAGCCTTGCGCGGCGTCACGCGGACGTGACGAGCGATTGCTTTAGCTTCCATGTTCTATTCCTTATCCTTAGCGGCGGGCCTTCTTGTCGTCCTTCACGTGACCCTTGAAGGTCTTCGTGGGGGCGAACTCACCCAGCTTGTGACCAACCATGGCCTCGGTGACGAACACCGGGACATGCTTGCGACCATCATGAACGGCGAAGGTGTGTCCGATGAAATCAGGAGTGATCATCGAACGACGGGACCACGTCTTGATGACGTTCTTGGTGCCCTTCTCGTTCTGCTCGTCGACTTTCTTCTGCAAGTGGGCGTCGACGAAGGGGCCCTTCTTGATGCTACGAGTCATCTTCTCGATACTCCCTTACTTGCGGTTCTTGCCGGACGGACGACGACGAACAATCATCTTGTTCGAAGCCTTCTTCGGACGACGAGTACGAACCTCGCCCTTGCCCCACGGGGAAACCGGCGGCTTGCCACCGCGGGTACGACCGCCGTGCGGGTGGTCGACCGGGTTCATGGACTCACCACGGGTGATCGGGCGCTTGCCCATCCAACGAGCACGACCGGCCTTACCGAGCTGGATGTTGGCGTGGTCCTCGTTGCCGACCTCGCCGACGGTAGCGCGGCAGCGCGCGTCGACGTTGCGGATTTCGCCGGACGGCATACGCAGCTGGGCGTAGGCGCCATCCTTGGCGACGAGCTGGACGGCAGTACCGGCGGAACGGGCGATCTTGGCGCCGCCGAGCGGCTTCAGCTCAATCGCGTGCACCACGGTACCGGTCGGGATGTTGGCCAGCGGCAGGTTGTTGCCCGGCTTGATATCGGCCTGGGCACCGGTCTCGATGACGTCACCCTGCTTGATGCCCTTCGGCGCGATGATGTAGCGCTTCTCGCCATCGGCGAAGTGCAGGAGGGCGATGCGGGCGGAACGGTTCGGATCGTACTCGATCTCGGCAACCTTGGCCGGCACGCCGTCCTTGTCCCAACGCTTGAAGTCGATGAGACGGTACTGGCGCTTGTGGCCGCCACCGCGGTGACGGGAGGTGATGCGGCCGTAGGAGTTACGACCACCAGTCTTGGAATTCTTGCGAACCAGCGACTTCTCAGGCGTGGAACGCGTCAGCTCGGAGAAGTCCGAGACGGAGGCGTTGCGGCGGCCTGCGGAAGTCGGCTTGTAAACGCGGATAGCCATAATGTAGTTCTTCCTTTAACTTTTCTCGGCTAGCCTTCAGTTGCCAAAGATATCGATCGTCTGGCCCTCGGCGACGGTCACGATCGCGCGCTTCTGGGAGACGCGGTAACCGAAACCGGTGCGGGTGCGCTGCTTCTTGCCGGCGCGGTTGAGGGTGTTGACGTTCGTCACCTTGACCTTGAAGATCTCTTCGATAGCCTGCTTGATCTGGACCTTGTTCGCGTCCTGAGCAACCACGAAGGTGTACTGACCGCGATCGGAAGCGGCGTAGCTCTTCTCGGAGACCACCGGCTTGAGAATCACGTCATGTGCGGGCTTGTGAATAGCGACCATCTAAATCAGGCCTCCTTCGGCTCGGTCTTGGCGGCCACGAAAGCCTCGAGGGCTTCCTTGGTGAAGACCACATACTGCGCGGTGACCACGTCGTACGTGTTGAGCTGATCGACGAAAATCGGGTGAACGTTCGGAAGGTTGCGCACGGAGATCCACTCGTTGATGTTGTCGCGAGTGAAGACGATCGTGGCGAACTTGTCCGAGATGACCGGGTTCAGGGCGGCGATAGCGGCCTTGGTGGACGGGGTATCGGTGATGCCGAAGTCCACGACGGCGATGCGGCCGGCGTTGGCGCGGTCGGACAGGACGTAGCGCAGGGCCGCGGCCTTCATCTTCTTGGGGGTGTTCTGGGCGTAGCTACGCGGCACCGGGCCGTGGACGACGCCACCGTGGACCCACTGCGGCGCACGGATCGAACCCTGACGGGCGCGACCGGTACCCTTCTGCTTCCACGGCTTCTTGCCGCCGCCGGAGACCTTGGACTGGTTCTTGACGGCGTGGGTGCCCTGGCGGGCAGCCGCGAGCTGGGCGATGACGACCTGGTGGATCAGCGGGATACGGGCCTGAATGTCCTCTTTGGAGACACCGAAGAGCTCAGCCGGGGCCTCGACGGTACCGGTGGCCTGGCCCTTGGCGTCAGTGACGTTGAAAGAAACGTTTGCCATGGTTTATCAGGCTCCCTTCACAGCCGTGCGGACAACGACGATGCCGCCCTTCGGGCCCGGAATGGCGCCCTTGATGGCGAGAATGCCGTTCTCAACATCGGAGGAAACGACGGTCAGGTTCAGGACGGTGGAGGTCACATGACCCATGCGACCGGCCATACGCTTGCCCTTGAGAATACGGCCCGGGGTCGCGCATGCGCCCACGGAACCAGGACGGCGCTCGTTCTTGTGAGAGCCGTGGGAACGACGGTAGGACTTGAAGCCCCAGCGCTTGATGGTGCCGGCGAAGCCCTTACCCTTGGTGGTTCCGGTCACATCGACCTCGGAACCCTCTTCGAACAGATCGGCGGCCAGCTCCTGGCCCGGCTCGAACTGATCGACATCATCGGTACGCACCTCGACGAGGTGACGACGCGGGGTGACACCGGCCTTGGCGAAGTGGCCAGCCAGCGGCTTGGTCACCTTGGTCGGGTCGATGGCGCCGTAACCGAGCTGGACGGCCTTGTAGCCATCGGACTCCTCGGTCTTGACGGCGGTCACCACGTTGGTGGACACGTCGACGAGCGTGACGGGCACGAAGAAGCCGTTCTCGTCCCACACCTGAGACATGCCGAGCTTCTTGCCCAGCAGAGCCTTGCGATTAGACATAATGCTTCCTCCTCCCTTACAGCTTGATTTCGATGTTGACGTCCGCAGGCAGATCGATGTGCATCAGGGAGTCCACGGCCTTGGGGGTCGGGTCCACGATGTCGATGAGGCGCTTGTGAGTGCGCATTTCGAAGTGCTCGCGAGAATCCTTGTACTTGTGAGGAGAACGAATAACAACAAAGACGTTCTTCTCGGTCGGCAGCGGAACGGGGCCAACAACAGTTGCGCCCGCGTTCGTCACCGTTTCGACGATCTTCTTCGCCGATTGGTCGATGACCTCGTGGTCATAGGACTTAAGCCTGATGCGGATTTTCTGTCCCGCCATTGCCGTCCGCCCTTTCTAGCGATTCGTTGTACTGTTTACCAACCTGCTTCTAGGGCACCGGCGCGCATGGCCTCCCTTGGACATACGTCCCTCGGCGGTCATCCGACATCAGTGCGCAGTTTCCGGCGACGTTCACACATCACCAGCCCGCGCTCGCTTTTTTAATTCCAATTTGCGAGCCCAAATCAGGCAACTTGTTTATCTAACCACCGAGGTGGGACTAATTCGCCGGTTCAGAAACCCGGGCGTGTCGCCCCTCGGATTCCCGTCCTTCCCCTTGGACTTCAATCCTGCTCCCTACTGTTCTTCCGCCGTTCTCCTCCGTTCTCCCACCATCCCGTCTGCTTTTGTTTTCCACTGTCTCTTCCGTCCCCTCCACCTGCTCAGATTTCCGCATTCATAAGGAGAGTGACTGTCTGACTGCTCTCAGGCCGTTCCTTCCCCTCACACGGATTTCCGGCCAGGTTGGTAGAAGACGAGCAGTACGGCGTCGTCATCCCGCCGCCCACGCAGATTTCCGTCCTCTCGAATCTGGATTTCTCCCTCTCTCTTCTCTCAATCTCCACACCGACCAATCTTGTTTTCTTAACGGTCTCGTGTCTTTATTCGTCCACCGTCTCTCACGCAGGCAATTTGTGTATCTGAAATCAGGCTGCAGGTAATTCATGTCTGTCAAGGAAGGAGTTCGACTCATAATCGGATACAAACTGCCTGCAACACAGCAAACAACACACTTTTTACCTGCGTCTTCGCCTATAACCCCACTCATTCTCCCTGCAACGTTCCGCAAAACTGAATAAAACTGGATACGCACATCTGTGCAAACTTATTAATCCACCCGTTCTGCCTGCGCCTCATTCTCTTCACTCTGTAACGACAAACCAATGCAGGTAAAACAATGACAAATAACGACAGCATCATGAGAAGTTCGTCATTAATCTTCATTAGCGCCCACGGAACTCCGCGGAACCCCGGCATGCATGAGTTTGCGGACCAAAGGTTCCCGCTTCATGGCCTCACGGAACGAAAATCGCACAACTTCATCGGCAATCTGACGAATACGCTCCTCCCTTTCTTTCTCCGCGATGATAGTGTCGGACAGACTTCCGTGAAACATCACCGGATCGCGATATTTCACGCGTCCATCCAGCTCAGCAACAATCAAACGGCCATCAGCCGTATGCCAGGCATAATCCACGCGATCGCGATGCGCAAGGTCAAAGGGATAGATAATCTCTTCCTGAAGAGTCGGACAGGTAAATCCCTCCTCCACAATCACCCCGAGAGCATACGCTTCACCGCCGTTTTCGGTCCGGCCCGTCGCATACTCCAGCGCACGCAACGCCTGATTGCGGCCTTTCCCCTGCGACTGCTCGAAGAAGTCACGCAACGATTTCTTACTTGCAAGACGCTTACGCAGCACAGCCTCGCCGATCGCCAGTGCATCAGGAAAAGTATGTTTTCTCATGCAGTCGAATGCCGTACGATGCAACGGCGTCACTCGCACACCATCGACGACTTCATACTGAATATCAGCCATATAGTGGTGCCGGAGCAAACCATAATCATGCTGATATGTATTCCGGGTAACCGCGATATTCACATTACGCATGTGACGGGTGGACTCATTGATGCCATGCAACGCCGCCGCGGTCATCTCGCTGAACACCCATTGTGGATGCTTTGCCGCCAAAGACCTGATAATGTGCCGATACCGTTCCGCACCGTCCAGCGAGCCCCAGTAATCGGGCCGCACATACATGCCTTTATATATGCACTGCAGTTCGCCGGCTTTCGCACGCTTCGCCAAAGAGCAACGCTGGGAGGCATTCAACCCCCATACACACAGGCGCTGCCGTTGCGCGGCGTCGAGGCGTTGTTCGAGTTGTTTGTTTCGTCTCATGTGGAGACGGTATGGGATGGCGGGCGCGCAAGTCCAGCCGAACTGGCCTATGTGGTTCCAGCTTATAGAGTTATCCACATTTGCGCACGCAGGTGGCGCGAATGTGGATTTGACCGACGCGATGGAGATGGGGATGTGAGGAATGGATGATACGACGTGGCCGAGGTCACAGCAGGGAATGCGAAACAAGGATTGTGGGTCAGGACACGGCCAATTATCGTGGATGCCGTGACACAATCACTGGCCAAGAACATCCACCCCATCACCGAGCACGGCGCGAACGTGCTGTATCAGCATGGCACGTTGGCACTGCTCGTACCGGGGCTGCTCGAGGGCACCACCACGATCGGCGAGCTGCTCAAGCACGGCGACACCGGCATAGGCACCGGCGAAGGACTGGACGGCGAACTCATCATCCTTGACGGCATCGCCTACAAAATAGGCCAGTCGGGCGTGGCGGAGCGGGTACCGGACGACTTCACCATGCCGTTCGCCAATTCGCACCGCGCGGCATTCCAATACCAGTGCGAACGCGAGGACATCGGCCTCGAGGCGCTCAACAAGCGCATTGTGGAGGCCAACGGCCGCGCCAACACGTTCTTTTCGGTGATCGTGCACGGCACGTTCAGCTTCATCAAGACGCGCGCCGTGATCAAACAGCAGGCGCCCTACCCCACGCTGCTTGAAGTGGCCGACCGTCAGGCCATCTTCCTCAGGCACGACGTGACCGGCACCATGCTGGGCTACTTCTCCCCCGTGATGTTCCATGGGGCCGCCGTGGCCGGATTCCACGAGCATTTCCTCTCCGACGACCATACCTTCGGCGGCCATGTGCTTGACGCGGTGCTGGGTCGTGGCAAGATTTACAGTCAGGTGTTCGACACTTTGGTGACCCACCTGCCGGTGGACGATCCGGGCTACCGCAATCACGATTTTTCACAGGACAACATCGCCGAAGCGATCACGAGCGCCGAAGGTGACGCGCGGTAGTTTCTTTGTCGCGGGCAGCAGCACGTTCGTGGCCGAACGGACGTTTCCCATCCGGTTCGGGTCCATTTCCAGTATCCTGCGTCAAAAACTCGCTGACGAATTCACTGCCTCTCAGGCCTACTTCGCGAACCGTTCGTCCTGCAAATATAGACGCGCTGCGTACGCAGTCTACTGGCTTCCGGCCTTCCGTTCGCGCGATCACACCGATACGATGGTGGGCATGAATGAGCAGTCGTCCCCTACTCCCGTCCCCGCTCCGGCTTCCGGCAAGGCCGCCCGCCGCCGCACCGGAAAAGGCGATTGGATTCCCGACCAGCCGGGCGCGTGGGCGATGGCGTTGCTGCCTGCAATCGCGGGAGTCGTCATCGCCGGATCGGGCGTGGACACCATTTGGCTGCTGGTGGCGTGGATCATATGCTACTGCGTGCAGTTCAGCGCGGCGAGATGGCTGAAGTCACGTTGCTCACCCCGGTATTTGCCGCCGGCACTCGTATATGCCGTCGCATTGGCGATCGTGGGTGTGCCGTTTCTTATCACCCATGCCGGCATACTGCGTTGGGCTCCTCTATATATAGTGCTTGCCGCGGCATCGATGGCGGCCGCGTGGCTTCGCAAAGAACGCTCACTATGGGGCAACGCGGTGGCGGTCATCGCCGCATCCACCATGACCGTGGTAATCGATTCCTTCACGCCCCGACCGCAACGAGCCTGCCTCAAGCAGGCCATGCCTCTTGGCGCCGATACACCGACTTTCTTGGCATGCAATCCCAACAGCATGTACGCGGCGGTTCGCGATATGCCAGCCATTGAGCGGCTGTTCGACCTTCAGGCCTGGTGGCCGGAAGGCGCCTTGCCACCGGGGGGGTTGGTCGCCACCCTCCTGTTTGCGGTCACGCAGTTCGGCTCGGTGCTGTTCGTGAAGACCATGATTCGGGAACGCGGCAAACGCGGATGGCTGTGGGCGTCGTGGATATGGCACGGTGCGTTGTTCGCTACGGCGATGATGCTCCAGGCAATGGCGCTGAATCCGATGCATAACCTGCCGACGCTGCCGACGCTGCCGACGCTGCTGACGCTGATTGCCGCCGCTGCGCTGCTAGCGCGGGCGATCGCGTTACCGCTCGTCGCCCGAACGCGCACCATCAAGCCGATGATTGTCGGCGTCACCGAATGCTTCTCAAGCCTCCTCGTCTTCGGATGCATCATCGCGGTGGTGATGTAGTCCGTCGCATTGTTGCCGCAATGGTGCGTAATACGAGGGGAGCCCGTCCGCAATGGACGGGCTCCCCTGTAGTCGCTGTAGTCGGCATCGGGCCGGATATCCGACTGTCACCGATCAGACATCAATCCGACATACGGCAATCCGATACCGATATCCGACTCATCGCACATGTCAGACGCGCTCGGAGGCCTCCTCGGTGGCAGCCTCGCCCTCGCGTTCGACGCGCAGCTTGTGGCCTTCGGCCTGGCTGACGCCGTAGTAGGCGGCGATTGCGATGTCCTTCATGTCGTTGATCAGCGGGATGCGCGGGTTGGCCGGGGTGCACTGGTCCTCGTAGGCGCGCATGCCGATCTGGTCGAGCACGCTCCAGAAGTAGTCCTCGTCCACACCGCAGTCCTGGAAGCTCTTGTTCATGCCGAGCTTGTTGTCGCGGTAGTCCTCGACGGCCTTCGCCAGGTTCTCGACGGCCTCGGCCGGGGTGCGGCCGGTGTCGATGCCGAGGTTGCGGGCGATGTCGCGGTAGCGTTCCGGCGCGACGTACTTGTTGTACTTCGGCCAGCTGGTCGGCTCCTCCGGGATCTGGCCGTTGTAGCGGATCACGTACGGCAGCAGGATCGAGTTGGTGCGGCCGTGCGCGATGTGGCACAGGGCGCCGATGGTGTGGGCCATACCGTGGCACATGCCCAGGAACGCGGAGCCGAACGCCATGCCGGCCATCGTGGCGGCGTTGTGCATCTTCTCCTGCGCGTTCGTCTTGGCCAGACCGGGCTCGCCGTTGACGGACTCGGCCAGGTTCTCCCAGATGAGCTTGGCCGCGTGCAGGGCCATGCCGTCGGTGAAGTCGTTCGCGTACACCGACACGTACGCCTCGAAGCTGTGGGTCAGCGCGTCGAAGCCGGCGTCGGAGGCCAGACGGCGAGGCTGGGTGCGGGCTAGCACCGGATCCACGATGGCCACAGACGGGGTCAGCGCGTAGTCGGTGATCGGGTACTTGTAGCCGGTCTTGTGGTCCGTGATCACGGCGAACGGCGTCACCTCGGAGCCGGTGCCGGACGAGGTCGGGATGCACACGAGCTTGGCCTTCTTGCCCAGCGGCGGGATCTTGAAAGCGCGCTTGCGGATGTCGAAGAACTTCTCGCGCACGTCGGAGAACGCGATCTCCGGGTGCTCGTAGAGCAGCCACATGATCTTGGCCGCGTCCATCGGCGAGCCGCCGCCGACCGCGATGATCGTATCGGGCTCGAACTCCTCGCGCATCATCTCCGCGCCCTTCTCGACGGTCTCGACGGAGGGCTCCGGCTCCACGTAGTCGATGATGCGGAACGTCACGTTGTTGGAACGCGCGCGCAGCTGGTCGATGATCTTGTCCACGACGCCCAGCTGCTCCATCACCTTGTCGCACACGATGACGGCCTTCTCGATGCCGAACATGTCGCGCAGGTACTTGATGGCGTTCGGCTCGAAGTAGGTCTTCGGCGGGATCTTGAACCACTGCATGTTGTTGTTCCTCCGAGCGATGCGCTTGATGTTGACGAGGTTCACGGCCTGCACGTTGCCGGACACCGAGTTGCCGCCGTAGGAGCCGCAGCCCAGGGTCAGCGACGGGGCGATCGCGTTGTAGATGTCACCGATGCCGCCCAGCGAGCTCGGCTGGTTCCAGATGATGCGGCACGCGTGCATCCGCAGGCCGTACTCGCGCACGAGCTCCTGGTTGTTGGTGTGGATGGCGGCGGTGTGGCCGGCGCCCAGCTTGAGCATCCTCTCGCACATCTCGAAGGCCTGTTCCTTGGAATCGGCCTTGAGCACGGCCTGCACCGGGGCGAGCTTCTCGTGGGTCAGCGGCTCGTCGTCGGAGACCTCCTTGCATTCGGCGCAGATGATGGTCGCGTCGGCCGGGATCTCGAAGCCGGCAGCCTTGGCGATGTACTGCGGGGACTTGCCCGGCACCACGGAGTTGAGCTTCGGCATCTGGCCGGAGCCGGCGGTGCAGCCGAACATGTACTGCTCGAGCTTGGCCTTCTCCTCAGGGTTCACGAAGTACGCCTTGCGGGTCTTGAGCTCCTTGACCAGCGCGTCGTACACGTCCTTGTGGGCGATGATGGCCTGCTCGGTGGCGCAGATCATGCCGTAGTCGAAGTGCTTGGAAAGCACCAGATCGTTGGCGGCACGCACGATGTCCACATCCGTGTCGATGTAGGCCGGGGCGTTGCCGGCGCCCACGCCCAGGGCCGGCTTGCCGGAGGAATACGCGGCCTTGACCATGCCCGGGCCACCGGTCGCCAGGATCGTGGCCACGCCCGGGTGCTTCATCAGCGCGCCGGTCGCCTCGATGGACGGGTGCTCGATCCACTGGATGCAGTTGGCCGGGGCGCCGGCCTCGATGGCGGCGTCACGCACGATGCGCGCGGCCTCGACCGAACACTTCTGGGCGCCGGGGTGGAAGCCGAAGATGATCGGGCAACGGGTCTTCAGGGCGATCAGCGACTTGAAGATGGCGGTGGAGGTCGGGTTGGTGACCGGGGTCACGCCCGCGACCACGCCCACCGGCTCGGCGACCTCGTCGATGCCCATGACATCGTCCTCACGAATAATGCCGACGGTCTTCTGACCGGCCATGTAGTTCGTCACGTGCTCGCAAGCGAAGATGTTCTTCGTAGCCTTGTCCTCCACGAGACCACGGCCGGTCTCGTCCACGGCCATCTTCGCCAGCACCAGATGCTTGTTCAGCGCCGCCACCGAGGCCTTCGCCACGATGCGGTCCACCTGCTTCTGATCCAGATTCTCAAACTCGTCCAGCGCCTTGAGCGCCTTCTGCACGAGCGCATCCACCTCGGCCTCGGCCGCCGCCTGCTTCTCCTCGGGGGTCGGCTTAGTCGCCTCGACCTTGTTCTTTGCTTCTGCCACTTGGGTCCTCCTCGATCGTTCTTGGGGTGTAGGGCAAAGTTTCCTATGCAGCGGCCCACCATCATTCGACGAGACGATACAGGCATCGATTCGTGCTGATGGCAAGAAACCGCCGTCACAACTCGTTGTGACCTGAGTCACAATATACCGAAGCGGTTTTTGCCCTGCATTCGCACAATTCCAACGGCGTTTCATGTGTGATTATGGAATTTTTTTGTTTGCTTTTGTTCAATAAGCCTTATTTTTGAGGTCAAATACGGCTATTATGGTAACTATTGTTCGCTTTTTTGGTATATGAACAGCACTGCCGAGACGATTCGCCCGCAACTTCTATAAAGTAATTTCAGTAAAGTATCGTCTTCTTGCGCAATTATCTAAAACGTGTTTAGATAAGTAAGGTATTTCCCCATAAATGCAACGATAAAGACGGACGGCGCACCGAGCGTCGCGTCCATATCTCCGTCATCTTGCAGTATCCATGCCGATCAGCCAATGGAGGCACCGAGATGAAGGCACTGCCACCCAGCGAAGTCAAGGCACACAACCGTAGCGCCATCATTGCCTACCTCTACGCGCACCGGCACGTCACCAAGCGGCAGCTGGCGGACGAACTCCAGCTCAGTCTTCCCACCGTCGCGCAAAACCTCCGGGAGTTGGAGGCCGAGCACATCATCGGCAGAGGCGACCTCCAGCAATCCACCGGCGGTCGCAAGGCGCAGTGCTACGAATTCAATCCCGACCACCGTACCGCCATCGGCGTCAGCATGGATGCCCACGAACTGCGGTTGCGCGCCGTGAATCTGCACGGCGGCGTGGTGGCAAGGCTGAACAGCATGGTCCCGTACCGCAACACCAACGTCTATTACCAGCGCATCGGCGGCATCATCGACAACTTCGCAGCCGATGTGGCGCGAAAGCACGGATCGGTACTGGGCGCGGCGTTTTCCATCCGCGGCGTCATCTCGCCCGATGGCGCGACGGTGACGTTCGGGCCCATCATGGGCAACACCGGCCTGACGCTGGACACGCTGGGCCAGTCGGTGCATCTGCCATGTCTGATGGTCCGGGACGCCGACGCCTCGGCCATGGCCGAACTGTGGTTCGACGCCACACTCCGCGACGCACTATGTGTCTACCTCGACCGCAGACCGGGAGGCGCGGTAATCATCGGCGGAAGGCTCCATCAGGGGCCGAACCAATGCGACGGCGCAATCGAACATATGACGCTGGTGCCGAACGGCCGCCCCTGCTACTGCGGACGACGAGGGTGCATGGACGCCTACTGCTCACTGGAAACGTTGCCGGAGGATTACGAATCCATCCCCGGTTTCTTCAGCGTGCTCGAGCAGGGCGAGCGCCATCACCGTGAGCGCATGAACGAATGGCTCGACTACGTGGCGCAGGCCATCGCGAATGCACGTTCGGTCATCGCCGGCGACGTGATCATCGGAGGCGAAGCGGCGCCGATGCTCGAGGATGACGAGATCGCGGACCTCAAGGCCCGCGTGGCGCGCCGCAGCCCGTTCGGAACGGATCATTTCACGCTGCGCAGGAGCTACTGCGGCGAGGATCAGGACGCCATCGGCGCGGCGTTGCGGTTTGCGCAGCGCTATCTTGACGGAATCAGGGGAATACGGGTCTCAGGCCCCACGTCTACAATAGGTGTATGAGAAATCCACCGTTGCATCGTTATGCCACCCGCCCAGGCTTCTACTTCACCGATGACGGTGGCGCGGACGTCGTGGTCCGTTCCGAAACCGCAGGTCAGGTCTGGCTGTGCGTGCTGGAATCCATCGATCGGCCCAGCGCCTTCTTCCAGGACGCCATCCGACTGTTCTCCGACCCCGGTTCCTCGTTCATCCGCCAGATTCACGAGTTTCCGGTCTGCACACGCATCATCGAGCATCTGTACCTGCGCGAGACCCTGTTCCGCATGACCGGACCGAACTACGGTCTGTGGTACGTGCACCTGCCCAAAGCCTGGGACGGCATGCGCTATGGCTACCGCGTGGACGGGGCATGGGACCCCAAGCATGGCGTGCGATTCAACCCCTACAAGTTCCTACTCGACCCGTACGGCAAGGGCGTGGAGGGCGCGATGGAGCTCGATCCGGCCGCCTTCTCGTACGCCTGCGAGGTTCAGGACCGCAAGGTGATCGGCTCGGCCTACGGCGAGATGAGCACCGTGGACTCGCTGGGCCATGTGCCGGTGTCCGTGGCCATCGACGACCGCGATATCCACAAGCACGTAGGCGACCCCGACCATCCGCATGTGCCGTGGCGCAAAACCGTGATCTACGAGCTGCATGTCAAAGGCTTCACCGCCAATGCGCCCTGGCTGCCCGAGGAACTGCGTGGCACCTACGCCGGACTGGCTCACCCGATCACCCTCGCCTATCTGCAGAATCTGGGCGTCACCTCCATAGAACTGCTGCCCATCCAGGCCAAACAGGACGAGCTATTCCTGCAGGAGCACGGACGGCACAATTACTGGGGGTATTCGACCCTGAGCTACTTCTCCCCCGAGCCTTCGTACGCCACCAAGGCGGCGCAGGCCAAAGGCGCCACCGCGGTGCGTCTCGAGGTCATCAACATGGTCCGCGCGCTGCACGAGGCCGGCTTCGAGGTAATCATGGACGTGGTGTACAACCACACCTGCGAAGGCGGCGTGGAAGGGCCGACCATGTGCTGGCGCGGACTGGACGATCTGGCCTACTACCGTCATCAGAAGGCCAATCCCGGACGTCTGGAGGACACCACCGGATGCGGCAACACGTTCGACTTCACCAACACGCATGTGGTCACGTTCGCCGTGGATTCGCTCAGGTATTGGGCCAAACGCATCGGCATCGACGGTTTCCGCTTCGATCTGGGCGTCACGCTGGCACGCCTCAACGGCGAGTTCACCCAGCATCACCCGTTCCTGTACGCCTTGCGATCCGACCTGCTGCTCGGCAACCTGAAGCTCATCATGGAGCCTTGGGATCTGGGCAATTTGGGTTGGCGCACCGGGCAATTCAGCATCCCGTTCGCCGAATGGAACGACCGTTTCCGCGACACGGCACGCACGTTCTGGCTGCAGGACGTGGACGACAGCACGGACTTCGGCCGGACGAGCCTGCAGGAGATGGCCACGCGACTGTGCGGTTCGGCGGATCTGTTCGCCACCGATCCAGGCCGTGGAGCCACGGCGTCCATCAACTTCGTCACCTGCCATGACGGGTTCACGCTGACCGATCTGACCCGGTACAACTCCAAGCACAACGAGGCCAACGGTGAGAACAACAACGACGGGTCCTCGGTGAACCATTCGGCCAACTTCGGCGTGGAGGGCGTGACCGACGCGCCGGAAATCATCGCAGCGCGCGAACAGGCCGCCATGAACCTGACCGGCATGCTGATGCTGTCGCTGGGCACACCGATGATGCTTGCGGGCGACGAATTCCGAAATACGCAGGACGGCAACAACAACGCCTACTGCCAGGACAACGACATCACATGGATGAGCTGGGACTGGCTGTACTCGCCGCATAAGACGCGCGAGATGCGCCGACTGGAGACGGTCTCGCGACTGGTATCGCTGCGCAAGTCGCTTGATCTGTACCATCATGAGGACTTCTTCACACGTCTCACCCAGCTGGGGCTGTTGAAGCCGTCCGACCGTGTGAAGTGGTTCCTGCCGGACGGCACGCCGCCCAAGGAAAGCGACTGGTTCGATCTGGGCGTGCGCAGCTTCACCATGCGGCTGCTGTCCAACAGCGAGGTGGATGTGTGCATCGTGGTCAACGGCGTGGCCGAGGACCGACAGTTCCATCTGCCGTCGGACAGCAAGTGGGCTCCCAAATGGTGTTCCGCGGAAATCAACGGACGCTGGCCGGCGCAAGGCGATCGGGCGGCGGAGAACGAGACGTCCGAGGATATCAGCGTGTGGATGCAGCATGTGCAGAACGCCGATGAGACTGTGCGCCGACTCGCCGAACAGGCACGGACACAGGAGGAGACCGATCGTCGGCTTCGGGCCGGCTCTAATGCCAGTGCCAGTACCGGAGCCAGCTCCGATGATCGGGGTGACACCGGTGCCATCCCCGACGATGTGCTCACCACCGAGTTCGGCGTGGTGCCGGCGCGCGGTGACGATGGCCAGCTTCCCAACTTCCCCGCCTCCGAGCCGGGCTCCGGTTCCGATGCCGTCCCCGATTCCACCGCGGATGCGTATCAGGCAGCGAATACCGGCAGCGATGCCAGCACTGATGCCGAATCCCTCGCCGAGCGTCGCACCATGCAGGTGACGGATGCGCTCCGTGCCGTTGGGCACGCCGCTGCGGCAGCGGTCAGCGACGATGGAATCGGGCAGATGCCGGGATTCCAGCGTTCTTCTGTGGATTCTGCTACGGATTCCGTTTCCGGGGCTGGTTCCGGTCTACCGGGTGACGGGTCGGTCGCCCCCTCCGGAACGTCTGCCGCCGAAGCCGGCATGGGAACCGGCACCCAGGCGAACGATGCCGGAACGGTCTGGACCATGCCTGCCCTCAGCATCACTCTGATGAAGCAGGTGTGACACTTCCGGGCTCTCAAATACCCTCAGATACAAGGAACCCCTCGCGGATAAGTCCACGAGGGGTTCCTTGTGCTCGGTAGAACGCAGTCGAAGCGAAATTAACGCTTGGAGAACTGCGGGGCGCGACGTGCCTTGTGCAGACCAGCCTTCTTGCGCTCCACGACGCGGGCGTCGCGGGTCAGGAAGCCAGCCTTCTTCAGGGCGGCGCGGTTGGCATCACGATCGATGGCGTTCAGCGCACGGGCCACGCCGAGGCGGATGGCGCCGGCCTGACCGGTGGTACCACCACCGTCAACGAGGACGATAGCGTCGAACTTGCCTTCGAGCTTGAGCAGCACAATCGGGGAGTTGACCTCACGCTGCAGCAGCTTGGAGGGGAAGTACTCCTCCAGGGTGCGGCCGTTGATGGTCCACTTGCCGGAGCCCGGAACCAGACGAACGCGGGCGACAGCCTCCTTGCGGCGACCGGTGCCGTAGCCCGGCTCGATCGCGGAGGTGCCGGTGCCAGCGCCGGCGTTGGTTTCGGTGGTGTAGTTGGTGAGCTCCTCTTCGGTCTCGACAACCTGGGAGTCGTTGGTGTTTTCAGCCATGATTCTTATCTCCTCTCAGGTTTCACTTGGCCTGCTGCGAGACCTGAGCGATCTCGAAGACCTTGGGCTGCTGGGGGGTGTGCGGGTGCTCGGCGCCGCGGAAAACGCGGAGACGGTCGAGCTGGACCTTGGCCAGACGGTTCTTCGGCAGCATGCCCTTGACGGCGGTCTTGATGATGCGCTCGGGGTTCTTCTCGAGCAGCTCGGCGTAGGAATCACGGCGCAGGCCACCGGGGCGGCCGGAGTGCACGTAGAGTTCCTTGCCCATCTTGTTGCCGGTGAGAGCAATCTTGTCGGCGTTGATGACGATGACGTAATCGCCGAGATCAGCGTGCGGAGCGTAGGTCGGCTTGTTCTTGCCGCGCAGCAGGGTAGAAACCTGGGTGGCGAGACGGCCGAGCACGACGTCGGTGGCGTCGACGATGTACCAGTCGTGAGTCAGATCAGCTGGCTTCGGAGTGAAAGTTTTCACTGGATTACCTTTTCTATTCATTGTGTTCCGGGTTTTCAGCTGCTTGACGTGTGCTTGGTCACAGCGCGCATCCAAGAAGCATCGAACCTCTTTATCCGTGGGCTCCCTGAAAGTCCTCGGTGGCGAGTGGGAAAGCGCTTTGAAGGACCCCTTAGGGAAACACAACAATCCACTAGTATATCGCCGGGCTTGACATACGGCAAAGCGGCGTGGTGCGCCGAATTTCGCAATGCATCATCTCGGTACCGGTCATGACCGCAACCACGACAGCCATACCCGGCCGCTCACATCGACTTTGACTTGACTCGGCGCAAGAAACTCCCGCGAAAGCGGGCCACAAAAGCAGCGCCCGGATGCCCCTCGGACATTCCGGGCGCCCATGGCACTTACCGGATGACCGTCAAACACCAATCAGTCCCCGGCGAACACCACCCGTGCACCGTCACCAGACGGTGCACTGTTTCAGCTGTTGAAGATCTCGGCGAAGCGCTGGGCGCCGGGCGTGTCGAAGAGCGTTTCGAGCGGCACCACGTTGCCCTTGGCATCGGCCAGCGGGATACGCCAGTTCGGGTACTCGTTGTTGGTGCCCGGCTGGTTCTGCGCGCGCTTCTCCCCCACCGCATCGGTGATGGAGGCGGCCAGCAACTTGCACGGCGACCCCTTGAGCGCGCGGTACAGCGCATCGACGATCTCCGCCTCGTGCTCTTCACGATGCTCGGCGAATTCCGGATCAAGGTAGCCCTGCTCAACCAGCATGGCCAGCATGGCGTCCTGCTCGGCCTTGGCAGATGCCTCGAATTCCTCGGCCGGACCGGTCAGCAGGCCCAGACGCTCACGAATCTTGACGTGCTCGAATTCGAGGTAGCCGGCTGCCGGCGGCAGGTCGTGCGTGTTGACGGACGCCAGCGCGTAGGGACGCCACTTGACCGGCGGACGGAACACGCCGTCACGCTGCTCGAACCATTCCACGGCGCAGCCCAGAATGCCATGGCTGGACAGCGAATCGGCCACGTACTCGGGCACGACGCCCAGATCCTCGCCCACGACCACGCCATTCGCGCGGGAGGCCTCGATGGCCAGAATGCCGAGCATGATGTCGGAATCGTAGTAAACGTAGCCGCCGTCGGTGGCGGGGTGGTTCTCAGGAATCCACCACAGGCGGAACAGTCCGAGGATATGGTCGATGCGCACCGCACCGGCACGGGCGAACATGCCGTGCACCATGTTGCGGTATGTCGTGTAGCCAGTGGCCTCCAGATCGATGGGGCTCAGCGGCGGCTGGCTCCAATCCTGGCCCTGCTGGTTGAACATGTCCGGCGGGGCACCGACGGTCGCGCCCTTGGCGAAGCGCTCGGGATGCCACCACACATCGGCGCCGAGCGGATGCACGCCCACGGCCATGTCGGACATCACGCCGATGCGCATACCGGCGTCCTTGGCCGCCTGCTGTGCCGCGGCGAGCTGATCGGCGGCGACCCATTCGAGCCAGCGATAGAAGTCCAGGGTGTCCGGGAACTGGGCCTTAAGGTCGGCGACCTCGGGGGACTCACGGTTGTACTTGCGCTCCCAGTTGTCCGGGTCTGCGGTGGGGGCTCCCCACTTGTCGTAGCACAGGCACCATGTGGCGTATGCCTCCAAATCGGAGCCACAGGTCTGCTTGAACGACTCGAACGCCGCCTGACGTTCGGCGGAGCGGCCGGCCTTGAAGATGATCCACAGCGCATGCATCTTCGTGCGCCACATGGCGTCGCGGTCGATGATCTGGGCATCGCCGTTGAGCGGCTCGGCGTCGGCGTGCAGTCCATCCACCTCGGCCTTGGCGTCTGCGGCGAGCGCGGCGTACTCCGGCAGCGACTCAGGGCGGATGTACGTGAAGTTGACCAGACGACGGCTCACCGGCAGGTACGGGGACGGCGTCAGCGGGGAGACGGGCTCGGCGGAATGCACCGGATTGATGAGCACGAAGTCGGCACCGGTCTTGCGCTTGGCGTCCACCAGCAGGTTCTTGAGGTCCTCGTAGTCGCCCACGCCCCAGGAACCACTGGAACGAATCGAATACAGCTGCGCCATCCAGCCCCACAGGCTGCCGCCCTTCATCGGATCAAGCAGTTCGATGTGGTCCGGGGCGCTGATCAGCGTGGCGTCCTGCACACGGTCCGACACCCTGACGTGCAGCGTGTGATAGCCGACCGGAAGATCGGCGGGGATGATCAGGGCGGCGGTGGAGATGAACGTACCGTCAAGGTCGTAGGCCTGGGAGCCATCCCCCGGGCCGACTTCGATGGCGCCCTCGTAAGGCTGGCCGTTCTCTAGCGTGATGGTTGCGGACGGCACGTCCAGAATGCCAGTATTGACGTAGACCTTGCCCTCCTTGCCCGCGATGTGCAGCACCGTGGGGGCGACCAGCCGGCTGTGACGCTGGTTCAGGATGCGACGGATGGCGGTCTCCTGTGCGGTTTCGCTGCTGGCATCGATACCCAACGCAGCAAGCAGGGCTACCAGAACATCATCGGCGATCTCGTGGTAGTCGTGACTCATGCCCACATAGCTGGTTCCTATGCCGACCAATTTGGCCAACCGAATCAGCGGACGGGCCAGACGAACTTCACTCTCGGTACGCTCACTCATAGCCCCCAGTCTAACGCCGACCGGTTACGCCACACCGTATTGAAGGTAAAGCGACACGGCCAAATCAGTACGTTTCAGCGATGCGCCGCCCATATTGATGTCCGGATGACGAACACCTGGTAAACGGTCACGTAACCAGTCGGGCGCAGCCGACTCGCCAGCCAAAGCGTCCGGCCGCGGTCACGCGCGACGGCGACGCTCCACGGCGTGACGCACCTCCGCCGACGGGTCATCGGCGAGCTTGTCCAACATGGTCTCGGACACGTTGGGGTTGAGCGCCACGGCACGCCGCACCATCGAGGACAGCACCGCAGGGGCGCCCTCCTCGAGTTCGGTGCCGAGCGAGCCGAGAAAGTCAAGCGTTTCGGTATCCACCTCAGGGTTCTGCGCACCCTCGAGACGCATCTTCCAGCTGGTGCGCTTGTTCTTGAGCGCCGTATCCCTGACGGCGGGCACCGGGTCCTTGGTCAGACGGCCCACCAGCCAGTTCTTGTCGTCCGTATTGGCGGCCACGGCTTCGCGCACGGCAGCCTCGGGGTCGGTGGAGAGCTTGACCAGCACGTTCGGGAACGGCATCGTGCTCGCCAGGAACACTCGATCCTCCACCGGGGTGTGCGGGTTGCCAGCCACGGCCTCGAGCAGTGCGGTGGCTCGGGAGAACGCCGCCTGATCGGAACGGTCCGGCAATGGGCGGCGGGCGAATTCGGAGAGCTCCGCCGGGTCCGTGGAGTGGCGCAGACGCTCGTACGTGGCGGTTAGCGGTTCGAAATCGGCAGTGGCCTCGGCGGAGCCGGAATCGGGCTCAGCCGCAGGCGCGGCCTCATCGTTGGCGGACGCGGGCGTGCCGGACTGAGGTTCGGGAATCGGGGCGTCGGCGATGGGCGCGGCGGCGGATTCGTTGGCGTTCTGGTCGGTCATGGTTCCAGCTTAATCGAGCGGTACGGGGATGTTGACCATATCCACCGGTTCCGGTGTGACGGCGGCGTTGAACGTCTCCCGCACCCGTTCCTCGAACCGTCCGGTCCGTTCGGCGGGCACCACGGCGGTCAGCCGGATGTCGGCCGCGTACTCCTCGGCCTCCTGCCGTCCATCGATCTGGGCGAGAATCTGCTGGAAACGGGACAGTTGCGGGTAGTCAAGCCGGACACGATAGCGGCGGGCGGTCATGATGCGCGCCACACGCGCGGTTTTCATCGCCATCGACGCGGCAGACGAGTAGGCGCGGACCAGCCCGCCCGAGCCGAGCAGGATGCCTCCGAAATACCGGGTGACGGCGATGACACAGTCGGTGGTACCGGATTGCTTGAGCACGTCGAGAATCGGCTTGCCGGCGGTGCCGGAAGGCTCGCCGTCATCGCTCATGCGTTCGGACAGGCGTCCATCGGCACCGCCGCACACGGCGGCGTACGCCACATGACGGGCCTTGGGATGCCGCTCACGGATGGCGGCGACGAATGCGAGCGCCTCGTCGAGCGTATCGACGTGGGCCGCGTCGCCAATGAATTCGGATTTCTTTTCGACCAGCGAGTCATGGGCCGGCTGATCCGGCGTGTTGAGAATGGTTTGCATGATGGGCTTTGCGAGTGGGCGTCCGGGGTGTCAGGTGGATGGGATGGGCGGAACGCCGTGGGTCAGCATTCGGAGACCACGACGTTGAGATCGTCGCCGGCGAAATAGGCGCCGATGCAGGCGACCATCTGACGGGTGAGCTCACGGAACGCACCGTCGGTGCGCCAGCCGACATGCGGGGTGAGCACGATGCCGGGGATGCGGCGGAGCGGGTCGTCGGCGGGCAGCGGCTCATGGTCGTAGACGTCAAGGGCGGCCGGGATATCGCCCTGCTCAAGGCGGGCGAGCAGTGCGCCGGGGGCGATGACCTCGGCGCGGGCCGTGTTGATGAACAGCGTGCCCGGTTTGAGATGCGCGAGGTTGTCGGCCGTGATCAGGCCGCGCGTGGCCCCGTCGATGAGCGGCAGGTGGACGGAGACGACATCCGAGCCGGCGATGAGTTCGTCGAGGTCGTCGATGGGCGTGGCCCCGCTTTCGGCGAACCGCTCGGCGGGCGTGTGACCGGTCCGCCAAGCCGCGACATCCATGCCGAAGGCGCGGGCGATGCGGGCGACGGTCGAGCCGATGCCGCCAAGGCCGATGATGCCCAGCCGACGACCGGCGAGCTGGAGTCCGTCCATGTGGGGGCCGGCCCAGCCTCCCTCCTTGATGCCGTGATCGAGTTCGCCGACGCGGCGCACCAACTCGAGCAACAATGCAAACGTATGCTCGGCAACCGCGTTGTCGCCGTAATGAACGGCATTGCAGATGCGTACGCCGAGCTCGCGCGCGAGGGCGAGGTTGATGTAGCTGGCCACGCCGGTGCCGGAGAAGACGATGCAGCGCACCTTGCCGCCCTCGCCGCCGCGCACGCCACCGGACAGACGTCGCAGCAGGTCGTCGGATAGGTGCGGGCCGCCGTTGATCATAACGGTCGCGCCGGCGGTGCGCTCGGCTATGAGATCCTCATCCTCGGTGAAGTCCTGATACAGCCGCACGCGCGCCACGTCCTTGAGTGCGGGAAGTTGCGCCTTGAGCGGTCCGATCATCGAGTCGAATACCGCGGGCATCACCACCAGCGGCAGATCCGTGCGCTCGGGCTGGGTTTCGTAGATCTCGGTCATGCCCACCACATTAGGCGTGCGGTGGGAGAAAGGGAACATAGGGCGGCATTGACTTGAGGGGCAAGGGCTTGTGAGGGGCAAAGGCTTGATGAGGCAGCGGCTCGCAGGGTCAATGGCCTAAGGAATCAACGGCGCGCAGAGTCAACGGCTCGAAACGAATCGGCTTGACAGCTGCCCCGCCGACCGACCACCGACCACTGACTTGACGCCACCCGTCGGCCGACGCCACCAATGGTCACTTCGTGCCGGACGAGGCCGTCTGCTCCTGGGTGATGTTCCACTCGCGCACCACGTTCTGGTCGGCGCCCATGGAGTAGATGACGTTCCAGATGCGTTGCCGTATCTGGGCGTCGTACGCCTCGTCCCAACAGGTGCCTATGGGATGGTCACTGGATATCGGACACCATTGGTAGTTGCCCTGATGCACGTTAGCCGTGGGTACCCAATCGATGCGGTTCACGCGCCAGGAGCCTTTGACGCCCTTCTTGCCGGCGAATTGGATACGTGCCGTGACGCCCTGGTTGTTGACCAGCGTATCGGGCGTGTTGGCGGATTCAGTCACCGCATTGCCAAGACCGTAGATGATCCAGGTGTTGTTGTAGTGCTCGATGGGCTGCGCACAGTGGCATCCGGCACCGTAGATGACGTCGAACGCGCCGGTGTCGGCCAGTTCGTGGGCTTCGGAGATCTGCCAGGAATCGGCGTAATCGAGGTATTCCTGCACCGAGTGCATGGCGATGGCCACGACATCGGCACCTTGTTCTCGCGCCTTGTTGGCCTTGTCCACCGCGCGCTGGATGTCCGAGTCATGGTTCGGGTCGCCATCCTCGCGCAGCCGGTCCACCTGCCAGTCGTAATCGGCGGTCATGCCGTTGAGGGAGACCGTTCCGGTCACCAGCCCCAGCTTTCCGCCGCCGGTGGGTGAATCGATGACCAGCGGTTTGGTGGAGTCGGCTTCGGTCTTATACGAGCCGGTCTGTGCGATGCCGTCCGCCTCAAGCGTGTCCCACAGGCGCGCGATGCCATCCGAGCCCTGGTCCCACGAGTGGTTGGTGGCGTGCGTGCAGGCGTTGTATCCCACGCGCTTGGCGGCATCGGCCACTTCCGGGGGGATGTTGAAGATCGGGTAGGCGGCGTAGGGACCGCCGCGCTGTGCGATTGGCGTCTCGAATTCGCATACGGCGATGTCCGAGGCTTGGATGTACTGCTTCATCGGCTCGAACAACGGGTCGAAGTTGAATGCCGTGCCATCCGTGGCATTGGGGTTGGGGCCTTGGAAGTGGCTCCACAGCCCTTCATGGAAGAGCAGGTCGCCGTTGACGAGCAGGGCGATGCAGTCGGTGTCAGGGCAGTCTGGGGAGTTGCCGTGATGCTCGGCGACCGGCTTGGGGGTCGCCTTCGGCTTGTCGATCGCAGTCTGCGAGGCTGCAGTGTGGCCTGCGGCTGAGTCGGTATCGGCTTTGGAGTCGCCATGGGTGGTGAGCCAGACGCCGACGCCCAATGCCGCCGCGAGCGCGATCACGAACACCGCGATCACAGCCACGATGCCCGTATGCGCTCGTGCGTATGACTGCGGACCGCCCGCGCGATGCTGCCCGCGTCCTCTGATATGGCTCATAGCCCTGCCCCTTCGCCTGATCCGTCGGATTCCATCCGTTGCGTCCGGTACCGGCCGTTACCGGCCGCTACCGGCCAGTACCGGTCGCGATGCATCCGATGGTCACTCCTGTCTCTCTGATATGTAGACTACCGCTGGGTATTGCCGTTGGCGACGGTCTTGTCTTGTCGGCGACGCGACGATTGGTCATCGAATCGTCGGCCGGGACAATCGCCGGAACCGTCGAATTACGGGGGCACCCCAATAGGCGTCCTGCATGAGAAGCCAGTGGAACATGCAAGGCATACGACTTATACGACGCCGTACATCAATGTGTCGCATACGCAACGCGATTCGTGGTTTCGCTGCCGCGTTATCGACGTGCCGTTGGCACGATACCGCTAGAATGACGAACTGGAGGCGGACGGACAATGGCGTACCTCCGGCTCCGCTACACGTCGAACGGCGGTGTGACGCTTCGACAGTAGCGGAGGAGCCGTCCGCTTAATAGCACTTCAATATCAATCCCCCATTGATTGCGCACCCCCTTTGTCATTGGTATGGGGCGGGTTTTCCGGGGACGTCATTGATGCCATGCATTGTCGCCACCGTGATGCGCGATGGCGACAATGCGTGCGACGCCTTTAGCCGAGATCAGCGAACTGGCACATCCAGCGGGAGCCAATGAACTTGAACCGCAGATTGACGCGGATGTCCTCCTGCCCGATGGTCATGAACACGGCCATTTCCAGCGTCTCCGGACTGATGATCATACCGTCCACCAACGTGGGCACGGTAGGAAGATAGCAGAACCGGGCCTTGGTCTCGGGATGCGTGATCATGTGCGCATCCAACAGATATTGCATGGTACGCAGGCGTTCGAGACACGGTTGGGTCATGGCGCGCTGCAGCCGGTCCACACTTAGCTTGCCACGGACCGCGTCGGTGGAAGTGCACGCGATGCGACACGCCGCCAAGGCCATCGCATGGCATTCCTGCGCATTGAGGCCGCCGACGAACGTGGGCTGGATGTGATATCGGACGGGACGATCGGACAGTTCCACGACGATGAAGCCGTCGTAGCCGGGTAATGGGTCATAACGGCGGTAGTTGAATACGAAATATTCCATGGCGGTGAATCCCCCTTGATCTTCAGGTATGATTCATCCCCCTCGCGCGAACCATACCCCCTAACAACAACATGAACGGCCCGCCAAGTCAAACGTCCCAGCGCGCCGAGTTGCTCGGTCGCGCCGGTTTCCGGTCGCGGACCTCCTGTCACCTTCCGAATCGATGACCGGTAACGGCGCTGGCCCAGGGAATTCCCGGTTCACGTACCGGATATCCTACCGATAACGTCATGCGCGAAAGCGACTTGCAGACCGCCGGCCCCTCTGGCCAAAGATGCCCGAAAACGTTGGAACGGCGCCGTTCCCCGCGCAAAACAAAAGGGTTCCGAGCTTTCACCCGGAACCCTAGTCGGCGGAGTCAGAGGGATTCCACACCGACATGCCGTGATGTATTGGAATCATTGGCTTCACGGTACTTAGCGAAAAACCGTTACCACCTTATTTACCACCTAACACGCCGATAACTATATGTCATGAACGAGATTTGGCAATTCTTCCTCAATATCTAGTAATCGCAACATTCCCCATCGGAGAACAACGTATTAGTACTCTCTTATCACTTGGCTCACTCCGGCATATTAGAACCTCAAGCGCCGAGTTTAGCGCCTTTGCTGCGGTTGCATCGCCAGCATAGGGTCTGTAGGTTGTCCTCTGTGGTCAAACCGCCTTTCGAGACGGGCACGATATGGTCAACCTCCAGCAACAGGTGCGGCTCCGCGTTCAGGTTGACGCCGCATGCGCGGCATTGGTAGCCATCGCGTTCCAGAATGTGCTTGCGTAGGGCGCTGGTCATCAGGGCTCGCTGCCCCGCCACGCTTTTCCTCCACCTGATCTGGCTGCTGAGGTATTCGACCATGCCGTTCAGATTGGGGATGTCCATGGTGCACACGCTCTGGGTTGAGGCGTTGCCACCCGAGGAAACATACTGGAACTTGAAGCTGGGATAGTAGGCGTCGTTCAGGCGCACGTCCTTGAAGCCCAGCTTTCGATCAAGCGTCTTCTTGCTGAAGCGCCTAATCAGCCACGGCACATCATGGGCGACGCTATCCAGAATGTCGGACTTCTCCGCGGTCAGGGACGTTTTGCCGTCCTCTGCGGCGGTGAAGTTGTTCAGCATGGTCTCGAACTGCTCCAACGTCGGCTCATCGGCCTTGAACCCGAAGTACTTGCACACATATTTGAGCGGGTCGCGCTGGGCACCGGCGACGACCTCGCGCGAGCAGTTGCACACGTTGGGGTCGTTGGTCGCCTTGCCGAGCTCGGAGCGCCTGTAGTTCCAACGGCTGGAATCCCGCCACTCGGCATGCCCGCGAAGCGACATGTCCGTCCCGAGCCTCGTGCCCTTCAGTTCCTCGATATGGTCGTTCAGGTCGTTGCAGTCACGCACGTGCGCGCTGATGCGGTTCCTGATCTCGAGAAACTTGGCGCTACGGAAATACATGAACTCATAGGCCTTGTAGCCAAACAACACAATGAAGACCACAAGGGCGACAGGCCAGCTACTGGTCGTCATCCCGACAATGAGGAACACGGCCACACCAACCCATATGGCGATACTCTTGACTCTCTCGGACATGCGCACCCTTTTCCCTATTTGGTAAGGCCTTACTCATTATGCTTTACCGGTAAGGCCATAGTTTAATTGCGCCACACATAGCTTGGCAACATGCCGCACACACATGTGCCCGAGGAATGGGCCGTCTACGCCAAACGTCTGGGGCTGAACATCCAGCGGCAACGCGTCACACGACACCTCAGTCAGGAATACGTGGCATACAACGCCAATCTCTCACGCTTCGCATACCAGCAGCTCGAAAAGGGCGAATCACGGCCCGGGACGCCATCGAACCCAAGCCTATTGAACGTGATGGCCATAGCTCAAGTATTCGGCGTCACCATAGACGACCTGCTACCCGAGCCATGGCCCGATCTCCACGCATGACCTGCTATGCGAAGGTGATATTGATCTCAGGCGGCTCAGGCCGCCCCAGCGTCGCATCGACCGACTGCCTCGGCCGCCCCTCGGCCCGGTCCAGCAGCTCCCGCAGCGCCTTTAACTGCCGTACGGGGTCGCTGCCGTCCTTGGCGCGGGAGAGAAGCTGTATCACAAGCTGCTCGGTCTGGGTAAGACTCCCCCGCTCCGCCTTCTCCAATTCCACACGAATCTGCTCATCGGTCATATCGAGATACCGGCGCGCGGTCAACTCGAATGAACGCCCCCTAGTAGGAAACGTGTTACGCCTCTCGGGATTGGTATGGAAACCGGTCTTGGGCTGGTTACCCGACACGAACCTACCCAAATCATCCCTATCGCCATCACTACTCACAGCCATATCCTCCTTTCCACCGCTTGGAATGCAAGCGGCAGTATCGTATTCGCTCCATTCATATCGGAGAAACACCGGCATTCTTCTTTCCCGCACTCATAGACGGTTATCTAGAACTAGACTGCTAGACATATTGGAATTATTGGGGTTAAGGCTCTAGACTGGCGGACTATCTAGAACTAGACAGTCCGCCAGTCTAGAATGTACTTATCCCCTATAACAGTAGGGGTCTAACAGTCTAAGCGCTAGACTCATGGACGTACACTCGAAAGTGCCCATAGCTGCGACCCTGTACCTTCTACTTCGGGACCTATTTTCTCCAGTAGTCCTTCCTCATACATGCGACTGATGGTCTGATAGGTGTCAGAAGTGGGGATGCCTGTCTTCCTCTGAATCATGTAGCCCTTGATGCCCTCATGCTCGTTGTCGTATTTGCCGAGCGCTTTCGTGATTCGTCGGGCATAACGTTCATAATTGACGGCTTCTTTGGCTTCGCTTTTTGCTATTAGATCATCGGCAAGTCGCTCGCATCGTTTTCCGCGTCGGATAATCCGCGAGTCGTTCACACATACTTCGCGGGTCTGCCGAGACTTGGCGACAATGTACTTGGCTCGCTGCCAGTCCTCTTCCGTGACAATCAACGCAGCACCAACGCGTTGCTCGAGGATTGCCAGCAGGCCGGCTGTCTTGATCGTCACGAGTAGGCTATGGCCGTCCATGCCGTCCGGTCGGGCACCGTGTAACCGATTCAACCCGTCTGCGTCCACTTCTTCAAAGACAGCCGCCGGATACTCAATCACATGAAACGGATATACTATATTGCCGTTTTCGCTCCGACACTTCTCATAGCCACCGGCTTGATACAGGCCATCTATCTCGAACTCGGACGGTTGCAACTTGCTAAGTTTGCCAGCATCGAAGCCTAAATCTCCAGACGGTCGATGCGGACGTTCCTGAGGCGCATCCGGGTCGCGCGTGGTAGCCCAGAGAATTCGTTGCGGCAATCCAGTCACATCTTCTTGCATAAGGATATCCGCATTGCCCGGTTGCACCCCGGTCACAAGCGCGACGCGATACCCGTATTCGGGCACGCGCAACCGTTTGGCCTCGTTCACATTCTGCCCACCAATAGCCTCGCCACTCCACAGGCTCGTTAATGTCCCCAGCAAAGTAGAACCAGTACGTCCCATAGCCGCACCCAATACGGTGACTTCCGGCACGTCAAGCATGGCACGCATATTCACGCACCTCAGGACACTACGTTTGCTCTTGACGTCGTCGTCAAGTCGGTCGCGCCGCGCGAACAACGTAGCCAACCCCTCACCGGATACCGGCAACGTATCCGTCGCGTTCAGATCATTCGGGATTAGACGCCGTGCCGTACCGACCGCAAGCCCCTTACCGTCTGATGAAGCACCCACTATTGCAACGAACGTGTTCAAACTGCCGTATCGGGACCCCACGAACGCAGGCGTGACCACATTCGGTGGCGTAACCACCGCCACGCGCGCCAGCACGCTTAACAGAACAGCCCACGGTGCCGTGCGTTCACTACGTGCTGTCTCCAGAATGAACCGCAACCGGTGCGACGATTGCCAGAACTCCAGATCATTTGCGTACGTCATATCCAATCACCCGCCAATCATGCAAGACGCCACACTCGGCCAACGATCGCCGGCAAAGTCGCCAATCGATCGCACAACCATGTCCGCAGTCATATCAACGTTCACGATACGACCACGCCAGCGATCAGCACTCGCTGCAAGCCGTCGCCGCACATACCCGGCATCCATACGCGCACGATTCGGCAGCAACTGCATATCAATAAACGAGTCCAGCCGTCTATCGACATCGCTCGTAGTCACATGCAGCACACGCACATCCGTCACACTCGCGCTCACAGACAATGAGAGCATCGCAGGCGGCATAAGCAGCGACGCCAATCGGACGAGCGCACCAGCCGGACGGTCGCCAGTCCACGCATCCACACACAACGGCAACGGAACGAAATGGCTCGCATACACGGTCAGCGACAACAAGTCTGCCGAACACGAGCATTCACCGGAAACAGTCAGCCGGTACGAATCGAACACGGATTCAAGCAGATAATCAGCCAGCATGGGCAGCACATACGCCGGCGCGTCCATAGTAGCTGTCAACATGCTCGCGTCTGGTTTGGGGTAGGCTTCGCCATGCCCCGGGACAGCCGGGGATTGGATAATGGTGTTCACCAGCTCAGCACCCCGCGAACTCGTTAAGTGATTTAGAAGTGATGAGCACGCGAGTACCGATTTTGACGGCCTTGAGCTTGCCTTCCCGCACAAGTCGCATGGTCACACGCGTATCCTTCAGACCGAGTGATTCAGTTGCTGACTTAAGTGGTTCAAGCCTCTTCAAGCTCGTATGTCCGTTTGCCTGTCGAATAATCGGCGTTTCATCGGCGAATTTAGTAGACTTCATAATGTCCTTTCATTTTGAAATCAGTCGCGCTTCATGCGCAGGTGAGGGACAGAACACCCCAGAGTTGCCCCTCTAGGGTGTTCATTTTTTTGTTATGTCACACGGCTTAATGCTTTCCAGCGTTTCGCCGCGTCACATCTCTACATTATCGCTTTTCCGCGCATTGCAAGCGGCACCGTGCATTACAGCGTTATCCCCATACATTTATCATTCCTCTCCTGAAGAAAAATATAACTTTTTTTATGTTTGTTTTTATTGTTAAATACGTAATAACAGAACATGGAAAACACGCAAAACCGTTAATTCGGATATAACAAAAATTAGACAGACCAATAAATATTGTCATATAATTTATGTGTTTTGTTTTCCACGGTCCTTCCCTAGAATCACTCGAAGACGAGTAGAGGTTTCGACCAAATGTTCTTTTTACCTTTCAATATTGCGGATAAAGTCAGTACGATTTTTTAGACTTTGGGCGTGTCGCCTTCCGCGCCGCCCAATATCGCCGACAGTGTTTCAATCTTCACGGCATCCGGCAGCAGCTCTATCACACTGGCACGCCGCGCAGGCGACAACGAATGCAGCACACTTATACGCTGATCTAACGGCATTCCAGCAAGCACGCCAATAATTGACTGTGCATCATCACTTTTTATCTCTCTAGCCATCGTCCGCGATTCTTCTTCACCCGCAGCACTCACAGACTGTTCAGCTTTATCAACCTCATTCATAACTTCGGTTAAGTGATCACCTATGGTTTGATACACACTTGCAACGCTCATGCTTGTATGCCCACCCTGTCTCATGACTTCGCTCACGGTCGCACCATGTTCGACCATACGGCTCAATGCATCCTTGCGTAGATCATGCGGACGCATAGTTTCCAAGCCGGGTATTTTCTTGCAAGCACGAGCGAACGCGTTACGGTAATTCTGTGGGGCGAGCTGCCGTCCCGTTCTTGAGGACGTGAACAACAGCATGTCAGATTGAGTAATCTCATGCGTGGTCATCCACTCACTTAGCATGTCCGCAAGCGTACGTGGTATGTGTACGTCACGGATAGAAGATCGCGTTTTCGGTGTTGTGATCTCGGTTGAATACTTCCCTTTGCCGTTTGGAGTACGCTGAGATTGCTGTTCAACGTGAATAACAAGATTATCTAAGTCGATGTGCCGTCGGCATAGGCCGAGTGCTTCACCTTCACGCAAGGCGGCTTTATCGCAAATCGCGGCAACCATACGCGCCCAGTCAGGCAACACATCCATTAATGCAGACCATTGATCATCTGTTGGGCGTACTGGCTCATGCTTAATGAGCGGACGCACTGCCTTAATCTGGCATGGATTCGACGGTATAAGCGTCTTGCCAGTATCGTCCACTGGCTCAGACGCTGCACTGTTCATGATTGTTTTCAAATGCTTATAGACGTGATAACGACGGTCTTCAAGATTAGCGTCAAGACGAACCGTCTTGAATGTATCCCACCACCGTTGCACGTCCTTCGGCGTAATCTCACTCATAGGCATGTCCCCGAAAAAATCCAGCAAGTACAAGTTGAGCGATTCACGATACTTTTGCTTGGCGGTCTGCTTAAGGTCACTGCCATCCGCCTTCTTACGGCTCTCCACCCAAGGAACGGCATATTGACGAAACGTAATCAATTCACGCCGTCGTTCCGCTTTCCTGAGTTTTTCTGGCACCCAGACGCCGGCATGAATCGCACGAAGATTCTCGTTTAGCCACGCCTCTCCATCCAGTTTCCGTGATTCCGTGAATGTCTTCCGTGTTCTTTCTGGCAATCTCAATTCAGGCCATTTGCTGAACGCTTCGGGGGGCGTAACGAACGAATATTCGATGTAATCGTAGATTTTGCCGTTGCGCTTGACGTGTTTCAGCGTGCGCTTGCCCTCGCTCGCTCTCTGCCGTTTCGGTGGTCTTCCCATAAGATGCCTGCCCTAAGGTGGAAACAATTACCAGCATTGCTTTCATTACCACCTTATTTACCACCTAATATAGGCATCACCAAGCGTCTCCATGTACCCTCACGCGAATCGTCAGAAGGTGCCACAATAGCCTGAAAACGGCTTTATTCCAATGAATAAGGCATGAAAAAAGGGTTTTGCGATTCCTCGCAAAACCCTTGTAAGCGGAGTCAGAGGGATTCGAACCCTCGAGCCGCGGAAAGCGACTAACACCTTAGCAGGGTGCCCCTATCGGCCACTCAGGCATGACTCCTTGTTGCATTCAAGCGCAACAGCAAGATACTGTATCACACTTTGCGGATATGACGCGCCCTGAATACGCACTTCAATCAAATTGATGCCGATGCAAGCCGGTACACGCGACACTTTATGTTCACTGGTATGCCGCGTCAGAAGTTCGTTGCCGAAATGACCACCCCTCAGCCCCGCTGACAAGGGGAGCCACAATATAGTCAACGAACTTACGCCGCGGGACACTAAGAGACATATGCTTACTTGGCAGGCGCCGCGTCACCGGAGAAGGTGATGATGACCGCGCAAATCACCAAAGCCACGCCGATGATCTCACCGACGTTCGGAATCTCGCCAAACGCCAACCCCACGGCCACCGCCATGGCGGGATTGATGGACTGCATCACCGAGAACGCGCCGGACGTGGTGCGGCGCAGGGTGATCTGTTCGATCACATAGGGAATGAACGACGCCATCAGGGAAATCACGAACAGCAACGCCAGCAGCTTCAGCGAACCGCCGGGCTCGAGGGCCCATGTGGCTGTGGATTTGGGGTGAATCACATGGCTCACGGCCGGTACGGCGAGAAACAGCGATTGCACGACCCAACCGATGGTCACCGCGATGCACAGATTGTCCAGCGAATTGCCGCCGGATGCCACGCGACGCCCGGTCACGATGTACACGCCCCACATCGATCCGCCGATGAGAATGGCGATCAGACCCACCACGAACGTGCCGTTGCCGGACGGATTGGCCAAAGAGATGCCGGCAAGCAGCACCACGCCGACCGCCGCGATACCGATGCCCAACCGTTCGCGCCAGCTGCGACCGGTGATGACCGCCACGGACAGCGGTCCCATGAATTCGATGGCGACGGCGATGCCCATGTCCATATTGCTGATGGCCACGTAGAACATCGTGTTCATGAGCACCAACGAACATCCGAGCAGTACGACGAGCCCCCACGACCGGGCGCTGCGGTGGAACAGTCGCCCGCGTTTGGCGGCGCTCCACGGCCGCCGCCATGCAAGCAGCAGTAACACCATGAATCCCACTCGATACCACACCGAATACAACGGGTCGAGCTGGGCGAACGCCAGCTTGGCGATGGCCGTGGCGAGGTAGATAACCAATGCCTCACCGATCACGATGAGCACTACAGGGACACGGTTGAGGAGATCGATTACTGCCTTCTTCATGCACCTCACGCTACTCGGGCCATCGGGACAGCGTCCCGCAAACGTGGAACAAGCCGGGATGTGGACATTGGCGTGAGACGGGAGTGTGGGATGCGGACGCGGGGCATAATCGCGGACATCGGACGCGAGCGTGGATACTGGGACGCAGGTTCGCGATGCGGGCGCCGGTCATGGGTTCGGATGGGATATGGATATGAACCAGACGCATGATCACAGGGCGCGAGCCGAGTCCGACGACGAGTAATCGACGGAAAACGCCTGCATGCCCGTCCGAACATCAGGTTCCGACACTGGCCAACCAACGTCGTCAGCCGCCATCGTTCGTCGCCATCGTTTGCCAACACCGGCCACCGACATCGCACCGAGGCAAGCCCGCCGACCATCATCATCCACCTTCTACAATGGAATCCATGAG
Source organism: Bifidobacterium myosotis (assembly GCF_002259745.1). Lineage (GTDB taxonomy): Bacteria > Actinomycetota > Actinomycetes > Actinomycetales > Bifidobacteriaceae > Bifidobacterium > Bifidobacterium myosotis. The sequence continues at coordinate 177,765 of NZ_MWWW01000002.1, read as the reverse complement.
CACCGCACCAAGACTGGCCGCCGCCAAACGCGATTGGGGGCACGACGAAACCGGTTGCACGGTGCTGCACATCGACATGGACGCCTTCTATGCCTCCTTGGAGGTGGCCCGCAGACCGGAACTCAAGGGCAAACCGGTGATCATCGGCACCGGACCGCGATCGGTGGTGTCCGCGGCAAGCTATGAGGCGCGTCGCTATGGCATCAATTCGGCGATGCCGGCCGCCCGCGCGCACCAACTCTGCCCGAACGGCGTGTTCCTGCCGGTGGATATGCGTTACTACCGCATGATGTCGAGCCGCATCATGCACGAGGTGTTCCTGACCGTCACCGATCGATTCGAGCAGGTGTCGGTGGATGAGGGCTATATGGACGTTTCCGGCGCCTTGCTGGCGTGGAACCGACCGAGCGACATCGGCGCCTGGGTGCGCCGTCAGGTGGCCGAACGGTTCCATGTGACCTGCTCGGTGGGCATTGCCTGCAACAAACTTGTGGCCAAGATGGCCTCCACCAATGCCAAACCGGACGGCATGCTGCTCATTCCGAAAGCCCGTTCGGCCGAATTCGTGCAGATGATGCCGTTGCGCGGCATTCCCGGCATCGGCCCGTCACTGGAGAAAAGACTCAACGCATGGGGCGTGAATTCCGTGGCCGATCTGGCCCGGATGGACGAGACAACGCTGGCGCGGGCCACTGGTTCGACGGCGGCCGCCCACGGATTATGGATGGCCTCGCATGGCATCGACCCGCGCTCGGTCACGCCGATCCGGGAGGAGAAATCAATCGGTTCCGAACGCACGCTGCACACCGACACCCGCGACATGCGCGTGGTATGCGACCTGTTGCGCTCGGCATGTGACGAAGTGGCCAGCACCCTGCGGCGCAAGGGGCTGATGGCCCGTACGGTGACCGTCAAACTGCGGTTCGCGGACCTGAGCTATCAGACCCGCTCTCTGACGATGGAACGGCCGACCGACACCGCCGGCGTGCTGTATCCCGAATGCGTGCGGCAGCTGAAGGCCATGCTCGGAATGCCGAGCACAGCCGGACCGGACGCGATACTGCCCAAAACGATACGACTGGCGGGCATGAGCGCGTCGTCACTCAGCGAGGCCGCGGCCACCGCAGTGCAGCCGTCGCTGGACGACATGCTTGAGGAGGCCGCCGACGTGCAGGGGCGGACCTCACAGGCGCGACGGCACGACGCCGAAGCCGCGCTGGACGCGGTGAGACGGAAGTTCGGGTCCAAGGCCGCCCAGTTCGGGGCGTGAGCCGCACGGTACCACCCCGTCACATCGACGCGGCGGTACCCTGGCCCGGTCAGGCGGCCACACCGTGACGCGCACACCACAAACGTTGACGACCCTGCCCCTCGGCCTCGCTTCGCGATCCGAATCCCGGCAGAGGCGGCAACAATATGATCAACGAACTTCTGACGCAGGACGCTCGGCAAGACGCTGGCACGCCGCGCGGATAGCCTCATCGGTGGCGGTGGCGGAGAACCGCAGATGCGTCGCATCGTTGTAGAACTCGCCGGGGCTTGGAATGATGCCGATCTTGGCGAGCTCGGCCATATCCGTCCAGCAATCGCCGGACTTGGCCCTGACCCACACATACAGCGCACCGGAAGGCATGGAGGCCTGATAACCATAGGCGTTCAGCGCATCGACCAACGCCGCGAGACGACCACGGTAGCGAGCCCATTGCGTATGGACCGAGGCGGCGTCCCTGAGGCCCGCGGCCATGGCGGCCTGCACCGGGCCGGGAATGATCTCGCCAATCTGCTTGCGGTATTCGGCCATCTCGCTCACCAGACGGTAATCGCCGGCGATGAGGGCCGTGCGGTATCCGGCCATGTTGGATTGCTTGGACAGCGAGTACAGCACCAGGATGCCATCGGCCGACCCCTCGCACACATGCGGGTTCAACGCGCAGGGCGTGGCGGACAGACTGAACGCGCCCGAGGCTGCGGCAGGCTCGTTGGACTCGGACACCGGCGCGCCCCCGCGCGAGCCACGCCAATCCATCAGCGCATAGCACTCGTCGGAAAGCACCACCGCGCCGATGCGGCGGGCCGCGGCCACGATGTCCGCAAGCCAGTCGGCGGAGATGACCTCGCCGGTGGGGTTGCAGGGCGAGTTGACCCAGATGGCCTTGACGCGCGGCACATGGACCCAAGATTCGACATCCGTCACGTCATCGACCTTGAGCACGGTGGCGCCTGCCAGTTGGGTTCCGATCTCGTAGGTCGGATAGGAGACCTTGGGCTGGACCACCACGTCGCCCTCGCCGAGGTGCAGCAGCGAGGCCATGAGCGCCACCGCCTCCTTGGAGCCGACGGTCGGCACGACGGCCGCGTTGATTGCCTTCAGGTCCACGCCACGCATGGTGCGGAACCAGGAATCGATGGCGGCCTTAAGCTCGGCCGTCCCCACCGTGACGGGATAACCGTGGGCGTTCGCGGCGTCGGACGCGCCAGCCAACGCCTCGCGAACGGACTCGGGGACCGGGTCCACGGGCGAGCCGACGGACAGATCGATCATGCCGCCCGGCACTGCCTTGGCCGTCGCCTTGAAGCCGGCGATTCGAGACCAATCGTACGGGGAGGAATATGTGTGGAAGCCCATGGAAAACCTTTCTCCTTGCAATCCGTTCCACGATACGACGAACCCCCGGCCTTGTGCAGCCGAGGGTTCGTCAGCATGTGTGATGGGCGCGGCAAACTACCGCAAACTACCGCGAATTACCGCGATTCTCACTGGTTCTGCGGCGGCAGCGCGGCGACCTGCTCCGGGTCCTTACCAATCGGACCGTGCGCGGAGGCGCCACCGAAATCACCGACCTCGGCGAAGAAGTTGGCGGCGGCGTCCTTGTACCAGGCCCACTCGTCCGGCAGGTCGTCCTCGTAGAAGATGGCCTCGGTGGGGCACACGGGTTCGCAGGCGCCGCAGTCGACGCACTCGTTCGGGTTGATGTACAGCGAACGCGAGCCTTCGTAGATGCAGTCCACCGGGCATTCATCCACGCAGGCCTTGTCCTTGACGTCCACGCAAGGCTGGGCAACAACGTATGGCATGGAATCCTCCTTAAATCACGCTGCGTACCAGCTTAGGCTCGCGGTAGGACGCTGCACGCGGCAGTCCGCAACAACGCGCAGCCTCAGCCGTTGACGGCCTTGTCGGTTTCGGCGGACAGCGTATCGCTCAGATCGCCCTTGCCTAAGCGGGCGTGCCAGTAGCCGTAGCCGAAGTAGATGGCGAAACCGACCACGAGCCACACGAGGAAACGCACCCAAGTGAGCACGGTCAGGTTGAGCATGAGCCACAGGTTCGCCAGACCGATCAGAATCGGAATCCACGGGTTGCCGGGCATCTTGAAGGCGCGCGGCAGGTCAGGGCGCTTCCTGCGCATGATCGGGATGGAGATGGCGACCAGCGTGAAGGCCGACAATGTGCCGATGTTCACCATGTCGGACAGCACGCCGATGTCGAAGAACGCGGCGACCAGCGCCACCACGACGCCGACGCCGATCTGCAGACCGGCCGGGGTGCCGTGCTTGCCGGTCTTGGACAGGCTGCGCGGCAGCAGACCGTCGCGGCTCATGGCGAAGACGATGCGGGTCAGGCCCAGCAGCAGCACCATGACCACGGTGGCCAGACCCAGCACGATGCCGAAGCTGATGATCTTGGCGGCCCAATTCGCGCCGACCAGCTCGAAGGCGGTGGCCAGCGATGGGCTGTCCTGCTTGGCGAGGTCCTTATAGGAGACCATGCCGGTGGTCACGACGGCCACGAGCATGTACATGACGATGATGAGCGCCATGCCCACGCCGATGCCGAGCGGCACGTTCCTATGCGGATTCTTGGTCTCCTCGGAGGCGGTGGCGACCACATCGAAGCCGATGAACGCGAAGAACACCAGGGCCGCGCCGGACAGGATGCCGGGCACGCCGTAGATGGACGGGGTCATGCCGGTGGCCCACTGCCACAGCGGCTGGCCCCACATACCGGCCACGGCCGAGGAACTCTGCACGGTGTCGGCCGGCTGGCTCGGCGGGATGAACGGCGTGAAGTTCGAGGCCTTGACGTAGAAGAAGCCGACGATCACCACGAAGAACACGATGGCGATCTTGAGCACGGTCATCGCGCCGTCCACGCGTGCGCCGATCTTCGTGCCGAACACCAGAAGCACTGTGAAGAACGCGACGATGATGATCGGGGCGACGTCAATCGAGAACGAGCCGATCGCGATGTTGGTGTTGAGATTCCATCCCATGAGCCGCATGAAATCGTTGAGGTACACACCCCAGTATTTGGAGATCACGGAACCGGCCATGAGCATCTCGAGGATGAGGTCCCAGCCGATGATCCATGCCATGACCTCACCCACCGTGGTGTACGTGAAGGTGTAGGCGGAGCCGGCCACCGGAATCATCGAGGCGAACTCGGCGTAGCACATCACGGCCGCACCGCACACGATGCCGGCGATGAGGAAGCTGATGATCACGGCCGGACCGGCGTGGAAGGCGGCGGCCTGCGCGCCCACGGAGAAGATGCCGGCGCCGACGGCGACGGCGACGCCCATAATGGACAGATCCCACCAAGTCAGGTTGCGCTTGAGCTTGCGGCCCTCTTCACCCGTTTCGGCAATGGTCTGTTCGACGGATTTCGTACGGAACAGTTGCATAACAGCCTTTTCTTCTCGTTGTATGCACGCTCAGTGAGCGCAAAATATCGAACAACGAGTATAGAGAAGGCAATGTGACTTGTCTATTACCAGTTGACGCTTCGGACTGGTTCTTGTTCCGATGCCCCAGCCTCTTGGCTGTCGGATTTCGACGGTTGACTGTCGGTTCTCAACGGTTCAGTGTCGGATTTCGTACATATACGGTACGAAATCCGACAGTCATGCGTCGAGGTCCGACAGCACACCCACGCACACCGGCTCGGGAACCAGCGTGACGCCGAAGTGGTCCTTGACGGCCCGTTGTACCGCGCGTGCCAGTGCCTCGACGTCCGTGGCCGTGGCTTCCCCGCGATTGGTGAGGGCCAACGTGTGCTGGGTGGACAAGCTGGCGGATGCATCGTCGGCGACCCGGTATCCCTTATGGCAACCGGCGTGGTCGATGAGCCATGCGGCCGATGTCTTGACGCCGGACGTACCGTCCGGCAGCGTGGCTGGGAACCGCGGGGCGTCCTCGGGCAGCGCTGACGCCTCATCGGCGGTCAGAATCGGGTTCATGAAGAACGAGCCGCAGCTGTGGCGGTTGCGGTCCGGAACAGGCAGTCCGTCGTCGCCCAAGGCGATGCCGGCGGATTCGTTGACCGAAGCCAGTCGGCGCAGGTCGGCGAGGATGTTGGCCTCGCGTTTGGTGCCTGCCATGGCCGGCGATGTGTACCGGGTGGGGTCCTCCAGCATGCCCTTGGCGGCACGCACCTTGAGCACGGCCTCGCGGATATCGGCGGTGGCCATGCGGTCGCCCACCTCGACGCCGAGCGCCTTGGCGAGCTGCTCATACCCCACCGTGCCCTCGGCGGAATGGGTCAGCGCGAAGGTGACGGAGAGCACCACGTAGCGAGGCGTCGGGAAGAACCGGTCGGCCGGCCTGGCCGGAGCTGCGTACATGCTGGCTTTGAGCGCGGAATAACGGTAGCCGAATCGGAGGTCGGCCGGGGTGAGGTCGCGCGTGGTCTTGGTCTCGCGGTCCCACACCTCCACCGATTCGACCGAGGTGGCCACCTCCTGGCCGTATGCGCCGATGTTCTGCACCACGGAGGCGCCGACCGTGCCGGGGATGCCGGACAGTCCTTCGACGCCTTCAAGCCCGAGCTGTACGGTGAAGGCCACGAAATCATCCCAGTTCGCACCGGCCTCGGCGTTGATGTGCACCGTGCGGTCACTGCCCTCGACGGGCGCGGCCTCGTCCGGCACGGTGATCTGACGGCGGGCATCGCGCACCACCACGCCGCCGAACGGCTCATCGGAGACCAGCAGGTTCGAGCCGCCGCCGATCACGACAAGCGGCAGGCCCTTGGAGTCGGCGTCCTCGACGGCTTCGATGAGGCCCACGCGGGTGGTCGGTTCGATGAAATGGGCGATGGGGCCGCCGACGCCCATGGTGGTGATGTCTGCAAAACTGGTCATGTTGCTCATCCTACTTGGTTCCTGAGGTGAGCGGGTAGAGGTGGACGGGTACGACGGATCGTTGACTGTTGACGGTGGACTACTGACTACTTATCTGCTGACGGTGGAGGTTGGGGCATACGTTGCGCGACACGCTCAAGGCCGCTCGGCCGAGCCTACGGTCGCGCAACGCATACCCCAACCCCCACCTGCCTGATTAGCTTGGTTTCGACTTCGGTTGGTTTCAGCAGCGACACAGGTGACGGCTGCAGGTATTTTGCGCATCCCGAGAAGGGTTGCAGGTGAAACGTGTCTGTTTGTGGCCTCAGAAAGCCAGTAAACAGATACGTTTCACCTGTTATCCCCATTAACGTGCTCTTTCTGCCTGCATCCAAGGCCGTAAACAGACACAAAATGTCTGCGGCTCAGCTCGCCTCACGCCCAATCACGCCGGCAGGGCATCTCAGAGGGCCATAAACAAGCATCTTTCCCCTGCACCCCTTTCACGAGCCCCGATGCCCGCACTCATGTTACAGATATTTCGTGTCGATAAAGCAGATGACCACCGAATGGGGCGCAGATATGCAAAAACCCGGCCTGTTGGGGCCGGGTTTTGAAAGTCTCTACGCGATCAACGGGTCTCGCGGTGCACGGTCTGCTTGCCGCAGCGCGGGCAGAACTTCTTGAGCTCGAGACGATCGGGCGTGTTACGACGGTTCTTGGTCGTAATGTAGTTGCGCTCCTTGCACTCGGTGCAGGCCAGCGTGATGCCCGGACGGATGTCGGCGCTCTTAGCCATTCTCATTCACCTCTGTGTTCTTAGGTCTAATGGGTGCGCCCACCTTCCAGCGGGCGCTATTTGTAGCGAGGAAGAGGCTCGAACTCTTGACCTTACGATTATGAGTCGTACGCTCTAGCCAGCTGAGCTACCCCGCCAGAGAGCCCCGAGTGAGAATTGGACTCACGACCTCTTCCTTACCAAGGAAGTGCTCTACCACTGAGCTATCGGGGCGTGGCGGATAGTGGATTCGAACCACTGAAGCACGAAGCGGCTGATTTACAGTCAGCTCCCTTTGACCGCTTGGGAAATCCGCCAGTCTGTTTCCTTATTTGGTCCGGCCTCTTGGCTTGACCTCGTCAGGCAACTTGGCTATTAAAGCAAGAAATCCGCAGCCGCGCAAGTCGGCCTCACGAAACCGGTGATTTTCGTTGCAATTCCGGGCTTTTATCGGCGTGTCGTTTTAGACCTCTCAGGGCCATCGTCGACCGAACAGCCGGCATCATTCGTCGCGGGCCGTGCGACACCAACCATCATCGGGTGCCGCACGGCCGCCGGCTGACGTCGCACGGCCACCGATCGACGTCAGCATTCACCGCCGACGTCGCCAGTCACCGCCGATCGACGGCCGCGACGACCCACCGGCCCGTCCTCGGCCTGTCAGAAGCCGGCCGCCTTGAGCTTGGCGCACACCTCGATCACCAGATCGTTGGCCTCCACCTCACCGATGGAGATGCGGATGCCCTCACCCGAGAACACGCGGGTGGAGAGCCCAGCCGCCAGGAACTGCGAGGCGGCCTCGTCGGTCCGCTCGCCGAGCGGCAGCCAGAAGAAGTTCGCGTACGGTTCCGGGAAGTCCCACCCCTGCTCCTTCAGGGCGGCGACCACGCGGTTGCGCTCGGAGACGATCGACTTGACGCGGTCGGTCAGCTCGTCATAGGCATCGAGGCTGGCGAGCGCGGCGGTCTGCGCCACATCGGTCACGCCGAACGGCAGGGCCACCTTGCGCATGCCCTCGATGACGTCGGCCGGGGCCACGCCGTAGCCGATGCGCAGACCGGCAAGACCGTAGGCCTTGGAGAACGTGTGGGCCACCACGACGTTCGGATACGCGCGGAACAGGTCCATGGCCACGGACGTGTCGGCGTCGGTGTTGAACTGGAAGTAGGCCTCGTCGAACAGCACCAGCACGTCCGAAGGCACGGCCTCCATGATGCGGTGGGCGTCCGTGGCGGACACCGACGTGGAAGTGGGGTTGTTCGGGTTGTTGACGATCACCAGCCGGGTCTTCTCGTTGACGGCGGCGATGATGCCGTCGATGTCGTGCGAGCCGTCCGGCAGGTTGGGCACCTGAACGCTGGTCGCGCCGGCGCCGGTGACGATGATCGGGTATGCCTCGAAGCTGCGCCACGGGTAGACCACCTCGTCGCCGGGGCCCGCCACCAGCTGGACCAGCATCGTGATGACTTCGGTGGAGCCGCAGCCCAGCACGACGTTCTCCGGCTTGACGCCGATCTCCTGGGCCAGGCGCTCCACCACGGCCCAGCCGCGCATGTCCGGGTAACGGTTCAAATGCGGCAGCGCATGGTGCGCGATGGCATCCACCACGCTGGGCAGCGGCTCGAACGGATTCTCGTTGCTGGAGATCTTGAAGGAGCGCTGGCCCTCAACCTTGGGAGCGGGCTTGCCTTGCTTGTATGCGGGAAGGGTGTCGATGATACTGCGATGTCTGTAACTCATGGCCCCATCCTATACCCCTATACCGTTTTCCAATAATCCGCTCTTAAAGCCCGGAATAACACTGTTTTCGGGCGATTACCCGCACTTGCGCGCACCGGGGGGCGCTGGCAAGCTGGACGCATGACTTCAGATCTCGTGCATCATGGACAATCCTTCGACGACCAGCCGCTCGGCTTCGGCACGCTGGCCATCCACCTCGGCAACGGGGTCGACGCCGAAACCGGCGCGATCCGCCGCCCCATCACGCTGGCGAACGCCTACGCCCTGCCCTACGACCCGTCCGACATCAACTGGTCCAGCTCGGACGTGAACCTCTACACCCGCAACGGCCACCCGAACCAGCGGTATCTCGAGGAGAAGCTGGCCCGCCTCGAGGGCGCGGAGGACGCCGTCGTGCTCGCCTCGGGCGTCGCCGCGCTGGCCGCCACGTTCACCACGTTCCTCAACCGCGGCGACCACGCGATCTTCTCGGACACCACCTACATCGCCGCCTACCGTTTGCTGAACCAGATCCTGCCGGAGAAGTACGGCATCGAGACCTCCATCGTGGACACGTCCGACCCGGAGAACGTGCGTGCGGCCTTGCGTGAGAACACCAAGCTGGTCCATATCGAAACGCCGGCGAACCCGACACTAAAGGTGTCCGACATCAAGACCATCGCCTCGCTGGCGCACGAGGCCAATCCGGACATCCTCGTCTCGGTGGACAACACGTTCAATTCGCCGTACAACGTGCGTCCGCTCGATTTGGGCGCGGACATCGTCATCGAGTCGCTCACCAAGTACATCAACGGCCACGGCGACGCGCTCGGCGGCGCGATCGCCACCACCAAGGCCCGCACCGACCAGATCCGTTTCACCGCGCAGGTGAACTTCGGCGGCATCATCTCGCCGTTCAACGCCTGGCTCATCAACCGCGGCTCGGTGACGCTGCCGCTGCGCATCCGCCAGCACAATGCCTCGGCGCTCGCCATCGCGAAGCATCTCGAGTCGATTCCGTCCGTGCGGTTCGTCTCGTACCCCGGCCTCGAGTCGCATCCGCACCATGACGTGGCCGTAAGCCAGCTGGCCCGGCCGGATTCCGGCTTCGGCGGCGTGCTGGCGTTCGGTCTTGACACGGACCATGACGGGCACAACCGGTTCGTCTCCAAGCTCAACATCATCACGTCCGCGGTGTCGCTGGGCCATGACGAAAGCCTCATCGTCTTCCTTGGCGAGGACGACGAACGCCAGTACCTCTACCCGCCCGAATTCCACCGCGGGTTCTTCCGCTTCGCCGTGGGCCTCGAGGACACCGATGACCTGATCCGCGACATCGATCATGCGCTGGTCGAAGCCGGATTCGAGGTGTGACGACGGGATTGGGAACCACTAGCGGGGGAACCGCTTAAGGAAGGTCTGGAACCGCCCGGTTAGGCCGGTGACCGGTTCCGGACGTCCGCCAAACCGGGCCGCTGTGGCATTGCGGGCGGCATCACGGATGAAATCGGCCTGATCTGGGTAACGTTTGGCCAGTCCGGCGGCGACCTCCAAATCGGTGTCGGCGGGGCTGGGTTTCGCAGCCGGGCGTGCGGTGTTGAGTACCTCATGCCATACGGCCTGCCACGCCGCATCGGTCAACCCCCCATCATCAGATGACACCTCGGCCCGTGCAATCGCACGCAGCACGCGGCGGCGACGCATCCAACGCCACAGACGCGGCGCACCCCAGACGCTTCCCACCGCGAGCGCCAACGCGAACAGGCCGAGGAGGACGCGGGCCCACACCGGCCACGTCATGATGTCCGGCAGCGTCAGCCGCCAGACGCCGGCCGATGTGGCGCCGGAGGCCGCATCCTGCGAGGTATCGGTCGCGCCGTTCTCATCCGCGGCATCGGCGGAATCGTCATTCGTGGATTCGTCAGCGCCGGCCGCATCATCGGACTGGGCGTTCTGGTCGGACTGATTGGTTTCGGTCGATGATTGATCGCCGTCGGACGTGGACGAGGAATCACCGGACGCATCGGTGGAGTCGGATGCGGAATCGGACTTGGCGGACCCGTTGTCAACGGTCGCGGGCGTCACGTCGAACGGCACCCAGCCCACGCCGTCCATATACGCCTCGACCCAGGCGTGCAGCTGCTTCGATTTGACCGTGAAGTAGCCGTTCGCGTCGCGATCCTCGACGCCGGCGTTGTACCCGAGCACGATTCGGGTGGGCACTCCCATCGCGCGGCCCAGAATGGCGAGCGCCGAGGCGTAGTGCTGGCAGTAGCCGGCGTGGCCGGTCTCGGAATCGAGGAAGTCGTCCACCACCTCGAGGTTGTCGCGGCCGTCACCGTCCGGCGCGTTGAGCGAGTAGGTGAATCCGTTGTCCGGGTTGGTGAAGTACTCCACGAGCCAACGCATCACGCGCACCTGATTGTCGTAGCTGTCGCCCGTGATGGGCACGCCGGCGGCCTGCGCCTGGTTGATGACGGCGCGCACGTTGGCGGGCAGGTCCTTCGGCACCGACGTGTACCGGCTGGCGTGGGCGCGTTCGTCGCTGATCGAGACATACCGCTTCATGCGTTCGGCGGCGGGGTTGGACTCGCTGATGGACCCCTTGACCATCGAGTAGGCGCTCAGTCCGGAGTTCATCCCGCTCAGCACGCCGACGACGCGCCCCTCCCACATGTTGGCACCGTAGAACTCACTGACATGTTCGCCGTCGTCGCCGTTTATGGAGGACTGCGTGGAGACGTCCCTGAGCGGTACGGCGATCGTCACGTTGCCGTCGGCGCCGAAGCCGAGCACGTAGTCGTCCTTGCCGAAGCCGAACTGCTTCACGACCGTGTCGTTGAACACCACGCTGGTGGGTACGGTGGCTTGTGAACCGTCCAGAAGCATGACCCCACCCCCGCTGAAGCTGCCGGAACCGAGCCGCCATCCGTTCGGCCCGACCACGCTGCCGTCGGCGTTCAGCGTGGCCTTGATGACGAGGAAATCGTTGGTGCTGTCGCCGTGAATCTCAGCCAATCCCGTGTCGGCGAGGTTGCGACGCGCCTGATACCAGGCCGTCATATCGTCGGTCGTGGTGTCACTCTCATCCAGCAGACTGCTCTCGGCGGCCTTGACCGGCGTAAGCTGGCTGAAACCGGACGAGCCGGTGATGGGGGTGAGCGCGCTTCCGTACGCCGTGTATTCGATGTCCGGCGAGGTGCCGGTGGTGCGGTTGTATACCGTACCGTCCTGATAGAGCAGCCAGTCGTCGCCGACGCCGTTATCGAGGTAGGAGACATTGCCGGGGACGGGCAGGAAACGTGATTTCAGCGAGGCGATGCGCACGTCGGCATTAACCATGAACTGTTCGAGCGAGGCCGAATTGGTGAGCGCCACATCGTAACCGGTATAGCCGAGGGCGGCCATGTACGCGCCCAGCGGGTTCATGACCATGCGCTGCCTGCGGGTGAGCTCATCATCACTGTCGCGGCCGAGCTGGATGCCCGAACCGTAGAGGCCGGCGTCGAGCGCGAATTCGCGGTCGTAGCCCCACGAGTCGCCGTCGAAGTTGTCCAACGTGGTCAGGCGCAGGTACAGGCGTCGGTAGGCCCGGTAGGTGAAAACCGTGTTGTCCGAGCCGGCGGCAATGTTGCGTTTGAGGTCGATCATCGGGTTGACGGTGTTCGAGGTGAACATGCCGCCACCCTCGCCGATCGACAGCGGGACGCGATAGGCCAGATCGGCGGCGGGACCGGTCAGCGGCAGGGTGATTGCCGCGGCGAGCAGCGCGGCGATGACCGGGGTGGCGCGCAGAGCGAGGGAGGCGCGACCGCCCGCCATCGATTGCAGCGGAGCGAATCTGGAGGTGAACCGGCGCAGGGGCGGCCGTGAGTCACCGGACCGTTGAAAGCCGGGACGGCGAGCCAGCTGAGATATTTCAGGCGACCTAGGCGACTTGTTGTCCGTCTCGGTTGTCTCGGTTGTCTTGGTTGTCTTGGATGCCTTGGCCGGCGCCCCGGTCCGAGCCCGAATCGCCCGGGGCAGCCGAATCTCGGCGACCGCCCGCTGTGGCCGGGCCGCCCAGAGCGCCAAGGGAAGCGCGACCACCACGAGGCCGATGGCCCAGAGCGGCGCGATATGGCCGACCAGCGCGTAGTCCGCAGCGAGTGCGGCCACCGGCAAGACCACCATCACCGGCCACACCGGACGGAAGGCGAGAACAAACCGAATCAGTATGGCGAGCGCCGCCACCAGCAGGATGAGGAACATGTCGCTGGCGGGGGTCACCTTAAGCGGCGGCAGCTGGAGGTTGAGCTGGTTGAATCCGTCCTCGACGACGCTGACGAACAATTGCCAGCGGGCAGCGAGGGCCGCAAACGGGCCGTCTGCAGCGGTGGACGCGGCAGATGCGGCCGATGACGCGGCTGCCCCCGCAGACACCCCGCTGCCATCCTGACCGGCAGCCGTCCCCTGCGCCGCGATATGGGCCAAGGCGTCGCCGGCCACCGAGCGGAGCCGGATGACGGACAGCACCACTGTGGCGATGAGGGTCAGTACCGTGTACCCGAGGCATCGCCAGACCGGACGGGTGTTCGGACGCCCCGGGTGCGTTCGTCCGGCGGCGAGCCTCTCGGCGACGCCTGTCTCCAATGCTGCGACCGCCAACAGCGCGGCGGCGAACCATATCCATAGGCCCGTGGGCGCAATCAATCCGCTCACGCCCGTGAGCGCTACGCCGAAGAAGGCAAGCAATGCCAGTATCTGCGCGAGAGCGGATGCATCGGCGAACTCGCGCCGGCGGAACACATCCCCCACCGGGACAATCCCGGCAATACCGCCGCTCGCATGCGCTCGATCGCCGGCGATATCGATATGCCGATATGCCGGACTCGACTGCGGAGCCGATGGATCGAGCGCAGTCAATCGATCGGCGATCGGCGTGCGCCGCAGCGCGCCCAGCAACGGTTGGTCGGCGGCCGCGTCGCATGCCAGTACCCGCACAGGTCCCTGTCCGTTCATCGCAATGCGCACGATGGCGGCGGCCCGCGCGGCGGGCGCGGCCGTATCACCAGCGGACTGTTGTTCACTATGGGCATGGTGGCTTCCCGACGCGCGCGACCGTGCGCGGCCCGACCGGCCGTCAACAATCACTTCCCCACTCGGCCTGACGGCGGCGAGGAACCGTTCGACGGCGTCGATGCCCTCGAATGTCTGAACACCGTCGGTCACCACCAACCGTTCCGCGCGGCCGTTTCGTGCAGCCAAAGCCCACGGCAGCAAAGCCGCGACCGCCGAATCCAGTTGGTCTTCAGACACTTCGACGGTGTTGAGGACCAGCAGCGCCGTGGTGCGGACGTCGCGACTGGATTCGCGCGTCATCAATTCACCCCGGTGGGCGGTGTGCCGCCAGGAGATGAGCTTCAGCGGATCGCCGGGGGCATAGGCGCGCACGCCTCCGGAATGGTCGGATTGGCTGGAGCCCACCTGCCGTTTGTCCACCGCCGCGATGCCGGATTCGCCTCGCTTGTCGTCATCCGGCAGCACCAGCGTCTGGCCGTCGCTGGGAACGACCTTGCGGGCCGCGACCAATCCCAGCGGCGAGACCCAACGCGCCACCGTGCTCACCGTGACGTACCAGCCACGCCGTTCAGGCACGTCGCCCCTCAGACGGGCCACCACGTTGCCATGGCTGTCGCGCTGCTCGATCTGCCGTGCGAGCCGCGCATCACCGATGGGGAGTAAGCCGAACCATTGCAACCCGGTAAGCACCAACGCGATGACGAACACGACCGTCAAGGCGATGGCCGCATCCATCAAGGTGCGGTCGTCCAGCAACAGACCGCCGAAGCATGCGCCCGCCGCCGCGGCGAGCAACACCAAGCCGCCCACGGTCGGACGGATCAGGCCGTGGCGTATCGGCCGCACAGACCGCACCGGCTGCGCAGGCCGCAGCGTTCGATGTTCCGAATCCCGCGTAGCCGCTCTCCCGCGCGGCCCGCCGTGCCTTGCACGCCGCATCATCACACCCGAGGAACCGGTGTGGACGCCACGATATCGGCGATGAGCCCGCGCGCGCGGTCAAGGGAGGACGAGCCGTACCCCGCATCCTCCAGAACGAGCCGGTGGGCGAGCACCGGGACTGCCAACGATTGCACGTCATCGGGCAACACATAGTCACGCCCTTTGATGAAGGCACGCGCGCGGCCCATCGCGGCCAGATGCAGGCTGGCGCGAGGCGACGCACCGTACCGGATGCCGTCATGGGAACGGGTGGCGCGAATCAGGGACACCACGTAATCGGCCACCGGCTTGGCGAGCGCGACTTTGCGGACGGCGGCGCGAATGGCCGTCGTCTCGTCGCCCGTGCAGATCTGGCGCACACGGTCCAGCGGACGGGACCAGTCCGCGGAGGTGAGCATTGCGGATTCCGCTTCGGCCGACGGGTAGCCGAAACTGGTGCAGGACATGAACCGGTCGAGCTGGGCTTCGGGCAACGGGTACGTGCCTTCAAGCTCAATCGGGTTCTGGGTGGCGATGACGAAATACGGGTCCGGCAACACATGGGTGATGCCATCCACGCTGATCTGCCCTTCGCTCATGGCTTCGAGCATGGCGGATTGGGTCTTGGGATTGGCTCGGTTGATCTCGTCGGCGATGACGATGTTGGCGAACAGCGGTCCGGGATGGAACTCGAAGTCGTGGGTGTCCTGCGAGTAGATGCTGACGCCGGTCAAATCGCTGGGCAGCAGGTCCGGAGTGAACTGGATGCGGTGCGATTCGCCGCCGATGGCCTGTCCCATGGCTCGGGCGAGTGTGGTTTTGCCGACGCCCGGCACATCCTCGAGCAGCAGATGACCGCCCGCCGCGAACGTGGTGACCACCAGATCGATAATCTCACGCGAACAGGAAAGGGAACGCTCCAGCGCTTCAGCGAGACGGACGAGAGTCGACGGATCGGCAGCATCCACCGCATCGGCAGCATGGGATGAGCTGGCCAAGCCGCCGGATGCAAACGAGCTTGCCGATGATCCGGACGGCGGCGTAAACGATGGCGGCGTTGCAAACGGGCGAACGGATGCGTCGTTCATGACGTCCTCTTTCATAGCGACTTCAATCCATTACCCAGTGTACGTGCGGCGTCGTGCGACTCACAACGTCCTCGCTACCAGCGATATTACTTCGCCGCCGCTGTGGATACGGTCGCGGCGTCAGCGGGCGCGACGGGCAGTGACGGCGTCGGCCAGAGTATGCAGCAACTCGTTGGTGCGCTCCCATGGAATGCAGGAGTCGGTCACGGACTGGCCGTACACCAGCTGATCGAGCGGCGCGGGCTTCTGATGGCCGCCCACGAGGAAGCTTTCCATCATGACGCCGGTTATGCCCTCTTCGCCCTCGGCCAGACGGGCGGCGATCTCCTCGACCACCTCGGCCTCGCGCACCTCGTTCTTGCCGCAGTTGCCATGAGCGGCATCGATGACCAGACCGTGCTCGCTGGGGCCGGATGCCTTGGACGCCTTAAGCGCCTCAAGTGCCTTGCGCACGGACTCGGCATCGTAGTTCGGGCCGGAGCTCGAACCGCGCAACACCAGATGGCAGTCCGGGTTGCCACGGGTCTCGGCGGAAATCACGCGACCGTCAAGGTTAATGGACAGGAAATGATGCTCGAATCCGGCGGTGAAGCAGGAGTCGGCGGCGGCCTTGATGGAACCGTCGGTGGAGTTCTTGAAGCCCACCGGCATGGACAGACCGCTGGCCAGCTCGCGATGCACCTGGGATTCGGTGTTGCGCGCGCCGATGGCGCCCCAGCTGATCGCGTCGCAGATGTACTGCGGGGTGATCGGGTCGAGCCATTCGGTGGCGATGGGCAGGCCGAGGCTCAGCACATCGGTGAGGACCCTGCGCGCAAGCCACATGCCCTTGCGGATGTTGAAGCGGCCGTCCAAATCGGGGTCGTTGATCAGGCCCTTCCAACCGATGGTGGTGCGCGGCTTCTCGAAGTACACGCGCATCACGATGACGAGGCGGTCCTCCAGCTCGCGCTTGACCGCGGCCAGTTTCTCGGCGTACTCATGTGCGGCCTTGGGATCATGGATCGAGCAGGGGCCCACGATGACGAGCAGACGGTCGTCGCGGCCGTTGAGTACGTCGCGAATCTCCTGACGCGAGTGCAGCACCAGCTCGCTCATCGCATCGGTGAGCGGCTGCTCCTTGAGGAACGCACGGGGTGCGGGAATGGGGTCGAGCTGACGGATGTTGATATCGACCGTCTCGGGAAAGACGGCCTGCTCCCCCAAACGACGTTCGTCCTCGGAACTATCCGGACCACGAAGTGCTGCCATGCCGACTCTCCTCTCCTGTATTGACGCATCGATAGGCATACAAAGGCGTAAGTCTACCTGTGGACGGATGGATATGGAAAAGCCCGACCGGTTGGTGGACGCGGTCGGGCGGGGATGGATGGGCTGGTGGCCCCGAACCGCGCCTGTGGAAAGCCCACCGGGCTTTCCACTTAACGGCGCGTCGGCTCAGGCGCGCTTGCGTGATTCCGGCTACGTCGGAATCACGCAAGCGCGCCCATCGGATCCCACGCGGGGAGCATGGTGGCGGGCTCTTCTAGGGCGGCCTGGTATTCGGCGGGGAGCATGGACTTCGGGACGGCGACCTCGTAGACGTACTCGGTGAACCAGTCGTCGGACATGGTGAAGTAGCCCTTGTCGGCGATCTTGGCGCCCCAGGAGTTCTCCACGCGCCAGCGACGGGTGGTGGTGCCGTCATCGGCCACATCCACGCCGGCGAAGGCCATGGCGTGATTCATCGCGGAGTCGCCGAAGCGCACGCGGGCCTCCTTGTCGAGGTCGAAGTCCACGTCGTAGACCTTGCCATACTCGAACAGGTCGGTGGCCCACGCGCCGTTCTCACGGTCCATGAACGGGCCGCAGTCGGCGCCGAACCACACCGGGATGCCCTGCTCGACCAGGATCGTGCGCACGCAGTCCTTCATGAACTGGTTCGGCACGTTGAGGTATTCGGTCGGGTCGCCGCCGGCCACGTTGCCCAGATGCTCGATGCCGATCTTCTTGCCCTTGGCGTGCTCGGCGCGCGGGTCGTCCACGAGGCACACGTAGTCCTCGAGGCCGGCAGGACCCACATACTTCTTCCAGAACTCGACCGGCGTGATCTCGCCGTCACGATGGAACTCGCCATCGGCGTCGGTCCACTCCCAGTCGAAGGAGACCGGCGGTTCGCCAAGGTGGATGGTGAGGATGCGGTGGCCTGCGGCGGTGGCGTCGGCGATGATCTCGTCCGTCTTGGCCTGATCGCCGGCGGCCGCATACAGGTGGGCCACGGCGGTGTGCAGCATGTGACGCAGCTGGTTGTTCATCGCACCGGTGTTCTTGGAGGATTCGGTCTCCGGGAACAGGTCCTTCGGCACGGCGCCGTACTTCTTGTACACGTTCATGGCCATGGTCCACTGGCCACCGTCGCCCATGACGTCGGCGAGCAGGTGCTGCATCAGGCGGGAGTCGGAGGGCTCGCCTGCGGCCACCAGCGCGGCCACATCCTTGAGGAAGTAGTTGACGCGCTCGAGCTTGTCGTAGTACATCGCGTAGTTCTGGGAGAACTCGAACTCCTTGAGGTTCATGTTCTTCTTGGCGATGAAGCGTGCCACGTTCAACGAGCTGAACAGCCAGCAACGACCGGAACGGTCCTGATGGGTGGCCTCGCCGTTGTCCACGGTGGTGGAGAAGCGGCGCTGCAGCAGGCGGGCGCGATCGTAGTTGCGGGCCACCTTCTCGATGCCGGCGGCGGTCACCGCGTTCATGGCCAGGCGGCTGGTGCCGTCGGCGTCGAATTCGCCACGCAGTGCGTCCAGCGCTTCGCCGGACAGAGGCGTCAATTCACTCATGTCTGCTCCTTCTTCGGATTGCGTGCTTGTGGCACGAAAAACGCATGCGGCACCTGGCCCGAAGGCTCAGGTGCCGCATCTTGCCGTTAGTAGTCTAATCGACGGCTTGTCATTCGCCGCCGGCAGAGGCCACCAGTGCAGCGACCGTTGAAATCCGCAACCGTGACCCCGACGGAATCAGTGGTTCTGGTTCTGGGGAATGGCCTGAGTGGGCTCTTCGCCCTCTTCGAACTCATGCTCACCGTGCTGGGAGTGCGAAGCCTCGGCATCGGCTTCGACCTCGGTCGGCGCGTCCGCTTCGCCGGGCACCGGATTGACGACGGGCAGCGGCACGGGAGCGACCGGCTCGTCCGTCTGACCGGGCTGCGATTGGTCCTGCGGAGCCGGCTGGGACGCGGGCTGAGCGGCAGGGCCTCCGAACGCAAAGCCGGCGAACGCCTGGGAGAACATCGCCTTGAGCTCGGACACACGCTGGGTGATGGCCGCCTCGCGCTGCTGCAGCTCGGTGATGTGCTTGGACAGGCCATCCAGCTCGCTCTGGGCTGCCGCACGACGCTCCTCGACCTGGGCATCCGCGTCCTCGCCGGCCTTGCGCACGATCTGCGCCGCCTGCTCGTCGGCCTCCTGACGCTTGGCTGCGGCATACGTATCCGCCTCCTCGCGCGTGGTCTTGGCCTGGCTGACCAGCTCGTCCGCCTCCTTCTTGGCGGCCGCGCGGCTCTCCTCGAGATGCGCCAGCAGCTCATTGACCTTCTTCGTGGCCTCGTCCTGCTGGGCGGCGATGTCCTTACGGATCTGCTCCACCTCGGCGTTGACCTGACTCATCGTCGTGGTGCGGCTCACCTCGGCCTCATCGGTGATCTCCTGCGCCTTGGCCTTGGCCGTGTCGGTGATCTCGCTGGCCTTGCGCTGGGCCTCGGTCATCATCTTGGAGACCTGTTCGCGCACATCGGCGAGCTTCTTGTTGGCCTCGGCGAGGGCGGCCTCGATCTGGTCGTTGGAATCGGACTTGAGCTTGGCGATCTCGTCGTTGGCGCTCTTACGCAGCTCGGCAACCTTGCGCGTGGCCTCCGCCTTCATGTCCGCGATCTCGCGTTCCTGCGTGGAACGCTCGGAGGCGAGCTTCTTGTTGTGCTCCTCGCGGGCGTTGCTCAGCTCGAGCTCCACGGTCTGGCGCTGCTCGGCGACGTCCTTGGCGGTGCGGTCGCGCAGCTGGGCGGCGTCCTCGTTGGCGGAAGTGGTGACCGACTTGGCCTGATTGGTGGCGTTTTGCAGGATGGAGGTGGCCTTGGCGTTGGCGTCATCCACGATGTGCTTGGCATCCAGCTTGGCATTGTTGATCAGCGTCTCGGCCTGAGCCTGAGCGCTGATGCGGGTGGACGAAGCGTCCTGCTTGGCGCGTTCGAGCAGCTCGGCGCTGGTCTGTTCGGCGGAGGCGAGCATCTGCTGGGCGTTCGCACCGAGGGATGCGAAGGTGTTGCCTTCGGGCTTCTTGTTCTTCTCCTCCTGAAGCTGCGCCTGCAGCTGCAGGATGCGGTCGTCGTCCGCCGCGATCTGCTCGCGCATGCTGGCCAGCGTCTGCTGGGCCCGGTTCAGGCTCTCCTGGGTGGCGTCGAACGCCGCATCCACCTTTTCCTTGTCATATCCTCGCAGCACCACCGGGAAACGATCCACCATGGCTGTATGTTCCTTTCGCCCAACACATGCGCCCCTTGGCGCGTACTCATGCACTGTAGCGCATAGTGGAGCTGTACCGCGCCATGCGTTGTGCAATCGTTACAATGCGTGCGAACCGTGTTCTATTCCCCGCCCACGACCCCGGTGACGGACCGGCGTTTCCTAGTTTTTCAGACGATGCGTCAGGCGATGAGGATGTCGGCGTTGGAGGGCTTGAGGTAGTAGCGCACCGTCTCGCGTACCACGTCGCGGCCGGCGGCGATCTGCTGGTCCAGCGGCAGTCCGTGCTGGCTGGAATGGGCCGGGCCGACGAGCGGGAAGCTCACGAATCCGCCGAGCACGCGGTCCTGCGTGGACATCCAGTTGAGCAGGTTGTAGAACAGCGAGTTACACACGAAAGTGCCGGCGTCCGAGCTCAGGGTCGCGGGAATCGAGTCGATGGTGAAGTCCTTGAGGATGGAGCGCAGGGGCAAGCGCGTCCAGTAGGCGGCCGGGCCGTCCGGGTCGATGGGCTCACGGCGCGGAATCACGTTGTCGGCGTCCGGCCGGGCCGCGTCCATGAGGTTCGTGGCGCACCGCTCGAGCATCACGCTGCGTGCCGCATGCTTGAGGCCCGTGGCGATGACGATGTCGGGATGGACGGCCTCAATCGCCTCGAGCAGCGTGGGCCACGCCTTGGCGAAGCTCACCGGAAGGCTCACGGCATGGATGGTCACCTCGACACTGCCGAGCGAATCATCCGGACCGGACGGGTCGCCCAACCCTTGGGCGGCCAGGGCCGTGGGCACTTCGTAGGCCGGATTAACCTCCACACCGTCGTAATGGTCGAATCCGGACATCACCACATTGAGTTCACGCATAGCTTCCAGTCTAGCGGCTCCGGCGCGGGAGGCCAGTATGCGGCACCAGGCATCGCCCGGCGTCCGCGCCGGAAGTTCGCTGATTATAGTGCGACTCCTCTTGTCAGGAGGCCGAAGACAAGGGGCCGGGCACCCCTCCGACGCGGCATGCTAGCGCAGCTGGCCGGCGGCTTGGGCGAGCAGGGCATGCATGCGGGCACGGGCCTCCTCCTTGGGATCGCGGCCGAGCAGGTCCTCGGCGATACGCTCGGCGGTGGGGATGTCCGCCAGCGTGGTGATCTTGAGGTTGGTCTCCGAGCCGCCCACGATGGCAACCGGTTCATCCGGCAGGTAGTCCACCACCACTCGCGTGTCGTCGGTGGGATGGAAGTCCGGGTCGGCGGCCGCCAGCTCGTAGGCGTGACGAATCGTGGAGAAGCGGAACGACTGCGGGGTCTGCGCACGGTAGGAGTCCGCGCGGTCCGGCACCGAACGGATCACCTTGAGATCGCCCAGATCCTGCGTAAGCAGGATGGTGTCGGTGGAGGCGTATGCCACGGTGGCGGCCTTGAACTGGTCGAGCGCGTCAATGGACCCATCGATGGCGGACTGCGCCACGAACGGACGGACGGCATCATGGATGAGGATCTTGGCATCGTCGGGAATGCCGGCGGCCGCAAGCGTGTCGAGCGCCGCAGCGGTACTGTCCACGCGTTCGGCGCCGCCGTCGATCACGACGCGGACCTTGCTGTAGCCGTATTCCCCGATGAGCGACTCGACCGTGTCACGCACCTTGGCGTTGACCACCACCACGATGTCGCTCACGCGCGGGCAGCGCTCGAACGCTTCGATGCTCCAGCACACGATGGGCTTGCCGCCCACGGAGACGAGCTGCTTGGGGTTGTCCGGGTCGAACCGGGTGCCGAATCCGGCCGCAAGCACCACGGCCACCACCGGCACATGCTGTGCCGGCAGGACCGGCGACGGCTCCGATTGCACCATAGGCGTCTGCGGAGTCGCCTCGGAAGCGTCCAACGAAGTCGCCAACGATGCGGAAGTCTCTGATTCTCTCTGCGTCATAATGCCTCACCGTAGAACGTGCCCTCGAATGGTGTGAGCAAGCCCACACCATTCTGCACGGAATTTCCTTGACCGATCAGCGATTGCAGGCGCCGAACGACCGTATTCAGGCACGCCGTATCCGAGCACGCCGCGCCGCCGGCCAATCGCCGATGGCACTCGACCGCGAACCGTCTGCCATCGGAAGAGCACTGCGGAAATCTCGGCTGTATCGGGGAGTCTGGCCGTATCGAGGTGCCTCAGGAGCGCACGATCAGGGCGAGCATGCGCCCCTCGTGGGTCTTGCCTGCGAGCACGGCGCGGCGGTGGGAGTACCACAGCGGGTTTTCAAGCGTGCACATGCTGTGTTCGATTGCGCCGATGCGTTCCGCCAGCGAAGCCGGCCCCTCGCCATCCGTGCGGCACAGTTCGGCGAGCTCCACGTCCTCTTCCAGGTATTCGGTGGCGGCGTGTACGCGCGGCATGGAATCGACGACCTGATGCACGCCGGCGAAGGCCAGATCAATCATCGCGGCCTCGGCGATGTCGATGCCCGCCCCGCCGAAACGGGTCTCGGTCTTGGTCAGGGGGAAGCGCTTGACGAACGAGTCGGCGATCTCGTCGCCCACCTCGTAGCAGTCGCCGCAGATGCGCGGGCCAAGCGTGGCGATGATGCGGGCAGGGTCGGCGCCCTTGTCTGTCATCAGCTCGACAGTCGAACCGATCACCCCGCGTTCGAGGCCTCGGCGGCCGCAGTGCGCCGCGCCGATGATGCCGGCGACCGGATCGGCCATGAGCACCGGCAGACAATCGGCGGCGAACATGCCCAGCGCGATGCCCGTCTGGGAGGTGACCTGACCGTCCGCCTCCAGCACCGTAACGGCGGACGGGGCTGCCTCGCCGTCCTCATCATCCTTGGTGCCCGAGGCGTCAAAACCAAACGGCGCGTTGGATTCGTAGGTCTCATCGATGTCCACCGCCACGGCGGAGTGCACTTGGGAGACGAGCGACAGCGGCGCGCCGACGGCCTCCTCGAGGGCCATGCGGTTGGAACGCACGGCCTGCGGGTCGTCGCCCGCTTTGCCGCCGAGATTGAGGTTGCCGTAGTCGCCGGTGCTGAGGCCTCCGAGACGGGTGGTATAGACCACGGTGACGCCCGGCGCAAGGGCGATGGGGATGGTCACCGGAATCGGGCGGCCCTCCGGATCGGTGGAGCTGATCGCGTTGGAGTCGAGAATCTCATCACTGTATTCGGCCATGTCGCTGGTCCTTCCTATTCGGCCTTGAGGGTGGGGCGCTTGGTGCGCGAGCGGATGGCGGCGTTGATCGGCACCGGATGCGGGCACGGCATCGAGAAGACGTGCGCGGGGTTGTTGATGGCGGGCACCGGCACGCCGTCCGCGTCCCTCAGACCGCTGTCCGGCACGGTGTAGGCCAGCGGCTGCGCGCCCGGCAATAGGAACTCGACGTGCTGGCCGGGCTCGATCTTGTTGCGGCTCATCAGGGTGACGCGGCCGCCTTCATCGGCGCTCCAGCTCAGCACCTCGCCCACCACCATCCATGAACGGAAGTAGGCGGAGCGGTCGGTGTTCTGCGTGACCTTGTGCTCCGGGTAGTAGAAGCCGGTGGAGTAGTCGCGGTGCGCCACCTTGTCGGGCTCCTCGATCAGCCATTCGGGCAGGCTGACGTGCGGCGCCGGGCGAACAGCCGCATGCTGCCAGTCGGTTTCGATGGCTTCGGCGGCCGTGTTGGACTTGCGTCGGGTGGAACGGGCGTGGTAGCTCAGGTCATCGGGCTCAGCCAATAGTCCGGACTGCGAGCGGACTGACTCCTCGGTTCCTTCCTCGGTTCCGGCTGAAGTCGGCCGGCCAGCCGATGCAACGCCAGGACGCTCGTAACCGTCATCCGCCACTCCGGCGAAAGCCTTATCCGCATTGCGCGTCACCTGATCCTGACCGAACTCGGCGGTCGCCTCGGCGTAGTCGGGGTCGGTCGGGCGAATCACCCGGTCATGGAAGGGCTTGAGCACCGTGCCGTCCGCGGATTCGAAGCCGCGCTGGACCATGTACTCGTTGACCGCGGTCTTGTAGGCGTTGGTCATTGCGGCGATGTAGTACGCGCTTTTCGCGCGCCCCTCGATCTTGAGGCTCGTGGCGCCGGAGTCGATGAGGTCGTCCAGATGCTCGAGCATGTTCATGTCCTGCGAGTTGAACAGGTAGGCGCCGTTCTCGGTCTGCTCGATCGGGAAGTACTGGCCGGGGCGCTTCTCCTCCACGATCGAGTACTTCCAGCGGCACGGCTGGGCGCATTCGCCATGGTTGCCGTCGCGGCCGGTGAGATAGTTGGAGAACAGGCAGCGGCCGGAGAAGGCCATGCACATGGCACCGTGGACGAAGCACTCGATGTCGAGGTCGTCGGGGATGTTGGCGCGGATGTCGCGCACGGCCTGCAGGTCCATCTCGCGGGCCAGCACCACACGACGGGCACCAAGCTCGTAGAAGGCGTTAGCGGCCTGATAGTTGGTCACGCCCGCCTGGGTGGACACATGCAGTTCGAGGTTCGGGGCCACCTGCCGGGCCATGAGCATCACGCCGATATCCGAGACGATCAGTGCGTCCACGCCGGTGTCCTTGAGCTGGCCGACATACTCGCGCATGGCTTCGATCTCGTTGTTGCGCGGGAGCACGTTGCAGGTCACGTATACGCGGGCGCCGTGCTCGTGGGCGTAGCGCGAACCCTCCTCGAAGTCCTCGAGGCTCAGGTTCCTGGGGGCCGAGCGCATGCCGAAGGCCTTGCCGCCGCAGTAGACCGCGTCGGCGCCGTAGTCCACGGCCGTCTTGAGGCCGCGCAGGTTGCCGGCCGGGGCCAGCACCTCGGGCTTCTTTCGTGTGGGGAGGTTCATCGTCGTATTCATCATCGCAATAGTGTAGTGATGGGCGTGTAATGCGGGCGGGCCTACCGTTAGGCTGGAGCGCATGAAGATCGATATCGTGAGCGTGTTCCCCGAGTATTTCGACGTGTTCGGGCTGAGTCTGATGGGCAAGGCGCAGGCGAAGGGCCTGTTGGAGGTCAAGGCGCACAACCTGCGCGACTGGACCCATGACGTGCATCATTCGGTGGACGATACGCCGGTGGGCGGCGGCGCGGGCATGGTGATGAAGCCCGAGGTCTGGGCTGAATGCCTCGATGAGCTGCTCGGGTTGAATACGCCCGACGTGTGTGCCGGAGGCAACGGCGAAACGGACGCGGTTACCCCACAATCCGGTCCGGAACCTGGATGGGAACCGGCGGAAACGTCCTCCTCTATGTCACAACCAGCCACCATTCCGGCGAGCGATGCCCCGGTGCTCATCTTCCCGAACCCCTCCGCACCGCTGTTCACCCAGAGCGACGCCACCGAGCTCAGCCATGCCGGACACCTGCTGTTCGGGTGCGGACGCTACGAGGGGTATGACGCGCGTATCCCCGACTATTACCGCGCGCAGGGCATCGACGTACGCGAATACTCGATCGGCGACTACGTGCTCAACGGCGGCGAAGTGGCCGTTTCCGTGATGGTGGAGGCCATCACCCGTCTGATGCCGGGGTTCATGGGCAATCCCGACTCGATTGTGGAGGAATCCTACACCGGCGAGGGCGCGTTACTCGAGCACCGGCAATATACGAAACCCGCCGTGTGGCGCGGCCTAGCGGTCCCGGAGGTGCTGCTTTCCGGCGACCACGGCAAGGTGGATCGCTTCCGCCGCGACGAGGCGCTGGCCCGCACCGCCGAAATCCGCCCGGACCTCATCGAGGCGCTGGACTGCAAGGCGTTGGACAAGGCCGACCGTAAGACCCTGATGTCACTGGGGTGGGAGGTCTCCGCCACCCATCCGCGCCGGTTGGCCGACTGACCTGATGTAACAGGGCGTATTCCTTACCTTCGGTCTCCTTCACCGTTCTCATTGTTCTTGTCGCCCGCGCCGTCCGCGTCGCTTTCTCCGTCCTCGTCGTCCTCGACAATCGGCTCGATGTAGAACACGGCCGTTTCGCCGTAGTTGCGGCTTTCGGTGATCTCCCAACCTTCGGGCGCGGTTGGGGCGTCCGAGCGGACCGATCGCTCCAGCATAATCACCGTATGGTCGTTGGTGGCGCTGCCTGCGGCCAAATCGGCGAGCAACTGGTTGCAGGACTCGGTCTCATAGGCATACGGCGGATCGATCATGATGAGATCGAACGGCTCGCCGAATCCGCCTGCCACGGCTTCCGCCTTTTTGGCCAATACGCGGGCCTTCAGGTCAGTGGTCCACGAACGGTTCCGCTGCAATTGGGCCAGCGTCTTGGTGATGAGAGCCGCGGCCGGTCTGGAGGATTCCACAGCCACCAGCTCCCGCGCCCCGCGGCTCAACGCCTCGATGCCGAGCGCGCCCGTGCCGGCGAAGAGATCCAGCACGCGGGCGTCGTCCAGCACACCCCACGAGTCGAGATGGGAGAAGATGGCTTCCTTGGTGCGGTCCGTGGTGGGACGGGTGCCGGTTTTGGGGGTGGCGAGCGCCACACCTTTGAATCGTCCAGAAATTACGCGCATGCGTACCAGCCTAGCGGCTGCCCGGCATCGTCGGCGCTCAGAACATCATCGGTGCGCACAACATCATCGACCGCTCATGGCATATCGCCCGTGACCTTCGTCACTCGTCAGGCCCATCCGCCACCTATCTGCCTTGCAAGGGGTACTTTTCCCCTTCGCCCCGGAGCTATCTGCGTTGCAAGGGGTACCTCGCGCGCCAAACCGCGAGTATCGGCCGTGCCATCGCAACGCCGTTGCGCTGTTTCCCGGCTCTGTCTACTTGAGCACCTACCCCTTGCAACGGATATAGCTTTCCGCGCAACCGGTGTACCTACCCCTTGCAGACGAGAAAGCCTAATCCCAGTGGGCAAATCGTAGGCGCACACCCCAGAAGACCCTCAAAAGACCCTCGGAAGACCGTCAGCTGGAGGTCAGGAACGTCTCGTTGCCCCGGGTGAAATCAAGCACGGCCCCCGCCAACTGGACCTCGCCCGCCAAATCGGGGTCGGCAGCCAGCAGACGTTCGGCTCGAGCACGGGCGTCGGCGATCATATCGGCATCCTTGACCACGCGCAGCAGTTTGAGACTCGATTTGCCGCCGGATTGCGCATCGCCCAGCACATCACCGGCTCCGCGGAATTCCAGGTCGGCTTGGGCGATCTCCGCGCCGTCCAGGGAATGATGAATCACTTCGAGCCGCTGCTCGGCCGTCGAACCGGGCTCGGCGCGGGAAATCAGGAACGCCCACGAATTGGTGCCCCCACGTCCCACACGCCCGCGCAGCTGGTGCAACTGGGACAGCCCGTACCGATCGGCGTCGAAGATGACGATACAGCTGGCCTGCTTGACGTCCACCCCCACCTCGATCACGGTGGTGGACACCAACACCGGGGTCGCACCATTGACGAAATCGGCCATGACCTGCGTTTTGACGTCGTCCTTGTCCCGGCCCGTCAGCGTGGCGAAGCGGATGCCGGCGAATTGCGGCAGCTTCTGGAGCCGCCCGGCGATTTCCTCCACCGAATGCAACGGCGGACGCGCCACCGTCTCGCCATTGTCGTCGAAGGTCTCATAGGGGTCCTCGATGCCGACCTCCCCGGCCCGCCCGCGGCCACGCGACGAACGCGAGGCGCGCGCGGACGTGCCACCGGCCTCGGAGCCGGCGTGCGAAGCGCCTTCGGCCGAACCGTCGCCGCTCTCCTCCATATCGATGCGAGGGCAGACGATGTACGCCCGTTCGCCCGCATCGATGCGCGCACGGATGTGGGCGAACATGCGACCCATCGTGTTGGCGTCCGTCTCGTTGACTACCACGGTGCGAATCGGTTTGCGCCCGCCCGGCAGCTCGGTGAGCCAGGAGATGTCGAGATCGCCGAACCACGTCATGGCGGCGGTGCGTGGGATGGGTGTGGCCGTCATCACGAGCAGATGCGGCGTGGTGCCGTCGTCCGATTTGGCGTTGAGGCTTTCGCGTTGTTCCACGCCGAAACGGTGCTGTTCGTCGATGACCACCAGCGCCAGATGCGGGGCCTGGAAGGTTTTGGAGAACGCCGCATGGGTCGCCACGATGATGCCCGGCGCGCCCGACGCCGCTTCGGCGAGCGCTTTGCGTCGTGCGGCGAGCTTCATGCCACCGGTCAGCAGGGTGACGGGTACGGCCGGGGTCGCCGGAACACTCGCGGACTTCCCCGCAGTGTCCGTGACTCCCGAATCGGATCGGGGGCCTGATGCGTCCGCGATGCCCGTGGTTTTCGCGGCATTCGCGGCACCCACAGCCTCCGAGATACCCGCAACAACCGCATCGGCATCACGCAAACGCGCCAGCATGGCTCGAATCGTCTCGTAATGCTGTTCCGCGAGCACCTGGGTCGGCGCCACCAGCACCGCCTGATACCCGGCGCCCACGGCCTGCAGCATGGCGGCAAGCGCCACCACGGTCTTGCCGGAGCCCACTTCGCCTTGCAGTAGCCGTTGCATGGGCCAGTCGCGGGCAAGGTCGGAAGCGATGTCGTTCACAACCTGCCGCTGACCGTTGGTGAGAGTGAACGGCAGCGAGGCGATGAATCGGTCGCGCAGGTTCAGGGCTGGCGTATCAGGCGATGCGTTCGCGGACCGGATGGCGGCGCCGGCGCCAATCCCGTCCGCAGTGCCAGAACCCGCATCGGCGTCAACTGAATCAACCGGAACGTTCCTCGATCCGACGGCGACAGCGGCGGCACCAACACCAACCGCTCCGGCGACAGCGCTGACGACATTCAGCGGACATGGATGCGCCGAGGATTTATGGGCATGCAGGCGGGCCCTCACCAGCGAGGTCTGGGAGACGAAGGCCTCCTCATAGCGCAAAGTCTCGATGGCATGATCGAACCGGTGCTTGGTGCTCGGATCGTGGATGGCAAGAAACGCCTCGGCGCGGTGCATCAGCCCTTTGGCCACGCGGATGTCTTCAGGCAGAATGTCAGGTATGGCGCCGGACGACGCGACGGCGGACCCGGCGACCGAATCGGCGGCCTGACCGGCAACGGCGGTCTGCGCGGACGCAGACTCTCCCGGCTGAATGGCGATGACCTCGGTGGAGGGGGCGACGAGTCCGGATTCGCTGGAATCGGAGCCGGCCGCGGAACCACGCACTCCCATCATCCACAACAGGTTCAGGATCGTCTCATGGATATGCTCGGAGGAGATGCGCGAGCTGGCGTGGTAGACGGGTCGCGGGCGGCAGACTCGCGCAAGTCCCTCGCCTACGGTGTCGGCGTCGTATTTGAGCGCCGGGGAGGGCGACTCGTGGATGGACCGCCTCGCTTGTCCGTTCGGCTGAGCAGGCAATTGACCGGTCGGCAGACCAGTGGGGACCGGACCGCCGTCCGGAGCCGGCCCAGCGGCAACAGGGCCCGCAGCCGGAACCAATCCTTCGGCCACCGCGAACTCATCTTGCCCCGGAGCCATTACGCCGCTGACGGCACGTCCGGCAGCGACGGACCGCATCGTGGGCGCCACGGTGAGAATGTCGGGATGCGTGAACTGAAGCTGTCCCATGTATTCGCCGGGCATCCCGGAGATGACCACGACCGAGCCGGCGCGCAATCGCATGCTCACCCAATCCACATAGGACTTGCGGTAGGAGAAGAAGGTGAGGCGTGCCAGACCGCCGGCGACACGACGCGACCGGGCGAAATCCGCGTCGTCCACGGTGGCTTCGAGCCGGTACCCACGCCGCGCGTTCATCGGCACCACGCGCAAATCGCGAATCGTCGCGGCGAAGGCCATGGTCTGACCGATCCGCGCCTCACGAATGGCCCGCAGCGGCACGGGATCGGTGACGCGGAACGGATAATAGGTGAGCGCATCACCCACAGTGACCACACCCAGCGATTTGAGCGCGGAGACCCGGCGCTTGTTGGTGATCAGCGCGGCAAGGGCGGTGTCCATGGTGATGCTCATAGGGCACCATTGTATGGCGAGCGCCGCAATCCCGCCTCAGTTGGCTTCCTCGCCGCACGTTTTTGCCGAATCCCGACCACAATCGGACGTATGGCACCTTCCAAGCGTCCGTTTATGGTCAGCACGCGCCCCTTCCTGACCATAATCGGACGCAAAACACCCTCCAAGCGTCCGTTTATGGTCAGGACTTGCCTCCTCCTGACGAAAGACGGACGCAATCGGCCGCTTTTACGTCCGTTTATGGTCAGGAGCGTTCATGTACTGACCATAAACGGACGCTCGAAAGCCGCTGAGCGGCCGATTGCGGTCAGGTCAGGATTCGCCGCACACACGATTCTTGCCGGCTTCCACGACCTTCCCTGGGGATGAACCGCACGGAGAGCCATGCGGAACCGTCCGCAGATACGACAGAACCCGCCGAGCCGAAGCTCAAGCGGGTTCCGAAGGACGCTGATGCGTCAGATACGTTAGTACGCGATTCACGCGGCCACGCGCTGAACCTTGCCGGCCTTGAGGCACTTGGTGCACACGCGAATGCGAGTGTTCTCACCATCGATCGTGGTGCGCACAGACTGCAGGTTCGGGCGGAAGCTACGCTTGGTACGACGATGCGAATGGGAAACGGTAAAACCGGTCTGCGGACCCTTACCGCACACTGCGCAACGAGCTGCCATGATGGACTCCCTTAAACCTTGATTTGTCAAGTCTTTTCCGTGTCCAACCGGCGGTATTACCCGACATGCCGAACACACAACTTCACAAGAATACAGCTCAATACCGACAACCGCAACTCTTGCGTGTATCATGGCCGGACCAACGCGCCGGAGCGCGCAAGACACGTCACACCAACGCGGCCAACGCGGCGGCGGCACGCGCGAACTCCTCCGGCGTGGTGTACGCATAACTGAGCCGCAGTGCGTTGTCGCTCTCGAAATCATAGATATCCCCCGGATTAAGCAGCACGCCGCGTTCGAGCGCCCGCTGGAACAACCTCCCCATGCGCACCGGCTCGTCGAAGGTGAGCCAGATATAGAATCCGCCGCCCGGCGTGTTCCAGTGCGCGCGCCCCGCGAACAAACGGTCCAGCGTCTCCAGCGCCGCATCCCGCCGACGGCGCAGCTCGCCGCGCAGCGTCTCCAGATACTCCGCATACATCCCCGAAGTGAGGAACCGCGCGAACACCCACTGGTTCAGCGTGCCCGCGCCGTAATCCATCTGCATCTTGACGTCGGCCAGCCGGTGCACGATGCGCTCGTCAGCCACAATCCAGCCGATGCGCAGCCCCGGGGCCAACGCCTTCGACGCGCTACCCACGGTGATCACCATGCCGGTGTCGTCGAAAGTTTTGAGGGATGGGGGCACATCGCCGTCGAACACCAGATCCTGATACGCGCAGTCCTCGATGATAGGCAACCGACCCGCCACACATGCGTCGATGAGCATCCGTCGCCGCTGCGCAGACATGGTGATGCCGGTGGGATTGTGGTTGGTCGGAATCGTGTACAGCACCGCACCGCCGGAGGCCGACCGGCCCGACACGCCCGTCCGCCCTACCTGCGACGACGCCCTCACGGAGACGGCGGATGCGGCGGCCCCGGAAACGATGGCCGGACCCGCAACGCCCGACGATCCCAACGAACTCGAGACCGCCCGGCCCGACACGCCCGACCACCCCAACACCTCGCCCAGGGCCCCGACGTCGATGCCCTGCCCATCCATCGGCACGCCGGCGAGCTTCATCCCCGCCGACTGGAACACCTGCAGTGACTTGATGTAGCTGGGCGCCTCGGCCACCACGGTGGAACCGGAGGAGAGCAGACTCACCGAAATCATCTGCAACCCCTGCAATGCGCCCGACGAGATGAGCACCTGCTCGGGCCGGCACTCGACGCCCCAATCCCGCATATGGACGGCGATCGCCTCACGCAGGACGTCAAGGCCCTCGGGCGGCGGATAGCCGAGGGCGTCGATCTCCTCGGCCGCCTCGTGTGCCACGCGCCGCCACATCCGGCGGGGGAAGAGCCGCGGATCGAGCTCGCCGGTGCCCAACCGCGTCTTGGTCGGGTCGAATTCATACCGGTTGATGGCCTGAATCGTGTCGTTGTTCGCCTTGAAGAAGCCGGAGGAGACGTAATCCGCCCAGTCGGGCGCGCCGGAAAGCATCAGCGACCATGTGTTGCTTATGATTCGCGTCCCCGCGCCATGCCGCCCCTCGACGATGCCGTAGTCGGCGAGCTCCTCGATGGCCGCGATGACCGTGGACCGGTTCACGCCGAACGCCTCGGACAGCGCGCGTTGGCTGGGCAGCCGCGCACCAATCGGCCAGGCACCGGAGGCGATGCGCTCACACATGAAGTCCACGATCTGACCGGTGACCGGGCGGTCGGCGGTCCGGTCCGGCTTCCAATCGATATGCAGCGGTGCGATGCGCGCCATAACGCCCTCCTTCCGAAGCGGATGCCATGGGCCAATCATGCAGCCCGGCATCCAGCCAACCTGACCAGCCAGCCAACTGGGTCAACTAACCCGACCAGCCAACCAACCCGACCAGCCAATCTGATCGGCCAACCCGACCGAACGACAAACCAACCCGATCGGTCAATCAACCAACCTGATAGGCCGATCAACCTGATCGACCAGCCGACTCCCACCAACCAGCCAGCCGTGCCACACACCCGATCCGGCCGGCCCACCCAGCCCGCACGGCCCGGCCAGTGGCCGGCCGATCGGCGCGGTAATCGAGCACACAATCAGACGGCCAATGCGTCCGGCAGACCGGGTGTGCGAAATCCACCAAACGCCCGCACATCCCGCACACCCGCTTCACGATTCCATTCATTGACGCACATTTGGTTGGGTTACATATGCCATGCTTGGCTGGTTGCCAAGTGTAGCCAATTCCTTACCATAGGTCAATGGTATTGGAAAGCCGCGGTTTAAGGGAACATCGGTTCACCACCGCACCGCACACTGGAACGGTGTTTGGTTGGTTTGGCTGGATGGATATCAACCAACCAAACCTGCGGATGAACGAACACGAGAACCGACGCGGAACGACACACGCAGCGTAGAAGACGGAGGCCGAACATGGGTCTGTATATACAAGGACTAACGATGGGGCTCGCCT
Organism: Bifidobacterium myosotis; assembly: GCF_002259745.1. Taxonomy (GTDB): domain Bacteria; phylum Actinomycetota; class Actinomycetes; order Actinomycetales; family Bifidobacteriaceae; genus Bifidobacterium; species Bifidobacterium myosotis. The sequence continues at coordinate 144,568 of NZ_MWWW01000002.1, read as the reverse complement.
ACATCGCACCGATCGGCATGCAGAACCTGTTCGTCATCAACTCGGCGCTGACCCGCACCCGCCGCAACGCCCTCATCACCGCGCTCATCGTCATCTGCTTCGACATGGCGCTGTCGCTGTCCTGCTTCTTCGGCATCGGCGCTTTGATGCAGGCCCACCCGTGGCTGGAGAACATCGTGCTCGGACTGGGCGGGCTGGTGGTGATCCGCATCGGACTGGGGCTGGTGCCGCCGAGCAGGAAGGCCGGGAAGTCGGACGGAACCGGCGTACATGGCACCGGGGCCAACACCACGAACGGCGTCGCAACCGGCACCGGAGCAATCGCCGCCGGCACAGCCGCCTTCGACTCATCCGCGACCGTAGCAACCGCGCAGGTCCCGGACAAGCACCTCGGCACCCGCGGCCTGTTGAACACCATCGGCACCGCCTGCGCCGTCACCTGGTTCAACCCGCAGGCCATCATCGACGGCACGTTGATGCTCGGCGCCTTCGCGGCCACGCTCAACGCGCAGCAGACAGCCCCGTTCATCACCGGCGTCGAGACCGCCTCGGTGCTGTGGTTCTTCGGCGTGACGCTGCTCGTCAACGCCTTCGCCCACAAGTTCAGCCCGAAGATCATCGACGTGCTCAACCGAGCATGCGGCGGCGTCATCACCCTGTATGGCATCAAGCTGCTGGTCGACTTCGCGATCGCGGTGTTCTGACGCACGCCCGGACTGACGCCCGACCTCGACCCCAGGCAAGAAGACCATCACTTCAGCGCGCGAATCCAGTGGCCTGCCCCACTGATAATTAAGAGCTTCAGCTTCCGCCCCTACCCCAGTAAGCTTCGCTGACAGCCCGTCATCAGAGGGCCAACACGACTCAAACAATTACGAGACAGACCACCAGCCAAGGCAATTCAACCCCCGTCCCGACCGAAAGACCACCACCCTGAAATCCCCCTGAAACACCGGTAAACCAGACGCTTTACCCAATAAAACCCGGCGGTTTGTCCATTCCGTAGCCGCAGACCTCTCATATAATTTCGAGTAGAGACGGCAGGAGCGAAGAAGCCCTGCACACTCGATTGGCAACGAAGGAGGCTGCGATGTTGGATCTGCGACGTGGCATTGGCACCCATCAGCCCCGTGTGATCTCACTGGGACAGGTTTGGGTAGACATCATGATGAATGTGGACGAGGTGCCCCCGGAAGGCGGGTTCGCGGTGGCGGACCACCCCAAGCCCTCGATCGGCGGCAGCTACCGCGTGCTCGAGGCGGTCAGCCGCATGGGCGTCGAGGCGGAACATGCCGGCATCCTCGGCAACGGCCTGTGGGCCCACTTCATCCGCCAGTCCTTCCAGGACAATGGCATCACGCACATCGGCCAGGACCGTTTGGACGAGGATTCCGGATTCCGCGTGGTACTCCGGTCGGAATCTGGCAAGAGCGACTCGGCCATCAAGACGTTCATCGCCTCGTACGGGGCCGAGGCGCACGGCGACGCCAGCACGTTCGCCATGCTGGAGCCGCAGGAGCACGATGTGGTGCACATCAGCGGCAACACGATGATGGACCACACCGCCACCGGCGTGGACGGCTTCCTGCTCAGGGCCGGCACCGATCCCGCCACGCGCGACTACACGCTGGTGATCAACCCCACCAATACACTGCGTCTCGTCAACGACCACATGCTCGAGGATCTGGTGCTCGCGCGGCCGATCTGGTCCTGCAACCGTCAGGAGGCGATGACGCTGGCGGAACGCCTCGGCGCTCCAATCGACGACAGCAAGGTGACCATCGGCGGCGGACTGGACGATTTCATGCATCAGCTGTGCGACGGCCTGGGCTCCACGCTCAGGGCCCCGCTGGTGGTGCGCGTCGGCTCGCGCGGCGCCTGGGTGCGCGAACCCGGCGGCGAAACCATGCATCTCGAGGGATTCCCCACCAAGTCGGTGCACACCCGCTCGGCCGGCAGTTGCCACACCGGCGTGATGTGCGCCATGCTGGCCGAGGGGCGCGGGCTCGCCGAAGCGGTCAAGGTGGCCAATGCCGCCACGTCCGTCGCCATCGCGCGCAGCGTCAACGGCATCCCCCAGTGCCCCGACTACGACGAGGCCGTGGAGCTGCTCAAGTAAGCCTCGGCATCAGCCCCGGCATTGTTCATATTCCGTTCAACTGAAACGGCGTATAACCCATATCCTCCGCTTTTACGATTGATTGCAGTCGTATATAGCGAGGAGCATACCTATATGAGCGCTGCCAGCATCGCGCCGTCATCGGCGAATGCCAAACTGTCCGCACGCGAGAAGAAGTGGATCGTCTACGATGTGGGCAATTCCGCGTTCGTGCTGCTGTCCACCGCGGTCATCCCGATTTACGCGAAGTCGCTGATGCCCGCGGACGGCAACATCGTGTCCGCATGGGGCTATGCGCAGACCATCGCCTCGCTCGTCATCGCGCTGCTGATGCCGCTGCTTGGCTCCATCGCCGATGTGCAGGGCATGAAGATCAGGTTCTTCCTGGGCTTCTTCGGCACGGGCGTGGTGATGTGCTGCGCGATGGCGCTGCCGCTGACCTGGCTGCCCTTCCTCATCGTTTACGTGCTGGCGACCATCGGCCTCAACGGGTCGCTGACCTTCTACGATTCGATGCTCATCGACACCACCACCAACGAGCGCATGGACAAGGTGTCGTCCCACGGCTACGGATGGGGCTACGTCGGCTCCACCGTGCCGTTCATCCTGTGCATCGCCCTCATCTTCGGCGGCCCTGCGGTGTTCGGCTGGTCCACGACGGCCTGCACGAGGGCCGCGTTCGTCATCACCGCGATCTGGTGGGTGGCGTTCACGATACCGCTGCTCACCAGCTACAAGCAGGTCCACTTCCGCGCCACCCGCGAGCACACGCGTGAGGCGGTGGCCGGTACGTTCACCGAGCTGGGCTCCACGTTCGGCAAGATCGTGAAGAACAAGCCGCTATGGATGTTCATGATCGCGTTCTTCTTCTACATCGACGCAGTGAACACCGTGATCTCCATGAGCACGTCGTACGGCACCGAGCTCGGCATCGATTCGACGCAGCTCGTGGTGGCACTGCTGGTCACGCAGTTCGTGGCGTTCCCGTGCGCGATCATCTACGGCCGTCTGGCCGGCCGCTTCGGATGCAAGCCGATGATCATGGCGGCCGTGGTGGCGTACATGGGCATCGTGTTCTTCGCCACGTTCTTCCTGAAGTCCGCAGTCGAATTCTGGATTCTCGCCATCCTCGTGGGTATGTTCCAGGGCGGCATCCAGGCGCTGTCCCGCTCCTACTACGGCAAGATCATCCCCAAGGACCACGCCAACGAGTACTACGGCTTCTACGATATCTTCGGCAAGACCGCCTCGATTCTGGGCACCTTCCTGGTAGCGACCACCACGAGCCTGACCGGCAACGCCTCGATCGGTGTACTTTCCATCGCCATCCTGCTGGTCGTGGCGCTGGTGTTCCTCACGCTGCAGAAGGACCCGACGCGGCAGGGCGCCGCGGCCTGATCGTTCGGCTCATCACATCATCGGCAGGCGCATCATCGTGGACAAGACAACGAACCATCAATCGGACGAACAATCTCAATCAGCGGAACCGGCAGAACAGGATTCGGCGCAACGCAATCCGGACGACCGCTCCTTGACGGATTCGCCGGAGCGCGGCATGGACGATTTCGAACGGCGCAAGCTCAACGTGCTGGTCGTCAGCGAATCGTCGCTGGCACAGACCAACGGCGTCTCCGGCAGCGTCATGCGCATCCTCGACCGATTCGCCGAGCGCGGGTTCGAGGCCCGCGTAATCGCCCCGCAGCCGGCACCGAAAGGCGGCACGTACGCGGGGTTCGCGGTGGACGAAGTGCCGACCGTGGCGATTCAGAAGTTCAACGTCGCCATTTCGCCGAAGACCCCGATCATCCAATCCATCGAAAATGGCCCGAAACCGGATGTGATCCATGTGGCCGCGCCGATCTCCAAGCTCGGACATGCGGCCCTGATCGCCGGCGAGGAGCTTGGCGTGCCGACCGTGGCGATCTACCAGACCGACGTGGCGCAATATGCGCGCCGTTTCGCCCGAGAGGCGATCGACGGCGTGACCGATGGCGTCGCGCCGCACCACACCGGCTGGCTGCGCAAGGTGAGCAAGGCGGCCGGCGAGAAGGCGGAGGACATCGTGGCCAAGCGCATCGCGCAGATGCACAACATGGCCACGCTCACCCTGGCTCCCACCAATCAGGCCCGGCAGAGGCTGGAATCATTCGGAGTGGACCCGTCGCTGATCCAGCTCTGGGGGCGCGGCGTGAATTCCGCACTGTTCAATCCCGCGCGCACCGGCACGGCGCATGTGCGCGAGCTGCATCGCGAGTGGAGCCACGACGGCGCCATGCCGGTCATCGGTTATGTGGGACGGCTCGCCCCCGAAAAGCAGGTGGAGCAGCTGGTGGCTCTGGACGGCCTCGACGTGCAGCTGGTGGTGGTCGGCGGCGGGCCGATGGCGGAGGAACTGCACGAGCGCCTGCCCCACGCGGTGTTCACCGGCATGCTGCACGGCGACGATCTCGCCGATGCCTACGCCGCGCTGGACGTGTTCGTGCACACCGGCAACGAGGAGACGTTCGGTCAGACCATACAGGAGGCGATGGCGAGCGGTCTGCCCGTCATCGCGCCGGCCAGCGGCGGCCCGATCGATCTGGTCGATAGCAATGTGACCGGTCTGCTGTATCACCCCAACGATGAGAATGACCTGCGCGCCTGCGTGGCGCGGCTCGTCGAGGACGCGCCGTTGCGCCGGCTCATGGGCACCAACGGACTCGCCGCCGTGCAGGGCCGGACCTGGCCGATGATGGTCGATCGGCTCATCGATTACTACCGGCTGGCCTTGGATCTTAACCTCGCACGTCGCGCCTGAGTCCTGAGTCCTGAGTCCTGAGTCCTGGACTCTGGCTCTGGACCCTGAACCCAAACTGAACACAGTCCCATCCGCCGCCGGCCCGCGCGTATACTGTTCTGGGCGCGGCGGAGCGGCACTGCATCCGAATCCGATCTGCCCTCCCGCGTGCCAGTCATGGCAAAACCACGTCAAAGAGAGCAGTATGAGTCAGACCGAACCCGATGCGGCCGCACAGTCGCAGCCGCATATTTCCGACACGATGACGGGGACTCCGGCATCAGCCAACGCGCCAGCCGGCGCATCAATCGATGAGCCAGCCAACGTACCGGCCGATGCATCGTCAAGCGACGCCGCCTCTGGCGGGAACACGAACACCAAGCACGCGCTGCACACCAACCTCAAGCGCGGCATGGAATCACGGCATCTGCAGATGATTTCGCTCGGCGGCGTGATCGGCACCGGTCTGTTCCTGAGCTCCGGCTACACCATCCAACAGGCGGGCCCGATCGGCACGATCCTCGCCTACGCCATCGGCGCGGTCATCGTGTATCTCGTGATGCTCACGCTCGGCGAGCTGTCGGTGGCGATGCCGGTGACCGGCTCGTTCCATGTGTACGCGGAGAAGTTCATCGGCCCCGGCACCGGTTTCGTCATCGCGATCCAGTACTGGCTGACGTGGACCGTGGCGCTGGGATCGGAGTTCACGGCCGCGGGGCTGCTCATGCAGCGATGGTTTCCGCAAACGCCCACATGGGCATGGTCGGCGGCGTGCATCATCCTCATCTTCACGTTGAATGCGCTGTCGGTGCGGTTCTTCGCCGAAGCCGAGTTCTGGTTCGCGTCGATCAAGGTGTTCGCCATCTGCGCGTTCATCGCCATCGGCTTGCTCGCGATCTTCGGCGTGATCCCGATGAAGGGGTACACGCATGCGCCGATGTTCGGCAACCTCACCAAGGACGGCATCTTCCCGAACGGATTCATGCCGGTGTTCGCCACAATCCTGACCGTGAACTTCGCGTTCTCCGGCACCGAGCTCATCGGCGTGACGGCCGGCGAGACGCGCGACCCGGAAACCGCCGTGCCGAAGGCCATCCACACCACGCTGTGGCGTCTGGTGCTGTTCTTCATCGGCTCGATCGTGGTGATGTGCGCACTGATTCCGTGGCGTCAGGCCGGCGTGGGAGAAAGCCCGTTCGTGCTGGTGTTCAGCTCCATCGGCATCCCGTACGCGGCGGACATCATGAACTTCGTGGTGCTGACGGCCGTGCTGTCCGCCTCGAATTCGGGCCTGTACGCCTCCACGCGCATGGTGTGGTCGATGGGGCACGAGGGCATGATTCCGCGGTGGTTCGCCAAGACGACCCGTCACGGTGTGCCGTTGCTGGCCCTGTGCGCCGCGATGGCGGGCGGATTGCTGGCCCTGCTGTCGTCGGTGATCGCAGCCTCCACCGTGTATCTGGTGCTTGTGGCGCTGTCCGGACTGTCGGCCGTGGTGGTGTGGATTGCCATCGCCTACTGCCAGATCGTGTTCCGCAAGCGCTGGATCGCCTCGGGGCACACGGTTGCGGAGCTGAAGTACAGCACTCCCGGATACCCGTACACGTCGTGGGGCGCGTTCATCCTGTGCACCGCGTCGTTCCTGCTGGTCTTCTTCGACAAGGAGCAGCGGTTCGCGCTCGGCGCCGAACTGGTGTTCATCGTGCTGTGCTACGGCGCGTATTTCGTGCAGCGGTGGTGGCGGAAGCGCCATCCCCGTGAGGAGGATGAGCCGCTGCGCTTGCCATGACGGCGGGTGTACCGCGGATACCGGTTGCCCGCCGGCCGCTTTGCCGGGTTCCCACCGGGCTGTTTGCCGGGTTCTTAACGGTTCGCTTTGCCGAATTCTCACCGGTTCACTGTCGGTTCTCGACATACCACTGTCGGTTCTCGACATACCACTGTCGGTTCTCGACATACCACTGTCGGTTCTCGACATACCACTGTCGGTTCTCGACATACCACTGTCGGTTCTCGACATACCACTGTCGGTTCTCGACGCTTGACTGTCGGATTTCGTACGTATTTTGTATGAGACCCGACAGTCAAGCGTCGAGACCCGACAGCCAAGTGTTGAAATCCGACAGCGAACCGTCGAGAACCGACAGGGAACGCACCTGACGCACCTGACGCAGCAGACGGGACGCACAGCACACGGCAGACGGGGACGCACCACACGCACCACACGCACCGGACACACCAGACGGGACGCACAGCAGACGCGCCAGACGGGGACGCAGCAGACGGGACGCACAGCACACGGACCAGACGGTGAGAATGGGTCCGCTCATGGTTCGTTTTGCAATTGTCTGAGCGGCATCCCCTTCCTTCGCCGAGCTGGCAGCGAAGCCGACCGGAGAAGGTACAGCAGCTGAAATCCGTAATTATCAGCGAGACAGGTTCGCAAACACCGAGGCAGTCACGCAAACAGCCGATGGCGCAATGAAGCGGCATCGGTGAAGCGTATGCCTGTGAGGCCGGCGGCGGTCCCGGCCTCGGCGTTCCACGGCTTGTCGTCCACGAAGGCCGTACGGGCCGGTTCCACGCCGAATCGCGCAATGGCCCGGCGGAAGATCTCAGGGTCCGGCTTGTGAATGCGTTCGGCGCTGGAGACGACCACATCCTTCAGAACGCCGAGCGCCGGGAACAGTTCACGCGCCGCATCGACGTATTTGACCGTGAAGTTCGTCAGTCCCCAGCAGCGCACACCGGCCGCGTCCAGATCATGCAGGAGCTCCGGCATGCCGGGCAGCATGCCGACGAGCGCCATCCGCTGACGCTCGAAGTACAGTCGGAATGCCCGCAACGCCGCGGCATCGGCCTTCACAACGTCTGATGGGGAGGCTGACGAGGAGGATGAACCTGACAGGGAATCCGCGAAGTCCAAGAGGTCCGGCAAACCATGCTGCGCGGCATAATCGCGCAACACCCGCTCCTCGCTCCAGCCCAGATCGGACAGTTCGTCGTAGTGCCAGAAACCATACGGGTCGTCTCGGTCGAACAGCCGGTCCATCACCGAGTCCTGCACCTGCCCCACCAGCGGCACACGCGGCTCCCAGTCGACCAGCACATCGCAGAAATCGAAAATCACATCGGAATAACGGGCAGACGCAACCATAGGCACCATCCTAAGCCCGTCCGCCCGCCGGCAAGGAGCTGATGGCACTATGGCGAGACGGGCGCATCGGGCCGACGCGACGATGGCGATTCCTAGTGGTCTGTTTCTTAAATAATTGAGGACTTCAGCTTTTTCTCTCACCCAGTCAGCGTCGCCGACAGTCCCTCGTCAGAGAGGGCCAATACCACTCAACCAATTGCGAGACAGACCACTAACACATGCTCGTATCTCGCCGTAAGTTCGTTCATTAGGTTTGGCTCCGTTAAACCAATTTTGACATACATGGAGAGCCAGGTTGGGTTGCTTCCCCTGAGAAAGCAACCCAACCTAATATGCCACGTCAGAACTTCGTTTATTAATTCCCTGCCCCTCAGACCCGCTTCGCGGGCCAGTTCCCCCAACAAGGAGAGCCAATAATACATTCAACGAATTAATGGCGCAGCATATTAAACATGAACGGATTAATCCATGTCAATTCTGGTTTAACAGAGCCTTAGGTTTTGCCCTCCCCTGTCAGGAGAGCCGGCCGCGAAGCGGGGCTGAGGGGCAGCCAATTCGTCAACAGATTTCTGGCGCGGGACGCTCGACCCCGTTTTTGGGCACCGCTCCGCTCATCCCACCGCACATCCCACCGGCCCGCGCGAGACGCACGCGGGCAACACGGATAAACTGGAGACGGATGAAACGGTCAGCAAGCTAGGGGGCCTTATGACCAATCGCATCACCGCATGCCGGTTCGGCGTCATCATGTTGCGGATATTCTGGTGGACCACGCTCGCAGCCACCATCGGTCTGATACTGTCTCTCGTCACCATGCTCGCCTACGGGTGGCCGGCTGCGTGGGGCGAGGCATGGCCGGTGTGGGCCGCCGCGCTGGCGGGCGTGATGCTCATCGAATCGATCATTTTCTGGATCGGCATCATCACCGTGTACGTCACATCCGTGCAGCTGGGACTCAAAATCCGGGTTATCGGCATCCTGTGCGGATGGATTCCGATTGCGAACCTCATCGCGCTCAACCTCATCATCCGCACGGTCGGCGAGGAGGTGCGATTCGAGACGGCAAAGGAGCGACTGGACCGGTCTCGCGCGGGCGCACGCATCTGCGCCACACGCTACCCCGTGTTGCTGGTGCATGGCGTCTTCTTCCGCGACACACAGGCACTCAACTATTGGGGCCGCGTTCCCGCCGAACTGCAACGCAACGGCGCGACAATCTATTACGGCGAGCATCAGTCCGCAGCATCGGTGCCGGACGCCGCGCGAGAGCTGACCGCGCGCATCCGGCACATCGTCGAAACGACCGGCTGTGGCAAAGTGAACGTCATCGCGCACTCCAAGGGCGGGCTGGACATGCGTTATGCCATCGCCCGTTGCGGCGCGGCGCCTTATGTGGCCTCGCTGACCACCATCAACACGCCGCATCGCGGCTGCGGGTTCGCCGATTACCTGCTGACCAACATTCCAGCCAGCGCGCAGTCCAAGGTGGCGGCCACCTACAACGCGGCCGCCTCCCGGCTCGGTGACGCGCACCCTGACTTCATGGCTGCGGTTCACGACCTGACCCAGGCAGGTTGCGCACGGCTCAACGCCGAAATCGGCGATTGGGACCAGTTGAACGGGCGCTGGCAACGGGAATCAGCGGGCAGTGCGCTTGGAACGACGGCGGGCAGTGTATCAGGCAGGACAACGGGCGGCGCGCCAATCGTGACGGCAGGTGGTGTGCCGGGCGGGACAGCAGGCGGCGTATCGGCCCAGAACACCAGCGATGCGCCCGCCGAGCCGTCTCCGATTGCCGTGAACGAGCACCTCAGCCAAGCCTCCGGCCCGTGGGCTGTCCCTTCCGGCGCGGTAAGCCAGTCGCGGCAATCGTATCCCCGCGCAGGCATGACTGCCACACCCGCTTCCCCGGCGAGCCCAGTCCCCCGCACCAGCCCATTCGCCGGCATCGTGTGCCAAAGCGTCGGCTCGAAACTCGCCCATGCCACCACCGGCAAGTTCCCGCTCAACTTCACCTACCCGTTGGTCAAATGGTTCGACGGGCCGAATGACGGACTTGTCGCGCAGCCGTCATTCCCGTGGGGAGAACGGTTCACCTGGCTGGAGCCGAACGGCGTACGCGGCATATCGCATGCCGATATGATCGATCTCAACCGCGAGAACATCCCCGGATTCGACGTGCGCGAGTTCTATGTGCAAATCGTCGCCGCGCTCAAGCAACGCGGATTGTAGGTTCCGACGCACCGACACCGCGGCCAGTGTCCTGCGCTAAAAATTCGTTGAATATATTTTTGGCTCCCCTTGTTAGGACGTTGCCGCGAAGCAACCAGCGGAGTGTTTGTAGGCAACGTCCGAGACGACAGGCGAGCCAGCAGAACACGCGCGAAGCACGTCCTCAATCCGCAGGACGAGCTGGCCCGCGAAGCGGGTCTGAGGGGATAGAGAATTCGTTAACGAATTATTGACGCGGAATGCCAGACCCTAGGCCTCCCTCACGATAAGTGGCTTCGTATGGGACAAACTTAAGTTACCCGTTCTGGATTCACCGGAGGTGGAGGGCAGACCAAATTCAGCGCAACATTCCGCAGTTCGATCCCGAAGTCCGAAGCCGAAAACAAAAATCCCGCCGAACTTGGCGGGAGAATGAAGGGTGGGCGATGTAGGAATCGAACCTACGACCCCTTCGGTGTGAACGAAGTGCGCTAGCCGCTGCGCCAATCGCCCGATAAGCCAAGGACCAGCAGCTAGCCACCGCCCCTCGAGTGGGCGATACAAGATTCGAACTTGTGACCCCTTCCGTGTCAGGGAAGTGCGCTACCTCTGCGCCAACCGCCCGGGTCAGTCATCCGGCCGAATCCGACGGCCTTCCGAGAGCGGACAACGGGACTCGAACCCGCGGTCTCAACCTTGGCAAGGTTGCGCTTTACCAACTAAGCTATGTCCGCATGTGCTTTGCAACAAGCAACAGGTGAATAAGATACGCGCTTTTCGAGGAAAATGCATCTTCCCGCGTGTCTCGGCGGAATTCCGCGGTTTTCGCCCAGTCATCATTTCGGCACAACCACCCCGACAGGCACGACTTTCCCGCCATGGCATCCGCGGTTATTCACAAGTCCTCTACAATTCCGGCTCGGGCAAATCCCACATCGCACCAATCACATCCTGCACCTCGCTGCGATTCAACCCCTGCCGGCGCGCGGCGGACACCAGCACCTGAACCGCAGCCAGCACCTCGCAAGGTGCCTGCTCACGTTCGGCGACGCGCGAAGGACGCCCCGGACTCGTCACAATCAGCCCCTGTGATTCAAGCTCCCCGTACGCCCGGCGAACCGTGCCCGGCGCCACGCCCAGATCACCCGCCAGACCTCGAATCGACGGCATCTCGGCTCCGGCCGGCAACTCGCCGGCGCGAATCAGCCCGGTGAAGTGCGCCACGATGCCGGTCGATCCGTCAATATCCGAGCCCATTGCGGACGTCATGTATGCGATTGCGCTAATATCTGTAGCAGTCATTGCGGTCGCCCCCTCCACGGGCTCGGCCCCGCAGCCATTTCCATGCGCCGAGCCGAGACCGATTCCCGTCATCATTCTGTATCAATCAAAAGATACAGCACTAACTGTACGCCGCCGCGGAATTCCGCCAATCTTCACTCAAGGTGAAGCATGTCGGCGAGGAGACCGCACAATAATGGCGTAACGAAGGTGGTTTGTCACGGTCGTCGCGCGACCGGAACGGACCGCAACGCAATACGTATATTAAGGGGGATATCATGACCCAGCTTCTGTTCATCGTGGGCAGCCTGCACAAGAACGGCTTCAACGCCCAGCTGGCCGAGGAGGCCAAGGCCCTCATCGGCGACCGCGCCGAGGTGAAGTTCCTGAACTACACCAACGTGCCGTTCTTCAACCAGGATGAGGAGTTCCCGAACCCGCCGGCCGCCGTGACCGAGGCGCGCAAGGCCGTCACCGAGGCCGATGGCGTGTGGATCTTCTCCCCGGAGTACAACTACAGCTACCCGGGCGTGCTGAAGAACCTGCTGGACTGGCTGTCCCGTCCGCTCGAGCCGTTCCCGGCCGACCCCGTCACCGTGCTGGCCGGCAAGAAGGTCGCGCTGTCCGCCGTTGCCGGTCAGTCCGCCGGCGCCGGCACCCGCGCCAAGCTCAACGAGGTGCTGGGCTTCAACAAGGCCGAGCTGCTGCCCGAGTCCGAGCAGGTGGGCGTGGCTCTGCCGGCCGAATCCTGGGGCACCGGCAAGCTGGTCCTGTCCGACGACGACAAGGCCAAGCTTTCCGCCGAGGTTGACGCCTTCCTCAAGTTCGTCGAGGAGTGATTCCGGAGTAAACCGAATGCAATCACCAGCGGCGTTCTGACGGTGATTGCATGCAATGCACCCAATGAGTAAGTCCCTTCTGCCCTCACCGGCGGAGGGACTTACTCATTACATAGCTCTTTCGTTCTTGCTTCTATCTTGTATCCGCGTCGGCCACCTGCGAAGCAGGTTTGGGTAGGGTGCTCCCATGTTGTTGCCAACCTTGTGATGGGTTGTTGTGTCGCGTCCAGGTTGGTTTTGTGATGGGCGTGCTTCGCCTTGGCGTTGGCGGTTCGTTGCCATGGCCTGTGTCGGTTGGTTTCAGACAGCGAGGGCTTGTCCCGGTAGAGGGTACCGCTCCTGAGCATGCTGTAGATCACGTCGCAGCGGCGTAGGGTGAGACGGCGAATCCGTAGACGAACCTCCGACGCGGGGCACTGGGCCATCCGGCACATCGTCAGGAGGGTTTCTGCGTTGCAAGGGGTACATTTCCACTTCCGCGAACAGCTATCTGCGTTGTAAGGGGTACCTTGCTCCCGCTATCGAGAGTATAAGAGCCACAACCGTTACGGTATTCCGCGGTTTTGCACGGTCTTCTACTTGGGTATGTACCCCTTACAACGCAGATAGCCAACCGCACAACCGGTGTACCTACCCCTTACAACGCAAATAGGCCGACAATCGACGACTTGCCAAGCCTTGATACCACCGATTAGCCCGCCGCCAAGCGGATAATGGTGGTCATGACACAGTTGGCGCAACGGCTGATGCCACATGTGGCACACGCCACGATCGACACCCCCATCGGCAGGATGATCATGACCTCGGATGGTTCATCCCTGACCGAGTTGTGCCTCGACGACTGGTGGTGGGCGCACCCCGGCTCGACCGCCGAAGCAATCGAGCTCACCGGCATTTGCGAAAACACAACCTTGAGCGACAAGACCACCGTTCGTCCCGCGTTCTCGCGCGAACAGCAACACGAACAGCAGCATGAACAGCAACGGCATGCCGTCTCACCACTTGCGCCGAGCGAGAAACAACACCCTGCCTTACACGCCAACGCCAACGCCAACGCCAACGAGCACGATTACAACCACGACCACGACCCGCACGTTTGCAATGCAACCGACTCGCAGCATATCGAAGTGTTCAAGCAGACAAGGGAATGGCTTGCCGCGTATTTCGCCGGCGAGCGTCCGGGTCTCGCTTCGGCGCCCGCACTCAGGCCGAACGGCACTCCGTTCCAACGCGAAGTGTGGAATCTGGTCGCCGAAATCCCCTACGGCGAGACGGTGTCATACGGCGAACTCGCCGCGGAGTTGGCCGAGCGCCGTGGCGGCGGACGCATGGCCGCACAGGCCGTGGGCGGTGCGGTGAAACGCAATCCGATCACCATCATCGTGCCCTGCCATCGCGTGGTCGGCGCAGGCCGTTCCTTCGGCGGCTACGGCGGCCGGCTGGACATCAAAGCCGCCCTCCTCGAGCACGAAGGCGTCGACCTCTCCCGATTTGACCTGTAGGGCGGATGCGCGGCAGACCGAACGTCACATCCCCCATACAACGCCATTCGCCAAGTACCGCGCCAGCAACCTCACGCATTATCCAACATCATTCCGCTTCATGGCGGGAATACGCCCGGCGACGTTCGCCGAGGGAGCACCACCAGCAAGCCATGCTGGCCGAAATCGTAGAATTTTGCCGGTAAGAGGCCACGGGCCCGCGAAGGCATGCCACAGTGTAGTCATACACTCTGCAATACGACATCCGCAGCGCATGAACGGCTACCGACTGAAGCAGCCCACACGCCCCGAAGCTCTGCGGAGGAACACGAACCACAGACTCCGCCGAGATGGCCACGAATCGACAGCCAAAGGAGGGCAGCATGGCCAGCATCGCTGATTATGTGCGCACTGAGGAGCGCTCGTTTGCCGAGCTGCCGCTCAACGAGGTGGATGCGCTGATTTTCGGCACGCTGATTTACGAGGACGTGGCCCGCATCTGCCCTACGCTGGCGCTGGACGAATCCGACCCCGAATCCGCAGACGGCTCGTTCGCGTCTCGCATCCGCTCGTTCGAGCCCGAGCATCCGCTTCTCTGGCTCAGAGCGCTGTGGCACCCGATGATGGAGTCGATCAGTATTGCCGATGCCAATCAGAAGCTGCACCAATCGACCGCCAACGAGGAGAACGACAAGCCCCATGAGCCGCAAGTGGTCTCGGTCCTCGACCCGAGCCTGACCCACGCCCTGTTCCAAACATGCGCCAAGTCCCCGCGATTTGCCGGAGTGCGCCTCGGCGCCGTGGTCGAGCACGTCAATCGCGGCGAGCAGACACAGTTCGCCGCCGCGACGTTTCAGCTGCCGGATGGACGCAGCCGCCGCAATCCCACGCGCAAAGGCACACTCGTCATCTCCTTCCGCGGCACCGACGACTCGTTCATCGGCTGGAAGGAGGACTTCAACATGTCCTTCCAGTACCCGGTTCCGGCCCAGCGTGCGGCGAGCGCCTATTTGGACACGGTGGCGCGCCTGTGGGCCGGCCCCATCATCCTGACAGGCCATTCCAAAGGCGGCAATCTCGCGGTTTACGCGGCGATGAACGCCGACGCCAAGGTCCAGCGTCGCATCCAGCACGTCTATTCGCTGGACGGCCCCGGCTTCCCGCAGGAGATCGTGACCAGTCCGGCCTATCGGGCGATACAGCCGAAGGTGACGAAGATCGTGCCGAGCTCGTCGATCGTCGGCATGATTTTCGAGACGCCGGAGCCGTGCCGCGTGGTCGCGTCCGATTCCGACGGCATCATGCAGCATTCGTCGCATACCTGGCTGGTGAACGGCGACCAATTCGTCACCGAGCCGGATCTTAGCTCCAGTTCGCAGCTGTTCAACGAGCGACTCAACCAGTGGGTGGTCTCCCTGACTCCCGAACAACGCGAGCGGGCCGTGGACGCGCTGTTCCGCGTGCTGCACGCCAACGGCGCCACCCGGCTCAGCGATCTGATGGGCAATCTTCCGGCCGCGATCCCCTCCATGCTGGGCGCCTACGTGGGGCTCACACCCGAAGACCGGCGGCATCTGACCGAGGCAATGGCGATTCTGTTCAGGGCAGCCGCCACCAAGCGCAAGCCAGCGGCGACGGCCGGGACATCTGCGACTGAGCCCGCGACTTCGCCATCCGACGCGCCATCCGACGCGCCATCCGACGCGCCCGCTGCAGAACCAGCGCCCGCAACGGACGCCATCGCGTCCGCAGAAGGCCCCAACTCCAACGTGACGACGGCCGTCTCCGCACCCCGGTATGGCTCACAAGTCCCAACCCCGACCGCCCCAGACTCCCCCAACTCGACATCATCCGCAGCCTAAGCCATGGTTCCGCGCGCGGTGTACCCGCGTGTGCTGAGCGGTGGGACGGTGGAAGTCGCCAACATAGTTCCGCGCGCGGATGTACCCGCGGCGAACGTCTGCACCTGTGTACCTATCCGCACCTCGATAATCCTCCAAGCGTCCGTTTATGGTCAGGAATGTAACGCTACTGACCAGAAACGGACTCCCAGAAGGCACTCAGCGTCCGTTTATGGTCAGTAGGGAGGGAACTGCCGACCAGAAACGGACGCTCTGCGGTCGATTTGCGTCCGTTTCTGGTCAGAACCGCCAGCCTGCTGACCATAAACGGACGCAACAGGCCGGAACAACCGCATAGCCCTCCTTGCCAGCCGAAGTGACCCAAGAACTTCATCTATCATCAAATTGGTTATACTGCATAATAAAATGAGTTATTAGACAAGCTGACCACCCGCATCCGCCGGATTCACGTCATACCCACAGGCTGCACAGCAGTCAAGCGAACGGTGAAAACCGCAAGCTGATGCATACAAACCATGCGGCCCCGGCCCGTCGCGCGTGCCCGGCCTGCACCGACGACCGCCAAAGACCGAGCCCGGCCCGCAGCGCAAGAACCGCACAAGGAGGACCAATGCCACGCCCACGCCACGATTCCGAGGTCCTGCCCGCCAAGGAACGTCTCGAGAACGCCTTCTGGGAGCTCCTCGCCGACCGCGACTACCGTAAGATCACCGTCACGGATGTAGTGCGCGAGGCCGGAGTGAACCGCAATTCGTTCTACTACCACTTCTCCAGCCTTCCCGAACTGGCCGATTCCGCCATCCTGCATCAGGTGGAGTCCAGCACGGTCCAACGCCGCCCGGACCCGAACGGCGACGCCGAGGAGCAGTGGAGCGAGCGGGTCACCGCCCTGCTCTCCGACCCGGAGCAACGCCAGCGACTCGACCGTCTGGCCCTGCTCGCAGGTCCCCACAGCACGCTGGACCTGACCGAATCCCTGCGTGATTTCGCCCGACTGCAGCTCTTCAGCATGCTTCAGCTCGACCCGGAACACGTCGACCTGAAAACCGACCTCATGGTCGAATTCACCGTCGGCGGACTGCTCGCCGTGCTACGGCGCCGGCCGGAGCTCAGCGACACCATCGAGCTCAAAGACCTGCTGAAGGAGGACGTGGCC
This sequence comes from Bifidobacterium myosotis, assembly GCF_002259745.1. Taxonomy (GTDB): domain Bacteria; phylum Actinomycetota; class Actinomycetes; order Actinomycetales; family Bifidobacteriaceae; genus Bifidobacterium; species Bifidobacterium myosotis. The sequence continues at coordinate 127,686 of NZ_MWWW01000002.1, read as the reverse complement.
GTACTGGCCATGGGCACCTATCTGGCCATGAGCCGCGAGGACATGCTCGCCCATTGGAACCGCATCTTCGTCCACAATGCGCAAGGCCTCACCGCTCACGACACACACGTCCGCCGATGACGCCCAACAGCGCAGGCGCCGCTAGACGATACTGGTGAGGTTTCTCACAAGGCGCAACTGCCCGCATCTTCTGGCATTTCGGCGCCGGCGACGGGACAATGGAATCATGAGTGAAACGACGAACACCATCTCCATTGTCAAGGCCGCCGATCCATCGACCATCAACCCGGCGGCCGCCGATCCCGCCGCCACCCGTCTCGAGCACGACTGCATCGGCCAGCTGGAGGTGCCGGCAGACGTCTACTGGGGCATCCACACCCAGCGCGCCATCGCCAACTTCCCGGTCTCCGGCATCACGGACGCGCAGCATCCGGAGCTCATCCGCGCCTACGCCACGGTCAAGCGCGCGTGCGCCATCGCCAACGAGGAGCTGGGCCTGCTCGACCACGACAAGGCCGAGGCCATCCGTCAGGCGTGTCTGGAGATCGAGGCCGGCAAACTGGCCGATCAGTTCCCGGTGGACGTGATGCAGGGCGGCGCCGGAACCTCCTCGAACATGAACATGAACGAGGTGATCGCCAACCGCGCGCTGGAGATCGCGGGACATCCGCGCGGCGACTACCACTACATCCATCCGAACGACGACGTCAACGAATCCCAGTCCACCAACGACACCTACCCTGCGGCCTGCAAGCTCGCGCTCATCGACGCTATCGGCCCGCTCGCCGAGGCCACCAAGAAGCTCGCACGCGCCTTCCACGACCTCGCGGACAAACACGTCAACGACGTGACCATCGGTCGCACCCAGCTGCAGGACGCCGTGCCGATTACGTACGGTCAGGAGTTCCACTCCTTCGCCACGCTGCTGAAGTCGGATCTCGCCGCATTCGACCGTGTGGTGCCGCTGCTCGCCCAGCTCAATCTGGGCGCCACGGCCATCGGCACCGGCATCTGCGCGGATCTCCGGTTCCGCAGGTCCGCCATCGACCATCTGGGCCGCATCACCGGCCTGCCCGTCACCGCCGCGCCCGACCCGGTGGCCGCGATGACCGACATGGGCGCATACGTGGCCACCTCCGCCGCAATCAAGAGCCTCGCCGTACACCTTAAGAAGGCCGCCGACGACCTTCGCCTGCTCAACTCCGGCCCGCGCTGCGGTTTCAACGACCTCGACGTGCCCGCGCGCCAAGCCGGGTCGAGCATCATGCCGGGCAAGGTGAACCCGGTAATCCCCGAATGCGTGAACCAGTGCTGCTTCATGATCTTCGGCATGGACGTGACCGTGAACTGGGCCGTGGCGGAAGGGCAGCTGCAGCTCAACGCCTTCGACCCGGTGATGGTCCATGAGCTGCTGAGCGGCATGTCACTGCTCACCAACGCCATGACCATCTTCCGCACCAACTGCGTGGAGGGCATCAAGGTCAACATCGAGCGCGGCCGCGAATTCGCGCAGTACTCGCCGTCGATCTCCGCTGCCCTCAACCATTACATCGGATACGAGGCCGCCGCCGACATCGCCGCCGAGGCCGTACGCTCCGGCCGCACCGTACGCGAGGTGGCCGGCGAGCGCACCGATCTGCCCGCCGAGCAGCTTGACGAGATCCTCGATCCGATCCGTCTGGCGCGCGGCCTCGGCCAAACCTGCCGCGAGCACCAGCAGCAGTAGCCTCGGCGGATGCCGGAACTTATGCAGGGCATGTCCAAATGACCAAATGACCGAAACGTCCGAATGAGCAAATGACCGAAATATGGTCTGCCGAATGTCTGTTTTCGGTTCATCCAAACCTGGGTCTCGCAGTCCAGCATTCGCTCACGCGCATTCTGGGCATATCCCTACCACTTATTCTGGGCATACAGGCCTCATATAGACGGTTCTGGGCATATGACCACCATAAGGAGTCGATTTTGGCTTGCTTAAGGTACGAATATGCCCAGAACCGGCCAGCAGGCCAGCCAGATGGTAGGGATATGCCCAGAACCCGTGGAACGGCCCGGACTCAACCCGTGGGACAGCCGGACTCAACCCGGTAAGGCGACCCGGACTCAACCTCAACCCCGTAAAACGGCCCGGACTCCCACCTCCGCCAGACCTGCTTCACGACCCATCGATACCGCATCGAGCCCGCAGAAACAATGCCATGACGCCCCTGTTCCGCCGGGCTGTTACGGTGACCATATGACCGATTTCAGATACTTCATGGCAGGCTGGCTGCAGACGAACGCCGGCAAGCTCATCTGGCTGGTACTGGTGCTGGTCGTGGCGTTCGTGGCCGACCACATCGTCAGCCGACTGCTGCGCAAGGCGCTTGACAAGTCACAGATCCCCAGCGCTTCGATCTTCATCAACCTGATGCGCGTGGTGATCTGGACTGCGGCTGTGGCGATGGTGCTGCAGCCGGTGTTCGGCATCAACCCCACCACATTGGTCACCGCCCTCGGCATCGGAGGTGTGGCGATTTCGCTGGGTCTCAAGGACACCATCGCCAACGTGATCGGCGGCTTCGGACTCATGCTGGGCCGCGTGATCCAGCCCGGCGATCTGGTGACCATCCAAGGCACCACCGGTACCGTGGTGGACATCACCTGGCGTCATTCGATGATCGAGACGCGTGGCGGCGACCGCATGGTCATCCCGAATTCCATCCTCAACACCGCGGCCCTGACCAAGCTCACGCCGTCGAGCGAGGGCATGGTGACGCTTGAGTTCACCGCCAAGGCCTCCAGCGACCCGGCCGAGGTGAGCCGCGACATCCTCGCGCGCGTCACGCAGGCCACCGCCGATATGGCCCTCGAGGGGCAGCCGCCGCTGGTCAAGTTCACCGGCTTCTCGCCGTACGGCATGACCGGTCAGGTGCTGCTGTTCGTGCGCCCCGGCGTACTGCTCTCGACCGCGCGCGATCGCGCCGCACGGGCCATCGCCTCGCCCGCGCCGGATTATCTGGTGGAGGACGGCGGCTCGGCCCACAATCTGTGACCATCGTTCCCGTGTTCCGACTGGGCGTGATACTCCGCTAGCGCAAGATATGGCAGTGGCTCCCTTCCGATAAGAGGGAGCCACTGCCATATCTGCTGTAATCGCTGTATCACGCTGTCGGTTCCAATCGCAGACCCGGATGCGCTCCGGAAGCAATCCGGATACGGTTCCGTCAGCCCAGCAATCGTCCGATCCGAGGGAATCGGCTCACATCAGCAGCGCCACAACCGTCAGAGCTATGGTGAGCAGCAGATAGCTGATCGTACCGATGTTGCCGTACGCCGTACGCGTCACACACCCTGCGGGCAGTTCCTCGGGTGCCGTGTAGAACTCCCAGCTCTTGCGCTTGACGATGAGCAGCACGATACCGGCGATGGTCAGTGCGAGCAGCACCATGACGTAGAGGGAGTAATAACCGAGTCCAGCCAGCCTTGCATCCGCCGTCTGCACCAAACGCAGAAGCTCCTCGTTGCTCGTGGAACCGTCAAAGAGGCGAGGATCGACCTGCCGGATGATCAGCGGCCCCACCACCGAACCGTTGAGATTGAACAACATGTGCATGAGTATCGGATAACGCAGACGCGAGGTGCGCGTATACACGTACCCGAGGAGGAGGCCCATGCCGAAGGCGTAGAAGAACTGGTACAGGTTGTAGTGGAACAGACCGAACGCCAGAGCCGAATACAGGATCGCCGTCTTTTCGCCATATCGGCGCAACCGGGAGATGATTTGCTGACGGAACATCCACTCCTCGAAAATCGGCGCGAGCACGACGATGAACAGTACGTTGACCCACCAGTCACCGCCAGCGAGAATGTCGACGATTCGATTCGAGGACTGTCCCTGGCTCAGCACCAACGACAGTACCGTGCCGATAATATTGCCGACGTATCCGACCGCCACGACCATGATGAGAATACGGAGGAACTCGCCGGCACGCATGGGGTATTGGGCGGTGCGCAGCACCGGCACGCGCGTGGCGATGAGCATGCTCAACGGCATGGCGATCAGGTATATCGTTCCGGAAGAAACCAGGACCGTCGCCCACATCGGCGCATCATCGCCGAATACCGAGCGTAGGATGGCCCAGCCTATTTCGCCCGCCGCAAGCCAGATCAGCATCATTGCCACGATTGTGGCTCCGATGAGCGAGAACCGCCGGCGGGCGATGGCCAGCCAATCGCGTCCCTGACGGGAATGCTGTGTCGAGCGCGGATCGGACGGCTGCGGCTGATGTGCACCGGGCGATGTATCAGTCTGCGGGATATTGTGTTGCGCCACAGGTTGCGATGGCTGAGTGTTGTCCTGCTGCGGCTGCATTTCCGGAGCGGACGGCATTGTCTCGTTCATGTGGTTCCCCTATCTTCACTGGTTCGACAGTACCGATCTCGTATGCCTGTCATGATTCAGAATAAGGGACGGATACTGCACTCGCGCTCATTCTTCAGAGCGATTTCCCAGTGATTCCAAGGCGAATCAAGTTCATCCCTCAGAGTGATTGAGGCGGCATAGCGCGCCGTCGCATCATGTCGAATGATGTCGCATCAGGTCGCATCATATGGAATGCAAACGCAACACCGAACGCAACGCCAAACGCACGGTATCACGCACGAATCGCGCACGAATCATCCCTACGCGCGCGATACCGCGCAATACCGTCAATACGCAAAAGGGGCCGCGCACAATCGCGCGACCCCTGATAGACGCCAATTCCGCGTTCAAGCGTGAGGCGCCGGATACCGGCCGAAATCAGCAGGCGAGGGCAGCCACGGCACGCGGCGTGACGACCACCTCGTCACCGGTAGCGAGGCCGGCCGGCAGCTCGTTGGCGGGCAGCTGCACGGTCACCTTGAGCTGTTCGCCCTTGTTCCAGCGCTGGAATTCGCCGGAGGTGATGACGGTGTCCACGCGCACCAGGGAGCCGAGGAAGTGGATGACTTCCACGCGGGCGTGCTCGCCGATGTTGGAGTCATGCTGCGAAGGCAGGGCCAGCGTGAGGTTCTCCGGACGCACGAGCACGGCCACGGAGTCGCCGGTGGCGGAGTTCGGCAGCAGCGGCAGACGCTGGCCGAAGACCACCGCCTCCTCGCCGTTGGAGGCACCGGGCAGACGGTTGGTCAGACCGATGAACGTGGCCACGTACTCGGTGGCCGGGCGCTGGTACAGGTCCTGCGGGGCGGCGATCTGCTCGATGCGGCCGTGGTTCATCACGCCGATACGGTCGGCCACTGCCAGTGCCTCCTCCTGATCGTGGGTCACGAACACGGTGGTGGTGCCGGTGTTGAGCTGGATGCGGCGGATCTCGTCGCGCAGCTGCACACGCACCTTGGCGTCCAGAGCGGACAGCGGCTCGTCAAGCAGCAGCACGCGCGGCTTGATGGCCAGTGCGCGGGCCAAAGCCACACGCTGCTGCTGGCCGCCGGACATCTGCTGGGTGTACTTCTTGGCCTGATCCTTGAGGCCTACGAGCTCGAGCTGTTCCATCGCGATGCGACGGCGCTCCTCCTTGCCCACGCCGCGCACCTCGAGGCCGAAGGCCACGTTCTCGAGCGCGGTCATGTGCGGGAAGAGGGAGTAGGCCTGGAACACCATGGCCATCTCGCGCTTGTTGACCGGCACGCCGGTCACGTCCTGTCCGCCGACCATGATGCGGCCGCCCTGGATGTCCTCCAGACCGGCGAGGGAGCGGAGGGCGGTGGACTTGCCGCAGCCGGAGCCGCCGAGCAGCACGACCATCTCGCCCGGCTTGATGTCAAGGTTGAAGTCGTCGAGGGCGTGCACGGTGGAACCGGGGTAGATCTTGACGACATCCTGCATCTGGATGGAGCCGCCGCCGCGTTCCGCGGACTCCTTGAGCAGCTTCTTGGCGGCCTTGGTCACGTCCTTGGCCTTGACGCCCTGCAGCGTGGCGGTCGGATCATTCTTGAACTCGTCCTCGGTCTGGGCCGGGGTGGCGAGGGTCTTCTCATCAACGGTCATGATTGGTTAGCTTTCCTTCGACTTGCGCATCGCATCGGAAATGAGGTCGAGCGCGACGAGCAGAACCACGCCGAAGAGCAACGCAAGCAACGACATGGCGGTGGAGATCTGGGAGTTGGACTGGCCGAGCTGGTAGAGCGCGACCTGAAGGTTCATACGGCCGAGCAGCGAGGCGACGGTGTATTCGCCCAGCACCACGGCGATGGAGATGAACGAGGCGGACAGGATCGACTGCCACAGGTTCGGGATGATCACACGGAAGAACACCTTCGGCCACGAAGCGCCGAGCGAGCGGGAAGCCTCGACCAGGGTCTTGACGTCGATGGAGTTGAGGCCCACGGCGATGGCGCGGAAGGCGAACGGCATCACGAGGATCACGTAGGCGAAGCACAGCCAGATCGGGTTGGTGCTCAGCACGTCCGCCGACAGCCAGCGGTAGATCGGGCCGAGACCCACCACGAGCACGATGGCCGGGATGGTCAGCGGCAGAGTGGCGACCCACTCGATCGCGCGTTCCAGCGCCTTGGAGCGGATATGGACGATGACCATCGTGGGCACCATGAGCAGCAGCATGATCACGACGGTGACCACGCACAGGGCCAGCGAGGTGCCGATGCCCTGCCACAGCACGGTCAGGTCGGCGCCCAGCGACTCGCCGTTGCCGGTGAAGATCGCGATCCACGGCGCGGCGGACCAGCGGCCGGACAGCGGGTGGCGCAGGGTGAAGATGAGCATCGAGAAGAGCGGCACGAACAGGAACGCCAGCGTGATGAACAGGATGACGAACTTGATGACGCTCTGCTTGCGGATGCGTGCGGCGCGCAGCTGCGGCGGCTTAGTGCCGACCGTGCCGGTAGTGCCAGTGCCGGCGGAACCGGTCGAACCGGTGGCTCCGGTCTTGGCTACGACGGCAGCGTTTGCAGCAGTCGCGGAGGTTTCGTTCACTGCCAACGTCCGGCCCTCTTTTCCACAGCGTGGCTCAGCAGCATCACGATGGCCACGACGATGATCATTGCGAACGCCAGCACCTGGGCGAAGCCCTGCTGGTTCGGGTCCATCTCGTTACGCATGGCGCCCTGGATCATCAGCGGCACGAGGATCGAGCGCTGGGAGAACAGGGCGGCCGCGGTGGCGTACGCGGAGAACGCGGAGGCGAACAGCAGCAGGAACGCGGAGATGAAGCGCGGCGCCAGAATCGGCAGCGCCACGCGGGTCCAGTACTGGAAGGTGCTGCCGCCCAGAGACTCGCAGGCCTCACGCCACTGCGGACGGATCGAATCGACCGCCGGCAGGAAGATGATGATCATCAGCGGGATCTGGAAGTAGCAGTACACGGTCACGAGGCCCGGCAGCGAGCTGAGCCAGTTCGGGTTGACGACCAGTCCGGTCAGCTGCTTGATGAGCATCGTGCCGATGCCGTTGATGCCGATGGTGGCGATGAACGCGAAGGCGAGCATCACACCACCGAACTGGGCGAGCACGGAGGAGATGGCGGAGACGAGGCGACGCATCAGGCCGTTCGGCTTGGCGCCGATCACGAGGGCGTACGAGGCGAGGCCACCCACCACCGCGCCGATCACCGAGGAGACGATGGACACGAGGATGGAGGTAACGAACGCGGAGATCGTGTTGGCTTCGAACAGCTTGTTGAAGTTGGCGAGCGTGAAGCCGCCGTCACGGGTCTGGAACGCGCCGATGATCACGATCACGGTGGGCGCGAGCAGGAAGCACGCGGTGTAGGCGAAGAACGGCAGGGTGACGGCGATGGTGCCGAGTTCCTGACGGTGCCGGGCCAGCGTGGAGGAGCTGGAGTTAGCGGACGGACCCGCCACCTTGGCGGTGGCAGGTCCGTTCTGTGCGATTGCAGCAGTCATGGGTTCGGTTGCCTTAGGTTGCCTTAGGCTCAGTTGCCGATGGTCTTGTCCCAGTTGTTCTGCAGCCACTCGGTGATGCGGGTGGCGTCATCGTTGGTGTAGGAGACCGGCTTGCCCTCGATGGTGATGGCGTCCTTCAGGGTGTCCTGATCGACGGTGCCGTCTTCCTTCATGGAGGAGAGCAGCACCGGGTTGGCGCCACCCTTGAACCACAGGTTCTGGGCCTCGGCGGAGTACAGGTACTCCTCCCACAGACGGGCGGCGGCCGGGTGCGGGGCGTCCACGTTGATGGCCTGGTTGTAGTAGCTCACGACCTGGGCCTTCGGGAAGGTCTTGTACTCCCAGTTCACGCCCTTGGACTTGAGCTCCTTCTTGTAGGAGGCCTGGTTGTAGGTCCAGTCCATCACGACGCCGGTCTGGCCGGAGTCGATGGTGCCGTTGGTCACGTCAACGGTGGTGAGGTTGCCGGCGTCCTTGAGCTTCTTGAAGAAGTCGAGGCCGGGCTGCAGGTTGTTGATGTCGCCGCCGGCCAGCTGGTTGATCATCAGGTAGCCGTTGAAGGCGGCGCCGGCCTCGGCGGGCTTGCCGTTGAGGGCCACGGTGCCGGCGAACTTCGGGTCGAGCAGATCCTCGATCTTGGTGATGTCGCCGTACTTGTCCTTGTTCCAGCCGATGGACATGATGCCGGTGTAGTCGGCGTAGTAGGCGCCGTTGGCGTCCTTGTTCTCATCCGGGATCTTGTCCCAGGCCTGCACCTTGTACGGGGCGAAGGAATCGGTGGAGGTGGCGGCGATCTGCTGACCGACGTCGAAGACGTCCGGAGCGGCGTCGGTGCCCTTGTTGGTCTTGGCGGCGTCCAGCTCCTCCTTGGAGGAGGCGTTCGGGTTGAGCTCGGTGACCTTGATCTTCGGGTACTTCTTCTTGAAGGTCTCGATGACCTCGCCGTAGTTGGACCAGTCGTGCGGCAGGGCGATGACGTTCAGGGCGCCTTCTTCCTCGGCGGCCTTGACGAGGTCGTCCATGGTGCCGAAATCGGCGAGGGAGGTGGCCTTGGCGGACTTTTCGTTGACCTTCACGGACTTGCCGGTGGAGGTGGAGGAGGAGTCGGAGCTGTTGGAGGCGTTCGACGAACCGCAAGCAGCCATCGAGAACGCCAGAACGGCGGCAATGGTGCCGGCCGCGATCTTACGCAGGTTCTTCATGATGTTCCTTTTCTCAACATGCATCCAGATCCGACTATCGGGGCCGGACCCTGGGAGTCGGGGCGTCGATTCGCGCTGTACTTGCGCGGCCCATAATTCCAAAAACAGAAGTTATGAGGGTTATCTGTCACGACACTGGCGTGCAGGTGAACGTTCTTCGCCGTTTGCCGTACATTCGCTGAACAAAAGGAAACTCACGGTGAATTAGTGACGATTGCGGCCGATGTGTCACACGGATGATGGCCGGCTCGCCGCTCGCCAACGCGGAATTGCTGACGCAGAATTGTTGACGCATACCACCAGCGGCAATCACCGCACTGCAAACACAACCGCACATATGAGAAAACGTACGCCGACATCAATCAGCGTACGTTTTCGACAACATTGCCTGCGACGGGAATCGCCCCGGCCCGAAGCGGACGGCGGTTAGCGCAGCACACCCTCGATGAGGCGGGTGATGAGCTCGGTGTAGCTCACGCCGGTGGCCTCCCATGCCTTGGGATACATCGAAATCGGCGTGAAGCCGGGCATAGTGTTGATCTCGTTGATTATCACGGACCCATCGGGCGTCACGAAGGTGTCCACGCGGCTCAGTCCGGCGCCGTCCACGGCCTTGAAGGCACGACGGGCCACGTCGCGCACGTCCTCCAGCACGCTCACCGGCAGGTTGGCCGGCACCTCCACATGGCTGGCAGAGGCGTCCATGTACTTGGAATCGAAGTCGTAGAACTGGTCGTCGTCCTGATGATCGAGCACGATCTCGCCCGGCCAGCTGGCCTCCGGCTCGTCGCCCGGCTTGGCGCACAGCACGGCGCATTCCACCTCGTGGCCGTCGATGCCCTGCTCGATGAGCACCTTCCAGTCGTGCTCGCCGCCGGCGGCGATGGCGGCGGTCAGACGGTCGAGCTGGGTCTCGCGGTCATCGGCGGCCTCGACCTTGGTCACGCCGAAGCTGGAGCCGGCACGCGAGGGCTTGACGAACAGCGGGTAGGTGAGCTGAGCCTCATCAATCTGCGCCAGCACATCGGAGGCGGTGAAGTTGCGCGCGTCCACGGTGATGCCGGGCGCGGTGGCGATACCGGCTGCCGAGAGCACCACCTTGGTGAAGTGCTTGTCCATGCATGCGGCCGAAGCGAACACGCCGCAGCCCACGTACGGCACGCCCATCATCTCGAGGAGGCCCTGAATCGTACCGTCCTCGCCGTACGGGCCGTGCAGTACCGGCAGCACCGCATCGACGTGGCCGAGCGAAGTGACCGCATGATGCGTTTCAGGGTCGGACGTGTTGACGACGTTGGAGTCAAAGCCGTTCCCGGCCGAGCCCAGATCACCGGGCTCCCCCACGAGGAAGCCATCCTTGCCGAGGGAGGGGTCCAGCAGCACCGGACGGGTTTCCGGCGTAATCTTCACGGTCGGCAGCTCGCCGCCGTCCAGATTCCAGCCGCGGGGGTCCTCGCCGCCGACGATCCACTTGCCATCCTTGGTAATGCCGATCGGAATCGGCTCGAAACGCTCGGTATCCATGGCGTTGAGCACACCGGCGGTGGAGATGCAGGAGATCGAATGCTCATCCGCACGTCCGCCGTACAGCACCACAACACGCTTCTTGGCCATAACCATCCTTACTGTCTGCCTGTTAGAGAGGCCTTGTCGAGCCCAACCGATGACCCTCGCCGTTGGCGATCGATCATCAGCGGCCGCTATCGTATACCGCTTATCTCACTATCGCTGGCTCGCCGGGCGCGTTGGGCGTCCGGCTCACCGAAACCGATACGAGTCTACTCGCTCCCGCGCTCACTCGCCCGTGACTTCGCTGCCGAACAGTCCGGCCAGCATTTCGGAGCAGGAGATGCCCTCGTTGAGCACACGGCTCATCTGATAGGCCAGCGGGGTGGGCACGCCGAGTTCGTCGCCGAGCGCCACCACGGCATCAGTGGTCGGCACGCCTTCGGCCACGCCGTTGCTCACCTTGGTGGCCTCCTCCACGGTCAGTCCCTTGCCGAGGTTCGCGCCGAACGTATAGTTGCGCGAAAGCGGCGAGCCGCAGGTGGCGACGAGATCGCCCACGCCCGCGAGTCCGGCGAAGGTTTTGGGATCGGCACCGGCGGCCGCACCCAAGGCGGTCAGCTCGGCCAGGCCACGGGTCTCGATCATGGCGGCCGTGTTCTCGCCGTAACCGGCGCCGCGGGCCATGCCGACGGCGAGCGCGGTGACGTTCTTGAGGCTGCCGCACATTTCGAGGCCAATCACGTCGGTGGTGACGAACGCCTTGAAGTAGGACGTGGTGCAGGCTTCGGCCACCTTCTTGGCGTTCTCGATGTCCGCGCAGGCCACCACCGTGGCGGCGGGATGACGGTCGGCGATCTCCTTGGACAGGTTCGGACCGGAGACAGCGGCGAAGCGCTCGACCGGCAGGTCAAGGGTCTCGCGCACCACTTCGTCCATACGCTTGTTGGTCTTGCGCTCGATGCCCTTCATCAGGCTCACGACGATGGCGTCCTCGGGGATGAGTCCCTTGAAGTCGGTCAGGGCGATGCGCGCGAACTGGGCGGCGATGGCCACCACCACGATTTCGGCGCCCTTGACGGCCTCGGCGCAATCGCCGGTGGCGGTCATGGCGTCCGGCAGCTTCTCCACGGACGGCAGACGCACGCCGTTGTGATGATGGTCGCGGATGCCCTCCACGATCTCGGGCTCGCGCGCCCACATGGTCACCGTGTTGCCCGCGTCGGCCAGCACCTGGCCGAAGGCGGTACCCCATGCTCCCGCACCTAATACCGTGATTCTCTTACCCATATGCGTATACTCCTCCGTTCGTCGCATGGGGTGCTGTTCTTCCACCTCACGGCTGTCGCCGCTCGGCGTCGCCTACTGACAGTCCACCGGACTGTCAGCCTAACGGCTCCGCCCATGCTCCCGCACCTAATACCGTGATTCTCTTACCCATATGCGTATACTCCTCCGTTCGTCGCATGGGGTGCTGTTCTTCCACCTCACGGCTGTCGCCGCTCGGCGTCGCCTACTGACAGTCCACCGGACTGTCAGCCTAACGGCTCCGCCCATGCTCCCGCACCTAATACCGTGATTCTCTTACCCATATGCGTATACTCCTCCGTTCGTCGCATGGGGTGCTGTTCTTCCACCTCACGGCTGTCGCCGCTCGGCGTCGCCTACTGACAGTCCACCGGACTGTCAGCCTAACGGCTCCGCCCATGCTCCCGCACCTAATACCGTGATGTTCTTACCCATACTGCTCCTAGTTATTGTGAAAGCGTCGTCGCATGACATTCTGATACCTGTGCCATGCTACTCCATGTCACTGGCTGCCGCGCTCCCCTCAGTCCGCATTCGCGGCGGCCAGCTCCCCTCAAAGAGGGGAGCCAAGGTTTGGGGCGGCTCCCCGAAAAGGAAAGGGACGACCACCCAAACCTTGACTCCTTCGTTGAGAGGAACCGTCGTGTTGCATGTGATCAAAGACCGAAAAAGCACCTTGGCTCCCCTCCATGAGGGGAGCTGTCGGCGAAGCCGGCTGAGGGGAGTCCGCATCAAACGCACATCCACCCAAGAAATCACCGAGCCGGGAACGGACCGCCGATCTCGGGCCAGGGCTTGCGCGACATGCTGCGATAGTCCCAATAGCCCTCGGCCGGGAACGACTCGCCGCGCAGCTCCTCGAGCACGGTGTTCATGCGCTTGAGTACGCGCCACGTCAGCTCGTTGACCGCCTCGACCGGCGGTTCCTCACCCCACGAATCCATATCCTCAAGCAGATCGGCGTAATCGAGCTGATGGTCGTAGCACATGACCACGTTCTTGCGCGGCCACGGCCACCAATGGTTGATGGAGGCCGCGCCCCACGTCACCGCCGGGAACAGCGGCACCTGCCGGCCCAGTCGGCGCGAGGATTCGAGCGCGATGTATCCCACGCCCTCCTTGACGCTCATCACCCACTTCTTCGGGTCGCGCGTCACGGTACCCTCCGGCCAGACGGTGAGCGGGCGGCCGGACGTCAGGATGTCGATCGAGGTCTCCTCGATCTGCTTGGCCTTGCCGGAGTGACGCTGGACCGGCTGCATGCCGACCAGCTGGAACCACTTGCCGATCACCGGCCACTTGGCCATCTCGGCCTTGGCCATGTAGCGCGGGCGACGACCCATGTGGAACAGGCTGGCCATCGGCACGAAGACATCGAACATGGTCACATGGCTTGCCGCGGTGATGAACGGCCCGTCCTCGGGAACCTGTTCTAGCCCCCAGGCGCGCGTCTTGCAGCTGGCACGGAACACCACGTCCACGCCGGTGAGCAATCGCTTGGTGGCCTTGGGATTCTGGGCGTTGATCTCCTCGATTTTGGCCTTGCGATTCGGGCCGGTGGGGAAATCATGCATGGGGTCGACGAGACGATGACGTTGCGCGAGTGCAGCGACCTGCGCGTCACTGAGCGGGCTTACGGCCGAACGCGGCGACGGTTTTCCTTTGGATGCCATGCACTCCATTGTGGCACGGTCCCCGGTCCCTAATCGAATCGACGCACATCGTTGGTCGTTGCGCGGGCGATTCGGTCGGACGGCGCTTATTGACGATGGACGTCGCTGGACGGCACGGCCGCAACGGGCCAGAGCGCTCAGCGACGCACCGGCAACAGCCACGACAGCGGCAGCCGTTCAGCCGCAACAATCCAGCGTCAGCAGCCGCAGCCGCCTCACATCAGAGCACGGCGATGGCGTCGATCTCGACGAGCGCACCCTTGGGGATGTCGTTGCCGCCGAACGCCACGCGCGCCGGCTTGACGGAGCCGATGAACACCTCGGCGTAGCGGGCATCCACTTCCTTGAAGTCTTCGACGTTCTTGAGGTAGATGGTGGCACGCACGACGTGCTCGATGCCGGTGCCGGCCGTGTCCAGAATATGCTTGATGTTCTTCAGCGCCTGCGCGGCCTGCTCGCCGGCGGTTTCGCCCGCCAGTTCGCCGGTGGCCGGGTCGATGCCCAGCTGGCCGGACACGAACACAAATCCGTTGGCCTTGACCGCCTGGCTGTACGCGCCCAGCGCGGCCGGCGCCTCGGAAGTGGCGACAGCTTCCATCTTCTCGCTCATATTGATGCTCCTCTCATCGCAGCCTGCATTCGGCAGCCTGCGATCTGCGACTGACGACTTGCGACGTCCGCCCGCCGATACCGCCGGCGTTCGGCGCCCCTGCCCCGGCAACACACCGATTACCTTGCAGTCTACCGGCGCGCCACGGGAATCGCCCGCCCGATGCCCGCCATACGGCCATGGGCGCGCCGCAGCACCGCGAATCGTTCGACTGAGTCCCAATCGTGATGCCGATAAGTACAGCCCGTCCACATCCCGATTCCAAGCGCCCGCCATCTCACAGCGACCGCAGGTACTCCCCTAGATGCGGCACGGCAAACTCCACCTGCCCGTGGCCAGCCGGCTGAATGAGCTTGTCCTTGATGAGAATCGCACGGTATTTGCTCACCCAGCTCCGGCTTCGTCGCGTGCGCTCCACGACATCGCCGATCCGCGTGACCTGCGGCGAGTCCATCGCCATGGCTTTCAGGAACAACCGTTCCGCGCTCGTAACGCCATCCAGCGCAGGCGCGCATACGGCATCATCGAACGCAAGCAACGCGTCAGCGACGCCAGCCGCCACATCGTCCGTCGTAATGATGGACGACCCGCGCCGCTGGGCTGATTGCCACATGTAGTACCCGACGAGCTGCACCATGTACGGGTATCCCTCGGACCGTCGAGCCGCTTCCAGCGCGTCGCTCTCGCTGATGGACTTGCCCGAATCAGCCACGGTTTCCAGATAGGCGTTTTTCACGTCCGGCAACGGCACATTGTCCAATTCGCGGCGCAGTGCACGCCGCAGAAATGTGGTCACCTCGTTATCCAGCAAGTCGTTGATCATATAGGGCAGGCCGGCGAACACGATGGCGACGCCCTTTTTCTCGTCATCGGGAACGTCGCTTTCGTCGGCATCCGTGATGATGTGCTGCACAGCCGTGGCAATGGCCACCAAGTCCTCATGAGAAGCCGCCTGCGTTTCATCGATGGTGATGAGGATGCCTTTGCCCTTCCTGATTTTCTTGGATTCCAGCCGTTTGTTTAATGCGTTGCGAAGAGTCAGCGGATTGGACTCCGCAGAAAAATGGGCTTGGCCGAGGCTAGCGGTCGCAATGCCGGGGATGCTGATGGATGGGCTGATATCAGCCTGATTCAAACGCATTCCCGAAGGAGCCAGAACTGTTACGAGACGGGACACCAATCCTGGGGATGCAGTTTCGGCGATGGTCTCCCATTGCTGCGCTTTGGCAATCCGGCGGAATTCGGTCAGCATCACCGTCTTGCCGAAACCTCGCTGCCCGGTGACCAGCATGATTCGTCCCGGCGCGCCGACACCGTTAATCAGCGCTTCGGAAAAATCATCGATGATGGACTGGCGGCCGATGAGAATTGGCGGCATCTTGCCTGCAGTTGGTTTGAACGGGTTGATTGCCATGACCGCACCTCCTCGCATATGTTTCCCCTGCTCTACGTCGTCGCCCATTCTGCCCATCGGGCTGCTCATATGGTTTCCGCATCGGGACACCGATCAATGGTGCATCAGGAATGTCAACGGCTGGGCGTGAACATGCACCATGTTACACGAAATTACACCGATGTACACGAATGCGTACCAAGTTACACGAATGCGTACTATTGCGTACTTTTGTTGCGGTGCGGTGGATAGTGCCGTTGAGCGGCGGCCTAGCGTGTGGCGCAATCGCACGACGGTGCGCTAAGGCAATGACGCGCATGGGAGTTTTGTGCCTAGCTGACGGATGCGCAGCCTCTAAATGGCGAAGAAGCGGATTGGGCGGCCGGAAGCATTCGTAGGGCCCGAAAGCGCAAAAGGAAAGGCCCGACTGATGAGGTCGGGCCCAGAGAGGAAGAGAAGAAGGAAGAAGAAAGGTTCAGTTATGAGATTCTGCGGAAATCCCTCCAGCTCGCTTTCGTTCGCCGGTGATTACATATAACCGCGTGATTCTGGCAGCAACGATGCGATAGCCGGAAATATCCCTGCGGCTATGCTGGGAGTTCGCTGAGTGTGGTGATGACGATGCGGGGAACGCATTGGGCCAATCCCCGCAATGACGAAGTGATCACATTCTTTCATCGAGCGAAAACCAGCACACTGGCTGATGCGCCAATTAGCGAAGTACGCGATGCATCCGGCAAGACATTTCACGCTTCAGGAATAACCATTACTGAAACGCAGCTCAGCAAGGCAGCCGAAGGGACTTATGGATATATGATTCGGCTGGTCGGCCACCACATCTGGGACGCAGCCGACATGCGCGATTCGGACATCATCAGCGATGACGATGTGGCCAATGGCATTACAAAAGCCCGCATAGACCTCGACAATGCTGTCTGCATTCCGGAGTTGCACGGATTATCCAAAAAACGATCGCGCCTACTTGTAGGCCATGGCCTCCTTCGACGGGCCGATCTCCGCCACGCAAGTCGCCGCGCACATGCATAAGATCCCCAAGTACGCGGCCACCTACCGCAAACGTCTGCGCGTCGCCTACGTCATCCGGGAAACCGAACGCGGAGAGATCGATTTCACCGTACCATTCCTACGGGAGCATTTGTGACGGTGCCGTCTCTGTACAGATTAGAGACGCACCTTCATTCAGCTCATGAATGCAATACTTTTCATCAGGATGTTTAAGAATGCAAATCTCGGGAAGCCAATGAGCTACCAGAATGCTCACTAAGCTGCCGACTAAAGCAGCAGCAATATCCTTACAGATATTCTGAATTAATGAAATGATTCCAGTTTGTACGCATAACCTATGTTTTTTCATAGGCGCCCCCTTTCTCTCCAATTTCTTGAAGCAGTCCAAAAAAATTAATAATACATTGAACATTAAGGCGGCAATCAGCATCCCGACAAATGAAGTTATGAACTTCACATTGGCGTCCCGAAATCCACATTCAGATTACGATAATAACACCTTTCCACCCAAAAAGCAAATATCTAAACCGATATCCCCTGATATCCGATTCGCAAATCGAAGACAAAAAAGCGGACCAACAATGTCCACTATTGTTAGTCCGCTTTTTCACCAATATAAATCAACAATCCTTCAGCGATTCAGCAACTGCTTGGTCTTACGCGATTTGACAAACACCGTCACGCCAGCGCCGGCAAGCAGCGCCGCGATGGTAAAGAACAGGGCGATGCCTTCTGCACCAGTCTTCGGCAGCTGGATGAGGTTCTGCACATCCTTGTATACGAACGCTGTGTTGTCAGAAAGACCATTCTTATCAGCGACAGTGAGCTGCCCGTGGTTATCAACATCGGTGACAGTGAACTCAAATGTCGTATTCGCACCATTCGACTGCGTCGTGACCGTGAGAACCAGACGGGCACGGAACTGCTCCGGATACGATGTTGGCATCGTGCTCTCGTAGATCAGGTATGTGCCTTCGGACAGGTTCGTGAACCCGAACATGCCGTTCCCCTTATTTTGGTCTCCTGAAGTGGATGTCTGGGTCGAGTCCTTCACGAAGTGCTGATCATTGCCCCAGATAGTGTCGAAGTTCGCGCTCGTCACGGTAGCCGTGATAGCTAGTTTCTTCAGGGTGAATCCGGCGCCGTTAAGGTATTCAGAGTCGTTACCAACACCAATCTTCTTGAAATGGATGTCAGGCTTGCAGTTCGTATTCTTCGATGACTTCAACTCAGTCAGACCGTTCGGCAAACTGGTAGCCGTGCCGTCAATGACCATCAGACCAGTATGATTCGCGAATTCCGTGTCATTGAGGCGGGTTCCAATCAAGACCGGCTTCAACGGATTATACGTGGTCGCGCAATTATCCCCTGTTGAATCCGTGTCATAGGCGGTGGTCTTGTCGAACAACAGGTACAAGCCGGTTCCACCCAATGCCGAAGTGTCCCCGGAGGCATTGAATGTGAGCGAATAATAACCGCTCTCAGCATTCGTGTTCAGCGTCGGGTCCACCGTGGGCTTGTTACCAACGTTAGTCTTGATGCTGTTAATGAACGTATCAAGCTGACCAGTCTGTAGCGTTTGGTTAGAGAACCATGTCATCGGATCTCCCTGAATCGTAACAGTATCTCCCAGAGCAGCCTTAATCGCCGTTTCAATCTGCGTCCTAATCGCACTGTTCGTGGTCAGGGCCAGCTTCTTTGTACCAGTGTTGTCGGTCGGGAAATCGTAGTCAGCAAGCTTCACGTACTCGAACTGTCGGGCCGTGGTGCCTTCCTTGTTTGAGGTGAGATCGTGGATATCGGTGGATACGAGCTTGATGGTGTCCTGTGCCACGGTGATCGAGACACTGTTGCCCGTATCATCCGCAGCTTGGGCGCTGGCGGTGCCGATCATCATGCCGCCGATCAGTGTGGCCAGGGCGGCAATCATGGCGAGTGGTTTCCTCATTCGCATGAGAGGTTTCCTTCTTCCTGTTCCTTGTTGTTTTTCGTTGATGTTTTCTTCGCGGAACCGAACCCACCGTCATCGGCAGGATGGTCCCGCACATTCTTCTGTTACGGCCCGCATAGGGTTTCCGGCATCCGGCGCAGCCCACATGGGCTTGCTGTATGCCGGGAGGCAGGTCAGGGGTCACCGGTGGCCTGGGCCGGACGGTCAGAGTTCTTCACGACGCCTCGCCTTCCCGGTGACTAATCCAGCCGCAGCCGCCGCCAAGGCGAGTCCACCGCCGATGATGAACCAGTCCAATCCGGACCGACCACCCGTGAACGGCAGGGCCGAGACCGGCGTCTTCGAATTGGCAATCACATTCGGACCATTGCTGATGTCCTGGTCATTGACCTTGATCCTGACATCGGTTTGCGTCGCGCTGACCGTGAACGTGTACTGCTTGTCCGATTTGTCGTATCCGTCGGGGGCATTGAACTCCTGGAGCGTGTACGTGCCTGTGGCGAGGCCGACGATCGTGAACTTGCCCGCCTCGGGGTCGATGTCCTTGTATGTGCCGGGGGTGACGTTGACGTTCGTGCATTCGTTGCCCACGCAGTCGGTCACGTTCGCCTTGGTCGGGGTCTCGCCTTTTTCGGGTGTGAGGGTCCATGTGGATCCGGCGAGCGGACTCTTGCCGTTGGCGTCGTTGCTGTCGGCCTTGGTCCAGCTGACCTGCATGGCCGTGTTCACGATGTCACCGGTTGCCATGGAGGTCTCCTCATTGCCCTTATGGTGAGTCCATTGGGCATTACCGTCTTTGAGAACAACCTGCCAGTACTCATCATTGGTGGGCTTCCAGTAGCCATCAGGCGTAGCGGTCTCTGTCAGCTTGTAGGTGCCGTCACCCATGCCGTCGAGTCGGAAGCCACCAGCCGAGGTATCCTTATCCAGATCGCACGGATTCGTGGATGCCACGGCTTTCGAAGGGGCGACTGCGGTGTCAGAGACACAATCCGCGACTTCCTTAGTCTCAGTCACCGCACCGTGGTCAACCTGCTCAAGCTTCCATGTACTGCCAGCAAGTCTGTCATCGTTAACGGAAGAGCGCTTCGTCCAAGCAATGCCACCCATCGGTTTGTTGCCGATCGTTCGACCGGAAACCAACGCACCTTCACCGCCGTTTTCATTCTGCTCATGGATATCGGGATCCTGAGGAATCGTGCCGTTGCTGACCGGGGTGATAGTAAACGTGTACTTGGTGTCGGTCTTCTGGTAACCGGTCGGAGCCTGTTCCTCGGTAAGCGTGTACGTACCGGGAGCGAGGTTGTCGACGCCTATCTCACCCGAAGTCCTGTTGTTATCGAGAATCCCATTGTCACGAATCACCGCCGTCCATTCTTCGTTGGTGTCGTCATGCTCCCAGCAATGGGATTGGCCGCTGGTCACATTACCGGCTTGGCATGCCTGGGTGCGAAGGAACTCGTCCATGTAGGGAGTTTTCTCGTCTGTACCGCTCATGTTCTTATCGGTGATCTGATTGTCCTTGATGGTGAGCTTCCAGATAGCGCCAGGAAGCAGTGTCGGCTTGTCCGTAGGCACAATTCCGTTTTGGTCCGCAGCGGCCTTCCTCCAAGATGCGGAGTAAGGACTGGAGAACAGGACTACGCCGTTACTGCCGAATCCGCCACCGGACAGACGCGCCCTGTTTCCGGTGATGCTGACCTGAGCGCTAGCTACCGCCTGATTTTGCTGTTCGCTATCGACGACCTTTGCCCGAAGTGCCACACCCGTCTGGATCGCACCTTCAGTCCCCTTATGGGATAGGACAAGTGTGCCTTTCTTTACAATCGCACCGTTATCAGCGTCCTTTCTGGCAAGTAGTGCGACAATGCCTTGACGGTTGCTGAGTCTGGGTAGCCACGAGTCGAAGTAGCCACTCGAATGCTGCAATGGCGTGTTGTCCTTGTGCCATTCCACTGCGGGCGTCGTGCGGTCCGTGAACCATGTATCCAGCAGTTGGAACGATGTGTCATTGTGATTCTTGAACTCGGGGTTCATCATCGCGAAATCGGCGCCGGCCGTAGTAGTCGTCCCCGCAAACTCTGGCATCTGAGGGATGTTGACCGGATTGTTGCTGGTATTGTCAGCGGCATCGGTATTCGCGTCGACTCTGGTATCAACCATGTTGCCGTATAGGGCGATGTTGCCGCCCTCGGAAGCCTGTGCGGACCCAGACGGGCACAGCCACAAACCACCGCCGAAATGACCGGCCGTATTACTTGTCGCCAAGCTGCGCGCCACATAGGAGGTGGTGTTCTCCTCCGTATAGATGCCTCCACCCAAATAGCCAGACGCGTTGTCCTCGTAGATTCCACCCATGAAATACGCCGTCGAAGACTGCCCCGGAGTCCCCTGCAGGAACACAGCGCCGCCTGCGCCGCCACGCTTGATCGCAATCGGATTGCCGGACTCATCCCATGGTTTCTCCACCGCAGCCCAGTTGCCGGTGAAATTCGGAGTGAGAATCTCGGTCCCTCCGGTGGCTTTGGCCTGGATTTTGTTGCTGATGCGCAAGGTACCAGTCGCATACACAGCGCCACCGCCAGAGTTCCAACCCCACGCGCGCGCCGAGTTTCCTACGAACTTGACCCCACCCTGAATGGTCAGGTTCCCTCCGTCTGTATGGATCGCGCCGCCGCCTGAACCAGACAACGTCGCGTTGCAGGGATCGCCCCATCCAACATTCCAATCCTCGGCGCAGTTGTTGGCCGGTTCCTGCATATTACCGGTGAACGTCCCTCCTGTGACGATTGTCGAACCTGAATTCTGGTTGATCACACCGCCGTTGGTCGACTTGTTGCCTGTGAACGTGCCGCCTTTCACCGTGACCGTGCCGCCCGCGTTATAGACCAGCGTACCCATGTCATGATTCTTACTGTCGGTCGTGTCGATGCCGGAGAACGTGCCGTTGTTGACGGTCAGCTTGCCGCCGTCCTGTGAATCTTTCGGCCCCTGCAGAAAAGCAAAAAAGCGCTTGCCGTTCTTGTAGGAGAAGCTGGCGTCGTTCACATCCGTGCCGATGGTGAGCGATGCGCCAGGGGCCACGTTGAAGATCGTGTCGCCGTTCTCTTTTGAGGTCATCGCAGGGTCGAGGCCATCGGACGCGGTCAATGTAATCTGCGAGGCGACGACGGCAATCTCGTTGGCCGGCACCTCGATGGTCTGCGCAATGACCACCATGGCGGGAGCAGTGGACTGCACACAGGTCTTAAGTATGGCCCAATTCCGCACATCGCCGCATCCCCCGGTTGGCTTAGCCACTGGTTGTGTAGTCGCATCGGACTGAGTGTTGGATGTATCCGTGGAAGCAGAGCCATCGTTAGTGCCGGCATCGTCAGAAGCATCACCGGGTGCGGTGTCGAGCGTACCGTCAGCTTGGCCGGCCCAAGTATCACTATCACTGGAGACGCTGGAATCAGTGCTCGACGACGTATCGGGAGCCGTAAAATCATCTGCCAGTGCTGAACTGGCATACGTGAGGCCCAGAGCGGCGGCGGTAAGCACGCCGACGAGTTTCATCCAGAACTTGCCCGGCTTGCGGAACTGAGCGGGGTGATCGAGACCTGCAACCTGTTCGGACTCAGCAATTCGACCGGCCACGCCGAGCAGACCGGCACGCCCCAGTCCGACCGTGACGGCCAGTCCGACGGAGCTCGCCGTCCTTATCACCATCGCTCATGCCGTTGCCCTTCATCGACATTGTCATGGATTGTCCTTCTCCTGGTTTCCCTGATTCCCTGGTCATTTCGTCTGCGGCCAACCCGCTTTTAGCTGTGTCGGCAACGCTGGTAACGCTGGCCGCAGTGGTCACGCTGACAGCTCTCGTTGCATCAGTCGTACTGGTCGTACGCACGTTTGCATGCATAGCCACACGGTTCTCGTTCATGGCAGACGCTCCGTTTTGCACCGATATCGCACCGCATACACCACAGCGGGCACAAGACCTGAGCACAACGACTGCCGAGGAATGCACACGTTTTCACCCAGTAAGAAGGACCCGTCATCGCCGTACCTGCCATGTATCGGCACCGGCATACGTACCTTCTTCCACCGAGCAATCACCTTGATGCACCTTCATCACGACGTCGTTAGCGCTCACAACTTCGGGCACACTCACGCGTACACTAATCAGTCACCATACCCCCCCCCGAGGGATATTCCAAACCGACAGAACAATCCGCGCGAGTCCCGTCGCATCTCCAGAAACGCGGAATATAGGCGAAAACTGTGCAAAATTAGTTAGCTCATTGGACCAATAAAGGAGCCGTGTAATACCCCTTCGCAGTATTTAAACCCCCAGGGGAACCTTCCGCGCATTCCCGACCCAGCCGACCGGGCGCTCAGCTCATCAGACCATGCTCCACATCACACGGCACGGGTCACTCACAGCGACTCCCGTTCTCGGGGATGTCCTTGGCGACGACCGAGCCGGCACCAATCGCCGAATTGTCGCCAATTGTCACACCCGGGCACACGATTAATCCGCGTCGGCTGATCCAAGGCCGGCCAATCCGATGTCGGGGTGCAATGAATCGAGCTGCTCTACCGGTACGCCTGCTACGTTCCCGGTTCTGCACCAACTTCATGCCTAAATTTGCGCCAACCGACGTCCCAGTGCGAATACACAAAAGGGGCTCCATCAATATCGACGCATCGATCTCGGCCAATGGATTCAATCACATACGATCAGTCCGCGACAACAGGCGCCACAATGCGCCACGGCACACAGCCATGTGCTCGATATGTGCCCAATTAGCACAACAGCGGAATCCCAAGGCTTTGAAACCATTGGAATTCCGCCACTCTCGTGGGCCCAAAGGGGATCGAACCCTCGACCTTCTGTTCCGGAGACAGACGCTCTATCCACTGAGCTACGGACCCAAGCAACTTCTCTACTGTACACCATCAGCGGGAAAACACCAGCGGATTCGCCAGCAAACGGCACGAAATAAGCGTTCCCCACCCTACAATGGTGTTATGTCGGAACCTACAGATGACTTCGAATACGAACGCCGCTTCTTCTGCCGGGAGTTGCCGGCGGAATACGACGACGGCGACGCACCGACCCTCATCATCCAGAGCTACTACGTGTACACCGACAACTATGCGCTGCGCGTGCGGCTGCTCTCCCGCACCATACACATCGACATGACCCCCGATCTTGACCCGGCGGCCATACTAAACCAATACCGCGAGCGCTTCACCGAGGCGTTCGTTACCGTCAAAGGCCCATCCGTGGGCGGCACGCGCTACGAGGTCGAGCGCGAAATCGACACCCGCATCGCCGCCGAACTGGTCAAACGCGGCGGCGCGGTGGTCATCAAGAACCGCTACTCAGTCTGGATTGCGGAGGACGGCTGGAGCGTGGACGTATTCGGCGGACCGAACGCGCCGCTCGTGGTAGCCGAAGCGGAACGTGCCACGCCCGTGACGAACCTGACGATTCCGAAGTTCTGCATCACCGAAATCACCGATCAGCCTCGGTTCAACAACGACGGACTCGCCGGTCGCCCGTTCAGCGAGTGGGCCAAGGACTTCGAGCGGGAACTTGCCGCCGAAGGCCCACGATTCCAGCAGTACTTCGGCAAGAACCGCATGGTGTGACGGCAATCGCGAGACGATAGCCGCCCGGCAATCCGAATCGTTCTATCCCGGCGCCCTGAACCGTCCTTGAGCCGCGGTCAATCCGCGGTAACGAGACCTTAGCGTTACATTGTCGCGAAAAACAAGGGTATTCCACGACAAAATCTCACTGACACCATCTCAGCGATACATTGTCGCGAGAACAGCCCGAAATTCACGACAATGTACCGCTGAACAGCACTGGAGAACGCCAAGAACCAACCCAACGAGCCATTTGCACATCGGCGCGAGACATTGTCGCGAGACGATAGCCGTCCATCGCAATCAATACCGCGATCGGCGCATCAGCTCAGCACATCAGCTCAGTACATCAGCGTGGCGAGGCGGCGACGGGCGCGCTTGAGGCGCTCGTCGGTGGGCTCGGGGATGGCGAAGTACTCGAGCAAACGCTTACGGACCGGCTCGATGTCAGCCTTGTGACCGGCGGCGAGGAAGTCCAACAGACGGTCGAAGGCGTCCTGGATCTGACCGCCGATCATATCGATGTCAGCCACGGCGAGCTGGGCCTCGACGTCATCCGGCTTGGCCGCGGCCTCGGCGCGCACCTCACGCACGTTGGCCTGACCGGAGCGGGCCAGCAGCAGCGCCTTGGCGCGTTCGCGGGCGGCGAGCGCATCGTTCGGGTCGGATTCCAGCACACGTTCGTACGCGGCGGCCGCACCGGAGTAGTCGCCCTCAGCGGCCAGACGATGGGCCTCGGCATGTTCAGGCGGCACCTGCTCGCCGTTGGCGTCGGCGCCTGCACCCGCGGACTTGGCCGCATCGGAATCCGGGTCCCCCGAGTACGGCGCGGTACCGCTCACGCCGGCTTGGGCCGCGGCCTGAATAATCTTCGGAATCACCTCGTCGCACAACTGCTTGATCTCGTCGTCGCTAGGCAGTCCCTGCAGCAGCGGCATCGGACGGCCGCCGATCAGCGCGAACAGCGCGGGCGCGCCCTGCACCTGCAGCGCCTGAGCGATGGACGGGTTGGACGCGATGTCGATACGCGACAGCTGGATCTTGCCGTCAAGAGCGTTCACCGCGTCGCCGAGCGCACGGGCCATCGGGAAGAGACGGTCGTCGGTCGGCACCCACAGGAACAGCAGAATCGGGAAGGTGGCGGAGGTCTGGACCATGGCCTGGAACGTGTTCTCGGTGGTGTCGATCACGTAGGCACCGGCCGCGGGCGCGCCGCCCGTCTGGCCCGGCTCGGCCTTCACCTGATGCTTGAGCGCCTCAAGATCGACGGCCCCCGCCAACGACACTCCGGGATGGAACTCCTGATCAGCCATGCTTGCCTCCATATATGTTCACAAATGCAAAACGGTGCTGGAACCGATTGTAGTTCCAGCACCGCGAAGAATCCGGCGAAGTTCGCACAGGGCGGCGTTCGCGCCCACGCGGCTCAGCCTACAGCGCTTCAGGTCTGCAGCGCCTCAGGCCTACAGCGCCTCGACCTTGACCGGCTGACGGTCGGCGCCCACGGCGGTCACCTGCGCGTTGTCGGCATCGGCCTTGGGGATGTACAGGGCCACGACGTTCACGTACGTCACCTGCATGGTGCTCGTGTACTTGTCGCTGTTGTATAGTGCCTTCTCGTCATCCGAGGCGGGCTGCGACTCGCGGCCGTCGCCGGCCTTACGCACCCACACCGAATTGATGCGGCCCACCACAAGTTCGCCGCCCTCGGCCGAACGCATGACCCACATCTGGTCCGGCACGGCGGTGAACGTCTGCTGCTGCGTGCCGTTGTTACGCTCCATGCCGGCCTGCACGTCGGATGCGGTCTTGGCCAGCGTCTGACGCAGCAGATCGTCGGCGAACTTGGAGGCGTACTGGCTGTTCGCGCCGTTCTGCAGCACATCGGCGTATTGGGTCAGCGCGTCCGTGGCTGTCATGACCAGCCCGGTGTCCTTGGCCGAACCCATCTTCGAGCCCAGCGTGGGGATCTCGAACTTCGGCAGCTGCGCGCCCTCGAAGAGACGGGCCATCGCCACGAGCTTGTAGTTTTGCCGCGCCGTGGCCTGATTCAGCACCAACAGTCGCTTGGACTGCTGATCCGACGTCGTGGTGGTGATAGTAAACACCGAACGCGGCCAGCCGTCGTCGGTGGGAATCACCACCTGCGCCACGTCCTTCGGAATCGCGGCGAACTTGCTCATCTGACCGGTCTTCTGGGCCACGGTGAGCTGGCTGGAACGGATCTCCAGCTGCGGGCCGGCCATCACCGAGGACAGCTGCTCGACGGACTTGGCCTGATCGGCCGCGTCGATGCCGTCAAGAATCGACAGGCGGATTTTCTTCTCCTGTGCCTCCGTGAGGTCGGGCGTGGGATTCGAGGCCGAATCGGCGACCGGAGTGGGCAGCTGTCCCTCGCAGGCGGCCAGCGGGGCCACCATCGCGACTACGGCGAGCGCCGCCACGGACAACCTGGTCAGTCGCGCGTGCATCGTATTGCGCTTGCTCATCGGCTCTCCCCCTGTCCGTCGTTCTGCGCGTCTCCGTTCGTGTTGGACTCCTGGGATTCCCGGGCCAGACGTGCGAAGTAGGCCTGGAGCTCATCGGGCGTGATCACGGAGGTCGATTCCACGTCGGCGTCTGCGGACGCGACCGAGGACCGGGATTCACGGGGGCCATCCGTGCCGTTCGTGCCGTTCGGCGCGGCGGATTGGCCGGACTCGGAGGATGCGGCCGATGCAGCCGATGCACCGGATACGCCGGTCGCATCAGACGCCGCATTGCCGGCATGTTCGGCACTCCCCGCGAGGACGGCCGCCGGCGACTCCGTGGACGCGGCGGACGCATGCTGCTGATCCGCGACCAGATTGCGGGACGCCGGGTCGATGATGACGGGCGACTGCGGACGCTCCTCAGCCACACTCTCACCCGCCGGCTTGGCACCGCGGCGATGACCGGCATGGCGGCGACGCTTGCGACCACCATTCGCGGCCGCGGCCGGATAGGACGGCGCGCCACCGGCGGCGGCACGTTCGGCGCGTTCGGCGAACGACAGCCCGGCCTCGACGATCTCATGCGCCGTCCCCTCGATGATGCGCTTGTTGCGGCGCTTGTGCGGAGGCATGGCGAACACGGAGGCGCACAGCACGGCGATGACGGCCAGCAGACCACCGGACAGATAGAACGGCATGGCGAAGTCCGGCACCTGCGAGCGCACCCAGTGCAGCTTGACCGTGGCCGCGGACGCTTCATCGCCCAGATCCACGATGGCCACGGTCGCCCCGGTGGCCTTGGTGACGTTCAATGTGGCGGACCCCTTGCCGCACTTGACGGAGGTCCACATCTCGGAGTCCTTGAAGGCGACCTCATCCTTGGCGGTGGAGCCGGCGGCTGTACCGGCAGTAGAACCGGCGGCAGAACCGGACGTGCCGGAGGAATCCGACGAATCGTCCGACGAGGACGACGAACCACCCGAGTTACCCGAACCGGCGCGTTCGACACTCAGCTCGGACCACGAGGACATACCGGTGACCCGCTGGTACGAATCCTGACCGATCCACCCGGTCACATCCTTCGCGGGCCCCAGCGCCACACATACCTGATCGCTGGAGGACTTCGACTCCGCGGTCAGCGTCGTGTTCTGGTCAAGAAGGTTGAGTACGCCGGCGTCCGTGACGATGTATTGCGTGCCGGTGACGGATGCGGACGCGGTGATCTCGGCGGACGGCTTCCACATCGTGGCATTCATAACCCCCAGCACGATGGCGGTCACCGCCAGAAGACCGAAGATGGGCGTCACCACGCCGCGCATGATCTTGGCATGACGAGTCGGACGCTTGGACTTGGCGTCTCGGTCCGGCTCTGTTGTCTGTTCTTCAGCATTCATAACGTTCCCATTCTACAATCCCCGGCTCTCGATTACCTGAGAGGGCTGAAAATCAGGGTTTGCCGGTACTGTGGTGTGTCATGCGCAAGTCTTCCATCATCAATCCCCTGACCAAGGCCGCGGCCCTTGCCTCGTCGCTGATCATGTGCGTCACGCTGGCCGCCTGCTCGTCGTCCTCTTCGTCCGATTCCTCTAAGTCCTCCTCGTCTTCCTCGTCGTCCTCCGACAGCAAGAACCAGATCGCCGGCGTGACCGCCACCGGCAAGCTCGGCGAGAAGCCGACCATCTCCTTCAAAACGCCGATGACCGTCTCCGACGGCTCCTACGTGGTGCTGCAGGAAGGCGACGGCGACGTCATCCAGGACGGCGACCGCGTGTGCGCGCAGGGCATCGCCCTCAACGTCAAGGACGGCACCGAGCTCATGGACACCTGGACCAAGAACACGCCCGACTGCTCGCTGGTGGTGAGCTCCTCGAAACTCTCCTCCACCTACTACGACCAGATCAAGGGCGCCAAGCTCAACACCACCATCGGCTTCGGTGTGAACGACCAGAACACGTCGGGCTACTCGTACATCATGGCGATGACCTTCGTCTCCAAGTCCAAGGACCTCGAAAAGGCCACCGGCGAGGAGGTCACGGACGTGCCCGTCAACCTGCCCAAGGTCACGCGCGACAAGGACGGCAAGCCTTCCGTCGATATGAACGGCCAGGGTTCGGTGGATAAGCTTGTGGCGCAGACACTCATCAAGGGCTCCGGCAAGACGCTCACCGATTCGGACACTGCCGTGGTCAAGTACACCGGCTGGCTGACGAACGGCAAGCAGTTCGACTCCTCGTGGGACAAGAACACCACGTTCGACGCCGACCTTTCGGCCAGCGGCCAGATCATCTCCGGATGGAAGCAGGGGCTGATCGGCCAGACCGTCGGCTCGCAGGTGCTGCTCGTGATTCCGCCGGATCAGGGCTACGGCGCCGATGGCTCCGGGGATACGATTCCGGGCAACTCCACGCTGGTGTTCGTCATCGACATCCTCGCGGCGTACTGATCGCGTATTGATTACGTACCAATCTCGTACCAATCTCGTACTGATCGAGTACTCACCGGTCACTCATTGGGCACGGGGCCGTTCCGGTTCCGTGCCCAATCCATCCGATTCACCGGTTCCGTAGCATCATCCTTCTGATTCATGGATTCCGTGCCCAATCCACCTGATTCACCCACAAACGGGACGAAACGTAAGTTTGCGACGATGGTCACTTACGTTTCGTCCCGTTTTGGTATGTCAAAGTGGGACGAAACATAACATAAGGTCGTCGCTGACTTACGTTTCGTCCCGTTTCCACGCCTGGAGCGATGCGAATGAGCCAAAGCTTGGCCGGGGAACGACGCTGAGACGTGCCACGGCGGTATTCAGCATTTAGCGGGAACAGGCACGGCCTGAGTCCCAGAAGACTTTCATCCCAGAAGCCTTGGTCGCAGAAGGCTTTCATCTCAAGAGGCCTTCACCCTCAGAAGAGACGGCTCAGAAGAGACGGAGGGAGTCGTCCTCGGTGCCCTTCATATCGTCATAATCAAGGATGAGGCAGGTAAAGCCACGATCCTTGGCCAGTACCTGGGCCTGCGGGGTGATGGTCTGCGCGGCGAAGATGCCGTGGACCGGGGCCAGCAGCGGATCGCGGTTGAGCAGTTCGCAGTATCGTGTCAGTTGCTCGACGCCGTCGATGCCGCCGTGACGTTTGATCTCCACCGCCACATGCTCTCCGTCGGCGTTGATGGCCATGATGTCCACGGGGCCGATGGCGGTGGGGTATTCACGACGGATCAGTTTCGCGCCCTTGCCGATGCGCTCGATCTGCTCGGCGAGATACCGCTGCAGGTGGTCTTCCACACCGTCCTTGACGAGCCCGGGATCGAGGCCGAGATCGAAGGTCTGGTCCGAATAGATGTGCTGCAGGGTCACCTCGAGCACATCCGAGCTCTTGTCAGCCGTGACGCGCAATACCTTCTCGGGGGTGGCGACATCGGTGACAGCATCAGCGCCAGCGACGTCTGCGATGTCAGCGATGACTTCAGGCACGGAATCGTCAGGTGTAGAGCCGGTGTCCGTATCGATGTCGATACCCGCATCCTCTGTAGTCGCCGAACCATCCACATCGGCGACCGACAGCTCCGGCGTGATCTCACGAATCGTGCAGGGCGCCGTCATCCAGTTGAGCGGCTTGTACGAGCCCAGTTCGGAGAAGATGAGCAGGCTGGAGTCGGCCTTGATGAGCAGCACGCGCTTGGCCAGCGGCAACGAGGCGTTGAGGCGGCCGGAGTATTCGGCCGAGCAGTCGGCAACAATGATTCGCATGGCCACCACTGTAACGGCGGCATCCAACAACCACGCGGCGATGCGTATCCGATGATGTTCCGGATGCTACGGATTTCAGGACATAGTAACGGTCTATCTCGTAATTGTTTAAGTGGCGTTGGCCCCTCTGACGGGCCGTTGCCGTGAAGCAAAAACAGCAGAGCTGTTTGCAGGCAACGTGCGAGCCGATAAGCGAACCAGCGTGCCGCGCACGCAATGCGTCCTTAATTGCAGGACGGGCTGGCAGCGGAGCTGACTGGAGAGAGACAGGGAATGCAGTGCTCAATGATTAGTGAGACGGACCAGTAGGTAGTGATCTGTGCGGCCCGCGCGGTCGGTCCGTGCAGTCTGTGCAGTCCGCCTGTACGGCCCGTACGGCCATAGAGACAGCAAAAGGCTCCCTCCGGATAATCCGAAGGGAGCCTTGAAGGATTGCCTACAGCACCCGGTTCCAACGCCCATAACAGACCGAAGCATCCGGCTCCAGCCTGTTATGGGCGGCGGCCCTGACCCGATAAGGGCCAATCAGGCCTCAGACTTCAGGCCTCATGCCGCATCCGGCCCGGAGTACTGCACGTCGTGGCCGCGTTCGACCGCCACGGTGAGCTTGTTCGAGTCGAAGGAGATGAATCCATCGGTCACCTCGAACATATGGCGATCGCCATCGGGCTCGACCACGGTGAGCGTACCCTGCTTGATCACCGTGAGCACCGGCTCATGGCTCGGCAGGATGCCCATGCCGCCTTCGGAGGCGGGAATGGTCACGCTGGTGGCCTCGCCGTGCCATACGGGATGGTCGGCGGCGACGATGTTCACCTTCATCGTGGTCTTTTCCGATTCAGCCATCACTCACCCAGTTCCTTCTGCATGTTGTGCCACTTCTCCTCGAGGTCGTCGATGCCGCCGATGCCGGAGAACGCCTGCTCAGGAACGTCGTCATACACGCCGTCGCAGATGCGGGTGAAGGCCTCGATGGTCTCGTCGGCCGGCACGTAGGAACCCGGACGACCAGTGAACTTCTCGGCCACGTAGAAGTTCTGGCCGAGGAACTGCTCGATGCGACGAGCACGGTTCACGGTGGTCTTGTCCTCCTCGGAGAGCTCGTCGATACCGATCAGGGCGATGATGTCCTGCAGCTCCTTGTTACGCTGCAGAATCGCCTTGACGCGGTTGGCGCACTCGTAGTGGGCCTGACCCACGTAACGCGGATCGAGGATTCGCGAGGTGGAGCTCAGCGGGTCCACTGCCGGGTAGATGCCCTTGGATGCGATGTCACGCGAAAGCTCGGTGGTGGCGTCGAGGTGGGCGAAGGTCGTAGCCGGGGCCGGGTCGGTGTAATCATCGGCCGGCACGTAGATGGCCTGCAGCGAGGTGATGGAGTGGCCTCGCGTGGAGGTGATGCGCTCCTGCAGAGCACCCATCTCATCGGCCAGGTTCGGCTGGTAACCCACGGCGGAAGGCATACGGCCCAGCAGCGTGGACACCTCGGAACCGGCCTGCGTGAAGCGGAAGATGTTGTCGATGAACAGCAGCACGTCCTGGTTCTGCACGTCACGGAAGTACTCGGCCATGGTCAGTGCGGTCAGCGGCACGCGCAGACGGGTACCCGGCTGCTCATCCATCTGGCCGAAGACCAGGGCGGTCTTCTCAAGCACGCCGGCCTCGTCCATCTCGCCGATCAGATCGTTACCCTCACGGGTACGCTCACCAACGCCGGCGAACACGGACACACCGCCGTGGTTCTGCGCCACACGCTGAATCATCTCCTGAATCAGCACGGTCTTGCCCACGCCTGCACCACCGAACAGACCGATCTTGCCGCCCTGCACGTACGGGGTCAGCAAGTCAATCACCTTGATGCCCGTCTCGAACATCTGGGTCTTGGACTCCAGCTGATCGAAGGCCGGCGGGTTGCGGTGGATAGGCCAGCGCTCGGTGACGGTGATCTTCTCATCCGGCTTCTTGTTGAGGATGTTGCCGGACACGTCGAAGACGTGACCCTTGGTCACATCGCCGACCGGCACGGAGATCGGGGCGCCGGTGTCGTACACGGCGGCGCCGCGCACCAGGCCATCGGTCGGCTTCAACGCCACGCAGCGCACGGTGGAGTCGCCAAGGTGCTGTTCGACCTCGAGGGTGATCTCGGTCGACTTGGCCTCGCCTTCCTCCTTGGCGCCCGTGTTGACGATGGTCACATGAAGGGCGTTGTAGATGTCGGGCATATGGCCGACCGGGAACTCAACGTCGATAACCGAACCCTGGACTCGGGTGACGCGACCGTGAATCGGCTCGCCGTTGGTCTCGGAAGCCACAGTGGTCTGATTCTCAGCCATAGTGCTTTCCTACTCTTCCTTTGTGTTCAGCGCGTCCGCGCTGCCGATGATTTCGGTAAGTTCCTGAGTGATCGAGGCCTGACGCGAAGCGTTGAGCTTGCGGGTGAGGTCATCGACCAGATTGCGTGCGTTGTCCGTTGCCGTGTGCATGGCGTTCTGACGGCTTGCGGTCTCGGAGGCCGCGGCGGTCAGCAGGCATTCGTGGATGCGGGACTGGACGTACTTCGGCAGAATGGCATCCAGCACCTCTTCCAAGCTCGGCTCGAAGGCGTACAGCGGGGAGACATCCTCCGCCGCCGGCTCGTTCTCCGGGTCCGGGACCTTGGCCTCGTTCTCGACAATCTCCACGGGCAGCATGCGCAGCACGCGCACCTTCTGGACCACCATGTTGATGAACTCGGTGTAGACGATGTAGAGCTCGGAGACTCCACCCTTCTCCGCCGGCTTCATGTAGGCGTCCATCAGCGTCTTGGAGATGGTCTCAGCGATTTCCACGCCGGGCTGATCGGTGTCGCCCTCCCATGTGGCCGCGACGTCGCGGTTGCGGTACTTGTAGTACGTCGAACCACGACGCCCGTACACGAACAGCTCCGGCTGCTTGCCTTCGGCCTCAAGGCGGGCCAGCAGCGACTCCGTTTCACGGATGATCGAAGAGGTGTACGGGCCGGCCATGCCACGATCCGAGGTGAGGGCGAGAACAGCCACGCGCGGGTTGTTCTCGTCCTTCACCGCAATCGGATGCGTGATATGGGTATGCGCCACCAACGCTTGCACGGCATCGAAAATCGCATCGGTGTACGGCTTCGCGTTCAGGGCCACGTCACGGGCCTTGGCGATGTGCGAAGACGCGATCATCTCCTGGGCGTTGAAGATCTTCTCCAACGACTCGGTGGAGTGGATGCGTGATTTCAATGCGAGTTGCGAGCCCATGGCTTACTTCTCTCCCGCCACGATCTTTTCCTGATCGACCGGAGCGGCCTTCGAGATGTCAGGCTTCTTCTCGACCAGCGGCTTGCCGGCGGAGGTGACGAAGGTGGCACGGAAGGCGTCCACGGCCTTGGCGAGGGCAGCCTCGGTGTCGGCAGTGAAGTCCTCGGTCTCACGGATGGTCTTGAGGATATCGGTGTTGTGGTCGAGGTAGTCCAGCAGACCCTGCTCGAACGGAAGCACATCGGCCAGCTCGAGGTCATCGAGCTTGCCGTGGGTGCCGGTCCAGACGGACACGACTTCCTGCTCCATGGAGTACGGGTGGAACTGCGGCTGCTTCAACAGCTCGGTCAGGTGAGCACCACGGGTCAGCTGGGCCTTGGACGCCGCATCCAGATCGGAGGCGAACATGGCGAAGGATTCCAGCGAGCGGTACTGCGCCAGGGAGATCTTCAGCGTGCCGGAGACCTTCTTGAGCGCCTTGGTCTGTGCGGCGCCACCGACTCGGGAGACGGAGATACCGACGTCCACGGCAGGACGCTGGTTGGCGTTGAACAGATCGGACTGCAGGAAGATCTGACCGTCGGTGATGGAGATCACGTTGGTCGGGATGTAGGCGGACACGTCGTTCGCCTTCGTCTCGACGATCGGCAGACCCGTCATCGAGCCGCCGCCGAGATCATCGGAGACCTTGGCGCAGCGTTCGAGCAGACGGGAGTGCAGGTAGAACACATCACCCGGGTAGGCCTCGCGCCCCGGCGGGCGACGGAGCAGCAGCGAGATCGAACGGTAGGCTTCGGCCTGCTTCGACAGGTCGTCGAAGACGATGAGCACATGCTTGCCGTTGTACATCCAGTGCTGGCCGATGGCCGAGCCGGTGTACGGGGCGATGTACTTGAAGCCAGCGGAATCGGAAGCCGGGGAGGCCACGATGGTGGTGTACTCCATGGCGCCGGCGTCCTCGAGGCTCTGCTTCACCGAGGCGATGGTGGAGCCCTTCTGGCCCACGGCCACGTAGATGCAGCGCACCTGCTTCTTCGGGTCGCCGGATTCCCAGTTGGCCTTCTGGTTGATGATGGTATCGATCGCGATGGCGGTCTTACCGGTCTGGCGGTCGCCGATGATGAGCTGGCGCTGGCCGCGACCGATCGGGGTCATCGCGTCGATGGCCTTGAGGCCGGTGGACAGCGGTTCGTCGACCGGATGGCGGTGCATCACGTCCGGAGCCTGGGCTTCGAGGATGCGGCGGCCTTCGCTCTTGATCTCGCCGAGGCCGTCGATCGGCTTGCCCAGCGGGTCCACGACGCGGCCGAGGTAGCCATCGCCGACAGGCACGGAGAGCACTTCGCCGGTGCGGCGCACTTCCTGGCCTTCCTCGATTCCAGCGAAATCGCCGAGAATCACCACGCCGATTTCACGGGCGTCAAGGTTGAACGCCAGGCCGAGCGTGCCGTCTTCGAACGTCAGCAGCTCATTGGCCATGCAACCAGGCAACCCCGTCACGTGGGCAATGCCATCACCGGCCGTGGCGACATATCCCACTTCCTGGGTGGGGGTGTCGCTCGGCTGGTAGGACGACACGAAGTCGTCCAAGGCCTTGCGAATCGAGGCGGGATCGATGGTCAGTTCTGCCATGATCACTCCTTCTATTGGTTATTGTTCAGTCAAGTCTTTGCTTGTGTTCCGCTGAGTGGCGTCGCGTCCGTCGTTGTTTGCGGCGGGAGCGCGAGGGGTGCCGCCCAGTTAGTTGCTGCCCGCTTTCACGGTGCGGTTGAGGTTCTGCAGCTGCGCGACCACGGTGTTGTCCGTGACCTCGTCGCCCACCTGAATGCGCATGCCGCCCAGCACGCTCGGATCCACCACCGAATTGATGTGGACCGGGCGTCCGGCCTTCGCCGAATAGATGTCGGTCAAGCGCTTGACCTGTTCATTCGTCAGCGGGGTGGCGGTGGTCACGGTGACCATCGATTCGCCCATGTGACGGGAGAACTTGTTGATCAGCCACTGGATGGTCTCCAGATAACGGCGGCGGCGCAGATTGCAGGTCGCGTGCTCGGCAAGTCGCATGGTGATCTTGTTCAGGCCCTTGCCGTCGAAGACCTCGCGGAACAGCTTCACGCGGGCCTCGCTGGTGGCCTGATCGTCATACAGCTTGGCGCGCACGACCGGCAGGGTGAGCAGCGCGGAGTGCAGCTGGGAGAGCTCGATGGACACCTGCAGCGTGGCATCGGTGGCGTCGGCGTAGTACATCATGGCGTCCACACCGAAGTCCTCCACCGCGTTGGCGATGTCTCGGGCGCGGCTCCAACGACGGGAGACCAAATCGGTCATGATCTCGACGGTCATCGGATGGGCGTTGCCCTGGAACAGTTCGTTGAGGACCGCGACCTTGTCGGCCACGGGCCTGGAGGGATCCGTCAGTGCGCGTTCCAACGAGATGTTGCGATCGAGCACACCGGTGATCTTGAACAGTTCGTTGCCGATTCGCCATGCATCCTCACGGGTGTCACGCAGCTTCGGGGCCAGCGAGTCACGCGACTCGCGGTCTGCAATACGGGATGCCTCTCCTCGCATGGTCACCTCCCTTTCTGGTTACGAATGTTCCTGACGACGTTCACGGTCACTTCTTGGCGTCCAGATCGCTGATCATGGCGTCAATCATCGAAGACTGCACGTCGCTGTCCTGCAGCTTGGCTCCCAGGATCTTGCCGGCCAGCGCGGTGGCAAGCGCACCGACCTCGCCCTTGAGCGAGACCATGGCCTGCTGCTGCTGGGATTCCAGCGAACGCTGGGCGTTGGCGGTGATCTGGGCCGCCTCGGCCTCGGCGCGCACGCGGGCGTCAGCGACGATGTGGGAGGCCTCGGCGCGGGCGTCGTCACGAATCTTGGCGGCTTCCACGCGGGCGTTGCTCAGCTGGGCCTCGTACTTGGCCTTGGCCTCGGCCGCGTCCTTCTGGTCCTGCTGTGCCTTGGCGATGCCGCCCTCGATCTTGGCGGTACGCTCATCGAACACGGCCTGGAACTTCGGCATGAAGAACTTGTAGAAGAACACCGCGATGATCGCCAGAATGATCAGCGACCAAACGATGTCGTAGACCTTGGGGATGAACAGGGCGATGCCGCCCTCTTCAGCGAAAGTCATTATCGTTCTCCTTTCTTTGCTTCGCTTCCGTTGATTGCGTTATCCCGGCTGCCGTGCGGTCCGGCGCTTCCGTCCTGAGTCTTAGCGTCCATTGCGGTGTCGCGGGCTGTGGCTTGAATCCACGATTCCGCGCGTCCCGATTGACCTAAGACGCGTCAGCGCGGCCTCAATACGGCGGCACGGGCCTCAATCACTGGAAGATGAAGCCGGCGACCAGACCGAGGAGGGCCAGAATCTCGACGAAGGCCAGACCCAGGAACATCAGGGTCTGCAGACGGCCGCCGAGCTCAGGCTGGCGAGCGGTGCCTTCGATGGTCTTACCGATCAGGATGCCCAGACCAATGCCAGGGCCGATGGCGGCAAGGCCGTAACCGATTGCGTTGAGATTACCAGCGACCTCAGCGAGGGTGATGATATCCATGGGTTGTTCCTTTCTGGTTTTTCTTCGATACGAAGGAAATCTTGGAATGATTGGGAAGGGAAGTCTTGTTGTGTTGCGCGGGTACCGCCGCGTCTTCCGGCTACCGGGTGGCCGGCGGTACGGGCTTATGGGAGTTCGGGGACCGGCCGGTGCCGATCACTCCGCCTCCGGGTAGCTCATGTTGATGTATGCGGTGGTCAGCATGGCGAAGATGAAGGCTTGCAGCGCGGCGACCATGATCTCGAAGAGCGTCATGATCAGGCCGGCGGCCAGCGTGCCAACGCCAAGGATGGACCATAGCTTGTTCGGAATCTCGATGAGGAACCACTGCGTGGCTGCGAGGCAGACGGCCACGGTGATGTGGCCGGCGACCATGTTGGCGAAGAGTCGCAGAGTCAGGGAGACCGGGCGAATCACCAACAGCTCGAGAATCTGAATCGGCGTGAGCAGGATGTAAATCGGGACCGGCACGCCCTTCGGGAACAGCTCGTCCTTCAGGAAGCCGCCGAGGCCCTTCTCACGGATGCCGGCGATCCAGTACTGGCAGAAGCACCAGCCGGCGAACACCAGCGGCATCGTGATCGTGGCGGTGGCGGCGATATTGAAACCGGGGATGATGCCGCACAGGTTGAACACCAGAATGGTGAAGAACATCGTGGTGATCATCGGCAGATAGCGACGGCCACGTTCACGGCCCATCACCTGATAGACGATCTGATCGCGCACGAACTCGATCACCCATTCGATGGCACCCTGCCAACGGCCGGGAATCAGCTTGGCGCGCGCTGCGGAAATCCCCAGAATGATCAGCATGATAACCGTGGCGATGACGCGCACCATGATGATGCGGTCCATCGCGAAGGGAGTCCCGGGGAAAATGATTTCAGGAAGAAGGAAATCATTGACGGTCGGGAAATCCGGCCCATCAGCGGCCAAGGCCAGCCCGTTCACAAGGGCTTCGTTCATTCTCTCGCCTCCTGCTTCTTCAATGTCAGGTGTCAGTTTAGACCAGCGAAAACGGCGAATGTGACGCAGCGGTTACTTTCGTCTTCCGCTTCGGGGTCTGCTAAGCGGGGACTGGGAGTCGGCGCTGGGCATTCGACTCCGAATGACTGAGAGAGATTATTTGCCTGTGACCGGACAAAGCGGCGACGGCTTTGGCGTGTCGCCCGGGAGCCCTACTGCCATAAGGGTTTTACGACTTGGCAATTTGCCATTGCGCTATTCGACAGTTCCACTTGGAGTGACGTATTTCGCTCATTTCATTGTCCGAATCGTGGACATTATGGCGTCCGGACAGCGAACGGCGTGACCATCTCGCGGACAGTCGCGGACTTGTTCGCTGGAAGGTGCGGACTTGTTCGCCGGCAGTCAGCCGCCCATACGGACGCCGCCCGAACCTCAAATGAGGCCGGCGCCGGTACACGTCCTCGTTCGCCATCTCGCGAGGGGTAGTTGCGGCGCGTGGAACAGTCGCATTGATACGTTTGTGCGTCACACGGACAGGCAAGCCATCAAAGCATTGCTTTTCTGGAAACCCATAAAGCGACGCCGGCGCCGGCATCACTCCCCGCGAATCACCCCATAGCCGTCATGCAGGAACGGACCGAAGCCGTCGTTGCGCGGACTGCCCGGCTCATGACGAATCGAGCGGTCGGTACCGAGCTTCTTCTCGGCGCGCAGCTGCGGCACCTCCGAGAGGTCATAGGGCGTGGTCTGGTAGACCCAGTTGAGCCAGTTGCGCCACAGCAGGTTGCCGTGGGCGCGCCAGCTGAACAGCGGCTCGAGCGTGGGGTCGTCATGCGGGAAGTAGTTCTTCGGGAACGGCACATTGGTCAGCCCCTTGGCCATATCACGCTCGTACTCCTCGGCGAGCGTGTACTTGCCGTATTCCCAATGGCCGAGGGCGAACACCTCGGAGAAGTCGCGGGTCGCAATCAGACCGGGACCGGACTTCGGCCCCCAAGTGAGCACCTGAAGATCATGCTTCAGCGCGACATCAGCCTCATTCACGCCGGCCAGACGCGAGTGCGGCTGAAGGGCGATCTCGTCGAAGCCGTTGGTCAGGAAGCAGTACTCGTCCTGCAGATACTGCGGGAAGACGCCGAAGATCTTCTGCGGATAATCGACCTTGCGCACGCCGTAACGGTAATAGAGCGCGCCCATGGCGCCCCAGCAGAGGTACATGGTGGAGAACACATGGGAGGACGCCCAGTCGAGGATGGTCTTGAATT
The DNA here is from genome assembly GCF_002259745.1 of Bifidobacterium myosotis. Lineage (GTDB taxonomy): Bacteria > Actinomycetota > Actinomycetes > Actinomycetales > Bifidobacteriaceae > Bifidobacterium > Bifidobacterium myosotis. The sequence goes on along the minus strand of NZ_MWWW01000002.1, from coordinate 88,208 downwards.
CGTCCCAGTAATCCACCTCCTCGAAGGCGAGGTGCTCGACCGGCGCGCCGGTGACCACGAAACCGTCGTAGTAGTTGTCCTTGAAGGCGTCGAGCGTCTCGTAGAACTTGACCAGATGATCGGCGGATACGTGCGTGCTCTCGTGCGTGGAGGTCTTCATGAAGTCGACCTCGACCTGCAGCGGGCTCTTCGAGATGAGACGCAGCAGCTGGGTCTCGGTCTCGATCTTCTTGGGCATCAGATTCAGGATCACCAGCTTGAGCGGGCGGACACGCTGACGCTCCGCCTCGGGCTTCTCGAGGGCAAAGATGCGCTCCGAATCGAGGATGTCTCGGGCCGGCAGGCCGCTGGGGATCTTGATAGGCATGTCTTCATTATGGCCGCTCCGCGGATATGTCGCATGCATAGGGGTTGCGTTCGGCATATATAGGGGTCATAGATTCGCGTTATGGCGCGCTATGGAACGCGATGCGGGCGCCATGATGCGCTACGGCGTTGCTACGACGGTATGGTGCACGATGCGTTCGGAACCTCCAGGGCCGCGGCATTGCATGAGGAGCCATCGGACTCGATGCATTCGGAGATGTCTTGCGCCGCTCCCTCTCGCGTCTCGCTTCACGCCATCGGACTCGACGCATTCGGAGCCACCAAGGAACATCACTCCGACTCCGCGCCGGATAATCAGCCATGCACGACCCGCACGCACAAAAGCTACCGGCCTGCCCAAAGGCGACACGCCGTGAATTGACTTTCGCAAGTCCCTGAGTAAATTAGATAGAGCTGTCTGAAAGACAAGCCGTCGCGGGGTGGAGCAGCTCGGTAGCTCGCTGGGCTCATAACCCAGAGGTCCATGGTTCAAATCCATGCCCCGCTACCAATGCAAATGGCTAGGAATCGCAGGGTTCCTAGCCATTTTTCGTTTCACCGGAACTACCCCACGATTCCCGATAATCCGGGTTAATCCCCATTGACCGGCGTCAGAACTAGGACCGGGCCAAGCACAACCTGCCACCGTACGCCTATGGGGTTTGCAAGATATTCGTCCTGTGCACGCGTGTTGGCGGACAGTTTGAGCCCAATATCGAGACCACGGAAACCCGCTATTTCTCCGAGGGCGACTTACCAAAGCTCGCCGAGGAGAAAAACAACGCCGAACAGATCTCCATGTGCTTCGCCGCCCATCGCGACCCCAATTGGGTCACGATTTTCGAATAGACGATTCGATACGGGCTTCGTAGGAAGAACGATTTTTCCCGAACCTATTCGGAAGCCGTCAAACCATACTTCACCGCCTGGCGCACAGCGACAACAATGTGGCTGGAATCACCGGGATTCCAGCCACATTACGTATCATTTGTCACTCCTGATTGGAAGACGACGCACGACGATGGTCACGACGCAGCCGCTCGGCAATCCATGTATTCACCACGGCGTTTCGGCTAATCGCCAATTCGCTCGCTTCTTCGTCCAACGCACTGACCATCCAGGCCGGCATGGTGAAGGTGACCCTTTTCTCCAGCGGCGGATGGTGTTCGACAACGGCATGTTCCATGTCAAAGTAGTCAAGAACGTCTTCGCCCGCATCGAACATCTCATCGAGCTTCCTGCCAGTGACCTCATGGCCGGGATTACCGGGATTACTCGTACTGGCCATAGATTGCCTCCTCGTTCTTTCGTGAACGACGCACTGATATAATACGGATTCTTTTGCCACGCCTCGTAGTAATGGCAGTCCAGTGCTTTCCGTCGATCATGCCGAGGACCAAGTACCGAACCGCGTCATTACCCGCATGGGCAGCAACGAGGGTCACCGTTTTGGAGTTATCCCATAACCGCTGCGCCGCATCGAAATCGATGCCGTGCTTGGCAAGGTTGCTCTTGCTTTTCTCCGGATCGTACTCGAATTCCATCAAGTATCCCATCAATAATGTTACATCATATTTTCATCAAAATGATGCCTAAAACACATCAAAAAGCAGTCAATGACTGAAGTGAGCTTCTCGGGAGTCACCCAAACAGATAGCACCCCGAGAAGCAAACTCACTTCCGATTGGCGCCTATAGGCTCCGACGTTTGATGGCCGCCAGCATTATGGCGCCCACCGAAAGAACCGCCACACCGATACCGGTCACCAGCAACACCCCCGAGCCCGTCTTGCCCATTGGTTCCGCCCGGCGACGCTCGACCCCGCCCGACTCCATTCAGCTCCATTCAATGGGACGCAAATGCAAAACACCGGAAAATGCATTTGCGTCCCGCATTCCTCCCGCTTTATCCCGCATCATACAAACACAGAATGGCTTTATTCCGCCAATTTGCGATATCGAAAGACGGCGTGTAGACGAAAAAAGCGGGACGCAAATGCAGAATCTGCAATAATGCATTTGTGTCCCGCTCCACACGCCGCATTACGAAGACAAGCGTCACCGAAATCGGAATCGATATGAATCCAAGGTGGCTCTGCTCGGTCTCGACGGGGATTGACAATCGTCTACAAACTGTTGACCACCCTATTGGGGGAAACAGTTTGATCAAAAGAATCGTCTCCTCACCTCGCGTGTCGCCCAAACCGACTTCCACCTGCCCTACACCCATGTCAATCAAAATGTGGCTGCAATCCGGTTGGATTACAGCCACATTCTCGTATCACCTTGATGCCAAAACACAATGAGGGTTACGGCGATCGAAGATTCGCAGCTATAGGCTCCGACGTTTGATGGCCACCAGCATTATGGCGCCCACCGAAAGAACCGCCACACCAATGCCGGTCACCAGCAACACCCCTGAACCCGTCTTGCCAAGTTGCTTCGGACCAGCCACCGTCTTCTGAACCGTCCCCTCTATCTCCTCATCTTCGGATTCCTCTTTGTCTGGTTCCTCAGGTTCATCTATCTCTTCTCGTGGCTCTTCCGGCTCCTCCTCCGCTTCCGGCTCAACCACAAAAACTCGTTCTGCGGGATCATCATAACTGCTGGATACCGGCATCGCCCTGTCATCGCCCTTAAACGACCATACGAATACATACCAACCATGCTTCTTGGCAATTACACTAACCGGGGTCTCACTTCCATCTACTCGCCCCTTGTCAAGAGAGTAAGTCCCATTAACGGCACGCACATTCCATTGAGTCACTAATTCATGGTTCCGATCTTCCTCGGGAATTCCAGAACCAGAAGGCTCATACATCGCATCATTCGCCGGATTATCCGGGTCACCTGCCCACCATACGCTTATCTGCGCATACGGCTCATCTGCCCCAAAACCATATTCGCCATTCCCTGCAAATGTTCCATGGTCTTCAGGAAAACCAGAAACAGTAATCGTATCATTCAGACTCGCACCAACTTCGACAATATGCTCCGACACTTCAGAAGTTACTTCAATTGGCGCACGAATTGAATTAGTTTCTGCATCATCCATAAAGGAGCTTGTCCAATCTTTTTCTAGATATTCTTGAGCTCCAGCACTTTGCCGACTACGCTCAAACGCCCAGACCCACGTACCAAAATCGCCGTATTTCCGAGCAAAATATGGTTTTGTCCCTCCGAGCTCCGTCATAGCTTGCGCCTCGACAGTTTGACCAGCGCTGGTAAAACAAGCCTCTCCATACGCAGCCGGCACATACCCTTCAATTGCCAAACGAGCAAGGAAATCTGATGTACTCTCTCCAGTTTCAGGGGAAATAATCGTCCCAAGATTATTGCTTTCAATACCCTCGAAGTAATAACCACTTGCTCGTAGCTCCAGACCTACAGGCCAACCGATATCTGAATTTAATAGAGCACTAGTCACCTCATCAATAATCGGCGATTCTGAGTCGACAGCTTTGTCCTTCACTCGTGTAGAAACGATTGGGGAAATATAAGGGCCCATGGCAATGGGGACTGGAACTGTATCTTCACTCTTATCAGACAAACCAGGCTCAACCGTATTGTCAGATTCTATTGATTTAGCACACTCATTTGGAGAAGAAGAATCGGCGTGGGAGGGGGTTGGGGTGATGATGAGTGCGAGTAGCAGGGTCAGGGTGAGGAGTGTGATGAGTGAGGCTATGCTCCGTCGCCGCCATTGGGCTGGCATCCAGTGGGTGAACATCTCGGTGGTCCTTTCTCTTCGATCGCGCCGATTTCTCGATCTCGCCAATCGTGGATCCGCGTGATCCTCGCGATTCGCACGATCCGCACGATCCGCGTGATTCGCGCGATTCGTTATTTGTTGTTTCGGTTTCGTTGATTCCTATTGATTTATGTGGCCCCGCACGCTTCCTCGCGTGCGGGTAGGTCCGAGCTTGTCAGGTTTCACCGGCCAAAGCCACGTCTCCACACCAATGTGGTTCCAGCTTGGCGTCAACCGGCGAGTTGTGGATAACATCCCCCTCCGAGTTATCCACATCACACTGTTTATCGAACGTTTACATGAAAGTTATCCACAATGCACGCGAAATACCGAAAATCGCGCGCACCCCCCTAGAATGGGCATTATGGCAGTATTACAAAGCGCTCAGCGCAATTCCGATAATTCCGACACCACGTCACGGAAGTCAAAGGCGACCTCCGCCGCCAAGACCACCAAGTCTGCTTCCAAGACGTCCAAGACCGCCGCCTCCAAGCCCACCACCAAGCGCAAACGGGTTGACCCCGAAACGCGCCGCATGAACGAGGCCCTGAACGGGCTGGTGGTCGAGGCCCCCGCGCCCGTCATCGAGGTCAAGGAACCCGGCGAGTTCGGCCGCATCAACATCATGGACGTCACCCCCGGCGAGGAGCGCGGCACCTATCCGGCCCGCGTGGAGATCGGCGAACCGTTCAAGGTGACCGCCCAGGTGTTCATCGAGGGCCGCACCAAGGTGGGCGCCACCGCCGTCGTGCGCAACCCGCGCGGCCGCGAGACCATGCGCCTGCCGATGACCTGCACGAACCCCGGCCTCGACCGCTGGGAGGTCACCCTCAAGTGCGGCGAACACAGCGACCTTAAGCCCTGGGAGGACGGCTACGCGGCCGTCAAGCGCCAGCTGGGCATCTGGACCGTCACCGTCGAAGGCTGGGAGGACACCTACACCTCGTGGCTGCACGACGCCCGCATCAAGGTGAAGGTCGAGGACGACGTGGAGAACGCCCTCAACTCCGGCGCCGAACTGCTCGCGCGCTGGGCCCTGACCAAGGAATCCGGCATCACCGCCAAGGACCGCAAGGTGCTTGAGCAGGCCGCCGAGACCATGGCCAACAAGGAGCTCAGCCCGAAGGAGCGCCTGGCCGCCGGCGACAACCCGGAGATCGCCGCCCTGCACGAAACCCACCCGCTGCGCGACGGACTGTCCGCCAGCCAGCCGCAGCGCTTCAAGGTCGAGCGCCCGAAGTCCAGCTTCGCGGCCTGGTACCAGTTCTTCCCGCGCTCCGAAGGCGCCACCCGCGACCCGCAGACCGGCAAGATCACGCAGGGCACCCTGAAGACCTCGATCAGCGGCCTCGAACGTGCCAAGGCCGAAGGCTTCGACATCGTCTACCTGCCGCCGATCTTCCCCATCGGCGTGACCAACCGCAAGGGCCGCAACAACACGCTGGTCGCCGGCCCGGACGACCCGGGCTCGCCGTTCGGCATCGGCTCCGAACTGGGCGGCCACGACACCGTGGACCCGCTGCTCGGCACCATGGACGACTTCAAGGCCCTGTGCCAGCGCGCGCATGAGCTTGGCTTGGAGATCGCTCTGGACTTCGCGCTCCAGTGCTCGCCCGACCACCCGTGGGTCAAGCAGCACCCGGAATGGTTCCGTCACAAGCCGGACGGCACCATCGCGTTCGCCGAGAACCCGCCGAAGAAGTATCAGGACATCTACCCGATCGACTTCAACACGGATATGCCCGGCATCGAGAAGGAAGTCGAGCGCGTCCTCAACCTGTGGATCGACGCGGGCGTGACCATTTTCCGCATCGATAACCCGCACACCAAGCCGGTCCGCTTCTGGCAGGACGTGATCGCCGCCGTGACCAAGCGTCACCCGGAGGTGCTGTTCCTGGCCGAGGCGTTCACCCGTCCGGGCATGATGCGCGCGCTGAGCTACGTGGGCTTCACGCAGTCCCACTGCTACTTCCCCTGGCGCAACACCAAGGAGGAGCTGGCCGAGTACTTGCCCGTCACCAACGGCGACGACGGATACTACCAGCACAACACCTTCTGGCCCACCACGCCGGACATCCTCACCGCCTACGTGCGCGACAACGGCATCGCCGGGCACTGCGTGCGCGCGGTGCTGGCCGCCATGGGCTCGCCGTCGTGGGGCATCTACAACGGCTTCGAGCTGCTGGAGAACAAGCAGCGTCCGGGCTTCGAGGAGCAGATCGACAACGAGAAGTACGAGGTCAAGGTCCGTGATTGGGACAAGGCCAAGAAGTACGGCGTTGCCAAGATGCTCACCGCGCTGAACAAGATCCGCCGCTCCCACCCGGCCGCGCTGAGCTACCACAACCTCACCGTTCTGGAGACCTCCGATCCGAACATCCTGGCCTTCGCCCGTCATACGCCGGCCGATCTGACCGGCACCGGTCAGGCGGACACGCTCATCGTGGTGGTCAACCTCGATGGTCACGACGCGCATCAGGCGATGGTCCATCTGGATCTCGACAAGCTCGGCCTGCCCACCGACCGCCCGCTCAACGTGCGCGACGAGCTGACCGGCCGCGAATTCCAGTGGGGCTGGGACAACTTCGTCTCACTCGCGCCGTGGGCGGATGTGGCTCACGTCCTGACCGTGCAGTGACGGTTCCGGACTCGTCGCCACAAGTAGTAGTGTGTGTAACGAATAGTTTGCCGATTCCCTAAGGAGATAACAATGGCAGAGACCTTCAACGTCGTGGTGGAGATTCCGCGCGGTTCCAAGAACAAGTACGAAGTCGACCAGGAGACCGGCCGCGTCTTCCTGGACCGCGAGCTGTTCACCGCCATGGGCTACCCGGATGACTACGGCTACATCGAAGGCACCCTGGGCGAGGACGGCGATCCGCTGGACGCCCTCGTGATGGTCACCAACTCCGTGTTCCCGGGCTGCGTCATCGAGTGCCGCGCCGTCGGTCTGTACCACATGGAGGACGAAGAGGGCGGCGACGACAAGGTGCTGTGCGTGCCGGCCGATGTCCGCTACGACGGCGTCAAGGACGTCAAGGACGTCAACGAGTACCACCTCGCCGAGATCAAGCACTTCTTCGAGCAGTACAAGGCCCTCGAGCCCGGCAAGGAAGTCAAGCCCGGCGATTACTGGACCGGCGCGGACGTGGCCGAAAAGGAAATCGCTGAGGCGCGTGAGCGTCTGGCGAACGCGGCGAAGTGATTTCCGACAGGAAAGCCCGGTGGGCTTTCCGCGGCCACGTGCGAAGACACGACAGTGTCTGAGCCAATATTGAGCCGGCCGAAGGCCGTCCATAATTGCAGGACCGTGGCCGAAAAGGAAATCGCTGAGGCGCGTGAGCGTCTGGCCGAGGCGTCTAAGTGACAGTCCAGTGGACTGTCACTAGCCGAGGTGAGCGGCTACGCCGCGAAGGCGCGTGAAACGCGGGCGGCGAAGTGATTTCCGACAGGAAAGCCCGGTGGGCTTTCCGCGGCGACGTGCGAGGACGCGACAGCGACCGAGCCAATACTGAGCCGGCCAAAGGCCGTCCATAATTGCAGGACCGTTGCGGAGAAGGAAATCGTCGAGGCTCGCCAGCGGCTTGCCGATTCTCAGAAGTGATTTCCTCCTTCTGCTAAAACCTAGCAAGAGGCTCCTTCGGGGGCCTCTTGCTGTATACTTACGCCTTGTCTTTTCAATTAGGCGTAGGCGGCGTGTGGGAACGCTGGTCGAGGCCCATCGCATGGGTGCATCCGGCGATGAACCTTCTTCACACCATGATTTCGATCATTATTCAAACGCTGTTGATTTCCGTTTCCGTCGCCATGGACGCGTTTGCAGTATCCATCGGCAAAGGTCTGACCGTCACTCGCGTCCGTCATCAGGACGCCGTCAAAACCGCCCTCTGGTTCGGCGGATTCCAAGCATTGTTCCCGGTGCTTGGCTATTTCGCGGCCTCCACCTTTAGCTCGTACGTGACCTCGTTCGATCATTGGATCATCTTCGGACTGCTCGTCTTCATCGGCGGCAACATGATCCACGAAGCATTCGAGGAGGACGAGGAAAACGCCCGCGAAACCGCGCAATTCGACTGGAAGCATATGCTCCCGCTGGCCGTCGCATGCAGCATTGACGCCTTCGCTGTGGGCGTGAGTCTGGCGTTCATGAAGACCAACATGGTCTTCGCCATCTCCTCCATCGGTATCGTCACCGGACTGTTCTCCGCAGCCGGCCTGTACATCGGACGCGCGTTCGGCGCCCGCTGGCAGAAGCCTGCGCAGATCGCCGGTGGTGTGGTGCTCATCCTCATCGGTTTCAAGGTGCTGCTCGAGCACATGGGCGTCATCGCATTCTGACCGCGCTCCCGTAAGTCCTACTGCGCACCTACTGCTCAAGTTCCACCGTGTAAGTCCTACCGTGTCCCGGCACGTTCCTCTGCACGAAGTAGGATGTTATGAGACGTTTCCCGACTGAGAGGCTGTACATGAGCGAAATCACCCAACCGAACTGGAAGAACAAGGCATTGGGCATGCTGCTGATCCAGTTCACAGCCTATGCACTGCTCATTGCGGCCACGGCCATCCCCTCCCCCGGTCCGCTGCCGGCGATTCCGCTGATCATTTCGGCGCTGGTGCTCAGTCAGTTCGTGCTGTTCTGGCCATTCCGCGGCACCACACTGGATCGTGCGGCAACGCTGGTGTTCGGCGTGGTTTCACTGATTTTCGTCGTGGTGCCCTTCCCTTCCGGCAAGGCACCGGCCGATCAGTCCACTCCGGACGGCAACGCCCTGCCCTGGTACTCCTGGGCGTTGGCCGTCGGCCTGCTGTTGGTGGTGCTGGTGATTCTGTCCTTCGCCCGCCAGATGGCCCGCGAGAACCGCTCCCATCTCATCCGCGCGCTCTCCCATGCCACCACATCAGGCGTAGCCGCAATCGCAGTGGCGGGCTGGTGTTTCCTGCCGAATCTGGGTGCCCTACTGCTCAGGGATTCCCTCGTCGGCACGGTCACCATCGTCGTGATGGTGGCGCTGGCGCTGGCGCTGGCCGTGGCCTCCACACTGTGGGTGCGCGACGCCGATCCGGACCCGACCATCCGTCACCCTTGGATCGGCACCGGTCTGCTTCCGGTGATGCTCATGGGCGTGACCATCGCCGCCGCAACCCTGCTGCTCACGCGTATCCTCGCCTGAACTTCGTATAGCGCCCGTCGGTCGCCATGCGGCGCGCATCCGACACGAATCCGTTCGCTGTTCATATTCCGTACCGCTGCCATTCATGTGTCCAAGACGCGAGCGTACAATGAAAGACAACGTGACGGTAGCGGCTTCAACCCGCCGGTCCCACGATCGTAACGATTGATCACACCCACGGCGTGCACCGCGGATTCATCAGAGGGGGAATTAGCGTGACGGATCTTACGTTGATGACATTCGCCAGCGACCCCGCCACGGTTCTGCCGTCGCTGGCGTTGCTCTCCCACCGCGTGCGCGTTCTGCCGATGGACGCGGCGAGCCTGGTAAAGATGCCGGAGAACACGATTCTCTTCCTGGACGCGCGCGACGATCTGGCCACCGCCAAAACGCTGTGCCGTCTCATCCACGCCTCCGGCCTGTCCACGCCGATTGTGCTGGTGCTTACCGAGGGCGGTTTCACTGTGGTCAATTCGCAGTGGGGCATCGCCGACGTGGTGGTGACCACCGCTTCCCCGGCCGAGGTGGAAGGGCGCCTGCGTCTGGTCTCCGAACGCGGAAACGCGCCGGCCGCCGCGCCTGCGGGAGCCGCATCCGACGATGGCACCACGGTGGAGGACGGGCAGATCCGCTCCGGCGACCTCATCGTGGACACCAACGGATACACCGCATCGCTGCACGGCCGGCCCATCGATCTGGCCTACAAGGAATTCGAGCTGCTCAAGTATCTGGTCCAGCATCCGGGCCGCGTGTTCACCCGCGCGCAACTGCTGCAGGAAGTGTGGGGCTACGACTACTACGGCGGCACCCGCACGGTGGATGTGCACATCCGTCGTCTGCGCGCCAAGCTCGGCGGCGAATACGAGCATCTCATCGGCACGGTGCGCAACGTGGGTTACCGATTCGACCCGCCGGAGAACGACCGTGGCACGGCGGCCGCCAAGCAGGCCGCACAGTCCGCCTCATCCCGCGCAGGTTCCATCGATGCCGACGGCGACACCCCTGACCTCAACGCCGCCGCCTGATTCCGCGTCTTCGCAAGGCACTCCATGCGAGAATCCAAAACCGCGCGAATCGTACGCATGCATGATGAATACGACATCCTGCGCCAGGTGATTCCGGCACCGAAATGCGCACTCCATTTCTCAACGCCGCTGCAACTGCTGATCGCCACGGTTCTGAGCGCCCAGACCACGGACAAACGGGTCAACACCGTCACCCCGAAACTGTTCGCCACCTATCCCACCGCGGCGGCGCTGGCCAACGCCAATCCGACCCAGGTGGAGGATATCATCCATCCGCTCGGTTTCTACCGGTCGAAAACGCAGCATCTCCTCGGACTGGCTGCCGCATTGGACGAGCGGTTCAACGGCGATGTGCCGCACACGATGGAGGAGCTGACGAGCCTGCCCGGCGTGGGACGCAAAACCGCGAACGTCGTGCTCGGCAACGCCTTCGGCATTCCCGGGTTCCCGGTGGATACGCATGTGATGCGTGTGACCGGGCGTCTGCGCTGGCGCACGGACTGGCGAGTCGCGAAGTCCGATCCGGTGAAGGTCGAGAAGGAGATCACCGCGTGTTTTCCGCCTGAGGAATGGACCGATCTGAGTCACCGGCTCATCCTGTTCGGACGCGCCACCTGCCACGCCCGCAAACCCGACTGCGGCCACTGCCCGCTCGCCGATACCTGCCCGAGCTTCGAACCCACAGCCGCGTAGAGATTGCCCCTTGGTGGAGCGTACACACTTCCGCCCCGGCACTGATGACCGCCACTGATGACCGCCACTGCCGGGGCGTGGCCGTTCCCTTGCCGGAACCGATTCCGGGAGCCGTTCCCGTCCGGGGAGCCGATAATCGGGATGTCTGAAACAGCCGCCGGCCATGCGCATCATCAGCCGCGCACCATCAGCAGCGCCACGCCATCAGCGCCACCGGTTAGACTTGGGCCCATGCAACAGGGCAGACGGAACGAACGGCATGGCGCATGGGGCCACGCATGGGTCCAGTGGGGCGTGTTCCTAGGGATGGTCGCCTTGCTCAGCGCACTCGTCTGGGGCGGCTGGTCGGTGCTGCATCATCGCATCGCGTGGCCGGGTTTCGTCGGTGCCGCCGTATCCTCGAACGATGGCACGGTGAAGGTCGGCGTCACCGACGTGCCGGAATCGTTGGATATCCGCCCGTTCGCCGCCGCGGCCAGCACGGCCGGCGAGAACGGTACGACCGGCTCAACCAATCAGTTGGGCAGCTCGTCCGACGTCACCGCACTCGATACGGTCCCCTCGGCCGAACGACTGCTCATCGGCAACGTCTACGAGACGCTGGTCGCCACGGACCAGCACAATCAGCTCAAACCCGGTCTGGCCACGGGCTGGACGGTGTCCGAGGACGGACTCACCTATACGTTCACCATCGCGAACGGCGCCACGTTCTCGAACGGGCACACGCTCGATGCCACGGACGTGGTCTGGTCCATGCAGCAGTCGGTCGTCGCCAAGGCCAGCGGCGTGGATGCGCTCGGCGACCTGCGGTCGGTGACCAATCCGGACGCCCGCACCGTGGTCATCGCACTGGGACAGCCGAATCCCACGCTGCCGCGCGCGCTTGCCGGTCCGCTCGGCACGGTGTTCGATGCCGAGGGCACCGGCATCGATTACGCGACGCAGTCCGCCGGCTCCGGGCCGTTCATCGTGGACGGATTCCGTCCCGGACGGTCGCTGACGCTCAAGCGTAACGGCGCCTACCACGGCACGTTGGCGGCGAGCGCGGCCGTGACCATTGCCGCATACGATGACGATGACGCGCTGGCCCAGGCCGTGCGCAGTGGCGCGATCGACTGGGCGCCGGGATTGGGCGCCGACGTCGCGACCACGTTGCGGCAGGGCGCACAGTCGGAAGGGCAGTCGGACGGCACCGGCGGCCAAGTGACTGTCAGCACCGGCGCGACCACATCCAAGGTGCTGCTGGCGTACAATCACGGCAACGATTCGCTGCTTTCGGATGAGCAGGTGCGCAAGGCGTTCCGTCATCAGATCGACGCGACCGGGATCGCCGCCTCGCAGCAGGATTCGGGCGGCGCGCTCGGCGGGCCGATCAGCACCATGGAGCCGGGGTACGAGGACCTGACCGGCCTGTTTCCCTATGACACCGTCAAGGCGCAGTCGATGCTCGCGTATTTCGGCGACGAGTATCTGACCACGGTGGATCTGGTGGTCACCGAGCGATGGCGGTCCGTGGCGGAGACCATCAAGAATCAGATCGAGCAGGGAGCACGTCCGCGCGTGAATCTGGAGGTGCTCTCCAACACCGATTATGCGGCCCGGATTCAGGCGGGCACATGGGAGATGACGATTCTGAGCATGAACGGCACGGATGATGCCGGCATGTTCGTGGACACCGATTCCATATTCCATTATGACGATGCCGAGGCGCAGCAGGCGTACGCCTCGGCCCGTGCGGCCACGAATGAGACGGACTATGCGGCCCGGATGAAAACGTATGCGCGAGCGCTCAGCGAGGACGCGGCCGCCGATTGGCTGTACACGCGGGTCTGCTTCACGGCCGCGAGGACCGGCCTGGCCGGATATCCGACCGCGATGGTGGATCAGCGGCTGCCGCTGGCCGAGGTGCGGATGGGATAGGCGGAATCATGCGCCTTGCCATGCGCCTTGTCATGCAACATGCATAAACTTTGGCGTTATGACTGAAGGCAAATCCATCATCACCGCCAACCTCACCCCGCTGCCCGACAAGGTCGGCGTGGACGGTCTTGAGGACAAGTGGCGCGCCGTTTGGGACGACAACGGCACCTACAAATTCCAGAACACCCGCGACCGCAAGGCCGTGTACTCCATCGACACCCCGCCGCCCACCGTCTCCGGTTCGCTGCATGTGGGTCATGTGTTCTCCTACACGCATACCGATGTGATCGCACGCTACAAGCGCATGCGCGGCTACGACGTGTTCTACCCGATGGGCTGGGACGACAACGGCCTGCCCACCGAGCGTCGCGTGCAGAACTACTACGGCGTGCGCGTGGACGTGTCCCTCCCCTACGACCCCGATTTCAAGCCGCCGTTCGAGGGCACCGACGGCAAGAAGATCGACGCCAAGGATCAGGTGCCGATTTCCCGTAAGAACTTCATCGAGCTGTGCGAGAAGCTCACCGCCCAGGACGAGAAGCAGTTCGAGGCGCTGTGGCGCAAGCTGGGCCTGTCGATTGACTGGTCGCAGACCTACCACACCATCGGCGAGCACCCGCAGCGCGTGGCCCAGAAGGCGTTCCTGCGCAATCTGGCCCGTGGCGAGGCGTACCAGCAGGACGCCCCCGGCCTGTGGGACGTGACCTTCCAGACCGCCGTGGCCCAGGCCGAGCTCGAATCCCGCGAGTACCCGGGCTTCTACCACAAGGTGGCCTTCCGCTTCGAGGACGGCACCCCGATCTACATCGAGACCACCCGTCCCGAGCTGCTGGCGGCCTGCACCTCGCTGATCGCCAACCCGGACGATGACCGCTACAAGCAGTACTTCGGCCAGTACGTCTACTCCCCGCTGTTCAAGGTCAAGGTGCCGATTCTCGCGCATCCGGCCGCCGAGATGGACAAGGGCGCCGGCATCGCCATGTGCTGCACCTTCGGTGACGTGACCGATGTGCAGTGGTGGCGCGACCTCAAGCTCCCCACCCGTTCGATCATCCAGCGCAATGGCCGCATCGTCATGACCGTGCCGGACTGGATTACCGACGAGAACGGTAAGGCGATTTTCGAGGAGACCGCCGGCAAGACCACGTTCTCCGCCCGCAAGATCATCGTGGACCACCTGCGTGAGTCCGGCGATCTGGACGGTGAGCCAACGCCGACCAAGCGTATGACGAACTTCTATGAGAAGGGCGACAAGCCGCTCGAGATCGTCACCTCCCGCCAGTGGTACCTGAAGAACGGCGGCACCGACCCGGAGCTCAACGCCCAGCTCATCGAGCGTGGCAAGGAGCTCAACTTCCACCCGGACTTCATGCGCGTGCGCTACGACAACTGGGTGCATGGCCTCAACGGCGACTGGCTGATCTCCCGCCAGCGCTTCTTCGGCGTGCCGTTCCCGCTGTGGTACCCGGTGCTTGAGGATGGCACCACCGACTACGATCACCCGCTGACCCCGTCCGAGGACCGTCTGCCGATCGACCCGACCATCGACATGCCGGAAGGCTTCACCGCCGAGCAGCGTGACGTGCCCGGTGGCTTCACCGCCGAGAAGGACATCATGGATACGTGGGCGACCTCATCGCTCACCCCGCAGATCGTGACCCACTGGGCCGAGCCGGACGAGGCGTCCAAGGCCTTGTTCGCCTCCACGTTCCCGATGGATTTGCGCCCGCAGGGCCAGGACATCATCCGCACCTGGCTGTTCTCCACCGTGGATCGTGCGCATCTCGAGAACCACTGCCTGCCGTGGGCACACGCCACACTGTCCGGCTGGATTCTCGACCCGGACCACAAGAAGATGTCGAAGTCCAAGGGCAACGTCGTGGTGCCGAACGAGCCGATCGAGAAGTTCGGCGCGGATGCCGTGCGGTATTGGGCCGCCGCCGCCCGTCTTGGTCTGGACGCCACGTACGACGTCGGCCAGATGAAGATCGGCCGTCGACTGGCCATCAAACTGCTGAACGCCACCAAGTTCGCGCTGGCCATCGGCCGCGAGGACGAGAACCATCATGTGGGCGCCGCGGCCACGGCCGCCTGGGACCCGGCCGATGTGACCGAGCCGCTGGACCGCGCCGCGATGGCCAAGATGGCGCTGGTGGTCCGTCAGGCCACCGATGCGATGGAGGCCTACGAGCACTCCAAGGCGCTCGAGACCATCGAGTCCTACTTCTGGCAGTTCTGCGACGACTACATCGAGCTGGTCAAGAACCGCGCCTACGGTACCGCCGACGCGACCGGTCATGTGCCGTCCGAGGCCGCCGTGAAGTCCGCCCGCACCGCGCTGGGTCTGGGTCTGGATGCGTTCGCGCGTCTGCTCGCCCCGTACCTGCCGTACGCCACCGAAGAGGTGTGGAGCTGGATGCACGAGGGCGAAGGCTCCGTGCACCGCGCCGCATGGCCGACTCCGGACGTGTACGCCGCCGCGGCCTTCAAGGTCTCCCCCGACCTGCTGGCCCACGCCGGCGAGGCGCTGGCCGCGCTGCGTGGCATCAAGTCCAAGGCGAAGGTCTCCATGAAGACGCCGATTCTGTCGGTCAAGCTCGGTGTGGACGACGAGGTGCGCGAGTCCCTCGAAAGCGCTCTGGGCGATATCGCCGAGGCCGGCCGCGTGGTGGGCCGCATCTCCTTCGTGGGTGCCGCCGCCGCGATCAAGGCCGTGCGTGCGACCGCCGAGGCCGCCGCCGACGCAGCCAAGAGCGCCAAGGCCGAAACCGAAAACGCCATCAACGTGATCGTCGAGGACAGCGAACTCGGCGAGCCGCCGGTGAAGAAGGCGAAGTAAGCCTTCGCTTCTTTACCGGCGGCCTTCGCGGCCGCATATGGCGCGGCCGCTCACTTCGCCTGCGGACAGCCCATCGGGCTGTCCGCTTCACGGCTCAGCCGGTAAAGAAGTAACAAGTGAAATCGGCTTCCCTCAAGCGAGGGGAGCCGATTTTCGTATCAGGGCTCGGTTGCGGCGATTCACACGGTGGGAATCACCAGCAGGTAGCGCGGCCGGTCGGTGTGCATCTGCGGCACGGCGGCTCCAAGCTGTGTCGCGGCTTGGGTGATGAGTGCACCGGCATCGCCAAGATCCACGGTCTCGCCGATCAATGTGCTCATGTCGTGCGTGAGCAACGTGCCGCCCTTGCCGAAGCCGAACAGCACCGGAGCGTCATTGGTGTCGTCATGCGTGGTCTGGGTCGTGGATGACCCGTCACCGGTCCCGTCATTGCCGGCACCCTTTTGATCGGCGGTCTGGCCGTTGCCGGAGCCCGAAGAACCCGCGGAACCCACAGAGTTGGCGGCGTCCGATGATTCCCCGGCGCCCGCCCCGGACTTGTCGGACGATGCGGGCGCCCCCGACTGCCCCGCATCCCCGGACTTTCCACTGCCCAACGCCGAAGTCAGCCCATTGGCATAGCTCATTACGTCGCCGGCGGACATCGAAATCGTATCGTCCACCAGCGAGGCGTTGGCATCCTGCGACTGCTGCTGCTTGGCCTCCTCGGCCTGTTTGAGTGCCGCCTGGGCCTTGCGTTTGGCGTCAGCGGCCTTGGTTCGGCCATAGAAGGATTGGGACTGCGGATCGGCCAGTCCGGTCACGGCGTTCACTCCGGTTAAGCCGGCGACGGATTGGCCGGCAGACTGCTCATCCTTGGCATCGCCCGTCCTACGGCCCGTCGCACCATTCGTTACACCGTCCGTCGCCGCGGTATCCGTCGCCGCGCCGCCTTCGAACTGGTCGGAGAACCGCAGCACGATCTGCTTGAGTGCCTGCGACTTGCCGGTGTGCTCGCAGGCTGCGGCGAGCGTGGCCATCGCAGCGTCCACTTTGGCCTGCGCGTCCTTCAGATCTCCACTGCCGTTGGTCTCGGCGATGGCCTGTTGGGTGTAGGCGGAGGCTCCGGCGGATGTGCCGCCGGTCAGCAGCGACAGATTGGACGTGTAGACGTCCGTGTACTTCATCGAATACGGAATCATCGCGGCGGACAGCTGGCTCTGCCCATCCGCATACTGCTGGGAGCCTTTGGTAGCCTCTTCGGCGGCTTCCGTGGTCAGATCATCGATGAGCCCCGTGGTGCCCTGCTGCTGGATGCGGCGAATCACCTCGTCCAAAGCGTCCACGGCTCCGGCGTGCATATGCGCCGCACTCACGTTGTTCACCGCATCGGCGAGATCGAGGACCGCCTGAGCCAAGGGCGTGTCTCCGGACAATTCCCCGGCGGTGCCCATCAGCGCGGGCAGCTGCGTGGAGGTGCCTATCGACCCGGAAAGATGGGTGGTGTAGGAGCCCACGTACGCGGCCATGTAGTTGTCGAACGTCTGCTTATGGGCGGCCTTGCGTTCAGCGACCACGGACTGGTCCAGTCGGCGCTCGTTGTCCCGTAGCGCCTTGAGCTGCTCAATCAGCTGCTGGTGTTCGCCGGAACCGGCATCGGTGAGGGAATCAACCAACGAAGTGGCCGTCGCGACGAGTTGCGCGGCATCGGCGGATTGGGCGGCTTCACCAGACTGCGGCGCTGCCGCGCCTGCGGCATCAGCGTCAGCCGTCTGCCCGGTCTGATCTGACTGATTGGTCTGCGGCTGACCATTCTGTCCCGGCACCTCGCCCGAATCGACATCAGCGCCCGTACCCGCGGTGTCATTCCCCTCCGAGGGCAGCGAGGCGAACGCCACCGGGCTCATCGTGAATTCCTTGGCGTTCATGTAGCAGCTGAAGTTCAGTCCTTCGCCGGGTTTTCCCGCAGCGGCGATAAGCGTGTCGGAGCCTTGTGCGGACAGGGACACGCCTTTATCCGCGGAGATGTCGTCGGCCACCTGGGTAGGCACGGTGAAGGCCACGACCGGCACGCTCGTCTTGGCTTCGCCGGTGGCGGGCGTGATGTCGATGTAGATGCCGACGAGACCGGAGGCATTGCGTACGTCGTTGGCGTCCACATTCGGGCCGTCCAGCGAATACGTCACTGCAACCTTCCACGGGGAGGTCGGCGCGGTATCGGAGCCGGCGGGAATGCGCGTGACCGACCATCCCGCAGACGTTTCCGACTGGCCGTGTTCGGTGCCCTGATTATCCTGCGTGTTATTCTGCGATTCCTGCGCACTGCCGGAGCCAGTGGCGTTATCGGCCGGAGCCGCATTCATCGCCGACGGACCAGCCACATACCAGCGCGTGGGCGTGCCGTTCTCATCAAGCACCGCATACCGGTCATTGGCAGCGGCAAGCAGCGGGCCATAATCCATGTCGGCGGGCCGGCTCAGCCAGATGCCACCGGTGGCGGCGGTCACACACAAAGCGCAACTGACCAAGGCGGCGGCAAGCTTCATCCAACATCCATTCACGCGAGGGACACACCATCATCAGACGGGCCAGACCATAGCATCCGTCGTCCGGATATCAATCTAGTCGATATGCACCCCGAGCGAAACGTCCCGCGAAAACCATGCAGACCGGTTCTCGTTGTTCAACACTGGAATACTATGCCGCCGGCCGCAGCAATCGGCGAAACCGCCGAAAGGCGTCACTGCCTCCTATAGCGCTCCTATAGCAAGGGCCCACCGAGCCGTCACAAGCTCGATGGGCCCTTGCGCGCAACCAACACCGGGTATCAACCCACCGATGCGGTTCACGGATGCCGCATTTTCAATCGTTCACCAGCCGTTACAGCGTCAGGCGAACACGTCGAGCACACCCGGATCGCCGCCAGCATCCGCAATGCGCTTATGACGCTTCTTGGCCTCGGTCACCACGAATTCGCGGTACATCTCGGCGATTTCCGGGTCCAATCCCGCATCGATGGCGATGCGGTGCAGACGCTCGATCTGGTAATCCTCACGCTTGGTGTCCTCCGGGGCGAAGCCGGCACTGGCCTTCAGCACTCCGACGCGGGACGTGGCCTTGAACCGCTCCGCCAGCAATGAAATGACCGCGGAATCGATGTTATCGATGGATTGGCGCAGATCCTTGATGCGTGCGACCGCCTGGGCGGTTTCCGGATGGGCCGCCGCCTGGGCGGAGTCGATGGTGGTCCTTTGCCAGTCACTGCTCGTTTCGCTCATAGACTCGAGAATACTCCTGCCGAGCGTCACCACGCCATGATTCTCGCGTCCAAAGCACCGGCGCGGGCAGTCAGGCAGCGGAAACACGGCATGCGCCGCCAACATGGCATGCGACATGCCGGTATCTCGGTTGCAAGGGGTACATTTCGGCCTGTGCGCGCAGCTATCTGCTTTGCAAGGGGTACCTAATACGGGAAATCCCGAGTAGTGACGTTGAAATGATGGCGCATCTACTCGGGACTTCACTGTTGAGGTACCCCTCGCAAAGCAGATAGCTGTCCGGAACAGCCCCGATGTACCCCTTGCAACCGAGATACCGACGATTACCGACGTTCAGAACTCGTAATCGCCGGTGGGGCCGATGGAAAGCGCGTCGTCATGGGTGCGACCGGAGTGAATCGCATCGTTGATGGCTGCGATTTCAGCCGGGTCGCACTCATACGCCTTGCCGTCGAGCTCCTTGACCGGAATGACCCAGCCGCCATGCACCATGTAGAGGCGATCGGCATCGCGCAGCTCCTCGATCGGTAGCTTCTTGTATACCGCTTGCTGACCTTCCTGCAATGCCCACGAGAACATTTCACGCTGCGTGGTGCCGTCAAGGATGCCGATGCGCGGATCGGGCGTGACCAACATGGAGCCGTATCGGCCCACGATGGTGGAGTTCGGGCATTCAAGCGTGTAGCCGTCCTCGGTGAACAGCACCGCGTCGCCCACACCTCGCCGGTCACATTCACGATGCACCGCGCAATTGAAGGCATAGCTGAGTGTCTTGGCGCCGTTCAGCAGCCACGGCGCGCGGGCCGTGATGTCCGAAGGATAGCCGCGGGTCATGGAGGCCATGGTGATCGGATCGGGCGTGTGCAACGTGCCCTTGCCGTCCTCGAAGATGAAAATGGTCGGCGCTGTCTTGCCCTCAGCGGCCGCGGCCTTGCCCACGCCGGTGGACACATCCAGGCCTCGGGAGACGATGATGCGCAGCATCGGCCCGGGCTCAGGGTCGTCGTAGGCGTTCATGACCGCTTGGACGCCGCGCGTGATCGCCGCGACGTTGGGCTCCGGCATGTCCATGAGCCTGGCCGAACGGACCAGTCGACGCAGGTGGATCTCCAGCGATACCGGGAATCCCTTCCACGCGGTGGTGGCCTCGAAGATGCCGTCGCCACGCAGCACGCTCAGGTCGAAGGCGTTGATATTGACCGTCTCCGGGTCCACCAGTTCGATCAGGTCGCTGTCCGGCACATCGCTGACGTCGGCGTCGCCGAACATGAGCGCGCCATTACCCATTCCCAAAACAATCGAGCTCACGGTGAATCCTCTTTCCTTCACTCACAGCCATCTTCGCGGCCCGCATTCCGCATCGCCGCCGATGGCCCGGCAGTCTCATGATTCCAATGATTCCAATACGCGCCAACCGTTGCCGCCGCTTCGCGCGGCGCCTCGCCTTCGCGTATGCCTTTACGCTAGCCGCCGTTTGTTTCAGCTGCGTTCGACACGGGAACGTCCGAAACACAGCCGTCACATAGCCGTATGACACCGAACGATTACGGCACGTAGGTTGTGTTCCATGACCAGCCAATTCACCACCACACTCGACGCCGACTCCACACCGTCCGCAGCCCGCGCCGCATTCCGCGCCGGCGAGGTGCGCCCCACTTGCGGTATCGCACGCGGCCACGCGCAGGCCAATCTCATGATCCTGCCCAAGGACCAGGCGTTTGATTTCCTGCTGTTCGCCCAGCGCAATCCGAAACCCTGCCCGCTGCTGGAGGTGATGGAGCCCGGCGTGACCGAACCGTCGACCGCCCCTGGCGCGGACATCCGCACGGACGTGCCGCTCTACCGCGTCTGGGAGGACGGGGAGCTGGTCGCCGAGGTGAAGGACATCCGCGACTATTGGCGGAACGACTTGGTCACATTCGTCATCGGCTGCTCGTTCACGTTCGAATTCCCCCTGATGGACGACGGCATCCCGGTGCGGCACATCACCGCCGGCCGGAACGTGCCCATGTATGACACGTCGATCGTGTGCCGTCCGGCCGGGGCGTTCAAGTCCAATATGGTCGTTTCGATGCGCGGCATTCCGGCCCGGCAGGTCGCGGATGCCTGTCGCATCTCCGGCTACTACCCGTCCGTGCACGGCGCGCCGGTGTGCGTCGGCGACCCGCAATCCATCGGCGTCACCGACATCAATCATCCTGATTACGGTGACGCCCCGATTCTCGAGCCCGGCGACATCCCTGTGTTCTGGGCGTGCGGCGTGACCCCGCAGGCCGCGGTGATGGCGTCCAAGCCGCATTTCGCCATCACCCACGCGCCCGGGCACATGTTCATCACCGACGTGGAGGATCGACGGTATATGGTCTGACGGCAGCGTCCGGCCCCGATGGACACACGTCATCATCAGCAAAGGAAACCTCATGGAAACACCCATCATCCCGGAAGACGGCATGGTGGCCGGCCTGATTGACATGGCCGCCCCGGCCGCGTCGTCGGTTGACGGCCAGCATACGGACGCCGCAGTCCCGCGGCCGAAGGGACCGACCGTGAACTGGTCCATCCGATTCATCAACGAGGAGGCCTGACATGCCCGCGATCGATCTCAACAGCGATATGGGCGAGAGCTTCGGCCGCTGGACGCTGGGCGACGACGAATCACTGCTCACCGTGGTGTCTAGTGCGAACATCGCCTGCGGCTTCCACGCCGGGGACCCCGCCGTCATGGTCCGCACGCTTCGCAATGCGGCCGAGAACGGCGTCACGGTGGGCGCGCATGTGTCGTACCGGGATCTGGCCGGGTTCGGTCGGCGCTATGTGGACGAGTCCGACGAGGATCTCACGGCGGACATTATGTACCAGCTTGCCGCCATCGAGGGGCTTGCCACCGCCGCCGGCACTCACGTCTCATATGTCAAGCCGCATGGAGCGCTCTACAACCGGATTGTCACAGACGAGCGGCAGGCCGCCTGCGTGATTCGCGCGATGCAAATGGTCGACGCGTCACTGGGACTGCTCACGCTGCCTGGTTCCGCCGTGGGACGGCTGGCCGAGCAGGCCGGACTGCCCGTGTACCGCGAGGCATTCGCCGACCGTGCCTACACGCCGTCGGGCACGCTGGTCTCCCGCCGCGAACCGGGCGCCGTGATTGCCGACCCGACCGTGGTGGCTGACCGCGTGGCGCGCATGGTTTCGGACGGCACCGTTGAGGCGATTGATGGCACCGTGGTGCCCATCACCGCCGATTCGGTATGCGTACACGGTGATTCGCCGGCGGCCGTGGCCATGGCGAAGGCGGTGCGGGAGCGTCTTGAAGCCGGCGGCGTGACCGTTCGGCCGTTCGCGGGCCATGCCAGCTGATAACCGCATGGTAGGCACGGTATGATCATCGGCAACAAGCAATCCAATGGAATCGACGACGCCGCAGACCAGAGGCTGCGGTTTCTGGTCTGCGGCGATCGCGGCATGCTCATCGAATGTGATGATCTGAACGCGACGCTGCGCTTGTTCGCCGCTGTGAAGGCGGCGGCCTCCGCAGCCGAATCATCCGCATGTGCGCCCATAACGACACCGACGCAATCAGCAACAGGTCAATCCCTCCACGCTCGCCCAGGCTCTTCGCCAACCTTCGACGCGGACTACCCGGCCGGCGTTTCTCCGAACATGAAGGGGATTGCCGCGCGCGCGTTGCGCCACGCGGACGCACTGTCAGCAATCACCGAACTGATTCCTGCGGCGCGGACGCTGTTCATACGTTTCAACCCGCTTCTCACCACGCGCGCCGAACTCGAGGTCGCCGTGCAGGAGCTGGATACACGCGTGGACGTCGCACACGCCGCCCATGCCATCTCCATTCCGGTGACGTACGACGGCGAGGATCTAGCCGAGGTGGCGGACATGCTCGGTCTGTCGTCCGAAGCCGTGATCGCACGGCATTGCGGCACCCCATGGTCCGTGGCGTTCGTGGGGTTCGCACCGGGATTCGCCTACCTCACCGGCGGCGACCCGTGCTTTGACGTGCCGCGCCGCGCGACACCCCGCCTTTCCGTTCCGGCAGGCGCCGTGGGACTCGCCGGCACGTTCTCAGGCGTCTACCCGCGCCCGAGTTCCGGCGGCTGGCAGCTTATCGGGCACACCGATGTGCCGATGTGGGATGATTCCGCCAAGGTTCCGGCGCTGTTGCAGCCCGGCGATACGGTCCGGTTTGCGCCGGTTCGTCCCCAAACACCGATAGTCTCGGGCTCGCCCGCGAGCGCTGGTGCCTCGGCGAGCGCGGATTTCCCCACGAACGCAGCCTCCCCAGACATCGCCGCATCCGACACATTTCAGCGGAACGCCGCATCGCCCTCCACTTCGGCCCTCATCGTTCTACGCCCCGGCATCCTGGCCACGTTCCAGGACGACGGCCGCAACGCCGCGAACATGGGCGTCACAGGGTCCGGCGCGGCCGACCCGATCGCCTATCATCTGGCGAACGCCCTTGTCGGAAACGCACCGGGCACACCGGCCATCGAACTGACCAACGGCGGTGCCATGATCCAGGCCAGCGGCGATACGGTCGTGGCCGTCGCCGGCGCACCGGTCGATATCACCGTCACGGGGCGTGACGGCGGTCGGCCGTTCGCCATCGGCGGTCAGGAGGCGTTCCTGTTGCGCGACGGAGAAACCATGACGATTGGCGCGCCGACCGCCGGATTGCGCGATTATCTCGCCGTGATGGGCGGTTTCGACGTGCCGCGCATGCTTGGTTCGGCCTCCACCGACACCATGAGCGGCATCGGTCCCAAGCCGTTGCACGCGGGGCAGACCGTGCCCATCGGCACCGGTTCGCACGCAGAGCCTACCGACGGCCGACGCACCACGGACGACAACCGTCATTGCGATGTCGGCCCCGGTACTCGCCGGCCGTCGGCGGTCTCGGCCGGCGTGGCTCCCCGCGAGGACTGGCCTTCCGATCTGCCTTCGCCCGGCACGACCACCACGCTGGAGGTGACGTTGGGGCCGCGCGCCGACTGGTTCACCGATGCAGGATTAAACACGCTGCTGGAACAGGAATGGCTGGTCACCGCACAGTCGAACCGCGTGGGATTGCGGTTGAGCGGCGAGGTGCCGCTGGAACGCCGCGACGCCACTGAACTGGCCAGCGAGGCGACCGTCGCCGGAGCCGTCGAGGTGCCGACCAGCGGTCAGCCGGTGATATTCCTACGCGATCAGCCGGTCACCGGAGGGTACCCGGTGGTGGCCGTGCTGACCACGGCATCACTGGCGATGGCGGGACAATTGCCGCCGGGAGCCAGAGTGGCATTCCGCGTGACGGCGACGCCGGCAAGACACCACATGGCAGCGACGAGTGGCTCCGACCCGCGGCTCGCTTCGCAGGATGACGGAGCCATCGCATCACATGAATTCGCAGAACGGACACACGAACAGGCAACGGAGGCATCACTATGAGCGAAACCCGTCATATTCAGCGCATTCTCATAGCGAATCGCGGTGAAATCGCGGTGCGCGTGATTCATGCCTGTCAGGATACGGGTCGTACGGCCATAGCCGTGTACGCCGACCCGGATGTGGATGCATTGTTCGTGCATCTGGCGGACGAGGCGTACGCGCTGGGCGGCGGAACGTCACGCGAAACCTACCTCAACATCGGGCGCATCATCGATGTGGCGCGTCGTGCGCATGCGGACGCCGTGCATCCGGGGTACGGGTTCCTGTCCGAAAACGCCGATTTCGCCGCGGCTGTGATTGCTGCGGGCATGGTGTGGATCGGCCCCTCCCCCGAGACGATCCGCGAGCTTGGCTCCAAGGTGCAGGCCCGTCGCATCGCCGCGGACGTGGGCGCGCCGATGGCGCCCGGCACCACGGAACCGGTACGGGACCCGGCCGAAGTGGTTGCGTTCGCGCGCGAGCATGGTCTGCCGCTGGCCATCAAGGCCGTGTATGGCGGCGGCGGACGCGGACTCAAGGTGGTGCATGAGCTGGCGGACGTGGAGGAGGCGTTCGTTTCGGCCACGCATGAGGCGCAACTGGCGTTTGGCAACGGCGACTGCTTCATCGAACGGTTTCTGGCGCGCCCCCGTCATGTGGAGGTGCAGGTATTGGGTGACGCGTACGGCCATGTGGAGGCCGTGGGCACACGCGACTGCTCGCTGCAGCGTCGCAACCAGAAGCTGATCGAGGAGGCGCCGGCGCCCTTCCTTCCCGCCGACACCGAACGGCGGCTCAGGGACGCGGCCGTGGCCATCTGCGATCGCGCACGGTATACGGGTGCGGGAACGGTGGAGTTTCTGGTGGACCCGGACGGCACGATGTCGTTCATGGAGGTGAACACGCGCATTCAGGTGGAGCATCCGGTCACCGAAATGACCTGCGGCGTCGATCTGGTCGAAGCGCAGCTGGCGATTGCCGAGGGCACGCCGCTGGAGGCGATTCTGGCCGGTGCGGTGGATATGGCGGTTTTGGCGACGCGGGAGCGTTCATCGGCGAACGAAACGTCGTCGGCGGCGCGGGATGCGTCGATACCGGCGATTCGGCCGCATGGCCACGCCATCGAATTCCGCATCAACGCCGAGGATCCGGCGCGCGGCTTCGTGCCGTTCCCCGGCACGGTCACCTCGCTGCGGGTGCCTACCGGCCCCGGCATCCGTTGGGATTCGGGCGTTGCGGCCGGGTCGGTGGTGCCCGATCAGTTCGATTCGATGCTCGCCAAACTCGTGGTCTGGGCGCCCACGCGCGACGAATGCCTGCTGCGGGCCAAACGGGCGCTGGCCGAGCTGGAGATCGGCGGGGTGCCCACCGTCAAGGCGTTTGATCAGGCCGTATTGGCCCATCCGGATTTCGCCGCGACGGACGGACGGTTCGCCGTGTACACCCGTTGGATCGAGGAGGAATTCCTGCCCGCCGCCGATGTGCAATCGTTGTCCGGCGGGCGGTACGACGCGCGCGCCGCACAGGACAAGCCGGTGGAGAGCTGGGTGGAGGTGGACGGCAAACGATTGCGGCTGGGGTTGCCGGCGTCCTTCGCCGGAGTCGCGGCGTTGGGCGCCGGTCTGGCGGGGTTGGCGGCAGCAAACGCCACGGCAAATGCGCCGACCAGAGCATCCGGCTCGGCCATGTCCACCGGAACGACCGCCGCCACCGATGATGCGGGCTCCCCGCTTCCCAATTCGATGAGCGGCATCGCGGCGCTGTTGGCTGCCTCCGGCTCGCTTGCCGGAACCGGTGCGACTACCGGTGCAAACGCCGCCGTGACGAACGGCAACGCCATCAATGCCACCATCAGCGGCACGGTGGTGCGATGGCTTGTCGATGACGGCGCACAAGTGCGGCAGGGAGACCCGGTGGTGGTGTTGGAGGCCATGAAGATGGAGACCGAGGTCCCCTCTCCCGCCTCGGGAACGCTGCATCAGACCGCGACGGTCGGCGACTCCGTCCGAATCGATCAGCCGTTGGGCACCGTCACCGCATAGGGGACACGTAAGGACAGCTCAGGGGAAAGGAAGGAATCATGACTGCGGATACCGGTTCGCTGGCATCATTGCTCAGCTGGAGGCACTACCCGAAAATCGCACGCATCTCGAATCTGGCCAGCCGCGACGTGGGCCGCGGTTCGGAAACGCTGATGACGTTCTCGCGCGGTGACCTGTTCCGAGCAGCGCGGCACCTGACGGTCGGGGCGCCGGCCAAGGCGCTGGTGGTCACCGGATTCTTCATTCCGCAGGCGCAGGAACCCGCCGCCGAAACCGACGGGCCGCTGGGCGCCATCGAGGTCTGCATGGCCTTGCGCGCCATCGGCGGGGACGCCTGGCTGGTCAGCGACGAATGCTGCGAACCGGTGATTCGCCCTGCTGCGGAAGCGCAGTTGCCGGCCGATCATGTGCTGATCGCCCCCACGGAAAGCGGCGCGTTCGACAGTTGGATGAACGGCGTGATCGATATGGCCAAGGCCAATGACATCGATACGATCATCTACATCGAACGCGTGGGCCCCGCACGGGATGGACGGCCGCGCAACATGCGTGGCGTGGACATCACCGAATGGACCGCGCCCCTGAGCCGCCTGACGCAAATGGACCTGCACACCATCGGGGTGGGCGACGGCGGCAATGAAATCGGCATGGGCCGCGTGGCCGAGTATGCCATCGAAGGCGTGGTGGCCCACGGTGAGGACATCGCCTGCACGGTGCCGACCGATCAGCTCATCGTCTCCGGCACCTCGAATTGGGGCGCGCACGCATTGGTCTGCGCCATCCGTGCCATGGGCCGGACGGAGGTCGAGCCGTACCTCGCCCCGTCCTGGCATCAATCCACATTGGAGACGATTGTGTCGCACGGCGGCCTCGACGGCGTGCACATGAACAACGTACCCACCGTGGACGGCCTCAATCCCGACCGATATTACGCCGAAGTCAAGGCGCTGAGCGCGTTGGCGCGGTGAGCGGACCGGACAAACCGGACGAACCGGAAAGCCGTGCGAGCTGGGTGCAAGCACCATCTTGTCACCGCAGCGTTCAACGCCTAATGTCCTGAGCTCCATAGCAATCGGCCTTTGACCGATACCGTGTGTTTCATGCCGAACAGGCATGCGCCTGTGGGAAATCACATGATATCGGTCAAAGGCCGATTTCGATTTCGTTGCCGTTCGCAGACTCCGGCTACCGGTCAGTTGTCGGCAGCCGGTCAATCACCGGTCAGTTGCCGTTGACCGCGTTGCCGTTGTTGGCCTGCTGCACGATGGCGGCGAGGAAGTCGCGGTTGGTGGCGGTCTTCTTGAGGCGCGGCACCAGCGTCTGGTACGCCTGCTCGGGCTCCATGCCGCCCAGCAGTCGGCGCAGACGATAGATGATCGGCAGTTCCTGCGGATCGGTGATGAGCTCTTCGCGGCGGGTGCCGGAAGCGTTGATGTCGATGGCCGGGAACAGTCGCTTGTCCGCCAGTTCGCGGGACAGACGCAGCTCCATGTTGCCTGTGCCCTTGAACTCCTCGAAGATCACCTCGTCCATCTTGGAACCGGTCTCCACCAGCGCGGAGGAGATGATGGTGAGCGATCCGCCGTTTTCGATGTTGCGGGCCGCACCGAAGAACTTCTTCGGCGGGTAGAGCGCCTGGGCATCCACACCACCGGACAGGATGCGGCCGGAGGCCGGGGCGGCGATGTTGTACGCGCGGGCCAGACGGGTCATCGAATCGAGCAGTACCACCACGTCCTGGCCGAGCTCCACCAGTCGCTTGGCACGCTCGATGGCGAGTTCGGCGACCGTGGTGTGGTCGGAGGCCGGGCGGTCGAAGGTCGAGGAGATGACCTCGCCCTGCACGGTCCGCTCCATGTCCGTGACCTCTTCAGGGCGTTCGTCCACGAGCACCACCATAAGGTGGACCTCGGGGTTGTTCGTGGCGATGGCGTTGGCGATGTTCTGCAGCGTGATGGTCTTGCCGGCCTTCGGCGGAGAGACGATCAAGCCACGCTGGCCCTTGCCGATCGGGGCCACGATATCCATGATGCGGCCGGTGATCTTGTTCGGCGCGGTCTCCTGCTTCAGACGCTCCTGCGGGTACAGCGGGGTGAGCTTCGAGAACTGCGGACGGTTCTGGGCCTCCTCCACGCTCTGGCCGTTGATGGAGTCGATGGACTGCAACGGCACGAACTTCTGACGCTGGTTGCGGCGGTCGCCCTCACGCGGGGCGCGAATGGAACCATGCACGGCGTCGCCCTTGCGCAGACCGTACTTCTTGACCTGACCCATCGACACGTACACGTCGTTCGGGCCGGGCAGGTAGCCGGACGTGCGCACGAAGGCATACGAGTCGAGAACGTCGATGATGCCGGCCACCGGCACCAGATCCTCCTGCGGCTCGTCACGACGGTCGTTGCGATCATTCCGATCGACGCGGTCGAGGCGGTTCTCGCGGTCGCGGTCGGCACGCTCGTCGAAGCGGCGGTCCTCGTCGCCGGCGCCCAGCACGTCACGGTCACGGCCGCGCATGCGACGTCCGCGGCGATCGTTGTGCTCGCTACGGTCCACGCCACGGTCGCGATTGCGGTTGCGACGCACGAATTCATGCTCCTCCGACTGCTCGTCGCCCTCCGGCTGGTCGTCCCGCTTCGGAGCCGCCTGCGTGGGCAGCGTGGCCAGGATGTCGTCGAGATCGCGGACGTTCTCCTCGTCGCCTTCCTGACGACGGCGACGGCGCGGCTGGTCGTCCTCATCGTCACGCACGCGACGGATCAACGGCTCGGCGGCCTCGTCACGACGGGTACGGCGGCGACGGCCATCGCCGTCCTCGCCCAAATCCAGGGAGGCGAGCAGGCTGTCGCCCTCATCGTTGCGCTGACGGGTCTTGCGGCGGCCGGCATCGGCCTGATCCTCGCTGCGGCGACGGAACGCACGCGGCTCGTCGGCGGAATCTTTGGCATCCTTCGTATTCTGGACGCGACGGGCACGACGGGGCTCGGCGTCGGCGTCGAGGGACGGCAGGTCGAGCTGGGCGACCGCACCGGCCACGGACTGATCGTTCCTACGGGAGGCACGGGTCTTGACGGCGGAATCGTCGGACTGCGCGGGCTGGCTCGGCACGTTCTGGGCCGGCACGGACTGGACCGGAGCCGCTGCCTCGACCGGCGCAACCGGCGCTTCCTTGGCCGCCTGCTGCGCGGATTCAGTGACCGTCTTCGTTGAGGTGTCGCCGGAGGTCTCGGGCTTGTCCGCCTCCTTCTTGGCGACGGCCGGGGCCGACTTAGCCGTGGTCTTGGGCGCACGGACCGTCACACCCGCCGGCGGTTCGCCGCCGTTGCGCGCGGCCTGCAGCGTGGCGAGAAGTTCCGGCTTGCGCATGGTCGACGTGCCACGCAAACCCATCTGCTTGGCAAGCTCCTTCAGCTCAGGCAGCTTCATATCCTCAAGGTTCTGGCTATTTGCCACTGGTATGCCCTTTCCGTACCGAACAGGCTTGCGCCACTGCCGGCGTTAAGAGTGATTGTGCGGTGCTACCGCTCATAGATGTCCGCGGCGTCTCTGATACCAAGCGAACTTCGAATACTCTACAACGGCTAGCCGACCAACGCAAAACAGGAATGCCGCCATCCGGAGACCGTCTCGAAAAACAAAGGCTCTGTTAAACCAGAATTGACATGGTTGATCGGCGAAAGTTCTGATGGGGTTGATTCCCCTTATGAAGTCATCCCCACCAATTCGCTTCTCATGCCCAAAGCTGGTTTAACGGAGCCAAAACAAAAGGCTCCCCTCTCCTGAGGGGAGCCGATCACGGGAGATTAACGGGAGCAGTCAGGCGCGTGTCTCCTGAGGGGGGCAACGGCGAGGACGCTTTGCCGCTTATTCTCCGTAGGAGAAGTAGACAACGTGTGCGGCCTCTAGGCGCACCGAGGGAAGCAGTACAAATTGGTACTGCGACCAAGGAGCAACGACGAGGACGCTCCGTTATCTACTTCTCCTCGTGGTAGGACTTTTCGGTGTTGACGGACCACACGTTCTTCTTGGAGGTCTTGCCGGTCTTGATGTTGCCGACGGCCTCGATGGCGGTGGCCATGGAGTGGTCCATGTTGTTGTAGTGGTGCTGACCGTTGCGGCCCACGCAGTAGAGGTTGCCGAAGGAGTCGAGGTATTCGACCAGTTCGTCCATCTGGGAGTAGGTGTCGAAGTAGGCGGGGTAAGCCTTCTTGACCTTCTCGCGGTGGGTGTCGAGCACGTCGTCCGGGCTGGAGATGACCTTCATGCGCACCATCTCGTGGATGGCGAACTTGACGCAGTCCTCTTCGCTCATGTTCCAGAAGGCGTCGCCCTCATCGCAGAAGTACTCGAGACCGATCCAGACGGTGTCGTCCACATCCTTGACCAGATACGGGCTCCAGTTGTTGAAGACCTGGATACGGCCCACGGTGTAGCCCGGGTCCTGCACGTAGATCCAGCAGTCCGGCACGATCGGCGGGTTGCCGAGGGTGGGGATGTTGGTGGTGTTCTTGAGGCGCAGGCGCTTGACGAGCAGGCCGACGGTGACGAAATCGCGGTACGGCAGGCCGTTGGCGATGACGGTCATGTCCTTCGGCGCGGGCTTGGACGCGGGCGCTTCGGCGTCCTCACCGGCGGCGTCGATGGCGTTGACCAGATCCTTGATGGGCATGGAGGAGATGAACTGGTCGGCGGCAAGTTCGGTGCGGTTGCCCTCGGAATCCTCGTACACCACGGAGGAGATGGCACCGTGGTCCTGACGGACCTCGACCACCTTGGCATCGGTGATGACCTTGGCGCCGTTGGCCTCGCAACGCTTCTCGACGGTCTCCCACAGCTGGCCCGGGCCATACTTGGGGTACCAGAACTCCTCGATGAGGGAGGTCTCGACCTCGGCGTTGGAGCGCTTCTTCGGCATCAGCTTCTGGAAGGCGTTCTTGAGCACGCCGAGCACGCTCAGGCCCTTGACGCGCTGCGCGCCCCAGTCGGCGGAAATCTGGGAGGGATGACGACCCCACAGCTTCTCGGTGTAGCCCTCGAAGAACATGGAGTACAGCTTGCGGCCGAAACGGTTGATGTAGAAGTTCTCGAGGTTGGTCTCGGGCAGCTTGTGGAACATGGACCGCAGGTAGCTGAAGCCGGCCTCCATGGTCATCACGAAGCCCATGGCCTTGAACGTGGAGGGCTTCAAGGAAATCGGGTAGTCGAAGAAACGACCACCGTAGAAGATGCGAGAGACGCGGTGGCGCTTGAGCATCACTTCGTCGGTGACCTCGGGGTCCGGTCCGCCGGGCTCCAGATCATGGTGGCGGCCCAGCTTCTTGTCGTCATAGCTGGGGGCGCCCTGCAGCGGCAGGACCTCCTTCCACCAGTCCATGATGCGGGTGTCCTTCGAGAAGAAACGATGGCCGCCGATGTCCATGCGGTTGCCGTTGTGGCGCACGGTGCGCGAGATGCCGCCGAATACGCGGGTCTCCTCAAGCACGGTCACGTCATAATGCTCAGCACCGCCGTCCTTGACGAACTCCCAGGCGGCGGTCAGACCGGCGGGGCCACCGCCGATAATCACCACGGATTGCTTTTCGCTCACTGTGAATCTCCTTCTAACCAAATCAGCGACAGCTTATCCCAAGGCCGGGAAACGCACGCTGCACTTGTGCATTTCCTCCACGAATATTCATAGTCGGTTCACGCGCGCCCCTGCGCGCCCCATACATATCGACAGAACGCCCATTCTGGGGCGTTATGCCAAGTCATGCCGAGCCACAGGTGAACGAGAATACCCCGAAAACGAACTTGAGGGGTGGGATATGCAGTGCCGGACCGTAGGCTCGGCCGAACGGCCTTGAGTGTGTCCGGCACTGCATATCCCACCCCTCAAGTGGTCAGCGACCTATATATACGAATCTGACGACGTCACTCCCTCAGCCCAGCTCCACGGGCCAGCTCGTCCGGCAAGTATGGACGCGCTCTGCACGCAGCCTGCTAGCTCGCCTGTTAGGAAACATCAGTGAATGTCATCGGGAATGTCGATGTCGGTTTTCTGCACTTCCTCGACGTTCACATCCTTGAACGTCACGATACGTACGGACTTGACGAAACGGCTGGAACGATACACATCCCACACCCATGCGTCGGTCAGCTGCACGTCGAAATACACGTCCTGCCCGGCGGAGCGGACGTTGAAATCCACCTTGTTCGCCAAGTAGAAGCGGCGTTCGGTCTCCACCACGTAGGTAAAGAGCTTGATGACGTCCCGGTATTCCTTGTACAGTGCGAGCTCGGCGTCGGTTTCGTAATTGTCGAGATCCTCGGCGCTCATACTTGATTACTCACTTTCCGTGTCACGCTTGCGGCCTCGGCCCAGTGTACGCCACCATGCTTCCTTCGAGGTCTTACGCTCACCTTGGCCGTACGGCCAGTTGCTTTCCTCATCCGCGACCCGTTCGGCCACCGTGTGCGGCTCCTTGACCCTGCCTTCAGCGAAATCCTGATGCTGCGCGGCTCTACTGACGTCGTCCGCCGACCGGGTGCCATGCCCGGTCTCCTGAGGCGCCTCACCAAGGATATCGGCTGCCCCCGTGGATACGCCGGCCTCGGCCACATTCCCGGTTCCGGAACCGGTCGAACGCTTCTGCTGGATGGCGATGGAGTGCTCGCGCGCGCTCAGCGCCTCCTTGACGCCCGGGTTGTCCTCGATCAGGTGCATGCCAAAAGCGTCCAGCGAACGGATCGGATCATACTCGTCCACCAGCGTGTCCATGACGATGAGATCCTGGTACTTGCTGTTCTCGGCGTCCCACAGCGCGTCACGCGAGGTGCCGGAGGGCACGAAGCCGAGCGATTGGTAGACGGAGATGGAACGGGTGTTCTTCTCGGGCACGCTCACCCAGATGCGGTGCATGCCCAGGCCGGCCGGCTCGGGCGCGAAACCGTAGGTCATCACGCGCGGCATGGCGTCACGGGAATAGCCGCGACCGCGATAATCTCGTCCAAGAATAATCTGAATACGAGCGGACCGTGACCAACCATCGATGTCGATAAGGAAGATCATGCCAATCACGTTGGCGGTCGAGGAGGCGTCCACCTTACCGTCGTCATCATGGTCGGCGTCGGTGAGTACGGCCCATGCGATGGTGCGACGCGATTCCGGATCGCCCACACCGGACTCCGTCGGCGCCTGACCGTGCTCCCAGGCTTGGGAACGGCGGACCCACGTATGGACCACCGCACGTTCGGTGGCGGCATCCTTTCCGGTGATCTTGGAGGCCCCGTAGAAGGCGTCGAGCTCGTCGAGCCGCGGCAGATCATCCACGGTGGCTGGACGCAGATGCACCATTTCTCCGCGAATCGGCGGAATGACAATGCTGTCCGGCAAATCACGCCTCAACTGAGTATCGGTAGCCACGCTCAACACCTCGTTGGTCCCTGCCATTGGTATTTGTCCCCTGTTTCGACTCACATTGCAGTGCCGAACATATCTTACTCGACTGGACGAACGCTGAAAATGGGCTGAAATGGGATATTTGCCACACGTTCACCGAGTTACGTTCACCGAGTCATGCCGGTATCGGCAACGGATGGTTGGTTATCCCTCTGAGCGTTCATCCCTCGCCCGACTGCGACGATAGCCCGACCGGCACCTCTGACGCAAAAGGGCTCCCCTCGAGTGAGGGGAGCCCGAAGCGAGCGCGTCGCGTCATATCGCCAGCGCTCTGACCGACCGGTCAGGCGGTGTGATACGACGTCACGGCTCAGCCCTTGATCTTGCCCATGACGACCTTGGTGACGGCCTTGGCGTCGGCCTGACCGCGGGTGGCCTTCATCACGGCGCCGATGATCACGCCCATCGGCTTCATGTTGCCGCTCTTGAGCTTCTCGACCACGTCGGGGTTGGCCTCGAACGCCGCATCGACGGCCGCCTCGATGGCGCCGTTGTCCTCGACGATCTTGTAGCCGTGCTTCTTGACGACCTCATCCGGGGTGCCTTCGCCCTTGAGCACGCCTTCGACGGTCTGCTTGGCGAGCTTGTCGTTGAGCTTACCGTCGGCGATGAGCTTCTCGACCTCAGCCACGTCGGCCGGGGTGATCGGCAGCTCCTCGAGGGAGACACCCTGCGCGTTGGCGGCGCGGGACAGCTCGCCCAGCCACCACTTGCGGGCGCCGGCGGCCTTGGCACCGGCCTTGACGGTCTCCTCGATCAGATCGAGGGCGTCGGCGTTGAGGATGTCGCGCATCTGCAGATCCGTCAGACCCCACTCGGTCTTGAGGCGGTTGCGGCGCTCACGCGGCATCTCCGGCATCTGGGACTCGATCTCGGCGATGTGTTCCTTGGTGATGTGCAGCATCACCAGATCGGGGTCCGGGAAGTAGCGGTAGTCGTCCGCATCGGACTTGACGCGGCCGCCGGCCGTGGTCTGTGTGGCCTCGTCCCAGTGACGGGTCTCCTGCAGAATCTCCTTGCCTTCGTCAAGGCGCGCGGCCTGACGGCGGATCTCGTACTGGATGGTCTTCTCGATGCCGCGGAAGGAGTTCACGTTCTTGGTTTCGGAACGGGTGCCGTACGGGGCGTCGGCGGACGGGCGCAGCGAGACGTTGACGTCGGCGCGCATGTTGCCCTGCTCCATGCGGGCGTGGGAGATGCCCAGCGCGCGCACGATGTCACGGATGGCGCGCATGTAGGCGCCGGCGATCTCGGGAGCACGGTCGCCCGCACCCTCGATCGGCTTGGTGACGATCTCAATCAGCGGCACACCGGCGCGGTTGTAGTCCACGAGGGAGTGGTCGGCGCCCTCGATGCGGCCGTCGGCACCACCCACATGGGTGTTCTTGCCGGCGTCGTCCTCGATGTGGGCGCGCTCAATCGGCACACGGAAGACGGTGCCGTCCTCCAGCTCAACGTCCAGATAGCCGTTGCCGTTGGTCGGCTTGTCGTACTGGGAGATCTGGTAGTCGCGCGGCATGTCCGGGTAGAAGTAGTTCTTACGGGCGAACTGGCTCCACTCGTTGATCTCGCAGTGCAGGGCCAGACCCAGCTTGATCGCATAGTCGACCGCAGCCTTGTTGACCACCGGCAGCGAGCCCGGCAGACCAAGGCTCACCGGGGTCAGCTGCGTGTTCGGTTCGCCGCCGAACTCGATATGGGCCGGGCAGAACAGCTTGGTGTTCGTGCTGAGCTCCACATGCGTTTCCAAGCCGAAGACCACGTCATACTTCTTGGTGGCATCGGCGTACTTCATCAGTTTTTCAGCCATGATGTTTGTGTTTTCCTTCCGATGCTTCCGTCACTTGTCGAGACCGTCGAGCCACGGGGCCTTGAGGTCCTTCCAGATCGGACCGTTCCAGTCCTCCTCAAGCGCGGCCTCCAGCGCGGCGGCCGGCTTGTACATGACCTCGTCACGCTGCTGCGGGGCGATGAACTGGAAGCCCACGGGCAGACCGTCGTCCGACAGGCCAGCCGGGATGGACATGGCGGGCACGCCGGCGAGGTTGGCCGGAATGGTGGCGATGTCGTTCATGTACATGGCCAGCGGGTCGTTCATCTTCTCGCCGAACTTGAAGGCGGTGGACGGGCTGGTCGGGGCGACCAGCACATCGACCTGCTGGAACGCGGCCTCGAAGTCGCGGATGATAAGCGTGCGGACCTTCTGGGCCGAGCCGTACCAGGCGTCGTAGTAGCCGGCGGACAGGGCATAGGTGCCCAGGATGATACGGCGCTTGACCTCGTCGCCGAAGCCCGCCTCACGGGTGTAGGCCATCATGTTGGCGGCGGTCTGCGGTACGCCGGCCGGCGGCATCACGCGCAGGCCGTAGCGCATGCCGTCGTAGCGGGCCAGGTTGGAGCTGACCTCGGACGGCATGATGATGTAGTACGCACCGAGCGAGTAGCCAATGTGCGGGATGGACACCTCGCTGACCTCGGCACCCATCTCCCTGAGCTTGTCGACGGCCTCGTTGAAGCGGGCCTCGACGCCGGGCTGGAAGCCGTCGCCGCCGAGCTCCTTGATCAGGCCGACCTTGAGGCCCTTGAGATCGCGCTTGGCGCCTTCACGGGCGGCGGCGACCATCGGACGCGGGCCCCCGGGGATGGAGGTGGAGTCGCGGCGGTCATGGCCGCCGATGACTTCCTGCAGCAGGGCGGAGTCGAGCACGGTGCGGGAGACCGGGCCGATCTGGTCGAGCGAGGACGCCATGGCGATGGCGCCGAAGCGGGAGACGCCGCCGTAGGTAGGCTTGACGCCCACGGTGCCGGTCAGGGCGCCGGGCTGACGAATCGAGCCACCGGTGTCGGTGCCGAGGGCCAGCGGGGCCTCGAACGCGGCGACCGCAGAGGCGGAGCCACCGCCGGAACCGCCGGGCACGCGCTCGGTATCCCACGGATTGTGGGTGGTCTGGTAGGCGGAGTGCTCGGTGGAGGAGCCCTGAGCGAACTCGTCCAGGTTGGTCTTGCCGAGGATCGGCATGCCGGCGGCCTTGAGCTTTTCGATGACAGTGGCGTCGTACGGCGGCACCCAGCCTTCGAGGATCTTGGAGGCTGCGGTGGTCTCGATGCCCTTGGTGACGATCATATCCTTGATGGCGATCGGCACACCGGCCAGTTCAGGCAGAGATGCCTTCTCTTCCGCCGTCTTGGCGTCGAAGGCGTCGGCCTGCTCGAGGGCCACGTCGCCGGAGACCTTGAGGAAGGCCTTGATGGACGGTTCGGCGGCTTCGATCACCTTGAGGTGGGCCTCGACCAGCTCGCGGGAGGTCACATCGCCCTTCTTGACGGCTGCGGCCTGCTCGGCGGCGGACAGCTTGACCAGGGTTGCGGTTTCGTTGCTTACGGTGCTCATCGGGTTCACTCCTCGCTTCCCAGGATTCGCGGTGCCACGAACATGCCGGCCTCGGTCTTCGGGCCGCCGGCGAGCGCCTCGGCCTGCGTGAGCGGGGTCTCGGCCACGTCGGGACGAAGGTAGGCTTCCAGCGGAACCGGGTTGGCGGTGGGCGGGACGTCGTCGGAGGCGACTTCCTGGACCTTGTTGATGGAGTCTGCGATGACGTTCAGTTCGCCCTGCAGACGGGTGATTTCCTCATCGGTGAGCGCGATTCGGGCAAGATCGCCCAAATGCACGATTTCTTCGCGTGAAAATGTTGGCATGGGCTCAACTATACGAGCGGTTTGTGACACGCGAAATGCGAGTTCGCATTGTACGGAACATCGAATTACTGTCACTGAGACATTCACAGCGTCAGTTTTCCGGACCGATGCGGCTGTCCTCATTCCCGATCATCGGACGAGTCACATCCGTGGGACCTATATAGAGCACCTATATAACCCGTCCGCTACTTCACATCGATGCGCTTGACGGTGACCAGGCCAGTGCCCCACAGCACAGTGCTCCATGCGAACAGCAACAGACCGGACTGCCACCACGAGGGAATCCAATAACTCGGTTTCTCAAGCGCGATCGGCGCCGACGACGACTCGACGCCACCCGATAGGAACCGGTTCATGGCGGCGTCCGGCGCCAGATAACTCAGCGTGCCCAGCCATTCGAACTGGTTCATCAGCACTGAGGTCAGGGACAGCACCGACGAGAGCACCATGAACAGGACAATCACCGCGCATACGCCGCCCACGGTGGAACGGGTCAGACCGCCCAGCCCGACCGCGAGCAGCGCAACCAGCATGATGACCACCGGGAATCCCACCAATGTGACCGGAATGATACGCATCTGGTCATCGCCCAAAGCGGTGATCTCATGGCCGCGAGACATGAGCCACACCACCAACCCGGCAGCCGCAATGCCGACGAGGCTCGCAGCCACGGAGAACAGCGCCACAGCCAGTGACTTGCCGATGTAGAACATGCCGCGTCTCGGATTCGCCACCAGACTGGCCTGCACCGCCGACGTGGTGTACTCACTGGTGAT
Source organism: Bifidobacterium myosotis (assembly GCF_002259745.1). Classification (GTDB taxonomy): domain Bacteria; phylum Actinomycetota; class Actinomycetes; order Actinomycetales; family Bifidobacteriaceae; genus Bifidobacterium; species Bifidobacterium myosotis. The sequence goes on along the minus strand of NZ_MWWW01000002.1, from coordinate 49,808 downwards.
GGCCATGACGCCGAAGATGCCGAAGACCAGCGCAGCGGTGGTGCCGGACGAGGCGAGGACGGACCACACATCAGCCGCAGACACGGGTCTGGGCGAGTCCAGTTGCTGGCCTGTATTCAGATCCACCGACGCCATGAACATCGTGCTCCAAGTGCCCAGCGCCGCCATGCCGACGATGAGCAGCACGGACAGCCCCATCAGGATCCATGTCGAAGTCAGCGACTTGAGCTTGAGCAATTCGGCGCGGAGCACGCCCATGAACGTGAGATGGATGTGACGATTCCAACGATTGGCCCGGCGGCTGGTTGCACTGCCGTTCGGGATGGCGGCAGTAGCGTATGCGGAATTGGACATCACGCCGGATCTGGCGTCCGATACGGTGGCCGGTGTGACGCCGATTGATGGTTCCGGCGCCACGCCGGTCGGGTTGACGGAGACATCGTTGGGAATGAATCCGATGGCATCATTGGCGGAGGCATTGCCTGCGGAAGCGTTCATCGCGTGACCTCCTTGGCTCGGTATTCGATTTGGTCATGGGTCAAAGCCATATACGCCTCTTCAAGTGAGGCATGCTCCTCGAGGAATTCGTAGGTGACGAGCTGCGCCTGGGCAAAGACCCGTGCCGCGGCGTCAAGATCGGCGCCGATGATGCGGAACACATCGCCCGTCGGCGGGTCGTTGGGTGTGCGTTGTTCCATAGTGACCGTGATCTGTGGGGCACGGGAGAAGATCGCCAGCAACTTTTGCGGCTCGGGTGTGACCACGCGCAGTGATTTGGTGGAGTGCTCGGCCACGAATGCGTTCACCGTGGTGATTTCCAGAATGCGCCCTTGGCCGATGATCACCAGATTGTCTGCGGTGAGGGCGACTTCGCTCATCAGGTGGGAACTCAGCAGCACGGCCCGGCCTTGGGCGGCAAAGTGGCGGCAGAGCTCACGCACCCATTTGACGCCTTCCGGGTCAAGGCCGTTGATGGGCTCGTCGAGGATCAGGTTGCGCGGGTCGCCCAACAGCGCCGCCGCGATGGACAGCCGTTGGCTCATGCCCAACGAGAACCGTCCGGCCTTGTTCTTCGCCACGGCGGTGAGACCCGTGATGTCGAGGACCTCGTTCACACGACGACGTGGAATGTCGTTGGTGTAGGCCAAGGCTTTGAGATGGTCGATGGCCGGGCGCGAAGGGTACGCGGATTTGGCGTCAAGCACCGCGCCGACCGCCCGCATCGGCGCGCGCAGTGTGACGTATGGCCTGCCGTCAATGAGCGCACGACCGCGATCCGGGGTGATGAGCCCCAGCACGGCACGCATGGTGGTCGATTTGCCGGCGCCGTTGGGGCCGAGAAAGCCGGTGACTTTGCCGTCTTCGGCAGTGAAGGTCACATCGTTGAGCGCCTGCTTGGTTTTGAACCGTTTGCTGAGCCCTTCAATCTCTATCATGATTCAACTGTAGATGAAAGGCCCATGCCACACCAGCGATGTCAACATATGGCTACCGCACGTTATCGGATAGTCCAGCCTAGTGTTCCGCGTCGGAAGATCATTGACGAATTGGCTACCCCTCAGACCCGCTTCGCGGGGCACTGGCGTGCGGTTCAGGCGATGACGGCGTGCTGGGCGATCCAGGCGTGCATGGCCACGGCCGCGGCGGCTCCGGCATTGATGGATCGCACTGAGCCGAATTGCGAGATATAGACCACGTCGTCGGCGAGATCGAGGGCCTTCCGGCTCAATCCCGGGCCTTCCGCCCCGAAGAGGAGCAGGCAGCGCTTGGGAAAGGCATAGGTCTCCATGGGCACGGCACCGGGAATGATGTCGAGCGCGATGATGCGAGAAGACTCCAGCTCCTTGATGCGGGTATCGCAGGCGTCGATTTCAGCCAGCAGCGCATGCAACCGCTGGTTGTCGCCATCGACGGCCACATCATGAGCGTGGATGGCTGCGGCTCCGGCACGGGCACGTTCGGCGGCGATCTCGCCGGCGATGCGGTTGCGCCAGCACTCCACCAGTTCGGCGATGGACGGATGGTGCTCGACGTGCTGATAGAGCTCGGTCATCAGAGCGCCCTTGCGGTTCCATTTATGCGGTCCCACAATATGAACGCGGCGTGCTTGGAACGCATTGGCGGTACGCACCATGGACCCGATGTTGAAATCATGCGTCCAGTTCTCCACCGCGACTTCGAAATCATGCCGGCCGCGAGCATCCAAATCCGCCTTTATGGCGGCCACGGACCAGTAGCGGTACCTGTCGAGCACATTACGACGGTCTCCTTCGTCCAGCAGCGCCGAAGCGTACCGGCCGTCGTAATTCGGCGAAGCGGGATTATCGGGGCGGGGTTCGCCGGGGTGGGACTCACACCACGGGCCGAGACCCACCTCACGAAATTCCGGTTCGCCCGATGCCTTGGCCGCCAAGGAGATCTGGTTCGGTGCGTGCACAATCACTCCTCTTACAAACGCTTTTCCGAGACTTTGCCTTCATCACCCGCGAGTAGCCGGAACGCTAGAACACGCTTCAATGCCGGATGCCCTCAAGCCGGAACGGCTGTGCCAGCACAGGCCTAACTATCTCGCTATCTCGTGTTCGCCGGGGATATTCAGAACCCGAGAACGGCTGTGCCGACACAGGACCGAAGGTTTACGCACCAACTGCGCGCAATGGGATATGTCTTCAGCGCAGTTTGGCGGTATGTGTCAGCGCAGCTCGGCTTCGTCGAAGACCTGAACGAACGGCAGCACATGGCCGTCTCCCGTGGAGGGATTGACCACGTTGATATCCTTGGCACCGCCGCCGACCAACGCCGCAATCGCGACCACGGATGCCCCCAACTGATCGACGACGCCGAAATCGAGGCTGAGCTCGTTGCCGTTGCGCAGCGTGACCAACGAGCTGGTCTGCACATACGACTTCTCGGAAAGCCAAGCGTCCAGCAACACCACGCGACGGCCGGCGATGGACGGTCCCTTGATGGACGGATAGACGAAATCCATCACAAAGCCGTCAAGATCCTGCCCGCGGGATGCGGCGGCCTGTATCATCGCCGACACCATCGGCACCGCAGCGGCGGTCAGCGCGCCGACCGCGTCGAAGTCATCCACCGAATAGCCGGCGTCCTCCAGGGCATCCAGCAACACATGCCCCATGACCACGGCAGCACGATGGTCGAACGTCACCGCCGACAGCTCGGAGAAGGGACGCCCGACCACATGCTCCTTGAGCAGGGAGGCCAGCTGTTCGCGCGGGTCCAGCTGGGCGAAGTCGGTGGTGTTCCGGGGTGCGGCGAGATCCGGTGTACCGGTTGAGCGGAATCCTGATTCAGTCATGACTTCAGACTATCGCCTGAGGGAGTCATCACCGCACTGTGATTTCGCTGCACAGCGCATCACCACCCAGCGATGCCACTTCCAGCGACATCACCGTCCAATGACATCACCGCGCAGTCACGGACTCGCCCGACTCCGACGGAATGACCTCGGGGGCGGACAGTTCATTGACATTGGCCTTGTCGGATTCGATCAGCGGCACCTCCTCGATGATCTTGGTGGGTTCGATCTTCTGCAGTTTGCGCGCGGTGGGCAGCACACGCTTTTCGAGGCTGGCCGCGAACTTGTTGTACGCCCCCACCGTCTTGGTGATCTGCACGCCCAGTTTTGTGGCGTAGTCGCCCAATACGGCGAAACGATCGTACAGTTCGCGCGACAGATCGAACAACTGCTTGGCGTCGTCGGTCAGGGACTGCTGCTGCCATGCGTAGGCCACGGATTTCAGAACCGCCCATAGGGTCACCGGCGAGGTCAAAGCCACCTTGCGGGAGAAGGCGTCATCCATCAGCGTAGGGTCGGCCTCAAGCGCCGCCTGCAGCAAGGCCTCGTTAGGGATAAACGCCACCACGAAGTCCGGAGCCGTGTCGAAGGCGTTCCAATACGCCTTCTCCCCCAAGGCGCGCACATGTTCGCGCAATGCCTTGGCGTGCGAACGAAGCAACTCGTCGCGACGCACCAATTCCTCCGGCGATGCCGTCTCCGAAATCTCGCAGGCACGCTGGTAATCGGCATACGGCACCTTGGCATCGATTGGAATGGTCTTCCCACCGGGAAGATGGACGATCATGTCAGGACGCAGCGTGCGCCCATCAGCGCTGTTGACCACCACCTGTGTATCGAAATCGACATGCTCGAGCAGTCCGGCCGATTCCACGATGTTCTTGAGCTGCGCCTCGCCCCACGCGCCACGGACCTTGTTGTTCCGCAATGCGGCGGACAGCGAGCTGGTCTCCTTGTCCAATCGGGCCTGCTGATCGTTCAGCCCCTTGAGCTGGGCCCCAAGCGCACCCATCTCCTGTTTGCGCCCCTCTTCGATCTGCGTGACCTTGTTCTGCAGAGCATCAAGGTTTTTGGCCACGGGCGCCAAAGCCTCCAGAACCTTGCTCTGTTCCTTGAGCCGGGCCTCCTGCTCGCGGCGCTTGGTCTCAGCGGCCTGGATTTCCGCCTGCCGACGCTCTTCAGCCGCCTTGGCCTCCGCCCGGCGACGTTCTTCGGCCTCGGCCGCGGCACGCTCCCGTTCACGCTGGATACGAATCTGCTCGGCTTGCTGCGCTTGGGCCAACTGCGATTTGACGAATGCCAACTGCTGGCCGACGCCTTCGATCTGCGCCCGCGATGCCGCATTGACGGCCCTGAGCTCGGCGGCGTCCGCACGGGCTGCCTCCAATGCGGAGCGCGACTCCTCAAGCTCCGCGGTCTTGGCACCGCGAGCCATCTCCTGGCCTTTATGCCGCCCCAGCATGAATCCGACGGCAAGGCCCATCACGGCACCCACCACCAGCACGAAGACCACGATTACTACGGTTCCCATTTGCTCAGTCATGGTTCCCAGTATGACACCGGTTCACAGTGACGGTAAAATTTTACCGTCCGCGACGAAAACAAGCCGAAAACGGCGCCATCGGCACCCGCAACACGCATCCGCAACACCGCAGCAACGACAGCAATCAATCGGTCATCACAACCCTATGACCAAACGACTCTCACGACTTGACAAGCCTCGCAATGGCCGCAGACGCCTCGGCAAGCTTTTCGTCGGCCACCGCGCCGCCTTCCGCGGAAGCCTGACGGACGCAGTGGTTGAGGTGGTCATCCAGCAGCAGCAACGCCACCGACTTCAGCGCCGAGTTTGACGCGGCAATCTGGGTGAGGACGTCGATGCAGTACTTGTCGTCCTCCACCATCTGCTCAATGGCACGTACCTGCCCCTCGATACGACGCAACCTCGCCACGATCTTCGCCTTGTCACCGCCGTATCCGTGCATGCGCCCTCCTTTTCCCACAGCTGAACACGCCACTATTATATACCCTCTAGGGGTATAGGGTATACACTGTCTGGCGATACAATAAAGAGGGAAGGAGCGGTTATGGAATTCAACATCTTTCCGATCGCAGTGGCATTGCTGGCAGCGGCCGCACTGACGTGGCTGGTGCTGCGGTTCTTCTTCGCACCGCAACGCGGACAGGCTGGAACGGTAAGCGGCGGGCGCCAGCGCGCCACAATCACAGTCAAAGGCGGCTACTCCCCCTCGACCATCACCATGCGCGCCGGCCTGCCGGCTACCCTGACGTTTGACCGTCAGGAGACCGGCGAGTGCACCTCGCATGTGGTCTTCGCGGATCTCGGACTGGACGCCATGCTGCCGGGCAACGCCACGACCAACGTGGAGCTGCCGCCCCTGCCCGCCGGCGAGTACCCCTTCGCCTGCGGCATGAACATGGTCCACGGCCTGCTGCGCGTGGAAGACGACCCTGCGACCAGCAATGCCGACGCGTCATCCGAAAGCGCCCTCAGCTCATCCAGCTCAGCCGACGCATCCGATGAATCCGGCGCATCCGTCACCCCCGAGCACGGACAGACCCCAACAGCGACACCCACCCATCACCCTGCCCCCTCGCCCAGCGCGACCCCAAGCTCCACGGATGCCGCAGAGGCCGAACGCCGGGAGGCACAGGAGCGCCGCAACGAAATCAAGTCCCTCACCAAACTGGTCGTCATCGGCGCGATACTCACCATCCCGGTGTTCGCCGCCACCATGCTGCACATGGCCAACCCCGCGCTCGTGCCGCACTGGATGGTCAATCCGTGGCTGCAGGCCATCCTCATCACCCCGGTGATGTTCTACTGCGGACATCCCATCCATTCGGTCGGCTTCCCGGCACTGGCCCACCGCTCACCGGACATGAATTCGCTGGTGTCCCTCGGCACGTCGGCCGCCTATCTGTACAGTCTGGTCACCTGCATCGCCCCTTGGGTCTTCCCGGAGGGCTCCCGCGAACCGTATTTCGAATCGGTCGGCGTGGTCATCACGCTGGTTCTGGTCGGACGACTGCTGGAAACCAAGGCGAGGGAAGGCACAGGCAAAGCCGTGCAATCCCTGATCAAACTCCGCCCGCGGACCGCACACCTGCTGAACGACGGCATCGACGCGACCAACGATGACTGGCTGAACCCGGCCAACGCAACGGACACGGACGTCGATGCCCTAGCCGTCAACGATCTGGTCATCGTCCGAGCCGGCGAGCGCATACCGGCGGACGGCGAGACCGTGACCGGCGAGGCCACCGTCGACGAATCGATGATCACCGGCGAGTCCAAACCAATCGTCAAGAACGCCGGCACACAACTCACCGGCGCCACGGTGCTGCTCAAGGGCAACGTGCTCATGCGCATCACCCAAGTGGGCGCGAATACCGTACTTTCGCAGATCGCCGGCCTCGTGGCCCGGGCGCAGGCCACCAAAGCCCCGGTTCAGCAACTCGCCGACCGCATCGCGCGGTACTTCGTGCCCGCAGTGATGATCATCGCCATCTGGACGTTCGCGATATGGGTATCGGTCGGCCCCGATCCGAGACTGGCCCACGCTCTGGTCACGGCGGTCAGCGTACTAATCATCGCCTGCCCGTGCGCGCTGGGACTGGCCACCCCGCTTTCGGTGACGGTGGCGCTGGGACTGGGCGCCACGAATGGCGTGCTCGTCACCAGCGCAAAAGCCCTGGAACGGGCCCGGCGCATCGGCACCGTGGTGTTCGACAAGACCGGCACCATCACGCGCGGCATTGCGGACGAATCCGCCGATTGGAGCCGACCGAGCTACGAACAGGACACGGTCAAGGAAGGCTCGGCACAGGCCATCGCGGCATTGCGCGCCCGCGGTATTCGCACGGTCATGCTATCCGGCGACAAGGCGGACGTGGCAAGTCGCATCGCACGCGAAGTGGGCATCGACACCGTGATCTGCGAGGTCAAGCCCGATGGCAAGGCCTACTGGATCGAAAGGCTGCAGCGCGAACGCGACGGCCTGTCGGGAGCGATGCCCGATTCCGCAACTGCTCCGTCCGACCGAGCGGACGGCTCCGCACGCCCTGTTACCGCACGGAACACTCCCGTCGGCGGTTCTCGCAGCACCGATCAATCCACGAACCTCATCGCCATGGTGGGCGACGGCATCAACGACGCCCCCGCGTTGGCACAAGCCGATTTGGGTATCGCCATCGGCACGGGCACGGACGTGGCCATGCAGTCCGCGGACGTGACGCTGATGAGCGGTGACCTCAGAGGCGTGCTCAAGACCATCGACCTTTCTCAGGCCACCATGCGCAACATTCGGGAGAATCTGGGCTGGGCCTTCGGATACAACGTAATCGGCATCCCGATTGCGGCAGGCGTGCTCTACCCGTTCACCGGATGGCTGCTCAGCCCGATGATCGCCGGACTGGCGATGGCCCTGAGCTCGACGTGTCTCGTACTCAACGCGAATCGTCTGCATGGCGCGCGGATCGACGGCGGCCTCGCATCGGCCGGCGGTGTTGTCGGCGATGGCGTCGCTGACAACGCTCACGACGGTACGGCTGGCGGTACAGCTGGCGGTACGACAGACGGCACGAACAGGCGGGAGCCGACCGTTATCGTCGACGACCGCACCTCATTGCACTTGTCCGAACAATCACCATCAACCAAGGAGAATCACATGGAAATGAACATGCACATGCATCACATGGCCACCGCCGACGGCGAAACCGCCACCGACCCGGTGTGCGGCATGAGTGTTGCGGTGAACGCCGAGTCCATCACGCGCGAATACAACGGCAAGACCTACTACTTCTGCGGCGAGCACTGCGCCACCAACTTCATGAAGGCGCCGCAGGTGTTCCTGAGCGAGTGACGCCCATCGCACCGTTTCGCGCACCCCACGGCGTAGGGATTCGCCCACGGTGTAGGGAAATCCACATGGTGTAGGGAGCCAAAACGGCTTTATTCCGCCAAAGTGGATAATCGACTCCCTACACCGTGGGCATATCCCTACACCGTGGGACATTTGCGCATATGGCCGGCGGCTCCGCTGCGGTCACGTTTGTAGCGCATATCGAAAAAGGCTCCAACCCCTATTGAGAGGTTGGAGCCTTTTTGTATGCATGTAGGGCGTATGCCGGTGCCGATCAGCCGAAGAAGAACACGAACATCCACGCACCGATGATCGCGCCCACAATCGGGGCCACGACCGGAATCCACGCCTCGCCCCAGCGGGAGGAGCCCTTGTGCGGAATCGGCAGAATGGCGTGCAGGACGCGCGGCATGAGGTCACGGGCCGGGTTCAGACCGGGGCCGGTCGGGCCGCCCATGGAGGTGACGAGGCCCCACACGATGAAGCCGACGACGATTGCGGCGGCGGCAGGGTCCTTCTCGCCCCACGGGTCCATCAGGCAGCACAGCGCGCCGAAGACGAGCACCAGGGTGCCGAACATCTCGTTGACGAAGTAGTTGACCTTCTTGTCATCGGCGTCGCTGGTGCAGAACGTGGCGAAGATGGCGTCGGGATCTTCGGTCTCCTTGTAGTGCGGGTAGTACGTCAGGTAGACGATGAACTGGCCGAGCGCCGCGCCGAGCAGCTGGGCGATGATGTACGGCAGCACTTCGTTCCACGGGAACATGCCATTGACGGCCTGGGCGATGGTCATGGCCGGGTTGATGTGCGCGCCGGAGACCGCACCGAACATCAGGACCGGGAACATCACACCGAAACCGTAGCCCATGGCGATGTTGAGCCATCCGGCATGATGGCCCTTTGTGTTCTTGAGCTCGACATTGGCCACAGAGCCGTTGCCGAAAATCATCAGGATGGCCGTGCCGAAGAACTCGGCAGCCAGCTTGGTAAAGAGGGAGTATTCCACTGCTTCTTCTTTTCTCGTTCGAATGAGGATGTGACTGCGAATAGGGCCGAAGGCCAAGTCGCGCAAACGTGACAAGCGTACGCCGAGGGCTGAACCGTGGAGCGTCGCCCATTCCACGGCTCAAGTCGGTCGGGACCCTCATTTCCCGATGATTTCAATGGGGAGGCCATAGGGTACGTGACCCATCGCGACACGCCGATGATTCGCAACTCCGGAGATCGTCTCATTCCGGCAAAGCTCCTATAGCGTGAATTGGCCATCAGGACCCTCCGGAACCTTGTAACCCAGCTTGCTACCTGAGTGGCCCTTCATTGTGGTGTGCATGGTGGTTTCGTCATGGGTGGGCTTGGATGGTGTGTGGAACCACACGCTCCTTGCACGCGAAAATCGGGAAAGCGTACAAAATACCTGTAGTGCGGATACGGACGCCGGGGCCCGTGAGAGGTTGCAGGTGAAAAGGTGTCTGTTATGACGCCCTTGGACGCCCTATCGACGTGGCCGCGTCGAATCGCAGGTGTTTTGTGTCTGTGTACGGCCTAGGATGCAGGCAAAAGAACACGATTATGGGGGTTGCAGGTGAAACGTGTCTGTTTATGGCCTCGAAAAGCCCATAAACAGACACCTTTCACCTGCAACCCTTTTAGGGCGCACAACGATATACCTGCACGATGGGTGGCAGCCACCCATCAGGGATAATCAGGGATAGAAGCACATTCCCCGGATATGAGAAACCCCGGGAAAACAATACTTCAAAGGGTTTCGGCGAGAAACAAGAAAGGCACCGACCGAAGTCGATGCCTTAAGTGTGCCCCCGCAGGGACTCGAACCCTGGACACGCTGATTAAGAGTCAGCTGCTCTAACCAACTGAGCTACGGGGGCAGTGGTTAGCTGTTGAAGTGTTCCTTGCAACAGGTGATAAATATACTCAGATTCGAGACGAATGCAACCTCCGGCGTGTCGCCCGGAATTCCAACGTTTTTGAAAACGGGATTTTGAGCCGTCTCGACGACATCAGCCCACCTCCCATCACATCAGTGGAAGGCCTTTACAAAATATACATACTCGTTGCCAACCATGCAGACCATAGGCGTCCGACCTCCAGCGTCCGACCTCCAGCCCAGTATCACCACCTTAAAATGACGGGTTTTACCCCATCATCGGCGCTTCACTCCACCGCACCCCTAAAACTGCCGGACTGACACCAGTTGACTGTCGGTTTTCGACGCTTGAGTGTCGGATACCGACGCATGACTGTCGGATTACAACGCTTGAGTGTCGGATTACGTACATATTTTGTACGAGGTCCGACACTCAAGCGTCGAAAACCTACAGTCGTCCGTCGAGGTCCGACACTCAAGCGTCGAGAACCGACAGTCGTCCGTCGAGGTCCGACAGTCAAGCGTCGAAAACCTACAGTCAACAATTTGATGGACTTCAAACACTACAAAACCAACAGTGATGGTCCAGCCTCACCAATAATTGAGCACTGCATCTCCTGTCTCTCCCCAGTCAGCTTCGCCGCCAGCCCGTCCTGCAGCGCGACCTGCCGGCTCGCACGTTACCTGCAAACAGCAACGCTGTTTGCTTTATGGCAACGTCCCAAGAGGGGACTAACAACACTCACACAATTACGAGATAGACCAGTGGCATGTCGAAGACCGACAGTAATCCATCACGGGACGCCGATATAGCTGACATAACCAGACGGATGCACCCAGTCACACCCGAATGCAGCTAAACAAAGGCAGGCACGGACAGACACGGCCAAACACAACCAGGTACAACCAAACACAACCAAATACGAAAAGCCCCGCGTCGCATGTCATAACCATGCGGACACGGGGCTTTTCGATGCTTAAGCTCAGACCTTCAGTCTGAAAGATTCCAGCGCGAAGCCGGAATGACTCACTCGGCCACGACCTTCACGAAGAAGGAAGCGGTGATCTCCGGGTGGAGGACCACCTTGGCGGGGAAATCGCCGGTGGTCTTGATGGGCTCGACCTCGATGGCCTTCGGGTTCACCGGGGCCTTGTCGGACAGAGCGATGGCGATGGCCTCAGTGGAGATGCCACCGAACAGCTTGCCGGACTCGGACACCTTGGCGGCGATCTCGACGGTCGTGCCCTCGATGGCGGCCTTGGCGGCGACGGCCTCTTCGCGGGTGGCGACGGCCTTGGCCAGACGAGCGCGCTTCATGGCGGTGATCTGAGCCTCGGCGCCCTTGGTCCAAGCGAAGGCGAGGTGCTGCGGGAACAGGAAGTTGCGGGCGTAGCCGGCCTTCACGTTCACGACATCACCGGCGTGGCCCAGGTTGGACACGGTCTTGGTGAGAATAACCTTGGTTTCAGCCATTGTTCAAAGCCTCCCTAACTCAGCGACCCGAAGTGGCGTACGGCAGCAGGGCCATCTCGCGGGCGTTCTTGATCGCCTTGGAGATCTCGCGCTGCTCCTGCACGGTGACACCGGTGATACGACGGGAACGGATCTTGCCGCGATCGGAAATGAACTTGCGCAGCAGCGCAACGTCCTTGTAATCGATCACGCTGATCTTGGCAGCCTTCAGCGGGTTCGGCTTCTTCTTGAACGGCTTGACCGGCGGTTGCGGCCTCTTACGTGACATGATGTTCTCCTTAAAAATCGATATTGCTTATGCTGATTGGCAAAAGTGAAGGGCATGGCGAGCGCGCGAATCAGATATCGCGCCGCTTCGCCCCTTTCGTCTGAATCCGCCTGAGGACCGGTACCTGACCAGTCCGAACGGAATCAGAACTCCGGGTCGTTGTCGTCGCCACCGCCGAAATCGGAGGAGGCGCCGAACGTCGAGAAGCTGCCGGAATCGGAGGAACCGGCGTTGCTCCACGGATCAGCCGCCGGAGCGGACGGAGCGGCAGGCGCGGACGGCTGCTGGGAGTAGGCGGCGCCACCCTGATAGCCACCGTTGTAGCCACCCTGGAAACCACCGTTACCACCCTGATTGCCATAGCCGTTGTTCGGCTGACCGCCCTGATAGCCGCCATTGGTGCGGCCTTGGAAGCCGCCCTGACCGGTCTGACGGGTCACCTGTGCGGTGGCACGCGAAAGCGCCGGACCGATTTCGTCGACACGAAGTTCAACAACCGTGCGCTGACTTCCGTCCTGAGCTTGATAGGAACGTTGCGTCAAACGTCCCTGAGCGATCACTCGCATACCCTTGGACAGACTGCTGGCGATGTTCGAGGCCAGCGACGAAGCGCGACCATCCCATGCCGAGCAGTTCATGAACAGCGTATCGCCGTCCTCCCACTGATTCGTGTTGCGGTTGAACTGGCGGGTGGACGCGGCGATGGTGAAGTTCGCCACTGTCGATCCACTGCCAATCGTTCGCACCTCCGGATCACGGGTGAGGTTACCAACTACGGTGATGACGGTTTCGCCTGCCATAACGGTCCTTGACTTTCACTCACTTGCCAGCATCAGCTGACTGAAACGCTGTAACTCAGGCGTCCTTACGAAGGATCTTCGTACGGATCACGGATTCGTTGAGGTTGAGCACACGATCGAGCTCGTCGCTGACAGCGGGCTCGGCAGTGTAGGTCACCACGACGTAGTTGCCCTCGGTCTTGCCGGCAATCTCGTAGGCGAGCTTGCGACGACCCCAGTAATCGGGCTCATCGACGGAACCGCCTTCCTTGGTGACGAGTTCCAGATACTGCTCGGTCAGCTTCTTCAGACCGCGCTCATCCAGCTCAGGATCGGCGATGAACATCAGTTCGTACTTGTGCGCAGACATCACCCACCTCCTTCGGACTAATCGGCCACGGACGTTCCGTGGCAGGAGTGTGTATACGCTTGCCCGGAGCAACGCGTATGGACGCGATGCCCCTTTTGGGCAACTTGCATATGATACGTACGGGGCAAGACAGCGGGCGACGTCCCAGCGAGCCTTGTGGCGGCGCGCCCGAACCGCATGCAAAGTACGTAATGGTGCTGTTTTGGATAATCCATCAAGCGTACGATGGGTGACGAAGAGTTACACAGAAGAAGGGAAATCTCATGTTCTGCCCGAATTGTGGCTCGGCCGTACGCGAAGGCGCGAAATTCTGCGCCTCCTGCGGTCACCCGCTCGCCACTCAGCAATCCGCGCCGTCACCCGTCCAGGCACAGCCGACCGGGGCATTCCCGGCAGTGCCTGCCCCGGCGGCCCCGGTCGTTCCGACGCCGGATGCCGTAAGCGACGAAACCATACTGTCGTCTCATTCGTCCGCGCCCCAGACTCCGACCGGTGCATTCGCTGCCGTTCCCGCCCCGTCGGCCCAGTTCCCGGCCCCGGCGCCCGCCCCTGTCCCGGCCGCCCCGGCAACGCCGGCGGCATCGTCGGCCACCCAGCCGACCGGAGCGATTCCGGTACCTCAGATTCCTTTGCCGCAGGGCAACGCGACTGCCCCGGCCCAGCCGACGGGTGCATTCCCGGCTGTGCCGGCCCCGGCCCCGGTCCCGGCACAGCCCCAAGCAACGGCTGCAAGTACACCCATGCCCGCAGCCACCGCAACCCCCGCGGCCCAGTCCTTCCCGGCGCAGCCCACGGCCCCGGCCCCGGCCCCGACCATGACCACCGGCCCGATTCCGACGCCGTCCGCTGCAGGCGCCGCCCCCGCCCAACCGGGCGCAGCAGCCCCAGCCGCCTCAGCCCCTGGCGCCACGGCCGTACCCGCCGCCGCGAACCCGCTGGTCAAGGAGCTCATCAGCCCCGGCAACATGCAGACGGTCGGCGCCTCGGTCGGCATCGGCGTCATCGCCGCGATCGTGCTCTCCGTGTTTCCGGCCATCGCGCTGAACTCGTTGGGATCATCGACGAATTTCGGGGGTGGTTCCGCTCTTACCTCGAGCTTCAGCCAGCTGCTCTCGATCACCAACGGCATGAACTTCTTCCACTACCTCATCTTCAGCCTCGTCTTCGGCCTTGCGGGTGGATCTCATTTCAGCTTCACCTCCAGTCTTTCCGATGTCGCCAACCTGTCCAACGCGAATCTGTCCAACCTGATCTCCTACCCGCTGGGACTCACCGGCGTGGCCTTGGTGCTCGGCGCGGCCTACGGCGCGTACATGGTTGCGCGCATGAAGGGCATCCGCTTCAAGTTCGCCGGCCTGATCTCCGGATTCGTCTCCGGCCTGATCTCCGCGCTGGTGGTCACCTTGCTGGCCGCCATCGGCCAGGCACCGATCGTGAGCGGTAACACCATTCAGGCGCATCTGACCGGCGCCACTTGGCGGACCTTCCTCGTGACGTTCCTGCTGGGGACCATCGGCTCTCTCATCGGCTACGCGCTGGCACAATACGCCTCGGATTCCAAGACCGTGTTCCAGGCCTTCTGGCAGTGGGCCCACCGCACGCGCGGATTCGTGCGATCCACGACCGAGGTGCTGTTCCTGCAACTCGCGCTCTTCCTCCTCGCCTCGATCGTCGCCTTGTTCGTCATGGCCTTCAAGGACGGTCAGGGCATGCTGCTGCTGATGTTCCCGATCACCCTGCTCATGATCGGCGAGTTCGTCTTCAGTTGGGCGACGTTCGGCACCATGAGTTTCACCCAAGGCGCCAATCAGCTTCCGATGAACGCCAGCCTCTTCAGCCCTGAGCTCGATGTACCGGTCTGGCCGCTCTGGCTGCTGTTCGTACTGTTCCTGGTCGTCACCTGCTGGACCGCCCTGCGCGCTTCGGCCCGCAATATGTATGACCCGGCCTACACGGGCTGGCAGCACATCTGGAAGATGCCCGTCGCGGTCATGGTCTTCTGGCTCCTCGTCAACGTGCTGTTCGGCGCTATCGGCATGAACGTAGAGGCGCTTGGCGTCGAGATCACCATCGGACCGGCCATGTGGAACTTCTTCATCATGGGCATCTGGGCCGTGCTGGTCGAGATCGTGGCGATGACCTTCGGCCCGACCATCGTGGTCTCCGTCCCGGCGCTGTGGCCTGCCCTCGTGGGCGGCACCGTGCGCGCCACCCCGCAGCCCGTCGTCGATTACATCTACGCCTCCGGCGCGATGTTCGGCAAGTGGCCGACGTGGGGCACGCCGAGTGAAGGAGTGTCCGCCCGCCCTTTTGACGACGGTCCCAACCCGCCATCGGCAACGGGAGGACCGGCGAACGGCCCGGCGAACGGCCCAATCAATGGACCAATCAATGGCCCAATCAATGGACCCACCAATAATGGACCGGTCCCGCCGACCGCCCCCGCAGCCCCGGCGACACCAACCGCCCCCACGGCCACCACCGCGACGTTCACTGCAGCCCCGGCCGCAGCGCCGACCTCCATCCCCGCGTCTCCCGTGGCAGCTCCCGCAGCTTCCGCAGCTCCCGGAGTCCCCGGTTCCGCGCCTGTCGCCGCCACAACCACGATGACCGCCCAGCAGAAGAAGATCGCCATCATCGCCGGCGCCGTCGTCGGATTCGTGGTGCTGTTCAGCATCGTCTACGGTGTGCTGTCATCGTCGGTGTTCAGCGCGAAGAGCGTGGCGAACAGCTACATCTCCGCCATCCAGTCCGGCGACTTCGACAAGGCGAACGACATCGCCAAGCCCGCCGTGGACCAGGACAAGGCGGCGCTGCTGACCGACAAGGCCTCCGAGGGCGAGAACACGCGAATCAGCAACGCCCGCATCACGCAGACCACGACGAACGCGGACGGTTCGGTCACCGCTCAGCTCTCGTACACCCTCGGCGGCAAGGAGATCACCAGCGATTCCATCAAGATGGTGACCAACGGCGGTAAGTTCCTGATCTTCAAGAACTGGACCGTCGCCGAGCCGCTGGTCAAGACGATCAAGGTCTCGATGCCGGATTTGCTTGACAGCGTCGTGGTCAACGGCGTGACCGTCTCGGCCAAGAACTCGATCTCCGGCTCGGATGATTCGTCCTCCTACAGCTATCTCGAATTCCCGGTGTACCCCGGCACCTACAAGGTCACCGCACCGAAATCCGAGTATTACAGCAGCAGCACCGTTTCGGCGAGCACCAACGCGGACTCCAGCGACACGTTGAAGCTCACGTCCACCGACAAGCTGAAGTCCGCCATCGATAAGGAAGTGAAGTCGGCCACCGACAAATGCGCCGCCTCCACCGAAGCCGAGCCGGAGGGCTGCCCGTTCGGATACTCCTCCTACTACAGCACCAGCCGCTACCGCAACTTCAAGTGGAAGGTCAAGAACTACGCGACGGTGGATGACATCGACATGTCGTCCAGCACCTTCAGCACGAAGGAGGGTGACGTCACCATGAACTATGAGTACCACTCCAGCGACGGCTGGGAGCCGGACGACGGTTCGAGGTCGTTCACCGCAAACGGACACTTCACCATCGCCGATGGCAAGGTGTCCATCTCCTTCGCAAACTGATCCGGCAACCGACAAATCTGATCCGGCACACCGACACGAAAATCGGCTCGGATCAACTCCGACTGCGGATTCCCCATATGGCCGACCGGTTCATGACCGGCCGACAACCGGCTCATGACACCATGTGCAAGGAAAACGGGATTCCGCGATAATCCTCACGAAACGGGCACCCCGCCGTGGCACACGCTGCGGCGGGGTGCTTGTACACTGGGTAAGGCATAAACGGGAACTGAACAACGAAGGATGAGCACGCATGTCGGCGATTCTTGAAGGCACTCCGGATAAACGACTCGTATTGGTCACGGGCCGCGCATACCCTGAGCTGGCTCAGAAGGTGGCCGAATGCCTAGGCACTGAGATTCTTGAGACCACGGCCTACGACTTCGCCAATGGCGAGATGTACGTCCGCTTCGCCGAACCGGTCCGCGGCGCCGATGTGTTCGTGCTGCAGTGCCATTCCGGCAAGATCAACAAATGGATCATGGAACAGCTCATCATGATCGACGCGCTCAAGCGAGCCTCCGCCCGTTCCATCACGGTGGTGGCGCCGTTCATGGGCTATTCCCGCCAGGATAAGAAGCATCGCGGCCGCGAACCCATCACCGCCCGTCTCATTTTCGACCTGTTCCGCTCGGCCGGCGCCGACCGCATCATGACGGTGGATCTCCACGCCGCGCAGGAGCAGGGCTTCTTCGACGGCCCGGTGGATCATCTCACCGCCATGCCCGTACTGCTTGATTATGTTCGTTCCGCCGTCTCGCTAGACAACACCACCATCGTCTCCCCGGACGCCGGTCGTATCAAGGTCTCCGAGCAGTGGGCCGCCAAGCTGGGCGGTCTGCCGCTGGCGTTCATCCACAAGCAGCGCGACATCACCCGCCCGAACCACGCCGAGGCCCATGGCATCATCGGCGACGTGGACGGTCGCGACTGCGTGGTCGTGGACGACATGGTCGACACCGCCGGCACCATCTGCGAGGCCGTGCGCACACTGAACGAAGCCGGCGCCAAGTCGGTCACGCTGGTGGCCACCCATGGTCTGCTGTCGGGCCCCGCCGTGGAACGTCTCAAGACCTGCGGTGCCAAGGAAATCGTGTTCATGGACACGGTGCCGATTTCGGAGTCGAAGCGACTGCCGAACATGACCGTGCTGTCCGTGGCGCCACTGCTGGCGGCCGGCATCCGTTCCGTGTTCGAGGAGGGCTCCGTGGCCACGTTGCTCGAGGGTCTGCCGGAGGATATGCGCCCGCGCAACATCTATGCGTGATTCCGCGAACCTGTGATTCGATTCGTTTATGAGTGATGCCGCCAAGCGATGAACTTGGCGGCATCACTCATAAATACTCATGAGACACTGCATAATCACTGCATTGAGCGGGCAACTCGCTTACGAGGGGTAGGTACACCGGTCACCGGAACTGCTATCTGCGTTGCAAGGGGTAGCATGCCAAGTATCCGCACGCGCAAAACCGCTCAATATCGGCATGGTTCAAGAGGTTGAAGGCCACTTTGCAATGTCGAGGTACCCCTTGCAACGCAGATAGATATCACAACAACCGGTGTACCTACCCCTTGCAACCGAGTTACGGCATAAGTCAGCCTAATCGCAGCTCGTGTCTCGCTTGGTCTTCGCCGGCGGAGCATTCAGATGAACGCGCGGGCGCCGAAGATGGCAGTGCCGACGCGCACGATGGTCGAACCCTCCTCGATGGCATAGGCCATGTCCTGGGTCATGCCCATCGACAGCTCCTTGCAATGCTCGGTGCCGGTGGCCCCCGACGCGAGAATCTGGTCGCGGGTGCGACGCAGATGCGCGAAGCCCTCGCGAATCACGCGCTCGTCATCCACATGCGCACCGATGGTCATAAGTCCCTGCAATTCCAAGCCGCCCATGGCACCGATACGCTTGGCCAAATCGATGGCGTGGCTCGGCGCGCAACCGGACTTCGACTCCTCGCCGGATTCGTTCACCTCAAGCAGCACGCCCACCGTCACGCCATGCATGGTGGCACGGCGGGCGATCTTCTCCGCCAGCTCGATGGAATCCACCGATTCGATGGTGTTCACCACCGGCAGCACCTTACCGATTTTGTTGGCCTGCAGCTGGCCGATGAGGTGGAACGGGATGTGGCCCTGTGCGCCAGCGGAAGCGTGCGCGGCGGAATCCGCAGCGACCCCAGTAGCCTCAGCCTCGGCAGCGCCAGCGGAAGCGATATCCCCACCCACGCCGAGGGAGAAACCACGCTCGCCCAGCAACCGCGTAAGCCCCGGCGCCTTGACCACGACCTCCTGCGGCCGGTTCTCGCCGATCATGCGTACGCCGGCATCGAGCGCGGCCAAGATCTCTCCCACGTCGCGGGTCTTCGTGGCCGCCAGCAGCTTCACCGAACCGGCTTCGCGCCCGGCCGCAGCCTCGGCCTGCGCGATGCCGTCCAACACCTTGTGCACGCCGTCCGCGATCTCCCGCGCACGCGCCTCATCGATGACCTCGTTCGCGAGATCCTTATGATCCATGTATGCCGTCATCCGCTTCCCCTTTCGACTGTGCCTTTACCCATGATGGCTCATATTCGCAAGGCTCATATTTCACACATCGTAATCGCAGCAACGCGATAATGCCTCCGATGGAACGCAATGTGCCCGATGGCGTATACCATCGGGCACATTGGGCAATCAATCGGAACGAATCAGCAATTGACCGTTGACGGCATCAATGGAGCACCATCAATGCCAGTTCGCATCAGGCGTTCTGCTCGGCCTCAGCAAGAGCCTTGGCGTGACGCTGGGCCAGCTCGGCCTTGATCATCGGCTCCATCTTCTCGTACTTGCGGTAGAAGCACATGATCACACCGACGATGATGTACACAATCACCGGCAGCCAGATGAAGCAGAAGCTGATGGCATCCTGAGCAGCCTGAGTCTGGACGTCCTTGGTGGCGTCGTAACCGGCGGCACCCATGATCTCCAGCGGCAGGAAGGCACCGAAGCCGGAGCCGACCTGGATGCAGAAGGCGGAGCCGACGGCGGTCAGGAAGCCGGCGGCGTGGATGCCGGTCTTCCACTCGCCGTAATCCACGGTGTCGGCGAGCATGCCGAACGGCATACCGATGGCGATGGCAGCACCAAGCACACCGATGGTCCAGAAAGTGACCAGCAGCGGCACGTTGTGGCCGGCAAGCGGCATCAGAGCCTGGCCAAGGCCACCGATGACCAGACCGATGATCATGGTCAGGGTCTTGTTCTTGGTCTTGTTGGCGATAATCGGCATGGCAATGGTACCGAGCAGGCCGAGCACCTGAACGCCGTTGAAGATGGAGGTCAGGTTGCGGTTGTTGAGCACGTACTGGGCGTAGTAGGTGGACACGCCGTTACGAGTGGACTGGGCGACCCAGTAGATCACGAAAGCGACGACCAGGATGATCCACGGCCAGTTGCCCTTGGCGGCCTTAAGGGAGTCGCTCAGCGGAATCGGCTTGTTGAGTTCCGGGTGGTAGTTGCGCTCGTTGAGGTTCTTGAAGGAGAAGAGCAGCAGGATGATGGCCACGATGCCCCAGATGGCGGTGACAATCATGAAGCCGGTCTTGTCGCCGCCACCGAACTGGACGCCGAACCAACCAACCAGCGGGATGGTGAAGGACGAGGTGATGAAGGAACCAATCTGACCACCTGCCATACGGAAGGAGTTGGCGTTGTTACGCTCGGTCGGGTCGGAGGTGAGGTTCGGCAGGATGGCGGTGATAGGCGTCTGGATACCGGTGTACACGGCGCCGGCGGCCAGAATGTAGGTAATCAGGGCGTACCAGAACTTCGGGGCGCCATCAGGCAGGCCCGGAGCAGTGAAGGCGATCCACACGGTGATCGCGAACGGCACGCACAGCCACAGGAACCAAGGACGGCTCTGGCCCCACTTGGTGTTGGTGTGGTCCACGATGGAGCCCCACACCACGGCGGAGATGGCGTCGGCAAAGCGGGCGACCAGCAGAATCGTACCCGCACCCAGCGCACCGGCGGCCGGGATGTGGAACACGTTGGTGTAGAAGTACATGATGTACGACGAAATGGTCACGTACAGCAGGTTGCCTGCCATATCGGTGAAGGAGTAAGCGACCTTCTCCCTGACCGAGAGCTTCACTGCGGAAGCATCCTGAGTTGCAGCACTCATTGGTTTTCCTTCTTCATTGATTTGTTGCGGTTACAACAGGTGGTGATGGTTGAATCGCCCTTAGGCGGACGGTTCGATGAGCGGAGCCGAACGGCGGTCATGTGACGGACAGGAAATATTGGCGTACCTCTGCGCATGACCGCCCTACGGCGTCTGCCGGTGTCCCGCCCGAATTCGTGGGCGGGACAAGCTTGGGATTGGAAATCGGAGACCGAAAGCCAGCGATTAGAAGTCGGAGTCGAACCAGACCTGCATCTGGCCGACCTCGCGGTTGGCCCACGCGTAGTACGGGATGAGCTTGAGGTCGTAGGACTTCTCCCCGACCGGATGCTCCTCCACGTCCGCGTACAACGGGAAGTCCTCCTCGTCGTGCGTGCGCTTCGTGGCCGGGATCGTGATGACCTCCACGCCGTCCAACTCGCCGAAGTGGTACTCCGCACGGGCGCGGGACGCGTCGTGGCTGCCGATGTGGTAGTTCCACAGCGGCGCCGAGTTGTCGGCCTCCTCCGCGCAGTACACGATCGGGCCGCGCATCACGGCGATCTTGCCGATGTCGTGACGCACCAGCGTCTTGGAACGCATGAACTTGACCGACATGTCCAGATCAAGCGTGACCTGCGTCTCGCCCGAAGTCAGCTCGATGGTCACGAAACCATCCTCGATCGGCAGACGACGGGCATCCTCCCCGTTGACCTTGAGCTCGTGCTGGGTGGCGGACCAGGACGGGATACGCACCAGGAACTTCACCGGCTCGACACCTTCCGGCACGTCCACGGTGAACTCGATGTGGCCGTCCCACGGGAAGTTGGACTTCTGAGAGACCTTCACGCCGTCGAAGAATTCGGCGTCGTTCGCGATGAACTGGTGGGCGATAATCTCGCGCTTGTCCTCGTGCACGGTGTACAGGTAGCGGTCCACCGAAGCGATCAGACGGGCTATGTTGGCCGGGCAGCAGGCGCAACCGAACCATTCGGCGCGGTGCATGAGCACATGGTAGCGATCCGGGTTGTGGTCGGTGGCCTCGGGGTCGGCCTCAAGGGCATTCACGTAGTAGAAGTGCTTGCCGTCGAGCGCGATGCCTGCGATGGAACCGTTGAAGAGCTCCTTCTCGAGCACGTCCGCGTATTCGCCCTTAGTCTCCAGCTCAAGCATCTGCTTGGCCAGGAAGCTCATGGCCACGGAAGCGCAGGTCTCGCCGTACATGGTGTCGCTCGGCAGGTCGTAGTCGTAGGTGAACGCCTCGCCCACATGCGTGGAGCCGACGCCGCCGGTGATGTACATGCGCTTGGTCACGATGTTGTGCCACAGACGCTTCGCGGTCTCCTCGAGCTCCTTGTCGCCGGTCAGACGGGCAACATGGGCGACGCCCGTGAGCATGTAGCCCACACGCACGGCATGGCCCTCCGCGGTCTGCTGCTGGCGAATCGGACGCGCGGTCTGCGTGTACTCATGCGTCCAGCCGCGCATCTGCGGGAAGATATCGGTCGAACCGTCGCCGATCTTCTCGTTCTGCTTGTCGTAGAAGCTCGGATCCTTGCCGCGAACGTCGATGAAGAACTTGGCGAGCCTGAGGTACTTCTCCTCCTTGGTGACCTCGTAGAGGCGGGAGAGCGCCAGCTCGATTTCCGGGTGACCGTCGGCGCCGGGGATCTTGTCCTCCCCCTCGCCGAAGTTCGCATCAAGGCAGGCGGCCATCTTCTCGGCCACCTCGAGGGCCTGCTGGTTGCCGGTCACCTCGAAGTACGCCACCGCGGCCTCGATGTAATGGCCCATCACATACATCTCATGCGACTGCTGAATCTGGGAGAAACGCTCGCGATCCGCGAACGCGCCCGACTTGATGATGTACGGCGTGTCCAGATAACCATCCTCACGCTGCGCACGCGCGATCAGATCGACCAGCTTGTCGCACAGGGCCTTGAGCTGCTCGTCCGGCTCGTAGGCCAGGGAGTAGGCGGCCTCCTCGAGCCACTTGTACACATCCGAATCCTGAAAGACGAAGCCCTTGAACTCGCCTTCCTCGTCACCCGCCGCGATACGCAGGTTACGCACCGCACGGCTGTAGTGGTAATCGATGTCCTGCTTGGCACCGGAGGGGTCACGCGGGATGTCAATCTTCTGCTCATCATTGATCACAGCCCACTGATACGGGATTACTTCCTTGGCAACGTTCTCACGATAACGCTTCCAGAACGGCGAAGTAACCGTGACCTGCTGGCTCATGGTTCGTCCTTTCCACACTGTAGGTACTGCTCGTATTCCGCTTTGCATAGACATGTACACCAGCTGCCACGCTGGCCTTTCATGCCCCTTACCAACTTGCAGTGTTGATGGTATGCGTTGTTTTTCCGCTCTATGTCCGGGTCTTGCGAATGCGAAAAATTTCGCATATTCTGGCGGCATGTCCAGCAAAACAACCCTCGCCGACGTGGCTCGGCTGGCGAATGTTTCCGTTGCCACCGCATCCAAGGCACTGAATCATACGGACCGCATCTCCGCCCGCACACAGCGTGCGGTGCTCAAGGCGGCGGAACAACTCGGCTACGACAAAGCCAACAGGACGGAGCGGTCTCGTGAGCACTCAGGACTCATCGGACTCATCACCTCCGATTACAACGGCCGATTCGCCCTGCCGTTGCTCACCGGCGCCGAAATCACGCTCGGGGCGTCGAATCACGCCGCGTTACTGATGAGTTCGCACGGCCGGCCGGCGTTGGAGAAAAGCCATATCGACCGTCTCGCGGTGCATGGTGTGGATGGGCTGATCGTGGTGGGCGATACCACCAATTCACGGCCTCCGCTCGACCCGCAGACCACGATGGGCCTGCCGGTGATTTACGCCTACGACCCCTCGCGCGACCCGAATGACTGCAGCATCATCTGCGATAACATCGGCGCCGGCGCGCAGGCCATCGAATATCTGCTGAACATCGGGCGCCGGTACATCGCGGTGATCGCCGGCCCCGAGGATTTCCAGGCGGCGAAGGACCGCGTTCTGGGTGCGCAGCGCACGTTCATCCTCTATGATTTCCAGCCGATTGCGATTCTGTTCGACGCATGGAGCGAGGAGTGGGGTGAGCGGGCGGCACAATTGTTGGTGGAGCAACACCCGCATCTCGATGCAATCTACTGTCTCAGCGACGAGATCGCCCGGGGCGCCGTGCGCGGACTGAGGTCCATCGGCAAACGTGTCCCCCAAGACGTGGCCGTCATCGGGCACGATAATTGGTTCATATTCGCCGCCAACGCCCATCCCACGCTCACCACGTTTGACAATAACATCACCATCATCGGCAAGACCGCGGCCCAGTTCCTGCTCGACGCGCTGGCGGGCCGGCCACATCACGGTGTGACATCCATCGAATGCCCGATGATCGTCCGGGAATCCACCGAGCCCCGGCGTCACACCGCGCTGGAAAGCACCGGCCGCGTCTACGAGCGCAAGACATCGTGAGGCATGCGAGGGCACAGCCGCTCGCGCCGGACCGCATCTCAGAGCGTCATGCACACCCCAAGACGCCTCCAGTCAACCGTCTCCACCAGCAAGGCGCATATCCTTATCGAGCCGATGGCGGGGCACCGGCCGAGGCACGAACCACTAGCTCGCCCTGCAATTCCACGAACCTCGCGGGCAGCACCTCACCGCGCTCCTGTGCCTCGATGCGCGACAGCAGCAGCTGGACAGCCTGGCGGCCGGCGGCAGGGAAATCCTGCCGATACGTGGTCAACGGCGGCGTCCACACGCTCGACAATGGATGATCATCAAAGCCGATAACGCTGATATCCCCCGGCACGCTCTTGCCTTCATCCTCCAGCCCACGAATCAAACCCATCGCGATTTCGTCGTTGCCGGCGAATATCGCGGTCAACCCATCCACATGCGCTATCTCATGCCCCAGTTCGCGCGCATCGCTGGGCAACCATGAACAGTGCCACATATCAGGAATCGGCTTGTCGTTGGCGCGCAACGCCGCCTCCCAGCCGGCGGTACGGCTGTATCCGCCGCCTCCGCCCGGGATAGTGACGTGCACGACGTTCGCGTGTCCCAGACCGAGCAGAAATTCGGTGATCTCCCGACCGGACTGGTTCTCACGCAGATCGATCTGATCCAAATCGGATTCGCGATCGCCGGCGATGACCACCTTCGCGACCGTATCAGGGAGCAGATTCAAGGCCTTGGCGGCCAATTCGTCGTATTTCATCACGACGACGCCGCTGGGGTTCTGATCCATGACCATGGTGATGGACGCACGCAGGCCATCGGCCGAGTCATCATCCAGTTTGGAAATGCTCACCGGATAATTGTTCGTACGGGCTTCGTCCTCGATGCCCTGAATCGTCATCGATGAACCATACAGCGTGGTATTGCTGGTGAGCACCGCGATGGACTTCATGGTCGAGTTGACCAAACCACGCGCCACGCGGCTCGGATGGTAGTCAAGCAGTCTGATGGCATGAGCGATACGGCTCCGGCTTTCCTCGCTGATACGGGGCGAATCGTTCAGGTATCGGGACACCGTTGACACCGATACGTTAGCGAGCGCGGCCACATCCTTGATTACCGGCGCCCGCTTCTCTTTAGGCCTTGGCATATGCACCTGTCTATCTTCCATCATTGCCCCAGTATATAAGGGCCCGTGATGGAACATTTGCGATGGGAAGCGCTCCGTGTTCCCCAACCGGAAGGAGAAGAACCTGTCAGGGAACACGGAGCGCTTCGGAAGAGGAGAAGAACACTGGGTATGGCTTTACTTCACTGCGCCTCCATTCTCGCCCACCACCAACCTGCTACGGAACATGCGGGCGCTTACTTGACCGCACCGCCCTGCAATTACGGACTCGCCTGTGGCGAGGCTTATCGTTACCTCGCCACTGCCGCAGCTCGGCGGAGCCTGTAAACCGGAAAATCTTCGAATTTTCCTTTCGCAGCACAGCTGCTCACCTCGCCTACGGACAGCCCACTGGACTGTCCGCTTAACGGCTTGGCCGGGATGTTTACTTAACGGCTCGTCCTGCAATAGCGGACGGCCTGCGGCCGGCTCAGTATTACCTCGCGTCTACCGGCGCTCGGCGGCGCCTATAAACAGCCTACTAGGCTGTTTACTTAACGGCGCCGCCCGTGATGCCGCTGATGATCTTGCGCTGGCCGATCACGAAGACGATGAGCAGCGGGAGCGTCATCAGGATGATGTAGGCGAAGATGAGATGCCAGTTGTTGAGATACAGGCCTGCGCTCGCCACATTGTAGAGGTTGAGCGGCAGGGTGCTCATCTTGCCGGAGAGGATGAACAGCGAGTAGAAGATGTCGTTCCAGATGTACAGCACCACCAGAATCGTGGAGGATGCGAGCGTCGGGGCAAGCAGCGGGAAGATGATCGTGAAGAAGATCCTCATCGGGCTGGCACCGTCGATGCGGGCGGCCTCCTCGAGGGACGGCGGAATCGTGCGGATGAAGCCGGTGATGAAGAAGATCACCACGGACAGGTAGATGCCGATGTACACGCAGTTCATGCCGAAGGCGGTGCCGGACAGGCCGAGCATCTTGAGCAGCATCATGATCGTCACGACGGACGGCGGCAGGATGACTCCGGAAATGAACAGCGCATACAGCATGCCCACGCCCTTAGAGGTACGGCGACCGAAAATCCACGCCGCCATCGAACCGAACAGCAGACAGATGAACACCGACGGGACTGTGACCAACAACGAGCCGAGGAGGGCCGGGAACACCTTACCTTCGACGATGACCTCCTTGAGGTTGTCGATGAGATGCCACTGGCTCGGCAGCGCCATGCTCGGCACCACGGCCTCGGCCTGGGTCTTGCCTGCGGTGACGATGAGAATCCAGAACGGGATGGCCAGGAACAGGAGCATCAGGAGGATGACGATCACTGCGTGAACGATGTCATGGACTTTCGACGACTTCTTGACGACGGTGAGGCTGTTGGTTCTAACACCGGATTCGCTATAGGTTGCGCTACTCATAGGATCTTCTCCTCACGCTTACGCAGGTAGGTGACAAGCGGGATGGCGATGATCATCACCATCACGAAGAGCACGAGGCTCATGGTGGTCGACTGGGAGTACAGGCCCTTGCCGAACGTACGCCAGATGAACAGGTTCAGGATTTCGGTGGAACCGCCGGGGCCGCCGTTGGTGGTGGCCTGGACGATGTCGAAGGAGTTCATCGAGCCAAGCAGGGCGGTGGCCACGTTGAAGGTCATGGCCGGAGCGATGAGCGGGAACTTGACCTGCCAGAAGGTCTGCCAGGCGTTGGCGCCATCGATGGAGGCAGCCTCCAGCACTTCGGAATCGATGGTCTTGAGACCGGCGAGGTAGGTGAGCATCGCGAAGCCCATCCATTTCCATCCGTGGATGATGGTGACGATCACGATGGTCCACGTCGTGGAGCCAAGCCACTGGACGTCCACGGTATGACCGGCGAAGAAACCGAGAATCTGGTTCAGCACGCCGTCGGTCTTCAGGATGGCCTGCCAGATGTAGCCGGCGCCGAGGGCGGACATGATCACGGGAATGAAGAACATCGTGCGGGCGAAGCGGTTCAGACGCGTGTCCTTCTCGAGGAGCACGGCGAGCGCGAGACCGAACGCATTCTGGAAGAAGGCCACGAGCACCGCGTAAATCAAAGTGACCTTGATATCTGCCATCAAGGTACCGCTCTCGAAGAGCTGCTTGAGATTATCCAAGCCGTTGAACTCGATGGTCTTCTTGAACGCGGACCAATCGGTGAAGGCGTAGATGAAGTTCATGACCGTGGGCAGGAAGAAGAACACCAACAGCATTACGCCCGCGGGAACTATGTAGCGCAACGGATAGTTCTTGCGCTCCAATGTCCGCGTACCCTTGACTGGTTTGGCGGACGAAGAGACGTGAGTCGTCATTGTTTCGCTTTCCTTACATAAGTGGCTGGGCGGCCGGGGCCCGGAGCCGCGCTAGGGAAAACGCGGCCTCGGGCGTGGCCCGGCCGGATGCCTGAGCCGGAAATCGATTGGGATCATGCCCCGGCGGGAGTGCGGTGAAACACTTCACCGGGGCGGTCAACCAATCAGAATCCTTCGACGCCCTGCGCCTTGGCGATCTGTGCGAACTGGTCCTGGGTGGTCTTGGCAACCTGCTCCGGGGTCATCGTGCCGTTGACCATGTTGGCAAGGTTCAGGTAGAGGTCCGGGTTGGCCACAGCCTGGGACTGCATGGAGCCGACCGCGTCCTTGAGGGCATCGAAGGCGTCGAGCTGGGCCTGAGGCACGGTATCGGGGGTCTCGACGTCCTTCATGATGGAGACGTAGTTCTGGTCCTTGATGAAGGTCTCGTACTCGGAGCCGAGCCAGAACTCGATGAACTGGCGGGCCGCGGCCTCACGCTTCGCGTCGCCGGTCTTGAAGGCGACGATGCAGTTGCCCTGCTGCGGGATGGAGGTGGCGATGTTGCCTTCCTTGGAAATCGGGAAGAAGCCGATGGTGTCGTCCAGCTTGGCCTTGTCGTTGTCGGCAAGTGCCGAGATGGCGTTGAACATCGAGTTGGTCTGGATGATCATGCCGGCCTTGCCGTCAAGCAGAGCCTGCGCCTGATCGGTGTCCTTGGCCGAACCTGCGTCCTTGTTGTACAGGCCATCATCAATCATCTTCTTGTATTCCTTGATGGCGCCAAGGATGTCCTCGCCCTCGAAGCTGTCCTTGTTGGCGTTGACGTTGTCCCACAGGCCGTCCTTGGCCGCCTCGGCGAGCTGCACGTTCACGGCCCACTGGGTGCCCCACTGGGAGCCGGCCATCTCGAAGAACGGGGATTCGGCCGCACCGGAATCCTTGATCTTGTTGGCCGCCTCGATCAGGCCATCCCAACCCTTCGGGGTATCGGTGATACCGGCCTTCTCGAAGACCTTCTTGTTGTACCAGACGCCTTCGGTGTCCGGAGCGGAGACCAGAGCACCGTAGTAGGTGTCCTGGTATTTGCCGCTGGCGTCGGCGATGCCGTCGGCGTAGTTCTCGAGCCACGGGGCGTTGTCCAGCTTCTGCAGCTTGTCCTGGGCCACAAAGCCCGCCAAGGTGGACGGCACGGCCTGCCAGAACATGATGTCCGGGGAGTCGCCGGTGGTGATCTTGGTCTGCACGTTGGATTCGTAGTTGTCCGGAATGGTCTGCAGATCGACCGTGGCGCCGGTCTTGGACTCGAAGTCCTTGATGACCTGGACCGGAATCTTGTTGGAGTTCTGGGCCGCCCAGAACGTCAGCTTCACACCGTCAAGCTTGGTGTCCTCGGCCGGCCAGTAATCGGCGGAGGAGGTATCGGTGTTGTCGTCACTGCCGGCGGCTGCGGGGTTGCCGCATCCGGCGAACATCATACCAAGGGCTGCGATGCCGGCGATAGCGGCGGTCGTTTTCTTCCAGTTCCTCATCATTGAGCCTTTCCTTGAGGATTCTCATCCCGCCCTCCAGCGGAATTAACTCTCGGCGTTCACATGCTGTCATGCCCCTCACTGCGGCATCGCAGCTTCTTGAATCCCGATAGCCACAATCATATGTGGTATCGATTCCACGTCAACCATGCACGGCGTGTCGAGGCGAGATTGTCATGCGGTAACACAAACGAACAAAAACTAACAATTGGCTTTATTTCAACGCTTGTAAGACATATAAACAACAAAATGTGAGCCTTAACGGGCAAAGGGGCGATTTTGTGGTACCGATTCCACGATGTATGATGCTTGGTATCGATTCCCCTGCACGAAACCAATACGACGAGGTATGCCATGCGAACAACGATCGTCACCATCCACCAACCTGAACCCGATAGCGAGCTCGGCAAACGGCTGTGTACGCCGCCCATTGAACTCGCCATCGGATTAAGCGCAAACCGCCTTCCCCACATCGCGGCCATCACCCACGCGGCGATTGCATCATCGAGCGGAGGACACGGCGACGGACATGCAGACGACACCGGCCACAGCACAGCCGCAACCATCGATTTCCAATTCCCTCAAACACTCGACGCTGGGCTCTCCATCAGCGAGTTCCCCACCATCCTGCCCACCCAGGCCGAGGGATGGACCGGCACGCCTGCCATCCAGGTGAGCCGCGATGGCAGAGAGCTCTTCCCCGCGCTGAAGGTCGTTTCCCATTCATGGACCGACAATTCGCTCCGCTTCGAAGCAATCGACCCCGAAGGCGGTCTGACGCTTGACGCCTCCATCGCCATCGGGCCGGAAGGCCTTATCCGCATCGACACCGCCCTTACCAATGCCGGCGACAATCCGCTCACGATAGCCCGGCTGACCCCGGTCGTACCGCTTCCGCCGCAGATCGGTGAGATTCAGACCTGCACGGGACACCATCTTCGCGAGCGCGCGCTGCAGCGCCAGCCGCTTACGGAGGGGCTGTTCGCCAAGGACTCGCATATGGGGCGGCCGGATTTCAACGCCGCAACACTGCTGGTGGCCGGCGTGCCGGGATTCGGATTCGAGCACGGACTGACCTTCGGCGCACATGTGGCGTTCAGCGGCAACAGTACGGTCTTCGCAGAGCGCACGCCGTACACCCATGGCATCATCGGTGGTGGAGAACTGCCCTATGCGGGGGAAATCACGCTGCAACAAGGTGAGACCTACCATGCGCCGCGTCTGCTCGTCTCCGTGGGAGACGGACTCAACGCCGTTGCCGCACGGTTCCATGCCTATCTGAGATCCTTCCATCCTGAGCTCGCGTCCACACCCCGTCCTGTGACGCTCAATACATGGGAGGCCATGTACTTCGACCAGAACGAGGAGAAGGTCATCGCGCTGGCGGACCGCGCGGCGTCCATCGGCATCGAACGCTTCGTCATCGACGATGGATGGTTCACCGGCCGCAGAGACGACACCAAAGGCCTTGGGGACTGGCAAGTGGACCACAGCATCTGGCCGCACGGCCTGCACACCGTGGCCGACCACGTGCATGGACTCGGCATGGGGTTCGGCCTGTGGTTCGAGCCGGAGATGATCAGCCCGGATTCCGATACGGCGCGCGCCCATCCCGATTGGATACTGGCGCCGAATGCCACGCGGATGCCGGTCTAGGCACGCAGCCAGCAAGTCATCGACCTGACCAATCCGGCGGCAGCTCGGTATGTGGAGGACTGCATCGACAGGCTGGTCGGCGAATACCACATCGACTACATCAAATGGGATCATAACCGGTTCCTCACCGAGCCCGTCTCCCGCACTTCCGGTCTGACGGCGGTGCATCGGCAGACGCAGATGTTCTATGCCATCATCGACCGTCTGCGCGCCCGGCATCCGTGGCTGGAGATCGAGTCCTGCTCCTCGGGAGGAGGCCGTATTGATGCAGGCGTGCTGACCCGGTGCAGCCGCGTATGGGCCTCCGATTGCACCGACCCAATCGAACGCGCGGACATCCAACGCGGCACCTCGCTCATCGTTCCGCCGGAGATGGTCGGAGAGCACATCTCCGAATCGCCGAACCACGCCACGC
The DNA here is from genome assembly GCF_002259745.1 of Bifidobacterium myosotis. GTDB lineage: Bacteria > Actinomycetota > Actinomycetes > Actinomycetales > Bifidobacteriaceae > Bifidobacterium > Bifidobacterium myosotis. Next base: position 18,576 of record NZ_MWWW01000002.1, on the reverse strand, counting down.
GACGCTCCACCACAATCACCACGCGAGCGGCGATGGCGTTCTTCGGCCATCTGGGCATCGAATGGAACATCATGAAGCTCAGCGACGACGAGCTGGCCCTCATCAAACGGTGGGTGGACCTGTACAAGGCACGGCGCACGCGCCTTCCGCAAGGTGATGTCGTCCATGCGGACAACCCCGACCCGGCGGTGCGCGTGGACGGACTGCTGGCACCCGACCGGTCTTACGCGGTGTACCGGTTCGCCGCCGTATCCTCGTCAGCCGAATACCCGTACGGGCTGACGCGCTTCCCCGGTCTCAACGAATCGTCGACATACCGTGTGCGCCCACTGGGAGGTGCCGATCTGTACGACAGCGAAATAAGCCCGAACTGCCGCACACATCTGGACTGGTGGACCGATGACGGCATTACCGTACCGGGTGCGGTACTGACGCAATGGGGCATTCGCCTGCCGCAGCTCGCTCCCGAGCACTGTCTGCTGCTCGAAGTGGAACGCGCCTAGATCCTTATTCAAGACGGGTGGGCGGTTGACCTCGTTTGGAGGTCAACCGCCCACCCGTCTAACCGTCTAATTTGCCTTTTGGACTTCCGCCAAGTCGTTACGCGCGGAACTCGAAGGTACGGGAGATATACCCGCCATCGGCAGGCACGCCCACGATGGCCGTCCCGGCATCGGCATCCCAGCGCACCGGCCAATCAGTAAACCCATCGCCGACCGGCAGCAGCGTCTCCGCCTGAACCGCGGAACCGTGGAACCACGGCAACGGAAGAGCCACGTCTCCCCCGTCCCCTTCGCGGGACCACACCGTCACCAGCGTGCGGTCGGAGGCTCTAAGGCCCAACGCGATCACCTTGTCGTCCCAGTCGGGCAGGCCGAGCGGCCAGAATGGCACCGCGGAGCCGATCACCGGCTGCACATGCGTCTTGTATGCCTCGACCGCCTGCACGATAAGCGCCCGCTGCGCCTCGCTCATCCGGTTGATGTAACCGGAAAGGAAGAACCGTCCTAGGAACGTGGTGTTGAGGTTGAACGCGAACTCCTCGGGGGTGTTCTGCGCATTCGGATACGCCCAGCTGCCCGCCTGCTCAGGCGTCATGAGCATCGGGGCCGCCGCCGCGATAGCCGGGTAGAGGCGGAAGTCCTGCTGGTCGGACGTAGACTGCACCTGGAAACGCGACGTCTGCGCAAAATCCATACGCATGCCACCGGAGGAGCAGTTCTCAATGATGAGCCCCGGGTGACGTCGGTGCAGCCCCTCAATCCACGCGCTGTAGGCGCGGTTATGGCCCAGCAGTCCATCGCCGGCGCTGTCCGCGTTGAAATCGGTGCCGGCGTCGGGCGAGACGTTGTAGTCGAACTTGAAATACCCCACGCCGTAATCGTCAATCAGACGATCCACCGTGTCATCCAGATGCTGGCGCGCGGCTGGGTCGCGCAGGTCGAGCAGATACCGCTCCTGCTCGACCACGCGACGCCCGTACCGATGGAAGAACGCCGAATCGGGAAGCGACTCGGCCATCGGTGATTTGACGCCGATGACCTCCGGCTCAAGCCACAGACCCGCAATCATGCCGGCATCTCGGATGGCACCAATCACCTCGGTGATGCCATTCGGGAAGCGCTTCTTGGACGGCATCCATTCACCCACGGACGGCCACCAGTCGCCGGTGTCGTCATACCATCCGGCGTCGATGCAGAAGATCTCGATACCGGATTCGGCAGCGCCCCGAATCAGCGGCAGCAGCTTGTCCGTGGTCGGGTCACCGTTGATGGTGTTCATGTAGTCGTTGAAGATCACGCGCGGATGCTCATTGTCCGCCTTTTCGATACGCATCGCGCGGCGGTATGCCGTCACATTGGCGATGGCCCCGTCGAAATCGGCGGCCAGCGTGGCGGATGCGGGCACCGTGGTGAACGATTCACCCGGTGCAAGCCGCTTGGCCCAGTCGTGATTCACATTGGTCGGACCGGAGAGCGCCAGATATCCGTCTTCGGTATCGCGACCGACCTCCCAACGCCACGCGGCGTTGTGCTCGATCTGGAAGAGCCAAGTCAGGCCCAATTCGCGGGAGTCGAGCAGCGCCAACGGCGTGTGCCTGCCGGTGGACCATGTTCCGGTGTTGACCACGGAGTGCGCACCACGCGGATTATGGCCGGTCATCTGCTGCGCCAGCCTCGGGAACAGCTTGCCGGTGGGCGTCTCATGCCAACGGCCCTCGCCAAGCCAGTCATTCTCGCATTCGATCAGACGCCAGGCATCGCAATCGGCGCTTGTGCCCTGCGGCGCGCCGAACGCCGAAACGAAGCTGGTCACGGATTCGAGCACAATCGACCCATCGGCGGCAAGCGCCGGCGAATCCTCCACGGCGGGATTGCCGGTGTTGGTTACCGTCGCGCTCACCCGGAACATCGGTATGGCGCGAGGCAGATCATAGTGGACGACGACGGTGATCCCCAGCGCCACGTCGGCAAGCGTCACATCAAGGTGATCGCCATGGGAATCCTTATCGGTGGAGTGGGAGACATACCGCAATGCCCGTCCGATATCCGTATGCACCAGACGGTCGTTCGCCAGCCAGTGCCCCGTACCGGTTGCCAGGATCTCCACCAATGGGAGCCTGTGTTCAAAACGTACGTCGATCCCACCGGTGTTCAGCGCGCTCACCACGACCGGCTGATCATCCGCCCAAGTAAAGGTCATGGTCAACGTCTCGTTGCCCCATGTAAAGGTCTGCATGGTACTCCTTACCTGCCGTATGACGAGTCCTTCTGCATGCCCGCGGACGTTCACGCCCTCGTCGCCGCATCGTCCCAACGTTGGCGGACACACATGCCACAGGTACAGAGGAACAGTACATGTGGTATCGATTCCACATAGTACAAAAGAGCGCCTCACCGAGCAAATTAAACACACTTATTTCGAGCGTGGTATCGATACCGCAAAAGGAGTATGAGCGGCATGACCCGCAAGCGAACCACGCTGCATTCGCATTCCGTAAAGCACCTGGAAGATCCCAAGGACCGCCCACAGGGCATCCAGCGTGAATCCACACTGCCTCTGGACTAATCCGACGTAAGCCGTCAGCCGTAAGCTGAGGAAGCGGCGACCGAGCCCACCGCCAGCCTACCGCTTCTTCGTCTTGCGGCCCTTGAGGTAGATGTCGAGCACGATCCAGCAGCCGAGGGCGAAGGCGACCACGTAGCCCATGAAACCGACGATTGGAATGCCGAAGATGATAGGCTTCATGCCGGCATAGTAGACAATGGACGAGCCGACGAACAGGCCCACCACGATCAGCGCCATCGCCAGCCGGTTCACCATGTCGGAGAGCATCTGGAACGGCTCTTCGGAGCCGACGAGCTCGATGTTGGTGCGCAGCTGGCCGCGTGTGAGCATGCGGGCGGCCACCCTCAGCTCGCTCATCGCGTCGAGCGCGCTGTGCAGCGCCTCATGGCCTTCCAATCCCAGTGATTTCAGCTCGTCCTTGACCATCTGGTCGGCGGTTTTCGACGTGGCGATGTGCTGGGAGATAATCTCAATCATGTTCACGTCGGGGATGAACTCGTCGAGCAGACCCTCGAGCGTCACCAGCGCGCGTCCCACGGTGGTCACCGTGCTGGGCACCTCGATGCCGTGCCGTTGCGCGAGCGAGGTGAGCGCCGTGAGGAACGCGGCGATGTCAAGGTCCGCAAGATCGACGGTGCCGTATTCCTTGACGATCGCGTCAAGATCGGCCAGCAGCGACGGATAGTCGGCCGGATTGGCCTCGGTGCCCGCGAACCGCAGCAACCCATCGGCCAGCGCCGGCGAATCCTGCTTGGCGACGGCGAAGATCATGTCCTTCATTACCGAGCGGGTCTTCGCGTCGAGGCGCCCGGTCATGCCGAGGTCGATGAGCACGATCTGCCCGCCGCGGATGATGATGTTGCCCGGATGCGGGTCGGCGTGGAAGAAGCCGTCGTCGAGGATTTGCGTGGCGTAATTGTCCACGAGCTTGGTGCCGATCTCCTTGAGATCGTACCCGTCCGCGACCAGCCTGCCGGGGTGCGACAGGGAAATGCCGTCCACGTACTCCATGACCACCACATGCTCGGTGCACAGGTCCGGATACGGCTTCGGGCAGTCCATGTATTTGAAGCGCGCGGCGAACCGCTTGAATTCGGCGAGATTACGGGCTTCGACCAGAAAGTCCGTCTCGGATTCGAAGGTGTCCCACAGCTCCTCGACCACGCCCTTGAGATCCACGATCTGCGAGGTGCGAATCACCTTCGTGGCCACCTTGGCGATGGAGCGCATGATGGACACGTCCTGCGCCATCGTCTCGCGCACGCCGGGGCGCTGGACCTTGACGGCCACGTCCTCGCCGGTTTTGAGCGTGGCGCGATGCACCTGGGCGAGCGATGCGGAGCCCAGCGGTTTGGGGTCGATGTGCGCGAACACCTCATCCGCCGGTCGCCCGTATTCCTCCGCGAGCACGTCCAGCACCGTGGCATACGGCATCGGATCGGCGTCGGCGCGCAGTTTGGCCAGCTCATCGCAGAAACTTTGCGGCAGAATCTCCGAGCGCATCGACAGAATCTGCCCCACTTTGACGAACGTAGGGCCCAACGCCTCGAACATGAGCCGCATCTTGACCGGTGTGAGGCCCTTGAGGGCGTCGAACTGGTTGACGATACGGCTGATTTGCGCGAGACGCTTCACCTTGCCGCGCCGGGTCAGATGGTACCGGCTGGAAAAATCGTCTCGTCTGCCGCCGAACAGGCCAATCGTTTCGGTGTCGGGCTGATTCCAGGCATACGAGGATGCCGGCTCCCCGTTTGAGGAGTCGGCATCGGACCTGGTGCATGCCGGCTGTGCCGTCGTATGGGCCGAGTCGGTCGAGTTAGTCGAGTCGGCAGGTTCGGGCGGGTTGACCGCCCCGGCAGACTCACCTGAACCGGCCGAAAAATCCGAACCGGCCGGGTCTTCCGTAATGGTCGGCTCGGCCGGTTCGATGGCGTCGGCGGCGTGCGGCGACTGCGATGACGTCACTCGGCCGCCTCGGCCGGGGCGTCGGATGCGGCGTCATCAGACGCGGCCGCGGAATCGGCCTGCTGAGCATCGGCCTCGGCCTTCTTGGCCTCATCCTTGGCGGCATCGTTGACGAGGGCCTCGCCCACCTTGCGCTTGAGCTCGGTGTTGAGGCTCTTGCCCTGCTCGACGGTCAGCTCGCCCTTCTTGACGAGGTCGTCCACAATCGCGGAGCTTTTCTCATATCCGGTGGCCAAGGCGCCGATGCCCGCCAGCAAAACCTTGCGCAGACCGTCACCCAAATCAAAATCTGCCATAATAACCCCTCCTTCGAGGCCCGTCGGCGGCCTTATGCCGCGTCCCGTACTGCTAAGCCTAGCGCAAACGCCCGGCCTTGGCGCTAGGCCCTAAGGCTGATTTCGTCTGATCGTACGGTGGATTTCACCTCGGCCGGGCGGCCGCGGCCTTACGGGCGTTGGCGGCCACGGCGTCGAGCCGGACGAGCTCGGCGGCCTGCTCCGGAGTCTGGTCGATCTTGTCGAAAGAACCGTATCGCCGTTCGACGGCGGTGGCGATGAGGAAGTCGCTGATCGCCGGGTTCTTGGGCAGCAGCGAGCCGTGCATGTACGTGCCGATCACGTTGTGCACGCGCGCGCCTTCGGTGTGGTCATCGCCGTTGTTGCCGCGGCCGTCCTGATCGACGCGACCCAACGGCTGCACGCCTTCGCCGAGGAAGGTCTGACCGGAGTGGTTCTCATAGCCGATCACATCGCCGAACTGCTCGGAATGCTCGACCAGATTGCCGATCATGCGCACGTCACGGCCCACGGTGTGCGCCTTGATGATGCCGATGCCGTCCAGACGGGTGCCGTCCACGGTCTCGAAATACTCGCCGAACAACTGGTACAGGCCGCAGATCATCAGCATCGGCGTGCCATCCGCCGCCAGCGAGCGCAGCAGCTCCGCACGCCCGAAGAAGTCGTCGATGATCTTCTTCTGGCCGGTGTCCTGGCCGCCGCCGCCGAGGATCAGATCGACATGGTCCGGCCAGTCATCGCCCTGATTGTACTGATGGATGCGCGGTTCGTAGCCGTACAGCTCCAGTCTGCGGCGAATCGTCAGCACGTTGCCCGAGTCACCGTAGATGTTCATGTCCTTGGGATACAGGGACACCACATCAATCGTCTTGCCCATGCCACGTTCTCCTTATCGTCATGGTCAATCGTCATGGTCAGCGACCATCGTCATTGTCAGCGGCCCACGCCGGCGTCCGCCACGGTGGCCACCTGCGCAAGTGCGGCGCGCACGGCGAGCATGGCCGTGTATGTGCAGTAGATGTGCTTCGGCTTGCCGGGGTTGCCCTTCACGAACGCGGCGAGCGCCGATTCGATGTCCGTGTCGGTCGCCCGCACCGGCACCTGATCGTAGCCCAGCCTGAGCGCCATATCCCAGGCACGCACGCCGGAGACCATGCCCACGCCCGATTCACGCAGCGAGGTGAAGTCCACATCCCACAGCCAGCTCATGTCGCGGCCGTCGGCGTATTCGTCGTTGATGACGATCATCGTGTCCGCGTTCGTCGGGTCGAAACTCGCCAGCGAGAGGCGGAATCCCATCGGATTCTTGACCAGCAGCAGTTCGACCGGTGAGCCGTTGACGTCGATAATCTCGCCGCGTCCGAACGCCGGCGTGACGCGGGAGACGGCGGCGATGAGCTCGTCGGCGGAGACGGCGCACGCATTGGCGGAAATCCTGGCCTTGGCGGCGGCAGCGGTATCCCGCATGACCGCGCGCACCACGGCGAGCGCGGCGGCCGCGTTGTACAGGTTGTAGACACCTTCGAGCTTGACGGCGGTGGAATAGTCGTGGCCGTCCATGCGGAACGTGGCCTCGTGGTCGCCCACGGCCGCGAGGGTGACGTCGGCGGGCGAGCGGACTTCGTCATCATCCGGCTCAGTCTCCTGTGCAACGTCGGCTGGATTCGTTGCCTTGCCGGCCTTGCCGGCCATGCCGCCGAAAGCCCCACCAGATGTTCCTGCCGCCCCTCCGGTCGGCCGCGCCGCCGGCTCACCCGTCAGCGAGGACCGCGCATCGGACTCGACGGAGACCGTGGTGGCCATGTCATCGTCGGACGGGAAGTAGTGCCTAAGGTCATCGGTCAACCCGAAGTACCGAATCTCAGTGCCGGCCGGCGCCAGACCGGCGAGCGCGGCGATGCGCGGGTCCTCGCGGTTGAGCACCACGGTTCCGGTGGTGGCCGCAGCCACATGGCCGAGCAGCTTCGCCGTGGTGTCGATCTCGCCGAATCGGTCGAGCTGATCGCGCATGACGTTGAGCAGCAGGGCATACCGCGGCTTGACCTGCCGCACGAAGTGCACGGCATAGGCCTCGTCCAGCTCCAGTACGGCGATGTCGGCGTCGAGCCGACCGGACAAGCTCACCTCGGTGAGCAAGGAGGAGACCACGCCACGGGTGAAGTTGGAGCCTGTGGGGTTGGTGAACACCTTGAGTCCCAGATCGGTGAGCATCGAGGCGACCATGCGGGTGGTGGTGGTCTTGCCGTTGGTGCCGGAGACCAGCACCACGCCAAACGGCAGACGACCGAGCGTGCGGGCCAGGAACGTCGGGTCGATCCTCTCCACCACCTTGCCGGGGAACGCCGAACCGCCATGTCTGGTGACTCGGGCGGCGGCCCGAACGAGTTTTCCGATGGCTGGTGTAGCGAACATAATCACACCCCCTGGTTGTAATCCTGCGGCATGTCCTTGAACTTGGACGTGGCACCGAGGAAGGCGAGATGGAAGGTTTCGGTCGGACCGTTACGGTGCTTGGCCATGATGATGTCGGCCTCGCCGGGGCGGTCCTCCTTGTCGTAGAAGTCCGGACGGTGGACCAGGAACACCACATCGGCGTCCTGCTCGATGGAGCCGGATTCACGAAGATCGGCCAGCTGCGGCTTCTTGTCGTTGCGCATCTCCGGGCCACGGTTCAGCTGGGAAAGGGCCACCACCGGCACCTCCAGCTCCTTGGCCAGAAGCTTCAGCGCGCGGGAGAACTCGGAGACCTCCTGCTGACGGGATTCCACGGCCTTGCCCGAGGTCATGAGCTGCAGGTAGTCGATGACCACGAGCTTCAGGTCGTTGGTCTGCTTGAGGCGGCGGCACTTCGCGCGGATCTCCATCAGTGACATGTTGGGGCTGTCGTCGATGAACAGCGGCGCGTTCTGCATCTTGGTCCAGAACTGGTTCAGCGTGTTCCACCGTTCGGGCGTGATGTCGTCCGCACGGCGCAACGCGGCCATCGGGATGTTGGTCTCGGCGGAGATGATGCGCTGGGCGAGCTCCACCTTGCTCATCTCGAGGCTGAAAACGATCGTGGTCATGTTGTGGTGCAGCGAGGCCGCACGCGCGAAATCGATGCCGAGCGTGGACTTGCCCATGGCCGGGCGGCCTGCGACCACCACCATCTGGCCGGGCTGCAGGCCCTGCGTCACATCGTCGATGTCGCGGAAGCCGGTGGGCACGCCCTTGTTCACCAAGCCCTGCTGAAGCTTGTCGAGCTGGTCGAGGGCGTCGTGCACTACCGGGCCAATCGCGGAGTAGTCCTGCCGTACCTTGCCCATCGACATCTCGTAGACCTCGGACTGTGCGAGATTCACCACGTCCTCGGCTTGCGAGCCCTCGGCGGAATAGCCGAGCTGTGCGATCTTGGTGCCCGCGGCGATCACGTTGCGCAGCACGGCCCGCTGATGGACGATTTCGGCGTAGTACATGGCGTTGGCCGCCGTGGGCACGGATGCCACAAGGCTGTGGAGGTAGTCGGCGCCGCCCACCTTGTCCAGATTGCCGTCGGCGAGCAGCTGATTGGCCACGAGCACCACGTCCACCGGCTGGCTCGCGGAGAACAGGTCGATGATCGCGTTGTAGATCGTCTGATGCTTGGGCTGGTAGAAGTCGGCCGATTCGATGGTCTGCGAGACCTCGCCGATGGCGTCCTTGCTCATCAGCATGCCGCCGAGCACGGCCATCTCCGCGTCGTCGTCATGCGGGGGCACGCGGTCGAAAATCGCGTCGCCGGATGCCGCCGTGGCACCCGAACCGTCGCGGTTGGAGCCGCGCCCACTTCCGCCGCCCGAATATCCCTGATATGAGGTGTCGCTTCCTTCTGCCATAGCCCCAAGTATAGAAGGCCGCCCGAGCGCCGGTAAAAATTTACCGGGGTTGGCATTCGCCGTTATGGTTATGCACATCGGGATGCACCTGCGCATGCACAGACATGTCTCCGAGTACGCTTTCCGACGATTTGTTTACCGTGGATTCACCCTGTGGAGGGGTGCGCGACACGCAGAGGAGGGGAATGTGGATAGAAAAATAAGTTATCCACATTTAGGGGATAACTATGGGGATAATCCACCAACTTATCCACATAATGGGGATAAGTTGGTGGATAGTTTGGGGATAACATTTCGGACGACTGGAGGCCGGTTGCGCAACGTAGTCAATCATGATATGCAGCGGAATCCGGCCGTCGCACCGGAGCAGGACGGCGGCAGGCGAGGTGCCGACGGCCGCGACAGTACCGGCAGCGACTCGATCAACCGGCGGATTCTGGCGTTGGCCCTGCCCACATTCGGGCAGCTTATCGCCGAGCCTACGTTCATTCTCATCGATACGGCGATTGTGGGGCATATCGGAGATGCGGCGTTGGCCGGCCTGTCCATCGGGTCGACGATCATCCTCACCGCCGTCGGATTGTGCATCTTCCTCGCCTATTCGACCACCGCGCAGGTGGCGCATCTGCTGGGCGCCGGTCGCCGACGGGAGGGGCTGCAGGCCGGCATCGACGGACTCTGGCTCGCGCTAGGCATCGGCGTGGCGCTGAGCATCGGACTATTTGCAGCCGCCGAGCCCTTGTGCCGGGCGCTCGGAGGCCAGGGCGCCGTACTGGATCAGGCCGTGACCTACACGCGCGCAATTGTGCTGGGCGCACCCGGCATGCTGCTGGTCTATGCGGCCAACGGCATCTTCCGCGGGCTGCAGAAGGTTCGCATCACGCTAATCGCCGCCGTAAGCGGCGCCGTGCTCAACACGGTGCTCGAGGTGCTGTTCGTCATCGTGTTCGGCTGGGGCATCGCGGGGTCCGGCGCGGCCACGATGATCGCGCAATGGTATATGGGACTGTTTCTGGTGATACCGGCCATTCTGTGGGCCCGGGCAGATGGGGCGAGCCTGCGGCCCAGACTTGAAGGAATCGCGGCCGCCGGCGGCGATGGTTTGCCGTTGTTCATCCGCACCTTGGCGATCCGCGCAGCGATGGTGGTGACGGTCGCCAGCGCCGCCCGCATGGGCACTGCGGTGCTGGCGGGATTCCAAGCCGTGAACTCCTCATGGAACTTCGCGATGAACATGCTCGATTCGGTGGGCATCGCCGGCCAGACCCTGGTGGCCACGGCGTTGGGTGCCGGCAACATCGCCGAGGCGAAACGACTGACGCGCGGCACCGGACGCGCAGGCCTTGCCATCGGCGCAGTCATCGGTCTGGCATTCGCCGTGATCGGGCTGTTCGCCGGGCATTTCTTCTCCCCCACGCCGCATATTCAGCTGCTGATCGCGGCCGGTATGGTGACGATGGGCGTTTTCTTCCCGCTTCAGGGCTGGATGATGGCGATCGACGGCATCCTCATAGGCTCACGCGACTACCGGTATCTCGCCGTCACCTGCACGGCGACAGCAGTGGTGTACATCGCGCTCATGCTGCTGCTGGCCGATGCCGTAACGCCGCATCTGGGCAACGATCTGCTGCGCACGGTGACGCTGTGGGCTGCATTCAACATCGTGCTGATGGGCGGTCGCGGCCTGTGCAACGGGCTGCGCGTGCGCGGTGACCGTTGGATGAGGTGAACTGGGTCGCCGACGCAGCGCGAAAGTGTCGCATACGCCATCGCATGCGACACATCGCAACACCGAAATGTCATATCGCGACGCCGGCGTCTCACATCGCGGCGCGTACGGCGGCATACATGGCGCGGACCAGCTGTTCACGCCATTTGGACCAGCCATATTGCTTGGTGATAGTCTCGCCGGCGGTTGCCCCGAGCGAGGAACCGTCCGCGCGGGTCAGGTCGAACAGCATGTCCAGCAGCACCTTGTCGTGATGCAGCCGTTCCGCCAGTTCGGCCGCCACTGCCGGGTCGTTCGGGTCGCGACCGGTGGCGAACTCGGAAAGCGTCAGATGCTCACGCACCAGCGTTGTGGCCCATTCCACGATGTCCGGCGCGAAGCCCATGCGCTTCAGAATAACCGGTACATGGCGTGCGCCTTCTGCGGCGTGATCGCGCACGAACGCGCGTTTGCCGATGTCATGGGTGATACCGGCGAGCAGGAGCGCGGTGTAGTGGTCATCGTCATACCGGCCACCGGACGGCGTCTCTCTGCCGAGGCGTGACGTGACCTCCACCATATGCCGGTCGATGGTGTACCGATGCGCGGCCGATGCGGACGGACGGTTGCGGATGCCGAGCCATTCAGGCATCCAACGTCCCGGAATGTCCACGAAATCAATGCTTTCCCAGACGTTCATCAGCTCCGGCCCGCACGCCAGAAGGCGCACGAACAGTCCGCGGGATTCCTCGTCCCACTCGCTGTCCCGGATCGGGCAATGCTTGAGATTCATCAGCGTGGACGGATTGATCGGCAGTCCGAACTCCCCGGACGCCACGGCCATACGCAGCGCCAGTTTGGCATCCGCAGCCGGGTTCACGCCGGGGGCCAATACCAGCTCGCCTTCGTGTTTGGCCACGCCTGGGGCGACGAGGTCGAATTGCGGCGCCTCGCGCTTGCCGCCGGCGCGCTGGGAGAACATCTGGAAGAAGGCGAAGCGGGGCTTCTCATGCGTCAGTGAATGCTCGGCGCGGGAGGCGGTGGAGTCGAGCGAGAAGGAGATGCGGCGGCCGATGCGGGCGAGTAATGTCTGCAGGTCGTCGATGGAGTAAGCGGCGCGCTCCGCCTCCGGCCACGTCGGATCGGCAAGGCCCAGCATGGCGGCCACCTTGGCCTGATAGGGCGTGAGCAGCATGTTGGTGTCCTTGCCGGCCACGAGATGGATGCAGTCGCGCACGTCCAGCAGGCGCTCCACGGCCTCATCGTAAATGCCGTGCGGACGGTCGGCCAGCCACGATGCGGCGAGCGCCGAAATCAGCACCGAGTCGCGCAGACCGCCGCGCGCCTCCTTGATGTTGGGCTGATTGACGTACTGCATGCGGGCGAATTCATCCAGCCTCGCCTTCGCGGAATTCAATAGCTCGGGCAGGCGCTTGCGCGCGGCCTTGCGCCATCGCTCGAGGATGGAAAGGGCCGTGGCCGTGATGAGTTCGGTGTCGCCGGCGATGGGCTTGACGTCGAGCCATCCCATCGCGGCGGGCAGGTCGTGGTCGGTGACTTCCTCGCATTGGGCGCGCGTACGGATGGAATGGTCCAAGTCCAGGCCGCTGTCCCATATCGGATACCACAGCTTGTTGGCCAGTTCGTTGAGCTGCTGGTCGTTCAGCGCGTGGGGCTCATAGATAATCACCAAGTCGAGATCAGAGCTGGGACCGATCTGCCCTCGGGCCAGGGAGCCCACCGCCGCGAAACCGATACCAGTGCTCGGCACGGCGAAGGACGTGGACTTGCAGGCCTCATCCCATAGTTCCGTGAGGCACCGCATCGCCAACTCGGTGCGCGCCTGACGCTTGGCCGGGCCGTTCCGGTAGACGCCGTCGTCATCCGGCCGGCTCATGTCCATAAATCGCTGTTTCAACCCATCTACTGCCGATGCCATTGCCTATCCTTGCCTCATCTTTCGCTTGGGATTGCGTCGTCGCTCATGGCTTAGCGCTCTATCTGCTTTGCAAGGGGTACATCGGAGCCTTTGCGGACAGCTATCTGCGTTGTAAGGGGTACTTCAGACCGCATAACCCGAGTATGTCTGCCCTTGGCGTGGCGCCGTCACGCCATTTTTCGCGCTGGTCTACTTGGCCAGGTACCCCTTGCAAAGCAGATAGCTGTCCGCAAAGCCCTCAAAGTACCCCTTGCAACGGAGATACGCACTTCAATATCTGAAATACCCCGAAATACCCGCGCCGTTGCGCCAGAATGGACGCGAAGCGATACGAAAAGTCCCCGCACGGCGACTGGCGCAGCGTGCGGGGACCTGTCTTATTCGATAATCCGAACCCCGAGCGAAATACCACAGGAGGAACGGACGCCTTATCAGATCGCGGCGGAACCGGTCTCGCCGGTGCGCACGCGGGTCACCGAGTCAAGCGGGGCGACCCACACCTTGCCGTCACCGATGGTGCCGGTGCCGGCGGCCTTGACGATCACACCGACCAGCGTCTCGGCGTCGGCGTCATCGGCCAGAACCTCAACGCGAATCTTCGGAACCAAATCCACGGTGTACTCGGCGCCGCGGTAGACCTCGGTGTGGCCGCGCTGGCGACCGTAGCCGTTGGCCTCGGACACGGTCAGACCGTGCACGCCGGCGGCCGCAAGGGCCTCCTTGACGTCGTCGAGCTTATGGGGCTGGATGATAGCAGTAATCAGCTTCATCTCACTTCACCTCCTTGAGAACAGAGCTGGCAGTACCAGCAAAATCGTAAGCACGTTCACCCTGGTCGGCAAGGTCGATGCCGCCGACTTCCTGGGCCTCGGTGACACGCCAACCAATCGTCTTCTCGAGCGCGAAGGCGATGATCGCGGTGATCACGGCAGAGTAGAGGATGGCGACCAGCGCGATGCAGATCTGGACGACCAGCTGCTTCCAGTCGCCGCCGGCCAGCAGACCGGTGCCCTCGCCGAAGAAGCCGATGAGCACGGTACCGGTCAGACCACCGACGCCGTGGACGCCGACCACGTCAAGGGAGTCGTCGTAGCCGAACTTGAACTTGAGGCCGCAGGCCAGGCAGGTCAGGATACCGGCGATGGCGCCCATCACGATGGCCCACAGCGGGGAGACCACATCGGCGGCCGGGGTGATGGCGACCAGACCCGCGACCATGCCGGAGGCGGCACCCATCGCGGTGTAGTGGCCGGAACGAATCTTCTCGGTGAAGCCCCAGGAGAGCATGGCGGCCGCGGTGGCGGCGGAGGTGGAGACCCAGGCGTAGCCGGCGGTGCCGTTGGCGGCGAAGGCGGAGCCGGCGTTGAAGCCGAACCAGCCGAACCACAGCAGGAAGGCGCCGAGCATCACGAACGGAACGTTGTGCGGACGGAACGGCTGCGTGCCGAAGCCCTTACGCTTGCCGATGATGAGCACGATAATCAGTGCGGCGACTGCGGCGTTGATGTGGACGACGGTACCACCTGCGAAATCGTGGGCGGCCGCGCCGATGGCGGTGGAGATCGCGCCCTTGGCGGAGAGCAGACCGCCGTTCCAGACCATGTGGGCCATCGGGGCGTAGTCGAAGGTGATCCACAGCGCCACGAAGATCATCCAGGTGCTGTACTTGACGCGCTCGGCGATGGCGCCGCAGATCAGACCCACGGTGATCATCGCGAAGGCAACCTGGAAGGCCACGTCGATGGAGGCCGGGTAGTTGTTGGCGTTCAGGGAAGCCGAACCGAACACACCCTGATCCGCGACCATCGTGTCCTTAAGCAGGAAGCCCGTGGCCGGGTCGCCGAAGATGCCACCGATATCGGAACCGGCATAGGCGATGGACCAACCCCACAGGGTCCAGATGATCATGGTGACCGACAGGGCGGCCGCCTCAAGCATCAGCATGTTCAGGACGGCCTTGGCACGAACCATACCGCCATAGAAGAACGCCACACCAGGCGTCATGAGGAAAACCAAGGACGCGGATGTCAGGATCCATGCGGCATTACCGGAATCAAGCGTTCCCATGTCTACCTCCCTCTCTTTCAGCTCACGGCGCCTGAACCGCTACACGGCCGGCGTCTTTGTACTCACTTTGCAGTCCCCGTTCGGGGCTAACAGTTCGTCAGTTAAAGCCCGCATCATTTTGGTTTCGTTACGGCAAGTTACGCGATTGTTAAGCACGGCCGGGCTTATCGCAAGGGTTTCGTTGGCGGATTCCGGCGGGATTCCAACGGATACGGGAAGGCCCCGAACCATGTTTCCATCATGATTCGGGGCCTTGGTTGGCGGCGGTTGGGGCGTTTCGCCGCTCACAACGTGGACGCGGGCCGACGCGAGGCAGCCACGAGGCATCCACGGCCGACGACGAGTCACGCGGGCTACGCCAGAATGCCGTCCACGAAGCCTTCCGGATCGAAGGGCGCCAGATCGTCCGGGCCTTCGCCGAGACCGACGAGCTTGACCGGCACGCCGAGCTCCTTCTGCACGGAGATGACGATGCCGCCCTTGGCCGAGCCGTCCAGCTTGGAAAGCACCACGCCGGTGATGCCGATGGCCTCGGCGAACACCTTGGCCTGGATCATGCCGTTTTGGCCGGTGGTGGCGTCCAACACGAGCAGCACCTCGTCCACCGGCAGGTTCTTCTCGGTGACGCGGCGAATCTTGCCCAGCTCGTCCATGAGGTTGGCCTTGTTCTGGAGTCGGCCGGCGGTGTCGATGATGAGCACGTCGGCGTTCGTCTCCTTGGCTTTGGCGGAGGCCTCGAAGGCCACCGAGGCCGGGTCGGCGCCGTCCTTGTCGGAACGCACCACCGGCACGTTCACGCGGGCGCCCCACGTCTCGAGCTGGTCCGCCGCGGCGGCGCGGAAGGTGTCGGCCGCGCCCATGACCACCTGCTTGCCCTCGGCTACGAAGAGACGGGCCAGTTTGCCGGCGGTCGTGGTCTTGCCGGTGCCGTTGACGCCCACCATGATGATGACGCCCGGCTTGTTCGCACCCGGCTTTTCGGCGTTGAGGCGACGATCGGTGTCGCGGCCCACCAGATCGAGCAGTTTCTCCTTGAGCGCGGCACGCACCTCGGCGGGATTGGACCGGTCGTTGACGCGGGCGTCCGTACGCAGCTCGTCAACCAGCTGGCCAGATGCCT
Source organism: Bifidobacterium myosotis (assembly GCF_002259745.1). GTDB lineage: Bacteria > Actinomycetota > Actinomycetes > Actinomycetales > Bifidobacteriaceae > Bifidobacterium > Bifidobacterium myosotis. The sequence goes on along the minus strand of NZ_MWWW01000002.1, from coordinate 2,558 downwards.
CGGCACCGACGTCGGCGAGCAGCAGGGTGTCCTCGACATCCTCCCAGTCCGCCTCGGAGAGGTTGTCCTTGGTCAGAATGTTGAACAGGACTTTGCCGAACGGATTGTCGGACTTGGCGAGCTTGGCCTTGAGGCGGGTCAGTCGCGATCCGATGGATTCCGGGGTTTCGGATTTGGGCTGCGCGGGGGCCGCCGGGGTCTCAGGGGCTTCCGGGGCGGCGGGCTCGGAAGCGGGTTCAGGCTTCGACTCGGAAGCCAGCTTCGGTTCCGTGTCGGCGATAAGGGAATCGGAGGTCTGCGATTCGACCTTCGGTGACGGCGTTGCACCGCTTGCAACGGTCTCGGCTCCGGCTTGGGATTCGGACTGAGACTCAGCCCGGGATTCGGTGGACGCCGCGGCAGGGGCGGCGGCGCTTTCGTCCTTCGCTGAAACCGGTTCCGACATCGAAGGCCCACTCTCGGTGCCATCACCAGCGCCGGAGACCGCCTCCTCGGACCGGGCCTTCTCAGCCTTCGCTGCCTCGACTTCCGCCTCAGCTTCCGCAGCCAGTCGGGCATCCGCCGCGGCCTTGGCATCGCGGGTCCGCTTGTCATCCGGGGCGGTCTGGCCCACCGCGCGGTCCAGATCGCGCCTGCGGGACTTGGACCACCACACACTCACAGCGATCAGGATGACCGCCACCACAATCACGCCGATAACGGCCAATACGGTATTCATATCCATAAGCCAAAGTCTATCCCGCGCCCGGAATCAGGGCACCGGCCAGACCCCGGAACCGACCGCCGCGCGAATACGCCCAATGGAGGCCGATTCCACCCGCGGGCTAAGCTGAACGCTATGGCACATTCTTCACGTATGACATCGCTGCAGCGGCGCGAGCAGCTCATCGAGGTGGGGCGTTCACTGTTCGCGGCCAAAGGGTTCGAGGCGGTGAGCGTCGAGGAAATCGCCGCGCACGCCAAGGTATCCAAGCCGATCGTCTATGAACATTTCGGCGGCAAGGAGGGTCTTTACGCAGTGATCGTGGACCGGGAGATGCGCGCGCTGACCACCACGCTCACCGAGGCGCTGGATAATCCGGATATCCATCCGCGCCGCATCGTGGAGCGAACCGCGCTGGCGCTGCTCACCTACATCGAAGAAAACGCGGAAGGTTTCCAGGTACTGGTGCGCGACTCCCCCAGCACCGACCCATCCGGATCGTTCAACTCGTTGCTGGGCGATATCTCGCTGAGGGTCGAGGACATCCTCTCCGATACCTTCAAGCGGCAGAAGCTGTCCGTCAGGGGCGTGCCGTACTACGCGCAGATGCTGGTGGGCATGACCGTATTCACCGGCCAGTACTGGGCGGACCGCCCGAAGGTGAGCAAGGAGCAGCTCGCGGCGTACATCGTGGATCTGGCGTGGCATGGCCTAAGCCGGCTCAATTCCAAGCCGCAGCTGCTGTTCGAGGGCGCGAAGGCCCGGAAGGAGGCGGAACGTCGGCATAGGGATGACGCGGCGTCGCCGGAGGAATCGTCACGCCCGGCCGACGCGAAGTGCGGCGAACCGGACGAGCCGGACGGGTCCGAGCCCGCCGGACAAGGCGAGTCAGACGTCATACCTGAGGGCCCGGGCGAACCGGACGTATCCGACGAGACCTTCGCCCCGCACCAGACGGACGGCGAGGAAAACGACGCGCGGGCCGGCGCGTAGGGACTAAAGCCGGCCCGCCAAAAGCAGTCAGCAGGAAGCAGTCGGCCGAGGGCTGCCGTCCAACAACAACAACAGCCGCCCGGCAGCCCGCTCCACCCACAGGTGCATTCCCAAGTCCATTCCAAGCCGAACTCGGGGAAGATTCAGGGGATGCAGAACGTGCATTCAGAGCGCCAACTTGCGTAACGCCCTGCCGCGCCGGGCACCCAAGTGCTACGGTGTGAACAGTACAACGCACAACGATGAATTATGTGAGGACGACATACTGCTATGGCCAATACGGCAAAGACGCTCACCTTCGTGATCCCGGCATACAATATGGAGTCCTATCTCGACCGCTGCGTGAATTCGATACTTTCCGCAGCGAACACCCAGGACGTCGAGGTGCTGATCGTGGACGACGGGTCCAAGGATGGCACGCTCGCCTACGCGCAGAAGCTCGAACGCACCAATCCGGGCGTGGTGCGCGCAATCCATCAGGAGAACAAGGGCCACGGCGGCGCGGTGAACACCGGCCTGGCGGCCGCAACCGGCATGTACGTCAAGGTAGTGGACGCGGACGACTGGGTGGACCCGCAGGCCATCGACACCGTGCTCGCCACGCTGCGGGCGCAGCGCGAGACGAACGAGCCCATCGACATGTTGGTGACCAACTACGTGTACGACAAAGTGGCCAAACGTCACAAACACACGGTGAACTTCCGGCGCGTGATGGACTCCGGCCGTGTACTCGGCTGGGATGATTTGGGCACGTTCGNNCTGNNTTCGTGGGTTAGGTTGTGGGCTTTGGTAGTCGGATGTCGAGGCCGCCGCATCGGAGCATGATCAGGGCGATGAGGTTGTCCACGTGGTGGAAGCCGTA
>NZ_MWWW01000019.1 GCF_002259745.1 Bifidobacterium myosotis | reverse complement strand
ACCGACGCGCTCGACAAGGTACGCACCATGGTCTGGCGTGAAGCGCGGAGAACTGGCGAGGCCAGGAAAGGCGCGAAGGACCCGATCAAGGGCGCGCGNTGGGCCCTGCTGAAGAACGAGAGCGACCTGACCGCCGGGCAGAAGGCCCGGCTGGAGTACATCGCCGGCACGAACGGGACCCTCTGGAGGGCGTACAAGCTCAAGGAGGAACTGCGCATGATCCTCCGGCAGCCGGCCGACGAGGCCCGCGTCCTGCTCCTGCGATGGAGCGGCAAGGCCGCCTCGAGCGGCATCGACCCGTTCACCGGACTCGGCGAGAAGATCGGCAGGCGCTGCGAGGACATCGTGCGGACCATCCGTTCCGGACTGTCCAACGCCAGGCTGGAGGCCGTGAACAACAAGATCAAGACCACCATCAAGATCGGCTACGGCTACCGCAACCTCGACAACCTCATCGCCCTCGTCATGCTCAAATGCGGCGGACTCGACCTCACACTCCCCGGACACCAATAACCAGTAGGAACAACCACTGACTCACGCCCACACAAACACCCGAAGAGCCGGAAATTCCCATCCCCAACTCCCGGTGGATACACGCCAGTGCCTTGCCAGAAGATACCTGCGGCCTAACCGGTTATCGAATGAAGATGAGCCGTCTTCTTTAAGGGCAACGCAAACCGTGCCGGGACGGGCATCCTTAACGGAAGCGACGTGGAAAGTCACCGGGACTCCACTGTCTTTGACCTTTGTCAGCACCTCTTCCACGCGGAACTCCGCGCCACCTTGTTCGCGGAATACTTCACGCTGCTGCAATATCTCCAATGGAGGTTCCGGATCATGCATAGCTGGAACTTGTTCATTGATATTCGCCATCGTAATCCTTTATTGCAAATACACCACGGTCTTGGAACTTGACCGAACTTCACGTAGCCACGAAACCATATCGATCAGGTCCGGCACGATGCTAATAACCCATGCCGCAGCTACAATCAGCCCAATCGGAGCATTCCCGTTGAGCCAAACGTTATCGGTCATGGCGGAAATGAACGCCAGGACCATCGCGACCACCGCTCCCCACAACATGCTGCGTCGATCATCCGAGAGGCTTTTCTCCTGCCCTGCCTGCTCCACTGAATATGCCATGTTTCGGGTAACGATCCTCTGCTTGCGCGGAGAATCTTTCGGACTGCATTCCCTCCACGCGCGGATAGTGCTCCGGCTGTCATAGCAGAACGTAACAAACCGCACGAAAGGCATCTCTCCGAGAATACGGGTGATGTTTCCGGATAGCATCAACGCGGCGCTGCCGGAGTGATTCCCGGCAAGTTGCGCGAAAGAGTTCTCCTTCGCGTCGACGGATACCAGATTCGCTCCCAACAGCCCCGCTAAGGATTGCTGATATACGAATTGATACCAGTCACGCAACATTTGCTTTGAACAGCCGTCACTCGACCCACTGCCATTGTCCGCTTCCGGCAGATCAGCGCTATCAATGCGCAAGAAAGCATCCGATCGCTTCGGCAGCGTCATGAGATCATCGAGCGCACGAGCGCAGCATTCCCGTCTTTGGACTGTATTATCAAACGGTACATCGTCACTACGTTCTGTTGATTCAAGATGTGCTGATTGCTGTAATACGTCTCCATATTCTTTGCTATAACGCTGGAACAGCTCACCGAATGTGCCTTGGGATCGTTGCTTTGCGATTTCATCATTCTGATTCTCATACAGGATGAGCCCCTCGCGTTCAGCATCGACCCACTCCTGCCACCGCTGTGCCAGAAACGCAAGCTTGTGTTGCGATTGTTCGGAACCGTACCATGTGCATGCCAAGGCTTCCGCGATGACTTGGGCTTTGCTCTCGTCGCTGCCTCGCTTGGATGCCCGGTTGAGGCGATTCGTAAAAGAGGCATAGAAGTCATCGCTCATGCCCAACGACTGGCTTTCCCGCATGCTCTTGCCACCAAGTGCCGAATATTCCAATGGACGCAACGCATACTGGGAGTCTTCGCCTGCACACGGCAAATCCTCGGTTGAGGCTTTTTTGATATCCGCAATGCATCGCACGGTGAAAACGCTGGCTGTCGATGCCAGCCATTCCCAGTACATCAGCGTCTATCGTGACAACGACATCGACAGCAACCAGTCCGTTGATTACTCCATCGATCCGGGCAGGACCGCCACGGTGACGGTGCCCGCCGGCAGCGCCGTCAAACTGGCCTACACTGAGTCCACCACGTGGAACCTGTCCAAGGAATACACGAACTGGGGTCTGATGGATGCGGCCTCGCCTGTCACCCGTTCGGGGGATACCACCTATTCCGTGGGCTCTTCCGGCATTGCCGCGGGACAGTATCAGGTGAATATGGCTCAGGGCGAGAACAAGCAGGCGGTCGAAGTGCTTGCCGCCGATGGTTCGGAAATCAAGTCCTACCACGTGGGCTGGTATGCGGATGACAACACCCAGATTGTGACCGTGCCGGCCAGCGCCGCCACCGTGCGCCTGTCCTATCCGGATGCGACTGTGTGGCGTTTGCTGTCTGCACGTCCGGGGTATGAGCGCGTGAAGGACGTGGATTCATCGACCCCGCATCAGGCGGACATCATCGAACTGATGAAGTCGGGCATCTCCTCGGGCTGGGAGGAGCCGGACGGCTCGACCACGTTCCGCCCCGGTGTTTCCGTGGTCCGTCAGGACATGGCCGCCTTCCTGTACCGTCTGGCCGGCAGCCCTGCGTACACGCCCACCAGTGCCGACAAGGCCCGGTTCACCGACGTGAATGATGGTACAAGCCATGCCAAGGAGATTTGGTGGCTCGCTTCCACGAGCATCACGACGGGATACTCCGACGGCTCGTTCGGCGTGGGCGGCACCGTTTCCCGTCAGGACATGGCCGCGTTCCTCCTCCGTATGAAAAAATGATGCAGCTTCAATCCTGAGCTGAACATCGGTCCTACCAAAGCGGGTGTGCCCTCTCTCTGACTCGCGATGCCAGAGAGAGGGCACACCTCTATGTGCTCAATCATCCGGACCAAGCAGATGGCGTTCCACGCTCAGGGTGAAGGGGCTGGCCGGCAGGCCGGAATCATTGTAGAGGAATGGCCTTTGCGTGGGCGTGCCGGTCCATTGGTATCTCACCTGTCGAATGTCGTCAATGCCATCGGCGCTGATGGTCAGAGACCTGCCATCCGCATTGATGACGGCTTTGGCTTCGACGAACTTCCCATCCGAACCTGCCGCCTCGAATCCCTGTACCGATTCATCCGTGGCTGAGGACAAGCTGCCAGCCGTGGCGTTCTTGCTGAAGTCGGGATCCCTTGCAGCGAGTCCATCGCCAGTGCCCGTCTTGAACGAAACCAGTATCCGGCTCTTATCGCCGTTTTTCGCCACGGCTTCAACCGCTATCGGGCTTTCCGGCACGGTCTTCCCCTGACGCATCGCCTGCCACTGATCCGCCATTCGTTTAGCGAGAATGTCTTTGCCGAGGGGATGGATGACCGCAGAGGTGCCCTTATCCGTATCAATGGATACGGTCATGGCCAGATGCTTCGTCTCCTCTGCCATGGACAGTGCATCCGCCTGGGCCTGACGAATCACCGGAGTGTACGGTGCGCCGCTGTTTCGCGCCAATTGGACGTAGAGGAACGGCAGGTCCTTTTCATCGAATACGGCACGGTACTGGCCTATAAGCGCGGCGAATCGGGAAAGATACGCCAAGGCGCGATCGTTGGTCTGGGCATCGTCTTCGCCCTGATACCACAGAATCCCGCCGATATGCAGCCCGGTCAGCGGCTGGATGTGGTGTTCGAAAATCGCGCCGCCCTGCATATGGGGCTTGATGTCCGTGCCTCCCCATGCGGTCTGGATGATGCCGATGGGGATGTTGGGGGATTCCTCCCGCAAGTGTTGGGCGAAGAACTGCGGCAGATACCCCAGATAGTCGGAATCGTCGCCAGTGGCGGTCAGCCAATGGTCGGTGCAGTACTCTCGTAACGGCAGATCCATGTCCGTGGAGACGGTTTCATTGGTGGTTCGTGCCGCCGTGACGATGAAGTGCACCTGCCGATCGGATATGGTTTGTGGCAGATCCTTGCGGGTGAGCGCCGACCCCATATTGGCCTTCGCGTCATCGTCGTCCCGGTAGTATTTGTCGTAGTTGACTTCCATGTTGGATTGGCCGGCCGCAAGAAACACATCTCCCACATACACTTTGTCTATGTGAGCCACCGTTGTTCCGTGACTGGAGATATTCAGCGAATATGGTTGCAATTGGGCCGGCAAGGACTGCAGGTCAGCGACGAAATCCCCGTTCTCAGCGGTACGCATGGTCCGTGAGGATGTGTGTTTCCCGTCGGTTATGGTTATGGTCAACGTACTTTGTACGGAGGCTTTTCCTTTGACCGCCAGCGGCTTGCCGCGTTGCAGCACCATTCCCGAGGTGAAGTAATTCGGCAAGGTGACGGTGAGCTCGGCATCATTGCGCACCGCGGACGGTACCGGGTTTCGGGGCATGGAATGACGGTTCCACGGCATATCCGAAGCCACGGTGAAGGCCGCCGCGGCGCACGCGGCGAGGATAGCCACCCCCAATACCAGGTTCTTCAGACGATTCCACACGAAAACGGATCCGGTTCGCTATCAGTCGTCCAGCTGGGTGATGCGCATGGCGCGATCGCTCAGCAGCGCGTAGTTCTTGGTGTTCCGCGGGTCGCGAATCACGAACTCGCATGCGTTGTCGTCCAATGCCACGGCCACGGCATCGGTGATTTCGTCGTTGTTCGGGTTCGGTGTGCGCAACGACGTGAGCAGCCGGAACTCGCCGTTGTTGAACAGGTCCAACGGCAGCTCGAAATGCGCCACCTGATGCCCATGCTTGGTCATCCTGAAGGTCTTGGAGCCGGTATCATAAGGGATGCCGCCTCGGCGGATGTCATGCACGGCCACGGCAAGGTAGAAGTCCGTATCCTCGTCGAACTGGTATTCCACGTCGAACTTGAACGGTTCGGACGATGTGCACACCTGCGGCGAGACGGCGATGGTCTTGAGCACCGGGCAACGCTCGTTCAGGCCGTTCGGATACTTCTTCTCGTCCTTCTTGGCGAGCCGCTGACGTTCGCGTTCGGCGTCCTTCTTCTCCTGCGCCAGATTGTCGAGCGTGTACTGTTCGGAGACGGTGCCACTGTCGCCGCTGACGGCGATTTCGCCATCGCGGATGAGAATCGCACGATTGCAGTATTTCTTGACCGCGGCCATGTCGTGGGTCACCAGAATGACGGTCTTGGTCGGGTCCTCGCGCACTTCGGAGAAATACGCGTCGCATTTGCGCTGGAACGCCTCGTCACCCACGGCAAGCACCTCGTCGAGCACCAGGATGTCTCCTTGGGCCTTGATGGCCACGGAGAACGCCAGACGCACCTGCATACCGGAGGAGTAGTTCTTGAGCTTCTGGTCCATGAACTCCCCGAGTTCGGCGAAGGCGACGATGTCGTCGTACATCGCCTCGACCTCCTCGTGGGTGAAGCCCAGCAGCGCGCCGTTGAGGTACACGTTCTCACGGCCGGTGAGCTCGGGGTTGAATCCGACGCCCAGCTCGATGAACGGCACCAGCTTGCCGTTGGTGGTGATGGCCCCCTTGTCGGGCACGTAGATGCCGGAAATGAGCTTCAGCAGCGTGGATTTGCCGCCGCCGTTGCGTCCGACGATGCCGAAGAATTCGCCCTGATGCACCTCGAAGGACACGTCGCGCAGCACCTGCTGCTGCTTGTATCCCTTGATGCCTTTGGTCCAGTTGATGAACGCCTGCTTGAGGCCCGTGGCCTGTTCGGTGGGCAGTTTGAAGGACTTGGCCACATGGTCGACCGAAAGCACCACGGGTGCGTCGGCGAAGCTGTTGGTCTTTGCGTTCATCACATCACCTCGGCGAACTTGCGGCTGTTGCGGCGGAAGACATACACGCCCAGCCACAGCAGCACGACGGTCAGCAGCAGCGGGATCGCCTTGATCCACCACTGGTCGAACTGGTTCCAGATGGTTGGCTGGGTCTCCGGGGCGATCAGGTTGTGCCTGATGTCCTGAATCGCCTGTGCGATGGGATTGATGAGTTCCAAGCGGGCGAGCACGGCCAACAGGCCGCCGCGGCTGGTCACATAGGAGAGCGGGTAGATGATCGGCATGCCGTAGAATAGTACCTGTTGCAGCACGTCCCAGATGTGCGCCACATCGCGGAAGTACACGTACATCGTGGCGAACAGCAGCGTGACGCCCAGGGCGAGCGCGTACAGCTGGAGGATGCTCAGCGGCACCAGCAGCACCCGCCATGTGAACTGCACCCGTGCGAACAGGGCGAAAATGAGCACGACCACCAGATTGATGGCGTAGCTGATCATCGAACCGACCGTGGCGGAGACCACCACGATGTAGTTCGGGAAGTGGATCTTGCGCAGCAGATCGCCGCGATCCACCACCGAGCGCAGGCCCACGGACGTGGCCTCCTGGAAGAACTGCCAGGAGCTGATGCCAAGCAGCAGCACCACCGGGTAGGTGGGGGTGCCGTCGGACATACGCAGGAACTTGCCGAACACCACGTACATCACGCAGAACAGCATCAGCGGCTTGAGTACCGACCAAGCCACGCCCAGGAACGAGCCCTGATAGCGCAGCTTGAAGTCGGTCTTCACCAGCCCACGAAGCACCACCAGCGAATAGCCATAGCGCTCACGAATCGATTCGATGAGTTTGTTCACGGGACTAATACCTTACCGTATGCCTCAGATGCCTCAGTCCATCTTCAGGTAGTGCTTCCAGTACGCCACCGACGTGAGCGTGGGGCGTGCGGCCGCGTATTCCTTGCGGAGGCGCTCGATATTGGCCTTGTAGTAGCGCAGGTCCTTGGCGTAGCGGGCCTTAATCTGCGCGTAACGGTTGACGTCCTTGGTGCGGATGGTGCCCTTGCGGTTGTACCAGTCGATGACCACGAGCTTCTTCTTGCCGTGGATGGCTCCGGCCGGGTAGGCCCAGCCCACCAGCGGAATCACCGCGTATCCGCTGCCGGGCTTCTTCAGGTAGCGCTGGCCGTTGTCGGTGGCCAGATCCTCAAGACGCTGGGCTAGGGAACGGGGCTTGTCGCCCTCGATGAGCTGACGGTCGACGTCATGCAGGTTGAATCCCTTGAGATCCGGATCGGCGTCCGCCCTGCGCTGGAGCTCGGTGAAATCGACCAGTTGTTCCTTGTTGCGGTTGGCCTGCATGAAGCAGCCTTCCGCCACCGGCTTACTGATGAAGCTCGGGCCCTTCAGGAAGTCCTCGAAGGCGTCCAGACAGAGCTCGGCGTTCTCGTAGCCGAATTTCTTGAGCTCGAGGCGGATGTTGTTGTGCAGCTCCTTGAGGAAGTCGGACTTGGGGGCCATGCCGGTGGTGGCCTGGGCGATCATGGTGTTGCGGGTGGTCTGGTAGCGTTCCACGGCTGCGTTGTAACGCTCGTGGAAGGACATATGCCACACGCACAGGCTGTTCATGGTGATGAACGTGGGATGGCAGCGGATGCCGTATTCGGCGTCGTCGCAGCGTACGAACACCGGCAGCGGCAGACCGTTGCGCTTGATGGCGGCAATCGGGATGCAGCAGTACCACCAAGCGGCGTACATCTGCTCCTTCTGGACGCCGGTGGGTTTGAATTCCTCGTTGTAGATGAGGTCGGAGTACTGGCTCATGCGCAGCATCGGCTTGACCGGGGCGAACGTGCCGCGCGGAGTCATGTAGCCGACGTCCTCCCACTGATCCTCGCCGATCTCGTAGTTGAGCATGGCACCACTGATGAACGCCTCGCGGTATTCATCCTTGAGGATGCGCAGCAGGTTGTAGGTGCGCTTGATGCTTTCGGGCGACACCGCCACGTCGTCGTCCATGAGCAGGATATGGCTGGCTTCGGGCTTTTGTTCCATGGCCTCGATCATGCCGCGGGTGAAGCCGCCGGCACCGCCCACGTTGTCGTTCGGGCGGACGGTGATGCGCTCGGAGGACAGGGCCTTGGCGTCCAAGGTGCGGCCGTTGTCCATCACGTACATGTGGAAGTGATTGGCGATCTCCTCGCCTGATTCGATGATCTGGTTGCGGACCAGACCGATGTTGCGCTCGAGGAACGCTTCCTTCTTGAACGTGGTGGTGGCCACCACGAGTTCGATATCCCGAGGCTCCTGCGCAAGTTCGAACGAGTAGTAGCTGTTGCGGATGGCCAGACGGCCCTCGGATTCGATCTTGAAGCCGGTCAGCACCATATTGGTGTCCACGTCGAGTTCGAAGTCGACCGACTGCCAATCATCGGAGGCGGCCAGTTCGGCCTTCGCCTCCTTGAGGGTCTGCGGATGCGCGTCGAAGGAGCCGCCATAGGTCTGGTACACCTTGCATGCGGCGCCCTTCAGTTCGAGGTGAAGGAAGAAACGCTTGGCGGTGGTGTACTTCAGCAGCTTGGCCACGGACAGGCCATTGAAGTAGGTGCTGAAGTCGTAGGTGCCGCGGTTGACCATCAGCCATTCGCCGCTCGGCTCGTCATATACCACAGGGCTATCGGCCGCGCAGTACAGGGCCGGATAGCTCAACGACCTCGGGTTCGTTTCCAGCAGTACGTTGGCGAATTTGAACATTGACATGTAATACCTCAAGCATCGTACGGAAATATATGGAGAGTATATGCCATCACAATGATAAGCGCTCCAATGAGAGAAGCATCCGGATATGCCAATCCCCACTTGATATTCGCATTCAGGACGAATATCAAGTGGGGATTGTTGTAAATCAGATCAGGACAGGTTTCACTTCTTCAGCGTCGCGAAGCGGTGAAGGAACGCAGCCATATCCTGACGGATGATGTTGCTGCCAACACCGAAGACACCGTTGGTGCCGGTGGAGATCTTGGTGGCCTTGGCCCACTTCAGCGCATCCTGGAAGTCGGCTCCGGCCAGTGCGGCGTCGTCGAAGGTGTCCTGCGCGGTCGGCGTCGGCTTGCCGGCGACACGCCAGAGCATCAGCATGGCATCCTGACGCTGGATGTCGGAGGTGCCGGTGAAGGTCACGCTTCCGTCTGCGGCCGTATAACCGTTGATGTAGCCGTTCTTGGCCGCCCACAGGATTTCCTTGTAATGCGGGGTCTGCTCGTTGACGTCGGCGAACTTGTTGTCCGCGGCGGTCGGAGTGTAGTCGGGGCTACCCTTCACGCGGTACAGGAACGCCGCGTAATCCTGACGGGTCACGTTCGCGGCGGGAGCATAGGTGCGGGCGCCGGATACGGGATCGACATAGCCTTCGGAAATCTTGTTCTCATAGGTCCACAGGATGTCCTCGTAGTGTGCGGTCTGCTCGTTGACGTCAACGAACGGGCCTGCCGTCGGAGTCGTGGAGGTTGTGGTGACGGTCACGGTCACGGACTTGCCGGACTGGCGTCCGGTGACGGTGAGCTTGTCGCCTTCCTTCGCGTTCTTCAGCTCGATTTCGGTGGTTCCAGCGGTCTGCACGCGCACGCCGGAAAGCGGGGTGCTGGAGGCGGACTGGTCAACGACCTTGCCGCTGGCATCGGTCAGCTGGTAGGCGAGGACCGCGTCGCCGTTGAATCCGGTGGCCTGCGCGATGGTCTTGCCGTCCTTGGAGGAGGTCGCAACCTGCGCGTTGTTGGACAGCTGCTTCTGGGCCTCCACGCTGGTGGCGAGGCCGAGCGCGTCGCCGATGGTATAGAAGTTGTCGGTCTGGTCGGTCAGGCCGTCAACACGGGAGGCGTTCGGGCCGGAGGCGGCGATGCGCAGCTGGGTGCCGGTGTGGCTCATGTTGCCCTGGGCCTTGCTCGGGTCGGCCTTGCCTTCGACGTCGGCGCTGGTGTCGCTGCCGTTGCCGTACAGGTCGCTGGAGGAGGTGCCGTAGGAGATGACCGTCTTGGAGCCGTCACGGTTCTTGAGCACGGTGCTGAGGGCGTAGATCGGCTGGGATTCGACGATCTGCGAGGTGTGGGCGTGGTCGGCGGTGACGATGACGAGCGTATCGTTCAGGTTCACCTTGGAGAGCGCGGCGGAGATGGCCTTGTCGAGGTCGTCGGTCTCACCGATCTGGCCGCAGGCGTTGGCATTGTGGTCCTGCTTGTCGATCGAAGCGCCCTCGACCTGCAGGAAGTAGCCGTTCTGCTGGCCGTTCGGGTTCTTCTGCAGCAGGTCGATCGCCTTGTTGGTGAAGTCGGCGAGGGAGGCGCCCTTGTTGCCAAGCCAATTCGGGTTGACGGAGCAGACGGTCGGGTTCTCGTCCTTCTTCGGGTCCTGCTTGGTGGCGACGGACGGGTTGAACTCGGTCGGCAGGTTGCCGTCGCCGAGCAGGGCGAGCACCGGCTTGGTCTGGTCAGCGGAGGACAGGCCCTTGAAACCGCTCACGTCACCGGACTTGACGGTCTGGAAGCCACGGGCCGCGGCCTGATCCCACAGGGTCTTGCCGTCGAGACCGAACTGGTTGAAGTACTTGGCGCCGCCGCCGATGGTCACGTCGGCGCGGGTGTCGAGCAGCTGTTCGGAGATGGAGCCGATGCCGCCGTTGACCTTAAGCTGGTCGGCGAGGCAACGCTTGGCGGCTTCCGCGGCGCCGTCGGAGGCGTCGACCTTACCGTCCTTGTTGGTGTCGGTCTTGCCATCCCACTTGCCCTGTGGGCCGTAGCAGGCGCGCTCGGAGGAGTGGGATTCGAGAACGGCCGGGGTGGCGTCCTGGATCTCGGAGGTGGTCACGTTGCCCGTGGCCTTGCCGGCGGCCTTGGCCAGCTCGATGAGGTTGAGCTGCGGGTTGCCCTTGACGTCGATATCAACGGCGTTGTTGTAGGTCTTGGTGCCGGTGGCCCAGCCGGAGCCGGACGCGGAGGAGTCGGTGACAGGGGTCAGGACGCCCGCGGTCTTGGAACCGGCGAGCGAGCCGTCGGACTTCTTGGCCATCAGGCTGTCGTTGGAGCTGCCGCCCAGCGAGAAGGTGGTGTACTGGCCGACGCCGGTCTCCACGCCCTGCGTGGGCTGGCCGAGGCGGTCGATGCCCTCGAACTTGCCGTTGAGGCCGTGCAGATAGTTGCGGGCGACGGTGATCTCGGAATCGCCCATGCCGTCGCCGATGAACAGAATCACGTTCTTGGCGTTCTTCGAGCCGACCGCGGCGATGCGCTGCGCTCCGCCGTGGACGGACAGTGCGGAGACATCCTTGCCATCGGTTGCATATGCGGTGCCCGCGACAGACGCAAGCGTTGCGACCGCAGCCAAAGCGGCTACGACCGCCTTGAACCCATTGCGCTTCTCCATTGTTGTTCCTTTCGTACCTCTGATGCAGTACGGAATTCACGGTAGGAGTCGCATTCGTCGCGGCGGATACGCTTATGGGCTTGCTGGGAGATATTTAGGTGAATTTTTGAGGTGCTACGAATGCGGCCGTCCCCAGCGTCATCGGCCGGAGACTTTCCGATGACGCGAACGGAACATCGTCAGGTTGCGCACCCATCCGGGCGCCAACGAGAGTCCCCGTGCGGCGAACGGCAGAAGCAGGATATAGAAGGGCAACGTGTAGATACTTTTCGCCTCCCAGAACACATAGCAGCAGAACCCGCCGAGGAATCCGATCGCCAAGAACAGAGCCGCTGCCGTTCCGCTTTCGCCCTCCTTGTCCTTTTCTTTCGTCTGCGATACGGATGCATGCGCGGAAGACGCAGCAACCAAACCCACGATTGCGATCAAGGCAAACACATACACAGCCGACTGCATGATATCGCCATATACATTCACCGTGGTGCGGCCCGGTTCGGCAAGAAGCGAACGAGCAAGCCCATTACCCGCATGCGCGCGGATGCCGAGACCGGAATACAGTACCGTCTCGAAGGTCGGTTCCGCCCATTCCGTAGACAGCTTTCGTCCGATGAACCCGAATGCGGATACGGGGTCGGCGATGGCGGAGGACCAAGCGGACTGAATTGAACCGATGGCATGCTGCTGCTGTGCCGTGTAATCGCCGCCGGTATCCAGATACACGTTCAAGGCGTCACTTTGCCACCAGCCCGGTAGAACGCCGTCCTTGCTCTGTACTCCCATGGCAATCCATGACAGCGTGGGCATACCAGGACCGAACGATTGCCCAGTGAGCCGTTCCATAACCATAACCGGCAGCACCGTGGACTTGAGCACCAGCACGTATCCGACGACTCCTGCACCTAACAGCCACCATCGACGGAACCGTACGGCTTCCAACACCAGCACAATCAGCATGGCCAGAACAAGAATATTGAAGGTGTTCTTCACCATGACGCCGATTGCTGCGGAAACGCATGACCCCAGAAGCAGGAACAATCGAGATCGTATCGTCCCCGCGCGCAGGCACTCAAGAAGCAGCAATGCGGCCAGTAGCGTGAATGCCAAGCCGACGGCATTGGTGTACACGAAGACGGAAAACATGAGCAGAGGGAAACACATCCCGATAAGCAGCTGCAGAACCGCTTCGGCTTTCTGATCCAAGCCCATCAGATGGGCGAACCGGCATAGTATGACCGCCACGCCTGTAATCGCCAGTGAACTGATCAATTGGAAGGCCATGAAATTCTGCGCGCCGAACACCGTGTACACCAGAGCGAACCACAACATGGCTCCCGATTGGAAGGGATACCACGACAAATAGTTGAACAGGTTGCCTTTCATCAACTGGTCTTGACCAGCGCATGCAGCCTGATAACCGAGTGCTCCTTCAGCCGCGCAATAATCCGGCGTGAAGGCCTCTGCATGACCATTGACCAATTCGGCTGCACCGCGAGACAGCATGACCGAATCGGGGTATTGGGGATTCGTGAAATCAAGCGCGCCAATCCACAGAACCTGCACGACAAGCACGTACGCGACCAATATGACGAGCCTACGGCGGCTGCTCAGACGGGCCGCGATCCGCCCCCCATAAGACAACGCCGCAACGAATGCCACCAAACCCGCAACCAGCAACGCCGATGGGCCGACGGCAATCTCCATTCGTTCGGCAAGCACGGTGTCGGACGTCGCGCCCTGAGCCGGCTGGAAAACCGCAGTGGCACAGAGCGCCACCAGCGCGACGACCGTCAATGCAATTGCTGCGAGGACGTAGGCGATTATTTCAAGAATCGCAGCCATCTTTGTCCTCACAGCACCCTCCCGCATCACAGAATCCGCCAGTATTGCCAATCACCGGCAGATGGGAACTTCAGTATAGTATGTCAGCGACTTGGCGAATCTGTCGTGAGTATCGCTCCGGCAGGTTGGGATCCGTGAAACCATCCCCCGGCCGGGGTACGGGCTCTCCCAAGGTGGCCTTCGTCCAGTGCGATCCCATCCGCAGCACCGCCGCATGCTTGACGTCATAATAGCCGGCATCCACGGAGATGAACGAGCCTGCACAGCCTTTGGCGGCGGCAAGGATATGCGGATGATAGCGCGTGGAGATCCACCGCTGGCCTTCACGCGCAGGGAAACCCCGTTCCAGGATCTCCGCCAGGGGGAAGAAACGCACCCGATCATAACCGTGGGCGATCAGGTAATCGTAAATAGGACGGTCAATAAGCGGATTGCACTCCACTACGCCAATGGGATCATGCAGCCCGATACCCCACGTCTCCAGTATCGACGCGGCGTAGGCATGAAGCCGTTCGCTGTCCGCCACGAAATCGGATTGGACGCACATCATGACTCCAGGCAACGCGTCATCCTGCATGTAGCAGTCTTTCAAACCGTTGACAAAGCAGTCATCCGGTGCGAGTTCGGCGATGATGGCACCGGATTCGTCGCCATTGAGGGCCCCCAGCGTACGTTCATCACGCACCGTGAACCGGTCGAACATCTTGACCGATTCACGGGCAAATTCCAGCGATTCCCCGTCCAATGGCATGAGGCCAAGCCCCGTGGCAATTGCCGGGATGCCATGTTTCTTCGCAAAGGGCCCCACGGCCAGTCTCGAGAGATTGCATGTCCAGTCGCCACGCATGTAGCCTCCGCCGAGCATATGGATGCCGCGTACCCGGTGTTGCAGCAGACGGATGCCCATGGCGTAACGCGGTGCCAGACCGTCATTCTCCAGCGCGTCACCGACGAATCCCGCGATGTCATCGATTGGCCCGTCATAGGGGAATGGGTTTTCCGTACCCAGCCGGCGCAACGTATCCGTGAAGGAAGCCCTAGGATGGATGCCCTGCAGAATCGTCGCCGCCGGACCGGGCCGTGCGCAATCCACGACAACCGGGGATTCCGGATACCGTTGCGCCAAATATTTGAGCCACTCGGCAGCGATGAGTTCATCACCGTAATTCGGGTAGCCGGGCTCGGCGATGAGGTAGAACACATCGCGTCCGGCTTGTTCGGCCGGACTACGTCCACGGTCGCCAAGCCGGCCGCCGTGCACGATTCTGCCGGCAATGGATCGCAGGGAGTTCCGAATGCCCATGATTACCTTTTCGCTTCGTCGAGATACTGCTTCCAGAACGCAAATGACGTCATGCTGTCGCGTTCCTCATGGTACCGGTGCGCAACCGAATCATCATGCACCAATTGATCCGCGAGAGCCTCGAACCGTGCCATGATCTCGTCACGTTTACGGTCGTCACGCACGCGCATCACACCGCGCCGCCCGGACGGCTCCACGGCCAGAGCGCGGTCGGCGTCGTACAGCACACGCCATGGCCTGCACAGGCCATCCACCGGAATGATGGCCAAACCGCCCTTGGGCTTATGCTCCGCAACAGGATGGTTCTCTCGTTTAGCGCTCGCCTTGGAAGACGGAAGGCCAAGCACAAGCCGCCTCAGCCGGCGCGCCACCCTTCTGGACAAACGCATATCCGGGTGAGGTGTGGGCGGTGCGGGAATGTTCTCATCATTGGCGGTCTCCTCCACACGCCACATGTTAATCACTTCCGGCGCCCCATCGATTTCGGAGATCGGACGAAGCTTTTCGGCCTTCTCGATAGCCTGCTTCAGCAGACGCTCGCCCACCGGGTGACGATAATATTCAGGTCCGCGTAGGTAATCCGTAATCGCATCGCATACCAGTTCCATCGAGGGATAGTCGAAATGTTTGCCGGCATTGACTATCGTCTCCCTCAAACGGGCCACATCGGCGGCCATGCTGTCGTTGGGGTCGGGGGTGAATGCCTCCTGAATCAGCAGGTTGCGAGCGGCCAGATAAATCTCCACAGCCGGATTCCATCGCAAATCGAACGGGTCGTGCCAGACGCACACACCGTTCAACGTGATGAACTTCAGCTGCTCCTTCTCCTGAATGCGCGTGGAGTACTCTACGTCATCCCGACGGTAGAACAGAGGAATCGGCAACCCGTTCTCGTGGATACGACGAACCGGGAAGCACGAATACCACCATGCCGAATACAATCCCTGCTCCTGCGAGGAAGGAATAAGCTCCTCATTAAACGTGATGTCGTATTCCCGATCCATGATGAGCCGCGGCTTGAACGGCTGCAAATGACGCTGGGCCTGAATCTGGCCGATATCCTCCTGCTGGAGCTCGAAATTGGCGGTGGAAAGCATCGCGCCCGCCACGGTGGCGGACTCGTACTCGGCGCTGGCGCATTCAAGCAATCGAAGCGTGCGTTTGAACGATTCCGGACACACGGTCACGTCATCGTCCATAAGCAGTACGTGAGTGGCCCACTTCTGCTCCGCCGCGTGAATCATGCCCGCCGCGAACCCGCCGGCACCGCCCACGTTACCGTTTGGAATCACGGTAATGGAGGGATTGCCAGCCGCAGCATCCTCGGGAAGAGACCGGCCGTTATCAACGACGGTCAGATGGAAGTATTCACCCCAACAGGGGTCTTCGAGCAACGTCGTGCGAATCAGATCGATGTTGCCCTGCACCTGTCGCTCCTTGCGGAACGTGGTGGTGATGATTTCGATGCGCACGTCACGGCGATGCTTGACATCGGCGCCGTAGCATACTGCGCGCAATGTGGCCGGTCGATCTCCCGTGGTCACGGTGAAGGAGACCAGCTGTGCGTCCACGTCGGCAGGATACGGTATCGCGTATCTGAACCATCCATCGGGAGTGAGCGAAGTCGGGTCCGTCACATCCATGATGGTCCGTTTCTCCAAACGGCGATACACCATCTGGGTGAGCGTCACATGCACGGGTGCATTCGTTTCCAACACCAGCGTGGGGACCAAATCATTGTCACCCGTGTACAGCCGCCACTTCTTCATAGAGAACGAACCGAAATACGTCATGAAATCGGCGTAGGAGTGCGCGCCTACGGTCAACTCGTCAGGGCCCACACCGCTGTAGGATGGCGACTTTACATATAGCGGAAGAATCGAGCACGAGGAAAGCGACGGCGCCCAAATCGGTCGACTCAAATCAATGAACATGGGACCCTAGAACCTTTCACTGCTTCTCACCCAGTTTATCCTCATAGGCTATCACCTGTGCCATTGCCAGCCCAATATATGAGGCCTGTTTCGCGGAGCTTATCATCGCAGTAGCCTATACTTCATATGCTTGGCGCGTGGAGAGGACTTGGCATGCGGAAACGATCGCAGGCAATGCACCGAAGCTCCGATGGATTCGGCGGCAATCAACGAGACGCAGCGGTTGGGAATACTGTCTGGAATCGCATAGTGCAGCATATGAGCGGGTGGAAGCTGGAGGGCTTCTACACGTTGCTCACGTTGATTTGCGGCTTGATCATGATTTACTGGGACCGCCGTCCCGCGCGCAATGATGACCGTGCCCATCTGGGTCGTTTGCGCCAGTTGGCATCCGGCACTCTGCTGCCGGTGCAGAGCCCTGACGGCAGCGATTTATACGGGTATTGGCGCGATGGCGTCTTCAGGCCGTTCAACAACACAGCCGTGAATTCGCCGGTCGCCTACTATCCCTCCATTCTGGCATTCCGCATTCACTGGAACGACTATGCGCTTGCATGCGTTTTCACATTGGTGTGCTCCACGATAACGGTTGCCATAGCGATTCATGTGGCGAAACGGTACCGATACGTCATCTGCGCCGCGGCGTTGTTGCCAGCCGTGTTCTTCTCGTTCCTGTACGTGACCACGGACGCCGTGATCAATTCGCTGTCTCTGCTGTTTATAGCGATTGCACTCCGCCTGCATCAACGTGCAGAGGTCACTTGGCCGCAGACCATATTGCTTGTGATATTCGCGCCACTGGTAGCACTTACGAAAACCACATCGGTGGCATTACTTGCCATGTTGTTCCTGCCGATGATCGCCGTCTGGAGGGAGCGGCATGTCATCCGTTGGCGCATGCTGCTCCCTCTTGCCTCCGGATCTGCCGCATGTTTGCTTTGGCAGCGTATGACCAGCCATATCCCGCCGATTCTCGGCACTGATTTCACACTGGAACGCTATCAGGATGCGCAACGGATGCTGATCTCCCATCCTTTGGAGTTCCTGCAGAGCCTGCTGATCACGCTCGTGCAGCCTCTCGACTTCAACAAGAAAGTCGATAAGTACAATTCCGTGCGCAACCTGCAGTTCTTCGCAGGCAGTGAGAAGGCGCAATTGCCGACCGGCGTGATGCTGCTGATTCTCACCGCCATCGTGCTGCTGCTGGTGAAGAACAACATTGATCAGCATGGAATCCACTGGCAGGAACGGACCATCATGGGGCTGATGATTACCGGATTCTATGTACTGACCTGCGCTGCCATGCTGCTTGTCGGCAGTGGGCTGCTCACCGCCGACAAGCTGGGAACCTACGCGGACGGCATGCAAAACAGGTACTTTATTCCCATGCTCGCCCCGATGGCACTGATGCTGCCGAACTTCGGCATTACCGTCAAGCGCAATCAGGTCGTCAATGTGACCATTGCTGTATGTCTGGTATTGGGGTATGTCGGCATTGTGTGCGCGCATGTCCTGATATTCCCGAAGGTGATTGCGTGACTTTTGTCTACTAGTGGTCTGTCAATTGTCCGAGTGGCATCGGCCTTCTCTGATGAGGGGGGCAGCAGCGAAGCTGACTGGTTCCGCCGTTGGAAGGCACAAATCGCATGCCTTTGGCCATGGCTCCCGTAACGGGATCGAAGTAGTACCATCCACCGTAACGGTAGTCTTCACCCTTGCGCATGTGGCCGTTCTCGTCATAGCGAACCCATTTGCCACCGTTGGACGGCAGGTATACGTCTTTGTCCTTTGCCATAGTGCCGTCGGCATCCAACCAATACCAAGCATTGGAGCCGGGATCGTAGATTTCCTTGGAACGGGCAGGCGAGCCGTGTTCATACCAGTAATTTTGCCCGTTCGTCTGGTACCAGCCGGTGTAATCAGCAGACGGACCGGATTCGGAATCGGCATAGGCGACGGAGACAGACATGCTCAGCAATGACGCAATGCTTAAGCCGGCTGCAATGACTGTTCGCAGCATATGATGATTCATCATTACCTCTCTTCTCTGAAAGATAATCGAGTTTTCATCCTTTTACTTTCATCATAGAACCGTATCGCCGGCAGAGTGTGCGCATATTGCCCGATGTCCCTAGAAGAAAGGTTCCAGAACATGACTGGAAACACTAAGGTTTGGCGCGCCCCGCTCGCCGGCCTCGCCTCGGTCGCGATGATCGCGACCATGGGCGTGGCGGCCAGCACGGCGTCTGCCGCTCCTACCACGGATTACGTGTATCCGGGCGTCACCGTGACGCTGGATGCCAACGGCGGTTCGTTCAAGAATGACTACAACGATACTTCCGTCAACGGCGGCAAGGCCACTTCGAGCAAGGACGAGAAGACCGTCACGCTCACCGACTACCAGGACCAGAACGTCGATGGCTATCGTTACGCGGACGGCGTGTTCCCGTCCCTGTACGACCACTTCGGCGCGGACTCGAACATCCAGTGGGATGCTCAGCAGTCCCGCCTGTTCTCCGGCTGGTACACGGAGAAGCAGGGCGGCCAGGCCGTGGATCCGACCACGGCCCTTGCGGACGGCACGACCCTGTACGCGCACTGGAGCGTCGGGGCCACCGGTAACTCGGATGAGTCCGAGTATGGTGTGACTCTCGACACGAAGGGCGAGGTCGTGTACGCCTCCGATCCGGATGGCGCCGCCAATGTCGTGGACGCCACGAACTACTTCGTGCGTCTGGCCGATAACGATACGCTGGCCGACTGGGAGCTTCCGTCCAAGGACGCGGTTGTGCCGAACCATGTGGTCCCGACGTGGGAGAACGCCTCCTCAGCGAAGGCCGGTGACACGCTGGTCGTCAAGCAGAACGAGGGCGCGACCGTCACCATCAGGCAGAAGGGCGGCGACGGCAACTACGATCTGTACAAGGACGGCAAGAAGGTCTCCTCCGGCGACTACTCGTTCGACGTGCTGACCAGTACTGCCCTGTCCGAGTATCAGGCCGTGACCCCGGGCACGAACAAGCTGCTCGCGAACGCCTGGCAGCTGACCTACGGCGGCAAGACCTCGGACTACGAGTTCGGCACCGCGTTCCCGTCGGACGCGAAGGACGTCGTCCTTGAGGTCAAGGGCGGCCAGCAGTCCACGGTCGTGCGCGTGCACAAGTGGGCCAAGACCGAGACCGAGGATACGCTGCTGCGTTACTTCGTGCCGCGCGGCCAGTCGTTCCAGTCCACGTTCGGCAAGACCCTCGATGAGGTCTCCCGTCCGAACACCTCGTTCCTGGGCTGGTACTCCTACACCGACAAGGACTCCAACGGCCAGCAGACCAACGACAACTACTTCGACCCGAACCTGATCCAGAAGAACGACGAGGTCGAGAAGAACGGCACCCCGTCCGTGTTCGACTTCACGACCACGCTCAACGGCGAGGGCATCGACCTGTACGCCGGCTACAAGAACGACGCTCGCTTCACCACGATCACTCTGGACCCGAACTACTCGGGCGCCGACAAGATCAGCGTGAAGATCTACGCGGGCAAGAAGATCGGCGAGCAGCTGCCCACCGTCACCCGCGACGGCTACACCCTCACCGGCTGGTACACCGACCCCGTTACTAATGTTGCCTCTCAGTTGGATACCGACAAGAAGGCGACCACCAACCCGGACTACCCGGCCGCCGGTTCCATCTGGTACGCCCGCTGGACCGCCGACTCCAAGGACAACTCCCAGCTGAACGGCCTGCTGAACAACCTCAGCCGCTTCTACGTGGTG
>NZ_MWWW01000018.1 GCF_002259745.1 Bifidobacterium myosotis | reverse complement strand
CGCCTCTGGAACGACGCGAGACGCGACGGCGACGAGGAGGGGGCGAAGCGCATGCGCGGCGTCAAATACGCCGTGTTGAAGAACCCGGACCGATTGACCGACCGGCAGGACGAATCCCTCGCCGCATTGGGGAACACGGACCCCAAGGGCCAGCTCTACCGCGCATGGCGGCTCAAGGAACTGCTGAGGAACCTGCTCAAGCACCCGCTCGGACAGGCCACGGCGGAGCTCAGGCACTGGGTGTTCTGGGCGTCCCACAGCCGCATCCCCGAGATCGTCGAACTCTCCCAAAAAATCCGCAGACGGCGGCCCGACATCCTCAGGACGATCGAGCTCGGCTACTCCAACGCCAGGCTCGAGGCGTTCAACAACCGGATCAAGGTCACCATCCGCATGGCCTACGGCTTCCACCACGTGAACAACCTCATCGCCCTGGTCATGCTCCGATGCGGCGGCCTCGACATCCGACTACCGAAACCCAACCCCTAACCCACGAAAACAGCAGAAGCCTCAGAATTGGAAGAAGGCCATTGCCCTTGTTGCTTCCGCTGCCGCTCTCGTGAGCGTCGCCGCGTGTGGTTCCAGCAACGCCGGTGGTGACGGTGGTTCCAGCGATTCCGGCAAGAAGACCGTGGGCTTCGTGGCCGTCGGTCCTGAGGGCGGCTTCCGTACCGCCAACGAGAACGACATCAAGGCCGCGTTCAAGGATGCCGGCTTCGAACTGGTCTACTCGCCGACCCAGAACAACGATCAGCAGAAGCAGATTCAGGCCTTCAACAAGTTCGTCAACGATGAGGTGGACGCCATCATCCTGTCCTCCACCGAGGACTCCGGTTGGGACGACTCCCTGAAGAAGGCCGCCGAGGCCGAGATTCCGGTCTTCACCGTGGATCGTAACGTCGAGGTCAAGGACGACGCCGCCAAGAAGGCCATCGTCTCCCACATCGGCCCGTCCAACGAGTGGGCCGGCGAGCAGGCCGCCGAGTTCGTGAACAAGAACTTCCCGGACGGCGCCAACGGCTTCATCCTGGAAGGCCCGGCCGGCCTGTCCGTGGTGAAGGATCGTGGCACCGGCTGGTCCAACAAGGTCGGCTCCAACATCAAGGTCCTCGAGTCCCAGTCCGCCAACTGGTCCACTGATGAGGCCAAGACCGTGACCGCCGGTCTGCTCGACAAGTACAAGTCCGAGAACCCGCAGTTCATCTTCGCCCAGAACGACGAGATGGGCCTCGGTGCCGCTCAGGCCGTTGACGCCGCCGGCCTCAAGGGCAAGGTCAAGATCATCACCATCGATGGTACGAAGAACGCCCTGCAGGCCCTGGTCGACGGTGACCTCTCCTACGTGATCGAGTACAACCCGATCTTCGGCAAGGAGACCGCTCAGGCCGTCAAGGATTACCTGGATGGCAAGACCGTCGAGAAGGACATCCAGATCGAGTCCAAGACCTTCGATGCCGCTTCCGCCAAGGAAGCCCTGGACAACGGCAGCCGCGCATACTGACGGCAACCTGATCCTGATGCAGACGAACCGAACTGAATGAATGATGGTGTGAGAGGGATTCCGATTCCTTCCACACCATCACTCATGTTCGGCCGAAACATCACAAAACGATAACAAATCCCTTTTCGTTTAAGGCAAAGACATGACTGATAAAACCCCTATCGTCGTGATGAAGGGCATCACGATTGAATTCCCGGGCGTCAAGGCTTTGGACGGTGTCGACCTGACCCTGTACCCGGGCGAAGTGCACGCTCTCATGGGTGAGAACGGTGCAGGCAAGTCGACCATGATCAAGGCTTTGACCGGTGTCTACAAGATTGACGCCGGCTCCATCACCGTGGAAGGCAAGCCGCAAAGCTTCAACGGCACGCTCGACGCCCAGAACGCCGGCATCGCCACCGTGTACCAGGAAGTGAACCTGTGCACCAACCTCTCCGTCGGCGAGAACGTGATGCTGGGCCACGAAAAGCGTGGACCGTTCGGCATCGACTGGAAGAAGACCCACGAAGCCGCCAAGACGTATCTGGCACAGATGGGTCTGGAATCCATTGATCCGCACACCCCGCTGAGCTCCATCTCCATCGCCATGCAGCAGCTGGTCGCCATCGCACGCGCCATGGTCATCAACGCCAAGGTGCTGATCCTCGACGAGCCGACCTCCTCCCTGGACGCCAACGAGGTGCAGGACCTGTTCAAGATCATGCGCAAGGTGCGTGACTCGGGCGTGGCCATCCTGTTCGTCTCCCACTTCCTCGACCAGATCTACGAGATCACCGACCGCCTGACCATCCTGCGCAACGGCAAGTTCATCAAGGAGGTCATGACCAAGGACACCCCGCGCGACGAGCTCATCGGCATGATGATCGGCAAGTCCGCCGCCGAGCTGAGCCAGATCGGCGCCAAGAAGTCCCGCCGCGAGATCGAGCCCGGCGAGAAGCCGCTGCTCGAGGCCAAGGGTCTGGGCAAGAAGGGCACCATCAACCCGGTCGACCTCGACATCTACAAGGGCGAGGTCGTCGGCTTCGCCGGCCTGCTGGGCTCCGGCCGTACCGAGCTCGGCCGTCTCCTCTACGGCGCCGACAAGCCGGATTCGGGCACGTACGAGTTCAACGGCAAGAAGGTCAACATCTCCGACCCGTACACCGCCCTGAAGAACAAGATCGCCTACTCCACCGAGAACCGTCGTGACGAGGGCATCATCGGCGACCTGACCGTCCGCCAGAACATGCTCATCGCCCTGCAGGCCACCCGCGGCATGTTCAACCCGATTCCGAAGAAGGAAGCGGACGCGATCGTCGATAAGTACATGGAGGAACTCAACGTTCGTCCGCGCGACCCCGACCGCCCGATCAAGAACCTCTCCGGTGGTAACCAGCAGAAGGTGCTCATCGGCCGTTGGCTGGCCACCCACCCCGAGCTGCTCATCCTCGACGAGCCGACCCGTGGTATCGATATCGGCGCCAAGGCCGAAATCCAGCAGGTCGTGCTCGACCTCGCCTCCAAGGGCATGGGCGTCGTCTTCATCTCCTCCGAGCTTGAAGAGGTCGTGCGTCTGTCCGACGACATCGAGGTCCTCAAGGATCGCCACAAGATCGCAGAAATCGAAAACGGCGACACGGTCTCCCAGGCGACCATCGTCGAAACCATCGCCAACACCAACGTGAACGGAAAGGAGGCGTGAGATGGCTGAAAAGGCAAAGGAAGAGGGCAATGCCCTCGTCAAGAAGCTGCTGAGCAACAACCTGACTTGGTCTGTCGTCGCATTCATCCTGCTGATTGTCATCTGCACCATCTTCCAGCATGACTTCCTCGCTCTGAGCTGGAACACCAACACCGGCGGTCTGGCCGGCCCGCTGATCACCATGCTTCAGGAGTCCGCCCGATACCTGATGATCGCCACCGGCATGACCCTGGTCATCTCCACCGCCGGCATCGACCTTTCCGTCGGTTCCGTGATGGCCGTGGCCGGTGCTGCCGCGATGCAGTCCCTGTCCAACGGCGTGAACGTGTGGGTCTCCATCCTCATCGCCCTGGCCGTCGGCCTGGTCATCGGCTGCGTCAACGGCGCTCTGGTCTCCCTGCTCGGCCTCCAGCCGTTCATCACCACCCTGATCATGATGCTCGCCGGCCGTGGTATCGCCAAGGTGATCACCTCCGGTGAGAACACTGATGCCTCCGCCGTCGCCGGCAACGAGCCGCTGCGCTGGATCGCCAACGGCTTCATCCTCGGCATCCCCGCCAACTTCGTCATCGCCGTGGTCATCGTGATCCTCGTCGGCCTGCTGTGCCGCAAGACCGCCATGGGTATGATGATCGAGGCCGTCGGCATCAACCAGGAAGCCTCCCGCATGACCGGTATCAAGCCGAAGAAGATTCTCTTCCTCGTCTACGCCGTTTCCGGCTTCCTCGCGGCCATCGCCGGTCTGTTCGCCACCGCATCCGTGATGCGCGTTGACGTGGTCAAGACCGGTCAGGACCTCGAAATGTACGCCATTCTGGCGGTCGTCATCGGCGGCACCTCGCTGCTCGGTGGCAAGTTCTCCCTCGCCGGCTCCGCTGTCGGCGCCGTGATTATCGCCATGATCCGCAAGACCATCATCACCCTCGGCATCAACGCCGAGGCAACCCCGGCCTTCTTCGCCGTCGTGGTGATCGTGATCTGCGTGATGCAGGCTCCGAAGATTCACAACCTGGGTGCGGCGATGAAGCGCAAGCGCGCACTCCAGGCTCAAGCTAAGGCGGTGGCAGCATGACAACAGCTACGGCAAACAAAGTGAAGGCTCCCAAGAAGGGCTTCAAGATCGATCGTCAGATGATCCCGACCCTCGCGGCCGTGGTGATCTTCCTCCTGATGATCATCATGGGACAGGCTCTGTTCGGCACCTACATCCGACTGGGCTTCATCTCCTCCCTGTTCATCGACCACGCCTACCTGATCATCCTGGCCGTGGCCATGACCCTGCCGATTCTGACCGGTGGTATCGATCTGTCGGTCGGCGCCATTGTGGCCATCACCGCAGTCGTCGGCCTCAAGCTGGCGAACGCCGGTGTGCCCGCCGTGCTGGTCATGATCATCATGCTGCTCATCGGCGCCGTGTTCGGCCTGCTGGCCGGTACGCTGATCGAGGAGTTCAACATGCAGCCGTTCATCGCCACGCTGTCGACGATGTTCCTGGCCCGTGGTATCGCCTCCATCATCTCCACCGACTCGCTGACCTTCCCGGACAGCAACAACTTCGCGTTCATCGCGAACGAGATCAAGATCATCGACAACCCGAAGATCTCCAACGATCTGTCCTTCAACGTCGGCGTGATCATCGCCCTGCTGGTCGTCGTGTTCGGCTACATCTTCCTGCACCACACCCGCACCGGCCGCACCATCTACGCCATCGGTGGCTCCCGTTCCTCCGCGGAGCTCATGGGTCTGCCGGTCAAGCGCACGCAGTACACCATCTACCTGACCTCCGCGACGCTCGCCGCCCTGGCCTCGATCGTGTACACCGCGAACATCGGTTCCGCCAAGAACACCGTGGGTGTCGGCTGGGAGCTCGACGCCGTGGCCTCCGTGGTCATCGGCGGTACGATCATCACCGGTGGCTTCGGCTACGTGCTCGGCTCCGTGCTCGGCGCTCTGGTCCGCTCCATCCTCGACCCGCTCACCTCCGACTTCGGTGTGCCGGCCGAATGGACCACCATCGTGGTCGGCCTCATGATCCTCGTCTTCGTCGTCCTGCAGCGTGCGGTGATGGCAGTCGGGGAACGGAAATAGCGGATTGCCCGCCGGTCTCCATCAGCGGAGGCCGCGGGTGGGCATTCTGCCTCACCGATAATCGAATACAACTGAAGAACAACTGAATAATAACTAAACAATAACTGAAAAAGGCGGGCCGCTTCCGGTCTCGTTCCCCGCTCGAACCACTGCCATCGTCGGCGGCGGAACGAAACGGTACGCCACTTGCGGCCCGCCACTATTCCTTTTTTGCTTTCTCCTTTTCTTCCTTTCATCGCACTTGGGGCGCGGTCCGGTTCCTCCGGCCGCGCCCCAAGTGTTTTTGCGTTGGTTGGTGGTTGTTTGTTGTTTGGTGGTGGATGGTTGATTGATGGTTGGTGGGCATCAGGCTGGCTGGCGATGGGTGGTGGTTGGTGGATGCGGTGGGATAAGTCGGTGAGAGTAGACGGCATGCGGTGGAAGTACCGGTAATATGTGCCGACGTTTGGCGTTGCACCGTAACAGTTGCAGTCGGATCATGCGGGTTGGTTGTCGGTTTTTCGTATGTTCGTTTGTTGACTGTCGGATGGTGTTGCACGGTGACGGTCGTCGTCGGATCTTGCAGTGTCGAATCTTGCAGGATTTTGCAGGTTAACTGTCGTATTTCCGTATTGTCGTTTTTTCATATGTTGACTGTCGGATTTCGACGCACCAGTGTCGGACCTCGTATGTTGGCTGTCGGATTTCGACGGTTGACTGTCGGACCTCGTACGGTATATGCACGAAATCCGACACTCAATCGTCGAGGTCCGACACTGATGTGACGAGGTCCGACAGTCAATCGTCGAAATCCGACAGCCAAATGTTGGGGTCTTCCTACGTCGGGGATTCGTTTGCTTGTGTGTCTTTGCGAGAGGTTCCGCCGCGGCGGGACGCGCTCATGGCGAGTCATGGCATGCGTATCGTCATTTTGAGGGCGAACTCATCGAACGTGAATCCACGGCGGTTGATTCCGAACAGTGACGGGTCTGTGGTCGGTGCGGTTAACCGCGAAGAGTCCGGGACTGCGGCTGATGTTGAACGGGCCGGATTCGGTGCCGTCAGCCGATGCGACTGCAGCAATGCGACCCGATGCCGTTCTGATGGCGGCGGATGAGTCTTCCGTGCACTCTAGTATTCCTTGATGGCGGTAACGGGATGCAACTTACGCGAGAAGCGGCTCGCTCCTATCTGTAACACTCAATACAGCACTGCACACGCCGGTTGGTAAACCTGACTTCCAGACGTTTCACAATGATGATGTAGAGGAGATCTATCATGCCCCAATCGCAGCGGCAGTCCGATTCCGCCGGCATCCAGCATGTCGTGGACAGCGAGCGCATCCCACCGCGACTCATCGGCGCCATCGTGGCCGTGGGGTCGCTGGCCTTCATTGGCATTCTCACCGAAACCGTGATGACCGTGCTCTTCCCGGCCCTGATGCGCGAGTTTAACGTCGACACCGCCACCGTGCAGTGGATCACCACAATTTACCTGCTTTCCGTGGCGGCCTCGATGCCGATCAGTTCGTTCCTCAAGCGGCGGTTCCGCCTCAAGGCTATCTTCCTGGCCGCTGTGGCGCTCGGTGTCACCGGCTCGCTCATCATGATCGTGGCGCAGGCGTTCCCGCTGATGATTCTGGCCCGCATCATCCAGGGCGTCGGTTCCGGCGTCGCCACGCCGCTGATGATCAACATCATCCTCGAGCAGTCGCCGCGTTCCAAAATCGGCCGTCTCATGGGCGTCGGTTCGCTGGTGATCACCGTGGCCCCGGCCATCGGCCCGACCGTGGGCGGCGCGGTGACCAGTGTCTTGCCGTGGCGTGCGATTTTCGTCGGCGCGGTGCCGCTGATGCTCATCGCCGCGGTGATCGGCTGCATCTGCATCGAGCAGCGCACGCCCACCGAGGATGCCTATCTCGACCCGGTCCAGCTGTGTCTGATCGTCCTGGCGCTGGTGGGCCTCGTCCTCGCCCTGAATCAGGGCGGCGTGGCCGTCAGCGCGGCGGTGAGCGGGGGAGCGGCCGCGCGTCCCGGAATCGTCGCCGTGGTGAGCCTCATCGTGGGCCTTGGCGCCCTGATCTTGTTCGCCAAGAGCTCCCAGCGCGCCTTCTCCCCGTTGCTGCGACTGGGCATCCTGCGTGACCCGGCCGTGCTGCTTCATGCCATCGCCTATCTGCTGCTGCCGCTGGTGGGTATCGGCTATGGCTATGTGATTACCAATGTGTCGCAGCTGTCGCTCGGCACGTCCGCCTTCGTGGCCGGCTCGCTGGTGCTGCCCGGTGCGTTGATCGGTGCGGTGTGTGCACCCGTGGGCGGCTGGTTCTACGACCGCTTCGGCGCGGTCAAGCCGATTCTCATCCCACTGGGCATTGCGATTCTGGGACCGGTGCTCATGCTCGTCTTCTCCATGCACCTCACGCCGGGATTGCTGGCCGGATTCTACTTCATTTTCGGTTTCTTCTACGCCATCGGCAACGCGAACGTGATGACCAGCGGCCTGTCCGAGGTGCCGCACGAGTTCCGTCCGGACGGCAACGCCATCTTCAACACCTGCCTGCAGTTCGGCGGTGCGGCTGGAACCGCCCTGTTCTCCACTGTGCTGACCGTGGCCCAAGCGGGTGCCGGGGCCGAGGGCACGCCGCAGTTCGCGCACGCCACCGCCGTGGGCGGCGCATGGACCTTCGCCGTGATGATCGTGATCTGTCTGATCGGATGGGGATGTCTGGCCACCGCCTTCCGCATCCGTGCGCGCCGCGGTCCTATTCAGGCCGCCTGACGCCGATTATTTGTGTGGAGCCCGGAATCCGGAACGCCATCCTTGGTGCACGGATCAGGTGCACGGATCAGGGGGATACAGCACAATATCCGCACTGCGGCCTAGTTTGTGAAGCATGGGAATCGAGAACACGCATAAGCTGATCGTCAACTGTCTGCCGCTGGATGCCGCCGAGCGTCAGGCGTTCGTCAAGGCCGCACGGGACGTGCCGCAGGAGTTCGTCGGGAGCGAAGACCATCGCGGCGACATGGTTTGGCCGGTGAGTATCCCCGATGAGCTGAAGTCCCAGGCCACCGCGGTCATCGGCAATTTCCCGGTCTCCGAGGCCGAGCGGTACACGCGACTTGAGTGGCTGCAGACCTTCAGCGCTGGTGTGGACGCCTACATTCGGCCCGGTGTGCTGCCACGGGGAACTATGGTCACCAATGCCACCGGCGCTTACGGCCGTAGCGTCTCCGAGCACATGTTCGCCATGATGTGGTCGCTGATGAAGAACCTCAACCAGTACGCGGTCAACCAGCACGACCATCGCTGGCATGATCAGGGCACGGTACTCAGTCCCGAAGGCGGCATCGCCCTGGTCATCGGCGCGGGTGACATCGGCTCGCACTTCGCCCAGCTGGCACAGGCCGTGGGCTTGCGTACGTTTGGCGTGCGACGTCATCCGGATGCGCCGGCCAAGGGCATCGAGAAGATGTATGGGTTCGACCGTCTTGATGCGCTGCTGCCGCTGGCGGATGTGGTGGCGCTGGCGGTGCCGCGCTCGCCGCAGACCCATCATCTGCTGGATGCGGACCGGCTTGCACGGCTCAAGCCCACCGCCATCGTGCTCAATGCGGGCCGTGGCGATGCCATCGACTCCGAGGCCCTTGCCGCGGCCTTGGCCGAGGGGAGGCTGCGCGGCGCGGGACTCGACGTCACCGAGCCCGAGCCGTTGCCGGCCGACAGTCCTCTGTGGGACGAGCCGCGTTGCCTCATCACCCCGCATGTCGCCGGCGGCAACCATCTCAAAGAAACCTCCGAGCAGATCATCCGCATCGCGCTGACCAATGTGTCCAGGTACGCCAAGCAGCAGGAGTTGCTCAACCTCGTCGGCCGCTGATGGCGCGTTGCCGGCGTGCCGAAACGTGATGCGCGTGATGGATTGATTGACTGATTGACTGATGAATGGATTGATTAACTGACCGATTGTGCCGTTCTCGGGCAGGTATGGAATGTGGAGCGTCCCCGTCATTCTGAGAGGAGCCCCTGCGTAGGATGGCGGGAAGTCTTCTCATGATGGCGGGAACGCCCCACATTTGGAATGACGGAGCAACAGCGCTGCCTGTGCGTGTCTGGTTCGCGAAATGAATTGTCGCTCATTGCGGGACGCATGTGCGAAACGACCGATTTTGCACATGCGTCCCGTAGCGTTCCATAGGACCGCGCGCCACGCTTTTCAAGAAACGGCGGAATTCCAATGATTCCGCGATGCAGGATGTGGGACGCATGTGCAAAACAGGCCGGAATGTATTTCCGTCCCGCAGCGAATTGGGACGCATGTGCAAAACAACTGATTTTGCATTTGCGTCCCGCCGGACCGCGCCGCGGACAGCATCGCAACACCGCCTCCCGCCAAGACAGGAGAGTCATTCCGGAGCCGGTGACTGGCTCCGACCGTCGGGTCCCACCAAACATGGTAATGGGGATGCGCCGCATGTACCGCGGTGCATCCCCATTACGCATATATGCCACAGGCAGGGCGGAATCAGTCGGCCATCATCGGCCGAGAGCGGACATCATCACCACTGGTTGGCGCCGGTGCCCTCGAACTTCACGGTGAAACCGCGCTGGTAGTGCAGGAACATGGCGGCGCCGTAGCGGTCGACCGGACGGTGGGTGAAGAGCATGCGGATGGCGAAGGCGGTCTGCACGTCCTCCGGGAGGGCGAGGAACGCCTTGTGAGCATCCCAGTACGGGTTGGTGGTGATGGCGGCGTCCGGCACGTAGGCGTAGCCGTAGCCATCCTCGTTCACGTAGCCCATGAACGGCAGATCCCAAGCGTTGTGGTTGGTGAGCTGCTGCTTGAAGTACTCAACCTCGGCCAGCGCCTGGTCGCTGATGCCGAACTTCTTGGCGACCTCGTTGCCGTGGGACGTCTTGGTGTCCGCGTCCTTGTTGAACAGGTCAGGGTCGACGATGATGAGCTTCTCTTCCGCCATGATGATGGTCCTTTCATTCGGTGACCGTTCCCGCCACGGCCGCCATAACGGTATTGTGGATGTGCGGTTTGGGAATCATTCGCACATCATTCAGCCTCCTCGTGTGGTGGAGGAGGCTGCGCTTAGTATCGCGCTGGTTCCTAAGCCTAACACTTGAAAAGCTCGGAATAGAGCCGATTTGCCGATTTTTAACCTTGCGGTAACGTGTTTGGGAGGTTCTGTACGTCTCTGTGTAAGTGTGTTCACATACTGCGCAAACGAACAATAATCATGTTCGTATTTGCTGAAAACGGGACATGATGAAGGCCATGAACCTTGGATGGGTTCATGGCCTTCATCAGAGTGCGCCGAACGTTGCCTGATGGCTGACGTTGACGATTCAGCCCGTCGGCTTGCCGGACATCGGCTTGGCCGGTCTGGGCCTGACCGATGGGATGAGCCGCGTCACCGCGACTGCAGTCGTCGGAGTTTCGGCGTGGCTCTATGAATATGCGGCGGATACACGATCCGTCTATCAATCCGCGTCAGTCGGTGAGCTCCTGACCGTTGCCGTCCTTGTGCCACGGAGAGCCGTACTGGCTGGAGAGGATGAGGATGCCCTCGACCAGACCCCAGATCGCGGCGGCGATCGGGCCAAGGCCGAGCAGAATCCAACCGACCAGCGTGAGCAGCAGCTGGGCCACCGCCTTGCCGGTGTAGCCCAGATAGAAGTTGTGGACGCCCAAAGAGCCAAGGAAGATGCCAAGCAGGCCGGCAGCCATCTTGGACTTGGCTCCGTAGGCGGCGGCCGGGGCCGCATATTGGGGAGCCGCATACGGCTGCGTGTAGGGGTTGGTGGGCTGGCCGTAAGGCTGCTGTCCGTACGCGCCCGCGGGCTGTCCGTAGGCGCCGGCCGGCTGCTGCGCGCCATACACCGGCTGGGCCGGCTGGCCATAGGGCTGGCTGTACTCGCCGGTCGGCTGTGCGGGCTGTCCATACTGGTACGGCGCGTATCCGGCGGCCTGCGCCGGCTGACCGGGCTGGACGTACGATTGCGTCGGCTGCTGGCCGTAGGCCCCGGATGCCGGGTCGGCGTAGGATGCGCCCTGCTGCGTCGATTCGGGAGCGGAAGGCTGATACTCGCCGTATGCGTTGGCCGGTTGCGCGTATGCGCCGTTGCTCTGGGCGGGTTGGTTGTACTCCGGCTGCGTGTTCGCCGAATTCTCCGGCTGCTGTTCCGGATTGGCCGGGATATACGGTTGTTGGTTGTCGCTCATCGTTGGGTTCCCTTCTCTGGATAGACGGCGTCGCCGTTGTTGCCAACCATCATCTCACGTTTTATATGGAAGCGGAACATGCCACTCTGTGCGGTCGCTATTCGCGGACGAGCCGGATGTGCTCCACGTCCTTGCGCTTCGAGCGGCGGAAGATCACGAAACGATTGCCGATGGACTGCACCACTTCGGCGTTGAGCTGCTCGGCAAGCTGTTCGGCCGCTTCCTTGGCGGTCAGGCCCGAGCCGTCCTGCACGGCGACCTTGATGAGCTCATGCTTCTCGATGGTTTCGTCGGCCTGCTTGATGGCCGCCTCGGTCAGGTCGTTCTTGCCGACATAGAGCAGCGGCTTGAGCGAGTTCGCCAGCGCGCGCAGCTGCTTGATTTGCTTTTTGGTCAATGCCATGGAAGTTCCTTACGTTCAAGTGACCACAACAGCATACCCGCCGGTCGCGTCATGCGTGCCGGCCGACATCGCTCACAGCGCCACGATGGCCGCGATATAGCCAATCACCGCCACGGCGAATATCGCATCCTTGGGGCCGGGCGCGAAGACCCGCCAATGCGTCCGGGCGATGCCCTCCTCATAGCAGCGCGCATCCAACGCCAGCGACAGATTGTCCGCGTGGCGCAGGGTGCCGGCGAACACCGGCACGATGATCGCGCTCATCGCCTTGATGCGCTGCGTGAGCGAGCCCGTCTCGATCGAACCGCCCCGGGCCGCCTGCGCGTCCACGATCGAGCGCGTCTCGTCGGTGAGCGTGGGAATGAACCGCAGCGCCAGACTCATCACCAGCGCGATCTCCTGCGCGTGCAGCCCGAACCGGGCGAACGGCCGCAGCAACGCCTCGAAGGCGTCCGTCATGGCGGTGGGCGTGGTGGTTGCGAGGAACACCGCTCCCAGAATGATGACCAACGCGAATCGGCAGGCGTACAGCACGGCGATGGTCACGCCTTGGTCGGTGATGCTGAACGGCCCCCACGCGACCAACGGCGTGCCGGTGCGCACCACGATCAGATTGCAAAGGCTCATCAGGATGAGCAGCGCCAGAATCGGGTGGATCGACGCGAGTACGCGAATCGGATTGAGACGGGCGAAGAGCATCACCGCCAACGTGAGCGTGACGCCAAGCGCCAGCTGTACGGGCGTGTTCACTGCGAACATCGTGAACATCGCGGCCAGGAATCCCACCATCTTCACGCGCGGGTCGAGCCTGTGGATCGGCGAGTGGCGACGGTTGGGAACGGCGGGCTCGGTCGGAGCATGCGATTCGTGGACCGATTCGCAGGGCACATCGGGAGCGGCGTCGTGGGCCATGTTATGGGCTGATTCGGGAGTGCCGTCGCTACGGGATGTTTTGCCGGACGCTGTGTGGGCCGACGTTGTGTAGGGCGATGCGTTGGCACCGTTCGTTTTCGACATATCGGCCGTCGTGCCTCTGCCGGTTTGCCCGGCGTGGGAGGCGATGGGCATGCGCACCACGCGGTCTCCCAGCTCCTCGGCCTCCGCTCGGTCATGCGTGATGATGAGCATCGTCACGCCGCGGGCCTTCAGTGTGTGGAGCAGCTCGTGGATGCGGGCCTTGGCATGCACGTCCAGACTGGCGGTCGGTTCATCCATGACGAGCACATCCGGCCGGCATGCCACCACGCCGGCGATGGCCGCAAGCCGCTGTTGCCCGCCGGACAGGTCGAAGGGGGGGCGGTCGGCCAGATGCTCGATGTGAAGCAGCGACAGCGCCTCCCGGACGCGCTCGTCGACCTCGGACTCGGACAGTCCTTGGTTGCGCGGGCCGTAGGCCACATCCTCGGCCACCGTATCCGCGAACAACTGATGCTCCGGGTGCTGCATCACGTATCCCACACGGCGACGCAGTTGTGCGAGCTGCTTGCGATTGGCTGATTTCAACCGTTGCACGGTACCGTCGTTGCCGACAATCGGCGCGCGCTTGTCCCATGCCACCGGAATCCCGGCCACCGTAATGCTGCCTGCGCTCGGCTTTGCCAGCGCGCACAGGAGCCGTGCCAGCGTGGACTTGCCGGAACCGTTGGAACCCATCAGCGCCACCGTCTCGCCTTTGGTGATGGTGAAGGACAGGTCATCGATCACCGGCGGCTGGTCGCCCGCGTACCGGTAGGAGAGATGGGAGACGCGAATGATAGGGGCGGGGGAGGAGCTGGCTGGAGCCTCAACGGAGGTCCCGGCCGGAGACGCTGCCGCTCCAGACACGACACCTGCCAAAGCGCTGGAGGAGGTGATTGTCGTGCCGGGCGGGACGACGCCCCTGATATCGGTTGAGATGTCGGCTGTTATGGTTGCTGAGGTGCCGTTCGCGGCATCGGTCGCGACTTCGGCCGAGGTGCCCAATAGCGGCAACGGAGCGGTGATGACGTTCACGCCGGAGCCGGTGGCAGTTGTGTCGATAGCAGTGGAAATCGTATCGGAGAGCGCGGAAGGCTCCGGACAGTCCGCAGCTTCATTGCCGGGAGCATCCGCGATGATGCGACCGGTAGCCATATGCACCACACGGTCCGCATGCCGCGTCTCGTCCGGGTGGTGGGTGACGTGCACGATGGTGGTGCCCCGCGACTGCAGGACATCAAGCACGCGCATCACTTCGGCGCGCGCGGTTTCGTCCAACATGGCGGTCGGTTCATCCAGCACCAGCATGGACGGGTTCATCGCCAGCATCCCCGCGATGGCGGCGCGCTGCTGCTGGCCGCCGCTCATACGGGTGGGGTCGGCGTCGCGGTGCGAGGCGAGGCCCACGGCGTCAAGCGTCTGCGTGATGCGATCGCCGATTCGCTCTCGTGCGATGCCCAGATTCTCGGGGCCGAAAGCTACATCGTCCTCCACCACGGTGGTGACGATCTGATCTTCCGGATTCTGGAACACCATGCCAATGCCGCGTCGGGCTGCGCGGTATGCATCGGCGTCCGGTCCGGACTGTGGGGCGTAGACGGTATGCCCGAGCAGCACGATTCGACCGTCATCGGGGGCGGTCAGGCCTGCGATCAGACGGGCCAGTGTCGATTTTCCCGAGCCGTTCGGTCCCACGAGGCACATCCGCTCTCCGGCATGGATGGTCAACGACACATCGTCCAGAGCCCATGTCGCGCCGCGGTCATAGCTGAACCGGACATGCTGCAGTTCGGCGACGGGGGCCAAGGCGGGGGAGTGGCTATCTGTCATGAATCGCTTTCTGGAATCCTGTGGTTTTTGGGGACGCGCGTGCGATTACGGGCGGGTGCGAACGAGCGCAGATGGATGGTCGCACGCGGCGGAGTGGACGGGAAAACGTCTTCAGAGACGGTAAGTACGCGACTCAACGAAGGTGCCGCGTACTTACCGTCTCCACAAGGGGTGAAACGGACGGTAAGTACGCGCCTATGTCGTTGAGCCGCGTACTTACCGTCCGTTCATACTGCGCGGTCGCATCCTTTCGGCGGCCGCAGCAGTTCAGCGCTGCTTGGACAGCAGGTTGGAGACCGGCTTGTAGATCAGGAAGGTGACCACGGCGTGAATCGCCATCTTGGCCACGTTGAACGGCAGCAGAATCGGCACGATCATCGCGGCCACGGCTTCCACGGTCATGTGCGCGTAGATCGGGGTCACGACGAGGTTGCCCACGATGGCGGCGACGATGGCGAGCACCGCGCCGGCGAGAATGCCCAGCGCGGCACCCTTGCGCGTGCGGTTCGCGCGGTAGATGAACGAAGCCGGCACGGACAGGCACAGCGCCACCAGCACTGCCATCAGCGTGCCCCACGGGTCGGCGAACACATGCGGCACGAAACCGAGCACGGAGACGATGACCGCGGCGGACGGGCCGTAGGCGAAGCCGGCGATCAGGCAGATGATGCCGGACGGATCGTACTTGAGCCAGGTCACCGGGGTGATCGGGAACTCGATGAAGCTGGTCACCATCGCCAACGCCACGAACAGCGCGTACATGGCGATGCGGCGGGTGGACCAACGGCCGGAATCGGCCACGCCGGTGGCGTGCGAGCCGAGCTTGTCGTTGACCGTCGTCGCGGATGACACGGATGCGTCGGAACCGGACGCGGCACCTTCCGCGGCGGGCGCGAGAGAACGGACGAATTGCATGCGGATACGCGAAGATACGCTCATAGGAGCCCTCGTTTCTTCCATCCGGACTGTAACCGTTGGCCCCGGAATTTCACCGAATCAGCCGCTTTCGCGGGTCGCGGGCTTCCCGCTTGCCCCGTTATGAAGCCCGGGGTGCGGGTTACCGCCAGTAAGGAATTGCACCTTCCCTGAAACTGACAGGCATATTCATACGCCATGCGGCGGACTTGCGCAAGCTGTGGTCCATATTTTTGGGCATTTCCGGGCTTGCGACGCAATGTGCCCATTGGGGCGGGATGCGGATGGGCCAGGAGTCGGATGGGGGAGAGATGGCGGGCGGGGATGCGGGAGTGGCACAGAAGTGGCACCAGATGGATATTTGCCTTGTGCCCGATAGGCATCAGCCGAACAAGCGGCCGGACAGGCGGCCGAGCGATCGACCGAACAGGACTCTACCTGTCGGACCGGTGAGATTCGATCGGCGCAGGGAAGAACGGGGGTAACGAGGGTGTGTGCCACTAGGCATTCGCGGTATGTCTGTCTGGGCGTGTCGCTTCTCGGCGAACACTCGCGAATTGTGGGACTGGATGATGAGAAGGCTGTAATTTCAGCGTTTTATGTGTGATTATGACATGATTCGGCGGGCGGTGAAGTTTGAATAATGAGGCAACTATCATGTTTTCGTCTATGTATTAACTTCGTTAATTTGTCGCGGGGGGGGGGTGATAATCGGGGGCAGATTAGTACAGAGTTCGCTCCGCGATGATGAGAGGTGAAGGATGCGCGTGATCCGGGAAGCCCGACATGCCTTGAACCGTATTCGCCATGAAGCGCAACAACGCAATGCCATCGTTTGCAAAGCCGTAGCAGGTCTCGTCGCCGCATCGCTGATGCTGACCTGCGCCGTACCCAGCGCCTATGCCCGGAACCTCGGCGGCATCACCATCGCCTCCGATTCCGGCGTGACCGCGCTCTCGGGCAACGCGTCGGCCAACGATGACACCATCGTGGCCGCCGCACAATCCGTGCGCGACCGCCGCGCCGCCGCCCGGAACGGTTCCGCGACCGCAATCGACTCCTTCTCCGACGACGAGACGGCGTTCTCGACCACTACGATTCTGGACCGGCAGTCCGATGGCACGGCGCTCGCGGACGATCTGTCCACGCTGACCCGCGATTCCGAAACGACGGCCCCGGCCGACGGCGCCACCGAGGATTCCGGCGACGCGGATGGTACGGGTGACGCCGGCAGCCGGGCCGAAGGCGACACCGCCTCTGGCGACGGGCAAGACAACCAGACCGGTCAGACCGACGGCGCCGACAACGACGGCGATACCGCGGAAACCACTGACGACGCCACCGCCGACCAGTCCCAGACCCGCGTGGCCAGCACCACCCTTGGCGGCCGCGACTTCATCGGCCAGCCCACCGTGGCCATCAATGGTAAGACCTACATCCTCATCGGCAACGAACAGCAGTTGCGCGCGATCGGCACAGGCGCGAAGGTCGTGCGCCCGATCTGGAAGGTGACGACGGCCGAGTGCCGGCAGACCGGTACCGTGCTCGGCCTTCCCACATATGGTTGGGTCGATATCGATGATGTGAAGACCCAGGTATATGCCGGTGACGCCGATCTCGACGCGAACACGACCCTGCGCAATCAGGATACCGACAGCGATCATGATGGCGCATTGTTGCCATGCGCTGTGTCGTCCAACGTTGGCGACACCAAATATCATTTCACCACGCTCGACGATCAAGGCAATGAAGTCAGCGCCAAGGCCGCTACCGGCCAGACCTATTCGTCCACCGCGAACTACATCATCTTCCGCGACATCGATCTGAGCTCCAACGCCGCCGACCAGTCCAACACCAACTGGACCCCGCTCATGTTCTCCGGGACCATGCTCGGCGCGGTAGCCGCCGACGCCGCGGCAGCCGGCACTCTATTCGATGTGATTGATGCGGATGGCCCCGGTGTAAAGAACAACCCCGCCAAGCCGGTTATCGCTCATGTTGTGGTGAATCAGCCCGAAGGCAACCTCGATGTGGACAAGCAGCAGGGCATCGGCTTCTTCGCGTCGATCACGAGCACTTCGAGCATCACGAACAATGGCAACAACAAAGGTGGTGTGCAGAGCCTGGGCACGGTCACGGTCGCCAATCTGAAGCTTGACGATGTGACCGTGAGCAACAACGCCACGGTCGCTCATGTGGATGAGACATTGGTATCTGCTCTGCTCAAGTTGGTCGGCTTGCTGCTCAAACCACTGGGCCTTAGTCTGGATGAACTGCTCACCGTACACAAGAACAACCCGTCCAATTTCGCGACCGGTGCATTCGCAGGTCGTATCTATGGTGATGTCAAGGTGACCGGTTGCGAGGTCGCAGACGCCACTGTCGCGAACGTCAAAGGCATGACCGGCGGATTCGCCGGCTACGTTGAGGGTGCAACCCGGTACGATATCGCTTCGGAGTCGCTGGGCACACTCATTACGGTGCTCACGGATATTCTGAACGTGATTCCATTTCTGGGCTTGGGCGACCTTGTCGACTGGCTGCTCGGCAGCACGTTGGGCCTGAACGCTTTGGTGCCGGTCGGTTACTACAACCCGGAGATCTCCGACTCGCATGTGGTGAACTTCAAACAGAACACTGTGATCGGCAATGATGATTCGGATTATGCAGGTGGATTCGTCGGTGCGCAGATCGGCGCGATCATTGAACAATCCTCAGTGACCAGTGAGAACGCGTTTTCCGTGAAGGCCGGGAAATATGAGGCTTCTGCTGTTTTCGTGGGTTAGGGGTTGGGTTTCGGTAGTCGGATGTCGAGGCCGCCGCATCGGAGCATGACCAGGGCGATGAGGTTGTTCACGTGGTGGAAGCCGTAGGCCATGCGGATGGTGACCTTGATCCGGTTGTTGAACGCCTCGAGCCTGGCGTTGGAGTAGCCGAGCTCGATCGTCCTGAGGATGTCGGGCCGCCGTCTGCGGATTTTTTGGGAGAGTTCGACGATCTCGGGGATGCGGCTGTGGGACGCCCAGAACACCCAGTGCCTGAGCTCCGCCGTGGCCTGTCCGAGCGGGTGCTTGAGCAGGTTCCTCAGCAGTTCCTTGAGCCGCCATGCGCGGTAGAGCTGGCCCTTGGGGTCCGTGTTCCCCAATGCGGCGAGGGATTCGTCCTGCCGGTCGGTCAATCGGTCCGGGTTCTTCAACACGGCG
>NZ_MWWW01000017.1 GCF_002259745.1 Bifidobacterium myosotis | reverse complement strand
ATCCTCTGCGCTCGTTGGAATGCTGAGGAGGCCTGCCCATAGTACGAGAGGACCTGGGTGGACGAACCTCTGGTATGCCGGTTGTCACGCCAGTGGCACGGCCGGTTGGCTACGTTCGGGAGGGATAACCGCTGAAAGCATCTAAGCGGGAAGCCTGCTCCGAGATAAGCATTCCGTGAGGCCTCGAGCCTCTAGACCCCCCATGGAGAACACGTGGTGGATAGGCCGGACGTGGAAGCCCCGCAAGGGGTGGAGCTGACCGGTACTAACGGGGGAACGGCAACACACACCCCAACCCCTAGGGTCGGGGAGCACGAACAACGTACTGCGCTCGGACTTCCGGACGGCATGGAGCATCCGGATGACCACAAGACCATTTCGACATCGCGTCCGCTATCCGGTCCCCAAACCATCACGGGAACCAATCCCCCACACCAGCGCGTGTGGGATGATAATCGAAGATTTGCGGCGGTCATGGCCCAGGAGAGACGCCCGGCATCCATTCCGAACCCGGAAGCTAAGGCCTGGCACGGCGATGGTACTGCACCCGAGAGGATGTGGGAGAGTAGCACACCGCCGCACCACACGTTCACAAGAGAGCCCCGATGGAGACAATCCACCGGGGCTCCACTCATATTCCCGCACACTCTCTCGACCGGAACACCAACCCCCGCCAGGGCTCCCAGCATTCCCACACACCCCGGAAAACACCGGGCGCCACCGGTGCTCTCCCTGAAATTCCTGACGACCCGCAACGATACAGCCACCACGATGCCACGGGCGGCCGCACGATGACGACAACATCAAAGCCGCCACGAAACCCCCGGCACCAACCGCACCAGAACCCTTTTCGTTTATCCCCACACGACGCGAACCCCAACAGACAACAACCACCGGGGCCCCATTTATCCACACCCCAAACGTGCGGGAATCGGGACCATCCTAAAATGATTCCGGCTCGTCCCCAACAACGACGTTGGGCCCGACAACCCGCACATCCCAAACTGGACTGTCCGCATCGATAGCCGTCCTCGACGACGCCGATCGCCGAATGCACCACGCGTCATATGCAAAATATGCAGCCGAAATGACAGGTTATCGGAGGGGCACGTCGCTGCGACGGTGTTGAACAGATTGCGTAACGCCTAAAACCCGCATGATTCCAATGGTTTGAGCATGACAATCATTGTTCCATGCGTATTAAGCATGGAATGCTCTGCGTCGCAGACATTGTTGTCCGTGAAACGAATTGCCGACAATGGGAATCACAACGTTCACAACAGTCGTGAATGCCAGTGATTTCAATGGTTTTCATGAAGACGCGCGCCATATGTCTGTGGTGTACGCCGCATATATGAAAACGGGGATTGCGCAGAAGCGAGGAAGAAAGGACTTGAACCATGCTGGAAATCAACATGGATGATGTCATTGCGGTCATACAGT
Source organism: Bifidobacterium myosotis (assembly GCF_002259745.1). Taxonomy (GTDB): domain Bacteria; phylum Actinomycetota; class Actinomycetes; order Actinomycetales; family Bifidobacteriaceae; genus Bifidobacterium; species Bifidobacterium myosotis. The sequence continues at coordinate 57,130 of NZ_MWWW01000017.1, read as the reverse complement.
CCGTGCAGAGCGGACTGATTGTCATAGCGGCATTTTTGCTGCTGGCCGTGGTTCTCACGGTGGCGGTCAACAGGAAGACGGTTGCCGACCAGTCCGTGCGTAAGCTCACGCACTCCACATCATGGATTATTGCCGGCGTCGCCGCCGTGATTTCCGTGACCATGATGCTCACGGGGCCTTTGAATAACATGATCACGATGGCCACTGCGGAAAAGCATGAGATGAGCGCTGCGACCATCGCGAAGACCAACAAGCTCGCCGTCGATATCGAACGTGAAGGTATCACGTTGCTGCAGAACAACGACGATACCCTGCCTCTTGCGGCTGGCAACATCAATGTATTCGGCTGGGCGTCCACCAATCCGATTTATGGCGGCACCGGATCCGGTGCGCTCTCCGACGCCTACGACACCACGTCGCTGCTCGACGGCCTGCACGATGCCGGGTACAAGACCAATGATGAACTCACCAAGTTCTACACCGATTACCGCACCGAACGTGGTGTCATCGCCGTCACCTCAGCCGACTGGACGCTTCCGGAGCCTGCGGCTTCGACTTATACGGACACCTTGATTAACAACGCGAAGGACTTCTCCGACACGGCCATGGTCGTCATCGGCCGCGTCGGCGGCGAAGGCCTCGACCTGCCGACCGACATGAACAAGGACGGTGTCACCTACACCGACAACTCCAGCGACTATCAGGATTTCCCTGAAGGCACGCACTATCTCGAGTTGAGCCAGTCCGAGAAGGACATGATCGATCTGGTCACCGCCAACTTCGACAAGGTGGTGCTGGTGTACAACGGTGCAAACGCGTTCGAGTTCGGCTTCCTCAAGGACTACCCGCAGATCAAGAGCGTGTTGTGGGCTCCGCACCCCGGCCAGGCAGGTTTCGAGGCGCTTGGTGAGGTGATGACCGGTGAAGTCAATCCATCCGGTCGCACCGCCGACACGTTCGTCACCGATCTGACCAAGACCCCGAGCTGGAACAACTTCGACGCCTTCCAATACGACAACGTGCAGGAATTCGAAGTGGATTCCGCTCGTGGCGTCCGCTCCCCGAAGTTCGTGAACTATGTCGAGGGCATCTACGTGGGGTATCGCTTCTACGAGACGGCCGCGGACGAGGGACTCATCGATTACGACGCAACGGTGCAGTACCCGTTCGGCTACGGTCTGTCGTACACCACCTTCGAACAGAAGATGGGTGACGTCTCCTACGCGAACGGCAAGGTCAGCTTCGACGTGACCGTGACCAACACCGGCGACAAGGCCGGCAAGGACGTGGTCGAGACGTACTTCAACCCGCCCTACACCGATGGCGGCATCGAGAAGGCGACCGCGAACCTCGTCGCGTACGACAAGACCAAGGAACTGAAGCCGGGGGAGTCCCAGACCATCACCATCGAATTCGATGATGACGACATGGCCTCCTACGATGCCAAGGATGCGAAGGCATACGTGCTGGAACAAGGCGACTACCGAATCTCCATCAACGAAAACTCACATGATGAGATCGCCTCCGCCACCGTCACCGTGCCGGAGACCATCACCTACAACACCGACGGCAACACGCACAATGGCGACAAGACCGTGGCCACCAATGCCTTTGACGACGTCGAGGGCGACGTGACCTACCTAAGCCGTGCCGACCACTTCGCCAACTATGCCGAGGCCACCGCCGCGCCGACGGACCTTTCGATGTCGGACGATGTGAAGGCCACGTTCTACAACAACGGCAATTATGATCCGACCAAGTTCGACAACGCAGATGACCAGATGCCGACCACCGGTGCCAGGAACGGCGTAAAGCTCATCGACCTGCGCGGCAAGGACTACGACGATCCCGAGTGGGACAAGCTGCTTGACCAGCTGACCTTCGACGAGATGGACAATCTCATCGCCAACGGCGGCTATCAGAACGCGGCCATCGCATCCATTGGCAAGGTGCGACTGTCCGATGTGGATGGCCCTGCCGCCCTGAAGGACAACTTCACCGGCGTGAGCTCCATTGGCCTGCCGGCGAACATCGCGCTCGCCTGCACATGGAACAAGGATCTCGCTCGCCAGTATGGCGAAAGCATCGGCGACATGGCCCATGAGATTCAGGTGTCCGGCTGGTATGCGCCTTCCATCAACACGCACCGTTCCGCGTTTGGCGGCCGTAATTTCGAGTATTTCTCCGAAGACCCGGTGCTGACCGCCGGACTTGCCTCCGAGCAGGTCTTGGGTGCTGCCGATCGTGGCGTGTACGCCTTCACCAAGCACTTCGCGCTCAACGAGCAGGAGACCGAACGCAACGGCCAGCTGTGCACCTGGGCCGATGAGCAATCAATCCGCGAGATCTACCTGCGTCCGTTCGAGGAAGTGGTCAAGGCTGATGGTGACGCACAGGCCATGATGGGCGCGTTCAACTACATCGGCAACACCTACGCCAGCGCGCACGTAGGCCTCAACAAGACTGTCCTGCGCGACGAGTGGGGCTTCAGAGGCATGCTCGAGACGGATTACTTCTCCGGCCCGAACTATGGCTATCAGACGGCTGATCAGGCTATCCGCGGCTACACCGACATCATGCTCGCCACCGCCGATACCACCAACCATGTGACCGATCATTCCGCCACTTCGGTGATTGCGATGCGCCGGGCTTCCCACAACATCCTGTACACCGCAGTCAACAGCTGGCGATACGCGGATGGGCAGCCTGACGCGAACATGCCGGCCTGGCAGATCGCGATGATCGTGGTTGATGCGGTGCTTGGCGTGGTGTTGGTCGGACTTGAGGTGCTGGCCGTGCGCCGGTTCCTGATCCGTCGCAAATCCGCAACTATGGTTCGCTGACTCGGTTCGCTGATTCACTGCCCTGAATCAGCGGGCTCCTCCTGGGCGGTAACCGATCTCCTTCCGGTTACCGCCCATATTTCGTTGAACGTCTGTGGGCAGTCGTCTGCTGCGTACACCGCTACGTTGCGCAGCCTTGTCGCCTTGCCACAGTCGGGTCCACAACCAATCGTGCGCGGGAAATGACAGGTTGTGTAACGTGGACGGCACAGCCCGACGGAACCTGATTCAATCAAACTAGCGACGAATCGTGTGCGATCCGAGCGCTGCGTGGATGCGGTGCCGGCAGTGTGGCGCAACGGGATTCGTCAGGCGGACGTACACGGTGCCAATGTGCAGTAATGCCAATATGACGGTGTCAACGGACAGCCAACGGACAACAGTGCAGTGCAAGGGAGAACGATATGGAACTCGAAGATCTTTCGGTGGCCGAGAAAGCGGCGATGCTCTCCGGCGGCTCCGAATGGGATTCGCGCGGCAACGACCGTGCCGGCATCCCCAGCTTTGTGATGAGCGACGGCCCCCACGGCGTGCGCCGACAGCTCGGCGAGGGCGACCACCTCGGTCTGGGCGCGTCCAAGCCCGCGACCTGCTTCCCGACCGCCGGCACCGTGGCCAACTCATGGGACCCGGAACTCGCCGAGGAGATGGGCGAGGCGTTGGGGCGCGAAGCGCACGACCTCGACGTCAACGTGTTGCTCGGCCCCGGCCTCAACATCAAGCGCAACCCGCTGTGCGGCCGCAACTTCGAGTACTATTCCGAAGACCCGATCGTGGCCGGACGCATGGCCGCCGGACTGATCCGCGGTATCCAGTCCAACGGCGTCTCCGCATGCCCGAAGCATTTCGCGGTCAACAGCCAGGAGCTGCGCCGCCAGGCTTCGAACTCGGTGATCGACGAGCGCACGATGCGCGAGATCTACCTCACCGGCTTCGAGATCGCCGTGCGCGAGGCCGCTCCGATGGCCATCATGACCTCCTACAACGAAATCAACGGCGTCTACGCCCACGAAAACAAGCACCTGCTGCAGGACATCCTGCGCAACGAGTGGGGCTTCGATGGCATGGTCGTCTCCGACTGGGGCGGCTCGAATTCCGCCGTCGCCGCGGTCAAGGCCGGCGGTTCGCTCGAGATGCCCAGCCCCGGCTTCACTTCCGTGCGCGAACTCGAAGGCGCGGTCAAGGCCGGCACGCTCTCCGAGGCCGACCTCAACGCGCGCGCCGCCGAAGTGGCCAAAATCGCCCGACTCACCAAAACCGAGGGAGTGGGACGCAACGACCTGCTCAAGGATGACATCATCGCCGCTCACCACGCCGTCGCACGTAAGGTCGCCGAAGGCTCGTCCGTACTGCTCAAGAACGACCCGAGCCAGCTGCCGTTGCAGCACGGCACTCGTGTGGCCGTGGTCGGCGATATGGCTGCAACCCCGCGATTCCAAGGCTCCGGCTCGTCGAAGGTGAACGCCACCCGCGAGGAGAACATTCTGGACGAGCTGCGTAACCCCGAAACCGCCGCGCAGACCGGCGTCACCGTGACCGGCTACGCCCAAGGCTACGACCGTCAGGGCACTGACAATCAGCAGCTCGCCGACGAGGCCGTCGCGCTCGCTTCGCAGGCGGACACGGACGTCGTGCTCGCCGTGGTGGGACTTGACGAGCGCAGCGAATCCGAAGGCCTCGACCGGTCCACCATGGCCATCCCGCAGGTCCAGAACGACCTCGTGGCCGCGCTGGCCGCTACCGGCAAGCCCGTCGTCGTGGTCCTTGTGGCCGGCTCTCCGGTCGAACTGCCGTGGTTTGACGACGTGGCCGCCGTCCTGTACGTCGGACTTTCGGGACAGGCCGGCGCATCGGCCGCAGTGCGTGCGCTGACCGGTCAGGTCAACCCCTCCGGCCATCTCGCCGAAACCTGGCCGCTGAACTATGACGACTGCCCGTCCTCCGGCTGGTATCCGGCCATCGGCCGCGACGCCATCTACCGCGAAGGCCCGTTCGTCGGCTACCGCTACTACGAAACCGCCGACGTGCCCGTCCGTTTCCCATTCGGCTACGGATTGAGCTACTCGACCTTCACCTACGGTGATCTCGTCGCCGACGAAACCGGCGTGCAGTTCACGGTCACCAACGATTCGGACGTACCCGGTTCGACCGTCGCACAGTTGTATGTGTCCGGACCGTCGCGCACCGGGGACGTCGGCGTGCTTCGCCCGACCCGCGAGCTCAAGGGCTTCGCCAAAGTAGCGCTGGACGCTCACGAATCCCGGACCGTGCGCATCGAATTCGACCGGTACACGTTCCGCCACTTCGATGCGGCGGCCAACGCGTGGCGCACTGAATCCGGCATCTGGACTTTGAGTGTCGGAGCCAACGTCGAGGATCTGCCGCTCACCACCGCATTCGCCGTTGCCGGCGACGTGGACGCCGAGCCCGCCGACGCCACCCTTGGCCATTACCTCACGGGTGACGTCAAGCAGGTGACCGATGCCGAGATGGCCGCGCTGTTCGGCCATGAGGTCATCGCCCCCGGCAAGCCCACGGTGCTCGGCGTCAACGACCCGATTTCCTCGTGGAGCGGCTCGAAAGGCTTCGTGGCCCGAACCATCGCCAACACGCTGACCAGCCGTGAGGCCAAGGTCCGGCAGAAGACCGGTGCGCCGGACCTCAACACGCTGTTCATCCTCAACATGCCGCCGCGGGCCATGAGCAAGATGACCCAGGGCATGATCGACTCGGCCATGGTGGACGCCATCGTCAAGATCGCCAACGGCCACACCTTCCGCGGCCTCGGCGGCCTGATCGCCGGGTTCTTCCGCAACCAATCCGCCAACAAGCGCATCGCAAAGGAGCTCAACCATGACTGACAGCAACAAGGCCGCCGCCGAGAAGCTCGGGCCCATCCGACAGTGGATCAAGGACCATCCCACCATCTGGGAGTTCATCCTGTTCAACGTGCTGTCGAACATCTCCACCATCTCCCGCTTCGTGGTCACATGGATCGGCACGGCCGTGTTCGTGGGCGCGCTGGGGCTGACCGCGCCGTTCTACTTCCTGATCTTCAACTACCCGGAGTCCGGCAATGGTCTGGGCGGTTTCCTCACCTTCCTGTGCGCGGAGGTGATTGCGCAGGTGGTGAACTTCTTCGTGCAGATGAAGTGGGTGTTCAAGTCCGATTCCAGCTTCAGGGACGCCGCGTGGAAGTACGCGATTCTGGCCGTGGTGATCGTGGTGGTGAATCTCGTGCTGCCGGGCTACGTCACGTCGCTGTGCCAGGGCTGGGGCATGAATGCAGGCGTGGCCGGCACCATCGCCTCTGTGGTGAATACTTTGCTCGCCGTGGTGGTGAGCTATCCGCTGCTCAAGTTCTGGATCATGCCGAAGAACCAGTGAGATGAGGCGGGCGCTTCGGCGCTGCGTTCATGTGGTGTGGCCACGGTCGTCCTAGTCGACCGTGGCCACACCTGTATTTGGAGGTATTCCGCGGTGGAAGTTGCCCCCGGGGAGATGCTTTCTCGCTTGCAAGGGGTACATCAGCGCTCCTGCGGACACGTATCTGCTTTGCAAGGGGTACCTCAAACGCAAAACCTCATGTATAACCGTTGCAATCGCGGCGTCCGTACACGAGGTTCATGAGATCATGTACCCCTTGCAAAGCAGATACATGTCCGCCAACCGCCCAATGTACCCCTCACAAGCAAGATACAGGGAAAGTGCGGGACCGAAACACAGAATCGCAAGACGCATGGGCGATGAATGGGACCGCAGCACGGTTGCAAGAAAATGTGAGCAACGCCACATCGGTTTCCGAGGGCCGTTCGGTGTCGATCTGGACGGACGTCGGGGTTGTCGGAATGGCGGAAAATCAACGAGGAAAACACTACATCTAGTATTGCGCTCCGCGACACCCCACTACACATAGTGGCTTGATTGTAAATCACATGGTTGTAATATGGCCTTCGCTTCATTGTTCATTCTTTGTTCAGCAGCACCGCCAAGGGGGGAGCAACACCATGACCGTCACCGTGTTCACCAAGCCGCATTGCCCGCAGTGCGAGGCCACCAAGCGTCAGTTCACCAAGCTCGGTGTGCCGTTCGAGACCGTGGATCTTGAGCAGAACCCGTCCACGCTCGAGCAGCTGCAGGCCGCCGGCTTCCGACAGGCGCCGGTGGTGATTACCCCCGACAACTCCTGGGCCGGCTACCGTCCGGACCTCATTCGCGAGGTCGCCAAGCAGGCTGCCGCTTCGGCTGCTGTCCCGGCTGCGGTCGCCGCGTGAGTGAGGACTTGGTTTCGAGCCTGAAGCCTGACGGCCGGCCAAGCGCCCGCATTGCCATTGATGGGTGCAACGGTGCGAAGAGCAGCGCGCAAGATGGCTTACCGCAGGGCGACTCGTCGGCCATGGGGCGGGAGACAGAAGCGCATGCCGATTCCGCCGCCCCTAGCCGCCCTGAGTATGCCACGCAAGACAAGGCAATCGGTGCGCTGGTCTATTTCTCCTCCGCATCGGAAAACACCGCGCGGTTTGTCGCCGGTTGCCGACTGCAGGACGAGGGCATCAACGTCTACCGCATACCGCTGAAGGCCGTCGAGGGGCCGCTGAATGTGCGCGAGCCGTACGTCATCATGGTGCCCACCTATGGCGGCGGCGTGGTCAAGAAAGCCGTGCCCGTTCAGGTCAAACGCTTCCTCAATGACCCGGCCAACCGGGCGTGGATCAGGGGCGTCATCGCCTCGGGCAACACGAACTTCGGCGAGGCCTACTGCGCGGCGGGAGACATCATCGCCGCCAAGTGCGGAGTGCCGTTCCTCTACCGATACGAACTCATGGGCACCCCTGAAGACACCGCCGCCGTGCGAGACGGGCTTGTCCGCTTCTTCGCCAAGAACGCGCAATAGGATGCGGAACGGCCGTACGATGCCGATACCCCACGGAGAAGCCTGTAACCTGCGCTGGTCCCCGCGCGGACTCACCTGATTCGCTTGAGCCAAGCGAGAAGCCTCGGAAACGCACGGCACACCCGCCACGGACGAGTGCCACGGACGAGTGGAACGACAACGCCTTCCGGAGATGGGAGCCGCGGCTCCGGCCGGCTCCCATCCATCAACTTCTGTCATAACCATCCAAGGACCATCATCATGACCGATTTCACCAACACCGGCCTGCAGCTCGACAACACCGCCATCACCGCGGCCGAGCGTGACGCCGATCCGGCACACGACTACCACGCCCTCAACGCGATGCTCAACCTGTACGACGAGAATCATCGCATTCAATTCGACAAGGACAAGGCAGCCGAACGCGCGTACGTCACCGGTCACGTCGAGGCCAACACCATGCGTTTCGCCTCCACCGCCGAACGACTGCGCTACCTCATCGACAACCAGTACTATGACCCGAAGGTATTCGGACAGTACACCCCGGAATTCCTCGACCGCTTCTACGCGCACGCAGAATCCACCGGCTTCGAGTTCGGCACGTTCCTGGGCGCCTTCAAGTTCTTCAGGTCCTATGCGCTCAAGACCTTCGACGGCAAGCAGTACCTCGAGGACTTCCCGCAGCGCTGCGCCGCCGTGGCCCTTGAGCTCGCCGCGGGCAGCGAGGAGCGCGCCCTCGAGTACCTCGACGAGATGCTCGCTGGTCGTTTCCAGCCGGCCACCCCGACCTTCCTCAACCTCGGCAAGGCCCAGCGCGGCGAGCCGGTGAGTTGCTTCCTGGTGCGCATCGAAGACAACATGGAGTCCATCTCGCGCGGCATCAACGCGGCCCTTCAGCTCTCCAAGCGCGGCGGCGGCGTGGCCCTGCTGCTGAGCAACCTGCGTGAGCTCGGCGCGCCCATCAAGCACATCGAGAACCAGTCCAGCGGCGTGATTCCGGTCATGAAGTTGCTTGAGGACTCGTTCTCCTACGCCAACCAGCTCGGCGCGCGCCAGGGCGCCGGCGCGGTGTACCTCAACGCCCACCACCCGGACATCCTGCGCTTCCTCGACACCAAGCGCGAGAACGCGGACGAGAAAATCCGCATCAAGTCGCTCGCCCTCGGCGTGGTGATTCCGGACATCACCTTCGAACTGGCTAAGCAGAAGGCCCAGATGGCCCTGTTCAGCCCGTACGACGTGGAACGTGTCTACGGCAAGCCGTTCGCGGATATCTCGGTCACCGAACATTACGACGAGATGGTGGCGGACGACCGCATCAGGAAGACGTACATCGACGCTCGCAAGTTCTTCACCACCATCGCCGAACTGCAGTTCGAGTCCGGCTACCCATACATCATGTTCGAGGACACGGTCAACCGCGCGAACCCCATCGAAGGCCGCGTGACCATGTCCAACCTGTGCTCCGAGATCCTGCAGGTACAGGAGCCGAGCGCGTACAACGAGGACCTGACCTACGCCCATGTGGGCCGCGACGTCTCCTGCAACCTCGGCTCGCTCAACATCGCCAAGGTGATGGACGGCGGTCGTCTGGGCGACACCGTCGAAACCGCGATCCGCGCACTCACGTCCGTCTCCGAGCACACCTCGATCAACGCCGTGCCCTCGATTCGACGCGCCAACGAGGAAGGCCACGCCATCGGTCTCGGCCAGATGAACCTGCACGGCTTCCTGGCCCGCGAAGGCATCCACTACGGCTCCGAGGAAGGCCTCGACTTCACGGACATGTACTTCATGACCGTGGCCTACCACGCCTATCGCGCCTCGCATGCGCTCGCCGTGGAACACGGTCAGGCGTTCAGGAGCTTCCCGACCTCCGCCTATGCCAAGCCGGTCGGCGAGGGCAACTACTTCGACAAGTACACCGACGGCAGCCGTTCGCTCGAGCCGCGCACCGCCCGCGTACGCGAGCTGTTCGCCAAGTTCGGTATCTCGATTCCGAGCGTGGCCGACTGGGTGGCGTTGCGCGATGCGATTCTGCGCGATGGTATCTACAACCAGAACCTGCAGGCCGTGCCGCCCACCGGTTCGATCTCGTACATCAACCACAGCACGAGCTCGATCCACCCGATCGCCTCGCCCATCGAGATCCGCAAGGAAGGCAAGCTCGGCCGCGTCTACTACCCGGCCGCCTACATGACCAATGAGAACCTCGAGTACTACAAGGACGCCTACGAGATCGGCTGGAAGGCCATCGTGGACACCTATGCCGAGGCCACCCAGCATGTGGATCAGGGCCTGTCCCTGACGTTGTTCTTCCCGGATACCGCCACTACGCGTGACCTCAACAAGGCCCAGATCTACGCTTGGCGCAAGGGCATCAAGACGCTCTACTACATCCGCATCCGTCAGCAGGCACTGGAGGGCACCGAGGTCCAGGGCTGTGTCTCCTGCATGCTGTAGTTGACGTGGCTGCTAGCGTTGGCATTGATGTTGAGACGTTGATGCTGACGCTAGCGTTGACGTTGACGCGATGGGGGAATGGCATGTGTTGCTCGACGCACTCAAGGCCGTTCGGCCAAGCCTACGGTCGAGCAACACATGCCATCCCCCCCCCCCCCCCATCGCTGCGCTCGCTGGTTTTACGAATCGTTATATTGCAATTGAATACGTAGCGGTTGGTTGACGGACGCGTTGTCCGAACGTAAAGACTTGGCCAGAGCGGCCCGGAGCGTGTCGGACAACACGTCCGTCAACCAACCGCGTCAACCCGATAAGGAACAACAATGGCACCAATCTCCATCCCGCGTAAGCCCCTGAAGCTCATCGACCGCGTCTCCGCGATCAACTGGAACCGTCTCGAGGACGAGAAGGACCTCGAGGTCTGGGATCGTCTCACCGGCAATTTCTGGCTGCCCGAGAAGGTCCCCGTCTCCAACGACATCCCTTCCTGGCAGCAGATGAGCGAGGAGGAGCACACGCTCACCATGCGCGTGTTCACCGGCCTGACCCTTCTGGACACCATTCAGGGCACGGTCGGCGCGGTCTCCCTCATCCCGGATGCGCTCACCCCGCACGAGGAGGCCGTGTACACCAACATCGCGTTCATGGAATCCGTGCACGCGAAGTCGTACTCGTCCATCTTCTCCACCCTGTGCTCCACCGAGCAGATCGACGCCGCCTTCGATTGGAGCGAGGAGAACGAGTTCCTGCAGAAGAAGGCCGAGATCGTGCTCGACTACTACGAGGGCGACAACCCGTACAAGCGCAAGGTGGCCTCCACCCTGCTCGAATCGTTCCTCTTCTACTCCGGCTTCTACCTGCCGATGTATTTCTCCGCGCACGCCAAGCTCACCAATACCGCCGACGTGATTCGTCTCATCATCCGTGACGAGGCCGTGCACGGCTACTACATCGGCTACAAGTACCAGCGCGGCATCGAGCGTCTCACCGAGGCCGAGCGTGCCGACATGCAGGATTACACGTACGACCTGCTCAACGAGCTGTACGACAATGAGGTGGGATACACCGAATCGTTGTACAGCGGCGTCGGCCTGGTCGAGGACGTGGAGAAGTTCCTGCACTACAACGCCAACAAGGCCCTGATGAACCTCGGCTACCCGGCGCTCTTCCCGGCCGAGATCTGCGACGTGAACCCCGCGATTCTCGCCGCCCTGAGCCCCAATGCCGACGAGAACCACGACTTCTTCTCCGGTTCCGGCTCCTCCTATGTCATGGGCAAGGCCGAGGAGACCGACGACGACGATTGGGACTTCTAAGGGCGTCCGAAGCCCGATAGGCGACGGTATGTACGCGTTCCGACGAGGTCGCCGCATACATACCGTCGCTGGGAGGGCCGAAACGGACGGTAAATACGCGGGACTCTTGTTCGGCCGCGTACATACCGTCGATTCCGCCGCAATCCGGACGGAATCGTCTCAGGGCCGCCGCACTTGCCGGGTCATCGGTCCGTCGGCCCGTCTGGGCCGCCCGCCGATTCACCGAGGAATCACCGAGGAATCAGCACGGTGAGCACGAACCAGTGGTCCTCGGTCCGGATTGTCACTTCGCCGCCGTACTGCGTGGCGATATGACGTATCGACTTCACGCCGAACCCGTGCCGGGAGGCGTCCCGTTTGGTCGTGCGCAGCGCGCCGGTCGAGTCCTTCTTGAGCGTCGAATCGTAGTAGTTCTCCACGCGAATCACCGTGAACCGGCCCTGGCCGTACAAGGCCAGTCGGATGAGCCGCTGCTGGGGATTCGGCAGCTTGCCGGTCGCCTCGATGGCGTTGTCCAGCGCATTGCCGAACAATGAGGCGATATCCATCGAGCTCATGCCGGCAAGCAGTTTGCCGTCCGCCACAGCCGTCAGTGTGATGCCACGGTCCGCGCATGTACGCATCTTCGTGGTCAGGATCACGTCCAGCACCGGATTGCCGGAATGCTGCTGCGCGCTGGCCGCCGCCACCGAATGCTCCAGCTGCTCGAAGCCGGCCGCCACATGCTCGGGGTCCACCTCGGCCCGCAGCGCCGCGATCTGATGCTTGAGGTCATGGGCCAGCCGCCCGATGGACTCGATGTTCTCCTTCGACGCCAGATACTCCTGATGCTGGCTGTTGAGTTGCGCGTTGATCGAGGCCAGCTCGGCGCTCGCCGCCATGCGCCGCGCCTGCTCCTGCTGGGCGTACAGGATCGCGAAACCGCAGAAATCCACCAGCGTGCGGATGTAGAACACTTCTTGGCCGACCCTGCCGGAGAACGGCGTGTTGGTCGAGACGAAGCTCAGGTTGCTCATCGCGAACGTCACGATGGTGATGGCCACCGTGCCCACCGACAGCTGCCAGGTGGTGCCAGTCGGGGCGTCATGCGCGAAATTGCCGCGCTCGATCGCCCACGCAGCGGCGAACCCGGCCGCGTATGTCGCCACCAGCAGTCCGGCCGACCACAAGGCGTTGCCGCCACCCACGGATTTCAGGCTCAGGAACGTCACGAGCTGCCAGTGCAGCGAGGCTACCAGCTCGGCCAGTACGAACGCGCGCGCCGCGATATACAGCCCTTCGCGATTGCCGGTGCCGGCGCCGAACCGCACGATCGCCCACATGCCGCCGAACGCGAGCAGCATGCCGCCGACCCAGAACCACAGCGGCATCGCGCCGTCGAAATACTGGATGCCGATCATGCCGGCAAGGCCCAGCGCCCCCACCGCAATCGTTCGCTGGCGGGGCACGCGCCGGTAGATGACCATGAGATAGGTCACGCAGGCCATCCATTCGCAGATTCCCGTATACAGGCGGGGGATGTCCGGCAGGGCGTTGGTGATGGTTCCGCCGATCATGCCGATTCGCCTGTCGCGCCGTCCGCTGCGCCGCCGACGGTCGCCGTACCGCCGACGGCCGGGCCCTCGCCGGCGCCCATCCGCGCGGTCGGCCCGGACGCGCCCATGTAGTTCGTCAGCGCGGTCAGGAACGCCTTCTTGCGCGGCCGGCTCACCCGCAGGCGCTCGGCGTTCGACATCACGCAGTCCTGTCCATCCACGCCCACCACATGCCGCAGATTCACCAGATAGCAGGAGTTGGAGCGGAAGAAGTCCTGATCAGCCAGCCGCCCCTCGAAGTCCTTCAGCGTGCCGGACACCGACAGTTTTCCATCGAGCGTGTGGACGATGATCGTATGCCGGATCGACTCGATGTACGTCACATCCGAAAGCTCCAGCCTCATCTGATTGCCGCCGGCCTCGATGAGCATCGACCCGTCCGAGCGCCGGCGCACCATGTCGATGGACCGTTTGAGCTCCTGACGGAACGCGAAATACGGCACGGGCTTGAGCAGGTAGGAGAGCGCCTGCACCTCGTAGCCGTTGATGGCGTATTGCGGCGCGGCGGTGATGAACACGATCACCACCGAGTCGTCGCGCTCGCGGATGCGCCGCGCCGCCGACATGCCGTCCATATGCGACATCTCGATGTCCAGAAACAGGATGTCATACGTGGGCGTGTACCGCTCCACGATCGCCTCGCCGTCGTTGAACACGGAGATCGTGAACTCCACGCCGGTCTCGCTACGGTATTGGTTGAGATAATCCAGAACACGCTGGCACGCCGACGGGTCGTCCTCGACCACTCCCACTCTCACACTGCGCATGACCTTACCTCCCTGTCATGTTCCTCCTGCATCCTATCCCAGTGCGGGCGATATCGGTTGCCGCGCCGGGTACCGTGCGCGCCTCGACGCGTGCCCCGGTACCGCTTTCGAACGGGGCGTCACATCTCCCGTACCTTCACACGGCGGCGACACGATGGCGGTACGCTGTACGTATGGAACATGAGCCGTTGGTCAGCATCATCATCCCGGTGTACAAAGTCGAGCGGTACCTTGACAAGTGCGTGGCGAGCGTGGCCGCGCAGACCTACGCCAATCTCGAAATCCTGCTCGTGGACGACGGCTCGCCGGACGGCTGCCCGGCCATGTGCGACGCCTGGGCCGCCAAGGACGCCCGTGTGCGCGTGATCCACAAGCCCAACGGCGGCCTGTCCGACGCACGCAACGCCGGAATCAAGGTCGCCACCGGCGCGTACATCTACTTCGCCGACTCGGACGACACCGTGGCCCCCACGCTGGTGGAGGACTGCCTTGCCGCGATGCGCGACTACGACGCCGACCTCGTGATGTTCCAGTTCGACACCATCTCCGAGAATGACAAGCCGTTGCTGTCCAACTACCGGCACAACGACTATTCCGAAGTCCAGATCCTCACTCCGGTCGAAGCCATCAAGAAACAGGTCAAGGCCGAGATCGACGGCTATTTCTGGGCGTTTCTGGCACCTGCCGCCACCTATCAGAACACCGGCTTCTCCTTCCCGGTGGGGCGCAAGATCGAGGACCTGTCCCGCATCTGCAACGTGATCGGCGAGGCCACGCGCGTGGTCCGCATCCCCAAGGCCCTCTACCACTACCGCATGCGCGAGGGGTCGATCACCGCCAGCTGGGACCCGCAGCTCACCCGCGACTGGACCCGCGCGGCCGATGACCGCGAGGAGTACATCGTCCACCGGTTCCCCGAACTCAAGGGGTTCATGACCCTGCAGCAGCTGAACTTCTTCGCCAACTTGGACTACGAGACCATCCGGCAGTCGTTGATCGCCGGGCTCAAGATCGATCCGGAGGATGCGGACGCGCTGCGCCGGCGCATCGAAGGATTGACCAAGTCCGCCAGCGAGGGCGACGAGCCCATTCCCGAGACCTTGCGCGAGCTGCTGGGGCTGTTGAAGATGGGGGTCGCCAAGGTCGCCGATGGTGCCGCCGACGCGCTCTCGGATAGTGCCGTTGCCAGTGAGGGAACCGGGGACGGAAGCGCCGATGATGGGTCGGTCTCCGGGCTCGCCGCAATCAAGGCCGCGATTGGCGCGGGCATCCCCGGTTCGGTCGGCAAGCGCGCGGCGTCGCCGGACGCCGGTGCCGGCGAGGCCGGTCCGGCCTACGACGCCGCCACATGGGCAGAGCGGTTCCGCGACATGCGCGAGGATTGGCGCCAGCTGCGCATTCAGCGCATGGAGGAGGCCGAGGAAAGGCGTGACGAGCGTAAGGCCGAACGGGAGGCCCGCCGCAACGGCGTCAGTTTCGACGCAGAGCGGTAGCAGATGTCCGCTGCGACACGCGGTGCGAAAAATTTCGCGCGATTGTCCTTGAGTTTGTACGCGGCCCGTGTATAGTGATTCTTGGCTCAACGAAGAGAACCTTCACTGAACCGGAAAAGTAAACGCTGAAGCTTGCAGTTTCCGAAAGCAAAGTTGTCGACGGTAGCGACAGGTCGAGGCACAGTAAATAACCGAAAATCCCTTTACCACGGATCGTGAGGCACGTACCTGCCTCTGAAAGGATTAGTAATTATGGCAGAAGTCGTTTTCGACCACGTCACTCGTATCTACCCGGGCAACGACAAGCCCTCTGTGGATGACCTGAATCTTGATATCAAGGATGGCGAGTTCCTCGTCCTCGTCGGCCCTTCCGGTTGTGGTAAGTCCACCACCCTGCGCATGCTCGCGGGTCTGGAAGAGGTCAACAAGGGCCGCATCCTCATCGGTGGCAAGGACGTCACCACGATGCAGCCGAAGGACCGCGACATCGCCATGGTGTTCCAGAACTACGCTCTGTACCCGCACATGACCGTTGCGGACAACATGGGCTTCGCTCTGAAGATCGCCGGCACTCCGAAGGACGAGATTCGCAAGCGCGTTGAGAAGGCCGCTGAGATCCTGGACCTCACCGAGTACCTCGACCGCAAGCCGAAGGCTCTGTCCGGTGGCCAGCGTCAGCGTGTGGCCATGGGCCGCGCAATCGTCCGTGAGCCGAAGGTCTTCCTCATGGATGAGCCGCTGTCCAACCTCGACGCCAAGCTCCGTGTCCAGACCCGTACCCAGATCGCCGCTCTGCAGCGCCAGCTGGGTGTCACCACCCTGTACGTGACCCACGATCAGACCGAGGCCCTGACGATGGGCGACCGCATCGCCGTCATCAAGCTCGGCATCCTGCAGCAGGTCGGCGCCCCGACCGAGCTGTACGATCGTCCGGCCAACGTCTTCGTCGCCGGCTTCATCGGCTCCCCGTCGATGAACCTGAACACCCACCCGGTGGTCAACGGCAAGGCGAAGATCGGCGAGGACACCGTGGACCTGCCGGCTGAGGCCGTCAACAAGCTCACCGCCGAGGACAACAACCAGATCGTGGTCGGCTTCCGTCCTGAGGACGCCGATCTGGCTCCGGCCGACGATCCGAACGCCTTCTCCCTGAAGGTCGTCAACGTCGAGGATCTGGGTTCCGACGGCTACATCTACGGCAACATCATCACCGATGGTTCCGCCGCTGAGGCCTCTCAGGTCATGTCCGATCAGAACAAGCTCACCACGATTCGTGTGAACCCGCGTGCGCTTCCGAAGATCGGTGCCGTCGTCAAGATCAAGATCGACCCGGCCAAGATGCACCTGTTCGCTCCGTCGACCGAGCTGCGTCTGAACTAGTCGATTGCCGATTGCGGCGTAGATATACTTGGCGAGGTCTAACCGCTTCGTCAACCATTAAACGAGGTTGTTCTCTTCCTCTCTTATGACCTCGTTGGAAAAGCCCTGCATAGCTGCGGGGCTTTTCTTGTTGTTTAGGGCATGAGGCGATGCCACTATCGATGACGCCATCGGACGCGGTTGATGCGGCGACGAGCCGTTGAGACGAGGCCGGTGTGCGTTTTTCGCGGTATGGGGGCCAATTCCGAGAAAAACGCGCGGGCGCAACGTAAAATCGAACACATGGAGTTGAATGAATTGCCCCAGTTGGATCCGCGCGCGCTGAAAGCCACGTCTGTCAAAGCCGAAGACGAACACGCCAATTCAGCCGAACCGCAGGCATTGAAGATCACCGCCGCCAGCTCGAACCCGAAGATGTTCACGTTGCCGTGGCACAAGCCGCTGGCCACATGGCCTCAGGAGCTGCTGGCCAACCTGCCTCGAGGCATCTCCCGCCATGTGGTGCGTTTCGTGCACGTTGGCGACGAGGTGTACGCCATGAAGGAGATCACCCGTCAGGTGGCCGAGCGCGAGTATGAGCTGCTGCGCCGGCTGCAGAAGCTCGACCTGCCCACCGTGCAGCCGATCGCCGTGGTCACCGGCCGCCACGATCGCAACGGCGAGCCGCTGGAGGCGATCCTCGTCACCCGGCACCTCAAGTTCTCGCTGCCCTACCGTGCCCTGTTCGCCCGCAATCTGCGCCCGGACACCGCCGAGCGACTGATCGACGCCCTCGCCGTGCTCATGGTCCGTCTGCATCTGGCCGGCTTCTACTGGGGCGACGTGTCGCTGTCGAACGTGCTGTTCCTGCGTGATGCCGACGCTTTCTCCGCCTTCCTAGTGGACGCCGAAACCGGTGACCTGCATGTGAATCTGACCGAAGGCCAGCGCGAATACGATATCGATCTGGCTCGCACGAACATCATCGGCGAACTCATGGATCTGGCGTCCGGCCGTCTGCTGCCCAGCGATGTGGACGAGATCGAGGTGGGCAACCGCCTGGTCGATCGCTACCATTCGCTGTGGAGCGCCCTGACCGACACCGACAAGTTCGGCCCGAATGAGATGTGGAAGATCGAGAAGCGCGTCAACAAGCTCAACGAGCTCGGCTTCGACGTGGACGAGCTCGAGATGAAGACCGCCGAGGATGGCAAGCGCGTGCTGGTTCGTCCGCGTGTGGTGGACGCCGGGTACGCCTCCCGCAAGCTCCTGCGCCTCACCGGTTTGGACGTGCAGGAGAATCAGGCCCGCCGTCTGCTCAACGACCTCGATGCCTACCGCGCCTCCACCTGGCGTGACGGCGAGGAGCTGGAGATCGTGGCCACCGACTGGATGCGCGAGGTCTACGAGCCGACCGTGCGTATGATTCCGTCCGAATACCGCTCGCAGATCGAGCCCGCGCAGTTCTTCCACGAAGTGCTCGACCACCGATGGTTCCTTGCGGAGAAGGCCGGTCACGACGTGCCGATGGCCGAGGCCGTCAAGAGCTATATCGACAACGTGCTGCCGCAGTACAAGCTCGACAAGAAGGACGTGGACGCGCTCAACGCCGAAGCCGATTCCGGTGTGGTGGACGATGAGTACACCTACGGCGACGACAGCTACAACCCCGACGACGACCCCGACGCGGCGGTATGGAGCCACTGAGCAGATAGTCCGGCGCGGGACACTAGCTGTGAGGTGAGCCTGGGTGAGGCGCAGTCGAGTGAGGACGACTGTGCCTCACCGTGGGCGAGTCCGTGATTGGCGGGTCTATTGCGTGAGGTTTCAGGAGCGAACGTTGTCAATATGGGGCTTGGTTTCTGGGGAAGAGGCCAGCTCTACTGCCGGTATGGGCGTCGGATGATCACCTTGGGTGCTGGTGGCGACCGGCAGGTAACATAATTGAATATGTTGCATGAGGAAAATAAAGACAAACGTTTGCAATTGCAGTGCATTTTCATGAAAATCATCGAATCTGCTGAATGAACAGAAAATGCACTAGATAGAACGACTTAAGTACATCCCCTGAACGAATGCGACATGCGGCAATCGTTTGCAATTAGGGCGTAATAAGGGGTATGCTCCATCATATGAGTCGAGCGGCGCCAGTCAATGGCGCAGGTGCCGCGATAGGAGAGAGAGCATGCCCGGTCGAAGCAGACGTCATTCCGTCGCCCCTGTATTGCGAACGTTCGCATCACTGTTCGTTGTGGTCGCCATGATGCTGGCCACCATGGTCGCGGGCGTGCCTCAGGCCCAGGCCTCCAGCCAATACGAAATCGGCAGCGCCCAAGCTCCGGTGGATAAGGATGCCACGTCCATCACCATCAACGGCAAGCCGTACACCACCGGCATGAAGGTGAACTACGGCGATAAGGTCAAGGTTCAGCTTCACTGGACCGTGCCGAACAACACCGCAATCCAAGCCGGAGACACCTTCACCTATGACCTGCCCCAAGGCATCACCTTCGAATCCGGCAAGACCTACACCATCTACGGTGAAGACGGCACCGAGCGCGGCACGTTCACCGTCAACGGCAACCGCATCACCGCGACTTTCGACCGTGCGGACACCGGCACCAACGTCAAGGCATATGTCACCGTCGACGGCACCATCAACGAGAAATCGACCGGCGGCGAGAACGGCGGCAAGACCAACTTCGAATTCCCCGGCATAGGCGATCTGGAAGTCGATGTCAACGAAAAGCACAGTCTGTGGGCTCAGAAGAACGGTGCCATCTCCACCGACGATCCCAGCGTGTTTGACTTCGTTGTCGAGGTGCATTCGACCGGCACCAACCGGAATGTCAAACTCGAGGACACGATGGGCGACCTCCTCACCCTGCAGCCGGGCACCCTCAAACTGTATACGGACGCCAACTGCACGCAGGAGTACACCGGCGGCTGGCAAAGCACGGATAACGCCGACCTCAAAGGATTCACTGCCAACATCGACCACATGGCCGACGGACAGGTGCTGTATGCACGATACAGCGTGAAGATCGACCGTAAAGCCGTGGCCGATGCCGTCAAGAACGGCAAGACCGAGCTCGTCAAGAACAAGGTCAAGTACTACAGCGACGACTCCACCAACCGCAAGACCACCGAACAGAGCATCTGGCTCAACAGCAGTTGGTATGTGAGTAAACGCGGTCAGGCCGGCACCGCCAAGAAGGACGAGAACGGCCAGAGCGTTGACGTCACCGTGGTCAACTGGACGATCACCATCGACGCCGATCCGGATTCCGACGTGATGCCGGACGCAACGACGATTCGAGACTCGCTTGGCGATAACCTCAAGGCTCCGACCGGCGCGGTAAAGGTCACGTACACCGACAGGAACTGGCAAACGCATGAGACCACGCTGGACTGGGCTGATCTGGTGAACGGTACGGCCAAGCTGCCGGACGACAACGGCAAGCCATACCGCAGGTACGAGATCAAGTATTCCACCGAAGTCGAAAAACTGCCCGAGAGCGGCAGCGGCGACAAGATCACATACAAGAACAATGTGACGGTGACGCCCGGCGATGGCAGCGGGCAGCTACCCGGCAGCGGCACGGTGACGATCGGCAAGGACGCCGTGGACCTCGACAAAAAGTATGTCGGCGACGCAAACGAGACCAAGACGCTCAAATGGCTGACCACGTTCAGGGCCAAGGACGATCTGCCCGCCGGCAAAGTGCTGACCGACACGGTCGACGACGACGGCAAAACCCATCCGGATGGGTACACGCGGCCCGATTGGCAGGTGCTTGACCCGGACGCGGACACAATCAGGATCTACACGGATAGCAAGCTCACCAAGGAATACGCCGGCAGTATTACCAAAACAGTTGCCGCGGATCGCAAATCGTTCACGATCACGTTTAACGACGCCATCAGCAAAGACACCAAACTGTACATCTCGTACACTTCCACGGTGCTTGACTCCGCGCCCGCCGGCAGTACGTTCGCCAATACGGTCCGATTCGTGAACAAGGAAGACACCGCCACCCACAAGCCGGTGGTGGACAATCTCGACAAGTCCGCCAACCAGTCGTATCAGGACGACGGCAACGGGACGCCGCTAAGCCGCAACACCATGCGTTGGCGGCTCAAGGTACACGATATTCCCGAGAACGCGCAATCCGTGACCATCACCGACACGCTGTCGCATGGGGAGACCGTCAACTGGCAAACCTTCGGCGACCACAAGTACATTCCCGGCTCCATGGTGGCCAAGGACTCAAAGGACAACACCTACAGCGGCGTGACCGTGACCGACAACGGCGACCACACGCTCACCTTCGTCATCGCCAAAGGCAGCCCAGCATTCGCCAAAGCGCAGAGCGGCTCGCTGTTCATCGAGTACGACACCACGTTCTCGAACATCGCCGACGCGCTCAACGGCGGCGTCAAACAGTACACCAACAAGGCCGTCATCCACATCGATGGAGAAGCCCAGTTGCCGGACAATGCCGATATCTGGGTCAAGCCGAACAATCTCGTATCGAAACAAGGCACGTACGACAAGAACACCGCACCGTACATCAATTACACCGTGACCGTGAACCCCGGCGGCAGTACACTGAACGACGGCAAGTCGCTGACGTTGACCGATACGCTTGGCGCGGCGCTCGACTTGCGCATGGACAGCGTGACTATCGCCGACTCGCGTACGAAGGCTGAAGTGGAGGGCGCGACATACGCGTACGATCCGGCGAAGAAAACGATTACGTTCACCGTGCCCGACGCGCGCGCGATGACGATCACGTACAAGGCGTCCGTGCAGCTCAAGCCAGGGGAGGACTTCGGCTCCCTCGGCACCAACACGATTGTGCTGTCCGGCTACGGCGAGAACGGCGGCACTTCGACCACCACGCAAACCGGCAAGGTGATTGAGGCGCAGGGTGGCATCAGCTCCAGTCTGCACTCACTGCAGATCTACAAGTACGCCGACGGGGATACCACCAAACCGTTGAATGGCGCACGATTCAAGGTTGAGCGGCTGAACGTGGACATGTCAACAAACGGCGATGAGTGGACGTCGAGCGGTACCCCGGAGACCGTGAGCGAAAGTCTGCAGTCCGGCACCAGCGGTTACACGCCGGTGGTTGGTTTGCGCGCGGATGCGATCTACCGGGTCACCGAGACCAAGGCGCCGGAAGGCTATACCGCCGCCGCCATCCCGCTGTATATCGTGTTCCCGGGCGGTGAGCCGCAGGGACATAATGCCGCGTTCTACCAAGGCAAGACCGTGGATGGCTCCCCGCTGACCGTGGCTGCCGTAGGCGAAGGCGATAATTCCACCACGTTGCAGACCTACCTGTGGTCGGTAAGCAATGCGAGTGCAATCACGGCCTCCATCGAATTCGCCAAAACGGACGAACGCGGTAGCCATGTCCCCGGCGCTACGCTGACCCTCACCAAGGATGGCGACGCGACCTTCAAACGGGAGTGGACGACGGACGACGCCGGTGACACCGGTGCTAAACACAAGGTCGAGAACCTCACACCCGGCACGTATACGCTCACCGAAACCACGACGCCGGAGGGGTACCAAACCGCCGACCCGATCACTATCGTCGTCACCAACAAGGGTGCGGTGCTGGTCAACGGCGTCGACGTGCGCGATACCGGCAACGTCGGCCAGGTTACGATGATTGACCGGTCGAACGTCACGTCGATCCGCGCTCGCAAGGTCTGGGATGACGATAACAATCGCGACGGCAAACGCAAGCCGGTCACATTCCAGCTCAACAAATCGCTGGACGGCGGCAAGAAGTGGACCGTCGTCGCCGGACAGGACAAGGTGCTGAACGAAAGCACGCCTGAATCTCAGGCCGTGGTCGAATGGACCGATCTGCCGGTGCGTGAAGGCGGCACAGCGGTGACATATAAGGTCACCGAAAAGAATGCGAATCAGGACGGGTATACGACCACTTCGCGCGAGTCCACCGGAAGCGACGTCGTGCCAACCACCACGTTCACCAACACATACACGCCGGAAACCGTCAGCGTGCCCGTCACCAAAGTCTGGAATGACGCGAGCGACGCCGACAAGCTACGCCCGGAGAGCATCACCGTGCAGCTGGTCGCCAACGGCAAGGCCGTGGATGGCAAAACGCTCACGCTGAACGCCGAGAACAACTGGCAAGGCACGTTCGCCGATCTGCCGAAGTACGAGAACGGCGGTCTGATCACGTACACCGTGCAGGAAACCGGTGCGCCGAAGGGCTACACCGTGACTGTCGCCGGCAGCGCCACCAGCGCAGGCGGCATCACCATCACCAATACGCATTACCCGACCGACGCGAAGATCCGCGTGTCCAAGCGTGACCTCGGCGGCACGGAAATCGCCGGAGCCAAGATGGAAATCACCGGTACGGACGAGAACGGCAAGAAGGTCTCCAAGTCGTGGACCAGCAAGGCCGGCACGTCCTACGAAGCGGAACTCAAGCCAGGCTCGTACACCCTCTCCGAAACCAGCGCGCCGAACGGCTACCTCGTCGCCGACCCGATTGATTTCACCGTGGAACGTCAGGCCGACCAGTCGCTCGTCGTGAAGATCGGCGGCAACGCCGCAGATGGCAACGTAATCGTCATGACCGACATGTATAAGCCGACCAATGTCACCGTCTCCAAGGTGAGCCTCACCGGCGGTGTGGGCGAGATCGCCGGTGCCAAGCTCCTCATCACCGGCACCACGCTGGCGGGCGAGGTCATCAACCCGATTGAATGGACGTCCACCGGTACCGCTCGAGTCGTCACACTCGCCCCCGGCACGTACACGCTGCACGAAAGCGAAGCGCCATCGGGATACCGGCCGGCGAGCGACATCACGTTCACCGTGAACCTCGACGGCACGGTGACGGTCGGCGGCGGCACGGCCAAGAACAACACGGTGGTCATGACCGACGAACTCAACACCACCAACGTGACCGTCTCCAAGACGGCTGTGGCCGGTGTGGCCGAGCTCGCAGGCGCGACGTTCGAGCTCACCGGGACCACATTCGAGGGCGACGAAACGCCGTTCGACGATGATGTCTTCACCGGACTCGACGGTGTGACCGTGGGCGACAACGGCAAGACGTTGCGCTGGACCTCGTCCGCAGAGGGCCCGAGAACGTTCCAGCTGCCCAACGGCACGTACACGCTCACCGAAACCGCCGCGCCGGTCGGCTATGACGTGGCCGCCAAGCCGATTACGTTCACCGTGCGCGACGGCAGGGTGACGATCGGCGACGTGGCGGCCGGCGGCAATCTGGTGCGCGTGGAGGACGCGGCCAAGTCGTACACGGCCGTATCCGTGACCAAACGCTGGGAGGACAATGACGACAGCGACAAGTTGCGTGACGGCGTGACCGTGACCGCCGTGCTGTACGCGAACGGCAAGGAGATGGAAGACACGGACGACGTGAGCTATCACGTCGAGCTCAACGCGGACAACAACTGGTCGCACGACTGGACCGGACTGAACAAGAAGGACGAGGAAGGCAACGACATCACATACACCGTGAGCGAGGTGCTCACCGGCGACAACAAGGATGAATACCACGCCTCCATCGTCAGGAAACCGACCGCGAACGGCTACGAGTTCACGCTGTACAACATCCACCAGCCCGACGCGGTGAACCTCGATTTGGTCAAGAACTGGGATGATCACGACAACCAGGATGGTCTGCGCCCGGAGGCTATTCAGGTGACCGTGACCGGCACTTCGGAGCGCCCGAAGAGCGACGGTAGCAACGGTTCGGAGGATTACGAACAGTATTCCGAAACGATGATCGTCACCACACTCAAGCCGAACGAACAGGGCGAGTGGAAGTGGACGCTGGAGAATCTGCCCGAGAAGAACCCGTATGGCAAGCCGTATACGTATTCCGTGACCGAAACGCCTGTGGCGGGGTACAACGGGTTTGACGACGAGCTCAAATGCACGTCTTCGGACGCCGATGCCTGCAACGTGACGTTCACGTACACCAAGGGCGAAAACGGCCAGAACGATAAGTATGCGATCACCAATACGCATGCGCCGGAGACCGTGGCCGTCACCGTGAACAAGGTGTGGGACGACGCGCAGGACTTCAACGGCCAGCGGCCGGATGCAGTGACCGTCTGGCTGCTCACCAGCCTGTGGGACAACTCCAACGGTTGGCCCGAGCCGCAGGGCGACAAGTGCAAGGAATCAAATAAGGAGATTTGGGGCGTCAGCTGCATGGTGCTCACCTCCAAAGACAAGGTACAGGAGCCCAGTGCGGGCGATTCCGGTTCCGACATCGGCGACACCAGCTCGCCCCGCCCCGAATCCGGCTCTGCCGAATCGGGAACCACCGAGTCCGATAGCCATACGGGTAAGACCGGCGCCGACGAGCCCAGCACCTCCGAATCGGAGTCGGACATCGACGCACAGACTGCCGCAACCGGCGACACATGGACCTACACGTTCACGAACCTGCCCAAGTATCGCAACGGCAAGCTGCTGCGCTACTCCGTGACCGAGGAGGCGGTGGATGACTACACGGCCACCTTCGCCGACGACACGAAGTATGACCAGCAGAGTGGCGAATCCGGCGAGAGCGGCAGCACCTCCGATGCTGCCGGTTCCGCCAAGAGCACCGGCGTGGACGACTATCGGTTCACGCTGTCCAACCGCAACGTGCCGGACAAGACCGACCTGAACGTGCGCAAGAACTGGGAGGACAACGATAACGGGAACAACACCCGTCCGACGTCGATTTGGGTCCAGCTCTACGAGAAGACGACCCCGGACACCTCGGACACGGCGCTCGCGGACCTCCGCGACACCACGGTCATCGACCAGTCGCAACCGGCGACCTTGCAAAACCTGACCGCAGTCGGCAAGCCTGTCGAACTGAACGAGGGCAACAGCTGGTCGTATACGTTCACCGAACTGAGCACACACAAGACCTACGAGGTGCGCGAAGTGGTCCCGAACGGCGACGGTACGTACTCGCCGGGAACCCTCGATGGCTACTACCCGCCGATCATCACCGGCGACCAGACCAAGGGATACACGATTACCAACACCAGCCTGCCGATTCTGCCGGAAACCGGCGGTGAGGGCACCGCACGCCTCACGCTGCTCGGCCTGACGCTCGTCGCGCTGTCCGGTGCGTTCTTCGCCAACCGCATCACCGCCGCGCGTGCCAATGGCAAGCGCGCCAAGAAGGGAGATCTCCGATGACTCGGAATACTACGCTGCGCGGTCCGAGCGCTTTGCGGTCCGCCGGGAAGCCGGCTCACCTGTCCAAGCGCGGCAAGGCGACTATGGCGCGATCCTTCCGGAGAGGCGTCTCGAAACTGTGCGCAATAGTGCTGGGGGCGTCCGTGATGCTCGGCGGCGCGGTGGTGACCAGCGCAGCGGTTGCCGACGAGTCGAACGCCGCGGCCTCCAAACCCACCGCGGCATCCGCCGACGCTTCCAGCCGCGACGTTACGGTCGTGGCGTTCCAGCAATCGTGGAACACCATCGCCAAGGAATGCACCACCACCTACGGGCCGGAAGGCGTGGGCTATGTGCAGATCTCCCCGCCCGAGGAGTCAGTGCAGGGCACCCAATGGTGGACCGTCTACCAGCCCATCAGCTACTCGCTCAACTCGCGGTTTGGTACGGAATCCGAGCTCAAATCCATGATCGAAACCTGCAAGGCGGCCGGCGTGCAGATTATCGCCGACGTGGTCCTCAACCACACTTCCGGCCATGACGTCTCATGGGTGGACGACCAGTTCGGCGTGGCCGGCACCGCCTACAACGGCACCTACGGCCGCTATCCGGGCATCGGCATCTACCAATACGAGGAAAGCGGCAACAACCACCAGTACGGCCTTGCGTCCGGCGATTTCCACTCCTGCCGGACCAACATCGCCGACTACACCAATGCCGACGAGGTGCAGGAATGCCGGCTTTCCACCATGTGGGACATCAACACCGGTTCCAGCCGTGTGCAGACCATCCAGGCCGACTACCTCGCCAGATTGTGGAATCTTGGCGTGCGAGGATTCCGCATCGACTCGGCCAAGCACATCAACGCGAGTGATCTGAAGGCCATCAAGGCCAAGCTGGCCGCCAAGATCGGCGTCGCCGCCGCGGACATCCCCTTCCAGCAGGAGGTCATCTACCACCAAGGCGAATCCGACCTGCTCGCCCCGAAACGGTACACCGCCAATGGCGACGTCACCGAATTCTCGTACGCCTATCAGCTTCGCCAGTATTTCAATGGCGACATCAGCAATCTGAAGAGTATCGACGATGGCCTGCTGCCAAGCGACAAGGCCACGGTGTTCGTCTCGAACTGGGACACCGCGCGCGGTTCCGAGACGCTAACGGTCGATTCCGGTTCTAAATACGAGCTCGCGACCGCGTTCATGCTCGCCTACGATTACGGCTCGCCGAAGATCATGTCCGACTACTATTACACGGCCGACAACAGTGACGCCGGTCCGAACGGCACCACCGACACCAGCGTGGCGGATGTGGATTTCGATGCCGTGTGCAAGACCAGCGGCACCCGTGTGCAAGGACAGTGGCTGTGCGAGCAGCGATGGACGTCCGTGCGAGGCATGATCGGCTTCCGCAATGCGGTGGCCGGTACCACCGTGGGCAACTGGCAGGACGTCAGCACCAACAATATCGGTTTCGCCCGCCAGAATTCGGCTGGTAAGGACGTGGGATTCGTCGCCATCAACAACACGTTGCAGGAACACAAGAACACCTACGCGACCAGCCTGCCCGACGGTACGTACTGCGACGTGTACTCATCCTCCGGCAAGACCTGCACGCCCGTGACCGTCAAGGACGGCAAGTTCAGCGTGACGCTGGGCAAACGTTCGGCTGTGGCGATCTATCAGGGCATGACCCCGCAGACTTGGGGAGAGGGGTACGAGGGTGCCGATTCGGGATACGACGATGAGGTGGACACCGACCGTATTGGCGATGATTCGGCCACCATCTACTACAAGCCAAGCGCCGACTGGGGCGACGACGTGTACATCCAGTACGCCTCCGGCGACAATCTGCTCAACGGTACGCCGGTGAGGATGACCAAGGCCGCCGATGTCTCCCAATCCGGTGCGGGTTCCGGTTCGGGCGGCATCGGTGCGTCCTGCGCGGCCGCCGACGGCTGGTACGTGATCACGCTGGACAAGGTCACCGCGCATCGCCTGCGGTATCGTTTCACCAATGATGCGGCGGGTGGCGAGGCCGCGCTCTGGGATTACCGCGACGGCTACTCGACCGACGGCGGCGGCAAGCCGTACGAGAATGCGGTCGGCACGGCCATCACCGCAGTTCAGAACCACGACGAGACGATTGGAGTGCCGTTCGCGTGCGAGGCCTCCGTGCAGACACGATTCACCGTGCACTTCAAGGCCGTGAGCGATGCACAGAACGCTGCCACCGGCGTCGTGGTGTGGGGCGCCGATGCGTCCGGCGCCGTGCTTCAGGCGACGTACCATCCGTTCGACTCCGTCATGGATAGTGACGGCAAGCGCATGACCACAAGCCTGCCCGGTGATTTCACCGCGGTCAATTACCGCATCGTCGGTTCGGCCGACGCCGCAGCCCCGGCCGTGGACGGCACGAACGCCACGTACTCCGCCGCCGTGATCGACCGGACTTCCGGCAGTGTGACGGCCAAGGTGCGCGGTTCCATCGAATCGTGGGTGGACGGCGGCGACGGCGCGAACGGTGCCGCATACGATTCCTCCTCCGAATCGCGTCATCCGTCATCCGTGCCGCAGCCAAACGATGTGAAGAACCCGAAACGGCTCAACGTCATCGTCCACTACATGCGTGCGGACGGCAATTATCAGGAATACGACCACGATACCGACTCCTGGAAGGGTTGGGATCTGTGGACCTGGTCCAACGAGCAGACCGGTTCGCCGGTACAGTTCACCGAGCATGACGATTACGGCATGATCGCTCGCTATACGCTCAATCAGGAGACCAAGGGCAACCGCAGCCCGGAGTTCATCCTGCGTCGGGGAGGCGACTCATGGAGTGGCAAGGACCCGGACGGCAACGACCGTTTGATTCCGGAATCCGCGATTCAGGTTGAAGCCGGTCAGACGGATGAGGGCGTCGCCGAGATCTGGCTGGTGAGCGGAGACCCGACCATTTACACCTATCGTCCGTCCGTGGTCGGCGTGACGTTCGAGACGCGTACGGACTGGTACGTCAGCCCGCAGGCGGTCATGGTCGGCGGCACCGTGCGCGAACTTACCGACAACGAGAATCCGAAGCGCGACGGGTATATCTTCAAGGGCTGGACCACTGATGAAGCCGGTGCGGATGACTTCGTGCTCGGCGAGGGAGGCACTCCGGTGACCGGCCGACTCAAGCTGTGGGCCAAGTACGAGAAGGCGAACCTCATCGCATTCGATACGGGCATCGACTGGAAGGTCGACGCGCAGACCGTGGAGACCGGCGGCTATGTGCAGCCGATAGCCGATAGTCAGGTGCCGCAGCGGGAAGGCTACGATTTCCTCGGCTGGAGCCGAACGGAAGGCAGCGAGGTAGCGGATTATGTGCTTGGCGATGGTCCGGGCAGCGTTCCGGTGACCGAATCGTTCACGCTGCATGCGGTGTGGCGCGTCAAACGATTCACCGTGACGTTCGACACCGGCGCCGAAGGCTCGCCGGTCGCCCCGCAGACGGTCGAATATGGCGGCGCCGTGAACAAACCGATCTCGCCGACCCGCGTCGGATACACGTTCGTTGGATGGGTGACGGATGTTGATTCCGTGACCGGCGAGCCCGGCAATACGCCGTACATGTTCGGCACGGCCGTGACCGGCGATCTCACGCTGTATGCCAAGTGGTCGGTGGAGGGCACCACCATGCATGTGGTGACGTTCCACCGCAACGATGGCTCAGGCAATGCCGACGGCGATACGACCTCGTATGTGGAGCACGGCACCACGCTTACGGCGCCGGCAATCACGCGCGACGGTTATCGTCTGCGCGGCTGGAGCACCAGTGCGGACGGGTCCGCCGGACTATTTGATTTCGCCTCCACGCCGATTACCGATGACGTGACGCTGTACGCCCAGTGGGTCAAGACATGGACGGTCTCGTTCGACCTCAACTACGCGGGCGCGCCGAGCGGTTCCGAACCCGGTGCTGTACCCGCGCAGACGGTGGACGACGGAGGTTATGCCGCTGCGCCCACGCCCGCACCGACCCGTGACGGCTACGAATTCGACGGCTGGTACGTCGATGCCGATCTCACCGAACCGTTCGTATTCGCCGAGTCGGCGAAGAGCGGGAGCGCAGATGCCCTCGGCGACGGCGCAACCGGTGAACGTGGTGCAACCGGCGAGCACGACATTGCCGGAGGAGCCGGCACCCCCACGCCGGTGACGACTGATACCACGCTGTATGCCAAGTGGGTGAAGGCCGGTCGGAAGTGGACGATCACGTTCGATCTCAATGGCGGCACGCTGCCGGACAATGCCGGCAAGGCATTGGACCCGAAGCAGGTCGCGGATGGCGAATACCTCACCAAACCAAAGGTCAACCCGGTTCGGTCGGGCTACACCTTCCAAGGCTGGACCACTGTGCGCAATGACGCCCTCGCCTTCGTTGGCGGCACGTCATTCAGTGGAGGCAGCGCCTTCGGATTCGACGAGAACGGCAGGAGCCTCATCCCCATCGACCGCAACGGCACCCTTTACGCCCTCTGGGCCAAGAGCCGGGACCAGTAGCAGTTCCGCGGGCCGGTGCAAACGGCCTTCGGTCCAATACAACTGACATCCCGATACCGAGTGGGTCCCTTCACAGAACGCTGTGAAGGGACCCACTCGACTACGCGGCTTGAATCGCGGTTGCTTCTACTTCGCCGCGGCGGCCTTGGCGGCCTCGCCGGCCTTGCGGCGGGCGTTGGATACGGCGTAGAGGCTGATGCCCGCAGCCACGGAGGCGTTCAGCGACTCCACGGACGAGCTGATCGGAATGCCGGCGATGGCGTCGCAGGCCTCGCGCACCAGACGGCTCAGGCCGCTGCCTTCGGAGCCCAGCACCACCACGAGCGGATCGGTCTCGAAACCGGTTTCGCCGACGAGCTTATCGCCGCCGCCGTCAAGACCCACCACGTAGTAGCCGCGTTCCTTAAGACCTTCGATGGCCTTGTTGAGGTTCACCACACGGGCCACCGGCATGTGCGCGGCCGCGCCGGCGGACACCTTCCATGCCGCGGCGGTCACCGAAGCGGAACGACGCTCCGGCAGGATCACGCCGTTCGCGCCGAATGCGGCGGCCGAGCGGATCACCGCACCGAGGTTCTGCGGGTCGGTCACGCCGTCGAGCGCGATGAATAGCGGACGCGCGTTGATGCGCGCGGTGGCCGAATTCGCGGCCTCCATCGCCTTCGCCTTCTTCTCCGCGCGGTCGGCCAGCGAAGCCAGCGAGGAGTACTCGAACGGATTGACCTTGAGAATCACGCCCTGATGGTTGCCGGAGCGGGCGATGCGGTCCATCTCCAGACGGTCGGCCTCCAGCATGTGCAGGCCGCTGGTGCCGGCCAGCTTCACGATCTCGCGCGTACGGTCGTCATGCTCGATGCGCGAGAGGATGTACAGCGTCGAGCTCGGCACGCCCACGCGCAGCGCCTCGAGCACGGAGTTGCGGCCGAACACCAGATCCGAGGTGTCCGACGAGGCGAACTTGTCCACGCGCCTGCGGGCCGCGAGACGCGGGTCCGCCATCCTGCGGCGCTCGGCCGCCTTCTTGGCCGCGTACGCCTTGTGATACACGCGGTCCTCGGCCTTCGGGGTCGGACCCTTGCCGCGAAGCGCGTTACGATGCTTGCCACCCGACCCTTTGGTCGGTCCTTTTTTGATAGCCATACGGTTCATTGTCCCAGCACCCCGCCCCAAGCGTGCCGGAACGTCAAGTGCGAGTAGGGTATTGCAGGTGAGACGGCAACGTGAGATATTCGGTTTGTCCCCGCTGTACTGGGGACTGTGGTTGGCGATTCTTATCTTATGGATGGGACGCTTCGTCACGTCGTTCCTGTCGATATATCTGGTTTCCGCGTTGCATATCGACGAGGGAGTGGTCGGTGCGGTCGTCTCCATGTACGGTTTCGGCGCAATCATCGGATGCCTGTTCGGTGGCACGCTGTCCGACCGTTTCGGCCGCCAATCGATGATCGTCATCGGCGAGATCGGCGCGGCGGCATCCCTGCTGGCTACGTCCGCGCTCACGGCCCCCGCGCCCATCGGCGCGGCGTTGTTCGTCTATGGCGCGTTCGCCTCGCTGCCGAGCCCCGCCATCGCCGCGTACATCGCCGACGTGGTGCCCGTCGAGCGCCAGCAGCGCGCATATGTGCTGCAATCGTGGGCCATCAACTTCGGCTACGCCATCGGCCCGATCATCGCCAACCAGCTGGTCAAGGTCTCGTACTCGCTGATGTTCTACGTCGAGGCCGCCGTGCTGATCGCCGTCACCGCGCTGCTCGTCCTCTTCTTCCGCGAGGTCCGTCATTTGGGGATCGCCGTGGCGGATGCGGCGAGAGTTGACACGGCAGGGCCGGCGGATGCGGTGTGCGCAGTCGGCGAATCGGATTCCGCCGGGTCGTCGGCCCCCGCTCCCGGCGATGGCGTACGACCGACGAACGCATCGTTGCGCGACAACTGGCGTCGCGTGCTGACCGACGGCCCGTTCCTCGCCTTCTCCCTGCTGATGTTCGGCTACTATCTCGTCTACTTCCAGAGCACGTCCGGTCTGCCCATCGCCATGACGAATCTTGGCATGGGACTGGGCGACTATTCCGTGCTGCTCACCATCAACGGCGGTATGCTGTGCCTGCTGCAGATTCCCGCGATGAAGCTGTTCGCGCGCATGGGCAACTCGCGTGTGCTCATCGTGGGGCTGGCCGTGACGGTCGTCGGCTACGCCGTGCAGATCGTGGCCGATTCGTGGGCCGGCTTCGCGCTCGCCGTGGTGCTGTGGACGTTGGGCGAACTCGGCACCTTCCCGATTGCCACCACCACGGTGGCCGCGATGGCCCCGGCGGCCGCACGAGGCACCTACCAAGGCGTTTACAACATGGTGTGGTCCGTGTCCATCGCCTTGGCGCCGCTGGTGGGAGGTTGGGTCATCAGCGGCTTCGGGGGCCGGGTGCTGTGGATCGCCTGCACGGTCGTGCTGATGGCCGTCACCGTGGGACTGCAGCTGACCAAAGGGCTGCGCGACCGCTCCATCGCGCGCAATCTTCACGAGCAGCTTGGCTGAAAGTCGGCCTGATGCGAGAACTAGTATCCCGCGTCAGAAATTCGTTATTAATTCACTACCCTTCAGACCCGTTTCGCGGGCCAGCTCCCCTAACAAGGGGAGCCAAAAATATAATCAACGAACTTATGGCGCGGCATACTAATTGCACCGTTCGGCCGGCCCGCGGCCAGCACGCGCGGCCGGCACGCCCAACCCTCCAAACCCCTCCAAAACCCCACAAAACGCATTACGCTGTGCGCCCACCGATTCTCGGGGGTATGGAATAATGGCAATCGTATGCATCGGCAGCAGTTGCGTCGATGTCCATAACCGCGCAGTCCCACGCGGCACCGGAAGAGAGAATCCGGCGGCTGTCCGGGGCTGACTACTCCGCGGCTATACCAAGGAGAATGACATGGTTGATCGTCAGCAAGATCAATCCAAACAGTCCGCGATTGCAACGAATGAGGTCGCGGAATCAGAGGAAGTGCGCGCGCAGCAGGCGTTGTTGGGGGACGCCGATCCAAGCCTGACCAGTGCCGAAGACGTGGCCAAGGCCCTGAATGTGGACCCTGCGCGCGGTCTGAGCGAGGATGAGGCCAAGCGCCGACTCGCCAAATTCGGTCCGAACGAGCTGGCCAGCGCGCCGCCCGTACCCAAATGGAAGAAGTTCCTGGCCCAGTTCCAGGACCCGCTGGTGTATCTGCTCATCGCGGCCACCGGCATCTCGCTGGTCGCGTGGTTCATCGAAAAGGCGAACGCGCAGCCCGGCGCGGAAGGCGGCGAGGCGCTGCCCTTCGACGCCATCGTGATCATCCTGATTCTTATCGTCAACGCCGTGCTCGGCTATATGCAGGAGGCCAAGGCGGAGGCCGCGGTCGAGGCGCTCGCGCAGATGACCGCCCCGCAGACCTCCGTGCTGCGTGACGGCAAGGTCCAGCGCATCAACACCACGGACGTGGTCCCCGGCGACATCATCGTGCTGGCCGAGGGCGATTCGGTCTCCGCGGACGGACGACTGGTCAATGCGGCCAGCCTGCGCATCGCCGAGGCCTCGCTCACCGGCGAGTCCGTGCCGGTCGGCAAGAAGCCGGACACGCTCGAAGCGGCCAAGGCCCTCGGCGACCGGGCCAACATGATCTTCAACGGCACGTCCGTGACCCAGGGCACCGGTCGCGCCATCGTCACCGGCACCGGCATGAACACGCAGGTCGGCAAGATCGCCGACATGCTGTCCGCCACCGAGGACGAGAAGACCCCGCTGCAGAAGGAGATGGACTACGTCTCCAAGATTCTCGGCATAGCCGTGTGCATCATCGCCGTCGTGGTGCTGGTCGCGCTCGCCGTGCTCGAGGGCTTCAACGACATCCACGACGTGATTGACTCACTGCTGCTCGCCGTCTCGCTCGCCGTGGCCGCCGTGCCCGAGGGCCTGGCCGCGATCCTGACCGTGGTGCTGGCGCTTGGCGTGCAGCGCATGGCCGCCCACAACGCCATCGTCAAGAAGCTGCACTCGGTGGAGACGCTCGGTTCCGCATCCGTGATCTGCTCGGACAAGACCGGTACCCTGACCCGCAACGAGATGACCGTCGAGCGTGTGGTGACCCCGTCCGGCGAAGTGCAGATCACCGGCACCGGATACGCGCCGGAAGGCCGTATGGTCATGACCGGCGGCGTCTCGCCCGAATCGGACGAGGCCCGCGTCATCGCCGACGAAGTCGTCGCAGCGCTCGCCGCCGGCGCGCTGGCGAACGACGGCGAACTGCGGCAGGAGAACGGCCGCTGGGAGATCGTGGGCGACCCCACCGAGGTCTCGCTCATTGTGGCCGCGCGCAAGGTCAAGGCCGATCGCAAGACCGAGCGGTTCACCCGCGTGGCCGAGATTCCGTTCACCTCCGAGCGCAAGCGCATGTCCATCATCGCCAAGGACGACACCGATTCCGGCAAGCTCACGGTCTTCGCCAAGGGTGCGCCGGACGTGCTCCTGAGCTACTGCTCCCGCATCCGCGTGGGCGGGCATGTGCGCAAGCTCACCGAAGGCGACCGCCAGTCGATTCTCGCCACCGTCGAGCGCCTCTCCTCTGAGGCCTACCGTACGCTTGGCGAGGCATGCCGCCCGTTGGAGACGAGCTCGCTGGCCGATGTGCCGGGCGTGACCGTCAACGCCGCAGGCCAGGTCGCGGACATCGCCGATCAGGCCGAGGCCATCGAAACCGATCTCATTTGGAACGGCATGGTCGGCATCATCGACCCGCCGCGCACCGAGGTCCGCGACTCCGTGGCGGAAGCCCACCGCGCCGGCATCCGCACGGTGATGATCACCGGCGACCACCCGCTCACCGCGGCTCGCATCGCCTCTGATCTGGGCATCATCGCCAAGGACGGCAAGGCGATGACCGGCGACCAGCTTGATCAGCTGGCGGACGAGGCGGCGCTCGACAAGGCCACCGCCGATGTCTCCGTGTACGCGCGCGTGGCGCCGGAGCACAAGCTCAAGATCGTCGAATCCCTGCAGCGGCAGGGCAACATCGTGGCCATGACCGGCGACGGCGTCAACGACGCCCCGGCCGTCAAGACCGCGGACATCGGTGTCGCCATGGGCATCACCGGCACCGAGGTGACCAAGCAGAGCGCCAAGATGATCCTGGCCGACGACAACTTCTCCACCATCGTGGCCGCCGTGCGCGAAGGCCGCGTGATCTTCGACAACATCCGCAAGTTCCTGCGCTACCTGCTGAGCTCCAACGTGGGTGAGGTGTTCACCGTGTTCTTCGGCGTGGTGCTCGCCGGATTCCTCGGCATCCGCCAGCCGGAAACCGTGGGCGTCACGGTGCCGCTGCTCGCCACCCAGCTGCTGTGGATCAACCTGCTGACCGACGCGGCCCCCGCGCTGGCGATGGGCGTGGACCCGCAGACCGATGATGTGATGGCCCGCCGCCCGCGCAAGGTGACCGACCGCGTGATCGACGCCTCGATGTGGGGCGACATCATCTACATCGGTGTGATCATGGCCATAGTCACCCTGATTGGTATGGACATGCATCTGGCCGGTGGCCTGTTCACCGACCGGTCGGTGGACGCGCTCGGCCACGAGGCCCAGATGGTCGAGGCCCGTACGATGGGCTTCACGATTCTGGTCTTCGCCCAGCTGTTCAACGCGCTGGCCTCGCGCTCCCACCTGCAGTCCGCATTCGTCGGCTTGTTCTCGAACAAGTGGCTGTGGGGCGCGATTGGCCTGTCCATCGTGCTGCAGCTCGTGGTGATTTACGTGCCGTTCCTGAATTCCGCGTTCGGCACCACGCCGTTGAGCGCCATGGCGTGGCTGGAATGTATCGGTTTGGCGGCATTTGTGCTTGTCGCTTCCGAGTTGCGCAAGATTGTGCTAAGAATAATGGATAAGCGCCAGTAACGCCTTATTCGTTTTCATTTCCTAGGGACAAACCCGGTGGCCCGGACCTTCAACTACGAAGGTCCGGGCCACCGGGTTTTGCGGGTTGTATGTTGGCGTTTCCCCCCGCCTGGCGTCCCATTCGTCCCATGATGTAGGGATCATCACACGGTGTAGGGATTGGCCCACCGTGTAGGGATTCTCCCACGGTGTAGGGTCCCAAAACGGCTTAATTCCGCGGATGGTAAAATTTTTCTCCCTACACCATGGGGATTTCCCTACACGGTGGGCCAATCCCTACACCGTGTGATGTGCACGCTGCGTTGTCGCACCGTGTGGTGTACACGGTGCGATGGGGTAGGCACGTCAGTTTTCGGCCGAATCGTCTTCGGTACCGTTGCCGCCGGTATCGGTCGAATTGTCGTTGCCGGTGTTGGTTCCGCTGTTGTTGTTGCCGTTACCGTTGCCAGTGGTGCCATTCTGGGTTTCGTTGCCGGTGTTCCCGTTGTTGGTGCCGGTGCTGCCGTTGGTGCCGGAATTGTTGGAGTTATTCGCGTTGGCCTGCTCCTGCTGCTGGGTCTGCATCGAGGCGTTCACGTCCGATTCAGCCTTCTGCAGCGCGGAGATGGCGTTGTTCACGTCCGATTCGGACGGCTTGGAGCGGCCCAGCACGTTGTTCGCGTCGGTGATGGCGGTCTGCAGGGCGGTGCGCGTGGATTCGTCCGCCACGGCACCGGCGGAGTTGTTCAGCGTGGTCTGGGCCTGCGAGATGGCGGAGCTCAGGCTGGACTTCAGCGATTCGGTATTGGCGGTGTCCTTCGAGGAGTTGATGGCCTTGATGGCGTCATTGATGGCGTCGGTCTTGTCGGTCGCGTCGTCGGACTGCGCCTGCATGTCCTTGGCCTGCGACTTGAGCTCCTCGGTGGTGGCCGAGGTCTCGCACTTGGCGGTGTCCGAGGGGTTGGCCGCCGCCGAAAGCGCCTGATTCAGGGTATTCAGCGTGCTGGCATCCGTCACCTGATCCGAGGCGGTCTGGGCGATGGCCTGACCATTGGCCACGGCGGCAGTGAGCTTGGCCTTGGCCGCGTCGTATTCCTTGGCGGCGACCTGGCATTCCACCAGCGCCGCGGCATGACTCACTTTCGAGCTGCTGGAACGCCAGAACAGCACACCTGCCACAATCAAGGCGATGACCACGATGGCGGCGATCACACCGCCGACGATTGCGCCGGTGTGCTTTTTCTTGCCGCCATCGCCCCGGCGCGAGCCGCGGCCGTCCGGGTTTTCGCCCTCCGGTTCATCCCCTTCCGGGTCCCCCGGAAGAATGGACGGGGGCAGCGTCGCGGGTTGTGCCGCCGGTGCCGCATCGGTCAGAGGCCGGAACACCTGAGTCGCCGCCTCGCTGGCCGCGGCCGGCGAGGTCTGGCCCATGGATGACTGGGCGGGATAGGCGGCCGGATAGGACGGCGCGGCCGACGCCGCCATCGGCACCGTCTGTGTCGGGTACTGCTGCGCCACCGGTGTGGCGGCGGGATAGGCCTGCGTGGCACCTTCGCCGGCGTATGGCATGGCCTGCGTGGCGCTGGTTCCTGTATAAGGCAAGGCTTGCGTCGCGCCGGTGCTGGCGCCCGACTGGAACACCTGCGTGGGTGCGCTGGACTGCGCTGCGGAGGGTTGTCCGTATGGAGAGGCTGATTGTGCGTTCTGGCCGTATGCCATCGTCGGCTGGGACGCGTCCGTTGCAGTCTGGGCCGGGTACTGCTGAGCTGCCGGCTCGGTGCCGATGGGGATGAATCGCTGGGTGGCCCTATCCCACACGTACTGCTGCTGGCCTGCCGCCGTCGCGCCGGAGGCGTTGCCGGTCAGGTTGCCGGAGGCGCGCTGCAACGGTTGCGTGGCTCCGGTCGGCTCTGTCGCACCGGCGAAAGAACCGGTCGACGGAGTGGCCGAAGCGGGGAAGCTGGCCGGCTGAATCGGAGCCGGCGCAGACTGCACCGGCTGCACGGTCGGCGCGGTCAGCGGGGGAACGGTCGGCTTGGAAGGCTTGTCGTGGTGCTGGAAATCGAAATCAAAACCGCCATCGATATTGGTCATGGCATCTCCTTGACGTATGCGGGCAGAAACGGAAGGGCCGGCATCACAGCCGGCCGGAAACGGGGGGAGCGGGGCGGAATGCGCGTGCGGCCTTCCGCCGTCAGTCGTCGATGTGGGCGCGGTAGAAGTTCACATAGGACCGGCTGGGCGTGGGGCCGCGCTGGCCCTGATAGTGCGAGCCGGTGCCCTGCGAGCCGTACGGATGCTCGGCGGGCGAGCTGAGCTGGAAGAAGCACATCTGACCGATTTTCATGCCGGGCCACAGCTTGACCGGCAACGTAGAGACGTTGGACAGCTCCAGCGTGATATGCCCCTCGAAGCCCGGGTCAATGAACCCGGCGGTGGAGTGGGTCAGAATGCCCAGACGGCCCAGCGAACTCTTGCCCTCCAGCCGGGCGGCGATGGTCGGATCGAGTTTGACGTATTCCCATGTCGAACCAAGCGCGAACTCACCGGGATGCAGAATCCACGGTTCGTCCGGGCCCACCTCGAACTGCTCGGTGAGCGCACCCTGATTCTCCGCCGGGTCCACGTAGGTGTAGGCGTGATTGTTGAACAGGCGGAAATATCGGTCCAGACGGACGTCGATGGAAGCGGGCTGCACCATCTCGGGGGTCCACGGTTCGAGCGAAATATGGCCGGCGGCCTGCGCGGCGAGGATATCGCGATCGGACAGCAGCATACAAACTCCTTGTTTTACGTACTGTTGCCCAGTCTAGCGTTTTGTGTGGAAACGGTATTCTTCGGCATTCTCAGGTTATTCCCAGAAAAACCCATCGTTAGACCCAGAAAGCGGTGGTTATATAAATGATGTCAGCAAGAAGCTGGCCAGGAGCCGCAGCAGTTCCCGACAATTGAACCCCTTTCTTCTTCTCTCTCCTTTCTCTCCCCGGCGGTCTCCCCGCCGGGGTTCTTTTTTGCTCCGGTGTTCCGCAAAGCCGGCGACTGCTGTGACGCACATCATGAGCCGTTCCGGGCGGCGCGGCCCGCCGACCCTTTACCATGGACAGGTATGAGCGACGATGCGAATGACGACCTGACCCCCGAGCAGTTCCTCGACATGTTCCCGGACCCATTTGGGGATTCCGGGGCTTCGGATGCGGACCATTCCGGCAAGGCTGCCGATGAGCTAATCGGCCGCGAATCCACTGAAGTGCCGGGACGGTTCGGCGAGCCGCTGGCCGTGGATCATGCGTTGGTCTCACGCGGCGGCTTGGGCCGGCACCCCACGCATCCTCTCTTCCTCTGCCTGCACGGATGGGGCTCCAACGAACAGGACATGGCGGATATCATGCGCCTTATCGCCCCCTACAACGATTTCGTCGCGTTGCGCGGTCCGATCACCCTTGCCGAACCGGCGCCGTCCACCGACGGACGTGCGAACGGCTCATCGGCGCCGGCGCCGGCGTCATCGGATGCGCGGACTGATGCCGGCACCGGAACGTACGGAATGTACGAAGATCGGCCGGACAGCCGTCCCGAACCGGGCAATTACGCGTGGCTCCACGCCGCGATGCCCGTGGGGGAGGATCTCGACTATGACGCCCATGCCGCCGCACTTGCCGTGGACCGATGGGTGGCCGACAACATCCCCGCCGACCGGGACGTCGTGCCGCTGGGCTTTTCACAAGGCGGACTG
Source organism: Bifidobacterium myosotis (assembly GCF_002259745.1). GTDB lineage: Bacteria > Actinomycetota > Actinomycetes > Actinomycetales > Bifidobacteriaceae > Bifidobacterium > Bifidobacterium myosotis. Next base: position 17,036 of record NZ_MWWW01000017.1, on the reverse strand, counting down.
GTGGCGGTCCAGTTGCTCAGGATTCACCCCGAGCGCTACCGGGCGGTCGTGTCGCTGTCCGGCTTCAACGCGCCGGGACAGGTGCCGGGCACCGCGCCCGCGGACGACCGGCTTGCGGATTTCGATATCCCCGTGTTCTACACGTACGGCAAACTCGACGGCGTGATTCCCAAGTACGAACTGTTCGCCACGGCCGCATGGCTTGAGGAACATACGTGGCTCAAAACCAAGAGCTACCACGGGCTTGACCACAACGTCAGCCTTGAGGAATTCGCCGACCTGCGGCAGTGGCTGCTGGACAACGACATCACGTCGGGTGTGCTGTAGCCTGCGGGTTGTTCGCGGGCGGGCGTGCAACAGTCGGACGCTGCCACCCGTCCTCGCCGGGTCCGGTCCTAGACTGGGCGTCGTGAGCGAAGTGAGCATCGACGAGAACCATCTGGACGAATCCCCGCGCGGCATGGTCATCATGGCCGTCGTGGGCGTGGCGGTCGGCATCCTGTCCGGCCTGTTCGGCATCGGCGGCGGCACGATCATCGTGCCCGCCTTGGTCTGGCTCGGTCTGACGCAACGGCACGCGGCCGCCACTTCGATGATGGCCATCGTGCCGACCGCGGTCTCCGGCGTCGTCTCCTATGCCGTCGAAGGTGATGTGGACTGGATTGCGGCGGCGATTATTTTCGCCGGGATGTTCGTGGGCGGGCAGATCGGTTCATGGCTGCTGTCCAAACTGCCGGAACTGGTGCTGCGATGGGCGTTTGTGCTGTTTCTGGTGTTCGTGATCGTCAATCAGGCCATGTCGAATCCATCGCGTGATTCCACGATCCACATGCATGCGGGCACCATCGTCGGGCTTATCGTCTTCGGCGTGATCGCCGGCGTGCTGGCCGGTCTGCTGGGCATCGGCGGCGGGGCGATCTGCGTGCCGGCCCTGTCGATCATCTTCGGCGCGAGCGATCTGATCGCGCGCGGCACGTCGTTGCTGGCCATGTTCCCGAACGCGATCACCACATCCGTGGCGAACGCGCGACGCCGTATGGTGCATGTCAAGGCGGCGCTCATCATCGGCATTGTGGCTGCGGCGACGGCGCCTCTCGGCACATGGATGGCCTCCGCGGTCACACCGCGCACCGGCGCGATCCTGTTCACCGTCTACCTATGCGCGTTGCTGATCCGGTCCATCTGGGTCGCCATCAAAGCTACGCGCCGCTGAACGGAGGCTGTGCCGCGACGGTCATGCAGGTCAGATGCCGGAATCGGCATCGACTTGCCGAGCCGTGAAGTGGACAGTCCGGTGGACTGTCCATAGGCGAGGCCTGAACGAGACGGTAGTCGAGTGAGGGGTGGATTGAGTCTTCGCGTAGCGAAGTCCGTGATTGCTGATCGAGCCGTGAAGTGGACAGTCCAGTGGACTGTCCGTAGGCGAGGGGAGCGGCTGTGCCGCGACGGTCATGCAAGTCAGATGCCGGAATCGGCATCGACTTGCATGACATAGATGTTCCGTCGCAGCGAACGCATCTGCGCTCGATTGATGTCGCCGGCCTCGAACATATCCTGAATCACGCTGAGTTCGATGCCGTAGCTTTCCTTCTTGACCTCTTCGATCTGCGCGATGGCTGCCGCGCTGCCGCTCATATTCGGCCGGGCCTGCAGCGAGGCCTCGGCGCGTCGGTAGTCGAGCAGCAGCGCCGAGCAGTGCTCCGTGTTGTACGTATCAAGGCCCATCTCATCCACCAGACGGTCGATCACATGGTGAATCGCCTCCACCTGAATCTCGCGTGTGCGGGCGAAGATTTGGTCCTCGCTCACCAAAGGCGTGGTGCGCCGGATCTTGGAGATCGTACGTTTGGCGAGATTATTCAACCGGCGCTGCAGCATGCGCCCACGTCCGCGGATCTGGGAGACAGCGTGTCCGGCCGTCGGATCGGTCGCCGTGTGCCGCAGCGTGTTCATGATCTGGTCGAGCATGCGCTCGCAGGCCTCGACGTTCAGCTCCTGCGTGGCCTCGTCCGCATCGGGATGCGCCTTGATGTCGGCGAGACGGTCGCGCACGAATTCCTTCTCCCAATGCAGGGCCTCGATCTGCAGTTGCTCGAGACCATGCGGGTCGGATTCTCCGATGCGCTGCTTCAGACGGCTGATGCGCTTGGTGTACAGATCGATCACCACCAGCACCGCGCGACGGTTCTCCGGTGTGATGCGACCGGTCAGTTCCTCCACGGTGGCGCGCAGCACGTCGATGGTGATCGGCACCATCGCGGCAGCCGGGTCCTTGCCGCGGTTCGGCGCAAGCAGCGGCAGCAGGAAGTTGGCCAACAGCAGCGTCAGCACGATAACGCCCGAGGCGATGAAAAGCAGCTCGTCGCGCATCGGGAACGGCACGCCGCTGGCCAGATAGTAGGGGATGGTGAACATCAGGGACAGGGTGATGGTGCCTTTGGGGCCGCCGAAGGTCATCACCGCGGCCGACCGCCAGCGTTCCGGAGTCATTTTGCGGCGTTGCCCAGTATTGATGTCGCGCGCGATGCGCAGCATGGCCGCCACCCATACGAAGCGCAGCGCAATCACCACACCGGTGACCAGCAGAATGACCCCGATAAGCATGTTGTTGCTGATGAAGGGGTCCGACCAGCTGGCCTGCATGGCCCACGGCAGCTGCATGCCGAGCAGGATGAACACCGCGCCGTTGAGCGAGAAGCTCAGCACGCCCCACACCGAGGCGGACACGATGTTCGTGCGCGCCACGTTCGGCCCCACGCCCGTGCGGTCGAAGCGTGTGAACAGGCCGGCCGCCACCACCGCCAGAATGCCGGACACATGGAATTCCTCGGCGCCCAGATACAGCAGGAACGGCAGGAACAGTTCCATGAGGATGCGTGTGGTGGTGGTCTCCCAACCCAGCGACCGCACGGTTTCGAACACCCAGTTGGCCAGTGTGCCCACAATCAGGCCGAATATCGTGCCGCCGATGAACGAGACGACGAACTCGCCGGCCGCCTCGCCCACGGCGAACGTGCCGGTGAATGCGGCAGCCAGCGCGAACTGGAAGCCCACGATGCCGGAGGCGTCGTTGAACAGCGACTCGCCTTTGAGCAGGCTGCGCTGACGTTGCGTCAGGGACGCCTCACGTCCGAGCGAGCTCACGGCGACGGCGTCGGTGGGCCCCAGCGCCGCGCCCAGCGCCAGAGCCGCCGCCAGGGTTATGGACGGCCATACGGCATGCAGGATGAATCCCACCGCAACCATGGTGACGATGGCCAGACCGATCGCCAACGACAGGCTGAGCTTCAGGGTTTTCAGCAACGCCGATTTGTCGATCTCATGCGCTTCGAGATACAGCAGCGGCGCGATGAAGAGCACCATGAACAGTTCCGGGTCAAGGCTTGTGTCCGGGAAGAACGGCAGATACGTCACGATCACGCCGAGCACGATCTGGACCAGTGGGGTGGAGACCTTGGGGATGAAACGACTCAGGAACGAACTCAATACCACCGCAGCGATGATGCACACAATGAGTTCGAATACCGCCATGATCCCACCTTCTCCCCGTGTCGTGAAAAGTATAGGAAAACAGCCGGAACTTACGGGTAGCCTTACGGCGGCTCGCGTCCGGGCACGGGGCCGACAGGACCACGACACGGTCCGCTACTACCTGACCGGTGGTCCGGGCGCGGGGCCGCCGACGACGACTCGCGGATTCGCCGTAGACTCGGAGGTGTGAATCAAGATTATGAGGCGGCGATGCGCGAGGCCCTGGCGCTGGCCCGACAGGCCGCGCTCGCCGGCGACGTGCCGGTCGGCGCTCTGGTGCTGGACCCGGACGGGCGCATTATCGGTCGCGGCTTCAACACGCGGGAGACCGGGGGAGACCCGCTGGCCCATGCCGAGATCATCGCGATGCGCGAGGCGGCCGACGCCCGTCGCCGCGGCCTGCTGGCGGACGGTCTCCACCGGGTCGGCTCCGGCTTACGCGCGGCGCAATCGGCGCTCGATGATTCGGCTCCTGATGATTCGGTACTGGATTGGCGCGCAATGGGCGGCACGCTGCCGTCGGATATGGGCGGAATCGCCACGGCGGCCGTCGATTCCTCGACTTCAGCGTCAACGTCGGATTCGGTTCCGGCCTCCCCGGCCCGTGCGTGGAACCTCGCCGATTGCACGCTGGTGGTCACGCTCGAACCGTGCCCGATGTGCGCCGGCGCCTGCATCCAGACGCATGTGGGCCGCATCGTGTTCGGCGCATGGGATGCGAAACTCGGCGCCTGCGGCTCGGTGTGGGACATCCCTCGCGATCCGCATGTGGGCCATGCGCCTGAAGTGTACGGCGGTGTGCTGGAATCGGCGTGCCAGTCCATCCTCACGGATTTCTTCGCAACCCGTCGTTGAGCCGTGTCCGGTTTGCCCGGACTGGGTGCCGGCCCCATGATGGCGTTGTCGTTCAGCTGCCGAAGCGGGACATTTTCTTACCCGGTCCCGCCAACACGCGGCGACGAGTCAACATATTCCGTTTTTCCTACCATCGGAATCAGGAAAACCGTCGTCAAGATCACGTAAGAGTCACAGTCAAAGGAGACAGGAACCATCATGGCCGAGAACGAAACCCTCACTTTCACCGGAGTCGCCGCGGACGGCACGCCGCTGACCGCCGTGTATCTGGCCCAAACAGCAGCCGACGCCGCGCTCGGCCTGATCTTCGCCGGCGACGAACTTCCACGTATCGTCCATTGGGGACGCCCCCTCGCCGACCCGAAGACGCTGCTCGCCGCCTACGATGCCCTGAAGCCCCAGCGCGTCTCCGGCGCCCTCGATGAGACCGCATGGCCCAGCGTCCTGCCCACCCAGGCGGAGAGCTGGATCGGCGAGCCTCGCGTGGTGTTGCGTCGCGACGGCATCGAACTGTTCCCCAAATTCACCGTGACCGATGTGCAGGCCGAGGGCGTCGTGGCCGCTTCGCTGGACGCCGCCACCGCCGACCAGTACACGGATGTAGCCGGTCATGCCCGCACCACCGGCCCGGTCCGCGTGCCCGGCGTGTCCGTCACCGCGCGGGACGAGGAACAGGGCCTCGGCATCGAATGGCGACTGGAGCTGCTGCCCGGTGGTCTGGCCCGGCAGAAGGCCATCGTCACCAACCTGTTCGGCGGCGATCAGCCGGCGCTCGAGGTCGGCAAGATCGAACTCGGATTCCCCGTGCCCGAAATCGCCGGCGAAATCCTCACCACCACCGGACATCATCTGCGCGAACGCAGCCCGCAGCGTCAGCCCCTGACCGTCGGCCGTTTCGAGAAGCCGCAGCTCGCCGGGCGTCCGGACTTCGACGCCAGCCTGCTGCTCACCGCCGGTGTGCCCGGCTTCGGGTTCGAACACGGCGAGGCGTACTCGGTGCATGTGGGCTGGAGCGGCAACTCCGTGCTGTCCGCCGAACGTCTGCCGTACACGCAGGGTGTCATCGGCGGCGGCGAACTGCTGCTCGGCGGCGAAGTGACGCTTGCGGCGCAGGGCGAGGGCGAGAGCTCCTACGAAACCCCGTGGCTGTTCGGTTCCTTCGGCGACGGACTCAACGAAATCGCCGCGCGCTTCCACGCCTACGTCCGCTCCCGCCACCCGCGCCTGTTCGCGAAGGGACGCCCGGTGATTCTCAACACCTGGGAGGCCGTGTACTTCCAGCACGATTTCGATACGCTCAAGGCGCTCGCCGACAAGGCCGCCGCGTCCGGCGTGGAACGGTTCGTGGTGGATGACGGCTGGTTCGGCTCCCGTCGCGACGACACGTCCGGTCTGGGTGATTGGCAGATCGCGCAGGAGGTCTGGCCCGATGGGCCGAAGTCGCTCAAGGCGCTCGCCGACTACGTGCACGGCAAGGACATGCAGTTCGGCCTGTGGTTCGAGCCGGAGATGGTCAATCCCGATTCCGATGTCGCCCGTGAGCATCCCGACTGGATTCTGGCCCCCACCGCCGGCCGTCTGCCGATGCAGGGCCGCAGCCAGCAGGTGCTGGACCTCACGAATCCCGAAGCGTTCGAGTACATCTTCAATGCCATGGACGCTCTGGTGGGCGAGCTCGGCATCGACTACATCAAGTGGGATCACAACAAGCTCGTCACCGAAGCCGCATCCCGTCGTTCCGGACGTCCGGCCGTGCATGCGCAGACCTTGGCGGTCTACGAGATCTTCAAGGGACTCAAGACCGGCCATCCCGGTCTCGAGATCGAAAGCTGCTCCTCCGGCGGCGGCCGCGTGGACCTCGGCATCCTGGAATATGCCGACCGCATCTGGGCCTCCGATTGTGTGGACCCGGTCGAGCGCGCGGACATTCAGCGCTACACGTCGCTGCTCGTGCCCCCGGCCATGATGGGCGAGCACGTCGGCGCCAGCCCGGCGCACTCCACGCAGCGAGCCACCAGCCAGGAGCTGCGCATGGCCATGGCGTTCTTCGGTCATATGGGCATCGAATGGAACCTGCTGAAGGAGCCTGAGGATGCGCTCGCCAAGCTGGCCGTGTGGGTGGCTGAGTTCAAGAAGCACCGCGACTGGTTCGCCATCGACACCTGCGTGCATGCCGACGCCAACGATCCGGCCGTGCGACTCGACGGCATGGTGATGCCCAGTCGTGACGCCGCGATCTACCGCTTCACCCAGCTCGTCACGGGTCAGACCTATCCGGCCGCGCCCGTGCGGCTGCCGGGTCTCGACCCTGACCGCACCTATCGTGTGAGCCCGCTCGACCCCAGCCTTGACCTGACCGGTCTGGCTAACGGTCAGAGCCCGCTCGGCTGGTGGAACGAGGACGGTGTGGTCATGACCGGCGAGGCTCTGGACCGTTACGGCATCCGCCCGCCGTCCCTCCACCCCCAGCAGGCCGTCCTTCTGAAGGCAGTCGCTGAATAGGCCGCTGGGCTCCCCTCAGTCCGCCCTAGCCCCGCGCCAGTCCAGCCGCTCTAACTACCCGATGTGCTTCACGATCACACGGCTCGCGGCGGCCTTGGCCCACAGCTGCCAGTCGTGGTTCATAATGGTGAACTTCACCGGCTGGGCTTGGCTGTGCCGATAGAAGCGGATGCCGTCGCGCAGCGAATCGGTGCCCAGCTTGGCCAGGAACGCCGATTCTCCGGCGATCATCACATGCCCGGGCATCGCGATGTTCGCCACGGTGGAAACCAGTGCGCCCAGCCGGAAACAGGTGCGATTCACCAGCTGCGTGGCCTGCGGCACGCGGGAGCGGGCGTCACGCGCGAAATCCTCGAACGTCACCGGACGGCCCACAATCGCGGAGTACTGTTCCGCGATGGAATCGTCGGTCAGGCACTGCGAGCAGCCGATATGGCCGCTGGTGCAGCGCGGCCCTTCCGGATCGACCAGCACATGCCCCACCAGCCCGTAACTTTTGTCCGGATAGGTCACCGGCTCGCCATGCACCGCCAGCGAATAGCCCACGCCCACGCCGATGGTGACCACGGCGAACATGTCCAGTCCCACGCCGGGGCCGAACCAGGAGGCGTCCACCAGCAACGAGTCGATATCGTTGAACACGCCGCACGGCAGCCCGGTGGCCTGCCCGACCATCGCCCCCAAGTCGACCGCGCTCTCCCAGTGCAGGAAGGGGGCGAACGTCACCGTCGAATCGTCGACCACATGGCCGCCGACCGCCACGCCAACGGCAGTGGGGGAGGGCAGTCCGGCAGCCATCACGTCGTTTGCGCACGCGGACACGAGCCGGGCGATCGCCTCGGTCACATATTCCGGTGACTGGTCCTCGCCGATGGGCGCCTCGTGACGCCCGGAGACCACCTCGCCATGCGCGTTCACCGCCGCGGACACGATGGACGTGCCATGCACCTTGACGCCCACGAATGTGCGTGCGTTCGCGCACAGGATGAGCGCCGTCTGCGGCCTGCCACGTCGGTCGGAGCTCTCCTTGGGCGTGAATCGCTCCGGCAGCTTACCGGAGGCGCCGGAGACGGCAGGCATTTCCTCGATCACGCCCGCGTAGATGAGATCGCTGGTGATCCGGGACAACGCCCCCTGACTCAGCCCCAGCATCTGGGCCAGTGTAGTGCGTGCGATCGGCCCGTACTGGGCCACGGCCGCGGCCACCCGATGCGTATGCTCCGATCCGGAAAACCACTGCGGAATCGCATTGGAATCAGCCATCACGCCCCTTTGCGAAAGTATTAATTGCGTTAATCACAAAATACCGCGTTTTTAATTGCCAGCGCAAGCAGGCTCGCTGGCACTGGGAATGAAATGGACGAAACGGTACCTTGGACACCGTGGAAAGAACCTACCGGCATAGGGGCCGGAGGTTGGAAGGAAAGATAAAGGAGTCACATATGCTGTCAGATTCCACCAACTCGACCAGACTGAAGCGTCTGGGCATGCGCGTAGCCGCAACGGCGTGCGCGCTCGCCGTGGGGCTTGGTCTGGCCGGCTGCGGTTCCAGCACCGCCGGCACCGTCACGCTGGACTTCTTCCAGTTCAAATCCGAGGCCGCCGATACCTTCAAGGGCATCATTCAGGACTTCGAGAAGCAGAACCCGACCATCAAGGTCAATATCAACAACTCCGCCAACGCCCAGACCGACCTGCGCACCCGTTTCGTGAAGAACCGCGTGCCGGACGTCATCACCTTCAACGGCGACATCAGCTTCGGCATGTTCGCCGCATCCGGCGTGTTCTACGACTTCACCAACGAGGACATCGTCAACGAGCTCAATCCGGGCATGGTCCAGATCGCCAAGAACCTGGTCCAGACCACCGATCCGGCCAAGAAGCGTCTGTACGGACTGCCGTTTGCCGGCAACGCCTCCGGATACATCTACAACAAGGACCTGTTCAAGCAGGTCGGCCTCGACCCGGAGAACCCACCCGCCACTTGGACCGAGTTCACGGACATGCTCAACACGTTCAAGGACGCCGGCATCAATCCGATTCAAGGCACCGTGGCGGACGCGTGGACCACGCAGGCCCCGCTCGCCTCGCTCGCCGGCACGCTCGTGCCCGAAACCAAGTACACCGAGCTGAAGCAGGGCAAGACCACATTCCAGGAGCTGTGGAAGACCACGGTCGAGAAGGAGGCCGAGCTCTTCACCTACTCCACCGCCGACACTGGCGTCACCTACCAGCAGGGCACGCAGAGCTTCGCCCAGGGCAAGGCCGCGATCATCCCGCTCGGTACCTACGCCATCCCGCAGATCCTGCTCATTAACAAGGACATCAACCTCGGCTTCGCGCAGATGCCGGCCTCCGATGACGCCGACGAGCAGATCCTCACCGCCGGCGATGACGTGATGCTCACCATCGGCGCCAACACCAAGCACAAGGACGAGGCGATGAAGCTCGTCGAGTTCATGATGCAGAAGGAACAGCTCGACGCCTACGCCGATGCCCAGTCCGCCATCACCCCGCTCAAGGACACGTACTTCGGCAACGAAGCGCTGGAGACCGTGCGCCCATTCTTCAAGGAAAACCGTCTGGCCGACTTCTGCGACCACTACATCCCCTCGTCCATCAACATCGGCGGCTATCTGCAGACCATGGTGACCTCCGGGAACACCGACCGTTTCCTGAGCCAGATGCAGACCGAATGGGACAAGGTCCAGGCCAGGACCTTCGAGTGACGAGCAGGAGAGGAGAACAATAATGTCCAACGCAACCATCGGTCAGCCCGCATCGCACAAGGCCGCCAAGCCGGCCAAGAGGAAGGTGGCCACCTTCTCCAAGCGCAAGGTCGATCCCGCCTACTACTGGATGGCGGTCCCGGCGGCGATCATCTTCGCCTTCTTCCTGTACCTGCCGTTCCTCGACGGTGTGAAGTACTCCTTCACCAACTCCCAGGGCTACGGCGACTACAAGTTCATCGGCTTCAATAACTACATCGCCCTGTTCCAGGACAACCGTGTGGGCCACGCCTACCTGTTCACGCTGCTTATCGCCATCGCCATTACTGTGCTCATCAACGTGATCGCCCTGTTCCTGTCGGTGCTGCTGAACTCGAAGATCGCCTTCAAGAACGGCTTCCGCGCCATCTTCTTCGTGCCCTACACCCTGTCCGTGCTGGTCATCGGCTACGTGTTCAAGTACATCTTCATGAACCCGCTGCCCGAGCTTGGCAAAGCGCTCGGCATCGAATGGCTGTCCACGTCGCTGCTGACCAACGAGCAGCTGAGCTGGATTCCGATCGTCTTCCTCGCCGTGTGGCAGGGCGTGGCCTACTCCGTGCTCATCTACCTCGCCGGCCTGCAGACCATCGACGACGAGATCTACGAGGCCGCCGCCATCGACGGCGTCAACGCATGGCAGAAGTTCTGGAAGATCACCTTCCCGCTCATCGGACCGTTCTTCACCATCAACCTCGTGCTGTCCATGAAGAACGCGCTCGGCACGTTCGATCAGGTCGTGGCCTTGACCGAAGGCGGTCCGAACTCCGCCACCGAGACGGTCACCTACCTCATTTGGAAGGGCGGCCTGACCGGCGGCGAATACGCCTACCAGACCGCGAACGCCGTGCTCTTCTTCATCGTGCTGGCGGTTATCGCCTTCATTCAGCTGCGCATCTCCCGCAGCCAGGAACAGATCTGATTTCGGGGAGAGGAAAGACCAATGACTACCGCAACTCTCGCTTCGCCGTCCAAGTCCGGCGCTTCCGCCAAGGCCGCGCCCGTCAAGTACCGCAAGGACCGCAACATCAACTGGTGGCTGACCGCCGCCGTGGCCGTGCTGTCGTTGACGATTCTGGTGCCGCTCTACTTCACCATCGTCACTGCGCTGAAAACCCCGGCCGAGGCCGGTACGTTCGCCCTGCCCGCCAGTTGGGAATGGCATAACTTCGCCGATGCCTCCGCCAAGGTCAACTACCCGAAGGCCGCACTCAACTCGGCGATCATCACGGTCGTGGCCGTGGTGCTCACCCTGCTGACCAACACCTTCGTGGCCTACGCGGTGGCCCGCAACATGGACAAGCGGTTCTTCCGCTTCCTGTACTACTTCTTCATCGCCGCCATGTTCGTGCCGTTCCCGGTGGTCATGCTGCCGATCGCCAAGCAGATGGGCTCGCTGCATCTGGACAACCAGTTCGGTCTGATCATCCTGTACACCGTGCTCGGTCTGGGCACCAACCTGTTCATCGCCACCGGTTTCATCCGCTCGATTCCGGTATCGCTGGAGGAGGCGGCACGCATCGACGGCGCGTCCACATGGCGCATCTTCTGGACCATCATCTTCCCGCTGATGAGCCCGATCAACGCCACTATCGCCATCCTGACCGCGCTGTGGGCTTGGAACGACTTCCTCCTGCCGTTGATCGTGCTCACGGACCAGACGAACCAGACCATCCCGCTGGCCCAGTACGTGTTCAGTTCGCAGTTCGCCACCAACTACCCGATGGCCTTCTCCAGCTACCTCATGGCCATGGCCCCGATCCTCATCGTCTACATCTTCGCCCAAAAGTGGGTCGTCGGTGGTGTGATGAGGGGCGCTGTGAAGTAGTGCAGCGCTCGGCGCTGCACTACTTCACAGCGCCGAGCGAGACGAGTCGATTAAGGCAACAGCCCAGTGGGCTGTTGCCCGACTCGGGCGGTCGATAGACCGCGAACTCGCGAGGTGACATTGAGCCTCGCCATAGGCGAGTCCGTAATTGCAGGACGCCGTCAAATAAACAGTCCGATGGCCTGTTTGAAGGCTCCCCTCAGCGCAATGCCTCCGTACCAGTACCCCGTAATTACTTTCCGCCACGCCCGCTGAACAGCCCGATGGGAATAAAACCATCGGGCTGTTTCAATATTCGTATATCCAAACCAAGCAACAACGACGTTTGCAACGTTTGCAACGAAAGGAACCTATGATGACGGCATTCAATCGTCCGCTGCTTCCCGATTCCATCCGCACCAACGGCGCGACCCCGAACCCGTGGTGGTCGAACGCGGTGGTCTACCAGATCTACCCGCGCTCCTTCCAGGACACCAACGGCGACGGTTTCGGCGACCTCAAGGGCATCACCAGCCGCCTGGACTACCTCGCCGACCTGGGCGTGGACGTGCTGTGGCTCTCCCCGGTCTACAAGTCCCCGCAGGACGACAACGGCTACGACATCTCCGACTACTGGGACATCGACCCCCTGTTCGGCACGCTGGAGGACATGGACGAGCTGCTCGCCGAGGCCCACAAGCGCGGCCTGAAGATTGTGATGGACCTGGTCGTCAACCACACCTCCGACGAGCACGCCTGGTTCGAGGCGTCCAAGAGCAAGGACGACCCGCACGCTGACTGGTACTGGTGGCGTCCTGCCCGTCCGGGCCACGAGCCGGGCACGCCGGGCGCGGAGCCGAACCAGTGGGGTTCCTACTTCGGCGGCTCGGCGTGGGAGTACTGCCCCGAGCGCGGCGAGTACTACCTCCACCAGTTCTCGAAGAAGCAGCCGGATCTCAACTGGGAGAACCCGGATGTACGCCGCGCGGTGTACGACATGATGAACTGGTGGCTCGACCGCGGCGTTGACGGCTTCCGCATGGACGTCATCACGCTGATTTCCAAGCGCACCGATGCCAATGGCAAGCTGCCCGGCGAGGCCGGTAGTGAACTCGAGGATTTGCCTGTGGGCGAGGAGGGGTACTCCAACCCGAATCCGTTCTGCGCGGACGGCCCGCGTCAGGACGAATTCCTCGCCGAAATGCGTCGTGAGGTGTTCGAGGGGCGCGAGGGCTTCCTCACGGTGGGTGAGGCCCCTGGCATCACTCCTGCGCGCGACGAGCACATCACCGATCCGGCCAACGGCGAACTCGACATGCTGTTCCTCTTCGAGCACGTCGATTTCGATTGCGAAGGCGTCAAGTGGAAGCCGCTGCCGCTGGACCTGCCGAAGCTCAAGTCCATCATGGCCGGCTATCAGACCGCCGTGGCAGATGCGGGCTGGGCGAGCCTGTTCACCGGAAACCATGATCAGCCGCGTGTGGTCTCCCGCTGGGGAGACGACTCCAACGAGGAGAACCGTGTGCGTTCGGCCAAGGCTCTGGGCCTCATGCTGCACATGCACCGCGGCACCCCATACGTCTATCAGGGCGAGGAGCTCGGCATGACCGATGCGCACTTCACCCGTCTCGACCAGTACCGCGACCTGGAATCGCTCAACGCCTATCGTCAGCGCGTCGAAGAGGCCAAGGTGCAGACCCCCGAGTCGATGATGGCCGGTCTGGCCGCGCGCGGCCGCGACAATTCGCGTACGCCGATGCAGTGGGACGGCTCCGCCTACGCCGGCTTCACCGCGCCGGATGCCGAGACCGAGCCTTGGATTTCGGTGAACCCAAATCATGCCGAGATCAATGCGGCCGGCGAATTCGACGACCCGGATTCGGTGTACTCGTTCTACAAGCGTCTTATCGCACTTCGACACGAGCGTCCTGTGATCGCCGCCGGCGCGTGGCAGCTGCTGGATGCGGATGACGAGCATGTCTACGCCTTCACCCGCTCGCTGGGCCGCGAACGGCTGCTGGTGGTCGTCAACATGTCCGGCCGTACCGTCGATCTGCCCCGCGAATCCGCCGCTGTGATCGCTTCCGGGGTCGCCGAGCCGGATGTGGTCATCACCAATTACGACGCCTCGCACACGGTGGTGTCTCTGGCCAATCGCGAGCTCGACCCGTGGGAGGCCGCTGTCATCCAGCTGTAAGCGGCGAACGCGGACGGGCTCCCCTCCAGTCGACAGCATATGCAGCTTCCGTGAGCCGGCGATTCCCCTATCTCGCTTGCAAGGGGTACATTTCCGCTTTTCCGGACAGCTATCTGCGTTGCAAGGGGTACCTTATCTGCGAAAACCCGAGTATGAACGGCTTAATGGCAACGTTTCTACTCGGGTTTTCCGTGTCGAGGTACCCCTTGCAACGCAGATAGCTGTCCGCTACCGCAAAGATGTACCCCTCGTAAGCGAGATACCCGCGCTTTGCGGCCAGTCACGGTCTTACAATGCTCACTATGGAACAAAAGGATGTTTTGAAGGCGCTGCAACGCGATCATGCAGCGGAACTGAAGCTCGCCGCCAAGCGTCTCAAGGGCACGGCCCGTCACACGGAGATCATTCCCTCTCCGGTCCTGAGCGAGATGACCGGCCATGAGATTCTGCTCAAGCCTGAGAATCTGCAGGTCACCGGATCGTTCAAGATTCGCGGTGCCTACAACAAGATCGCATCCTTGTCCGAGGAGCAGTTGGCCCGTGGCATCGTCACCGCATCCGCCGGCAACCACGCGCAGGGTGTGGCCTATGCGGCGCGGGAGCGTGGCGCCAAAGCCACCATCTGCATGCCGACCATCACTCCTCCGCTCAAGGTGGATGCCACCAAGGCCTACGGTGCCGATGTGGTGCTGTACGGCGATGTGTTCGACGAAGCGGCCGCCCATGCCGCCGAACTCGCCGAAACCCAGGGCATGATCTATGTGCCGCCGTTCGATGATTATGAGGTCATCTGCGGTCAAGGCACCATCGGCCTTGAGATTTTGGAGGATGTGCCGAACGTCACCGATGTGGTGGTGCCGCTGGGCGGTGGCGGCCTCGGTGCCGGCGTTGCTCTGGCCATCAAGACCTTCAAGCCGGAAGTCCGCGTGATCGGCGCGATTCCGGAAGGCTCTCCGGCATGGAAGGACTCGCTGACCTCCGGTCATGTCTCCCCGGCCGATCAGGTGGTCACGTCCGCGGAAGGCGTCGCCGTCAAGCATCCGGGCGACCTGCCGTTCGCACTGCTCAACGAGTTCCTGGACGATCTCGTGACCGTTTCCGAGCGCGACATCAACGAGATGATCCTGCTCATGCTCGAAAAGCACAAGTTGGTGGTCGAGGCCGCTGGAGCCGTGTCCTTGGCGGCGCTGGAGCACCTGAACCTGCGCTCGCGCAAGTTCGCCGCGGCCGGAGGCCCGCATGTGGTGGTGCCGATCATGTCCGGCGGCAACATCGACACCGTGACCATGGGCGCGGTCATCCAGAAGGGCATGATCGCCCGTGGCCGCATCATGAACTTTGAGGTCGAGTTGCCGGATATCCCGGGCCAGCTGGTCAAGGTGGCCACGTTGCTGGCCGAGCAGCGGGCCAACGTCATTCAGCTTGACCATGACCAGTTCAAGGCGTCCGGCCATTACACCAATGCGGTGTCGTTGGGTGTCACGGTGGAGACCAACGGCCCCGACCATATCGACCGCATTCTTGCGGCCTTGCGTGAGGCCGGATTCCAGCCCAAGCGCATCTACTGATTTGCGCTTTTTGCGTAGAGAACACTGACGTAACTATTCGCTGGAACTGAGAAGGGGCGCCCTAATCCTGTTCGCGACCGTAGGCTTGGCTGCTGAGCCGTGAAATGGAAAGCCCAAGGGTTTTCCATAGGCGAGGTGAGCGGCTTGCTGCGAAGACCGGCGCAAGCCGATGCCTTGAGTATGTCGCGAACAGGATTATGGCTCCCCTTCGGCCGTTGCCCCAAGCAGTTGTGTCAGCTGTTCTCCGCGATAGTCTCGTCCACGAGCTTGGGCAGCGCCACGGCGATGTCCTCATGGATGAGGCGTGTGGCCAACCGGTCGTATTGCGTACGTCCCATGTTCATGATGGTGATCGGCACTCCGGCCTGCGCGGCCACCGGCACGATGCTCGCCGCCGGGAACACCTCAAGCGTCGAGCCGATGACCCACAGCTCGTCCGCCTTGGTGGCGCGTTCGTAGGACTTCTCCATTGCACCGTCCGGCAATGCTTCGCCGAAATACACCACATCCGTCTTGATGATGCCGTTGCATGGCATGTCGCCGCGGTACTTGAGCTTGCGATGGCAATGCGGGTCCGGCTCCTCATCCAGTCGCGCCATGATGTCGGCGGTGTCGTATTCCTGATGGCATTTCATGCAATGCGATGTGCCGATGGTGCCATGCAGATTGACGATGAGATCCGGGCTGTTGCCGGCCTTTTCATGCAACGCATCGAAATTCTGCGTGGCCAGCAGCGTGAGCATGCCGGCCTTCTCCAGCTTGACGAGTGCCTTGTGTGCGGCGCCCGGCTGCGCATTCCATACGGGAGATTCCTTCTGCCAGCGCCAGGAGTATTCGCGATCCTCCTTATTGGTCAGGAACAGGTCGATGTCATAGACGCTCATCTGGTCGGGGTGTTTAGTCCACACACCGTCCGGGCCGCGGAAGTCGGGGATGCCGGCGGACGTGGAGATGCCGGCGCCGGTCAATATAGCGATTTTCTTCGTCATGACTACAGGTATACCCGCTTTCGGTGAACGACATTTGGCGTGATGATGATGTGCTGAGGTTCTTCCTCGTTCGCGACACGCCCGCCGTATAGCGGATTCGCTGCTGTTCGGAACTCTTCTGAAGCGTATTGTGGTGATTAGCAAGGCGGAAATGCGAAAAATGCGCCTTGTGCGACACGCCGAGGGAGGCGCGCTATTATGCCGTTTCCTTGGGTTTTTGCGCGCTCTGGTTTGCGTGGATGCGTGTTTGGGTGTAGGTTATTCATCTGTTGCCGCTGAGCGGTTCGGGTTTCTTCCTTGTGTTTGGTTGGGGCTTGGGTTGCTTGTGTGGTGGTGGTTTGAGAACTCAAGAGCGTGTTTGTACTACTTCTTTATAGTCAATGATTGCCAGTCCATTGCCTGCCTGCTGGTTTTCTGGTGGGTGCCTGAGAGATGGTTGAATGGTGATGGGGTTTTGTGTGAGAGGTCCTTTTTCCTTATAAAGGATTTTTCTCGTCTTTTTTGTTTTGAGAGTCTGTTTTTCGGGCTTTCTTCATGAAGGTTTTTTTGTGGAGGGTTCGATTCTGGCTCAGGATGAACGCTGGCGGCGTGCTTAACACATGCAAGTCGAACGGGATCCCTGGTTTCGGCCGGGGTGAGAGTGGCGAACGGGTGAGTAATGCGTGACCGACCTGCCCTGTACTGCGGAATAGCTCCTGGAAACGGGTGGTAATGCCGCATGCTCCGCACTGCTGCATGGTGGTGCGGGAAAGGTTTTTCCGGTATGGGATGGGGTCGCGTCCTATCAGGTAGTCGGCGGGGTGATGGCCCACCGAGCCT
>NZ_MWWW01000016.1 GCF_002259745.1 Bifidobacterium myosotis | reverse complement strand
CCAGCCGCTCACCTCACCTACGGGAAGCCCACCGGTCTCCCCGCTTAACGGTGCAGGGTGGCAACTCCTAGCCGGCGCCCTTGCAGAGGGGCTTTCTCCGTTGCGAGGGGTACATTGGCGCATCCCCCGACATCTATCTGCGTTGCAAGGGGTACCCCAACAGCGAAACCCCGAGTATCACCGCTGCAATATCAACGGTCATACTCGGGGTTTCCCGTATCAGGTACCCCTTGCAACGCAGATACCATTCCGCAGACGCAAGAATGTACCCCTTGCAAGCCAGTTACCTCACCTCAATACGCCTTAGCGGGCGTTCTCCGTTACGAGGGGCTGTCCATACAAGAAATCCGGGGTCTGACCGCCGATATTGCAGCAGTCAAACCCCGGATTCCATCATTTATCAGCCCCTCGCAACGCAGATGGACCCGCCGAGATGCGCAATCACACGATCTTCGGCATCGGGGTGGTGAGCGACGAGGTCAGGTTCACATGCACCAGACCGGCGCCGGCGTGCACCTCCACCTTCTTGAGCGTCACCGTACGCTCCCCCTCCGGGGCGCGATCGTTGTCGGTCATGGTCGCAGGCGACTTGACCGCCACCAGCGCCAGATCGTCCAGCGAGATGCCGGCGGACTGGCATAGCTCCATCGCGTCGGACATGGAATCGGTGAAACCGGGCTTGTACACCACGCGATCGGCCGGCACACCGTAGGCATGCTCGGCCACCCACTTCACGTTCTCGGTCAGGGCCATGCCCTTGTGCGAATGCGGTTCGGCCGGCATGGACCCATGCTCGAGCACATCCACGAACCCGTCGAGCTGCGGTGCCAGCGCCTCGCCGCCGTCACGGAACAGGTTGCCGATGATCGGGGTGCGGAAGCCCAGCTCGGCTGCGGTCTCACGCAGGGACGGAATCTGGTCGTCCTCGCCATCCCACAGATTGACCAGCGGGAAGGTGGGAATATCCAAGCCCTCGAGACGCTCCACATGGAACGGATAGCGCCAGGCCAGATCGGGGTCGTCGCGCCATGTGGAGGCGCGGGTGACGACCACGGCGGCCGACGGCCACTGCGCCCCGAACTCACGGCATGCGATGTCCAGCCACTTCTGCGCGCCGGCATCGGTGCCGTAGCCGGCTTCGACGATGACCACGTCGTGCAGCGCGCAGGCCATCTCCACGGAGACCAGCGTCGGGATGCCGATGGACACATTGGCGAACGGACCACCATGCACGTAGACTGGCGAACCGTTCACGGTCTCGGTCAGAGCCGGCTTGACCGCATCAGCCAGAATGCCGGTGATGCGCCACAGGTCGATGAACTCACCGAAAGTCACGGCCTTGCCGTCCTTGGTGCCGGCGATCATCCTGGACACACGCTCGCCGATCTCGTCCATGGAACGCGAAAGCACCACGATCTGCATGAGCTCGGAGGTAGGCGTGAGCACCACCTTCTCCGCCACGTTGCCCTTGCCGTAGTCCACGGCGATGGAACGCAGCGAGCGGCTCGGCACTTCGGAGACGCGCGGCACGAGCACGGTGTCGAGCTTGCCGTCGTCGATGGCCTTCTCGGCGAAGGAGACGAGCAGGTTCTGCGCAGCCGCGATGGCGCCCATCTCGCCGCACAGACCCCAGTCGATGAGCTCGGGATGGGTCAGGGATGCCTTGCCGCCTCCGGACGCGCCGCCCTTGGAACCGGCGGCGGTGATGCCCATGCTCGGCTGGCGCAGCACGGCGGCCGCATCGATGCCGCGCTTGTTGAGCGCGTCGATGAGGGCGATGGTGGTGGTGGTCTTGCCCTCGCCGCGGCTCGCCTTGAGCGGGGTGTCCGCCGTGACGAGCACGACCTTGCCGTGCTTGCGCGGGGCGTCCGGGTTCTCCGCAAGGTACTTCAGATAGCCGAATGCGTCGATTTTCTTGACCAGTCCGTACTGGCTGGTGAAGTCTGCAATGGTGGTCATATAAAGCCTTTCTGTGTTTGTGGGGGGCAGTCCATATCTCAGCTCCCCTCTGTGAGGGGAGCCGCCCGCGAATCGGACTGAGGGGAAGTCCTTCAGCAAACGCTCCCCTCAGTTCCATTTCGTTCGACAGCTCCCCTCAAAGAGGGAGCCAGATAACGGACTAGAAATCGGACATGTGGAAGCCGTTCTTCATCTCCATGCTGCGGGTGTACAGCACGGAGTCGAGCAGCTTCTCGGTCTCGGTCTTGAGCTGGTCGGCCATGGTCTGGTTGGCGGCGGCGAGGATGCCACGCACTTCGGGGTTGCGCACGGCGGCGATAATCTCGTCCGGGTCCATCGGCTGCACGTCGCCGTCCACGTTGTCCGCCTCGAATTCCTCCTCGGCGGCCGACTGTTCGGCCTCCTCGGCGGCGGTCAGCCCCAGTCGGGCCACCTGCTCGTCGGTGGCGGCCACCAGACGATGCCCCATCGCGCCGGTCTTCTCCTGATAGCGTTCCACGGCGTTGGAGGTGGAGCGGAAAGCGCCGTCGCACAGGGCCGCGATGATGCGGTTGGCCCAGTAGAAGTTCTCGGAGGTCACACGGGTGGTGGTGTCCTCGAGGTAGGCCGGAGTGGAGTCCACGTTCGGGAAGAACGGCACCAGCGTGTTGAACGGGTTGGAGCCGTATGCCATCCACTGAATCGCGCGCGAGGCCTGCGGCCGGTACGGGCGGATCTGCATCACCGCGAGCTGGCTCTGACGGTTGATGCCGATCGTGCGGTACATGTGGCGCGTACGCTCGTCGCCGAGCTGCCCGTACGGATCGAACGGCGTGCCCTGGTAATGGGAGGACAGCACGTACTTGATGTCCTCGATGGTCACCTTGCGCTCAGGCTGGCGGGCCCACGGGATGTCATCGGATTCCGGCTTGTGATCGGCGTCCGGACCGTCCCACACCTCGTCGTACGGGTTGAGGAAGCGCTGCATGTACCAGGCGCGCGGGGTGTTGTAGACATGGTCGGAATCGGAGTGGGAGCCGAAGGCGTCGCGCGGGTTGAACGGCGTGGTGTTCTCCACGGCGAGGTCCAGATGATTGGCTTCGATGAACTCGGCGAGGTCGGCGGAGCACATGTGGTCCTCCTGATCGCCGAGCGCATCGGCCAAATCGAACTCGTCGATGCCCAGCTGGTTCGGCATGGTCACGTACGCCTCGTCAGGCACGCGCTTGGCGATCCAGTGATGGCCGCCGACGGTTTCCAGCCACCAGATCTCGTTGGAATCGGAGAAGGCCACGCCGTTCATCTCGTAGGTGCCGAACTCCTCGAGCAGCGCGCCGAGACGCTCCACGCCCTCGCGCGCGGTCTTGATGTACGGCAGCACGATGGTCAGGAAGTCCTCCTCGCCGATACCGCCGGGCACTTCGGGCTCGTCGCCCTTGGCCGGCGTGTATTCGACGAACGGGTCGGCGCCGAGCACGCGCTCGTTGGTGGTCAGGGTCTCGGTGGCGCTCATCGCCACGTTCGCCTCGTTGACGCCGGCCTCGCCCCAAATGCCCTCCTTGAGGTCGGCATTCGGCACGGCGGTGTACTGCAGCGGATCATCGGGCAGGGTGATGGTCAGGTGGGAGATCACCGACTTGTACTCGCGCGGCTGCTCCTCCGGCTTCACGACGATGAAGCGCTTGGGGTTGAACTCGCCGTTCGCGGAATCCTCGTTACGGGCGATGATGGTCGAGCCGTCGTAGCTCGCGTCCTTGCCTACCAGAATCGTGGTGCAGGCCATAAGTTCGATGCATCCTTTCTGTTGTCTGTGTGTCCGGCCCTTCCGACGAGGGACCGTCGGGCGCAGTGAAACCGGGAGAAATCCAAGCGGCAGCGCCCACGTATCGTCGATCGTCTCGCCCCCTCCGGCGCGTACGTCGCCTGCGCGACCCGCGCGAATGGGGATATGCCGCCCGCAGGCGCCAATCATCAGGGGACGATGTCCATTCCGGCTTCGGTTCCGGCGTCTATCCCGCCGGAACCGAGGGACTGAGGCTCACGCCTTGCCGGTAAGGAAGATGCCGTCCGTCTCGGGGGTCTCGCCACTGTTGCGAAGCGCGTGCAGCAGCTCGTTGAGCCAGAATCCCTGATTAAGACCGGGCAGCGGGTTCTTGGTGGCCCAGACCTGCAGGTAATACTCGTGGTCCTTGTCCGGCGGCTGAGGACCGTTGTACCGCATGGTCACGGCCGGGTCGTTGTCGCGGCCGAGGAACTTGGATGCCGACGAGTTGCGGCCCTGCACGGCTTCGGGAATCATGGCCGGCAGCTGACGGGAGAAGTCCGGCGGAATGGCCAGCGCATGGGAATCGTTGAAGTCGTACATCAGCGCATCGATCGGCAGGTTGGCCACCGACCAGTGAATCCACTCGAACCCGCATACGGGGATGGAATCGGGGTCCACGAACTCCCAGTGCAGATAGCGCGCCTCGGGGCTCACTTCGTCGATGTAGAACGGGAAGGAGACGACCGGTACGCCGCCGTTGAAGTACGCAGGCGCCGCGGCCTTGGCAAAATCGTCCGGGATGACGGTGAAATCGGCGGAAATCTTCATAAACTCCAGTGTAACGCGAGCCGTGTTACCGACGATCGTCCCCGCTTCGCCAGCGGACTGCGCGCGCCGATCCCTTCGACAGGCCCGCAGCTCCCTTCGGCAGGCCGATACGCATCAGACGGGAATCAACGCGCAGAACAGGGCCTCGAACACCAGCAACGGATTGCCGTTGCCCGCCAGTCGTTTGCGGGCTCGCGCCACCTCGTCCAGCCGCGTCACCGCGCCGGCCCGGTCCAGCCGCACGGACAGTTCGGTGATGGCCGACCGGTTCTCCAGATTGATGAGCCCGACCGCATCCTCCGCATTGTTCTGCAGTACGGCCACGTCCCGGTAGATGGAGGCCACGGAGTTGAGCGCGCGGTCCAGTACGTCGCGCGTGCGGCGGGTGACCATACGCTTCACATCGTCCTTTTTGGCGATCTGGTTATAGGCGCCGCGCAGCTTGGGGGGAATGCGCTCCCCCTCCTTGAGCCCGTTGATACGGCGGAATTCCGCTTCCTGGGCCGCTGTGGTGCGCGCCGCATCCGCTTCGGCCTGGGCCTTGGCGTTGTCCGTCAGACTGCCGGCGAGCAGCACGGCGTCCGAGGCACGAGCGAGGTTGAGCACGCCGACGACGAGCTCGTCGCGGTCGGACATGACCCGCTCGTCCGTGGCGTACAGCTTGGCGATGCCGATATGGCCCTCGGACAGGCGCGCCGCTCGTTGGGCGATCTTCGGCTCCGCGCCGGTGTTCGACACCAGGAAATCCGCGACCGCCGCAGTGGACGGCACGGCGAGGTTCACTACACGGCAGCGTGAGCGGATGGTGGGCAGCACGTCCTGCGCGCTGGGGGCGCACAGCAGCCAGATGCAGCGTTCGGCGGGCTCTTCGATCTCCTTGAGCAGCACGTTCGTGGTGCGCTCCAGCATACGGTCCACGTCCTCGATGATGATGATCCGCCATGGCGCGGTGGCCGGCATCTGTTCCGAGGTGGTGATGATCTCACGCACCTGATCGATACCGATGGTCACCTTGTTGGTGGCGAGCACGGTCACATCGGGGTGTGTGCCGGCGAGCACTTGCCGGGTCACGCGGGTAGGTTCGTCGCCCATGCCGCGGTCCGGGCTTTCGAGCGCGGCCGCAAACGCGCGCGCCATGTTGGACCGGCCCGATCCGGGAGGCCCGCAAATCAGCCACGATTGGGCAATCTGGCTCGGCTCTCCCTGCGCGATGCGACTGAGCATATCCACCACGGGCTTCTGGCCCACCAACGAATCCCAAACGCTCATCGGACCGTCTCCTTGAGCAACGCGTCGATATCTTGTCGAATGGCCTGCCATACCTGCTCGATGGACTGGCTGGCGTCAATCACGCGGAATCGGTCCGGTTCAGCCGCCGCCAAATCAAGAAATGCCTGACGGGTGCGGTTCTGGAAGTCATCGCCGGCGGATTCCATGCGGTCTTCGGCGTGTTGGAGACGGTTGTGGGACAGCGCCGGATCCATGTCCAGCAGGTACGTGCGGTCCGGCAGCAGGTTGTTCGTGGCCCACATGCTCAGATTGCGGATCTCCGCTGCGGTCAGCTCGCGTCCGCCGGCCTGATAGGCGAGCGACGAGTCGAGATACCTGTCCGTGATGACCACTTCGCCGCGCTCCAACGCCGGGCGAATCGTTTCGGCCACATGCTGGGCTCGATCCGCAGCGAACAACAATGCCTCGGCACGCGGGGCGATGTCGGCCGGAACAGAGGCGGAATCAGCCGAGCCGCCGGGCGCCGCCGAAACGGAAGCAGCATTCGAGGGCTCTTCAGCCACGCCATGAAGCAGCAGCTTCCGGATGGCCCGTCCGAGTGCGGTACCGCCCGGCTCCCGCGTGACCACCACCGTGTGGCCCCGCGCCTCAAGCCAACCGCGCAACCGCTCGACCTGCGTGGTCTTTCCCACGCCGTCGACGCCTTCGAAGGAGATAAACAGACCGGTCATAGCATCGACATTACCGGTAGGCGCCGAGCTGGCGGCTCAGCCGGGACCGCAAGCCCCTTGTGCGGCCTATTGCAGGTCAACATCCTGGCAATTCCACAATATCCGCCGGTACCTTCGCAGTATCTCCGTTGCAAGGGGTACATCTCGCATCCCACGGACAGCTATCTGCTTTGCAAGGGGTATCTCAACCCGGCAAACCCAAGTACAATCGGCGACATTTCGCCAGATATACTCAAGGTTTCACGGTTGAGGTACCCCTTGCAAAGCAGATAGCTGTTTGCAGAGGGGCGAATGTACCCCTTGCAAGCGAGATATCCACCCAATCAGCCATCAACCGCTGATCGCCCAGCCTCGCCGACCGATTCAGCGGCGCTAGTGGCGCTGAGGCTTGGCGGCGACCACGGCGGGGCGCTCGTACCCCTCGTTGGCGGTGAGCCACTCCACATCCTTCTTCACCGTGGCGGGCGTGGAGCCGATCTTCTCGGCGATGCGCTGGTTGGCCCAGCCCTTGTCGGCGAGCTTCTTCACCTCGGCGCGACGCTCGGCGCGCTTGGCCTCCTGAGCGGACACGGCCGACGATGCGGCTTTCTTCGTAGCGCCCGTGGCGGCGGCCTTGGCCCCTCGTCCACGCCCGCGCCCACGGGTGGACGGCCCGGCGGCGCGTTTCTCGGCAAGCAGACGGAACGCATCATCGGGGGTGATGGTCTCAGGCGTGTACTGGCGAGGCACGGTGCGATTCGTTTCGCCATCGGTGATGTACGCGCCGAAACGGCCGTCCTTGATGGTCACGTTCTTGCCGGTGGCCGGATCGGTGCCGAGCTCGCGCAGTGGCGGCTTGGCGGTGCCGCGACCACGGCCACGCCCGTACTTGGGCTGGGAGAACAGTTCCTTGGCCTTGGCCACGTCCACCGTGAAGATCTCGTCCTCGGAGGCGAGCGACCGGGTCTCCGACTTGCCGTCGGCTCCGGTCTTCGACAGGTACGGACCGTAGCGTCCGTTATTGGCCGTGACCGTGCATTCGGACACCTCACCGGTTTCGGCGTTGGTCTCCTCGTACCGTCCCACCTCGCGCGGCAGACTCAGCAGCTTCAGTGCGTCTTCCAGCGAGAGCGATTCCGGACTCATCGTCTTGAACAACGAGGCCATCTTCGGCCGCGGCGCATCGGCGGCGGCCTTCTTGGAGCCTTTCTTGCCGGCCGTGGCCGTCCCTGCACCCGCAGCGTCCGCCCCAGTCGGCGGAATAAGCGCCACATACGGCCCGAATCGGCCGTTGCGCACCTCCACGGTGCCGCCACTGACCGGGTCCTTGCCCAGCTCGCGCGGCCCGCCGGAATGATTGTCGATGAGATCGCGGGCCACCTCCACGGTGAGCTCGTCCGGCGCGATGGTGTCCGGCAACGATGCGCGCTTCGGATTGCCCTCGGCGTCCATGTGTTCCATGTCCTCAAGGTACGGACCGTAGCGTCCCACACGCACATGGAGCCCGTCGCCGATATCGATGGTGTTGATGGCGCGGGCGTCGATTTCGCCGAGCTGGGCCACCTGCTGCTGCAGGCCCTCGTGCGCCTCGTCGGCATTGCGCGCCGCGCCCTCGCCGGATCCGAAATAGAAGCGGGTGAGCCAATCACGGCCCGATTCCTCGCCATGCGCGATGCGGTCGAGCCCGTTCTCCATTTCGGCGGTGAACTGGTAGTCGACGAGCTTGGGGAACTTGGTCTCAAGCAGTTTGACGACCGAGAACGCCAGCCAGCTGGGGATGAGCGCGCGGCCGCGCTCGTACACGTACCCGCGATCCATGATGGTGGAGATGATGCTGGCATACGTGGACGGTCGGCCAATCTCCTTGGCCTCAAGCGTCTTGACCAGCGTGGCCTCGGTGTAGCGGGCCGGCGGCTGGGTTTCGTGCCCGTCCGGCTCCACTCGGCTCGCCTCGACCCGCTGGCCCACGGTCATCGGCGGCAGCGAAGCGTTGCTCTCCGAAGCGTCCGCTCCGGCCTTGCCATTCGCGGCACCGGCGGCAGCGGCGGCACCAGCGGCAGCGCCTTCGGAGGCACCCTGCTTCGGCCTGCGCCCCTCGCCCGTGGCCTTCATGAAGCCGGGGAATTCGATTACCGTGCCGGACGCCTGGAACACGGCCTCGCCGTCTGCGGGACCGGTCGGCGCGCTCAACCGCACGGTGGCGGTGGAACCGGTGGCATCCGCCATCTGGCAGGCGAGCGTGCGCTGCCAGATCAGCGTGTAGAGGCGCAGCTGGTCCACTGGCAGCTTGGCGGCCAGCTCATCCGGATCATGGAAACGCGAGCCGGCCGGTCGGATGCATTCGTGGGCCTCCTGCGCGCCGGCGGTCTTGGTGGCGTACTGCTTGGGTTCGGCGGAAAGGAACCGGTCGCCGAAATGATAGGAGACGGCGTTGCGGGCGGCGGCGATGGCCTCCTGCGAGAGGGTCACCGAATCGGTTCGCATATACGTGATATAGCCGTTCTCGTACAGGCTTTGGGCGGCGCGCATCACGGCACGGGCGCCCATGCCGAGCCGGTTGCCGGCGGTCTGCTGCAACGTGGAGGTGGTGAACGGCGGCTGGGGGCGACGACGGTACGGCTTGGTCTCCATGCTCATCACCGTGAACGGGGCGCCGCGCAGCACGCCGGCGAGCGCGGTGGCGGACGCCTCGTCCAGCTGACGCACGTTGTCCTTAAATCCGTCGGGCGTAAGCTTGCCGTCGGGGCCGAAGTCCTTGGAGCCGGCGAGCCGCTTGCCACCGAGCGAGACCATGCGGGCGGAGAATTCGGCGCGCTCCCCGGAGGCGTCGGGCGCGGCCAGTGTGGCGACGATGTCCCAGTACGGGGCGCGCCGGAACGCCATGCGTTCGCGCTCACGCTCCACGATCAGGCGGGTGGCCACGGATTGCACGCGGCCGGCGGACAGCCCCGGCCCCACCTTGCGCCACAGCACAGGGGAGAGCTCGTAGCCGTAGAGGCGGTCGAGGATGCGCCGGGTCTCCTGCGCATCGACCATATGACCGTCCACGTCACGCGTCTTGCCCAGAGAGGCGCGGATGGCGTCTTTCGTGATCTCGTGGAACACCATGCGCTTGACTGGCACCTTGGGCTTCAGGGTCTGCACGAGGTGCCACGCGATGGCCTCGCCCTCGCGATCCTCATCGGTTGCGAGGTAGAGTTCGTCGGCCTTCTTGAGCGCCGATTTGAGTTCGCTGACCGTGTGCTTCTTATCGCCGTCCACAATGTAATACGGCTTGAATCCGTCATTGACGTCCACGCCGAACTTGCCGAACTTGGCCTTGTCCGTCGCGGGCACCTGACTGGGCTGGGCGAGGTCGCGAATATGGCCCACTGATGCCATGACGGTGTACCCCTTGCCCAGGTAGTCACCGATCTTGTGGGCCTTGGTCGGGGACTCCACAATCACGAGTTTGGTAGCCATACCCACTCCTTAATGCCTTCTCCCGAAACACACGATGTTTCTGGCGTCATAATAATCACGAACGGTGGTCAACCGCCAAATTCAGGGGTCGGGGCGAGCTCGCCCACCGGCGCGGCGAACGCTGCGGCGTCAGCGCGCACGGGACGTCGGCGGGGCCGGCGGCGCGCCGATCAGTCCGATGCGGCTCAACGGCGCCGCGGTGATCTGCCGCAGTGCCAGCACCAGTCCGAATGCCAGCGCAGACAGGCCGACGATGCCCGTCACCGCGCTGATGATCGATCCCGACACCGCCCAGCTGGCGCTCACGCTTAGCCCCGGAACCACCTGCCACACCACGTACGCGGCGTAGACGATCAGCAGCAGTCCGCCGGTGATGAGCACGCTGCCCACGATCTGCACGCTCACCGAGGAGACACGGCGGCCGGGCACGTCCATGCCGGAGGTGCGCGTGAACGCCATGACGATCAGCGTCAGCCCCGTGACCAGCAGAATCGACATGGCCACGTCCGAAGCGCGGTGCCACTGCCCCACCATCACCGAAACGCCCACCAGCGACGACCAGACCACACCGGCCACCGCGGCCAGCGCACGGGCCGCGCGCGGCACGGTGAGCAGCAGAATCGCTGTGGCGGCGACGGCCAGGATGGTATGGCCGGACGGTGCGGAATTGACCGCCGGAGACGCCGTGTTGATGATGAACGGGCGCGGCAGCACGCCCTTGAGCCCTGTGGAGGCAAGGCACGCCACAGCCAGCACAACCGCCTGGCCCAACAGCCACCAGCGGCGGCGCACGGCCGCGCAGACCAAGCCGATGGCGGCCAGCACGCAGCTCACCGCAATCACCAGCCATGACTGGGCCACGGCATCCATCAGTCCGGCGGCCCACGACGGCACGCTCTCGGGCAACGAGGCCCAGATCAGTTCGTCATATGATTGACCGTTCTCGGTGTGGACGCAGGCCCACCACACGCCAAAGCCCAAGGCGATGAGCAGTACGCCGAACACCACGCACAGCACACGGCTGGAGACGCGCGGACGCACTGCGAGCGGGTCCAGCCGGGCCAGACCACGGTCGATGTCGTCCGGCTCGATGGCGTTGATGCCAATACCGCGACCGCCCGATGCGGAGGTCCCGTCGAATCCGGCCGCACCGGCATTGCCCGCCGAGCCCGCGCCGGAAGCGCCCGTGAACGATCCGCCTCGACCGGTCAGCCCCAAGGATGCGGCCGTGGCATGGTTTCGGGGATCGGGGCCGAGCGCGGCCAGCGGGTCGTCGGCCGGGGGCCGCAGACCGCTCCCGTCGCCGCCTACCAGATTGTTCGATGCGCGCGGATCGCGAATGGTGGGGTACTGCTGGTCATTCATAGATTCGACTGTACGGCCGTATCCCGGACAGCGCCCCGCCCGCCCGTCATGCCGCACCCAAATCCGCACAATTATCAACGACTACTAGCGGCGCAAACCACTAGTGTCCGTCGGAAATTCGTTAATTGCAGGACGAGCTGGCCCGCGGACTGAGAAGCGGGACTGAGGGGTAGTGAATTCGTCAACGAGCTTCTGGTGCAGGATACTAGGCCGCGCACTGGTAAACCGGGCAACCGGGAAATACCAAAAGAGCGAACCGATACAGACTGAGCCTATGGGCCGGGGCCACGAGTGCTGCGGCGTCCGCGGCCCGGCTCGACCCGAGTCTCCAGAAGAAAGGAAAACCTCCACGCACCCGCCAGAGGCCACTTACCCTTGCTGCATTCCTGCCCTGGGGGAGTTGGGTGACGTAGCGCCGCATGGAGGCTTTGTTTAGTGTATGGAAACGGGTGGACCATCGCAAGTCGTGTGTCAAAGAGCCTGCCGGAATACGCTGAAAGCCGCAATATACAGCCGATATTCAGGCAACACGCAGACACACGCTCATACATGTGCGCAAATGTGAGAATTCGGCGGAAATACGCACTTCGCACCCAAGTGGTTACGTTCACGCCACTTGATTGTTCAAGGCCAACGGTTACGGTGGAACGTATGGCTTCATATCAACGTCGTGCGCACGCGCAGGATCAGGGCCCCGCCAGGAGGCAGCCCCGCACCGCGCAAAGCAAGACCTACGGCACCGCGGACGCCGGCATGCGCGCCACGCGTGCCGCAGGCACCGGCACGCACCGTCCCACCAGCCACAAGGCACCCAAGCGCAAGAGGAACGGCGGCAAGCGGCCGCATCGCGTACTGAAATGGGTGCTGGGCATCTTCTTCGGCCTGATCGGCCTGGGCGTGCTGACCGGGTGCGCCGCATTCGCATACCTGTACACCACCACCGAGGTTCCGCAGCCCGAGAAGTTCGCGCTGGCGGAGAAGACGACCGTCTATTACGCGGACGGCACCACACCGATCGGCTCGTACGCCGAGCAGAACCGTCAGATCATCTCCTGCGAGGGGCT
Source organism: Bifidobacterium myosotis (assembly GCF_002259745.1). Lineage (GTDB taxonomy): Bacteria > Actinomycetota > Actinomycetes > Actinomycetales > Bifidobacteriaceae > Bifidobacterium > Bifidobacterium myosotis. The sequence goes on along the minus strand of NZ_MWWW01000016.1, from coordinate 130,703 downwards.
GCCGAAGTATCTGGGCAACGCCATCGTCGCATCCGAAAACCGCACCTTCTATACGGACCGCGGCGTGGACCTCAAGGGCATCGCCCGCGCCTTCTGGAACAACGTGACCACCGGCACCCGTCAGGGCGGTTCGACCATCACCCAGCAGTATGCCGAACGCTACTATCTGGGCGAAACCACCACGTATGTGGGCAAGGCCCGCGAGGCCGTGCTGGCGCTGAAGATCGCACAGACCGAGTCCAAGGACGAGGTGCTGTGCAACTACATGAACACGATTTATCTGGGCCGCAACTCCTACGGCATCCAGGCGGCGGCCAAGGCCTACTTCAACAAGGACGCCAAGGATCTGACGCTCTCCGAAGCGGCGATGATTGCCGGCATCATCCCCTCCCCCTCCACCTGGGACCCGGCGGACGACCCGACCATGGCCCAGCAGCGCTTCAAGCGCGTGCTCAGCATCATGCAGGAGGACGGCTACATCACCGCCAAGGAGAAGGCCGCGGCCCAGTTCCCGACCACCGCCCCGGTGGCCCAGCAGAACGAATACTCCGGACCGACCGGCTACCTGCTCGACATGGTCGAGCGTGAGCTGGTGCAGTCCAAGGCCTTCACCAAGGAGGAGCTGGCGACCGGCGGCTACAAGATCGTCACCACCATCGACAAGTCCAAGCAGGACCTCATGCAGCAGATCGGCGACACGCGCCTCGCGGACATGCCCGCCACGCTGCAGGTCGGCGGCATCGCACTGAACCCCAAGACCGGCGCCGTGGTGTCGGTGTACGCCGGTTCGGACTATCTCACCAAGCAGCTCAACAACGCCGATCAGGCGCTGTTCGAGCCCGGCTCCACGATGAAGCCGTTCGCCCTGCTGGGGGCGGCGCAGTCTGGCGTGAACTTCAACACGCTGTTCAACGGCAACTCGCACCAGCACTTCACCGGCATCAGCGCCGAGGTGAATAACGCCCTCGATAACAACTGGGGATACATCAACCTGTACCAGGCCACCGCCAACTCGGTGAACACGGTGTTCATGAACGTTAATGAGCATCTGACCCCGCAACGCACGGCGGCCATCGCGCACGAGGCCGGCATCGCGGGCGAGATCGACGAGAACTCCATGTACAACGTGCTGGGCATCAACGCCCTGACCGTGTGGGATCTCGCGCAGGGCCACGCCACCATCGCCAATAACGGCGTCAAGAACACCATCCACATGGTCGACCGCGTGATTGACGCGAACGACAAGGACCTCTACAACGCTCCGAACGAGAACGAGAAGGTGTTCGACGCCAACGATTGCGCCCTCGTGCAGAAGGCCATGCAGGGCACCACCACGTACGGCACCGCGGCAGGCACGTCCACCATGCTCGGTCGCCCCATAGCCGGCAAGTCCGGTACCGCCAACGACGAGAAGGCCGCCTCCTTCGTGGGCTATACGCCAAGCATGCTGAACGTGTGGGCCATCTGGAATCCGGACGACAACGGCAATCCGCAGGTGGTGCCCGCCTTCTCCGGCTACGGCGTCTCCTCCACCGGCTACCCGGCGCATCTGTTCCAGGAGTACATGTCGCAGGCCCTGCAGGGCACCGAGGTCGAGCAGTTCCCGACCGCCAAGGATTCCGGCAAGATCGGTGGTTCCGACGGCACATGGGGTCTGGGTCGCGGCTCTTCGTCCTCGTCCGGTTCAACGTCCGGCCAGCAGAACTCCGAAGCCGACAAGGACAAGTCCGACACCGATTCCGGCAAGCAGCAGGATCAGCAGTCCGGCACGACGACCGCACCGGACCAGCAGGCCCAGGAACTTGCCAAGCAGTGCCTCGCCAACCCGAGCTATTCCAGCGAATGCCCGAACTATCCGGGTGCCAATGATCCCGGTCAGGGTGACGACCCCAGCGCCGACGACCCCGGCAGCACCGATGGGCCGAGCTACGACGTGCCGGTCCAACCGGATGAGGAATCACCCTTCGCGCCCGGCGAAATGAATTCCTACGCGACCACTGAGTAGTAATAGCCTTGGCTTCCAAAGCCCACAACCAATGAGGCGCCCGCCTTCCATCTGGAAAGCGGGCGCCTCATTTATATCCGCGGCCGGATACGAACGGCCAGCCGAGCGGCCTGTTCATTCAGCGGTTGCGCTGGGAACGGTTGATGGCGGAGATGATGGCCTTCAGGGCGCTGGTGGTGATGGACGAGTCGATGCCCACACCCCACACGATCGGCGCGTCATCGCCGTCGCCGACCTGGCATTCCACGTAGGAGGCGGCCATGGCATCGGTGCCCACGGACATCGTGTGCTCCACGTAGTCCATGATCGAGGCGTCCACCCCGAAGTTCGAGATGGCGTTGAGGAACGCGGCGATCGGGCCGTTGCCGATGCCGGAGACCTCGCGCTCCACCGGCGTATCCACGCCGACATTCACGCCACGGTCGAGCAGACGGGCCTTGAGCACGGTGTCGGAGCCGTCCTCGCCGGAGCTGACGGACACCTTGAGCAGCTTGAGACGGCCCCACGGCGCCAGCGAGGCGTCATGCGTGTCGCCGACCACCACGCCGGCGGCGGTCATGCCGGACTGCTCCACCGGCAGGTACTCGTCCTTGAACAGGCGCCAGATGTCCTCGTCCTTGACTTCCTTCTTGGTGTCGTCGGCGTACTTCTGCACAATCTTGTCGAACTCCACCTGCAGACGCTTGGGCAGATCAAGGTTGTGGTTGGTTTTGAGCAGGTAGGCCATGCCACCTTTGCCGGACTGCGAGTTGACACGGATGATGGCCTCGTACGTGCGGCCGATGTCCTTCGGATCGATCGGCAGGTACGGCACAAGCCATACGAAGCTGTCCAAATCGGCGCCGGCGCGCTCGGCAGCCACCTGACGGGCCTCGAGACCCTTCTTGATGGCGTCCTGATGCGAACCGGAGAACGCGGTGAACACGAAGTTGCCGGCGTACGGATGGCGCTCGGAGATCTTAATCTGGTTGCAGTACTCGACGGTCTTGCGGATTTCGGGCACGTTGGACAGGTCGAGCTGCGGGTCGATGCCCTGCGTGAGCCAGTTAAGGCCCAGCGTCACCAGATCGACGTTGCCGGTACGCTCGCCGTTGCCCAGCAGACAGCCCTCGACGCGATCGGCGCCGGCGAGCACGGCAAGCTCGGTGGCGGCCACGCCCATGCCCTCGTCGTTGTGCGGATGCAGGGAGAGCACCACGGAATCACGGTCGTCCAGATGGGTGGAGACGTACTCCACCTCGTCGGCGAACACGTTCGGCGTGGTCATCTCCACGGTGGCCGGCAGGTTGATGATCATCGGGTGCTCGGGGGTCGGCTTGATCACGCCGATCACGGCGTTGCACACCTCGACCGCGTACTCCGGCTCGGTGCCGGTGAAGGATTCCGGCGAGTACTCGTAGTACAGGTCAATGCCCTTGGCCTCGGACTCGAGGTGCTTGCACAGCTCGGCGGCGTCGGTGGCGAGCTTCTTGATCTCTTCCTTGTTCTTGCGGAAGACCACTTCGCGCTGCAGCACGGAGACGGAGTTGTAGAAGTGCACGATCGCGCGCTTGGCGCCCTTGAGCGCCTCGTAGGTGCGGCGGATGAGGTGCTCGCGGCACTGGGTGAGCACCACGATGGTCACGTCGTCCGGAATCAGCTCACGCTCGATGAGCATGCGGATGAAGTCGAAATCGGTCTCCGAAGCAGACGGGAAGCCCACCTCAATCTCCTTGAAGCCCATGGAGACCAGCAGATTCCAGAAGCGCAGCTTGCGCTCGGAATCCATCGGGTTCACCAAGGCCTGATTGCCGTCGCGAAGGTCGACGGAGCACCAGCGCGGCGCCCGCTGCAGTCGCTTGCCCGGCCACGTGCGCTCCGGGTAATCAAAGGGGACCTGCTTGTCGTAGGCGACGTACTTGGTGTACGGCATACGGCTTGGCTTCTGCGGATCGCCGATGAATCGTGCCGGAGGCAGCAGCGGGTCATTGTTCCCTCCATTGGATGCCGCGGCAACCGCTGCAAGATCAAAGACGGATGATTGATCCTGACCCATTGTTCCTCCCTTGTATGTGGATTGATTCCTGAATGGATAAGTCGTTTACGCACACGTAACATGCGCCTTTTTCTATCCTAGCTGCGGCCCATTCCAACACCCCGCGCATCTCACAATATGCCTGAATCATCCGCGTTCCCCGGGATGCCGGCCTCGCTACACTAGTGGTTCGTCCTGCAATTGTTTGAGTGGGGGGTATCGGCCTTCGGCGAGGGGTTGGCGGAAGCTGACGGTGGGAGAGGAATGGAAGCCGCAATCCTCGATCATTTGTGAGATAGACCACTAGGATTGGAGATGTGTGCGGGAGCGGAAGGCTCACGCCATGAGAGAAGAAGCAGTCCATGTTCTGTACCTCCTGCGGAAAGTCCAACGACGATTCCGCCAAATTCTGCACGTCCTGCGGCGCGAGGCTCGAGAAGCCGGTCGCCGCTCCAACAGCGGTATCCACCGGCGCCCAGCCTCCTGCGCCAGCGGCTCCTGCGGCCTCGGCAGCACCGGCGACCCCGCCGACTCCTGCAGTACCGCTGCCCGGCAACGCAACGCCCACAGCCAAGCCAACGGCATCGACGCCCGTCGTACCCGCACCGGCTGTGCCGACACCCACGGCAGCAACCGGAACGACCACGGTATCATCTGCAACCGCGCCGGTTTCCGGAGCCACCAACGCCACCGCAACCGCCACCACAACCGCCACCACGGCGACCAAGCAGTCGCCGAACAAGCTCATCATCGCCCTGGCCTGTGTGCTGGCCGTCATCGTGGTGGCCGGCATCGCCCTGTTCGCCACATGGAAGGCCGAGCTGTGGGGAGGCAAGACGCTGCCCGACCCCGCTTCCCTCGCGCAGCCGGCCGCGGCCAAGGACGGCAAGTCCGCCACCATCAAGGCCAAAGACGTCACCGACGCGCTGAAGCTCAAGGGCATCGACGCCAAGACCGAGAAGGTCTTCTCCGGCAAGGAATCCGGCGCGTTCCTCGGATACGCCGGCGCCAAGCAGGGCGAACGAGTCTCCGCCGGTACCACGGTCACGGTCCAAGAATCGGCCGGCCCCGGCGTGCCGAAGGACACGCTCGGCAAGAAGCCCGAACAGGTGGTCGAGACCCTCGCCGACATGAACGTGCCCGTCCACTACAAAAAGGTCTACGTCTCGGACACCAAGACGAAGCCCGAAGGCACCATCGTGGCCACCTATCCTGAAGCCGGCACTGCCGTGAAGGACAGCGAGAAGGACAAGGGCATCTACGTGGGCGTCGCCACCAAGGGCGACTCCGCCATCCCGGTGGACGTGCTCGGCCAGGACATCGACTCCGTCAAGTCCAAGCTGGAGGGCGAGGGCCACACGGTGACCGTCAAGCAGAAGTTCTCCTCCAAGGATTACGTGGGCAAGGTGGCCGGCTCCGAACCGGCGCCCGGCTCCTCGCTCGACTCCAACGACGACGTGACCCTGTACGAGGGTGTGGACGCCAAGGATACGCAATCCGTGATGGGCCAGCAGTACGACTACGGCAGCACCAAGTACTCCACCGTGCGCAACAACGCCGGAGCCATCGCCGGCACCTACTGCAAGTCCGACGGCTCCTGCCTGACGCTGAGCAAGTCCAGCAACGCCTTCTCCAAGTCCGAGGATGGCTCCGGTTCGGCCGGCGGCAACGGTTTCATGGTGCTCAACGATCAGGAGCCCAGCAATTCGGTCGATCTGCTGGGCCTGACGAACGTCTGCCAGGACATCAGCTGCTCCGTCATCAAGCCCGGCAACGGCATCAGCGAAAGCACCATGCCGCTCAAGAACCACCTCATCACCAAGGATTGGGGCATGTTCGAGCTGTACGCCGGCCAAGGCATGAAGAACTGCGGTTCCACGGTGATCGGCAGCGGCGGCAGCGCAGGTCCCGGCCCCTCCTGCGACAACGGCAAGACCTACGAGATGAAGGACTTCCTGGTCTACTTCCCGGCCGGTTCCGACCTGAAGTCGCTGGAGGACAGCGGCTACTTCGACGCCGACGCCCTGGCCGCCGCCAAGAAGCAGAAGGCCGTGGACACGAACCGCCCGTTCATCCTGTTGCGCGACCGTTCGCAGTACAAGGAGACCAGCGTGTCCGCCTCGGGCGACGGCGTCAACCCGTTCGTCCCGACCAGCGAATATGCCAACGGCGGCAAGAGCGCCTTGGTGGGCATGAAGCCCGCGCCGAGCGACGCCACCGTCTACTACCTGTCCGAGCAGGGCGGCGACCTCGACTGGGACTCCCTGCCCGACGCCGAGGTCAAGGGTGCCGACAAAGCGGCCAAGTCCTCGAACGATTCCGGCGATTCGTCCGACAAAGCCGATAAGGCCGACACCGCCCTGTTCAAAAACATCGCAGGCCAGTACCGCTTCTTCTCCACCGGCAATGGATCAGCGTTCATCGACATGACCGTGAAGGATGATGGCACGTTCACCGGCGCGGCGGACTCCGCCGACCTCAGCACGGGAGAGCCGACATACAAGGCACCGCGCGTCAAGTATCCGTTCCACGGCAAGTTCTCCTCCATCACGAAGAACAACGCCGGCGGCTACGACCTGCAGTGCGACGCCACGTCGCTTACGTGGGAGAAGGAATACGGTGACACGAGCGGCATCAGCCCGTGCGGCAAGTGGCATTGGTACCCGGCCGGCACGCCGTGGTCGTCCATGGCTTCAGGAGATAAGGTCCAGTACGCCCTGAGGTTCGGTAGCCAGCTCCTCGGAGACTCCGACTCCTACCAGTCGAACCTGCTCTACGATGAGGACGCCGAACGTTCCGCCTTCTACCCCTACACCCCGCAGTAGATTGGAAACAACATGCGGTGAACGCGGGTGATATGGCCTGTGCCGGTCCTGTGAACGGACCGGCACAGGCCATATCCGTCTTCTACACTGGGAGCCATGACAAGCTTGCGATTCCGCGAAGACGGCAGCTTCCGCGTGCTGCAGATGGCCGATGTTCAGGACGGCCCCGACGTGCAGCCCGATACCATCCGACTCATCCGCGAGGCCATCCGCACGGCCGACCCTGATCTGGTGGTCTTCACCGGCGATCAGATCCGCGGCTACGACCCCGCCTACATCGACACCTTCCTGCGCCGCCGCGGCGAACAACCCGGCGCCCGGGTGCGTGCCGTCACCGAGCTGGAAGCCAAACTGCGTGGCATCAAGCGCCACATCGTCACGTCTGAGACCGCCGGGATTGGGGATGCGCATGACGCGCATGACAATTCCGAGGCAACCGATGCAGCCGATCCGGCCGGCATCTCTGGCATCCCCGACGGCACCGTCCCGCAGGACACGCCTCACACCAGTTCCACGCTGGTCTACTCCACCCAGTCGCCGCAACCCGTCGAGCAGCCGCAATCAGAGCCGCGCACAATGGACGAGCTCATGGATGACACCCGCGAGAAGGTCCGCCGCACATTCCACGGATTCCTCGGTCCGATCGTGGAGGCCGGCGTGCCCTTCGCCGCCACGTACGGCAATCACGACTTCCAGTGCGGCATCCTTGCCGACGAGCAGGACGACATCTACCGCGAGTTCCCCGGTTGCCTGAATCCGGTCGATAGCATCGAGCCCGGCACGTTCGCGCTGCCCATCGAATCGTCGGACGGTTCCGGTCGCGTGGCCATGTCGGTGATGATGGTCAATTCAGGCGATTACGCCACCGAATCAGGCCAGCCCGGCGCCCCGAAGGAGCGCGACGGCCAATACCCGGCGTACGTGGTCAACTCCCGCGGCCTTGATCTGGCCGACTCGGACGGCTACGGCACCCCGACCCCCGAGGCCCTCGCATGGCTGCGCGACGTGCAAACCGAGCTCGGCGAGCGCAACGGCGACGGCAAGCCCGTCCCCGCCATAGCGTTCCAGCACATCCCCCCGCAGGAGTTCTACGACTGCCTCAAGGAGGTGCCCGCCTGGACGCCGAACGCGGTGGAGGGCGCGCGCACCCACGCCGGTCACTGCTATGTGCTCGACCACACGGTCTGCCGCCCCGGTTCGCGCCTTGGCGAGGCCATCGGATGCGCCGACGAAAACGTGGGCGAGGTGGATGCCCTGCGCGAGGCGGGCGGCTATTTCGCCCTGTTCTGCGGACACGACCACAAGAACGCCTTCGTAGGCCATGTGCATGGCCTTGACCTGGGTTACGCGCCCACCTGCGGCTTCGAGTGCTACGGCCCCAAATCACGCTACCGCGGCATCCGCCTGTTCGAGTTCCGTGAGAACAATCCGGCCGGCTACGTGACCCGCATGCTCACCTGGGGAGATCTGGTGGGCCGCTACTCCAGCAACGAGGTGCGCGTCTGGTTCGAGGACCACTGCGTCACCGACGCCATCGGCATCCGCAACGAGCTGCGCCGCCCGCAGGTCTTCGCCGTCCTCGCCGGAGCCCTGAGCCTCGGCTTCCTCGCCGTCGTCCGCTCCCTCATCAAGCCACGGCGGTAGCGACTTCCCGCGTTCTCGAGTCAGTCGTTGTCGGAATCCACCCATATCCCGACAACGATTGACGCGCAACTGGATAACATCCAAGATCCGGACATCACTCAGTCGATATACGGGCTAAGTGCGGGACGAGGGCGGATAATCGTCGTCACTATTGGCGGCACCGCACTTCGCACAGAACATCCCCGGTCTTCTCTCCGCAGTCACTTCATGTCGGCGTCCCGCAAGGCGCCCCAATCATAGTCTCCAGGCGTGCTCACCAAGTAGTAGGCGTTCGCATCACTAGGAGCCGGCTTGAATTTGGCGAGCTCATCCGATACATCCGCCCGCGGGGCCTTCGGTACGAACGGGTTCGGAGTCTCCTCGCTGTCACGGGGCGCCGTGGTCTTGCTGTACAGCTTCGGATCGCGATACAGCAGGAACGGACGGCTCGCATCCACAGTCTTCTGCTTCTTGGCTGCGGCCAGTGCATCCGAATCGAAGTATCTTGCAGACTCCAAGCCCTTCAAATCGGAACCGGCGGGTACTGCCAAGAAGAAATCCTGCATATGGTACTCACCATCTGAACAAGAGTCATCCGCATCGTTGCGCATGGTGCCATTGCACCAGTAGTTGGTCAGGCTCGCTCCGGGCATCAGCTCAAAAGCCCCATAGTCCTGCTTCAGCAGGTATGCGTCGCTCTCGCAATACGGGGTGCCCATTATCGCGCAGGACATCAGCGTGCTGTAGTCACCATAATCGGTGCCGTCACGGCCTTTTGGATATTCGATATGCGAGCCGCCGGCGCCATATTCGTCGCCTTGCGCATCAAACGTGATGCAGTCGCCGCCGTTCGTACACCATGTGCCTGCGGCCAGCGAGGATGAAGCACCCATCATCTTGTGACCGGTTTCCGGCGAATCGAACGTGAAGGCGTCTCTGACGCCCTTGGCGTCCACCCCGTAATACAACGTGATCTGCTGTTTGCTGGGCACCGACGACCCCGGCGCCGGATTGGAACCGGTCACCTTGCCAACGTTCTTTGACGTGGACAGCCGCGGAGCAATCGCCACGTTGTAGCCCATCGATTCGAGATTCTTCTGGACCTGCTTGACGTCCTGCCCCACAATGTCGGCGACGAATCCGTCGCCCTTGGTGGCCACGCCAACGTAGATGCCATCGTCTCGCTTGTCTTCGGCAAGCCCCTGACCGGCAACAGGGTCCGTGGCCACCACGGTGCCTTCGGGCGTCTTCTTGGTATCGCTCACATACACTTGCTTGTAATGTACCGGCACGCCCATGTCCTCCAAGGTGCCCTGCACCTGCTTGGCGGGCTTGCCCATCGTGTCTTGAGGAACTCCGGGGCCAGCCGACTCCTGCACGGTGACCGTGGATCCAGACGGGATACGACTGCCGGCCGCACTCTCCTTGTATCCGGCGAACGCACCGACGTCCTTGCCGGAGAAGACTTTTTCGGTTCTGGCGTTGAAACCCCGTTGTTTCAGCGCGTCGGTGACGTCCTTGGCCTTGATCGTCGTCGGCTTTCCGCCCTCGGCGGCGGCGCTCTGCACGATACTTGCCGGATCCGGCAAAGTTCTGCCGCCCCACAGTTCCGCCTTCCATGTGGCAAACAGGGTGATGCCGGCCACTACGAGCACGGCCAATACCGCAATCAGCGCGATGATCAGACGACTCGGCTTGGCTTTGGCGGAAACAGATGCAGTGGGCACCGTCGAAGCCGTCGGCATCGCGGTTTGCGGCGACGCAACGGCTGCGGGCGGCAATGGCACCGTGTTCATGGCCGGGCCGAAAGCCTGCATATTCGCCGGACGCCGCATCTGCGGCGTAGGTACAGTGCCCGGCACCGGCGGCATCTGGCCTTGGCCCGTTTGCGCATAAGTATTGGATTGATTGGATTGGTAGGAAGGCGTGCCCTTCAGCGGCGCGCCGCACCCGGTACAGAACTTGTTGCCGTCGCTATTGGCGGCACCGCACTTCGCACAGAACATCCCCTGTCTTCTCTCTACCTGAACGGTGCAATCATCCACCATTCTAATGCGCGAGGCCGCGCGGCCCAAGGGACGTGACCCAGGGGAACTTTGAAATGAGCGGACGCAACCACCGTAATCGACGGTCTTCTACCGGACCTGTCCCACAAACCACTAGCATCAGGGCTTCAGTACTGCCCAACCTCAGTCTCAGCCGCTACAGGAACAGGCTGATGCCGCGACGGGCCATGCAGTAGGCGTTGCCGAGCCATGTGTGCCGGGAATTGGGCCAAACGGCGCCGAGCCGCGGCGCGTTCTGGCTCATCCAGATGGACGGCACACGGCCATCGGCCGAACGTGAGCCGAGCAGGTTGAACCCGTTCTTCTCCAGCAGCCATTCCGGGTGCTGCGTGGCGATGGCCAGTCCCTCCTCAAGGGTGAGCGGCAGCCGATCGTCGGAGTCGATGAGCTTACGGGCTACATCCGGCTCGCGGTTAATGTAGCAGGTGCCGGTGTGCGGGTCCACCACCAGATAGAACGGCCCCTCCGGCGGCTCGAAGCCGTCCTGCGGTAAAAAGCTGGCGATGTCGCGCGGCGGCATGGTGGTGAATCCGGCCATACGGTTGATGGAGGTTCGCGCGATCAACGATTCCGGCGACACCAGCTCGCGGGTGGGCACCAGCAGGATGTTCGACCCCAAATCGGATTGCTCCAGCGCCTCAATCAGCGGTCGGGCGAGCGAACGGAACGCGGCTGCGGACATATCGGCCACATCCGGGTATCCCAAGGCCACGATACGGTCAAGCTGCTTCTGCGCCTCTACTGATGCGATAGACATGGTTACCAGCCTAGCGCGTCACCATGTCGGGATGAAGACCTCCAACGCGCGGACTCGGACCGCATCGGACGGCGGCGCCATTCAACCGTTCAAGCCGGACGCCCAAGCGAAACCAGCCCGGCCAAGCATCCGTCTCGGCGGAACACCAATCCACCATGCAGGCCATCATACGGAAGGATGCGCGTCATGAGACCGCCGATTCCGTACCATTGAGAGTTACGTACGAAAACCCATCCATCTGACCCAAGGGGTTGAAATGTCCGAAAAGTTGAAGGTCGGCGTGCTCGGTGCCACCGGCATGGTCGGCCAGCGCTTCATCACGCTGCTGGAGAACCACCCGTGGTTCGAAGTGGTCAAGCTTGCCGCGTCCGCGCACAGCGCCGGCAAGACGTACGAGGAGGCCGTCGGCGACCGTTGGAAGATGGAAACGCCGATGCCCGAGTACGTCAAGGGCATGACCGTGGTCGACGGCGACGACGCCGAATCCGTGGCTGCGGACGTCGACTTCATGTTCTCCGCCGTGAACATGCCGAAGGACCAGATCCGCGCCATCGAGGAGCGTTACGCCAAGACCGAAACGCCGGTGGTCTCCAACAACAGCGCGCATCGCTGGACCCCGGACGTGCCGATGGTGGTGCCGGAGATCAACCCGGAGCACTTCGCCGTGATCGAGCACCAGCGCAAGCGTCTCGGCACCACGCGCGGCTTCATCGCCGTCAAGCCGAACTGCTCGATTCAGGCCTACACCCCGGCGCTGGCCGCTTGGAAGGAATTCGAGCCGCACGAGGTGGTCGTGAGCACCTATCAGGCGATTTCCGGCGCGGGCAAGACGTTCAAGGACTGGCCCGAGATGGTGGGCAACATCATCCCGTTCATCTCCGGCGAGGAGGCCAAGAGCGAAAAGGAGCCGCTCAAGGTCTTCGGCCATGTGGACGACGAGAAGGGCGAGATTGTGCCGTTCGACGGCCCGCTCAAGATTACTTCGCAGTGCATTCGCGTGCCCGTGCTCAACGGCCACACCGCCACTGTGTTCCTCAACTTCGGCAAGAAGACCACCAAGGAGGAGCTCATCGACCGACTGGTCAACTACACCTCGCAGGCCGCCGAGCTTGGTCTGCCGCACGCGCCGAAGCACTTCATCCAGTACCTGACCGAGGACGACCGCCCCCAGGTCAAGCTCGACGTCGATTACGAGGGTGGCATGGGTGTCTCCATCGGCCGCCTGCGCGAAGACTCCATCTTCGACTGGAAGTTCGTCGGACTCGCCCACAACACGCTGCGTGGCGCCGCCGGCGGCGCGCTCGAATGCGCCGAAATGCTCAAGGCCCTCGGTTACATCACGAAAAAGTAGCGGAAAGCGGCTGGAGCCGCATCAGAAAGCCCGTCGCCGCGCCATTGGTATGCGCAGTGACGGGCTTTTTGCGTTTCCGCATTCATGCCGGACAGGACGGCAGAGTGTCAGAACAACGAAGTGCGCATCCCCTCAGACGCTATCCATCTTGCAAGGGAACAACATTCATCGGACTCGCCCACAACACGCTGCGTGGCACCGCCGGCGGCGCGCTCGAATGCACCGAAATGCTCAAGAGCCGGCGCTATCTGCCTTGCAAGGGGTACCTCATCCCCCAAACCTGCAGTATCGGACCTGTTCCCGCAACGCCATAATGCCGTTTCGGGGGAGGGCATACTTCGCCATGTACCCCTTGCAAGGCAGATGCCTCTCCGCAGAACCCCGAACCTACCCCTTGCAACGGAGAAAGCCCTCCTCACGGAGGGCTTTCTCATAACAATCAGCATTCGTGTCCCGCATCAGAGGTCCGTCTACAAATTGACTACCTCTCAGACCCGCTGCGCAAGGCAACTCCCATGACAAGAAGAGCCAAGAACAGTCAGGCTACTGGCGCAGGCCGCCAACGCATCCTTTCCGTAGACTCAGCGGCCGGTGCCGCCATACACCACGGCTTCAATCTGATCGGCGTCAAGGCCGTAGGCGGTGTGCAACGCCTTGACGGCCTCGTTGAGCTGGTCCAGCGGCACCAGAGCGGCGATACGAATCTCGGAGGTGGAGATCATCAGCACGTTGATGCCCTTGTCGCTCAGCGCCTGGAAGAACTTGGCCGCCAGACCGGAGTGGGTCTTCATGCCCACGCCCACCACGGCCACCTTGCCCACATTGGTGTTCACGTCGAAGGAGTGGTAGCCAAGCTCGTCCTGCTTATCGAGCAGCACATCCTCCACCTGCTTGACGGTGGATTCCGGCACCGTGAAGGAGATGTCCGCCGTACCCACCGACGCACCGGCCTGCACGATCATGTCCACGTTGATGCCGGCGGTGGCCAGCTCGGTGAACACCTTGGCGGCCATGCCCGGCTCGTTCGGCACGCCGCGCACGGTGGCGAGCGCCTCGGAACGGTCGTGTGCGATGCCGGAGATCACCGGCGCCTCGGGGCCGAGGTCGGGGAAGAGATCGCCCATGGATTTCGCTTCTTCTTCAGTCATGTCTTGCCTTGTCTTGCTTGGGTTTTGCGATTATTGACGTTGTGATTGCGATGATGACGGTCCCACCGAATTACGATGAGTCGCGTTGATCACGGTCGATCCCGCGTCGCGTCATTCATCGTCCGGGGCCAGCCGCCCGGCATCGTCCAATGCCCGGTGGCACATCGACGGCCGATCAGTTCAGGTTCGGCAGTGTGCGCGGGTCCACCCCGTCGGGAACGATCAGCGTGCCCGCACGGTGGGAGAAGGACGAACGCACATGCAGCGGCATGTTGAAACGCTGCGCGTACTCCACGCAACGCAGCGCCAGCACCTTGGAACCGCAGGAGGCCATCTCGAGGATGGCCTCGTACCCGATGACCGGGATGCGGCGGGCCGCAGGCACGATGCGGGGGTCGGCGGTGAACACGCCGTCCACATCGGTGTAGATCTCGCAGATGTCGGCGCCGAGCGCCACAGCAAGCGCCACAGCGGACGTGTCCGAACCTCCGCGACCCAACGTGGTGGCGTCGCCCTTGGCGTTGATGCCCTGGAATCCAGCCACGATGGCCACATCACCCAGCGAGAGGGCGTTCTTCACACGATCAGGCTTGACGGCCTTGATATGCGCCGCACCATAACGGGCATCAGTGAAGAAACCGGCCTGCTGACCGGTGAAGGAGTGCGCGCGCTCACCCTCGGCATGAATGGCCATGGCAAGCAGACTCATGGAGATGCGTTCGCCTGCGGTCATAAGCATGTCCATCTCGCGCTCGGGCGGGTTGGAGTCGATGCTCAGCGCCTGATCAATGAGATCATCGGTGGTGTCACCCATGGCGGAGACCACCACGGCCACCTTGTTGCCCTTTTTCTTCGTCTCCACGACGCGCTTGGCCACGCGCTTGATCGATTCCGAGTCGGCCACTGAAGAGCCGCCGTACTTCTGCACGATGAGAGCCACTGCTGTCCTTTGTTCTTCTCTTGGGGAATGTTGCGAACATTCTACGCAAACGCAACGATTATACGAACGCCGTCTTCCGCCTCGTGGCACACCGCCGGCATATGGACACAGGGCCGGTTCGGCTGGTATGCCGCGTCAATAATTCGTAGATGAATTACTGTCCCTCAGACCTGCTTCGCGGGCCAGCTCGTCCTGCAAGTATGGACGCGCCCTGCGCGCGGCGTCCTGAAGGGACCCAACAACAATCAACGAGCTCCTGGCTCAGGGCACCAGCTCTCTAGACGCGGAAAGTACCAACACGGTCTACGTCCCAGGATCCATGCCCCACCACTATCCTCCCACAGCCAGCACATATAGCCGCTCCCCGCAAGCCCGCCGCTCTCATCCCTCCCTGCTAATTCACGAATTCAGCAACCTTTCAGCATGATGGCAGAGGCCTTTGCGGCTACCCCATCGTTGCGTACAAGTTCACGCGGTTATATATAAGTACCGGCAAACGAAAACGCACCGGCGGGGTTTCCGCAGAGCCTCATAATTGAACGAACCTTTCTTCTTCTCCTCTTCCTCTCTCGGGGCCCGGCTTCATCACCGGGCCCTTTCCTTTTCGCACCTGCCGCACCGGCTGCGTTTGTGCGGGCGCCTCGAAACGGAGTAACGTTTCGCACAGTGACGTTCGTGCGATGATTCCCATGCGCGCTCCGGATTGTCTCGCATCGACGGCACGGCTACCGGAAGGACGAAGGATTATGAGTTGGTCTCGCAAGCGCCGCGCAGGCGCCCATGTCGCCTCGCACCGTGCCGGACAACGCACAGCCAACGTCATTGGTTCGCAGCGGCACGTTCCGCGCGATACGACCCGGCATGGTGCGTCTCTGCATGACGATGCGGCCTCACACGGCTTCAACGCCCCGTCGTTCGCCGAAGCCGTCGATATCACCGACCTTCTGGCGGAACGACGTCGACTGCAACGCAACCTGCTGGCGATGCGCATACTCACCGTGGTGCTGTTGGTGGCTGCGGTGGCCGTGGCCTGCTTCCCACTGGTCCTGCAATACCAGTCCGGCCTCGAGTTGGCCGCGACGGCCGCTACCAGTGCCAGGGACGTGGCGAATTGGCCGTATCCGAAGGCCGAGAACGAGCTCAAGGCCGCCCGCGCATACAATCGGACGCTCGCCGATTCGGGACAGCCGGTGCTGGGCGAGGCCGTGGACCCATTCGCGTCCTCGCAGGGCGGCTCCCGCGCCAGCGGCGAGGATTCCGCATCGAAGAAAGACAAGGAATACCAGTCGTTGCTCGATTCCGGCAACGAGGTGATGGGAACCATCAAGGTGCCGAAGCAGTCCATCGATCTGCCGATCTACCACGGTACCTCCGAGGAGGCGTTGGCCTCCGGCGCCGGTCACCTGTATGGCACCAGCCTGCCGGTCGGCGGCAAATCCACCCACGCGGTGATCACCGGGCACCGTGGTCTGGTGGAGGCGATGATGTTCACCCGTCTGGACGAGGTGCGGAAGGGCGACTTCTTCTACATCGAGGTCATGGGCGAGACGCTGGGTTACAAGGTGGACCGGATTTCCGTGATTCTGCCGGACGATACCTCACAACTTCGCATCGTGCCCGGCGAGGACCGCGTCACCTTGATGACCTGCACCCCGTACGGCGTGAACACGCATCGTCTGCTCATCTCCGGGCATCGCGTGGCCATCCCGGTGCCGGCGCCGGAGCCGAAAGACATCTGGGACGCGCGCAACATCGCCATCGGCGTGACCGCAGGTGTGTTGATAGTCGGATTGGCCGCCGTCCGAATCAGCCGACGACGCCAAATCACCAACATCATCCGGCACACCGCCGCCTGGACAGTGTGAGCCGCGCGGACGACGCGAACCTGTAACCGGCAAGTTCGGCAAAACCGGTGAATTCGGCAGGTTCGTTATGCCGAACCTGTCCGATGCTTCCGGAATGTTGGCCATGCGCAGTATCCCTGACGCATCCGTCACATCGCTTCCGTCCACACCGCCCGTAATCCGTATCCGTACCGTACGGTATGGCACCGTATGCCCCTAGTGGTCTGTCTCACAATTGTTTGAGTGGTGTCGGCCCTCTCTGATGGGACGTTGCCGTGAAGCAAACAGCAGAGCTGTTTGTAGGCGGCGTGCGAGCTGACAGGCGAGCCAGCATGCCGCGCACGCAGTGCGTCCTTAAGGGCAAGCGAAGCTGACTGGGGGGAGAGAAAAACCTGAAGCCCTCAATTATTTAAGAGACGGACCACTAGCACATATCCTGTCAGGCTTCGCGACGACCGGCAAGCGCACGTCCGAGGGTGATCTCGTCGGCGTACTCCAAATCGGACCCCACCGGCAGACCGCTCGCCAGTCGTGTGACCTTGACTCCGGCCGGTCTCAGTAGCTGGGTGAGGTAGCTGGTGGTGGCCTCGCCCTCGATGTTCGGGTCGAGTGCCATGATCACCTCGGCGACCTCACCGCTTTCCAGCCGTTTGATGAGCCCGGGAATCTTCAGATCGGCCGGCCCCACGTTGGCCATGGGATTGATGGCACCGCCAAGCACGTGGTACAGGCCGTGGTATTCCCGCGTACGCTCGATACTCATCACGTCCTTGGGCTCCTCTACGACGCAGATGACCGTGTGGTCGCGACGCGGGTCGGCGCATACCGGGCAGGGGCTGGTCTCACATACGTTGCCGCAGATATCGCAGAACCGCACCTTCTCCTTGACCTCTTCAATGGCCTCCGCAAGCTCGCGCGCCTCATCCTCCGGCTCCGACAGGATGTAGAAGGCGATGCGCTGCGCTCCCTTCGGCCCGATGCCGGGCAGCTTGCCGAATGCGTCAATCAGCCGTTGCACGGCGCCGTCATAGGCCAATGCCATGGTGATGCTCCTTGCTTATATCTCGTATTGCTCATGACGCGTGCGTCTCATTGCCGGGGCACGTCGATTCATCCACGGTCCCGTTTCCGGCTCCTGTGCCAAAGGAACCAGAAACGGAAACGTGCATGCGGCGGTGGGCCCTTTGCATTACGCGCACGCCTTATTCCTCGAGCTTCTTTATTCCTCAGGCTTCTTCGCGGCCTGCATATTGCGCGGGTTCCGGGGGTCGTCGGAGGCGAACTCCTCGACCTTCTTGACCTCGAACATCTTCTTCAGATCCTCCAGACTCATGGCCGTCGCATCGCCAAGCGACTGGTCGTTCATCGAGTATTCGTCCTCGTCCGCCGCGACCTGCGGGCGAACCGGCTGCGGAGAGTCCGCCGAACCATTGCGGTTCCACGAGTCGTTGACGCCATCCGCGCCCGCCCATGACTGCGATTGCGGCTGGGGACGTCCGGAACGGTCCCATTGCGCCGGACCGGCATCCGACCGCATCCGCACCTCAGGCTGCGACTGATTCCACGGGTCATCACCCTGTACAGGCGTCGCATCGGAAGCCGTCTCGGCTCGCGGACTTGCGTCAGACGCGCCCGATTGCGGATGATTCCACGGGTCGGCCGCCGGCGACACCTGTTGCGGGCTGTTCCACGGGTCGCCGGCGGGCGCCATGTTCTGCGGCGTGTTCCATGGGTCGGCTTCCGGGACCTGGCTCGGAGGCCGATGCCACGCATCGACGGCCATGTCATCGTCGTGCGGCGGCTCATCAGCCGGTGGCACGTCCGACCAAGGGTCTCCGGCCCGCTCGGTGGACGCAGCCGCGGACGCGCCAGCGGCCGCCGAACCGTTCCGGTGATCTGCCCCGGGATTATCGGGCCGTGGGAGCACATCGCTCGCGGCAGTCATCTTCTGCTCCGGCACCGCTCCCGACACGAACCCGTCCGCCGCGCCCGCCCGATCGCCCGTCACGGCTTGTCGTACAGGTTCGGCCTGTTCAAACGAACCGTTCCGCCCAGCAGGTCGGACCTGTCCGTCCGACGCATTCCGTTCGTCAGGGGAAGCCTGTTGCGGAGGAACCGCCCACGGATCGATGCCATCGCTGACATCCGGCACCGCCACATGCTTCTTCTCGTGCCGAGCCTGATGCTGATGGGCGACTGGGACGGCGTGTGAATTCGGCTTGGCGCTCGTCACCGGTTTGGCCCATGGGTCATCGGCTGAATCCGCAGCGGGGACCGGCCTGTCCCAGCCACCGCTTCCCACCACAGGCGAGGCGGCGGAATCTGCCGAATCCGGCAATCCAGTTGCGGCATAACTGGATGTGGAAGGTGTGCTGAACGGTTCGGTCTGCCGGACGGCGAATGGGGCCCCGCCGTCGGCCACCGCTCCCGCACCGCCGTTCACCGGACTTGCGTGACCGGAACCGGCTCGATGACTGTCGTCGGCGTCCTCGGCCTGCCCTTCGGCGGCCTGCTTGCCCGTCTTCGGCTCACTGCCGGAATGCAGTCCCAGACCGACGCCCAAGCTCGATGCGGCGAGCCCCGCCTTGGCCAAGGCGATTTGCTGCTTGACCTTGGCGAGCTGATCGGGGCTCATCCGTTTCACCGATTCAACCCGTTCACCGTTCGCCGCGACCGTAGTGGGGGCGATGACCGTGGTGGGACCGAATTCCTTGCGTACCGCGTCCATGACCACGACCGCGGCCTTCTTGCCGCTGTCCGTATCGACGGCGAGCGCAAACGCATGCTGGCTGAGCGGCTTGTCGAAGGTCAAGGACAGGCACGGAAGACCCTTGCGATTGGGACCGAACTTCACGGTCGGCACCTTGTCCCGGGACACATATTCGCGGATGCCCTCCGGCAACGCAGTCACCGCGGCATGCCACTTTTCGTCCGGCGTGCGGTTGTCCGCTGCGGAACCGGCGACAGGCTCGGTATCCGGCCGCCCCGCAGTCCCTCCGGCAACCGGCTGAACCGGCTGTGACGGAGCAGCCGCGCCAGTCATACCCGGCGCAGGAATTGTCTGCGCGCCGGTGGACCATCCGGCAGGTTCCTGAGCCTGCCCCGGCATCTGGACCTGACCCGCGTTCGTCGCGGCAGCCTGCATCGGTGACGGCTGCACAGCGCTTTGTCCTGCCGCACCCGGCGCCCCGGTACCTTGGCCACCGCCGGCATTCGGCGCGGTCGCTGCGTTCCCGACGAAATGGCTGGTCGGCGAACCACCGGAATTCCGGTTACGCTCGGCACCCGAGAATCCGCCATGATTGGCTCCCGCGAAACCGCCGCGGGATGTCCCGACGAACCCACCGGAGGTATTAGCGCCCGATCCCTGCGCTCCTGCCCCAGCCGCCCCGGCCGATGCCGCGCCGCCGGCCAAAGTACTGGCTGGCGCGCCCGGCACGGCGACGGTGAATCCCGACTCGCTTCCCGCCAACAACCGGGCGGCCAGCAGTTCCAGCCTCATGCGCGGAGAAATGGCACCGGTCATCGAACCCAGCGTGGCATTGATGATGTCCGCCATCGCGGTGAGCGCCCCCAAGCCCAACGCCTTGGCCTGACGGTGCAGATCATCCATGTCTTCAGCCTCGGCGGTGTCGGACAGTACGGATTCCGCGCGGTCTCCGGCCAGCGTCAGCACCAGCAAATCGCGCACCCGCGCCAGCAGATCCTCCACGAATCGTCGCGGGTCGAAACCGCCGACCACGACCTTCTGAATCACGCCGTACAGCGCCTCGCCATTATGTCCGATGACCGCATCGACGGCCTCTCCGATCAACGCCTCCGGGGTGAAGCCCAGCAGCGCCACCGCCGCATCATGGGTGATGACCCCCTCGACGGAGCCCACCATGAGCTGATCCAGTACCGACAGCGTGTCTCGCACGGAGCCGCCGCCGGCGCGCATGGCAAGTTTGAGCACACCGGGTTCCGGCGCGATCCCCTCCTTGCCGCAGATCGTCTCCAGATACGGGCCCATGACCTCCTGCGGCACAAGGCGGAACGGATAGTGATGGGTGCGCGAACGGATGGTGCCGATCACCTTGTCGGGCTCAGTGGTGGCGAAAATGAACATCACATGCTCGGGCGGCTCCTCGACGATCTTGAGCAGCGCGTTGAAGCCCTGCTGTGTCACCATGTGCGCCTCATCGAGGATGAAGATCTTATAGCGGTCACGGGCGGGGGCGAACCCTGCACGTTCACGCAGCTCACGGGCATCATCGACGCCATTGTGCGACGCCGCGTCGATTTCGACCACGTCAATGGACCCCGGCCCTCCAGTGGCCAAATCCTTGCAGCTCTCACACTCGCCGCACGGATGCGACGTCGGGCCCTTGGCACAGTTGACGCAACGCGCCAGAATACGGGCCGAACTGGTCTTGCCGCAGCCGCGGGGGCCGGAGAACAGATAGGCATGCGTGAGCTTGCCCTCATCCAGGGCGCGCATCAGCGGAACCGTGACCTGGTCCTGACCAATCACACCCGCGAAGGTGTCCGGACGATAGCGACGATATAGTGCAAGTGCCATACCTACTAACCTACCTTGTCCCCTACATTGACATTCCCCCGAGCCGCTCCAAGCCCGGACCCGACGCCCCGTCACGACGTTACGGCCACGACGACATGGCCCGGACGGATATCCGCCACACCAGCCGGGCCACCGGAACCGGCCGTCGCTGAGATCATCCGTTCATGGAACGACTGTTCATGGAACCGGCCGCTCACGAAACCTCTATTCCCCAGAACCGCCCGTCCCAGAACCGCGGAAGAACCGCCGCCCCCGCCAAGCACGACAAGTATTAACATAGTGTCAATACCGTCCGGAAGGTAGGAGCAATCATGAGCGAGATCCTCGAGGAGCGTCAAAACACCCGCGGCGACGCCCGCCGCGAAGCCATCGTGCAGGCCGCCCGAGCCATCTGCCTGGAGAAGGGCTTCTCCCGCATCACCGTCTCCGACATAGCCAGCGAGGTCGGCATGACGCGATCGCTGTTCTACCACTACTTCAAGGGCAAGGACGCCGTCGCGGACGCGGTGCTCGATGACGTCATCGATGAGATACTCACCAAGCTGGAGCGCTGGAACCAGTCCCGCGAAACCGGCAATATCAACAAGGCGCTCGATGACATCGTCCGCCTGCTACGCGCGCTCATCGCGGACGAAAGCCCGTTCTCGAACCGGATGATCCAAGACGGCAACGCCGAACTGTACATCAAGTTCATCGACAGGGCCGCCGACCGCATCGCCGACTACATCGCGCAAACCACCGTTCGTGACTTCGCGCAGAAGCACGGACTGCCCATCGCCAACATTCACGAGACCTTCTTCGCCCTGATCGTGGGGCTCATCTCACTGGTCCGTTCGCATCCTGATGTCAACGATCAGACCATCAAGCAGGTCATAGCCCAAACGCTGCATATCGAAAACTACATCGCCTGAGCCGGGCGCCCCAACCGGCACCTATACGAATCGTCCTGTGAGCGGGTCACGACCATCCCGGACGATGGCGTCGTTCACCTGCCGCCGATCGTCGATGCCTTGCGCGGCCACGGCCGGCGGCACCAGCACACGCAAGGCGCGGTCCTCCGCCATGACACGAACCGGCAGATGTCCGACATACTCGCCATCCGCCATCAGCAGCGGTGGCTCATCGCCATCCTGGGCACGGGTGATTTCAATCTCTCGCACGCGATGCCAGCCGAACACGCGGGAGGCGAGCAACCGCCCGTTGTAGGCGTTGGACACCGCCACCGTGCACTCACCGACATTCGGCACATGGTCCATCCACACCAGATCCAGCAGACCGTCCGAGAAGCACGAATACGGCGATACCTCGATGCCGCCTCCGATGTGCCGCGAATTCGCCACGGTCAGCAACGGCGAGATGATGTCCCGCTCATCCGTGGACCCGTCCGCCAACGTGGCTTTGACGTGGTATCCATAGCGCTTCATACGGGTGAGTTCCACCAATACCGCAGCGAAATACCGTAATGAACCATTCGGCAGATGCGAATGATTGGCGCGATTGTTGATGCTGGCATCAATCCCGCAGGAGAGCATGCCGGCATAGTAGCGATCTATGGGATGTGCAGGGGCTCCGCCCTCCTCCTCGGATTCGTATTCGTCGCCTGTGGTCGGGTCGACCGCGCGTCCGCCGTCCAGCGAGACCACACGTCCCATGTCCACGTCAATGGTCGAACCACATACGATCGCGCCGACGATGCCCTCCACCGCGGTCTCGATACGGTTGACCGGCAGTTTGAGCCCGCGTGCGAAATCATTGCCCGATCCCATGGCTACCACGCCCAACGGTTTGCCGCTGCACCCCACGGCGTTGGCTCCCAACGCGATCATGCCGTCGCCACCGACCACCACCAGATAGTCGTACTCATGCGCACGTTCCCGCGCCTGTCTCAGAGAATCGTCGAAACTGTCTCCGGTGATGTCGATGACCGAAAAACCGTGCATTGCACCCGCCTGCTCCAGCAATGCGAGCACCTGCGCGTCCACTTTGGCGCCACGCCCTTTATCCGAAGTGGGGTTGCCAACCATGGCCACGACGCGGCAGCGTTCGTTGCATTCATTCATATCATCACCTTAACCAATACCGGTCCTGGCCCGCCAGAGCGACGCTCCTCATCCACTGCGCCTTATCTCACATACCGGTTCATCAGACCTCTCCTTCCCGGCAGTCCACTGGCCCTGCGCGGGCCCGGTACTCCACGCTGGGAGCAATCGGTACCTTGGTAGCCACCGCGACGGCGACCCATACATCGTCTTCCTCGGTAACGCAATCAGCAAGCATGGCGTCGTTCGCCATAGCCGTATCAAGGGCGAGTGCACATGGGTCGGCGGCGTTCCCATGCCAAGCCGCATAGGCGGCCGAGAACGCCGTCAAATCCGCCAAGGCACGCGCCTGCTGTTGGCAGATGAGAAGATTGCTCACGGATGCGACGACCGCCAACGCCACTCCGGCCATCAGCACCACTATGACGCCGGCCATGGTGCCCGACCCCTCTTCAAGACTGTCCAATCGCCTCATCATCATCCCGTTCCTTCGCTCATATCATGTGGTCGCATGCCATGCAGGATGGATATGCGACCACGACCGGTAACAATATGGTCACCGCGACGGCAGTGACCATGA
Organism: Bifidobacterium myosotis; assembly: GCF_002259745.1. Lineage (GTDB taxonomy): Bacteria > Actinomycetota > Actinomycetes > Actinomycetales > Bifidobacteriaceae > Bifidobacterium > Bifidobacterium myosotis. Next base: position 106,950 of record NZ_MWWW01000016.1, on the reverse strand, counting down.
CGTAGCAGCCATTGCGGCAGCGGTACACCACTTTCGTCATTGCAAAACGGCGACCGCCTCCCGCTTGATTCTGGTAGGTGTCAGATTCAGCGGCCCCGGCAATACCGAGCACTCGACCAGAACGCGCGCCGACCGGCTCTCGCGCTGCACGGACGTAGCGACACCGTCTCCTGCTATGTCCGCAGCCACCGTGCGGGCCGCCGCCGCATCTTCGAATACGACGAATTCGCGTGCGGCAGCCGCAGCGGCGCTATGACAGTCCATGGATACCGAAACCACACGGCCCAAGGCCAGCAATAAGGAGGCTATGACAATGACGCTCGGCAGCACCATGGAGAACTCGGCGGTGGCCGACCCACGCTCCCACCATGAGGATGCTCTGGCGGAGACGGCAGACACGGAATCGTGCCCCATCCATCCTGGTCGCTTCAGCGGCATGACATCGGACGACTCGTTTCGGTTTTTCGGCGGCCATCGCGCACGCCGCCGGCATGCTTCTTCCGTAATCATGAGGGTCATCCCACGTTCAACGCCTTCTTGACGATGTTCGTCAGCAGCGTCTTGATGGCGTCCGACTTCAGTACGGTGACCAGCAGGGCGGCAAAACCCGTGGCGGCGATCAGCACCACCGCGTATTCGGCAGTGGCCGCGCCTTCCTCGGGTTCCGCGGTCAATGTGCGCATACGTGCATCCAGCACACAGATGCGCTCATAGGCTTTGGCTCGGAGTGCCGCCAATCCGGCCCTTCCACGGGCGAATGGACCGGCGTGTTCATCGACGATGAGGGGAGCTGGGGAGGTCATGGCGTTCGTTCCTTTCGTTGCGGAGCAGCCGTGCCGGCGCCTGCATGACCGCTCGGGTGGATGATGTGGCCCCCGCACCGGAAACGGCACGGGGTGCTTCCACTGTGTGTGATTGAGTCGCGTCTTTTGCAAGGAAATCGGGTATGTGGTTCCAGCTTGCCGAGTTATCCACACCCCGGCATGTCATCCACCGACAATGTGGATAACCAAAGAGGACGCTAGTGGCCTGCGCCAGAAACTCGTTGTGAATTCACTACCTCTCAGGCCCACTTCGTGGACCAGCTCGTCCTGCAAATATGGAGCGCACTGCGCGCAGCCTGCCGGCTCGCACGTTGCCCACCAACAGCTTCGCTGTTTGCTTCACGGCAACGACCCCGCAATTCCGGACGCACTCCGCGCGTGTTCCGCTGGCTCGCCTGTCGGCTCGCATGTTGCCTACAAACAGCTCTGCTGTTTGCTTCACGGCAATGTCCGACAAGGGGAGCTAAAAAATGGACCGGCGAGGCCTAGACGCAGTCGTCACATTACGAACGAGACTATGGCGGGGATGATGCCGATCAGCACGAAGGCCGGCAGAAAGCACAGACCTGTGGGCATCAACAGCTTTACGGACAGGCTCGCCGCATGACGTTCTATGGCCGCGCGCTCATCCCGGTCCCATTGTTCGATGGCGGCATCAAGACGTATGCCGGGAGCATCGCCATGGTTCCACGAGGATTCCAGTGCGGCCCGTACCAGCGACAGCGTCTCGCACGCCTTGCGGCCTTCATCCGTCTCACGACGCATCACATGATGTCGGCCATTCGATTCGCCAATTGTCTCAATCGTCACGGCGCCCCATGCGTCCGCCCAGGAGGCTCCACGATTGAGCGCGGCGCCGACTCGCTCCATGCCGTCGCCGCATTCACCCCCTATGGCGCGTCCGACGGATTGCAACGTTCCGGGGATGGAGGCACCCTCACATAACGCGACCTGGACCATGCGCAGGACAAGCATGGTCCAGGATGATCCGGCATCAATGTTCGTGCGCCCATATGCGGACACATCCAGACGCCCGGCAGCACCGCCACGCATGCTGTGCATCCAGACCGCAATGGCCGCACAGCATGCCGCAGCGACGGGCCATGCGGCACTCATCCCGAATCCCCTTTCATCAACGCCCGCATCCATGCCAGCCCGGCTATATAGCAGCAGCCTCCCAGCATCAGGCAAACCAGTCCCCGACCGTCCGTCAGCAGGAAGCCCATCGGATGTGAACCCATCAATTCACCCAGCAGCACCGTCGCCGCAGGAAGCACGCTCAGCAGACCGACAGTCGCCTTGGGCACGGCGAACGCCTGCGCGGTGAGCTGCTGCATCAAACGCATCTGACGATAGGCGTCAAGCACCGCTTCCAGACACGGCACGATCCGGCATCCCAGCTCGTCACTGAGCCGTGCCGCCGCGGCGACGCCAGCTGCGGCATGCCCCGACTGGTCCCGCGACTCATCGTTCAGACGGCAATCGGCGAACACTGCTTCCAGCTGACGCATGGTGAGCTTCCGAATGGCGAATCTTCCGCCGGACTGTTCCTCGAACGCTTCCAACATGGTGCCGCCGCCCTTCATGCGAGCGATGGCCGAAGCGATGACCTGTGCGATGCCGACGCGAGCCGACGCGCCGTACCGGCCTTTACTGTGGGCGCCGGGACTCCGCCCGCCTAGAGGACCGGCGACAGCACGACGAGCACTGACCTCGGCGCCATGACCGGGCGGAAGGCAGTGTTCCAATCTTGCCGCCGCACGCGATCCTCCGACCGGCCACAACACAACCGCCAATGCCACCATCAATGCACACCACATCGGTCAACCGCTCCATCGGGCAAGGAAACGATCCCATTCCGGAGCGCGCCATGGAGCTCCCGAGCCGTCCCATACAGCCAACGGCACTCCGGCAAGACCGGCTCGCGATGCCTGCAATCCACCAATCTGAGCGATGCGACGACGACCGTTGACCCGCTCCAAATGCAGCACCGCATCGAAGGCTCCAGCGGCCAGCATGGCCATGGCCTCCGGCGCCACGCCGGCAAGCAGTCCCAAGGAGACCATACGCGCCGGGACCCGCTCCACGCCGTCGGCATGCAGCGTGGTCAGCCCGCCACGATGCCCGGAGTTGAAGGCCCGCAGCAAGTCCACGATCTCCTCACCACGGCACTCGCCCAAAACCACACGATCCGGCCGCATGCGCAATGTCGCTTTGGTCAGTTCCGGCAATCCGACGGCGCCCACGCCTTCGACATTCGCCTCGCGCGCCACCAGCGACACATGATTGGCATGGCCTACATCACCCAGCTCGCGAACCTCCTCGACGGTGACGATGCGCTCGTCGGCGTCGCATTCGGCCAGTAAGGCCTTGGCCAGCGTGGTCTTCCCCACGCCGGTGCCGCCAGTGATCAGCAGGGTGGCCCTGTTGCGCACCAATCCCGTCAGCAGCGTGAACCAAGGCGCCGGGAACATGCCGGACTGCCCCAGCGTCCACAATGACGTTCCGGACCTGTCCGGAAATCGTATGGAGATCGCCGCTCCCTGCGGCACCAGCGGTGCAATCACCGCGTGGACGCGGATGCCGTCCACACTGGCGGCGTCCGCGATTGGGCAGGCGTCATCCAGCCTTCGCCCGAGTTGCGCGCACAGCTGGACGGCATATTCCCGCACCACCTGAGATGACCGGAACGGCACCGGCAGCCGATGCTCATGCATACCGTCCCCTCGGTCGGCCCAAACCCGGCCATCACAGGTGACCGCCACGTCCGTGACACGCGCGTCTGCGGCCAATCCTTCCAGAAGACCGAAAAACAGGGTGCCGTGAACCGGGCCATTCATAAGGTCACCAATCCGGTTCCGTGGCCGCATGCATGGGCCGAATGGTCTGCTCGATCGCATCGGCCAACAGATTTATGGCTTTGCGGCTTCCCTTGGGAATCGATCGGATGCCTAATCCTTCCAAAACATCGCCGCACAATCCCGCAAAGGGACGAACGGGACCGAGAACCGTGGCGGTCAGGTAATCCTCCGCTTCGGGGACGCCCACCTCTCCCCGGCCGCGGGGCTTGCCGCGAGGCAGGACCCCCACGATACGAGGCGTCGGGCATCCCCACGAGTCCAACCGCATCCTATGGGTCTTGGCTCTGGCCAGTCCTATGACGGAAAGCTCCGCCGCCACGATGTGCATGGAGGACCGCAAATCATTGACCGTTTCGACCAGACCGCCCTGTCCGGCGTCCACGATGACCACATCGTTGGCCTGAGCCAGGGCTCGAACCGCCGCCTGCACCTCCCACCAGTCAGGCTGGCGGGCGTTCCAGGGATCGTACGGCAGCACACGAACGCCTTCCCACACCAACAGGTCATGGTTGAGCGCGGTGCCCTCGATGTAGCCGAGCGGAGCTTCGACCTGGCTGAAGCGAAGACCCGACTCGCGTTCCACACCGAGCAGCAGATCGAGACATCCGCCTACGAAATCGGCATCCACCAACGCGCAACTGCGGCCGCGTTCCGTCAGTGTCCAAGCCAGCATGGCAGACATGACGCTCAGACCTATGCCGCTGTGGCCGGCGGTCATCGTCACGATGTTCTGGAATGTTGTGTCTACGGCGAGCGCTCCGGCAGGGGCATCCTTGGAACGTTTGCGTTCGCAGGAGGCCAACGGTTTGGGAGGCGGCGTGTAATAGCGAAGTGAGGGAGATGGCACTTCGTCCGCAGGCAATGGGACGCCTGGAGGGGCCAACGCCGGCGCACTCATCCGACGTGCCACATGGGGTGTGGTGTTGCTGGTCATGGGCCGATTGAACCGTGTCGTCCCTAGCCGGTTCAATCCGGAACGGGCAATGTGGTTCCAGCTTGCCGGGTTATCCACAGCCCAGCATGTCGTCCACAGCGCATGTGGATAGGTTCGCCGGCTCGTGAACGCACGCCATGCCGGACCGGTCGGCGATAATAGCGGCAGCAGGGTGGATACGAGCAACAGAGGCCAGTGGAACGGGTATCTCAGCTCATCGCCGGCATTCGGCCCGCGAAACGGACAGTAAATACACGCGGCCCGGAACGGTATGTACGAGTCTTGGGACGGTAAGTACGCGAACTGACGAAGGTCACGCGTACTTACCGTCCGTTTGAGGCCTCCCAGGGACTGTATGTACGTGACTGCCTCGTCATCCCGCATACTTACAGTGAGTTTCAGTGGGTTCCGAACCTCTCGGGGACGGTAAGTACACAGGCAATGTACGCGGGCGCCCAGTCATTATGCAAAAAGCCCCGACCCCTCCCGCTGAGGGACCGGGCCATACGACCGCCAGCCACACAACCGTCAACCGACCGTCAGACGGTTGGCGACGTCACCTGTCGAATCGTCACTTGTCGAGATGTTCGATGCCGGATTCCATAACGTCGAGCTGGGAATCGGTCACCGGCTGTTTCTTGCCGAACTTGGCTTTGAACAGACCGATGATGGTCGGCGCGAGCGAGACCAGCAGGATGAGCACGATCACCAATTCGAAATGATCCTGCACGGCTGGAATGTTGCCGAAGAAGTAGCCCAGCAGCGTGAACAGCGTGGACCAGCACAGACCGCCCAGCACCGAGAATGGGGTGAAGCGGCTCCAGCGCATGCCCGAGATACCGGAAATGAACGGCATGAACGTGCGGATGAACGGGAAGAAACGACCGAGGAACACGGCCAACGGGCCCCACTTCTCGATCATGTGCTCGGTTTTGGCGATGCGCTCCGGCGTCATGGCCTTCACCTTGCCGGACTGGATGATGCGGCGGCCGAAGAAGTGGCCGATGAAGTAGTTGCACTGGTCGCCGATGATCGGCGCGCACCACACCACCGGTAGCAGCCAGAACAACGGCAGAGCGGCCTTGCCGGTCGCCGCATCGGGTGCGGCGAACACGCCGGCCGCGAACAGCAGCGAGTCGCCGGGCAGGAACGGGAAGAACACCACACCGGTCTCGATGAAGACGATGAGGAAGATGAAGCCCAACGTGGGAGCCACGCCCATGGCAATCCAGCCGGCGATGGCGGCACGCGGGTCCTTCAGCAGCTCGAGGATGAAATTGACAAAGCCCATGCGATTCCTAAAGAGTTGAATTCCGTAATGTACTCACGCCTTATGGTCATACCGGCATAACGGCGCGCAACGGCGTCCGGCGGCCGACAACCAAGGGGCAAACCATCCCCTACCCTACCAGCGGGGCCGATACAGCCGACGACTCCACTGAAATCTGCACAGTTTTAGTGGTCTGTCTCTTAAATAATTAAGGGCTTCAACTTCTGTCTCTTCCCCAGTCAGCTTCGCTGACAGCCCGTCCTGCCATTAAGGACGCACTGCGTGCGCGGCATGCTGGCTCGCCTGTCGGCTCGCACGCCGCCTACAAACAGCTCCGCTGTTTGCTTCACGGCAACGTCCCATCAGAGGGGGGGGGCAACACCACTCAAACAATTACGAGACAGACCACTAGGACCCGGCAGTCTGGTGTTGATACCGGCGTGGCACTGGCATGTCAGCCGGTATCAACACAACGATCAGGCCTCCAGACGCCTGCGGACGAACTCGTCCAACGCGGCGGCATCGATGCCGTCATAGGAATCGATGGAGGCGAATTGGCCGAGACCGGAGGTGTCGGTGCGAATCCAGCCGGTCTGCGCAATGAGCGTGGCACCGGAGGCGGCACCTGCCTTCAGGCCTACGGCTGAGTCCTCCAACACCACGCATTCGCCCATATCCTCCGGGGCGATGCCGAGCTTGGCGGCCGCAGCCAGATAGGGGGCGGGGTTCGGCTTGTGCTCGTACGGGTCGTCACCGCATACATATCCGGCGAACAGACCGTCGGACTGTTTCATGATGTTCTCCGCCATGCGCCGCGGCGAGGTGGTTACCAGCATGGAGGGGATACCGGCCTCTTTGAGCGAGCGCAACACGTCCAGCACGCCGGGAATCCACGGCAGACGCCTGACCTCGGCCTGGAACACGTAGTCCTTGAGTTGCACATCGATCTCCTCGACGCTGAGCGTGCAACCACGCTCGATCATGTGCTTCGCCACATTGGGCACAGGCGTACCGGAGACGGACCATCCGAGTTCTTCGGTCCATTCACCGCCATTGGCATGTGCAATCTCGATTTCGCCGTCATGCCAGAGCGGCTCGGAATCGATAAGCGTGCCGTCCAGATCCCAGAACACAGCCTTGAGCAGCATATTGCCTCCGTACATGGTTGAACGCCGGTTGTTTGCTGCTTCTATCTCACCAACTCCGCAAGACAGCCCGTGGCAATGACGCCGCGCATTGGTGTCCTGCGTCAGAAGTTCGTTGATTATATCGTTGGCTCCCCTTGTCGGACGTTGCCGTGAAGCAAACAGCAGAGCTGTTTGTAGGCAACGTGCGAGCCGACAGGCGAGCCAGCGGAACACGCGCGGAGTGCGTCCGGAATTGCGGGGTCGTTGCAGTGAAACAAACAGCGGAGCTGTTTACCGGCAACGTGCGAGCTGACAGGCGAGCCAGCAGAATACGCGCGAAGCACGTCGATAATTGCAGGATGAGCTGACCCTCAAAGCGGACCGAGGGGTAGTCAATGAATTTTTGATGCGGCATATAGTGGCCTGTCTCTTTAATAGTCGAAGACTTCAGCCTCTGCCTCTCCCCCAGTCAGCTTCGGTGACAGCCCCTCACCCCAGAAGGGGGCCAACACCATTCAGACAATTACGTGACAGGCCACCGGTCTGTCACCAGCCCCACAGCACCATCGACTTGGAGTCGTCGTTGTAGGGGGATTCCTCGGCGGCACGGGCCCCTTTGTCGGCACGGCTCGACGGGGATGCGGGGCGACCAGGAAGTTCGCGGGTCTCACGACGGATGGCGTTACGCCACAGTCTGGCGCGATTGGAACGCTGGACTTCCACGATGTTGCCGTCACGGCCGGCGGCGAAGACGCTTTCCCCGCCGGAGGACTGCATGCGTTTGATTTCGCGTCGCAGCTGCCGGTTCTCCTCTTCGAGGGACAGGATGCGCGCGATGCCGGAAAGGTTGATGCCCTCGTCCTGACTCAGCCGTTGGGCGCGGGCCAGACGGGCGATATCCCGCAGACAATACCGTCGGGCACCGCCATCGGTACGCTGCGGACGCACCAGATTAAGACGGTCGTATTGGCGAAGGGTCTGCGGGTGGATGCCGGCCAGTTCGGCCGCCTGACCGACGGTGAAGATGGGGAGCTCGATGTCGAAGCCCACGTCATCCGCACCGTCCAGATCGGCGCGACCCATGACCAGCGCGGTGGCGCACATGGCGTAGAGCTGCCGTATCTGATTGGCTCGTGCCATGATGCACCTCCTTTGATGTGTTTACGTTAGGCGAGGGTGGGACGCTGATGAGTGTCCCACCTCGGTCTTGCAGGCCTTGTGCAACGGCAGCATCCGGGTGGGACACTCACGCCGCCCCGGTCTTGCCAGACTTGTCGTGCGAGCCGGCTCCCTCATCGGAGGGAGCCGGCTGACGGCTACGGCCCTGGCGGTTCAACCAGCTCAACGCTCTTCGGTCCGACGGTCCGCCGGCTCAGCGGCCCGGCTTCGCTTCAGCCCGCCGGCTCAGCGGGCGAGATAGTCGCCGGCCTTCTCGTCGAATTCCTTGGCAACGTGCTTGAGCATGAGGCCCGGCTTGGCGGGCACCATGATCTGCACGCGGCCAATCAGGTCGCCCGGCTGGTTGCCGCGCTGGACGCCCAGTCCGGCGAGCCTGAGCTCAGTACCGGAACTGGAGCCTGCCGGCACCTTAAAGGTGACCGGGTTGCCATCGATGTCCTTGGCCTCGACCTTGCCACCGGACACGGCCTCGCCCACGGTGACGGGCAAATCCATGATGATGTCCGAATCACGCATCGCGAAGGTCTCGTCCGGCTTGACGGTGACGTGCAGGTACAGATCACCGGCCGCACCGCCGTTGAGCCCCGGCTTGCCCTTGCCGGCCAGCTTGATCTTCTGACCGTCGTGGACGCCGGCAGGCACATGGGCCTTGAACTTCTTGCCGTCCACGGACAGGGACACGGTGGCGCCCTTCACCGCCTGACGCAACGTCAGGCTAATCTTGGAATTGCGGTCGTCGCCGCGCTGCGGGCTCGGCGCCTCCTCATAGCTATAACCGCCGGCATTGCCGTAGGACTGACCGTACGGGCTGCCGCCACGGCCTGCGGCACCGCCGAACATCGAGAAGATGCCGTTGATGTCGGGATTGCCGCCGCCCGAGGTGGAGAAACGGATGCGGGAGCCATTGCCGCCCATGCCCGAGGCATTGCCGAACATGGAACCGAAGATGTCGGAGAAACCGGAAGCGTCGAAGCCGCCGGCGCCGGAACCACCGGCGAAGCGGGCACCGCCCATGCCGAACTGGCGAATCGCATCGTACTTCTGGCGTTCGCTCTTGTTGCTCAGCACGTCGTAGGCTTCGGAGATGTCCTTGAACTTCTCCTCCGCCTCCTTGGTCTTGTTGAGGTCAGGGTGGTACTTACGGGCCAACTTGCGGTAGGCCTTGGTGATGTCGGTCTCGGTGGCGTCCTTGGAGACACCAAGGACTTTGTAGAAGTCTTTATTCAGCCATTCATTCTCAGCCATGCATGTCTCCTTTCTTGAAAGTCTGTATTAGTGAAGTGCTTAGTGCTTTGGGAAGCACTAAGCACTGTGGATGTTTGAGCCGCCTGAAGGGAATCAGCTCTGCGGGGATGCGACCACCACTCGGGCGGCGCGAATGACGCGGTCGCCGATGCGGTAGCCGGCTTCCACCACGGTGTCGACGGTTTCCCTCTCGGCGTTCGGGTCCGGCTTGTGCAGGATGGCGTCGTGCCTGGTCGGGTCGAAGGCCTCACCCTTCTCGCCGAACTTCTCCACGCCGAACTTCGCGAAGGCCTTGTCGATCTTCGTGGCGACGGCCTTGAACGAATCGTCCATCTCGCTGTGCTCGCGGATGCGGTCGATGTCGTCAAGGGCCGGCAGCAGCGCAGTCAGCACGTCGATGATGCCGTGCTGACGGAAGCGTTCCTGCTCACGGGTGGCGCGGTTGCGGTAGTTGATGAACTCCGCACGCTCGCGCTGCAGGGCCTCGAGGTAGTCGGCGGCCTCTTTCTTGGCCTTGCCAAGCGGGGTCAGGGTGTCGTCGGAGGAAGCGGACTCAGCGTCGGTCGAGGCGTTGGTTTCGGCTTGCGCCGGCTTCTCTCCCTCAGTCGCGGCATTCGCCGCGCCAGCTCCCTCACCAGAGGGGGCCGCGGAAGCGGCGGCTCCGTCAGGAGTTGAAGCCGAATCGGTGGAGGCGGATTCGGGCTTGGCTGGGTCCGCAGCATTCGCCGCGGAGGCGGAGGATGCCGACTGATCGGCACCCGTAGAGGCGGCCGTGCCGGCCGTGGACAGGTCGTCCGCGTCCGGCAGGTCGTTCAGATAGTCGTCCTTATTGAACTCGGACATCACTTGTTGCCCTTGTCGTCATCGTCGTCCACGACCTCGGCCTCGACGGTGTCGTCGTCGGACGAGGAGGAACCGGCGGAAGCACCGGCACCAGCCGCGCCGGCCGCGCCAGCGCCAGCAGCGGCACCGGCAGCACCCTCGGCACCCTGCTGGGCGTAGAGGACCTGACCAATCTTCTGGGCGGCGGTCATCAGCTCGGTCTGAGCGGTCTTGACCTTCTCGACGTCGTCACCCTTCAGGGACTCCTTCAGGGCGTTCACCTTGTCGGTGACCTCCTTGACGATGTCGTCGGAGAGCTTGTCCTTGTTGTCGTTGACGAGCTTCTCGGTGCTGTAGGCGAACGCCTCGGCCTGGTTGCGGGTCTCGGCATCCTCCTTGCGCTTCTTATCCTCGGCCTCGTGGGCTTCGGCCTCCTTGACCATGCGATCGATCTCGTCCTTCGGCAGGCCGGAACCACCGGTGATGGTCATCGACTGCTCCTTGCCAGTGCCCTTGTCCTTGGCGGACACGTGCACGATGCCGTTGGCATCGATGTCGAAGGTGACCTCGATCTGCGGGACGCCACGCGGAGCCGGAGCGATACCGGTCAGCTCGAAGGTGCCCAGCGGCTTGTTGTCGCGGGCGAACTCACGCTCACCCTGATAGACCTGAATCAGCACGGACGGCTGGTTGTCTTCGGCGGTGGAGAAGACCTCGGAACGCTTGGTCGGGATGGCGGTGTTGCGGTCGATGAGCTTGGTCATGATGCCACCCTTGGTCTCGATGCCGAGGGACAGCGGGGTCACGTCGATGAGCAGGACGTCCTTGCGGTCGCCCTTGATGACGCCGGACTGCACGGCGGCGCCGACGGCCACGACCTCATCCGGGTTCACGGACTGGTTCGCTTCCTTACCGCCGGTCAGCTCCTTGACGAGCTCCTTGACGGCGGGCATACGGGTGGAACCGCCGACGAGCACCACATGGTCGATGTCGCTCACGGAAATGCCAGCGTCGTGCAGCACGTTGTTGAACGGCGTGCGGCAACGGCCCAGCAGATCGGAGGTCATTTCCTCGAAGTGCGCGCGGGTCAGGGTCTCATCCAGATGCACCGGGGTGCCGTCAGGGGTCATGGCCAGGTACTGCATGGAGATGCTGGTGCTGGTCGAGGAGGACAGCTCCTTCTTGGCCTGCTCGGCGGCTTCCTTCAGGCGCTGCAAGGCGATCTTGTCCTTGCTCAGGTCGACGCCGTACTTGTTCTTGACCTCGGAGACCAGCCAATCGATGATCTTCTGGTCCCAATCGTCGCCACCGAGGTGGTTATCGCCGTTCGTGGCCTGCACCTGAATGGTGGAGAAGCCGTCGTCGTCCTTGCCGATCTCCAGCAGGGAGACATCGAAGGTGCCGCCACCGAGGTCGAAGACCAGGATGCGTTCGTCTTCCTTGCCCTTCTCAAGGCCGTAGGCCAGAGCGGCGGCGGTCGGCTCGTTGATGATGCGCAGGACGTTCAGGCCGGCGATCTTGCCGGCGTCCTTGGTGGCCTGACGCTGGGCATCGTTGAAGTATGCCGGGCAGGTGATCACGGCGTCCGTGACGGGCTCACCGAGGTACGCCTCGGCATCCCTCTTGAGCTTCATCAGAATCTGCGCGGAAATCTCCTGCGGGGTCCACTTCTTGCCGTCGATCTCGACGGTCCAGTCGGTGCCCATGTGACGCTTGACGGAGGAGATGGTGCGCTCGACGTTCGTCACGGCCTGGCGCTTGGCCACCTCGCCGACGAGAATCTCGCCGGACTTGGAGAACGCGACCACGGACGGCGTGGTGCGGGCGCCCTCGGCGTTCACGATGACGGTGGGTTCGCCGCCTTCCAGCGTTGCGATGCAGGAATTCGTAGTACCCAGATCGATACCAACTGCACGTGCCATAATGTGTGCTCCTTTGTTCTTGTTATTCGTTCTTACGTTCTTTCGCCCAAGTTCCGAACCGGTCGTCTCTTGGACCTTCCAAAACTTGAGCCTACACCACTCAACTTTCCGACGGCAAGTTCTATTCCCAAATTCGCCACAAAAAGTTGAGCGCGTCGCACTCAGGTTTTACGAAACGAACCGACGCACACGGGCGGCAACAGCCACAAGCAGCATCGCCGCGGCCAGCACGACCACCGAGAGCCCTGCCGATCGGCTGGTCTCCTCAATCGCCTCGGCCGTCTCCCCGTCCATAACGGCATCGGCCTGAGCCGTCGGCTGCGCGGCGGCCATCTCCACAGCCGAGGCGACGAACCAGTCCGGATCCGCCGAGTTGACGCGCCGCTTGCCCGACCAGTCGTCGGGCGTCGCGCCGGCATATACGGCGACGGCCGAACCAGCGGGCAGCGTGGCCTCGAAAGTGCCGTCGGCCTTGACGAAAACCGCGGCGGAACAATCGCCGGAAGCATACACATTGCAGTACACGCCGGCCGGCATCGAGGTGGCGAACGTCCGTGTGACCGGAGCGTCGCTGTTGTTCACCGCCAGATAGCCGATCTCGCCTCGTCCGAAACCGACCACGTTCTCGCCGTATTCCCTCCAGTCCACGACTTCAGTCCCGGACACGGCGTTATGGAAACCAATCATGCCCCGAATCGCGGTCCACCGTTGCGCGCACTGCCATGTGCCGTCAGCCTCGTCACCGTTTTCGGGACAGACCATATCCACCACGGCGGTGGCGGTGGCGCCGGGTGCACCGTCATCCGCGTCGCCGAAGTAATAGCCGGAGTAGAGATGCGGCTGCCCGTACCCGTACGCCAGCAGGAAGGCGTTGGCGAGCAGATACTTCGCGCCGTCCTTATACGTCAGCGCGCTGCCGTTGCGTTCGGTGTCCCAGTTCGTGACCCACACGGCCGCCTTGTCCGACTCCACCCAGCTCGCACTGGCCCCGATGCGAGCCAGGCCGAAGCTCGAGGAGTTGATGTCGCCATCGAACGCCTCCTTCAGCCGCACATTGACGTTGAATTCAGAAACCTTACCGGTGCGCAGGTAATTGGACGGCTGAATCTCCTTGGCCTCGGACGCGCTGCCGATCACCTCCTGTTCGAACAGGACATCATCCAAATCCACGTTGGTCCTCCGCGCCAGCTCGGACTTGATGGCGACCATGTCGTCGGCGGAGATATGTTTGACCGCATCCACGCGGAATCCCGCCACGCCCAGATCCAGCAACTCGGCCATGTATTCCGCAAGCCTGCCCCGCACATACTCCTGACCGGTGTCGAGGTCCTGCAAGCCGGTAAGACGGCAGTTCTGCACATTATCGGCATCGCGGTAGTTGCTCACATTCTGAATGCAGTCATGGAAATTCGCGGCGGTATACGGCACCGCCGGGAAATCACCGGAACCATCAAACGAGCTGCCGGCAACGCCCATGCCGGAACGATCGGCACCGGCCATGTGATTGATGACCACGTCCGCAATCACCCCCACGCCGGCCGCCCTGCATTCCTCGACCATGTCCTTGAATTCGGACTCCGTGCCGAGTTTGGAATCCAGCCGGTAGCTGACCGGCTGGTACGAGGTCCACCATTGCGTTCCGGTTATGGATTCCTGCGGCGGGGATACCTGCACGAATCCCACGCCTTCAGGCCCATAGGTCTCGGCGCATTCACGGGCCACCGAGTTCCAATTGGTTTGGAAGGCGATGACAATGACGTCGCCACGTTGCTCGGCGGCGACGGCGGACGGCGCCGGCGGCAACATCGACGCCGACGCGAGCGCGGCGGCCAGCGAGGCAAACGCCGCCGTCATCTTTCGCGCCAGCCCGGCCAATCCGCCGAATCCTCGCGCTTTTGCCCATATCCTCATATATTCCTCCGCTCATCCGACGCCCAATCGACGCCCAACTGGCATCTGATCGATGCCCAGCCAATACTCACCATTGAGAGCCAGTGCCACCTTGCATTGCTGATTGCATTGCCGACGGAAATCACTATAAAGCATACGTTCGCATATGCTTTTCATCTTAGGTTATCACGATAGACACATCACATCGGCTGATTGTATCGCAAACGTTCGCAATGTATGATGACGACAGTTGACTTTACAACGACGTATCATCACGACAGTCTGGTGTCACGTCGGGCCGTCCGTTCGACCACAGAACACAGCAACGTAGGGGAGGATCATGGGCAAAGCAGACATCTACGAGGTGGCAAGGGCCGCCGGCGTTTCCATCTCCACGGTGTCGCGCGCGTTCACCCGCCCGGAGCTCGTGTCGGCGAAAACCAGACGCAAGGTGCTCGACATCGCCGACAAGCTCGACTTCAACATCTCCCGTTCCGCCACTACGCTCAAGTCGGGACGCACCAACCGCGTGGCGATGCTGATGAATGAGGAGATCACCAGTTGGTTCAACACCCAGACGTTCGCCGGCATCGAGTCGGTGATGCACCCGGCCGGATACGACATCTCGCTGTTCCAGCACATCGACACCGAACGCAACAGGGATGAGTTCTTCACCGATCTGCCGATCCAGCGCAACGTGGACGCCGTGTTCGTGGCATCGTTCGCCATCGACCCGCATGAGGTGGAGCAGCTGCGGCGCATCCACGTACCGATCATCGGCATCAACACCCCGTCCGTGGACGGCTTCGACGCCAGCATCAGCATCGACGACGAGAAGGGCATGTACACGGCCACCCAGCACCTCATCAATCTGGGGCATCGGCATATCGTCTATCCGTGTTCCGAGGCATCCCTGCTCAACTCCTCGATTGACGCCCGCACACGCGGTTTCATCCGCGCCTGCGAAGACGCCCAAGGCAAGCACGACCTGAACTGGCAGGTACTTTCCGTGCCGCGCGGCCCGGCGTTCGCCGATTCGGCGCTATCGGCGTTGCTGGCTCTGGACGAGTTCCCGGACTCCATCTGCTGCCAGATGGACATGATGGCGATTCCGCTGGTCATCAAGCTGGGCCGATACGGGCATCTCACGCCTCGCGACTATTCGATCGTGGGCTTCGATGACAGCCCCAATGCCGATACGATCAACCTGACCACCATGCGTCAGGACCCGTATGCGATGGGCCGCACCGCCGCGACCAAGGCCCTGAAGCTCATCGAGGGCGAGCCGCTGACCAACGCGCATGAGGTGGTGGAGGCGCAGTTCGTGCCGCGCGGCACCGACATGCCGTTTGGGGGCGCGCAGTAGCCGCGACACCATCATGCTGCTATATCACGCGCTATACCAGCGCGCCCAACAGCAGCATGACCGGGTAGAGCACGTAGAACACCCATTTGGTCCAGGGACGGCTGTAGCCCAGTTCGCCGTTGCGATAGTGGAGGAACGCCACGCCGACGCCCGGCGTGATGCACATCACCGCGCCCAGCAGTCCGGCCGTGAACATCATTGTGTTCTCATGCCGGTTCAGGAAGTAGAACGCCATCACGAATGCGAGCACAAGCACGCCCGTGTACATGACTCGTTGGCTCACGCCGATCTGCAGCATCATGTTCCACAGCACGCCGGCGACGATCAGCGCGACCGTAATCACCCATCGCACCGCGCCCGAATACGTACGGGCGACCCAATCGACCGCGACGAGCACGATGTACGCGAAGAACAGCCCCCACACCGGATTATGCGTGTGCGCATCGAACCAATGGCCGGTCATGATCTTGTCGTACGACGGCCCGGCCAGCGCGGCGACGACGAACAACTCCATACCATAACGCGCACGGTTGCGTGTATGCCGCCAGCCGTCGAATAGCAGCCAGGCATAGATCGGCACTGCACACCACGAGGCGATCTCGCACACGACCGCAATCGTCAGACCGGTCATGTTATCTGCGGACGGCTCGCCGAACAGCAGCGGCACCAGCGTGGTCGAGGCCACGGAAAGCGCCATGAACGCCGCGCCGATTACCTTGAGGCGGAACACGGAGAGGCCCTTGCGCCGCCTCGCTCCTTCCACGGCTTTGCGCTGCCGGGCCATGTCGATCTCGTTCATCACTCCTCCGAACTCTCCACGGTCGGTCTCTCGGCCGCTCCATCGGTCAATCCTCCGGACAATCCCGCCGGCCGCCCTTCCGCCGCCCTTCCCGCACGAAGGCCTGCGGGAATGCCAAGATACCGCATGAGGGAAGCATAATCGGGGCCGGCGAGCGAACACACGGCATGTGCGCTGGCTGCCGGGTCGTCAGGCGGGGATATCGCCGTACGCAGATAGACGCCGTCCATGCCGGCCGCGCGGGCGCCGAGAACGTCCGCACGTTCGTCGTTGCCGACCATGACGACGCGGGAAGGGTCAAGTTGTCCGGCCTCCAGAGCGCGGCGGAACAGCTCGGGCGACGGTTTGCGTACGCCCGCCTCGCTGGAGATGACGATGCGATCGAACGCGGTGATGAGGCCCAACAGGTCCAATTCCGGCCGCGTATAGCAGGATTGCGCATTGCTGACGAGGACAATGCGCAGCCCTGCGGTCCGCAACCGCGCCAGCATCGCCTGCGCTCCCGGGTACAACCGCAGCAGGCTGGTGCTCGCGCGGCGGAACGTCCAGGCGAGGACGCGGGCGACTTGGCCATCGCCCGAATCATGCGCAAGCCCCCGATACACCGGCAGCAGGTCAGGTTCGGCCCACTCGCCATGTCGCGCGACGACAGCGGCACGGATCGGTGCCGCGAGTTCGTCGAACCGGCTCCGCAGCGATTCGGTATCCGGATAGGAGACCCCGCACTGCGTGGTCAACGCTTCGCTCAAGGCCTCCCACGCAGCGTCCGACGACTCGTCAGTGCGGATGTCCACCAGCGTGCCGTACAGGTCAAAGAACACGGCATCGTACCGTTGGTACCGTTGCATCATCGTCTCCTTTGCGCAAGGTCGTATCGCGCGTATTGCGTGGATTGGCCGGCACTTTCAGGCATTTTCGGCCCGACTCTCGAAGTCGGCTCGATACCGGCCGTCATCGCCAACGAGCGGCCGGTATCCGGTCACACCCGCTGGTGCCTCCAGACGGTGAAGGTCCAGGGAGGCAATTGCAGGCGACGCCGCTCGACGCGGGGGCATGCTTCGGTATCGTCTCGCCCGCCAACGGCATCGGACTCATTGGCCCGACCGGACGATTCGTCATCGCCCGCCGACATCACGCTTGCAGAACAGTAGATGCACTGCCATGCCTCGGGCTCGATCTTCGAGACCTCGTCATACGGGCCGGGAATCTCCAGATCGACGGTGGGCTGTTCCTGCACGCGCCCGGTAGGATTGATCGCCACGCAATCGCCGCCGACGCGGAACACCACGACCTCATCCGTGCGGGGCACGATCATCCGGGCGCCGCCGAAGTACGCCGGATTACCGCGCCGCAGCTGAATCAGCGCCGCGTAATGGTCCACCAGCCCCTCCAAGCGCTGCGCACGACGCCAATCAAGCTGATTGAGCTCAGCCGGACTGCTGAACGAATCGGACACACCGTGCTTGGTCCGGGCGAATTCCTCGCCGGACAGCAGGAACGGCACGCCCGCCGCGGTGAATACGATGCCGGAGGCCAACAGGTTCGCGCGCATGAGGTCCGCGCACGACTCGCCCTCGGCCGTGTAATCGACGTCGGTGGGCAGTCGGCGCATGGTGGCGCACAGCTTGTCCCATAGGGTCAGGTCGTCATGGGCGGAAACGTACTGAATCACCTGTCCGACGCTGGCGACCTCGCGCAGAGTGCCGCGCCAGGCGTCCTCGGCGTGACGGATGTCATCGGCGTAGTCAGCGGCGGCACCGGCCAGATAGCCGGGCACCTTCTGGTAGAAGATGTGGCCGCGCACCGCATCACGCGTGGAATCGCAGAACGCGCCGATGCGGGGGCTGAGGTATGGCATGCCGCGCTTGTCCGCGAGCACCGTGCCGGCGCCGGGCACAAGGGCCGTGGTACTCGCGGCCCATGGTTCGCCATGCATCAGGATCGTGGCGCCGCCGGGCAGACGGTCGAGGGAGGTGCGGATGGCGTTCATGGTGTCCACGTCGATCAGGCCCATGAGGTCGAAACGGAAGCCGTCGATGTGGTATTCGCGCGCCCAGTAGGTGACCGAATCGACGATGTACTTGCGCATCATCGGATGTTCCGTTGCCACATCGTTGCCGCAGCCGGAGCCATTCGAGAAACCGCCGTCGATGCGGCGGCGAAGCGCGTAGCCGGGGATCATGCGCTCGAACCAATTGTCGGTGGAGAACATGTGGTTGTAGACCACATCCATGATCACTGCGATGCCGGCTTCGTGCAACGCCTGAATCATCCGCTTGCATTCGCGGATGCGCACCTCGCCGTCGCGCGGATCGGTGCTGTAGGACCCTTCCGGCACGTTGTAGTTGACCGGGTCGTAGCCCCAGTTGAAGGCGCGGTCCGGTGCGTCGTGCGGCACGGATTCGTCGATGGAACCGTAGTCGTAGAACGGCAGGAGCTGCACGGCGGTGATGCCGAGCCGCTTGAGGTAGGCCACGCAGGTGGGGAATGCGCCGGTGCCGTCCACGCTGGTGTCGGGATGAGTGAAGGCGAGGTAGGTGCCGCGGTGCCCGGCCGGGACGCCGCTGTGCGGGTCGTTGCTGAAGTCGCCGATATGAGTCTCCCAGATGACCAGTTCTCTGCGGGGGATGTGCGGGCGGCGGTCCTCGGCCCAACCGTCCGGATTGGTGCGGCGCAGGTCCACGACCATGCTGCGCCGTCCGTTCACGCCAGCCGCGCGCGCCCAGGGATCGGCTGTGCGATGCTCGGCGCCGTCGGGGAAGCGCACGAGATAGTCGTAATACGTGCCATGGCCGATGCCGTCGGCGCGGACGGACCAGGTGCCGTCCGGACCGACGGCGAGCTCGTGGGTTTCGATGATGTCGTCGGCGTCCGGGTCGCCGGTTGCGAAGAGCCGCACCGTGACGCCGCTGGCCGTAGGGGCCCAGACACGGAAGGAGGTGCCCGGTGCGTCCGGGATCGCGCCGAGATCGTCGCCGGAATAGACCGGGTACTCGGGGCACGGCAGGGCGGGATCGGCAGGTGTGCCGTCCACCACAGCTGCCAGTGCGGGAATCGTATGCGACATGACGTCTCCTTTGGTTGTGACGGGTGACGAACGGCTGCCTGATACGGATTCGCCGCCGTCTCTCCCCCGTCGGCTGCGCGGACGGACCTGTGGAATCCCGCGGCGAATCTGCGATGAGGGATTCTTTGTACAGGATTATTCTTTCACGGTCCCTGCCGAGTGGGCTCGCCTCCTGCACGGATCAATATGAGCTTCGGTCTTCCCCCAGTCAGCTTCGCTGCCAGCCCCCTCATCAGAGGGGCTAATAAATACGAGCCTTCACTCAGCATCACCTTCGCTCGGCCATCGCCTCACTCAGGCTGACGCTATGCGAAGCCCACTGGGCTTCGCATTACGACTCGCCTCCGGCCCCTGCAATTACGGACTCGCCTCCGGCGAGACTCAGCATCGCCTTCGCTCGGCTACCGCCTCACTCAGGCTGACGCTATGCGAAGCCCACTGGGCTTCGCATTACGCGTCAGCCCTTTACCGATCCACTCATGGACTCCTGGTAGAAGCGTTGCATGACGATGAAGAGGATGGCGATCGGGATGGAGATGACCACGGCCGCGGCGGCGAAGCGTGCGTACCAGTTCTGGATGTACTCCTTCTGCAGCATGAGCCACAGGCCGAGCGCCACCGTGTAGTTGGACTGCGTACGGCAGATCACCTTGGCCATCACGAAGTCGAGCCACGGGGTCAGGAAACCGATGATGGCCTGATAGACGATCATGGGCTTGCATATCGGGATGATGATCTTGGTGAACACCTGCAGTCGGGTGCAGCCGTCGAGCATCGCGGCCTCGTCAAGCGAGGTCGGAATCGTGTCCATGTAGCCCTTCATCACGTAGAAGCCTGCACCGGAACCTGCGGAGTAGACCAGGATCAGCGCGATTGTGGTCAGGCCCTCGCTGGTCAGGCCCACGGCCTTCAGGATGAAGTAGATGGCGGAAACGGCCATGATGCCGGGGAACATGCCCAGAATCAGCACCACGTTCATGAACGTGCGACGCGTACGGAACCGCAGTCGGCTCATGCAGTACGCCACGGACAACACGAACGCCATCGAGATGACGCATACGAAGCATGCCACGATGAATGTGTTCATGAACATCTTCGGGAAGTCGAGCACCGACTTGTCGGTGAACAACCCGACGTAGTTCTTCAGCGAGAATTCGGTGGGGAAGAACGTTTTGGTGTACGGCGCAGTGTTCGCGTTGAAGCTTTCCGCGAACACCCACACGATGGGAATCAGCCAGATCACGGCCATGACCGCGAGGAACAGGTGCGCGAAGACGTCGCCCAGAATGCGGCGCTTCCTCGTATCGTGCATCAGGCTATGCGATTCGGCCTTCTGAATGTTGTGCTTGCTCACCGGAATGCCTCCTCGTTCTTGTAGGAACCGGAATTGCGGTAGGTGACCAGGGACACCACCGCCAGGACGATGAACGTCATGATGCCGATTACGGCGCCGAGGTTGTAGTCGTTCTTATCCACCGTGAGCTTGTACAGCCAGGTGATCAGCAGGTCGGTGGTGCCGGCGGAGTCGCCGATCGGCACCGGGGCGCCGCCCGACAGCAGGTAGATCACGTTGAAGTTGTTCACGTTGCCGGTGAACGTGGTGATCAGGTACGGCGTGAGCACGAAGATGATGTACGGCATCGTGATCTTGGTGAAGATCTGCCACCAGTTCGCGCCGTCGATGCGGGCGGCCTCGTACAGGTCGGCCGGGATGTTCTGCAGGATGCCGGTGATCTGCATGATCGTATACGGGATGCCAACCCACAGGTTGATCACGATCACGGTGACGCGCGCCCATGTGGTGTCGGTGAAGAACGGCAGCGCCTGATCGATCCACCCCCACTGCATGAGCAGACGGTTGATGGCGCCGGTGGGCTGGAGCATGGTGTGCATGACCAGCAGGGAGACGAACTGCGGCACGGCGATGGACATCGAGAAGCACGCACGCCAGAAGCCCTTGAACCGCGTGGTCCTGCGGTTGATGACCATGGCGAAGAACATGCCGAGGAAGAAGTTGAGGAAGGTGGCGAAGAACGCCCACACCAGCGTCCAGATGGTCACTTGGACGAACAGGCGGGCGCTGACCGTACCGTTGCCGGTGGAGAACACCTTGCCGAAGTTCTCCAATCCCACCCAGTCGAACAGCACCAGATGGTCGCGGTCGTAGCTGGTGAACGCCATCGAGATCATGAAAATCAGCGGCAGCACGGTGAACACAAGGATGCCGAGCGTGGGCAGGAACATGAGCAGCTGATGGGCCTTCTGGTCGGTCAGCGCATGCAGATCGGACTTCAGATCGGGGGCCTTGCCGTCCTTACGGGCCAGACATTCGGCCTTGTACGCGCACTTGAGGGAGATCGTCCACAGATAGACGAACAGCAGGCAGGCCACTATGGTGCACACGCCGTACAGCAGGATCACCACCGAGTTATCGCCCTGGACGTACACCCAGAAGCCATCCACAAGCTGCTTGCCCTGTTCCTGATCGCCTAGGCTGGGAAGCTTGCCCAGATACCCGGCGCCGCTCGTGATCATGAATACGATGAACGCGATCTCCAGCGCCAGAAGCGCGACGCCTTTGACGAACTGTCTGCGGACGATGTTGCCGAGGCCGAACACGACCGCCGACAGCTTGGTGAAGATGTCTCCCTTGGTCAACGCGGCCTTCACCGAATATCGCGAAGGCGCCACGTAATCCGCGCCCATTCGCTTGCGGCGCTTCATCTCCCGCGGGGAAAGGGTTGCCGTTGTCATAACCCCACCGCCTCCAATATGTTCCAAGATGTGAGTTGTTGTGAAAACCTGATGCGCGATCCTTGGTTCCGGCACCTCCTTGCGCCGGCGATCGCGCGCCTTGACTGACGTTCCGTATCCCCTCCGCCGATCGTCGCGTCGGAACCGCGTAGAGTTCGGGTGCCGGACGCGGCGTTCGGCACCCGAACTCTACGGGCAATGGAGGAAGAGAGGAAAAGAGCTGAAACCGTTGATTGGCGAGGGGTTGCGGGCGGACGCAACGGCTTCACATCATCCGCCCGCAACTGGCGTACCTTACGGAACCCTCACATTCGGTTATGACGGGCATGGCGGCGGCCGCGGCGCGGTCACGCCCCGGCCATGCAGTCGGCCACAGTCCGATCGAGACGACCGGACCGGGAGCCGTCACTCGGCGTACTTGCCGACCTGCTTGACCCATTCGTCGGTCTTGGCCTGCGCGTTGTCGGAGGTGACCTCCTTGTTGAGGATGGCGTCGCCGAAGGCCTTGGCGGGGTCCCACCAGGAGGACATGCCGGCCAGACCGGACTGCAGGATGGCGGTGTTGGCCATGGTGTCGGTCTGGCCGATGGCGACCGGGTCATCGGCGGTCAGGCTAGCCAGGGACTTGTCGGTCGGGATGATGTTGCGCAGCTCGTAGTGCAGCTTCTGCGACTCGGTGGAGCCGAGGTAGGCGGCGAACTGGGCGGCGGCCTTGGTGTTCTTGGCGTTCGGGTTGTAGGCGGCGGCCTTGGTGGCGGCGAAGGACTTCATCTGCTTGGTCTGGCCGTTCACGGTGAACGTCGGCAGCTGGGCGACGCCCATGTTGTCACCGAGGGCGGCCTTGATGTCGGCGGCCGACCAGGAGCCGGAGAAGAACGCCTTGACGGTGCCTTCGGTCATCTCGGACAGACCGGAGTTGTCGGCGCTGTTGTGGAAGTTCGGGTTGGCGGCGAGGTCCACGAGGTACTTGGAGATGTCGCCGGCGTCCTTCGGGAAGACCATGCCGGCGGATTCGTCGGTACCGTCCGCGCCGAACAGCTGCAGGCCGTCGTAGAAGCCGCCGATGTACCAGGAATCGTTGAGCGGGAAGGAGACCGCGGCCTTGGACAGCATTGTGTCGAGGCTCTTGACGTCATCCTCTGAGAAGGTGGACTTGTCGTAGTACATGAACCAGGTGTTATCGGTGTATGGCACACCGTAGTACTTGCCGTCGGTGCCGGTCATGGAGGCGATTTCCAGATCGCCGTTCTGCTCCTTGAGCTGCTGCTCGGCATCGGTACCGAGTTCGCCGATGCCCTGCACCTCCATGAGGCCGCCGAGCTGATCGGAGGCGAACATGTAGACGTCGGCCGCAGCGGACGGATCGGTCTTGACCTTGGTCACGGCGTCACCCTCGGAGACCACATCGTTCTTCCATGTGATCTTGTATTCGGGGTGCTCCTTTTCGAAGTTGGCCTCGACCTGGGTCAGCCAGGGCTCGGAGCCGTCGTCGCCCTTGGCCTGATCCTCCTGCGGGGCCCAGACGCTCAGGGTCACCTCCTCGGTGCCGGCGGTGGCGGCACCGCCCTTGTCGCCGGAATCGGAACCGCATGCGGCGAGCGGCATCAGCATGGCCACAGCGGCGGTGAGGCCGAGAGCCTTCTTCCAGTTGATCTTCATTGATCTGTCCTTTCTCTGTTCGGTCTGTTCGCCCGAGCTCACGATGCACACGTTTTCAGATTGTTCTCCTACACTGGGATGCATACGCTCGCATCATCGCGGTTGCTCCTTGGAAATGCTAGTGTCGCAGTCCTTTATTGCATCGTTGGCTGTAAGGCTAGCACAAGATTTGCATACGTTGGCATTTTGCCGGAATTGCGTATAATTGCAATCGATAGCTCAACGCGCTCAGCTCTACGAAACACAGGAGTTTCCCATGACCGACCACACACGACACGCCCAGACCAACGGCAGCGAGCCTCCGCGGGAATCCCCTGTACGGCACTCCCGAGAACCCCGGCGCGACAAACACCACAACATCCGCCAGACAGCCCGCCGTCGATTCCCCCGGCCGGCATGGCTCGCATACGCACGGTTCTACGAGGTGTATCCGCAGTCGTTCGCCGACACGAACGGCGACGGCATCGGCGACCTGCCGGGCGTTCTCGACCGGCTCGACTACATCAGGGAGCTCGGATGCAACGCACTGTGGCTCAACCCCTGCTTCGATTCACCGTTTAGGGACGCCGGCTACGACGTGCGCGACTACACGCGAGTTGCCCCGCGCTACGGCACCAACGACGACCTCGTCGCCCTGTTCGAGGCGGCCCACGAACGTGGAATGCATGTGCTGCTTGATCTGGTGCCCGGTCACACCAGCGAAGAGCACGCATGGTTCCGGGCCAGCGCGCAGCCCGACCCCGCCGATCGGACCGTGCTCCCCGACGGCCCGCATCCGGAATCCCCGGATTCGCCCATCGACGTCTCCGAACGGTACATCTGGACCGATTCGTGGATCGCCGGCGGCGACGGGCTGCCGTTCATCGGCGGCGAGACCGAACGCGACGGCACCTACATCCTCAACTTCTTCAAGTGCCAGCCGGCCTTGAACTACGGGTTCGCCCATCCCAGCCAGCCGTGGCAGAAACCGGCGCTCGGCCCGGACGCCCTGGCCACCTGCGAGGCGATGCTCGACGTCATGCGCTTCTGGCTCTCCCGCGGGGCGGACGGATTCCGCGTGGACATGGCAGACAGTCTGGTCAAACACGACGACGAAGGCAAGCCGTTCACCATCCGCACCTGGCAGTATCTGTTCTCGAAAATCCGACCCGAATTCCCCGAGGCCGCGTTCGTCTCCGAATGGGGGCGTCCACACGAATCCATGGAGGCCGGGTTCGACATGGACTTCTACCTCGACTGGCGCTGGGGCGGGCATCCGAACGGGTACAACCTGCTGCTGCGCAACACCGACACCCCGCTTCTGCATGAGGGCGACGCCAGCTACTTCAACACGGATTCGGGCACCTCGATCGCACCGTTCCTTGAACAGTATCTGCCGCAGCTGCGCGAGACCGAGCGCGCCGACGGACTGTTCGATCTCATCACCTGCAACCATGACACACTCCGCACGGCGCCGCGGCTCACCGAACGCGAGCGCAAGGTGGCGTACGGCATGCTGCTGACCATGCCGGGATGCCCGTTCCTGTATTACGGCGACGAGATCGGCATGCGATACCGCCCGCTGCCCACCCAGGAGGGCGGCTACACGCGCACAGGCAGCCGTACGCCGATGCAATGGGACTCGGGCATGGCGAATCTCGGCTTCTCGACCGCGCCAGCAGGCCAGCTGTACCTGCCGGTAGACCCGGACGCGGACGCGCCGACCGTCGCCGACGAACTGGCGCGCCAGGATTCGCTACTCAATTGGGCGCACACGCTGCTGACGCTGCGGACAGGCCGGGCGGCACTGACGGCCGACGCCGGATTTGCAGTGGTCGCCGCACCGGAGGACGGGCGCACGTTCGCCTATCTGCGGACCGCCGCAACGGTTGCGCCAGTATGGCCCGCGCAGGGTATCGCCGCCGAGGCCGCTATCGACGCTCCGGCGGACGCGCCGGCGGTCATGCTTATCGCCATGAATCCCGGGCGAGAGACGGAATACGTGGAATTGCCGGACGGAATCGGAACTTCGCCGTCCATCGCGCTTGCCTTGGGAGGACCGGCCGTGGAGGACGGACGGTTGCGTTTGCCACCGCAGTCGTTTGCAATAGTGGAGTGACCTGTTCGGGCGCAGCAGGAAGGACGGAATGCGCGTTCGGACGTCCACAAGCACCAGAAGACAGCCCAACTCACCCATATTTTGCAATCGTTGTCACAATAAGCTACCCTTGAATTCAGAACAGAGCGAACATTGGCCTGCCAGATTGCCGGAAGCTCAACGCAGAGCGGCCATCAAACAGCAATGCAAACGACTAGCATCACCCTACAATCAAGGCAAGGAGTCATCATGACCGACGGTCACGGCAACGAAGCGGCAACCAGCACCTTGGAACACCACCAGCGTACGGAAAGCGCACAGCGGCTCGCGCGACCGCTCATCAAACTGGCCAAGGCATCGGGCCTCGCCACCTCATTCATCGACCAGCTCGGCACCTACACCGAAATCAGCGACGCCGCGCTGGTCGCCGTACTGAAGGCCCTCGATGTGGATGCCTCCAGCGACGAGGCCATCGCACGGTCCATGGCCGATCTCGAGGAAGCCGAAAGCAAACGTTTGCTTAACCCCACGGTGGTCGCCGTCACCGGCACATCGACGTCAATCCAGCTGAACTGCCCGGCCGACGAAGACGTGACCGTCACGGTCACACTCGAAGACGGCTCCCCCTTCGACGGCTGCACGGTGTTGCCGGACCTCAACTCCGGTCATCCGGTCCTGACGCTGGGCGCCGACCTGCCGATGGGCTATCACACCCTCGACGTCACGGCGGACGGCCGCGCCGGACACGCCACCATCATCGCCGCACCGGCGCGTATCCCCGTGCCGGAGGCCGTTGCCGAACAACAGCGCTGGGGCTGGATGACGCAGATGTATTCCGTGCGCTCCCACGACTCCTGGGGCGTCGGCGACTACGGCGACCTGAAGCGACTGCTCATCGACGCGGCGCACGAATCCGGCGCGGACTTCATGCTCATCAACCCGATCCACGCCGGCGCGCCGATCACGCCGCTGGAACCGTCTCCCTACCTGCCCGAATCGCGCCGATTCCTCAACGTGACGTACATCCGCCCGCAGGACATCCCCGAGTACGGCACCCTGCCCGACGACGTGCGCGCACGCGTGGATGAGCTTCACGCCTCCGTGGCCGCACGCAACGACGAGTCCACGCCGATGGACATCAACGCGGCGTGGGAGGCCAAGCGCCCGGCCCTGCGACTCATCTTCGAGGCGGGGCGCAACGCCAAGCGCGAGCTGGAATTCGAGCGTTTCAAGGCCCTGGCCGGCCCGGATCTCGACTCGTTCGCCACCTGGTGCGTGTGCTTCGAGGTCTGGGGCGCACCCTGGGGCGAGAACCGCTGGTTCTTCGACAAGCGCATCGACGCCCCCGAAGTCACGGCGCTGGTCGAAACCCACCACGACCTGTTCGAATTCAACCGCTGGCTGCAGTGGATCGCCGCCGAGCAGGTGACCGAGGCGCAGCACGCCGCCACGGAAAGCGGCATGGCGCTGGGACTCATGCAGGACATGGCCGTGGGCGTGCACGGCTTGGGCGCGGACGCCTGGGCCAACCCCGAACGCTTCGCCACCGGCTCGGTGACCGTGGGCTGCCCGCCGGACTTCTACAACCAACAGGGGCAGGATTGGGGTCAGCCGCCGTTCAATCCGCGGTATCTGGAGGCCACCGGCTATCAGGTGTACCGCGAGATGGTCCACGCCATGTACGAGCACGCTGGCGCGGTGCGCATCGACCATGTGCTGGGACTGTTCCGCCTGTGGTGGATTCCTCAGGGGCTCGGCGCCAAGAACGGCGCGTATGTGATGTACAACCACGAGGCCATGCTTGGCGTGCTGTCCATCGAGGCCACGCGCGCCGGCGGCATGGTGATCGGCGAGGATCTGGGCACGGTGCCCGATTACGTGCGCCGCATCCTGGCCGATCATGGCGTGCTGGGCACGGATGTGGAATGGTTCGCGCGTGTGGACGATTCGCCGAACGCGGGCGACCCGTACAAGAAGCCGAGCGAATACCGGCGTCAGGCGTTGGCCTCGGTGACCACGCACGACCTGCCGCCGACCGCGGGATATCTGGGATTCGAGCATGTGAAGCTGCGTGAGGAGCTGCACCTGCTGAGCGAGCCGGTGGAGCAGTTCGCCGCCTCGGCGCTGGCCGAACGCACGGCCATGATGGACCGGCTCGTGGAGAGCGGCTACATCACGGCGGCCGCGGCCGAGAACGTGCCGGGCCATATCCAACAGATCGTCGAGGCGATGCATGCGATGCTCACGGACACGCCGTCGCTGCTGCTGCAGGCGGCGCTTGTGGACGGCGTGGGCGAAACCCGCTCGCAGAACCAGCCCGGCACGTCCACCGAATACTCGAACTGGCGCGTGCCCCTGGCCGACGAGCACGGTCATGTGGTCCATACCGATGAGGTGTTCGCCCTGCCGCGCGTGCGGTCGCTGGCCGCGGTGATGCAGCGCAAGCGTCGCTGATTGGGGATGGCGGCGTGCGGGACAGCCGTTGCGGCAAGGTCCCGTACGCCGCCATGTTATCGTTGTCATGACCATGATTTTCCGGCGGGGAGTTCCCGGGGCAAGGAGCAACGATGACCAAGGCGAGCATTCAGGCGGTGGCGCGGGAGGCCGGCGTCTCGGTATCCACGGTGTCCCGCACCTTCGCCAAGCCGGACCTTGTGCTCCCCGAAACCCGCGATAAGGTGATGGCCGCCGCAGAGAAACTGGACTATTCCGTCTCGCGGTCGGCAGCCGCGCTGAAATCCGGTCAGTCGTTCCGCATCGCGCTGCTGGCCAGCGAAACCATCACCACCTGGTTCAACTCGAACATCTTCGCGGGCCTCGACTCGGTGCTGAGGCCGGCCGGCTACGACACCGTCGTGTACCCGATGAGCAACGCCGAGGAGCGCCGCAGCTTCTTCGAGGACCTGCCCGTGCGACGGAACGCGGATGCGGTGATCGTCAGCTCGTTCAACATCGAACCGGCCGAGGTCCAGCGCCTGAAGCATATGCACGTACCGATCATCGGCATCAACATCCCCTCCACCGACGGGTTCGACGCGGGCGTGAGCATCGACGACCGGGCGGCCTCCCGCTCCGCCATCGAGCACCTCATCGCGCTCGGCCATCGCCATATCGCCTTCGTGGGCAGCGTGCGCACGCGCACCACCATGCGCTACAGCGCGGAGGCCCGCCTGCAAGGACTGCTCGACGCGGCCACCTCACGCCCCGGCGTCTCCGTGCAGACGTTGCAGGTGCCGCGCGGCGCCGCCGAAATCAACGCGGCGCTCAATGCCGTGCTCAACGCGGCGGCCGACGTCACCGCCTTCTGCTTCGAGGACGACGACATGGCGCTACCCGTGCTGTATCGCCTGCGCCAGTACGGACGCAACGTACCCCAGGATCTGTCGATCGTCGGCTTCGACGACGTGGATCTGGCCGCGGCAGTGGGCCTGACCACGCTGCATCAGGACCCGTTCGCGATGGGTCAGGACGCCGGCCGCATGGCATTGGATGCCATCGCCGGCACGCCGATCGCCCCGGCATTCCGCCAGCCGCCCACGCCGCTGATGCTGCGCGAGACCACGGCACCGCCGAGCGGACGCTAAACGGAGTCGGCAGCGGTTTGCGGGCGCCCCGGACCGCTCATGGACCGTGCGCGGTTTGCCCCGCAGCTCGCGCACGACCCGCATACCTTCGCGACGCTCGTCATCGCTGACGAATCCCACAAATCCCATTAGCAGTCCGTCTCTTATATAATTGAGAGCTTCAGCTTTTTCTCTCCCCAGTCAGCTTCGCTGACAGCCCCCTCATCAGAGAGGGCCGACACCACTCAAACAATTGCACAACAGACCATTACCTACATTGGTGACTACGTTGCCATAGCGAAACGCCGTAGCGTAATTGTATGTTGTTGGCCTTGCATGATATCGTTGTCATCAAGCAATCACCCACCATATCCGCGCATCACCGGCGAGCGCCGCAAACCATCGGCCCAACGCCCGACCGACCTGCGCGGAACAACCCAACAGCAGCAAAGGAAGCGTCGCATGACCGCGAACAACCTCCATGACGATTGGTGGAAGCAGGCCGTCGTCTACCAGATCTATCCCCGCTCCTTCAAGGATGTCAACGGCGACGGCCTCGGCGACATCGCCGGCGTCACCGAGAAGATGGACTACCTCAAGCATCTCGGCGTGGACGCCATCTGGCTCTCCCCCTTCTACCCGTCCGACCTCGCGGACGGCGGCTACGACGTGATCGACTACCGCAACGTGGATCCGCGCCTGGGCACCATGGACGACTTCGACGCCATGGCCAAGGCCGCGCACGACGCCGGCATCAAGGTAATCGTGGACATCGTGCCGAACCACACGTCCGACAAGCACGTCTTCTTCCAGGAGGCGCTGGCCTCTGCCCCCGGTTCCCCTGCGCGCGACCGCTACATCTTCCGCGACGGCCGGGGCGAGCACGGCGAATTGCCGCCGAACGACTGGCAGTCCTTCTTTGGCGGCCCTGCCTGGGCGCGCGTCGAGGACGGCCAGTGGTACCTGCACTTGTTCGACAAGGCCCAGCCGGATGTGAACTGGAAGAACCCGGACATCCACGAGGAATTCAAGAAGACGCTGCGCTTCTGGTCCGACCACGGCACCGACGGCTTCCGCATCGACGTGGCTCACGGCTTGGCCAAGGACCTCGAGTCCAAGCCGCTCGAGGAGCTGGGCCGAGAATACAGCGTGGTGGGCGTGCTGTGCCACGACTTCTCGCACCCGCTGTTCGACCGCCGCGAGGTGCACGACATCTACCGCGAGTGGCGTCAGGTGTTCAACGAGTACAATCCGCCGCGCTTCGCCGTCGCCGAGGCCTGGGTGGTGCCCGAGCACCAGCATCTGTACGCTTCGATGGACGAGTTGGGCCAGTCGTTCAACTTCGATTTCGCCGAGGCCAACTGGTTCGCGGGCGACTTCCGCAAGGCCATCGACTCCGGTCTCAAGGCCGCTGCGGAGACCAACGGCTCGACCACCACTTGGGTGATGAACAATCATGATGTGCCGCGCAGCCCCTCGCGTTACGGTCTGCCGCAGGTCGCCGGCGCGCCCTACCATCAGCTGCCCCACGACTGGCTGCTGCGCAACGGCACCACCTATCCCGAGAACCGCGAGCTCGGCACCAAGCGCGCCCGCGCTGCCGCGCTCATGGAGCTCGGCCTGCCCGGCGCCGCCTACATCTACCAAGGCGAGGAACTGGGCCTGTTCGAAGTGGCGGACATCCCGTGGGATCATCTGGAGGACCCGACCGCCTTCCATACCGCACAGGCCACGATGGACAAGGGCCGCGACGGATGCCGCGTGCCGCTGCCGTGGGTCGCCGCCGACGAGCCGTCGTTGGCTGATTTCAGCCGTCCAATCCCCGCCGATGACGGCACCGGCGAAAACCGTGTGCCGCTGTGCGCGGCCGGTCAGTTCGGCACTGGGGCCTCATTCGGCTTCTCCCCCGCGGTCCGCGCCGATGGCGTGACGCCCGCGGCCGACCCGCATCTGCCACAGCCGCTGTGGTTCAAGGACTTCGCCGTGGACGTGGAGCAGGCCGATCCGGATTCGATGTTCGCGCTG
Source organism: Bifidobacterium myosotis (assembly GCF_002259745.1). GTDB lineage: Bacteria > Actinomycetota > Actinomycetes > Actinomycetales > Bifidobacteriaceae > Bifidobacterium > Bifidobacterium myosotis. The sequence continues at coordinate 75,566 of NZ_MWWW01000016.1, read as the reverse complement.
TACCGTGCGGCGTTGTCGATTCGTCAGGAGTCGCTGACCTCGACGCGCGACACCTCGGCCGAGCAGGTGGATATGGGCGATGATGTGGTGGCGTACACGCGTGTTGCCGCGAATGGCCGCACGTTCACATCGGTGACGAACTTCGGCGACGCCGCGATCGCGCTGCCCGAAGGTGACGTGGTGCTGACGTCCGGCCCGCTGACCGGCGACGGCCAGCTGCCGACCGACACCTCCGCGTGGGTGCTGCGATAACGAACCATCCCGCCACCACTGTGTAGGGAAGTTCCCACCGTGTAGGGATTCGCCCACCGTGTAGGGGCCGAAAACGGCTTTATTCCGCGAATCGTAAAATTCCTCTCCCTACACAGTGGGGAATTCCCTACACAGTGGGGTAACTGCGACGATTGCATAGAACGACCACTATGCGGAATATTGACGTTGGGTGGATGGGGTGCATGTTCCGACACGCTCAAGGCCGCTCGGCCAAGCCTACGGTCGGAACATGCACCCCATCCACCCAACTTTTCATATGAGGCGCCTTTTATGCGGCTTCAGTTCACTGCACCTGCGCGCGGGCGATCTTGCCGGTGAAGGAGTTGGCCTCGTCGGCATCCTTGACGCCGTCCTTGTTCCAGGAGAACATGGCGCGCAGCTTCGGGCCGACGGTCTCGATGCGCTCGTTGGAGTACTTCTCCTGCAGCTCCTTGAAGTGCGGGGCGCCGGCATCCTGATCGTCGATGAACTCCTTGGCGAAGGAGCCGTCCTGGATGCGCTGCAGGTGGTATTCCATGCGCTTGCGGCAGTCCTCGTTGATGACGGTGTTGGTGTAGTCGCCGTACTGGGCGGTGTCGGAGCAGGACCAACGGGCCTTGTTCAGGCCACCCTCGTTCATCAGGTCGACGAGCATCTTGAGCTCGTGGCAGACCTCGAAGTAGGCGATCTCCGGCTGGTAGCCGGCGTCGGTGAGGACCTCGAAGCCCATCTCGACGAGCTTGTTCACGCCACCCATGAGCACGTTCTGCTCACCGAAGAGATCGGTCTCGGTCTCCTCCTTGAACGTGGTCTTGATGGCGCCGGCGCGAAGGGCACCGAGGGCCTTGGCGTAGGCCAGGGTCAGCGCCCAGCCGTCACCGCGCGGGTCCTGCTCGACGGCCACGACCACCGGGACGCCACGGCCGGCGGCGTACTCACGACGCACGATGTGGCCCGGGCCCTTCGGGGCGACCATGAACACCGGGTGATCCTCGGTCGGCTTGATGTAGCCATAGTGAATGTTGAAGCCGTGAGCGAAGGCGACGGCCGCGCCCGGCTTGATGTTGGGCTCGATGTCGTTGGCCCAAATCGTGCGCTGGTACTGGTCGGGGGCCAGAATCATGATGACGTCGGCCTCGGCGGCGGCCTCGGGCACGGACTTGACCTCGAGGCCCTGCTCCTTGGCGAACTCGACCGACTTGGAGGTCGGACGCAGGCCGACGACCACATCGACGCCCGAGTCGCGCAAGTTCAGCGCGTGGGCGTGGCCCTGGGAACCGTAACCGATGATTGCGACCTTCTTGCCATCGAGCACGGACAGATCGGCGTCGTTGTCATACCAAATTTGTGCAGCCATTAAGCACTCCTTGTACTGCTGGCGTACCGGTCGTCCCGTGGATTCGGTGATCTGGCCGGCATGCGGTGTTGTTGTGGTTGCGCGTATGCGGTTGTGCATGATGCGCGTTTGGGCATCCGGGACAAGCCCGGACGATCTCAAGCGTGGCGGGTGGCGCCTTGTGGGCGCGACTCGCAAAACTGGTGTCCATCCTACCGAGAATGCCCCGGCTGTCCCCGGCTGTCCCACAACGTGAGCTGGGTCACGAATCGACTTTTACGCGTTTATGGACATTGTCTTATAGTCCGGACAATGCGGGCAAACCCGGGCGGGAATTCAGCGGATTTCAGCGGAATTCAGCGGGACGGAAATGCAGAATCCCGGGAAATGCAGTTGCGTCCCGCGTTCCTCCCGCTTTATCCCGTCTCTCGCATGCGCACAATGGCGTCATTCCGCCAATCGACGTTGCCGCCATATGATGCACAGACGAAAAAAGTGGGACGCAAATACAAAATCACCAATAATGCAGTTGCGCCCCACCGAAGTGCACCGAAGTGCAGTTCCCGCCAATTTTGTCCTCGAATCCCCGGGATCGTGATTGGCACACCACCCCTGCCCCAAACCATGGCACTCCCACACATTCCACACGCCCACGCATCTGCATTGCGAATGGACGCTGAGATATAGGCCGCCATACCGATAGAGAAAGCAATTCCGGCAAATTGACGATTATGAGAACCAGCCCTCCAGCTTCTTTTGATATTTTTGATATTTTTGATATTTTTGATTTGGCTTTATACCAGCCTTGTTGAGGGGAAGGGGCACCAGTGCGAACGCCAGTAAATCCGTTCAAGCCGACCGCCGGCGGCGAGCCTCCGCTGCTCATCGGGCGCGCCAAAGTCATTCGTGACTTCGAGAAAGGTCTAGACAACGGCGTGGGGGCACCGGGACGCATCATGTTGATCACCGGGGCCCGTGGTACCGGCAAAACGGTTATGCTCACCGTATTCGGAGACAAAGCCCGAGCCCGAAAATGGGACGTCATCGAAGAAACCGCTTCGGAAGGCCTGTGCGAACGACTCGTCAACGAATTACGAAGCAAGGACCATATGCTCGACAGGTTCTCCATCAAGCCAGCCGTCAGCTTCGCCGGCACAAGCATAAGCTTGGGCGAAGCGGAGCTGTCCCCCAAACGCATGCCGGAGACCCTGCGTAAAGCCATGTCCGCGCGGCTGGACTCACTCGCCAAACAACACGCCGGACTGCTGATCACCATAGATGAGACGCAAGCCGCACAACGCTCCGATATGATTGCGCTGGCTACGGCAATCCAGCATCAGATTCGCGAGCGCCGTGACATCGCCATCGCATTCGCAGGACTCCCCCAGATGATCTCCGACCTGTTCAACGATGAGGTCATCACATTCCTTCGCCGGGCGAAAACCAATGTGCTGACCGATGTACCGGTTAGCGATGTGCAAGACGCGTTCGGCACAACCTTCCGAACCTCCGGCATGACAATCGACGGCGAACAGCTTCGCACCGCCGCCGAGGCGACCTGCGGATACCCATACATGATTCAGCTGGTCGGATACCACATCTGGGACGCAGCCGACATGCGAGACTCGGATATTGTCACTGACGGCGATATCGCCGACGGTCTCGCCGAAGCGCGAATCGATCTCGATAACGCCGTATGCGTTCCCGAGCTGCACGGGCTCTCGCACAACGATCGGGCGTATCTTGAAGCGATGACGGCATCCGATGGCCCATCCTCCACCAGCGATATTGCTCGCCGCATGGGCAAGACCAACAACTATGCCGCGACATACCGCAAACGCTTGCTCGACGCCTATATCATCCGCGAGACAGAACGCGGCGAAGTCGATTTTGCCGTACCGTTCCTGCGTGAATACCTACGCCGCCAGCAGCAGCGCTGACTCGGCTTACCCTTGGCCGGCCCGTTGTCACGGAAGAATGCAGCACACGCCAGCCGGCTGCTGCCTTCGCGCTATTTTAGAAAAAGTCGATATGTGCGGATTTTCTAAAGTAGCGTCGTTGCAGGGCTTCGCATTGCCGAGAAGCACCACGGCAACGCAAAGGCCGTCACCTCGATGAGAATCGAAGTAACGGCCTTACGTTACACGGAAAGCCTTGCGGCCAATCCGCAATCACCGCTTATGCGGCCAAAATCACTGAACCTGGGTACGAGCGATCTTGCCGTTGAAGGACTCGGCCTCGTCCTGGTCCTTGGCGGCCTCGTTGTTCCAGGAGAACATGGCGCGCAGCTTCGGGCCGACGGTCTCGAGGTGCGGGTGAGAGTACTCTTCCTGCAGCTTCTTGAACTTCGGCGCACCGGCGGCCTGATCGTCCATGAACTCCTTGGCGAAAGAGCCGTCCTGAATGCGCTTGAGCTGGTACTGCATGCGCTTCTTGGTCTCCTCGGTGATGACCGTGGAGGTGTAGTCGCCGTACTGGGCGGTGTCGGAGCAGGACCAACGAGCCTTGTTCAGACCGCCCTCGTTGGCGAGGTCGACCAGCATCTTCAGCTCGTGGAACACCTCGAAGTAGGCGATCTCCGGCTGGTAGCCAGCCTCGGTCAGCACATCGAAGCCCATGTCGCACAGGTGGTTGATGCCGCCCATGAGGACGTCCTGCTCGCCGAACAAATCGGTCTCGGTCTCCTCGGTGAAGGTCGTCTTGATGGCGCCGGCGCGCAGAGCACCGAGAGCCTTGGCGTAAGCGAGGCACAGCGGCCAGGTCTTGCCATCCGGGTCCTGCTCGACGGCGACCACGACCGGGACGCCACGGCCGGCGGCGTACTCACGACGAACGATGTGGCCCGGGCCCTTCGGGGCGACCATGAACACCGGGTGATCCTCGGTCGGCTTGATGTAGCCGTAGTGAATGTTGAAGCCGTGGGCGAAGGCCAGAGCGGCGCCCGGCTTCAGGTTCGGCTCAACGTCCTTCTTGTAGACGGCGGCCTGGTACTGGTCAGGCAGAAGGATCATGACGACGTCGGCCTCAGCGACGGCTTCCGGAACGGACTTGACTTCCAGGCCCTGCTCCTTGGCGAACTCCACGGACTTGGAGGTCGGACGCAGGCCGACGACCACGTCAACGCCCGAATCGCGCAGGTTCAGCGCGTGGGCGTGGCCCTGAGAGCCGTAGCCCAGGATGGCGACCTTCTTGCCATCGAACACGGACAGATCGGCGTCCTTCTCGTACCAGATAGTTGCTGCCATTTTGGCGCTCCTTTATATCTATTGTTTATTTATGGGGTGAGTATCAATCTGTTCTGCTGTGGAGCAGAACCCTACGTGGTTTTTCCTTGTGGGCTTTTCCGTGGCATAGGTTTAGTCCTACTTGGACGGAGCCACGCCACAGGGGTTCACTACGTGGGATGAATTTTTTAGTTATCGATATTTAGTTATGAAAGTAGGTTATGAATGCGGGAATCGTTGCGCGAAGCAGAAACCCGCCGTTGACTCCATCTGGCGAAATCAACGTCCGTGCTGGGCCGTCCAGCAGAAGCCCAGTGGGCTTCCGTAGGCCCAGTGAGCGATTGCAACCAACAGGCAATCGCGAAGCCGAAAAGCAGCCGTTGATTTCACTTGGTGAAATCAACGTCCTTAGTCTCTCGGCAGCTCAGCACGGAGACCAGGCAGCACACGGCCATCACGCCGAGGTACAGGCCCACGGAGTGGACGCCCCAGTTGTGGGACAGCCAGGTGGCGATGGTCGGCACGAAGGCAGCGCCGACGATGGCGGCGAGGTTGTAGCCGATGCCGGAGCCGGAGTAGCGCACGTTGGCGTCGAACAGCTCGGGCAGGAAGGCGCCGATCGGGCCGAAGGCGATGCCCATCAGCGCGAAGCCGATGCACAGGAAGGCCATGTTGGCGGCGAAGTTCTTCTGGCCCACGAGCTGGCCGTCCAGCAGGAACGGGAAGAGCAGGGCGAAGACCACCAGTGCGCAGGAGGAGAAGGTCAGCACGCGACGGCGGCCGATCTTATCGGCGTACAGGCAGGACAGCACGATGAACAGGGCGAACACGCAGATGGAAATCATGAGCATGAGCAGGTATTCCTGGTTGGTGAAGCCCAGGTTGCCGCCGCCGTTCGCGGTGTCCTTGGTGCCCCATGCGAGGGACCAGGTGGCGAGCGTGTAGAACAGCGTGTAGGTCACTGCCACGAGGAAGGTGGCCTGCAGCACCTGACGCCACGACTTGCGGAAGACCTCGGTGAGCGGGGACTTGACGACCTTCTTCTGCTCCTGAGCCATGCGGAAGATCGGGGTCTCCTCCATGTGGACACGAACCACAAGGCCGACGATCACCAGAATGGCGGACAACAGGAACGGCACACGCCAGCCCCAAGCCAGCATCGCGTCCTGATCATTGAAGGATTCGAGCACGAAGTAGGTGCCGTTGGACAGGAAGAAGCCGATTGGGGCTCCCAGCTCCGGGAAGGAGCCGTACAGGGCGCGCTTGTTCTCGGGGGCGTTCTCGGTGGCCACCAGAGCGGCGCCGGACCACTCGCCGCCCAGACCGATGCCCTGGATGAAGCGCAACAGGCACAGGATGGCGACCGCGAAGACGCCGGCCTGATCATAGGTGGGCAGGCAGCCGATGAGGAAGGTGCCGATGCCCATCGTCATCAGCGAGACGACCAGCGTGGTCTTGCGGCCCATGCGGTCGCCGAAGTGGCCGAAGACCAGCGAGCCCAGCGGACGAGCGATGAACGCGATGGCGAAGGTCAAGAGGCTCATCAGCAGGGCGACGGTCGGGTTGTCCTTCGCCGAGAAGAAGATGTGCGGGAAGTAGTTCGCCGCGGCTGTGCCGTAGGCGTAGAAGTCGTAGAACTCAATGGCGGTGCCGACCATCGAGGCGGCGATCACGGTTTTGACCGAATCGCGCACCATGGCGGCGGCCTTGCCGGCCGTCTTGTTCAGGCCAGTCTCTTCGACTGCTGTAGTCATTGTTGCTCCTGTAGTTCTCTCGTCACTCTCTCATCGGGGCGATCGGGCTCCGGGGTGACTCACGAGGTATACGTGAATTGCTGTGCTTGGTTGTATTTACTTATGTTGGTACTGCTACGTGATGCATCATCCGCTGCCGTCTCGGTTCGCGGGGTGCTGTTCAAGCCTTATGAGCGCAACAAAAAAGCCCCGCACATTGCAGGGCCATCACCGATTGTGTCGGTATCCTCGGCCCTGCCTTCGTTGACGGGGCCTCAAGCATCATGCCGTTAGTCCGCCAGCGAAGACGGGCTAATAATTCGTGCGGATACAAACGCAGAAGCATTGAATCCAGTCATCGCGTGGCCTCCTTTCGGTGTTCCTCGGGTCCGTTCGACCCGAACTGGAATGAGACAATAAGCGCGCGATATGGGTCAATCCAGCAGGGGTTCACTATGTGAACATGTGGTCTCAGGAGCCTTGACCGCGCGTCGCGGACAGGTCTGATCTGAGCCCGCATCCGGCTGCCGCACGTCGTCAGCAGGAACCGATTCCCCGTTGATTGCCGAGGCTCCCGCGCGGCTTGTAGTACGCCCGCCTACAGGCCTAATACGGGTCCGCAATATGATGCCGATACGTGCCCCAACGGTGGCATGCTGGGCGGTGAACACCGGCTTGATCCACAATATGATGCCGACGCGTCGCCCCGCATTCATCAGGGGCGCACACGGACGGAATCCTGAATACCGGCATTCCGAATGCTGTGCCACGTCGTCATGGAGCCATGGTTTGGCTCGCCACCGACGCTGAATCATTGCGCGGCGATGTCATGGGGCCACCGCTTGACCCGCAGACGACGCTGAGCGGCTCAGCGTCGCGGACAAGCCACCTACTGGCCCCGCAGCGACGCAAAACGGCATCTCAGCGTTGCGGCTGAGCCATCGCATGGCCCGACTGCGACGATTAGACACTCAGCATCGCAGCCAAGCCACCTACTGGCCTGGCAGCACCGCTGAATAACGGCTCAGCGGCGTCGCGGAGCCACCCCATGGCCGCACGGCAACGCATGAGGCTCGTCAGGGGTTATCGGGTGGTTTCGCCGGGGATGAAGGACACGGGAATCACCCGCTCGTTCTCGGCACCGCCGCCAGCCTCACCGGCACCAACAGTGACACCGCCAATGGCCTCAACGGCATCGGAGCCGGCGGCAGCTGGGACACCCGCGGAAACAGCATCGACCGCATTGCCGCCGGACGCATCGCCATCAGACATATTGCCGCCGGCCGCATCAGTACTAGTCGCGGCATCAGCAGCGGCCGCATCAGCGGTGCCCGAACGCTTTGCCCCGGATTGCCGGCCGGAATCATCCCCGGCGGCGATCTGCTCGTTCATGCAATCGGCGAGCGCGGCGGCAATGGCCGGGAAATCCTGTCGAACCGAAGTCAGCCGCTTGCCTGCGAGCTCGGTGATGAGCGTGCCGTCATAGGCGATCACCTGCAGGTCCCGCGGCACGTCGAGGCCCCGACGGCCGGCCTCCTGCAGTGCCATGGCCGCCACCACATCGGCGCCAACGATGGCGTCCACTCCCTGATAACGGTCGAAGATGCGTCGGGCCATGGCCTCATGTGCGGTGACGTCGGCCACGGCGCCGACCTCCACGTAGTCACAGGCGATACCCGCCGCGGCGAGCATCCGCTCCACGGTGAGGTGGTACCTCACAGTCGGGAAGGTGGTGCCGCCCGAGAATTGGGCCCGTGGCCCGCCGGCGAGGATCACATGGCGGGCGCCGGAAGCGATGAGATGCTGTGCGACCAGCCGCCCGCCCTGTTCGTGATCCGATCGGACGGTGGGCACCCCGGCGCCGAGGAAACGGTCGAAAGCCACGATCGGCCGGCTGATGGAGGTCCAGTAGTCGGCGGGATGCTCGGTGTGGGCGGCCATGATGATGCCGTCCATCATGTGCCGTTGGAGCATGTCCACGTACTCGCCTTCGCCGGTGTTCGCGTCGGCGGTGGAGCACAGCAGCGTCTTGAGCCCGCGCGACGCGAATTCGCGCTGCAACGCGGCGGTGAGCGTGGCGAAGAAGGGGTGGACGATGGTCGGCATGATCACGCCGATGGTGTTGGTGCGGTCGTGGTAGAGGTTGCGGGCCAGCTCGTTGGGGATGTAGTCGAGCTCGCGCATGGCCGCCTCGACTTTGGCGCGCATAACATCCGAGACGTATCCGGTGTTGTTGACCACCAGCGAGACGGTGCTTAGGGACACCCCGGCCTTTTTGGCCACATCGCGCATGCCGACCATGTTTCGCTCCCTTGTGTGAGGTCCGAGTTCGTGCTGCGGACGAACCGCATGATCACCAGTTTACTCGAACCGGTTCGGCGCACCGGTTGGGACACGGCTCCAACGAAAACGGCCCTTCCGGAGAAGGGCCGCGAGGTTCCAGTCGGGCAGTCGAACAGTCGTCGTACCTCGGCCAATATCGAATGACGACAATGACACCAGATGACCAACGCCAAATGGCGCCAGATGATGAGCCGACCGAGGGCGATGCCGGATCTGGGGCATCCGCGGGCGGGCCGGTCGGTCTCGCGCCTCCGCAGCGCCCTTCGATATGGGACGAAACGTAAGTCAGCGACGAGGCCATGTTACGTTTCGTCCCGTTTTGCAGTGTCAAAGTGGGACGAAACGTAACACTATGTCGTGTGAAACTTACGTTTCGTCCCGTTTCGGATTCCGTTTCGTAATTGTCTGAGTGGTGTTGGCTCCTCATCTGGAGAGCATCACCACTCAGACAATTGCGAAACGGATCACTGGCGCCCGCCACCGTCAACCAGTGCTCGCCAGCGTCATCCAGTGTCAGTCAGTGGAGCCGGCGGACAGCAGGGTCGTGATGCCGGCAAGCAGCACCAGCACGATGCCGGCCGGGAACAGTAGGTAGTAGCCGAAGCTCGACTCGAAGCCGTTGACCAGCAAGGCTCCGACGATGGCGGCGAGCGCCAGACCCGCCGAATTGGCGAGCGCGTAGACGCCGAGGTCATGGCCGGCGGTGCGTGGATCGGGCAGCGAGTCCATCACCAGTTCCAAACCCAGCGCATCGTACAGGCCGAAGGCGAAGCCGGAGATCAGCGCGAAGGCGATCATACCGTTCTCGCGCGCGGCGCCGGTGGACCAGACGCCCAATCCCCAGACCAAAGCCAGACCGAACGCATACAGCAGACAGGACGCGGCCACGACCTGAGCCGTGGGAACCCCCTTCTCCTCGATCCACTCGGAGATCGGCCCGGCGGCCCAAGAGGCGAGCGCGGCGCCGATGAGCGTGGCCACGGCCATGGCGATGATGAGGAATCCGGCGGGGATGGTCATCGGCGCGGACGTGAGCACCACGGCCTTGCCGTACACCCAGAAGCGCACGAGGTACCACAGGAACACCCCGGTCATGCCCACACCGGCCATCATCAGCGTACGGGCGGCGAACACGCGGGCGAAGGCGGGCGCGTGTGCGGGGAATTTCAGCTGGCCGAGCACGGCGTCACCGTCCATGACGACGCGCGGCTGCTCCTGGCTGGACGGTTCCTTCGGCAGAATCAGCACCGACAGGATGCCCGACAGCGCGAAAATCGCGGCGATGGTGGTAAAGGACGTGCCGGCGTCGAACATCACGCCGAACGCGCCCAGGCACATGCCGATGGCCTGGGCCAGCATCACGCCGATGCCGTGCCAGCGCTCGATGCGCGGGCGGAACTTGTCCGGTACACGCTCGCTGATGGAGCTGGCGAGCGGAACGGACAGCATGGCGTACGCGAATTGCATGAACGCCCAGAAGATGCACAGCACGATGATGCTCGTATCCTGCCCGAGGATGAGCGTGGTGAGCGCGCACAGGAGTCCACCGGCCACCATCCACGGGGTGCGGCGGCCGAAGACCACGCGCGTACGGTCGGACAGGGCGGAGACCAGCGGCATGGAGAACATGGCGGCGATCACGCCCACCACCACCAGCACTGCGAGCGGCATGGCCAGATCCGTGGCCACGGGCAGCGGACGGCCGGTCGCGGGGTTGATGGTGACCGGAACGGCGCTGGCAGTATCGTAATGGGACAGCCGAGCCACCATGTTGGGCACGGCGATGCCGTTGAGCGCCACCCACGGCGCACCGACAAGCATGGAAGCGATGAAGAAGCCCCAGTTGAGGCGCGAGACCTTGCGCGCGTCGGGCTTCTCGCCGTTGGATGCGATCATCGGATCGCGCATGTCGAGGTACGCGGAGGCCATGTCGGGGGCCGGCGTATCCACGCTGGCCGCGGCCGCGGCGGCGGCGGACGTTCCGGCGGAGGCGAGTCGCACGGCCTGCGCCTCGGGCTGGTCCGCCGACGGCTCGGGTGGCAGACGACGGTCCTTGATGGCCAGTCGGGCCACGGCGGCCTTGTCTTCGGGGCTCAATGCCTTGTCCAGATCAGGACGATCGTCAATGCCCGGACGCACATACGGTTGCAGCATGATGCTCCACTCCTCTTCCTTGGCTTCTCACGCAAAAACCGCCCGAGCGCACTGGCTTCAGTGCACTGCGGACGGTTTGCTTTCCATGAACCTAGCTTACGCCGGGCCGCGGAACTGGCGCCAGACCACGGGACTGGCGCCGGGCGGCGCCGTGACGTCGATTGCCCGACGACGGCCCCGTACGACGGCCCAGCGAGCCCGTTTCCTTGATTACTTGATGCCGCGAATCTGCATGATGAGGAAGGCGGCGATGAGCACCACGACGATGCACACCGGGAACACAAGCCCGTAGTTGCCGCCGGTCGCCATCACCACGCCGGAGGTGAGCAGCGAGCCGAGCACAGTGGACAGGGTGTTGGCCATGTTGAGCACACCCAGATCCTTGCCGGCCTCCTTCGGGTTCGGCAGGATGGACACGTTCAGCGCCTGGTCGATGGCGTTGTACACGCCGTAGCCGAAGCCGGCGATGGCGGCGAACAGGTACATGCCCCATGCGTTGTGGAAGATCCACGGCATCGCGGCGCCGATGGCGAACAGCACGCTGGCGAGCGCCACCGGAATCTTGCGCATGCCGAGACGGTCGGAGATCGGGCCGGAGACCAGAGCGGCGATCAGGGAGACGACCATCGTGATCACGGACATGGTCGCGATCACGCCGGCGGCGGCGGTCTTGAGCTGCTCGGCGTCGTACCCGGAGTCGGAGAAGGTGTAGTACTTGACCACGTACAGCAGGTAGCCGTTAATCATCTGGTAACCGGCCACCATCATCAGACGGCCGAACAGGGCGTAGTAGAAGTTGCGAGCGCCCTTGCCGTGCGGCGGGATGAAGGACTTGAGCACCATCTTGACGGACACCGGCTCGCGTTCCTCGTCCACGTTGGAGGGCTCGCGCGGCCAGATGCCGACCACGATGATGCCGACCAGCGCGAAGCCGAGCGCGCCGAGGGCGAAGCCAAGGTCGATGTTGCTGATGAGCAGGGAGCCGACGAGCGAGCCGGCGGTCTGGCCCAGCACGCCACCCGCACCCATGAAGGAGGAGACGGAACCGCGGAACTTGTCCGGCACGCGGTCGGACAGGGTGGCCACGAACGGCGCGTTCATCCAGTTGTAGAACAGCTGCATGCCGCACCACAGCAGCAGGATGAGCGGCAGCGAACGGGTGACCAGCAGGCCCGCCACGCACGCGCCGCACAGGATACCGCCGCTGATGATCCACAGCGTGCGCTTGCCCCACTTCGAGCGGGTGAGGTCGGAGAAGGTGCCGAAGATGATGTTGGCGAACAGCGCCACCACCGAACCGATGCTGTTGATCGAACCGATGAACGCCTCACGCTGTCCGGGGGCGATCTGGTCGACGAGCTGGGGCACCAGGATGGACGACAGCGACACCCAGACGATGCCGGTGATGATCAGGCTGATGGTGAAGCCTGCGCCGAGCCTGACCACATCCTTGATGGACGGGCGGCGGCCGTAGCTGTCGAGCAACGGGTCGGTTTGGGGCTGGTCCGGAGTGCCGATGGTGGCGTCGGCTTGGGCCGGGGCGATTTCAGCGTCGTTATGTACTGCTGACATGGTGGTTGTACTGGCTTTCTTTCTTACTGATCAGTCAAGGGTTACGGCGGGCGGGTTGTTGAGCAGGTCGTGGGTCTCGTGGTCGCCGGTGGCGTCGGTCCACGCGAGGCTGGCGACCGGAGTGGCGTTGTCGGCGCCGAGGCCACGACCGGGCTCGAAGGTGAGGGAGGCCTTGGTCGAGCCGTCGGCGGCGGTCCAGTGGAAGGTGATGGACTTGTCGCCGTCGGCCTCATAGCCGAACTCGCCGTCGAAGGCCGGCAGTTCGTTGCGGAACCGGGCCAGGGCGTTCAGCGCCTTGACGACCGGACGCTGCAGGTCCTCGTCGATTTCGGCCACGGAGTAGTAGTGGCGGTTGATGTCGCGGCCGTTGTTAGTGCGGCGCAGCAGATCCATGTCGTTGCGTCCGGCGAGCGCGCCGACGTAGTAGACCTGCGGCACCCCGGGCAGGAAGAACTGCACGGCGCGGGCGGCGATGTAATGCTGGTCGTTGCAGCCGAGGGCGGAGTAATACGTGGAGTTGACCTGATAGAGGTCGAGGTTGCTCGCCGCGGCACCGGTGGCGGCCTGGGACTCGCCGTGGGTGTTGGCATGGATGGTCTTGACCATGTTGTCCACGTCCTCATCCGGCACAAGGCCCTTCAGGGAGCGGTCGAGCTGATCGGAGCCGATGTCGATGACGCCGATGCCATCGTGCGTGTCGAGCACGGTGACGGCGTTGTTCGGGCGGATTTCGGTCCAGTGGGCCACCGGCTCCACATGGCCGGTGAACAGGGAGTGCAGGAGCAGCGGCGGCAGCGCGAAGTCATAGACGCGGTCCACCTTGGAGGCGATCTCGACCTGCTTCTTGTAGTAGCTGTGGACCTCGATGAGAATCTCAAGACCGCGCTTGACGCCCTCCTCGCGCAGACGGGAGATGAGCTTGAAGGTCTTCGGGGTCATGAAGCAGCTGGTGCCGGCCTCCTTGGCGCCGTAGCCGACGGCGTCGAGACGGATGTAGCTCACATGGCTGGCGGCCATCTGGTCGAAGATGGACATCAGGTATTCCCAGCCCTTGTCGGAATCGGTGTCGATGTCCACCTGCTGCGGGGTGAAGCTCACCCACACCAGACGGGTCTTGCCCGCGAACTTGTAGTGGGTGAACGGCAGGCCGGGACGCGGGCGGTAGATGCCGGCCAGATCCTCCTCGGTGGCGCCGTTCGGGAACACGGAGCTCATGGTGAGGAACATCGGATAGTACTCGGATTCCTCGCCGTTCTGCAGTACGTCCTGGAACTGGGCGGACTCCCAGCTCATATGGTTGACGATGGCGTCCACCATGATGTCGTGGGTCTTGGAGAGCTCGGCGACATCATCCCAGGAGCCGAGGCGGGAGTCCACCTTGGTGTGGTCGATCGGGTCGAAGCCGGCGTCCGCACCGTCGAACGGGGTGAAGAACGGCAGTACATGCACGCCTTCGTAGACGCCCTGGAAACGGGTGCGCAGGATGTCGGTCATGCCGGCGATGGTGCCGTTGCCGAGGCGATCCGCATAGGTGATGAGCTGGACTTTGTTCTTCATGGGCAACTCCTGTGTTGTACTGTGACGCTCTGTGTCGAACCGGTTCGATATTACCGCCGACAGACCTTGCCCGTCCAATTGCCCGGCGTGTCGAACCGGTTCGATGTGCGGCATGCGAAAGATCCAGACGCATTGAAATTGACATGCGCCAATCGACCTGAACACAGAATGGGCTGATCGCTTGGGCAATGGAGCCGAGTGGTCCGTTTCTTAAATAATCGAGGGCTTCAGCTTTTTTCTCTTCCCCAGTCAGCGTCGCTGCCCGCCCCTCGTCAGAAGGGGCCAGCACCACTCAAACAATTGCGAGACAAACCACTAGCCCACACGACTCCCCGTATGACAACGTTGGCATATAGGGCCGAAGAAAACCCCGCCCGAATAGGAAGGCGGGGTTTTCGTAGAGGGAAACATCCGGCGGCTCCGACGCCGGACGATTGTTGTGTTGGGGTGTCACCAATCGCCAATCCAGCGTTACTTCGTCGGCACGGCACCCTCCTGGGCGTGGTCGAAGTTCGGCTTGTTGCTGCCGTCGAACTTGTAGACGCCGATGGATGCGGTCGCCGGGTCATGGTCGTCGTTGAACGAGCCGATGCCGGACTGGGCCTTGTACTTGATGTCCTTGCCGGCCTTCAGCGCGGCCACGCAGTCCTTGTAGGTGCTGCACTCCTCGCCGCCGTTCGCGCCGGAGACGGCCATCAGGTTGGCGGAGACGGTGGCCGGCTTGTTGTCGCCGCCCTTGGTCGCCGCCAGCGCCGACAGAATCACGGCGTCGTAGGTCTCGGCCGCATAGGTGTAGTCCTTGAGGTCCTTGACCTGCGTCTTCAGACGGGCCTGGAAGTCCTCGCCCGGGTGGGCGCCCGGGATGGTGCCCTTGGAGCCCTCAAGCAGGCCGGCGTCCAGATCCTTGGAGTAGTCGGCGGTGTTGCCGTCGGTCATGTACAGCTTGTGGGTGTCCACGCCCTGCGAAGCGAGCTCCTTGAAGATGGACTTGGACTGGTCGAACGCGATGACCAGCACGGCGTCGGGGTTGGAGGCCTTGATGGCGGTCACGATGGACGAGAAGTTGGTCTCGGCCGGGTCGAAGGTGTCCTTCTCGCCGTACACCACGTTCACGCCCGCACTCTCGACGGTCTTGACCACCACGTCACGCAGCGAGGTGCCGTACTCGTCGTTGAACACCGCGATGGCGAGGTTCTTGACGCCGTCCTGCGCGATCACCTGGCCCAGCACCGCGCCCTGCACGGTGTCCGGCGGAATCACGCGGAAGAAGTTCTTGTCCAGACCGGAGAACGCGGTCGAAGTGGCGCCCTGGGAAATCATCGGCACGCCCGCGGACGTCACCTGCTTGTAACTGTTCTTCACCACCGAGCTGGACGGCGGGCCAATCACCACGGACGGATTCTTGGACAGGGCGGACTGGGCCGCGGCGCTGTTCTGGTCGGCATGGTCGCCGTCGGACGTATCGGCGATGGACGACTGGGCGTCCGCTCCATTGACGCCGCCGGCCTCGTTGATGTCCGCGATGGCCAGCTTGAAGCCGGCCTCCTCCGGCGGGCCGAGGTAGGCGAGCGAGCCGGTCTGCGGGAACATCGCGGCGGCATAGAACGCCTGGGATTCGGACTTGCTGTCCGTGGAGCCGGTGGACGAGCCGCCGGAACTGCCGCAGCCTGCGAGCACCATCACGGCAGCCGCCACGGCGGCGGTGCACGTCATCATGATTGTCTTGTTGCTGGTCATAAACCACCACTTCCTCTCTAGCCCTTGCGGGCAATGGTGTGAGATGCGAGCGTTACCTTCTCGAATCTTGACTGCCACTGTAGGCGAGCAGAAAGTCGGTGAGATTGTGGCTGTGTAACCACCTGATTGACTCCGAAAACTGTTGGAAATACTGGGGTTTGCGATGGTCTAAGGCCGCTGCGGAATACGTGGTGCAGTCGGCCTTGCGATGCGAATTTCGCACCGCTCCGGCGGCGAACGCGACGGCGGACGCGCAGCCCATACAGCCAGGTCCAGGGCATGGTGCCGCAAATCGCCCTCCAACACTCGGTTTCCGTCCGGTTTCCGTCAGAAGCGAGGCTCTCCTGACACTCAACGGACGCAAAACCGCCTCGTAGCGTCCGGTTTCTGTCAGAACACCTTCGCTTCTGTAAGAAACCGGACGAAAAAACGCGAATTTGCGTCCGGTTTCTGTCAGAAGAACCATGCTCCTGACAGAAACCGGACGGAAGCCGGCATCCGCCGATGAAAAGGCTCCCGGGCCGAAGCCACGGGAGCCTTGAGAAGCGGGAGTCGGGCGGACCGACCGAATCAGCCAGCCAAATCAGTCAACCGCATCAGTCAGTGGGGACCTTGCCTTCCTGGGTGTGATCGAACTGCGGCACGTTCTTGCCGTCGAACACGTACACGCCGATGTTCGCGGAGCTCGGGTCGTTGTTCTTGTTGAACGGTCCGATACCGGTCAGGCCCTTGTACTTGATGTCCTTGCCGGACTTCAGCGCGGCCACGCAATCCTTGTAGGTGCTGCACTCCTCGCCGCCGTTCGCGCCGGAGACCGCGGCCATGTTCTTCTGGATGGTCGCACCGTCGGCAGAACCGCCCTTCTGCGCCGCGAGGGCCGCGAGGATGATGCCGTCGTAGGTTTCGGCGCCGTAGGTGAAGGTGGAGATGTCCTTGCCGTAGGCCTTGACGAGCTTGGACTGGAAGTCGTCGGAGGCCATCACGCCGGGGATGGTGCCCTTCGCGCCTTCAAGCAGACCGGCGTCCAGATCCTTGGAGTAGTCGGCGGTGTTGCCGTCCACGAAGTAGAGCTTGTGGGTGTCCACGCCCTGAGAGGCGAGTTCCTTGACCAACGCCTTGGTCTGGTCGAAGGCCACGATGGCGATGGCGTCCGGGTTGGAGGCCTTGATGGCGGTGGCGATCGACGAGAAGTTGGTCTCGGTCGGGTCGAAGGCGTCGTCCTTGCCGTAGACCACGTTCACGCCGGCGGATTCCGCGGTCTTGACGATGGTGTCACGCAGGCCGGTGCCGTACTCGTCGTTGAACACTGCGACGGCGAGGTTCTTGACGCCGTCCTGCGCGATCACCTGGCCCAGCACCGCGCCCTGCACGGAGTCCGGCGGCACGGTGCGGAAGAAGTACGGGCTCAGGCCGGAGAAGTCGGAGCTGGTGGCGCCCATGGACAGCATCGGCACATTGGCGGTAGTGATGGTCTTATAGACGTTCTTCACCACGGAGCTGGAAGCCGGGCCGATCACGAAGGACGGGTTTTTGCTCATCACGGACTGGGTGGCGGAGGAGTTCTGGTCGGCGTGGTCGGCGTCCGAGGTGTCGGCATCCACGGTGGTGATGTCCTTGCCGAGCACGCCGCCAGCCTCATTGATGTCGGAGACGGCCAGCTTCTCGGCCGCAAGCTCGGGCGGGGCCAAGTATGCCAGCGAGCCGGTTTCGGGCCACAGACCACCGAGCACGAAGGTGTCGGTCTTCTTGGTCTCCGTGGCACCGGAATCAGTGCCGGCGTTCGAGCTGGAGCCGCAGCCCGCGAGCGCCATCACGGCCGCCGCAAGCATGGCCGTCACCGCCATCGACGTCTTCTTGATATTCATATAAAGCCACCTATCCTCTCTTACACCCTTACGGGCAGTGGTTGCGATGCGGGAAACGGATGCCTCGGGGCATACCCGCAGGCCCAAAGGCCTATGCAGTCGCCCATCGAAGATCGTTCCCGAATCTTGGGCTTGACACTAAACGCCGGTTGCTTCGATTGCGTTGTTCCCATGTAACCGCCTGATGAAGTCCGAAAACTATTGGAAACATGCGGTTTTAGGGGTATTCTCAGGCATGCTTGCGCGCGGCCTCGAGGCGCATCGAGGGAAAGCGCCGAGCCGTGAAGAGGACAGTCCAGTGGACTGTCCTTAGGCGAGGGGAGCATCTACGCCGCGACGGTTGCGCGCAACACAACAGGCACTTCGAGGCTGAAGAAAGGCTGTATACGCGTCAACCGACACCAACCACGCCTTCTTCCTTGACCTCCTCTTCCAGGTTGCCCAAGTACAGGCTGATGACCTTCGGGTCCTCCAGCAAATCGCGCCCGCGGCCGGAATAGGCGTTGCGGCCCTGATCGAGCACGTAGCCGCGGTCGCAGATCTGCAGGCAGCGGCGGGCGTTCTGCTCGACGATGATCACCGAGACGCCGGCCTTGTTGACCTGGCGCACGCGGATGAAGGTCTCGTCCTGGAGCATCGGGGAGAGGCCCGCGGAGGGCTCGTCGAGCAGGAGCACGGACGGGTTCATCATCAGGGCGCGGGCCATGGCCACCATCTGGCGTTCGCCGCCGGAGAGCGAGCCGGCGAGCTGATCCTTGCGGGCGCCGAGTTTGGGGAAGATCGAGCAGACGTAGTCGAACCGCTCGTTGAACTTCTTCGGGGCCTGATAGGCGCCCATGTGCAGGTTTTCGGCGATGGTCAGCGAGGGGAACACGTTCTCGGTCTGCGGCACGAAGCCCACGCCCATGGAGACGAGCCTGTCGGCGCGAAGGTTGGTGATGTCCTTGCCTTTGAGGATGAGCTTGCCGGAATGGATGTGGACCAGTCCGAACAGGGATTTGAGCAGCGTGGACTTGCCGGCGCCGTTCGGGCCGATGATGCCGACGATCTCCCCCTCGTGCAGGGTCAGGGACGCGCCGTTGAGGATGTTCACGCCCGGCAGATAGCCGGCCACAAGGTCCACGGCGTCCAGCAGCGGCTCGCCTTCCGGCTCCCCGACGTGGATTTCGGAACGCGGGCGGGCATCGGTGGTGACGGCACCGCCAGCGACAACGGCATCAGAATACGCACTCATCAGTTCTCCTCGCTTTCCTTGAGATCGAGAACGGAATCGTCGCCGAGGTCGATGTTCGCGTTGGCGCCAAGGTAGGCGTCGATCACGGCGGGGTCCTCCATCACGGACTTGGGCTGGCCTTCGGCCACGATCTTGCCTTCGGCCATCACGGTGACCCAGTCGGCGATGTGACGGACCATGTTGATGTCGTGCTCGACGAACAGCACGGTGGTGCCCTCCTCGCGCAACGACATGATGTGGTCGAGCAGCGACTGCTTCAGCGCCGGGTTCACGCCGGCCATCGGCTCGTCGAGCATGACCAGCTGCGGGTCGCTCATCAGCGCGCGGGCCATTTCGAGCAGCTTGCGCTGGCCACCGGACAGCGAGCCGGCGAAGTCGTCCTTCTTCTTGATGAGCAGGAACCGTTCGAGCAGTGCCTCGGCCTTCTCGATGTTGGCCTTCTCCTGACGTCTCCACAGCGCGGGCATCAGCGAGCGGAACATGCCTTCGCCGGGCTGCACGGGCGCGCCGAGCAGCATGTTGTCGAGCACGGTCAGGCGGCTCATCACCTTGGTGAGCTGGAAGGTGCGGACCATGCCCATGCGGGCCACCTTTTCGGGCTGCACATGGGCCATATCGTGCCCGTCGAACCGCCACTCGCCGGTGTTCGGGGTGTCGAAGCCGGTCATGAGGTTGAAGAACGTGGTCTTGCCGGCGCCGTTCGGGCCGATGAGCGCGGTGATGCCGTGCCGTTCGATCTCGAAGTGCTTGACGTCCACGGCGGTCATGCCGCCGAATTTGCGGGTGACGTTGCTGGCCACGAGAATCGGGTCGGGCTTGTGGACGCCGGGCGTGTTCTCCACGAACTTCAAGTCCGAGGAGACCTTGTCGCGGTAGGCGGTGGAGATGAGCGTCTCGCCTTCGGGGGCCTTGGTGGCCCACTTGGTGATGTCTTGGAATGGCTTTGTCTCAGGCATTGAACGCCAGCTCCTTTCGGTCTCCCAAGAGGCCCTGCGGTCTGAATATCACCAGGCACATGAGCGCCACGCCCACGATCACCCAGCCGAGCGACTCCACCTGGTTCGAGGAGATGAGCGTGTCCGGGATGGTGCCGCGCATGAGCTCCTTGACGAAGGTAAGCAGCACCCACAGCAGGCAGGACCCCAGAATCGGGCCGAAGATCGTTGCCGCGCCGCCCAGCAGCAGGATGGTCCATGTGTAGAACGTGACCGCACGACCGAGCGAATCAGGCTGCACGGAACGCGGCAGTACGAAGATGATGCCGCCGAGCGCGCCGAAGATGCCGCCGAGAATCAGGGCCTGCATCTTGTACTTGGTCACGTTCTTGCCCAGCGAACGGATGGCGTTCTCGTCCTCGCGGATGCCCTTGAGCACGCGGCCCCACGGCGAGTGGAACCAGCGCCAGCACAGCAGCGCGGCGACCGCCACGAGCACCCAGGCCACGATGCGCAGCCACCATGAGTTCGCGATGTTGTTGTTGTACGTCCACAGCAGGAAGGTGGTGGCGCCGTTCGGCAGCGGCGAGGTCTCTTCGAACTGCGTGGTGAAGTCCTGCGGGGAGATGCCGGCCGAACCGCCGGTGATCTTGGTCATGGCTGTCGAACGCCCGATGATGCGGATGATCTCGGCGGCGGCCAGCGTGACCATGGCCAGATAGTCGGGGCCGAGCTTCAGGGTCGGGATGCCCAGCAGCAGCGCGTAGATCACCGCGAGCGCGATGGCCGCGCACACCGAGGCGAACAGGTTGCCGCCCATGGACTGGGTGATGGCGAACCCGTACGCGCCGAGCAGCATGAATCCGGCCTGGCCCATGTTCATGAGTCCGGTCATGCCGAAGTGGATGTTCAGACCGATGGCGGCCAGCACGTACGCCGCCGTGGTCGGGGCGATGAGTTCGCCCAGCGTATTGGAGATGATGGTAAGGAAATCCATGGCTCAGCCCACCCTTTGCTGCTTGCCGAAGAGGCCCTGCGGACGGATCAGCAGGACGATGATGAGAATCGCCAGCGCACTGGCGTAGCGCATGTCGTTGGGGATGACGAGCGAGCTCATATCCGCGACGATGCCGATGATCAGGGAGCCGACGAGGGCGCCGTTCGCCGTGCCGAGGCCGCCGAGAGTGACCGCCGCGAACATGAGCAGCAGCAGGGTGGCGCCGGTGTTCCACGAGATGCCGTTGAGGTAGATGCCGAGCAGTACGCCGGAGAGCGCCGCCATGCCGCAGGACAGAATCCACACGATGCGCACCACCTGTTCGACGTTGATGCCCGAGGCGGAGGCGAGCGCCGCGTTGTCGGAGACGGCGCGGGTGGCACGTCCGAGTCTGGTCCGGTACAGGAAGAGGGATACGCCGACGATCACGAGGATGGCGATTGCCGCCGAGATGAGCGTGGGCGCATCCGTGGTGATCGGCCCAATCTCGAAGCTGGCCGGCACGGACTTGGTGATGCCCTTGATCTCGCCGCCGAAGAAGAACTGGAAGACGTACTGCAACGCCATGGACAGGCCGATGGTCACGATCATCTGCTGCATGGTGCCCACGCGCTTGCGGCGCAATGGCGCCCAGACAAGTTCGTTCTGGATCAGGCCGGTGAGCGCGCCGATCACCACCGCGAAGATGGCGGAAGGGATGAGTGGCCAGTGCAGCACCTGCGTGCCCACATACGCCATCAGGCCGCCCAGGGAGACCTGCTCGCCGTGCGAGAAGGAGCTCAGGCCGGTGGTGCCGTAGACGAGGTTCATGCCTACGCTCATCAGGCCCAGCATGAGACCGAAGATGATGCCGGAGAACAGCTGCTGCCAGATGCGCTTGCCGATGTTGGCGGTCGCCGCAGAGCCGTTGGTGTCCGCGGACGCGCCGGACTGCGAGCCGGATTTGCCGTCGGCGGTCGAGCCCGAGCCGGCAGAACCGGTGGATGCGGTGGCCGGCTTGTCGAAGCGGACCACCTGACGGGCCTTGTCGAAGCTGTTCTTCTCGATGTCGACGGTGGCGGTGGAGGCCTTGAGACCGTGTTCCTTGGCCACAGACTCGTCCATGGTGACGGTGTATTCGCCGTCGGCGGTCACCGAGAACGCCCATTTGCCTTCCGCATCGGTGGTGACGGTGGCCTCCTCCTTGCCGGAAAGCTTCAGGGTCACGTCGGCGATGGGTTTCTTGTCCGCATCCTGCAGGATGCCGTTGACGCATCCGTTCGTGGCGGTCGGGTTACATGTGGGCACAGCTTCGGCCGCAGACGCGCGGCCGGGTGCGGCGATGCTCAGCGCCATCAATAGGGCGAAAACTGCGGTGAACAGTAACAATCCCAGTCGATGACGCCGCATGGAAATGTGTACGGCTGTCATATAACTGTCCTCTCTGGATTGGTTTTCAACCTAGGAGAACAATCGGCGCGCACGGTTGCGCCCAAGTTTCCCTCGCGTTACCGGATCGCCGGTTCGTTACGAGGGGATAACATCGCCGGCCGAACCGGCGCCCGGTTGGTCGCGGCCGATGCCCGGCTAATCCCCGAGCGAGCCGACCATCCAGCCGGCGGCCACGCACAGCACCGGCACCACGATGGTGAGCAGGAGATACACGGCAAAAGTGACGAAATGCCTGTTGCGTCCCAGCGAGACCATTTCGTTGATTGCGGTGGAGAACGTGGAGAAACCGCCGAGGAACCCGGTGACGAACAGCAGGTACGTGGATTCGGCCACCACCTGATGGGCGAATGCGGCCGCGGCCACGCCGGCGCAGAACGTGGCGATCACGTTGATCACGAACGTGGAGAGCGGGAACAGCCGGTTCCACCACCGCTGAATCGACGTGTTGAGCACGAACCGGGCCACCGCGCCGAGACCGCCGCACAGGCATACGAGCAGGAACGTCATCAGCGGGCCTCCCCCGTGGTTGGGTCGCCGGTGAGTGGAATCTCATCGGTGATGGGCGCCGGCTCATAGGAGGGCGGCGCGCCGGCACCGGCACCGGCGGCGTCGGCGTCGGCGGCATCCGGCGCCATGACGACGGTCTGACCGGCGGTCACATGCCGTTCCCCGCCTTTGGCCCGTTGCAGCAGCGCGTTCTCCGCGGCCTTGGCGGTCTTACGGGAGGCGGCCAGAAGGCCGAGTCTGGCACCGAGATAGGCCACGAGCAATCCGCAGGCGAAACTGATCAGCAGATACGTCACCGCGGCGGCGATGCGGTCGGCCTGCAACGAGACGAGCTCCTCGATGGCCAGCGCGGACAGCGTGGAGAAACCTCCACACATGCCCATGCCGATGCCGCGCGAGGTGAGCTGGCGGGTGCGCTTGCGAATCCACGCGGCCTGCGACAGATAGGAGGCCAGACACGCGAAGACGAAGCACGCCACCATGTTGGCGGTGAAGGTGGGCACATGGAACGAACTCCAGAACCCCTCCGGAGCCGCGGTGGCGGGCAGGGCGAAGCTCAGGGCGTACCGCATGGCCGTGCCGAGCATGCCGCCGAGGAACACCACGAGATACATCATGCCGTCGGCCAACGGGTTGAACCGGGCCTGCACGCGCTTGATGGGCGCGAGCGGAATCTGCGGCGGTTTGGCAGCCGCAGCCGCTCCTTGCGGCGTAGGTACGGATTCGGCGCGCACTTGGGCCGCGGAGATCTCCTGCGTGCTGGGCGCAGGTTCGGGCCCTTGCCGCCGGTCCGGTGCGGCCCACTGCCCCGATGCCGGTCGGGGTGTCCGGTAATCGTCGTGTTCGGTCATGCTCAGCCTCGCTCATCGGCGCGATTCCGGGCGTCCGTGGGTAATATCCATGGGCAACGTGCCGTAGTAGGCACGGGCTCGGCCCACACGGACAGCCGGAATCAGGCAATCAGCTCATCAGCCAGTCACCGTCCGATTCGTCTGCCGACGAATCAGTCGATCAGCGAGTGGATGGAGATGATGTGGTCGCGCTGGGGACCGGTGCCAATGGCGGAGATGCGGCAGTTGCTGATCTCCTCCAGACGCTTGACATACGCCTGGCAGGTGGCGGGCAGCTCGTCGAAGGAATGGCAGGTGGAGATGTCCTCATCCCAGCCGGGCATGGTCTCGTAGATCGGCTTGGCGATGGAGAAGGCGGCCTGATCGGTCGGCATGTCGTCGTACCGCTCGCCGTCCACGTCGTAGGCCACGCAGATCGGAATCTCCTTGAGACCGGTGAGCACGTCGAGCTTGGTGAGCACGATGTCGGTCAGGCCGTTGACCTGGGAGGCGTAGCGGTTGACGACCGCGTCGAACCAACCGCAGCGGCGAGGACGGCCGGTGGTCACGCCGTACTCATGGCCCTGCTTCCGCAGCCACTCGCCGGAGTCGTCGAAGAGTTCGGTGGGGAACGGGCCCTCGCCCACGCGGGTCACGTACGCCTTGGAGACGCCGATCACACGGGTGATCTTGGTGGGGCCCACGCCGGTGCCGGTGCAGGCGCCGCCGGCGGTCGGGTTGGAGGAGGTGACGAACGGATAGGTGCCGTGGTCCACGTCGAGCATGGTGGCCTGGGCGCCCTCGAACAGAACGGTCTTGCCCTCGTCCAGCGCCTTGTTGAGGATCAGGCCGGTGTTGGCCACGTACGGCTTGAGACGCTCGCCGAGCTTCAGGAGCTCCTCAGTGGTCTGGTCCACGTCGATTGGACGGCGGTTGTACAGCTTGACAAGCATCTGGTTCTTCTGGTGGAGGCTGGCCTCGACCTTGTCGTGCAGATGCTGGGCGTTGAACAGGTCATGCACGCGGATGCCCACGCGGTTGATCTTGTCGGCGTAGGCCGGGCCGATGCCGCGGCCGGTGGTGCCAATCTTGTGCTTGCCGAGGAAGCGCTCGGTCACCTTGTCGAGCGTGCGGTGGTAGGGGGCGATGATGTGCGCGGCCTCGCTCACCAGCAGATGGGAGCAGTCGATGCCACGGGCCTCAAGGCCGTCGATCTCCTGGAACAGCACCTCGGGATCGACCACCACGCCGTTGCCGATCACCGGGGTCAGGTGGGGGTTGATGATGCCGGAGGGCAGCAGGTGCAGCGCATACGACTCGTTGCCCACCACCACACTATGGCCGGCGTTGTTGCCGCCGTTGAAGCGGGCCACGTAATCGACCTTGGTGCCGATCAGATCGGTCGCTTTGCCTTTACCCTCATCGCCCCACTGCGCGCCAATAAGAACAATTCCCGGCATGTTAGCCTCCCCGCTCGTACGTTTCCGCCGGGGATAAGGTTACCTTACGGCCTCTACCCGTGGAAGGGCGGTCTCACGTCTTTTTGGATCGTTGGGATTCCCAGGGGAATCGATGGAATCCCCAAGGGTGATGATGTCACGTATGACGCTCCACCCGATATTCGCTCGTCCCCAATCCTCGTTCCGCCCGAATTCCTGACGCTACTTGAGCGCCTTGCCGGCGGAGCCGAGCTGCTGGCAGGCCTCGATCACACGCTGCGTCATACCCGCCTCGGCCTTGCGACCCCAGGAACGCGGGTCGTAGAACTTCTTCTCGCCCACTTCGCCGTCGATCTTCAAGACCTTGTCGTAGTTCTCGAAGACATGGTCGGCGATCGGACGGGTGAAGGCGTACTGGGTGTCGGTGTCGATGTTCATCTTGACCACGCCATAGCTCACGGCCTCGGCGATCTCCTCCGGGCGCGATCCCGAGCCGCCGTGGAACACGAGCTCGAACGGCTTGCCGTTGGGGAAGGCCACGTTACCGGCCGCGCTGGGCAGTTCGCCGTCGACCACGGCCTGGGCCACGCGGGCCTGAATCTCGCCCAACAGTGCCGGGCGCAGCTTGACCACGCCGGGCTTGTAGGAGCCATGCACGTTGCCGAACGTGAAGGCGGCCATGTAGCGGCCGCGCTCCCCCAGGCCGAGACGACGGGCCACTTCCAATCCATCCTCGGGAGTGGAGTACAGCTTCTCGTTGATCTCGGCGGAGTGGCCGTCCTCCTCACCGCCGACCGCGCCGATCTCGATCTCGAGCACGGTGTGGGACGCCTGGGACTTGTCGAGCAGTTCCTCGGCGATGTCCAGATTCTCCTTGAGCGGCACGGTGGAGCCGTCCCACATGTGCGACTGGAACGTCGGCTCCTTGCCGTGCGCCACTTCGTCCGCCTCGTAGGCGAGCAGCGGACGCACCCACTCGTCAAGATACTGCTTGGCGCAGTGGTCGGTGTGCAGGGCCACGGTGATGTTCGGGTACTTCGCGGCCACCACATGCGCGAAGGCGGCCAACGCCAGCGAACCGGTGACGCGGTCGTTCACGCCCTGGCCGGACACATATGCGGAACCGCCCACGGAAATCTGGATGATGCCGTCCGATTCGGCATCGGCGAAACCCTTGAGCGCCGCGTTGAGCGTCTGGGAGCTGGTCACATTGATGGCAGGATAGGCATATCCGCCGCGACGGGCGGCGTCGAGCATTTCGGCATAACGTTCCGGTGTTGCGATCGTCATGGCTTCATTATCCCTCGAGCCCTGCCCGCCGGGAGGACCGCAGGTGCGATGCGGCTGTGCAATTGGTCACACCGCGCACAAGACGAGGGCATCTGTCCATGTGCAATTGGCTCACATGCGCCCCCGTAGTCACCATTTGACTGAGAACACCCTATTGCGCAATGGCCTCACATGGCTCCCCTCCTGAGGGGAGCCGTCACGAAGTGACTGAGGGGAGCCCTGACGAGCAGCAAACCCGCAGCCAACGCATCCTCACCGCACCAGAAACACCATGATGATGATCATCGCGAAGCCCACCAGATCGGTGGGCGTGAACACGGCACCGGCGAACAGCACCCCCGAAATGGTGGCGGTGACCGGTTCGCTGGTGCCGAGCATCGTGGCGCGCATCGCCCCGCAGCGCTGCGTGCCGGCGAGGAACAACCAGAACGCGGCGAACGTGCCGGCGACCACCGTGAACGCCATGAGCGCCACGCCCCATCCGTCCAGCGCCGGCGCGGTGGCCCACGGGCGCACGAATGGCAGCAGTATTACGCCGGAAATGACGAACATGATGCCGTTGACGGTGAAGTTGCCCCACTTGGCCATCAGCGCGATCGGCGCGATGGACATCACCGAGGTGCACACGGCGTCCACCAGTCCCCAGAGAAGTCCCGGCAACGGCAAGCTGAGCTGGGTCAGATCACCGCCCGTGGCGATGAGCACCGTGCCCACGAAGGCGAGCGCCACCCCGATGCTTTCGCGTTTGCCCGGAAGCCTGCGTCCCGTGATGCAGACGAACGCCAGCACGAACAGCAGGTTCAGGGTCTGCAGCACCGTGGCGGTACCGGAATTGGTCCAATCGATGGCTTTGAGGTAGGAGACCTGCACCATGAGCACGCATACGACCGAACAAACCAGCAGCTTGACGTAGGAGCCGCGGTCCTTGAGCGCGCCCACAAGCTGCTTCGGCGTGAACGCGGCCGAGCAGATCAGGAAAATGAGGCCGGCCAGCAGCTCGCGCACGCACGCGATCCACATGGGATCGGCGTGGTAGGTACCCATCAGAATCTTGGAGACCGTGGCGTTGACACCCCACAACACGCCGCCGGCAAGCGCCAGTGCGCCACCGACGAGGATGTCGCGCGGCGTGCGCTCGAGGGTGGGCTTTGGTTTCGGCGATTCAGAGGTATGTAATGAAGTACACATGGAGCGGATGACGGGAGTCGAACCCGCCTCTAAAGCTTGGGAAGCTTTCATTCTACCGATGAACTACATCCGCATGTGCCGCTTTCGCGAAACACAGAGGGCCAGTCTACCATGACCCCGCCGAAAACGCTGCGACCGTTTCGCAATCATGGCTCACGGCCGTGTTTCATCATCACGCCCCGCACGCGTCGTGCAAGCGCCGCGCCCGGCCCGCTATCACTCACTGAAAGCACCGCCGCGGCCGCGCCACCGCAGCACACGGGCGGAATAAGCGCCCCGGCCACCCCGGCAGCGCATCCGCCACTGGAATTACCGCAGCACGCGGGTGGAGTACGCAGGCGCGGAAACCGGCGTGCCGTTCATCTCCTGGGCCATCTGCATCAGGCGCGCGATGCGCTGGTCGGTCGGCGGATGGGTGGAGAAGAGCTTCGAGAATCCCGCGGCGGAGAACGGGTTGGCGATCATCATGGCGGAGACGGACTGGGTGCCGGCGGTCTTGCGCATCGGCGTGGTCTGCGCACCGTAGGAAATCTTGTTGAGCGCGGAGGCGAGGGCTTCGGGGTCGCCGGTCAGCAGGCTGCCATCCTCGTCGGCGTCGTATTCGCGCGTGCGGGAGATGGCCATCTGAATCAAGGATGCGGCGATCGGTGCCAGAATCATACTCAGCAACACACCGATCAATCCCAAACCGCCGGAGCCGCCTTCACGGTCATCGCGCGAGCTGCCGCCGCCGAAGTACATGAGCGAGTAGCCGAGGTAGGTGATCACGGTGGCCATGGCGGAGGCGATGGCGGAGGTCAGAATGTCGTGGTTGTACACATGCATGAGCTCGTGGCCCAGCACGCCGCGCAGTTCGCGAGCGTTGAGAATCTGCAGGATGCCCTGCGTACAGCACACGGCGGCGTGGCGTTCGTTGCGGCCGGTGGCGAAGGCGTTGGGGCTTATGGTCGGCGCGATGTAGATGCGCGGCATCGGCTTGCCGGCTTTGGCGCTCAGTTCGCGCACGATCTGGTAGATTTCGGGGGCCTCCTGCTCGCTGACCTCGCGCGCGCCCATCGAGGCGATGGCGAGCTTGTCGGAGAACCAGTAGGAGAAGAACGTGGTGGCCAGACCGATGACGATATAGATGCCCAACGTCTGGCGACCGCCACCGGTGGCCCACCAAATCAGCATGATGATGCCCCACATCAGGGCGAACAGCAGCGTCGTCTTCAGGCCATTCATATGGCCATGCACCCGTACTTTGGCATCCATGGTTCACACACTAAATTCACTAACTGAGTTTTAGCTGGACGTACGCCGAGGGCTACACCGGGCGCAATGCACCGTGGGAACCGCAGAGTTGCGGCATCAAAGTTACGAAATCAAAGGGGATCGGACAGGACCGCGGCCAATGCGACGCGGCATACGGCACAACATGGCACATGACACACGGCACACGACACAGCTCATGGCACACAGCACAGCACGCGAAACGGGACGAAACGTAAGTTTCAGACGACACCGACTTACGTTTCGTCCCGTTTTTGGATGCCAAAGTGGGACGAAACGTAACACGACCTCGTCGCTGACTTACGTTTCGTCCCGTCCGGGCCAGACACGGCCAGACCAGCCGCGGCCCGGCCACCGACCGGCCAATAAATCAGTCAACCGACCGGCAGAGGCCGGCCGGACGCCCCGATCAGGCGAGGGCGAGCTCACGCATCTGGTCTGGCTCGATGACCTTCTTGTGCTCGCGACCTTCCTTCGCACCCTCGGCGCGCTCGAAGGCGTCCACCTTCTTCCAACCGGCGAAGTCGATCGGCCTGATGCCGCGCTCGGCAAGCAGTCGATCGATGGATTCGGGGTCACGGTCCTCGGCCACGCGACCGCCCTCGGCGGCCTTGGCCAGATCCTCGAGCATGTTGGTCACGATGGCGAGCGCGTCGGACTTGGTGGAGCCAATCAGACCGACCGGGCCGCGCTTGGCCCAGCCAGTGGCGTACAGGCGTTCGCGCACTTCGCCGCCATCAGCCTCGGTGGTGATGCGGCCGTCACCGTTCGCGTTGGCGAGGTGCGCGCCGTGCTCGTCGTAGGCGATGCCGGGCGCCTCGGCCGGCTTGTATCCGATCGCGTGGTAGACGGCCTCGACCGGATAGTCAGTGAACTCGCCGGTGCGGTGCATCTTGCCGTCGGCGCCGGTTTCGGTGCGCTCGACGCGAATGGCCTTGACCTTGCCGTCCTCGCCCAGGATCTCGGTGGGAGCGGAGTTGAAGTGGATGTAGTACTTGCGGTCGGCCGGGTTGCCTTCGAAGTCCACGTCGCCGTCGTCTTCCATGTCCTCGGCCATCTCGCGCACGGCGAACAACTCCTCGACCATCTGGCGGGTGAGCTTGTCCTTGCCGGCCACCTCGATGGTCTCATCGTCCAGGTCGAAGTCGTCCTCGTTGATGATGAGCTGCACGCCGGGCAGCTTCTCCATCTCGCGCAGCTCCTGCACGCTGAACTTGGCCTGAGCCACGCCACGGCGGATGAACAAGTGCAGCACCTTGGCCTTGTTCTTGCCGATGCCCTCGTACACGTTGTCCGGAATGTCGGTCTTGGCCTTGAGGTCGTCGGCGTTGCGCATGAGCTCGCGCGCGACGTCCATGGCCACGTTGCCGCCGCCAATCACGGCGACGTTCTCGGCAGTGAGCGGCCATTCGCGGGCGCCGGTGGGATAGCCGTCGTACCATTCCACGAACTTGGCCGCGCCGTAGACGCCATCGAGGTCGGCGCCGGGCAGGTTGAGCGGCTTGTCCTTGACGGCGCCGGTGGCGAAGAGCACGGCGTCGTAGCGAGCGAGCAGGTCGTCGAGGGTGACGTCCTTGCCGAACTCCACGTCGCAGTAGAGGTGGATGTCCGGGTTGTCGAGCGTCTTCTCGAGCGCGGAGGCGATGAACTTGATGGACGGGTGGTCCGGGGCCACGCCGTAGCGGACCAGGCCGAACGGCACCGGCAGCTTTTCGAACAGGTCGATGCGGGCTTCGGTGCCGACGCCCAGCTCGTCGCCCAGTTTCTTGAGCTGGCGCAGGAAGATGTCGGAGGAGTAGACGCCGGCCGGACCGGCGCCGATCACGGCGATGCGGAGTTCGTTCGCGGTGTTTGCAGCAGTATTCGAAGATTCAGTCACGCGCTCTAGCGTAACGCAAAGCCTTCCGTTGCAACAGGGGGCAAGCAGTGGGAATTCTTCGTGTTTGGCCATAGACGGCGTGCTTGGCAAGGCGCGCTTGGTTAGGCACGATTGACGAGGCGCGATTGACGACGGGTACGAGCCAGTAACTCATGAACACCCAATTCACAGGCAGCTCGCGCTTGATGCTCCTATTGGTCCGTCTCTTAAATAATTGAGGGTTTCAGCTTTTCTCTTCCCCAGTCAGCTTCGCTGACAGCCCCCTCATCAGAGAAGGCCGATACCAATCAAACAATTGCGAGACAAACCACTCTGTTCATTCATTTGGTAGATTCGACGTTCACTTGGCAGGTATCCACCTGAACCGTCCATTGAAATGGCGGGGTTTCAGCGGCCGCTCGGCCATGGCACTTACCAAACGATTGGGCAATCCACCAAATGGGTGATTCTGGCACAGGGCCCCTTCGCATCTCAGCGAAGTCACGGCCCCAACAAGATGAACTGTAGGATTATGGGCGTCGCTAATGTCAGATTATGGCTTTCCCTAATGTAGGATTATGGACTTTTCTAATGTAGGATTGCGGTTTTCCTCCCTAGCTGCACCGTGAATCCTTGCACCAGGTGTCGGCCAGTGCAAGGATTCACGGACGACGCCATAGCACCGCCCGCATTACTCCCGGTCGAGGACGGCGGTGAGCGCCCAGAGGATGCTCACCACGTCGATGGCCTCCTGGAGGAATGCGCCCGCGACGACCGGAATCAGGTTGAAGGCGGCGGCGATCATGCCGAGCACGGCGAGCGCGAGACCCGCAACCACAGCCTGCAACATGACGCGCTTGGTGCGGCGGGCGATGGCGATGGCGCGTGGCACGGCGGCGATGTCGTCGTTCATGATGACCACCTGAGCGCTTTCCGAAGCGGCGGTGGAGGTGCCGTCGGTCATGGCCACGCCGAGGTCGGCCACGGCGAGCACCGGCGCATCGTTCACGCCGTCGCCGACCATCATCGTGACGGTTCCGCTGCCGCCGGCCGCTGCCTTGACCGCGGCCACCTTGTCCTCCGGGAACAGCTCGGCGTGGACCTCGTCGATGCCGACCTCGCGCGCGATGATCTCGGCCGAAGCGCGCTTGTCGCCGGTGAGCATCGCCAGCTTGGCGACGCCCAGACGGTGCAGCGAGTCCAGCGCGGCCTTGGCATTGACGCGCGGCACGTCACGCAGCACGATACGCGCGATCAGCTGGCCATCCACCGACACGTAGGAGGCCATCTCATCCGGCTGCAACCGGCCGAAGCGCGTGCGCAACGATTCGCCGCCCTCCTCGGCACCCCCTTGCAAGGGGATCCGGCCACGAAGCGGACTGAGGGGGTTGGCCGTCAGGAACCCATCATCCCGCGCCGCGGCAAACGACAGTCGTCCGACGCGCACCATGTGCCCGTTGACCTCGCCGGACACGCCCTTGCCCGCATCCTCCTGCACGTTCTTCACCACCGGATAATCGCGGCCGTGGCCCGACCAGCTGGCCTCCGGTTCCGGGCAGAGCCGCTGGCCGTCCTCATAGCGCTTGCGCAACCGCTCCATCGCCGCGGCGCCGGCCTTGGCGATGCCTTTGGACAGGATATGCACGGAATAGCTCTCCACCACGCCGGCGAACATCAGCACATGATCCTCATCCAAACGCAGGAGGTGGCCAGACGGCACGGCACCGCTGGCCCGCGACGCGGGAACGCTCGGAACGGCACCGGCCGAACCGGAAGAAACCAAACCGAACGAAACCGAATCAAGGGAAACCGAACCAGGGGCCACCGAATCAAGGGAAACCGAACCGGCAGAAGAAATCCCGTCGCACGGCTGCGCGACCACCGCTTCGGGCAGCATCTCCACACGCACCACCTGCGGTTGTTTGACGGTCAGCGTGCCGGTCTTGTCGAAGAACACCTGCGTGACTTTGCCGAGGTTCTCCAGCACGTCCTGGGTCTTGATGAGCACGCCGGCCGCCGCAAGCCGCCCGGTTCCGGCGATGTACGCCACGGGGGCGGCGATGAGCAGCGGGCAGGGCGTGGCAAGCACCAGCACCTGCGCGAAGCGGGTCGGCACACCGGACACGGCCCACGCCACGGCCGCAATCACCAAGGAGAGCACGGTGAACGGCACGGCGAGCCGGTCCGCGGTCCGCACCACGGCCGGGCGTGACTCCTGCGCGGAATGCACCAGCGCCAGAATGCGCTGGTACTGCGAGTCGGCGGCGGCCTGCGTGGCCCGCATGGTCAGCGCCGTCGAACCGTTGACCGCGCCGGACATCACGCGCGCACCGGCGAACACCTCACGCGGCACCGGCTCGCCGTTGATGGCGCTCAGATCCAGCGTGGCAACGCCGGAAAGCAACTCGCCATCGACCGGCACGGTTTCGCCGGGCAGCACCATGAGCACGTCGCCCGGCCTGACCTGTTCTACCGGCAACGTATCGAAATGATGGGCCGTGGCAACGGCGGCCAGAGTCGCCGATCGCATGGCTTTATCCGCCTTGATGACTACGGAATCACAGTCTTCGGGACTGCGGCCGGTGATGGCGCAGGCATCCGGCCGGTCTTCGGCGCGCAGCCGTCGCCCGGTCTGCGGCACCGGCCGAACAGCAGGTCGTTCCGCCCGTAGCGGGGAAGCCACGCTCGCGGACACGCGGCGGAATCCGCCCTGCGCGGCGGTACCGTCACCACCGGCATCCCCCACGCCCTGCGCATCGTCCCCGCCATCCGTCGTGCCACGCCCCACACCGGGCAGGTTCACTACGTGGGCGGTGCGCGGCGCCGCCTCGACCAGCGCGGTCAGGTTGCGCTCGGCCTTGCTTTGGGCGTACTCCTCGATGGCCTCGCCGGACGTGATCATCAGGGTCACGGCCCACGCCGCCCAATATTCATGGACCGCCACGGTGGAGAGCATCGCCATCACCGCGAGCAAATCGACGCCCACCTGACCGTGCCGCAGGTCATCAATCATGCCGCGCACCGTGTCGATCACGATGATGAGCACGAGCACGATGGTAATCCACTGTCCCACGCCGGGGTCGCCAAGCACCGGGATATGCAAGACGCCGTTCGCCGCCCCACCGGCGGACGATGCCACGGCACCTGGGGAGGCCATGCTGCCCCACGGACGCCAATCGCCGAGCAACGCCAACGGGATGGCCGAGAGCACCACTACGGGAAGCATCGGCACCAGCCGGCAGACGCGGATTGCGGCGGCGAGGATTCGCCTGAAGAATCTGAAGAGACCGATGAGATCGCTCATCACTGCTCCTTACGATCGTATACGGAGCCCATCGCGGCGGCATTGCGGGTATACGTGCGTGGCCTGCCGTGATCGGCACTGTGGTCACGCCTTGTTAACCCATCGGCGTCTGTGCCGGACCCGTTGCGAGCCCCGCGCGACCTTCCGATACACGGCGTAAAGAATCGGTATTCAGTTATTGCAAACTCTTGCATCTCCTATGGTGCCGGATATATGGGACTTTCGTCGCATCGCGAGTCGAGCCGCGCGGAAGATGATCCCAGCCGCGCAAGCCGCAATCAGCGTGCTTGCCGGCGAACGGCCAAGCAGCGCGGAGAAACGCGGCGGCGCAAGCCCATATCGCGCAGGGCGCGGCGGCAACCGTACGAACCGTACGACGCATAACAAAAGGACCGTGGGAGCTCACCCTCCACGGTCCTTCGATTGTCCGACATGGCGCTCGGCGGCGACCGTCCAGCGTCATGTGACGTATTTTCAGTTATGCAAGTTCCGGCACTGCTCGCTTATCGGTCAGGCACTGCCCCGGCCAGCTCGGCCCAGCCTCACCGGAACTTGGGTTTACCAGAGGCCGAACGGGTCGGAGAAGCCGCCGTCGTCACCGGTGCCGCCATCGCTGTTGCCGTTACCGTTACCGTTGGAGCCATTGCCGTAGCCGTTCTGACCATTGCCATTCTGGTTGTTCTGGCTGTTACCGTTCGTGTTGGAGCTGGACGAGCCGTTCACGGAGGCCTCCTCCTGATCAAGCGTGACGTCCACATCCATGGTCTTGCCGTCGCGCACGATGGTGAGGGTCACCTTGTCGCCGAGAGCGGCGGCGCGCACGTAACCAAGCAGCGAGTAGTTGTTGTTGACGGCGTTGCCGTTGAAGGCCACGATCGTGTCGTCGGCCTTGAGACCGGCCTTGGCCGCGGGGCTGCCGGAGACGACCGCCGAACCGCCGGTGGACGGGGTGGTGATCTTCGCGCCGCCGCGGGTCACGCCATCGGCCTCGACGGTGGCCGAGGAAATGGTGACGCCGAGGGCCACATGCTTGACCGCGCCGTCCTTGATGATCTCATCGGCCACGCGCTTGACGAGGTTCGACGGGATGGCGAAGCCGATGCCGATCGAGCCAGCCGAGTCGGAGGAGGTGGCGGTGGAGGCAATGGACGAGTTGATGCCGATCACCTGGCCGGCGCCGTTGAAGGTCGGGCCGCCGGAGTTGCCGGGGTTGATGGCCGCGTCGATCTGGACGGCGTTGGTGACGATCTCGTTGTTGTTGTCGTCGGTCACGGTCACCGGGCGATTGAGGGCGGAGACGATGCCGGTGGTGGCGGTGTCGTCATAGCCGAGCGGGTTGCCGATGGCCATCACGTTCTCGCCCACCGCGAGCTTGTCGGAATCGGCGAAGGTCACGGCCTTGAGGTCGCTCGGCGGGTTGTCGAGCTTGATCACGGCGAGGTCGGTGGTGGTGTCGGTGCCCACGAGGGTGGCGCTGTAGACGTTGCCGTTGGCGAGCGTCACCTGAATCTGCTGGGCGCCGGAAATCACATGGTTGTTGGTGACGATGTGTCCGTCGGTGTCGATGATCGCGCCGGAGCCCTTGGCGGTGCCGTTGCTCAGCTGGGTCTGGATGGAGACCACGGAGTCGGAGACGCTGGAGGCCACGGAGGTCCAGTCGACGGCCTCGCCGCTCTTGGCGGTGGCCGTGCCGGAGCCGGACTTGTTCGAGCTCACGCTGGTCAGCGAGCTGGTGGTCGGCACCTTGACCAGGCCGCTGGTGAGGGCGCCATAGCCGAGGCCGAGGCACAGGGCGGAAGCCACCACGGCCGCGATCACGGCGGTGAGGACGTAACCGGCAGCCTTGGGCTTGCCCGCGGCGACCGGGCCGTTGCCGGGCTGGCCGGGCTGACCCGGCTGCATCGGGTTCTGGCCGTTCGGGGTGCCGGGCTGGCCGGGCGCGCCGTTGCCCACGAACATGCCGCCGGGGTTCTGGCCATTGGGGGTGGTGAACGGGTTGCCGTTGTTGGCGCCGGCGTTGTTGGCATTACCGCTGTGGCCGTTCTGGGAGCCGGCCGGCGCGAACGGGTTGCCGTTGCTGCTGGGCTGCGGGTTGTTGGTGAAGTACGGGTTGCGGTTGCCGGGCTGGCCCTGCGGGGTCTGTGCGGCGTTGTTGCCGCCGAACGGGAAATGGAAGCCGTTCTGCTGACCGGACTGGGGATTCTGGGCGTTCGTGCTCTGAGGGGTCGCGGCGTTCTGCGTGGGTACCGGGCCATAGGCGCCGTATTCCGGGGCCGGGCGGTACAGCGGGGCCGTAGGCGCGGTCTGGGTGTCCTGCCCGGCGGCGGGCGCGGCCGGCGTAGTGGATGCGGTCGGTGCGCTCGGAGTGGTCGGCGCGTTGGAGACCACAGTGCTCTCGCCCTTGGCGGAAGCATAGTCCGGGATGGGCTCGGTGACCGCGGTCTGGGCGGGCTCCTGCTCGGTCGGCTCGCCGGCGTTGGAGGTGCCGGAAATGTTGGACATGGACGGGGTGGGCACGGGAGTCGTGTGCTCACCGGTCGAGGCCGTGGAGGTCTCATGCGCGTCATTACCGTGCGGGGTCTGGTCGACGCCCTGCGGGTTGAATTCGTCAGCCATTGCTGCTCCTTTGTGGATGTGTTCGTTACGTCTCTTGGCCTCGGGACCGCGCCTATCGTATCGGCCGCCCGATGCCTTTCGTGCTCTACCCTGTAGTAAAGGCAGTCAATCTGGAGGTTTTCTGAACGTTCATTGAAAGTCTATGAGTAATCTCCGAGGAGTCTTATGGGCAACGTGGCATGGCGCGCTCAATGCGGGGAATCAGGCAGCCGTTCCCGGCATACTACGGGTATCCCCGCGCATGGCGCGCGCCTTCTCCGGGCCTTTTTCAATTCCGCGGTCCGTGAACGCCGCCGGGAGCGTCTCACTCGCTCCCCATCCGTGCCCCATCTGCGCCATGGACAGGTACCTGTTCAGACAATCAACCAGGCAAAAACGCCTTTCTCCGTTGCGAGGGGTACATTCCGCACTGTGCGGACAGCTATCTGCTTTGCAAGGGGTACCTCGAATGGCTTACCCAAGGTATTGAACGCCCAATGTCTATGTCATTCCGCCGTTTTGACAGGTTCGCTACTTGGGCAGGTACCCCTTGCAAAGCAGATAGCTGTCCGGGAAAGCGGAAATGTACCCCTTGCAACCGAGTTATTCACAATTTCCCGCCCTTTTGCCTAAAGTGAACGTATGACGACGAGCCAAACAAGCCTTCTTGAGCATCCTCTCGGCGCCGAACCGGGCAAGCCCGGCGATCGAGGCGCCTTCCACTTCGAAACCATCACACGTCTGCCCTCCACCGCGAACGGTCTGGGCCACGACGGAGCGCGGTACGGCCGCACCGGCATCATCCACACGCCGCACGGCGACATCCGCACTCCCGCGTTCGTGCCGGTGGGCACGCAGGCCGCAATGAAGGCCGTACTGCCCGAGTCGATGAAGGCGCTCGGGGCACAATGCCTGCTGGCCAACGCCTTCCACCTGTTCGAGCGCCCCGGCGAGGACGTGCTGGACGCCGCCGGTGGCCTCGCCCGCTTCATGCATTGGGATGGACCGACGTTCACCGATTCCGGCGGCTTCCAGGTCATGTCGCTGGGCGTCGGATTCAAGAAGACGCTCGCGATGGATGTGACCGGCATGAAGTCGGACGACATCATCGCCAAGGGCAAGGAACGCATGGCGTGGGTGGACGAGGATGGCGTGACGTTCAAGTCGCCGCTGAACGGCGATTCGCACCGCTTCTCCGCCGAGATCTCCATGGGCATCCAGCACAAGCTGGGCGCGGATATCATGTTCGCGTTCGACGAGCTCACCACGCTGATGAACACGAGGTCGTATCAGGAGGATTCGGTGGAGCGCACGTTCCGCTGGGCCAAGCGCTGCGTGGCCGAGCACGAGCGCCTGACCGCGGAACGAGTGGGCAAGCCGTATCAGGCGCTGTACGGCGTGGTGCAAGGCGCGAACTACGAGGACCTGCGCCGGAAAGCCGCCGCGCAGATCGCCTCGCTCGACTTCGACGGTGTAGGCATCGGCGGCGCGATCGAGAAGCGCATCATCGGCGACACCTGCGCGTGGATCTGCGATGCCATGCCGGAAAGCCGCCCGCGTCACGTTCTGGGCATCGCCTCGGTGGATGACATCTTCGCATGCGTGGAGAACGGCGGCGACACGTTCGACTGCGTGGCGCCCGCGCGCTGTGCTCGCAACGGCGCCATTTTCACGCGTAACGGCCGATACAACATCAAGCGCGCGGAGAACAAGTTCAACTTCGGGCCTTTGGAAGAGGGCTGCGACTGCTACACATGCAGCAACTACTCCCGCGCCTATGTGGATCACCTGTTGCGCGCCCGTGAGTTCAACGGGTTCACGCTGGCCACGATTCACAACGAGCACTTCTTCGTGAAGTTGCTGGACGACATCCGCGCCTCGATCGACGGCGGATACTTCGACGAGTTCCGCGACGAGACGCTGGCGCATTTCTACGGCAACGGCACACGCAAGCCGGGGCTGTAAGTATGAGGGGCGCATGGCGATGGCAGCGCTTTTCACGCCATCGCCATGCGCCGACAATCATCGACACACCCAAACCGCGACACGCCGACGATTGCGCAATCCCGGGTCCGGGTGTAAGTTAGTCGATTGTCTGCGAGTGTGGCGGAATGGTAGACGCGCTGTCTTCAGGTGGCAGTGAGTGTATGCTCGTGGGGGTTCAACTCCCCCCACTCGCACGCAGATGAAAACCTCGGAACTGTTGAAATATCAACGGTTCCGAGGTTTTTTCATATGCCGACACAGGAAAATATGCCGGAGAATATGCCGTTTTCAGACTCCCGCATCCGAGAGCATGCTTCAGCTATGACTCACTATTCAATCCCACTGAGTTGGACGGAACAGCAGCGTCTGCACCAATCCGCAACCATGCTGTCAGCGTCCGAATCCCGGTAGTGATCACCGCCGCCCACGATCTCATGCCCGCACGGCTCGAACAGCAGCGTCTGCACGCCGACCAGATCGTCCGTCGTATGCCGCCGAGCCTAGCCACAACCATTCTCGCTGCAATTCACGCGAGCGCGAACGTCACACATCCGAGACCCCGGCCGCCTATACTTGGTTACGGTAGCGTAAGTTAATGGCCGGCCAAGCGACGCCGGCCACACCGAGGTGATGAACATGAGCGTTTCCACCAGCGCACCGGCCACGCGGACAATGGCTTCCGGCACATCGGTCGCGCCTTCTGCGTCCGCAAACCAAAGGAGCCGTGCGCGAACGGACGCCGCCGCTTTGGCGCGTGCCGCAGCGCATTACCGGGACGCACGCGACCGTTACCGTCAGGCCAAAGCGGCCCTGAAAGCGGCTAGGCGTCAGATCGTCCCCGTCGACGCGTTCGGCAATCGCAAGCCCCGCCTGCGCGGATGGCTGCACCTCATCACTTTGCCGCTGTGCATTGCGGCGTCCATCGTACTGATCTGCATCGCGCCGGCCGGTCCCGTCAAAGCGGCCTGCGCGGTGTATGGCGCCTCGGCAATACTGCTGTTCGGCAACAGCGCGCTGCTGCACGTCGTATCCTGGCACAGCGCGAAGGTGACCCGCGTGCTGTGCGGCATCGATTACTCGAACATCTTCCTCATCATCGCCGGGACCAATACGCCCGTGCTGTTCGCGCTCAGTCCGGCGATCCGGAGGCCGTACCTCACGGTGATCTGGGTGACCGCCGCAATCGGCACGATACTGCATATCGTCTGGCTTCAGGCCCCGAACTGGGTGTTCACCACCGTCTACGTGGTGCTGGGACTGGCTCCGGTGACGCTCATCCCGCAGTTATGGACGGCGCCCGCGGTGGGTCCGGCGGCGACCATACTCATCGCCTGCGGCGGCGCGGCGTATATCGCCGGCGCCGTATGCTTCGCACTGCGCAAGCCGAATCCCATTCCCGGATGGTTCGAGTTTCACGAGGTGTTTCATGTGGGCACGATAGTCGGGTATACATGTCACGTTGTGGCGATTTATCTGATTGTGTGCGCGTTGTAGACCTTCTCTTAGCGCATCTTAGGCGTCTGAGCAGGCGCGCGCATCATGCAACGACACGCAGATCGGGGTACGCGCCGTTACCATGCCGAGCCTCGGCGACGAACCTCGGCAAACGTACGAATCAGCCCCTGCGCGCGAGCTGCACGGCGGTGCCGGACGCGGTGACCATCAGCATGGAACCGTCCGTGCCGAGCACCTCGTAATCGACGTCCACGCCGACCACCGCGTGCGCACCCAGCGCCTCGGCGCGCTGCTGCATCTCGGCGATGGCCTCGTTGCGGGCGTTGGTCAGCTCCTCCTCATAACCCTGGCTGCGTCCGCCGAACATGTTGCGGAACCCTGCGCCGATGTCCTTGAACATGTTCACGCCGGCGACCACCTCGCCGAACACGATGCCCTGATAGTTGGTGATGACATATCCGTCCACGGACG
The DNA here is from genome assembly GCF_002259745.1 of Bifidobacterium myosotis. GTDB lineage: Bacteria > Actinomycetota > Actinomycetes > Actinomycetales > Bifidobacteriaceae > Bifidobacterium > Bifidobacterium myosotis. The sequence continues at coordinate 35,001 of NZ_MWWW01000016.1, read as the reverse complement.
GCGTGGTGGTGACGAGAATCATGGCCGGTCTCCTTTGGCTTGGCATGTGGCGTGACGTCTCCTGACGTCTTCCGCGCATATCGCGAAAATGCCCTCACCTCATATGCTACTCGGAGAAACCCGCCCAAGTGCGGTCCGGCTATGCTTTGCGCATCAATCGCTGAGTCAATCAAGGACTTTCGAGGGATGTGGCCTGACTTTTCCGGTCATACTAGTAAAAGTCCACACTTCTGAGGCACTTTTACTAGTATGGTCGGAAAAGTCGTTGGCGGACGACGCTGCGCCCGGCACCTATGTTCGATACGGTCACCGCGTTTACCGCACTTCAGCATCCACCCATGCAATCGCGTAGTCGAACGCCGACCGTGCCGCTTGGAATCGTTGCCGATACTCGGTCCCGGGTATATCAAGCGGTGCATCACGCCAATCGAAGCGTGCGGGAATACCCCAAGGACGACACTGCTCGAATGCCTGCATGATCCACGTATCTCCGCGATATTCGACACGGACCGTCCGGCTCGGATTGCGCGTTGAAACGAACACAGCATATCCCGCACATTCGATTACATCGACGTCAGGGTGCCTATATAGCGCGTAATTGAGCCCATCGTCCGCAGCATGCTCCACATCCTGCTCGGCTTTTTGACGCCGCAACATCTCGCCCGGCGTGAACGTGCATGACCTTGCATAGTCGATCGGCTGCGCATCTGTGAAACAGCATTCATTCCCATCACCGTCAGCAATGCTGCGCTCCAACAAGCAATCCACGACCTCAGGAAGCTCCCAATACGTTGTCGTCCACACATCTGCATTGCGGTTCTTCCACAGCATATAATGTGTTTGCTCTTCGCCAAGAATCCTCTCGAAGGCCGCCATCGAGATGAACGTCGTAGCATCCAGCTGGTAGCACCAGTCAAGAGGATAGATTTCACGTCGCTCATATTGCTTGCGCGCTTCGGCCTCCACTCGCTTGTCTAATTCATGCATCTGTTGCTCGACCCTTTCCCAGGATGGGAAAGCAATTTCGTATTGGAATCCAGCCTCGCCACAGGTTCTCTCTCGTCGTCGTCCACTCGCCATATAGGCCCGCTCATCAAGTCGCTGTACGTTCGTCATCGCTATCTCCTCTGCCATTCAATCCACAGACGCCAGAGCATCCCCAAAGCGCCCGCATTCCAACGATTTCCAACGCTGTTCATTGAATCAGGATCGGCCCTGCAAAACCGCCGTGGATCGTGGATCGATAGTGGATCTTGCGGCGAGGTATCCTGGGCAGCATGAAGCCGGAAACCAAGATCATCAACGTCGTCGGAGCCGCCATCGTCAAAGACGGGACCGTACTATGCGCCCAGCGTGGCCCCGGCAAATCACTGAGCGGCTATTGGGAGTTTCCCGGCGGCAAAATCGAGGCTCACGAAACCGCACGCGAGGCATTGCGCCGCGAAATCGAAGAGGAACTGCTGTGCGAGGTCGACGTCGCGGATGAGGTGTGCACCAGCGAGTACCACTATGACTTCGGCACCGTGCGCCTCACCACATTCGTTTGCCATCTGACTTCCGGCACCCCAAGGCTGACCGAGCATACGGATATCCGCTGGCTCGTGCCATCCGCAATGCCTGAACTCGACTGGGCGCCGGTTGACCGGGAAGCCGTGGCGATACTCGCCACAGGAATGCTTCACGTGAAACATTGACGGGCACGACTCTTCCGCCCAGCACCCCGACCGGCTCCGACTGACTCCGTACGACCAAACCTGACCAGCCGACCACATTCCCTGCACGTTCGAAAGCGATGAGACATGGAACCGTCCAGTACCCAGGTCATAGCAGCATCGGCCTTCCCGGCTTCTGCGGCATCCCCAATCCATATGCCCCGCACGTCAGCCGTCGCCGATAGCCCCGCGCACGATGCATCATACGATTCCGGCACACAGTCCATCCTCGAAGATGTGGTGTCCGGTCTGATCGAATCACGCAAAGACGCCCCTGGCACATATGCGCCGGCGCTCATCTCCAACAGGCCGGATGGGTTGACCATGGACGGCGAATTGAGGCGTGAGCTCGCCACCAGCGATTCTTTTGACATGTCCGTTGCCTTTGTATCGTCGGAGGCGATCCTTAGCCTGTTCGAGGACTTCCGCAGTCATCGGGTCAACGCCAACGCCCGAACCGCCGCCTCAGCCAATGCCGCTCAGCCGCAATCGCACGGCGCTCCCTCACGCAACACCACGCCCAGCCGCATCATCACCTCCACCAAGAATCATTTCAACGATCCGAAGGCTTTTTGGGAACTGCTGCATCTGGGCCGCACGGCCGATATCGACGTGCGCATCTGGTCAGAGCGTGGCGAGTCCGAAGAATCCGCGCGGTCCGGCGAGCCTGGCGCGCCGAAGGCCGATAAGGCGCAAGGCCAGCCGTTCCATCCCAAGGGGTACGTGTTCGCCCGCCATATGCAGGACGGACGCCCATATTACGATCTCTACGTCGGAAGCTCGAACCTCACCACATTCGCCTTGAGCCGGCAGCGCGAATGGAATCTCAAGGTCTCCTCCTTGGCCGACGGCACCTTGGTGGACCAGTTCCGTCAGGAGATCGACTCGCAGGTACGTGACTCGGTGCCGCTCACCGAGGAATGGATACGCCAATACGAGGAGGACTTCAAGCGATACGCTCCCCCGCGCCGCACGATTCTGGAGTCCCTTGAGCGCCGCCGTGACATCCAGCCCAATGCGATGCAACGGGAGGCTCTGGCCAACCTCAAGGCCTTGCGCGAACAAGGCGAGCACCGCGCGATCATCATTTCGGCCACCGGTACGGGCAAGACCTACCTCTCCGCATTCGATGTCCGCGACTACCGTCCCAAGCGCATGCTGTATATCGCCCAGCAACAACAGATCCTCACCAGGGCGAAGGAGTCATATCAGAAAGTGCTCGGCTGTCCGAGCGAAGACCTGGGCCTGTACACCGGCACCAGCAAACAGCATGATCGTCGTTATGTGTTCGCCACCGTACAGACGATGCGTCAGCCTCAGGTGCTGGCCCAGTTCGCTTCGGACGAATTCGATTACATTCTGGTCGATGAGGTGCATCACGCCGGCGCCGACGGTTATCAGAAGGTCATCGACCATTTCAAGGACGCCGATTTCATGCTGGGCATGACGGCCACGCCGGAACGCACCGACGGCATCAACATCTTCGAGCTGTTCGGCCATAACATCGCCTATGAGATCCGCCTGCAACGGGCCTTGGACGAGGACATGCTCTGCCCGTTCCACTACTACGGCGTCGCGGAATATCTCGGTTCGGACGCGGACGCAGACCAGGAGAGCCACCGTATTCAAGTCGCCGACGGCACGACCACTGCCGAGGACGCGGCCCAGTTGAAGTACGAGATCAGCCAGCTCGCCACCAAAGAACGCGTGCGCTACATCATCGACAAGCTACAGGAATACGGACAGTACAACGTCCCGGTCACTGGACTGGTGTTCTGCAGCCGTCAGGAGGAGGCGCACGAGCTCTCCCGCCTGTTCAACGAGCAGTGGAATCAGCAGGATGAACGCCTCTATCGGACGACAGCCGTGACCAGCAAGGATGCGGATGGTCGTACCATCTCGCCAGAGCAGCGTGAGGAATACGTACGCCAGTTGAAATCCGGCGAGCTTGACTACCTGTTCACCGTGGACATGTTCAACGAGGGCATCGATATCCCCGCGCTGAATCAGGTGGTCATGCTCCGCAGCACGCAATCAAGCATCGTCTTCACCCAACAGCTTGGCCGTGGCCTGCGCAAGTTCCCGCACAAGGACAGCGTGGTGGTCATCGATTTCATCGGCAACTACGCCAACAACTTCCTCATCCCCGTTGCGCTGTACGGCAATACCGGCGATCGTGACATCGCGCGGAAGAATCTGCAGCGCCGGTCCATCGGCTTGTCATCCATCAGCTTCGACCCCATCGCCAAGGAGCGGGTGCTGCGTTCGTTGGATACGGCCGATTGGTCCGACATGAAGAGGCTGTCCGAACAGTACCGGCAGATGAGGTACGAGCTCGGACGCATCCCCATGCTGATGGACGTCTATCGCTTCGACCCGTCCCTGCCGTTCACGTTGGCATCGAAGCGCAGCAATTATCTGGACTTCGTTCGATCGCGCGAGAAAAACTTCGGCGGACGCAAGCGTGGTGGGCAGTCGGAGGAGACGAGTTTCCTCGACCAGCTGGAGCCGGTGTCCGACGCCGAAGACGCGGTGCTGAAGATGGCGACGGAACTGCTGCTGCCGGGCCTGAGGCCGCATGAGCTGGTGGTACTGTCGCAATTGTGCCAGTTTGCGGATGAGCAGACCGGGGTCGATGGGCCCTCTATCGGTGACGTCTCCGGTACCACAACCGTCTGGAAAGCATCGGAACCGATGAGCAGGAACGAGCTGATGGCCGCCATTCGGCGCGGCTTCCCGCAGGCTGACCTGTCCGATGCGCAGTTCGATTCCGCATTGCGCGTGCTGGACTACTCGTACTTCACCGACCCGAATCGAAAGCGTTTCGGGAATCTGCCGTTGATCGAGGAATTGGCTTCCACAGATGGTTCCGGGGAACGCCGATATCGGCTGAGCAACCGATTCGCCTCCATGCTGGCAGGCAACCGCACCTTCCGCATGTTCCTTGCGGATACCGTGCGAGTCGGGCTCGTCAATTGCCGCGATCTGTTCCGCGAGGCGCAGGACAAGCAGCGTTCGTTCGACCATGCGTTCCTCTACGAACGCAAGTATTCATTGGCTGACGTGATGCGGCTGTGCGGATGGAGGAAGGAGAACACACCACAGAACGTGGGCGGCTACCTGCTGGACAAGGAGACCGGCACCATGCCGATCTTCGTGAAATACGCTGCCAGTCAGTACGAGGATGAATTCCTCAACGCCCAAGAGATGAAGTACTTCAGCAAGAACGGGCGCACCCCGCAGTCACCGGAGTTCCGCTGGGTGCGCGAAGGCGCTGGCGACGCCATGGAATGGGAGCGCACGCATTTCGTGCCGCTGTTCGTCATGCGCAAGGCGGAGGCCAAGGACGGCAAGTACTACTACGTGGGGCACGTCGCCGCCTTCGACAATCCGCGTCTGACCACCAAACCAAACGCGGACGGGACCGGCACGGTGAACGTCACGCTGTCCACGTTGAGGCTCGCGCGGCCACTTGACCCGGAGCTATACCGGCATCTGGCGGGGTGAGGCGGCCTCGCGACCGACGGAATGCCGCTTCCGCGGCGCAGCGAAGGCCGCCAAGCGTCCGGTTGCGGTCATTAGTGACGTTCTTCCGACCACAACCGGACGTTCAAGAGCCCCATAGCGTCCGTTTCTGGTCAGGAGCACCCAACTACTGACCATAAACGGACGGAAATCCGCGGATTTGCGTCCCGTTTCCGTCAGAAGCAGCCATCTCCTGACGGAAAGCGGACGGAAGCGGCCATCGCTATCGCCCTGGATAGAACAGGCAGCGGACGTCCGGCCGACAACGTTGCTCCTGCGCCCGCACCCCGCGCCGGCCTCAACATATAGCGCATACGCTATATGTTGACGGTATGAAGTCAATTGCCGAGTTGCGCGAGGAACGCGTGCGCTCACACATCAGCCAGAGCGCTGCAGCACAGTCGATGGGAACCACGCAGTCGGCACTTTCCCGAGCGGAGCGCGAGGGTAACCCGACGCAGGATTTTCTACAGCGATATGAACGCGCATTAGCGGCATTGATCTCGGACAATCCTTCGAACAGCACAACGAACGCCGGCAGCGATACGGCCAATATCGGAAACCCGTCGCCCGCCAGCTCCAATAGCCCTCTGGAGATTGCGACGCTGAAGCTCATCGTGGCCCAGCTCGCAGAGCGACATCATATCGACGAAATGTATGTATACGGATCGGTGGCGCGAGGAGATGCAAGGCCGGACTCCGATGTGGACCTCATCTATCGCCTCAAACCCGGTGCCTCCTACTCGATAATGGAAAAGCAACAGCTCGTCGACGACTTGGAATCCCTGCTCAGGCGAAAAGTATCCCTTATCTCCTACGACTCCTTGCTCCGCCACGCCAAAAGGAGCCGCTCCAGCAAACGTTTTCTTGACCACATCACCCCTGACCTTATCAAGGTGGCATAATGCAGGCATCGCACCATCACCAAGACCAAGCATTCCGCGATCGAAGCACACTGATCCGACTGTTGGAGCATCTCGAGAACGCCATCAACGACATCAGCGGGATACCGTCACCCGCAGCACTGGACGACAACCGCATACGCTTCAATTCCGTGGCGATGGAAATGACACAAGTGCAGGAGTGTGCCCGCAACCTTTCAGACGGCTTCCGTGATACCATGCCGAATCTGCCCTGGAAAGAACTGCGTGCATTGCGCAATGTGATCGTCCACGATTCCGACGAAATCGATGTCGAATCACTGTACGACACCGTAACCAGGGATGCACCACGTCTTGTCGCACAATTGCGGCCATTGGTGGACGCGATTGACGACTAGTCCATCAATCCAGCGCCATACTGTTTTCTGCATCATTTGCTGCATCAGCATAAGTTTTCTGCATCATTCTGGCATGATATGATGCAGAAAATCGGAACATGAGGCATATCGAAAGCAGAAGTCCTCGAACGACTGCCGGACATCAGCGAAACCACAGTGGAACGCGCGCTACGATCGCTGGTGAGCTCAGGCTCAATCATCAAAATCGGCGCCGGGCGCAGCACGCGCTATATCAGGCAACGGTAACGCCGGCAGCTAGCCATGGATGGTAAGCAATGCCGCCTTCGCCTGCGGCACTTACCAATTACCGACTACTCGTCCTTAGCACCAGCCTCACCGTCCACGGCCGGAATCCAAGCGGCGTAGCCTTCGGCCTCCATCCGCGAGCGCGGCACGAACCGTAGCGCGGCGGAGTTCATGCAGTAGCGCAGGCCGCCGCGGTCGACAGGGCCGTCCTCGAACACATGACCCAGATGAATCTGCGTTTCGGACGTGCGCACCTCGATACGGTCGCGGCCCGGAATGCGATGGTCTTCATGCTCGGTGAGCAGCGAGGCGTTCAACGGCCGCGAGAACGCCGGCCAACCGCAGCCGGAATCGAACTTGTCACGCGAGGAAAACAGCGGTTCCCCGCTGACGATATCCACATAGATGCCCGGCTCGAACTCGTGGTCGTACTCGTTGACGAACGGGCGCTCGGTGGCCGCGTTCTGTGTGACCGCGAACTGTTCAAGCGTCAGATCCCAGATCTTCTCGACATACTTCTGGCGACGTTTCACGTTGGCGATGGCCGCAACCGGCACATGGCAGTAACCGCCGGGGTTGTTGACCAGATAATCCTGATGGTACGCCTCGGCCGGGTAGAAGTTGCGCAGCGGCTCGACCAGCACGGCCGGACGCTGCGGCTGGCGATCCACCAGCTGCTCAAGCGCCGCGATATACACGGCCTTCTGCGCCTCGCCAGCGGCGCCGTCCGTGTAGAACAGGCCGGTACGGTACTGACGGCCGGTGTCCGCGCCCTGACGATCCACGGAGAACGGGTCGATGACCTCGAGGAACAGCAGCGTCAACGTACGCAGACTCACCCGAGACGGGTCGAACGTGACCTTCACCGTTTCGGCTGCATCGGTCGCCCCGGAGCAGACCTGCTCATAGGTGGGGTTCTCGACGGTCGACTGCGCGTAGCCGACCGTGGTGTCGGTAACGCCGTCGATGTTCTGGAAGTACCGTTCAAGACCCCAGAAACAGCCGCCGGCGAAGTATGCGGTCTGGGTGCTGGCCTCTGCGTTGCTCACGTTCTCGCTCATGCGGCCAACGTTACTACGCCTCGCGGCTCCAGACACATGACTTTCCACGGGAATATGCTGGAGACTATGAGCAATACGCATGGCAGCGACGGGCGCGGGACGAACGCAGGCGGCGCACAGAGGCACGATATGGAAGCCGATAGGCGCACGACGGCCGATAACCCCCGTACGGGTACATGGACCAAGGAGTCCAGCCCCGCCCGGGCACGGCTGACGATCATCGGCACGGTGGTTGCCGTGGCGGTCATTCTGATATGCCTCGGCGCGTTCGTGAGCTGGGGACTGGCCGCGATGGCGGCGATCATCATGATTCCGGGCGCGATCTCATTGGCGATTCTGGCCCGCCACCCCGATTCGACCGGCGGCCGCAGCATGTTGGGCATCTCCGACCCGAATACGTTGCTGGACCCATTGCGTCGGCCGTCCGAGCGACGCGGCAAATAGGGCCGTCGCAGCACCGGCCGGCATATCGCTGCAAGGTCAGAGGTGACACAACGACTACCCTCAGACCTGTTTCACGGGAAACATCAAGTAGCTGCGTCGAGCGTGCGGCCTATTTGCGGGCGCTCACGAGATAGTTGAGCACCGAGCCGGCGGCCACCAGCAGCGCACCGCACCAGAACGGCAGCGACAACGCCAGCCCCAACAGCACCGCGCTGGCCGCGGTGGACAGCACCGGCGTGGCGTAGGATGCGATGGCCAACCGCTCCATCGAACCGTGCAGGATGCCGTACCCCCAGCACGCATATCCGCCGCCGATCGCGCAGGCGGCAAGCAGCACGAACAGCCAGGCCACAGGCCCCGGAGTCGTGGCCGGCATGCCCTGCCCGGACGCGAAATGGATGATCCACAGCGCCACAGCCACGCAGGGGAAGAACAGGGACGTACCGTCCACGCCATGCGCCATGGCCGGCGTGAACACGGCGTAGATGGACCACGCGAACGCCCCCATGAACGCCAACGCATACGGCAGCGGGTTGGCCGCGATGTGCGTGGCGGCCAGATGCCAGTCAAGTCCGGAGTTGCCGCCGACGGCGAGCGCCACGCCCACCGTGGCCACCACCGCACCGGGCAACACCTTGAGCACCGCATGGCGGCGGTGGGAGACCCCGGCGGCAAGCAGCACCATCATCGTCGGCCACAGGTAGTTGACCAGACTCACCTCCACCGACGATGCGGCCGTCGAGGCCAGCCCCAGCGAGAGGGAAATCGACGATTCGTAGAAGATGAACAGCAGTCCGCCGACGATGAGGTACTTCTTCGGGAACTGCCGGATCGGCGCCGGCCTGCGGAAGATCAGGAGCAGGATGCCGCCGACGGTGTAAATCAGCGCGGACCCGAGCGTGGCGCCGAAGTCCTCGGCCACGATGCGCACTGTGCCGGCCATGAAGCTCCACAGCAGGATGGCCATAAGCCCAATCGTCGTGGCGCGCGCGGAGACCACATGGCCACCCGATGCGGCCGAAGTCGTGGTTGGAGTCGTGGCCGGAGCCGAAGTCCCAGCCGAAGCCGCCGTCGATGAGCCTTTCTGCCCGCTGCCATCGTTCGCCATGCGCCGCACCTCCCCAATTCTCGGTTCCGGGGCCACTCTACATGCTCCAAGACGCCGAAATGCCGGACGCAGGCATCGGCCTTGTCCGGCATTTCGGTATCGCGACTGACCCCGTCACCGACCCGTCAGGCATGAAACCGTAAACGGGCCCCGCGTGAATCAGGTCACATCTGCTGGGCGTTCTCCAGCAGGGCGCGCTTGAGGTCGGACTCGATCTGGCGCATCTTGACCTGGGCGGCCTCGCGGTTGGCCTTGCCTTCCCGCTGAATCTGCACGGTCTCCTTGAGGGTGGCGATGAGCTCGGAGTTGATCTTCTCCAAAGTGTCGATCTCCACCACGGAACGCTGGTTGGCCTTCTCGGCGTCCACGGCGCCCTTGTGCAGGGCGGCGGCGTTCTTCTGCAGCAGCTTGTTGGTCACGTCGTCGGCCTTGTTCTGCAGGTCGAGGGCCTTGCGCTGGTTGGACAGACCGAGCGCGATCACCATCTGGCTCTTCCACACCGGGATGGTGGTGGAGATGGTGGTGTCGATCTTGTCCACGATGGTCTGGTCCGCGTTCTGGATGATCTTGATCTGCGGGGCGGTCTGCAACGTCACCACGGAGATGCGGTCGAGGTCGTCCAGTCGCTTCTCGAAGCGGTCGAGCTTGGACTTGAAGTCCTTGAGCAGCTGGGCCTGCATCGGGTCGCCGCTCTTGGCTGCCTCGGCCTCGAGTGCCGGCAGCTGGTTGGCGCGGAAGTCGGCGAGCGCCTTCTTGCCGGCCAGCACGGTGATCTTGAGCTCGCGGTACTGCTGCGCGTTCTGGGCGTACATCGTCTCATACATCGAGATGTCGGCCACCAGCTTGGCCTGTGCGCGCTCGAGCTTGGTGATGATTTCGTCGATCTGCGAGTCGACCTTCTGGTAGCGGCGGCGCAGCTTGTCGATGGAGACGGCGACCTGTCCGATGATCGGGATCTTGCGGAAGCCGCCGAGCTCGGCCTCATCGATGGTCACGAGCATGGTGTTGAGCAGCTCGCCGGCCTCGCCGGTGTCCTTGGACCGGGTGTCGGAGAGGATCTCGTCCGCGAACGTGGAGGTGGCGCGCTGGGCGTCCTTGCCATAGCTGGATTCGATGCCGTCGCGGGTGAAGTCGATCTGACCGGCCAGCTGGTTGACCGTCTGCTGGTCCGCGGCCGGCAGTTTGGCGATCTGCTGGTCCGGGGTCAGGGCGGCGACGGCCTGCGCCTCGGAGGGGCTGGGCACGAGGTCGCCGCCGGTTGACTGGGTGGCGAGCATCGGGTTGGTGACGGGCGAGTTGCCCTTGGCGAGGTCCGCAAGGGTGATTTGATTGGCCATGATTGGTTTCTTTCTTGTTGTTATTGCTTGGCTTGGACGCCTTGGAGTGTGGTGATGAGCTTCTGCATGGCGTCGTTGTTGGGCAGTTCGGAGACGGCCGGAATCTGGTCGAGCGTGCCGTTCACGCCAAAACGGCTGATCGAGTCGGTGCCTGCGAAGTTGGCGGCGCGGAATCCGTGACGCTCCCACGCCAGCTTCTGGATTTCGGGTGTCTTGAGCAGATTGAGCAGTTTCACACCCTTGTCGTCCAGCGCCATGAGCGTGTGCGTGCTCCAGACGGTCGGCGTCGGATAGACGATGACCACGTCATCCTTGATCTGCTTGAAGGCGTCTGGCTGGTTCACGGCCAGATCCAGAATCTGCGATTCATAGCCCACCATCATCGGCTTGGAGCCGACGCCCAAGGTGAGGAACTGGTTGAACGAGTCCTCGGAGGAGGTCTCCATCCAGCCTGATTTGGCGAAGATGTCGGCGATGGTGGCGCTGTCGCGGGTCACGGAATCGACCGTGGCCGGCTGTCCACCGTTGAGCACGGTGGCGATGAGCGCCGCGTATTCGTTGCCGGAGTTCGACTGGACCGGGTCGGTGGAGTCGATGCGGAACTGCCCGTAGCCGGCCTGATAGCCGACATCGGCCCATGTCTTGTTGCCCTTCATGGCCTCGACGGCCTTGGCCATGTCCATGTGGTACGCGCCGGAACCGTCCTTGGTGATGAGCCCGCCGGAGACGAGCCCGTCCACCACGGCCTTATGCGAGTAGAGCACGATCGGCGAGTTGAAAGCGATGTCGCTCTGTTCGGCCTTGACGCCCTTGGCGTTGCCGTATTCGACTGCCGCACGCGAGGAGGGGAACAGGTAGTCCATACCGGAACGGTCAGCGTCCATCATGGCCAGCGAACCGGCCTTGCGGTAGTCGATGTCGATGCCCTGCTTGGCGGCGGCCTCCTGGAACTTCGGGTCGTCGAACAGGCCGATCTTCTCGCCGCCGAGGTATCCGGTGATCTTCACCTGCTCGACGGGGGCCGCCGGCTTGGGCTGGGCCTGCCGCCACACCAGCGTGCCGCCCACCACGGCCACGACCGCCAAGAGCGCGATCAGTCCGATGATCTTCGATTTGGAGAGTTTCATTGTGCCCCTTCCCTGGGCTCCTTGGACGCTTCAGCCGCTTCAGCCGATGCAGCCGATGCGGCTTTCTCGGCGACGGCCGTATCCGTGTCGTATCCGTCCATGCGCGCGAGCCGCTGGATGGCGTCGGAATCCGCGGCGATGCCGAGCGTCTTGGAGCTCACGGCCCGGCTCAGCTCGCCGGCCGCGGTCTGTTCGAGCACCTGCAGCGCCTCGATGGTCTCCTGACGCGCCTTGGCGATCTGGTCGTGCGCGCCCGAGCTCTCAACGTCCACGTACGAGCGCAGCAGCTTCTCGGTCTGCTCGCCGTACACGGTGATGTAATGGCGCAGCGTCTGGTAGGCGGAGGGGTCACGGGTCACGTATTTGACAAGATCCTGAGTGGCCACCACGAAGTCGTTGGCCTCCTTGCGCACCACGGGGTCGCGCACCTGACGGGTCAGCATGTTGATGTTGTTGAGCCGCGCGTTGGCCGCGTCGATGGCGTCCGCCGCCTTCTGACCGTTGGGCAGGGCGGAGGCGAGCATCTTGCCGATGCGGCGCTCGGGCTCGGTCAGGGTGGAGGCCGCCACGTATCCGAGCGCGGCGAGCACCACGGCCACCACGAGGCCCACCACGCCGCCGCCGGCGAGCCAGAAGCCCAATCCGGCGAACAGCAGTCCGGCCACGAATCCGCATATCACCTGCAGCATGCTTATCTCCCCTCTGTCGTGCGACCCATCGGCGGGTGGGCCGGTCCGTCAGCCGACCGACCCGCCGAACGGCCCATCGCTTGCCCCATCAGTTGAAGCCCTTGACCTGACGGAACACGGAGGCCAGATCACCGGACCGGCCGTCGAACACCTTCGCGTTGCTGAGCGTGGCGAGTTCCTTGAGCTGGCTCGGGTCGGCGTCACCGAACATGATCGAGAAGATCGGCAGATCCAGATTGTCGTTCTTGTAGTCGCTTTCAAAGCGGGAACGGCTGCCGGTCTCCGAACGGCCATCGGTCATGAGCACGATGGCGGTGGTGTACTTGGCGGCCTCCGACTCATCCGGCAACTGTTCGAGGGCCGATTCAAGACCGAGATAGATGTCCGTGCCGCCCGATGCTTCGGTGCTCTGCGCCTCGTTCAGCAGTTTGCCGGTGTTCTGGCCGTTGGCCTTGATCGGGCTGTGCGCCTCGGATTCGAAGGGGATGAGGATGTTCACGTCGTCGTCCCCGGGCTCGATGTACGAGGCCTTGGCCTGGGCCGGATCGAGCGCGGCGTTCAGGCCCTTGACCACGCCGTCCTTGCCTTCGCCGTACATGGAACCGGAGTAGTCCACCACCCACACGGTCCAGCTGGGTTTGCGCAGCGCGGTCTGGTAGACGTTGAGCGCGCTGTTGATCACGGACGCGGCGGGCAGAGCGATGGTCTTCAGGGCCGAGCCGTCGGTGTTGATGCCCCAATCGGCGCGGAAGGATTCCTTGACCTTGCTGTCCGAGGCGTACGCGAGCACGCCGCCGAGACCGGTGCGGCGACCGGCGCGCTCGAACTCCAGCTTGGAGTCCTTGGCGGCGAGCGCCTTGGCGAAGGAGTCGAAGGCGGACTTGAGGTTCTGGCCGCGGTCCACGTAGCCGAGCGGCGAGTCGGAGATGGCGATGCCGTCGGCCGGGTAGACGGCGAGCAACGGGTCATGGCCGTTCTTCTCGAGGGTCTTGTTCGCCTGAATGACCAGCGATTCGTAGTTGACCATCGAATCAAAGCGGTCCGGGTTGGCCACGACCATATCCTTGAGCCAGTCCGAGGAGCCAGAGGAGCGGTCCACGCCCGTCAGCAGCGTCTTGACCTGGTCCTTCAGGGTCTGGTTGGCGAGGTCGGCGTCGGTGAGCGGGCCTTCGCCGCCGCGCAGGGCAGTCATAAAGGCGAGGTATGCGGAGGCGCCGGAGTTCGACTGGGTGGCGGAGGTCATCGAGAACTTGAGTTTGCCGGATTTGACGGCGTCGATGATGTCCGTGGTCTTCACGGGCTTGGTGGTGCCGTTGGCGTCCGCCCAGCCAAGTTCGACGGCCTTGGACTTGGCGATGCCGAACACGATCGGGGTGGTCGAGGTGCTGGTGGCGTCCTTGACGATGTGCTTGGTGTCTCCCATCGAGATCCACATCGAGGAGGCGGGCCAGACGGCGTCGAAGTTCTCGCCGCCCTTCTTGAGCGCGTTCATGATTTCGAGCGAGCCCATGTAGTGCATGGTGATGGCCACCTTGGACTGGTCAGCGGCCTTCTGGATCGCCGCGGCGACCTCTTTGTTCTCCGAGCCGGAGGCCACGGAGAGGGTGGCGGTGGGCTTGCCATCCGCCGGGGTGAACGTCTGTGTGTTGGTGTCGGAGACACCGCTACCATTGGTTTCGTTCTGCTGAGTGGAGCAACCGGCAAGCGCAAACGAGGCGGCAGCGATCACAGCGGCGACCGCAACTGCGCGACGGCGAAGAGAAGACATGATGCCCATACTTCCATTGTTCTCCCGCCGACTGAAATGCGTTGGACCGAAAGATGGATGCAAAGTGAACTCTAGATGAAGAGCAACACTCGGCTACGTAGTTGAGTCGGGGCCGATGACGGCTGCATTGACCCCTTGCTCGCTACTTCTCCCCTCAGTCGCCTGCGGCGACAGCTCCCCTCAAGGAGGGAGCCGCTAGCCAGGAAGGACGCGAGAAACCCGAAACTCAAACGGCTCCCCTCAAGGAGGGGAACCGCTATGGCCCAACAGCGTCCGCCGCATCGCCTCCGATATCAGTACGAGGCGCTGGCGATCATCGGGTCGTCGAAGAAGGCGAGAATCCGCTCCAGATAGGGCTTGTAGGTGCTGTTGGGCATCGAGAAGATCTCGTGGCGCGATTCGGGGAACCGGACCAGGGTCGCCTCGTCGCCGCCGTCCTTGATGAGGTCGATGAACCGGTTCTGCGGCTTGTTGAGCACCCAGATGTCCCTCCCCGCCTGGAACAGCAGCACCGGCGTCTCCACTTCGGCGCATGCCGAGGGGCTGAGCAGCGCCCGGCTGAGCTTGAGCGCCTGACGCACCCACTCGAACGACGCGCAGTATGTCTGGTATTCCGGATTGTCGCAGCGCAGCTTGAAATACCAGCGTTCGCGGGCTTCGGAGGCGCCCTCGTTGCCCTTCATCGAGAATTCGGGGGTGAAGTCGCTCTGTCCGAACACGCGCTTCCTGCCAAACCCGAGCCCGCATAGCGCGCTGACCAGCACGCGGGCCACCCGCAGCGGCATGCCGGTCGCGGGGGCGATCATCGGCGCGGAAAGCACGGCCTTGTCGAACAGCGTGGGGTACTGCTCAAGCACCGCGGCCCCGATGCCGCCGCCCATCGAATGACAGAACAGGTTGATCGGCAGGCCGGCCGCGTACTGCTGGCCGATAGTCTGGGAGAAGGCGGCGAGATCGACCACATACCGGCGCCAATCATCGATCCACACCATGCAGTGGTTGTCCACGTTGCGGGCGGACTTGCCGTGGCCCCGATGGTCCAGCACGCACACCGAATAGCCGGCGAGCAGGAAGTACCAGATGAGTTCGTTGTATTTGTCGGCGAACTCGGTGAATCCGTGGCTGATGACGATGGCTCCGCGGAAGGTGGCGGTCGCCCCCTGCTCGCGAATCGCGTCGAACTTGGCGGCGTCGTAGCACAGATAGTGCAGCTGGCCGGGATGCCCGCCGCCGATGGCCTCGCCGGCCAGCGGCTCCAGACCGGCCGCGCGCTCGGCCGACGACGGGTCGAACCACCCTTCCTCCCGGCATTGGGCCAAGGCGGGCAGCACCAGATTCGTCATGGTTTCGGCGTATTTCGATTCGTCGATCATCGTCACCTGCATGCCACCCATCTTAGGGCAGACGACGGGATGGCGGGCATTATTGGGCAGGCCGCGCGATGGTGTATCGTCGCGGCCGGCCCACGGCATCCCGTCCGCGACGGCCTACGCCAAGGCGTCCTTAAGGAAGTCGCGCTGGAGGGTGAGCAGGTTCTCGGCCACGGTCTCGTCGTTGGTCATGTGGGTGATGCCCGTGAGCGGCAGGTAGGTGTGGGGCCTGCCCGCGGCCATGAGCGCCTGGGAGAGGCGCAGGCTGTGGGCGATGGTCACGTTGTCGTCCGCGAACCCGTGGATGAGCATCAAGGGACGGCTGAGTTTCGGCGCGTCCTGGATGATGCCGTTGCGGCGGTACACCTCGGGGTCGAGGCCCAGATACCGCTCGGTGTAGTGGGTGTCGTACAGCGTCCAGTCGGTGGGCGGGGCGCCGGCGCACGCGGCCTTGAACACGTCCGGCGCATCGAGCACGGCGAGCGAGGAGAGGAATCCGCCGTACGACCAGCCGATCATGCACACCTTGTCGAGATCGGGGGCGGGGATGGTTGCGGTCGCCGCATCACCGGATTCGGCCGCCTCGTTGAGCGCCTTGACGGCATCCGGCAGCGCCTGCACGGCCTCCACCTGATCGGCCAGCGTCACGTCCTTCATGTCCTCGAAGATCGCGCGATCCCAGACCGGGCCACGACCGGTGGTGCCGCGGCCGTCCGCGGTGACCACGAGGAAGCCCTGATCGGCCCACCACTGGCTCTCGTAGTAGTACGACTGCGAATCCACCACCTGCTGGAAACCGGGGCCGCCGTACGGCTTCATGAGCACCGGCAGTTTCTCGGCGTGCGCGTACGGGCTGGACGGGCTCGGCGCGACGATCGCCGTGTACAGGCGGTGCTCGCCAAGGCGCGCGAAGTACACGTTCGGCGTGAAACCGGGGGTGTCGGCGTCATTGGCGATGTCGGCGGACAAGCCGTCGCCGACGCTGTGCGTCATCTGCGCACGGATGTGGTCCATATCCCGGCCGGAAAGCACCACGCCTCGTGAGCCCCACGAAGCGGTCCACACGCCGGGGCGCGTGGTGTACGGGGTGGGCGGCACGGCGTCGTCGAAGTCGAAGAGCACCACGTCGAAGCTGCGGGCGTCATGCTCGCCGCCGCGCGCCTGCCAGACGTCCGGCATCGGCCCGGCAAGATCGGGTTCGCGCTGCACCACGGCGACGACGCCGGCGTCATCCACATGCAGCACCGAGCGCACGTTCCAACCGGCGGGGGTGAACGGGCGGCCGTCCACGGTCAGACGGTTGGTGTCGGCCTCCATGTCGTTGAGCGCGCAGACCAGGCGACCGTCCGGCGTGAAGGCGGGGGTGCCGGCGACCAGATCGATCCACTGGTCATTGGCGTGTTCCTCCAGCACGCGGGTCGCGCCGAACGCGGGCCATGCCGCTGGCTGATCGGCGACGGACTCGGCGGAATCAGCCGACTCAGAGGACTCCACGGAATCAGCGGCGGCGAAATCGTCGGCTTCGGCGGCGGCAACGGCCACCTCCAGCACCTGATCGCGGGTCTGACGGCGGTTCTGCACCAGCACGAGCGGGTCATGGCCGCGGCTCCAGCTCACGGCGCCTACGTATTCGTAAGCCTCACGGTCCCATTCCACATCCGCGTTGGCGGTGATGCCGACGTACCGGTCGTCCTCGTCGAACGCGAGCGCGATGACGGTGAGGTAGACGTCGGCGTTGCGGGTCAGCGCACGCGGGTAGCGACGGCCGACGGCCGGCTGTTCCGGATCGGCCGGATCGCTGATGTACCAGATCGGCTCGTCGGCGGTGTCGAACGACTCGAACAGCACATGCTGGGAGTCCGGGGACCACCAGAAACCGTCGTAACGGTCCATCTCCTCGCCGGCCACGAACTCCGCAAGGCCGATTTTCCAGGTGTTTTCGGCCGGATTGCCGTCCTCGTCCTCCACGGAGACGCCATAGATCGCGGTGATGCGGTCGTCGAGCGTCGCATCGTCGCCCTCCGCCGCGTCAATGGCGACGTCGTCATCCTCGTCATCCTCGCCGTACAGGCCCTCGCTCAACGCCTCCTCGACGGCATCCGATTCGACCTCCACGCCGTCGGCCACCTCGCCGGCCGGCTCCTCGGCGATGACATCGGCGGCATCCGCCGCGTCGTCCGGCCAATCGCCGATATCCACCAGCATGAGGTAGGAGCCGGTGGTGTACAGCACATGCGTGCCGTCAGGGGAGATGCGCGGGTTGAGCACCGGCGCGTACATCTGCGGGTCCTCGTCCAGCCAGGCGCCGGCCAGCTCGCGGGTTCGGGCGACGGGCGCGCCGTCCGCGGCCTGCTCGCCGATCTCGCTCAGATAGAGACGGCCGTTGATGGTGAAGGCCACGCGATCGCCGGCGTCGGAGACCGAATAGCTGACGATGCCGGCGCCGCCCTCACGGGCGCGTTCGCGGCGGGCCCGCTCCTCGGCCGGCACGTCCTCGCTGTCGGCGACCGCGCCCAGCAGGTCGCGCGGGTCGGCGAGCTTGGTCTCGTGATGCTCGCCGGCGGCATCAAACCAGCTCATCCACAGTGCGGTGACCAGATCCTCGGGGCCATCCGAGCGCAGGAACAAGGCGCGCGAGCCGTCGCCGATCACGCGTGCGGAACGGGGAGCACCGCAGGAGAACCGCAGCGTACGGGCCTTGCGGCGCGGAAAATCTTTGATTGCGTCATTGATATCAGGCGTTTCACTCATACCACCAACCTACGCAGGCGTGCGGTCAAAACCAGTGGGCTCGCCAGCATGCCGCACCGTGGCGCGGAGTGGTGCGCCACGCCCATGGAAGCTCCATAGAAATGCCTAATTTTTGGAAATTTTGCACCCATCACCACACACGGGCCCTGTTTTTTGCGCCAAATTCCCATGGCCGCGTAGGATGGGTGAAGATTAGAAAGGGAGGACTATGAGCGTTCTCGACCGTTTTGAAAAAAGCGTGGAGGGTGCGGTCAACGGAGTATTCGCCAAATTCGGCTCCAAGGACCTGCAGCCTGTCGACCTTTCCAGCGCCCTGGAGCGCGAGATCGACGCCGAAGCCATGCCGGTGGGCCGCGACCGCACGGTCGCCCCGAACGAATACCGCTTCAAGCTGAGCACGCCGGACTTCGACCGCATCGAGGCCTGGGGCAGCGAAACGCTGGCCAACGAGCTCGCGGACAACCTCACCGAGTACGCGAAGAGCCAGCATTACGCCTTCGTTGGGCCCGTGGTCGTGATCTTCGAGGAGGATCTGGACCTGTCCAAGGGCAACTTCAACCTCACTTCCGAATCCGTGCAGGGCAACGCCGTGCCCGTCACCACGGACGCCCAGACCGAGGACAGCCCGGTGCTCGAGGTGAACGGCAACCAGTACCTGCTCACCAAGGACAAGACCGTGATCGGCCGCGGCTCCGGCTGCGACATCGTCATCGACGATCCGGGCATCTCCCGCAAGCATCTGGAGATCGACATCACTGACAACGGCGTGATCGCGCGCGACCTCGGCTCCACGAACGGCACCTACGTCGAGGGCCATCAGGTGCCCGCCGCCACGCTGCTGGACGGCAACACCATCACCATCGGCCGCACGCGCATCCTCTACTGGGCCTCGGCGCAAGCCCAGGAGTAACCGAGCGCAACGCCCGAAAGTCGGCATCACATGACCGAACTGACATTCGCCCTTCTCAAGTACGGATTACTGGTCCTGCTGTGGGTCTTCGTGTGGCTGTGCATACGTTCGCTGCATCGGGACATCGCAACGTTCAGCCCGAAGCCGTCGCGTTCACGCCGCCGTCGCGAGCGTGAACGCGAAGCCCATAAGACCGAGGGGGCCGCACCGCAGGCACCAATCCGTTCACGGCATCCCCAGGCCGCCGGACCGCAGGCGGAGCCTACCCTGCTGGTCATCATCGACGGCCCGCTGGCGGGCAGCTCCGTACCGCTGAACGGCGCCGAGATCACGCTGGGACGCGCCGCCTCGAACACCGTAGTGCTGGACGACGAGTTCGTCTCCTCCCACCATGCCCGCGTCTACAAGGATTCCCGTTCCGGCCAGTGGGCCATCGAGGATCTGAGCTCCACCAACGGCACCGTCGTCAATATGCAGCGCATCAACCGCCCGACCATCCTGCCCGCCCGCGTTCCCGTGCGCATCGGCGCCACCACCTTCGAACTGAGGTAGCCGCATGCCCAATTCCGCCGTTTCGCAACCGTTGTTCCTGTACTCCACCACCGTGTCCGACGTGGGCACGGTACGCGCGAACAACCAGGACTCCTCCTTCGCGGGCGAGCATCTCATCGCCATCTGCGACGGCATGGGCGGTCACGCCGGCGGCGACACGGCATCCTCGATCGCCATCCGGTCGCTGGCGCACATCGAACAGGACGACACCGGCGGCGACATCGAAACCATCTCGCGCATGATGGAGACCTCCATCATGGCCGCGCACGACGCCATCGTCGGCAAGGCCAAGCGCGAACGCAAGCTCGCCGGCATGGGCACCACCGTGACCGCCGTGGCGCTGGTGGCCGGGTACTGGGTCATCGCGCATATCGGCGACTCGCGAGCCTATCTGCTCCGCGACGGCCATCTGAGCCGCGTCACCTGCGATCACAGCTACGTCCAGCACCTCATCGACACCGGCCGCATCACCCCCGCCGAGGCGAAGAACCATCCCCAGCGCAACGTGGTGATGCGTGTGCTCGGCGATTTCGACATCGACCCGCACCCGGACATCTCCATCCGCAAGGCCCATCCGGCCGACCGCTGGCTGCTGTGCTCCGACGGCCTGTGCGGCGTGCTCGAGGACTCGACCATCGAGGAGACCATGACCGCGCTGTCCGATCAGGGCGAATGCGCGCAGCGACTCGTGCAGATGGCCTTGCGCGCCGGCAGCACCGACAACGTGACCGCCGTAATCGCGGACGCCACGCTGGCCCTGGACGCCAGCGCCTTCGACCTGCCCCACCAGACGCCGCTCATCGGCGGCGCGGCGAGCGGCAATCTCGAGCCCATCGCCGACATCATCAACGCGCCGGTTGCCACCGCCCCCGCGCTCAAGGAGGATGATTCCCCGGCCCAGCGTGCGGCCGCACTCATCCAGCCGGCCGGCGCCCACGACGACACCAAGGACGGCACCGCGGCCGAAGCCGATACCATACGCGTGGCGCAGCCGTCCACCGTCCGCGAGGAGACCGGCGAGCGCACCAATCCCGACACCGGCGAAATCCCGGTGGTTCGCAAGCCCGACGGCCGGCTTTCGGCCGATCCGAACGACCCCGAGGTGGCCAAGGCCATCCACGCCGAGCAGGCCGAGCAGAAGAAGGCCAAGCGCGGCAGGAGGCGCCGCAACATGATCGCCACCATCGTCACCTGCGTACTGGTGGTGGCAGCTCTGGCCGGCGCCGCCTGGGGCGCGTACGCCTGGAGCCAGACCCGGTATTACGTGGGCAGCGCCAGCGGCAACGTGACCATCTATCAGGGCATTCCGACCAACCTGTTCGGGCTTGAGCTGTCCCACGAGGTGGAGCGTACGGACATCGCCGCCTCCGATCTGCCAGCCACATGGCGCGACCAGCTGTCGCAGGGCATCACGGTGGATTCGATGGCCGAGGCGCAGTCGCATGTGAACATCATCCGCAGCGAGATGACCAAGCTCGAGGAGCAGCAGAAGCAAGCCGAGGCCGAGAAGGCCAAGGCGCTGGCCAAGAGCACGGACAAGGCGAAGGCTGATTCGTCCGCCGGGTCGTCTGGCTCGTCTAGCTCCGGCTCATCTAGCTCATCCGGCGCCGACTCCGGCTCGTCCGACCAGTCCGGCATCGGCGCGGCGGACGACGCCGCCACGGGGGGTGCGCAATGATTGCGACCCGCCTGCGCCAAATCTTCCTGCTGCTGTTCTCGATAGGGGTGGGTGCGCTGGCCTTCGTGCAGATGTTCCAGCGGACCACCGGCTCGTTCCCCCGCGAATACCTCATCATGCTGGGTGTCGTGGTGGCGCTGTTCCTCGTGCTGTGGGGGCTGACCGTCAGGTTCCAGCCGTACGCCAGCCAATCGATCATCCCATGCGTGCTGCTGCTGACGGCCACGGGCGTGACGATGATCGCCCGCATCGACCAAAGTCTGGGCAAGGCCGCGGCGATGCGCCAGCTGATGTGGCTGTGTCTGGCGTTGGTGATCGTGGCGCCGCTCATCATCTTCCTGAAGGACTACCGTGTGCTGCGGCGCTTCTCGTACGTGTCGATGGTGGTGGGCCTGGTGCTGCTGCTTTCGCCGATGCTGCCGGTGCTCGGCCAGGAGGTCAACGGCGCGCGCATCTGGGTCAAGCTCCCCGGTCTGGGGCAGTTCCAGCCCGGCGAATTCGCCAAGCTGTTCCTCGCGTTCTTCTTCGCCGCCTACCTGTTCGACCATCGCGACCAGCTGGCCGTGGGTGGTAAGAAGGTGCTCGGCCTGCAACTGCCGCGCATCAAGGACCTCGGCCCGATCATCGTGGTGTGGTTCGCCTCGATGGGCGTGCTCATCATGCAGCACGATCTGGGTACCTCGCTCATGTTCTTCGCCATGTTCGTGGCCATGCTGTACGTGTCCACCGGGCGGAAGAGCTGGATCATCATCGGCCTGATCGCCTTCGCGGCGGGCGCGGTCCTGGCCGCAGGCCTCTTCAGCCATGTGGGACAGCGCGTGGATGCCTGGCTCCACCCGTTCAGCGCGGAGGAATACAACAAGCCGTACGGCGGCTCGTGGCAGCTGGTCACCGGCATCTTCGGCCTCGCCTCCGGTGGTCTGCTGGGCACCGGTCTGGGTCAGGGCCATCCGGCGCTCACCACCTTCGCGAACTCGGACTTCATCTACGCCTCGCTGGGTGAGGAGCTGGGCCTCGTGGGCCTGCTGGCCATCCTCATGATGTACCTGATCATCATCGCCTCCGGATTCATCACCGCCATGAAGGTCAAGGACGGATTCGGCAAGCTGCTGGCCTCCGGACTGGTGTTCACGATGGCGTTCCAGGTGTTCACCGTGGTGGGCGGCATCACGCTGGTCATCCCACTCACGGGTCTGACCCTGCCGTACATGGCGGCCGGCGGTTCCAGCCTCATCGCCAACTACATCCTCGCGGCCCTGCTGGTGATCATCTCCAACGCGGCGAACGCGCCGGAGCCGGAGCTCACCTCCGACACCTTCCAGTACGAGGCGCTGGCCGTGCTGCGCGACAAGGAGCTCAAGGCGCGCGCCAAAGCCACCGAGGAAATCATCCGTCCGCGCAGCGCCTCCGCCGTCTCCTCGGCGGCGCCCGGCGAACCGTATGAGTCGGGGGAAACCGGGGAGTTCGGCAAGCCTGACGCGCCCGAATCAGCGCTGTCCGAGGCAATCGAGGCGATTGAGGAACCGCATGGCTCGCACGCGGCCCACGCCGCGCATGCCTCGCACACCGTGCCTTCCACCGCCCACGGCGCCCGCTCCGCCGACGAGCCCGGGTACCGCCCATACCGCGACGAGCCGCTGGACGACGACGAGCCGATCATCGACATCACCAAGCAGGACCCCTCCCGGTTCGACATCCCGGAGCCGTCGACCCGCACGGCTTCCCTGCCGCCGGTGCCACCGGTGCCACCGGTGCCACCGGTGCCGCCCATTCCGACTATTCCAACCGTTCCAGCCACACCAACCGTTCCGACTGCACCAACCGTTCCAGCCACGCCAAGCGCCCCGACCATCAATGGAGGTGACCGCGCATGAACAAGTATCTGCGCCAGCTGTTCACCGCCGTGGTGGCGCTGTTCGTGGTGCTGGGCCTGTCTTCGACGATTCTCATGGCCATCCGCGCCAACGAGCTCAACAACGATTCGCGCAACGCCCGGTCGCTGTACCACCAGCTCGGTGCCGACCGTGGTGCCATCCTCGCCTCGGACGGCACGGTGATGGCCAAATCCGAACCGGTCAACGACGCCTTCAAGTACCAGCGCGTCTACTCCAACGGCCCGCTGTATGCGCCCGTCACCGGTTTCTTCTCCATCTCGCAGACGGCCGACCGCGGCCTTGAGGCCTCGCGCAGCATGCTGCTCAATGGCGAGGCCGATTCGCTGGTCTGGCAGCGCGCCAAGGCCATGCTCACCGGCGGGTCGAATCAGGGCGCCTCGATTGAAACATCCATCGACCCCAAGCTCCAGCAGGTGGCCTACGACCAGCTGGGTTCGCGCGACGGCGCAGCCGTGGCCATCGAGGTGAAGACCGGCCGCATCCTGGCCATGGTGAGCACGCCGAGCTACGATCCGAACACATTGGCCTCGCATGACGCCGCAGCCGCCAGCAAGGCGTATCAGGACCTCGCCGCCCAAGAGGACAGCCCGCTGATCAACCGCGTCACCTCGCAGCTCTACCCGCCCGGGTCCACGTTCAAGACCATCGTGGCGTCGGCGGCGCTCGAGACCGGCAAATACCAGCCGGACACGCAGATTCCCGCCGGCGCGGCCTACACGCTGCCCGGCACGGCCACCCAGCTGCCGAACGCCGAATCGCAGGCGGACGGCACGAACGGCCAGATCACCCTGCAGGACGCCATCGCGTGGTCGTCGAACACCGCGTTCGCCCAGCTGGGCGTCGCGCTCGGGGCGGATACGGTCAGCGACATGGCCACCAAACTCGGCTTCGGCAGCACCATCACCATCGACGGCTCGGATTCGACCGGCACGCCGATGAAGGCGACCGCCTCGACCTTCCCCAGCGATCCCACTCCGGACCGGCTCGCGTTGGCCTCCATCGGCCAAGGCGATACCACGGCCACGCCATTGCAGATGGCGATGGTGGCCCAGGCGATCGCCAATGACGGCAAGCTCATGCACCCCACGATCGTCGACCGCGTGCGCGCCTCCGACCTGACCGTGCTCTCCCAGACCAAACCGCAGGTGATGGCGAACGCCTTCAGCAAGGATTCGGCGGACAAGCTCACCTCGATGATGGAGCAGGTGGTCACCAAGGCCAATCCGCAGCTGGGCATCGACGGCATCCAGGTGGCCGCCAAGACGGGCACCGCCCAGATCGGCGTGGGCAACACCAGCATCGACGGCTGGGTGATCGGCTTCGCTCCGGCCGACGATCCGCAGATCGCCGTGGCCGTGATGGTGCATAACACTGATTTGTATGGTTCGTTCGCCGCTGGCCCGATCATGCGCGCGATGATTGAGGAGGCTCTGCAGCAATGAGACTGGTCGAAGGACAGCTGATCCACCGCCGATACCGTCTGGACTCCCGTCTGGCGCAAGGCGGCATGGGCGAGGTCTGGAAGGGCTACGACATCCAGCTCGGGCGCGAGGTGGCCATCAAGGCCCTGCGCTCGGACGTGACCAACGCCGAGGCCAAACTGCGCAGACTGCGCGCCGAGGCCCATAATTCCGCCAATCTGGCACATCCGAACATCGCCGCGCTGTTCGAATACTACGAACACGATGGCATCGGGTTCCTCATCATGGAATACGTGCCCTCCAAGTCGCTGGCCGACCTGTTCCACGAGCAGGGCGCGATGGAGGCCACCGAGCTGCTGCCGATTCTCATCCAGACCGCGCGCGGCCTATTCGTCGCGCACTCCCACGGCGTGATCCACCGCGACGTCAAGCCGGCGAACATCATGGTCTCCGATTCCGGCCAGGTCAAAATCACGGACTTCGGCGTGAGCTACTCCACCGGTCAGGGCCAGATTACCCAGGACGGCATGGTGGTGGGCACCGCCCAGTACATCTCCCCCGAACAGGCGCAGGGCCAGCAGGCCACGCCGCAATCGGACATCTATTCGCTCGGCGTGGTGGCCTACGAGGGACTGGCCGGCCACCGCCCGTTCACCGGTGCCACGCCGGTGGACATCGCTGCCGCGCATGTGAACGATCCGGTGCCGCCGTTGCCTGATTCGGTGGACGTACAGCTGCGCGAGTTCGTGATGTCGATGCTGGCCAAGGACCCGCTGGACCGTCCGAAGGACGCGCTGGTGGTCTCCCGTACGCTGGCGCGCATCGAACGGAGGCTGCTGGACCAGCAGACCGAAATGAACGACCGGACCATGACGGTGGCGACCGGCGGCCGATTGCCGCGCAGGGTCACCAGTACTCCGCGCATCGTATTGGACACCCCGGTGTCGATGATCTCGAGGATTGGAAGGGATAAGCAATGAGCAACATGCCTACTGCATTGGCCGGTGGCCGATACCAGCTTGGCCAGCTCATCGGCCGTGGCGGCATGGCCGAGGTCCATGTGGCCCTCGACACCCGTCTGGGGCGCACGGTGGCCATCAAGATCATGCGCGCCGACCTGGCCAACGACGACATCTTCCTCGCCCGCTTCCGCCGCGAGGCGCACGCCGTGGCGCAGATGAACAACCCGAACATCGTCAACATCTACGACTCCGGCGAGGAGACCGTACCCACCGAGGGCGGCCAGACCGAGCTGCTGCCGTATCTGGTCATGGAGTACGTCAAGGGCCAGACCCTGCGCGACATCCTCAAGGTGAACGGCTCGCTGAGCCAGCGCGACTGCGAGCAGGTGATGCTCGGCGTGCTTTCGGCGCTTGATTATTCGCATCGCATGGGCATCATCCACCGTGACATCAAGCCCGGCAACATCATGATCTCCGAGCAGGGCGTGGTCAAGGTCATGGACTTCGGCATCGCCCGCGCGCTGGACGATTCGGCCGCCACGATGACCCAGTCGCAGGGCGTGGTCGGCACCGCGCAGTACCTCTCCCCCGAACAGGCGCGCGGCGAGACCGTGGACATGCGCTCCGACCTCTATTCCGCCGGCTGCGTGCTTTACGAGATGCTCACCGGCCGACCGCCGTTCACCGGCGATTCCGCGGTGGCCATCGCCTACCAGCATGTGTCCGAGGTGGCCACGCCGCCGTCCGCCATCGTGCCCGGTCTGCCGAAGATCTGGGACGCGATCTGCGCCAAAGCCATGGCCAAGGACCGCCAGAACCGGTACGCCACGGCCGCGGAGTTCCGCAACGACATCCTGACCTTCATGAACGGCGGCATGCCGGTGGCGGCCGCGTTCAACCCGCTAAGCGACATGGCCAACGTGCAGGCCCGCAAGAACGCGGAGACCACCAAGGGCACCATGCCGATGGGTCCGGTGCCGCCGGCGACCGGCACACAGCCCACGCAGGCCTACAACCCGGCCACCGGCCAGTTCGAGCAGATCATGCCTCCCAGCGGCAGCTTCGCCTCGGTGCAGTCCCGCGCGGCGCAACGTGCGGCCGCGGCCAAGGCCAAGAAGCGCAAGACCATCATCGTCAGCACGATCATCGGCGTGATCGCGGTCGTCGCCATCGTGTTCGGCGTGGTGTTCATGCTGCGCGAACCGAGTACGACCGCCGCGGACACGGTCACTGTGCCCACCTGCACCGCCAACATCTCGAAGGACGGCATCGACGCCAAGCTCAAGGCGCTGGGCCTGACCATGGTGGAGAAGCACGACACCGAGTCCACCGAACCGGCCGGCACCTGCACCAAGATGTCGCCGGAGGCGGGTTCCAAGGTGGCCAAGGGCACCCAGGTGGAGGTCTGGTTCTCGGACGGCCCGCAGAGCACGAAGGTGCCCGACGTGAAGGGCAAGTCGCAGGACGAGGCCCGCAGCGAGCTGGAGGCCGCCGGATTCAAGGTGAGCTCCTCGGTCAAGAGCGAGCCCAGCAGCACGGTGGAGGCCGATCTGGTGACGCGCACCGACCCGGCGGCGGGCCAGTCGCAGCCCAAGGGCACCACCATCACAATCTACGTCTCCAACGGCATGACCAAGGTGCCGGATCTGGTCGGCCAGACCAAGGACAGCGTGCTTTCGCAGTACAGCGGCACCGGCCCGGGCAAGTTCAACTTCATCGTGGAATCCGAGGAATCGGACACGGTGCCGGAGGGCTCGATCACGCGGATGAACCCCAGCTCGGGGTCCGACATCCAGCAGGGCGGCACCATCACCATCTGGGTGTCCACCGGCAAACAGAAGGCCACCGTGCCTTCGATTGCGGCCGGCACCAGCTATGTGACCGCCAAGCTCATGCTTGAGGCGAAGGGCTTCGCCGTGGTCGCCAACGGGCCCACGGACGCCTCCGCAGTGGTGGTGAGCATCAGCCCGGCCGGTGGCTCGGAAGCCGATGCGGGCTCGACGGTCACCGTCACCACCCGCGATGGCAGCTCAGGCACCGTCACCCCCGGCGGCGGCACGACCGGCGGCAATGGCAACGGCAACAGCGGCGAGACCAAGCCCACCACCCCGGAGGAGTAGCCCGCAACAGGGGCAACCCCACGCATAAGCGGATATGGTTTTGGCTTCCTCAAGTGATCAACACTGGATTACTTGAGGAAGCCAATCGTATTTCTAGGCTTGCGTCAGAAGCTTATTATCATTACACCTTAGACAGTTCTTCCGATTTTGGCGTGTAAGGGCTATGTGTTTCCATTGCTTAGGCGCGGTCAACTATTCATCGGCGTCTTGCGCGCACTGCCTGCCTTGTTGTGCCGTCCTGTTCTTTGGGGCCTGCCTAAGAAACGAGGAATGTGTCTAGGTTTTGTCCCATACGGAGCCGCTTATAGTGTGGCGCAGCGCTGTACTATGTGGCCGGTAACTGCGGTGGGTGATGCTCGTGAGGAGTGCGTGGCATATGGCTGCGGTACGAAATCTTCAGAAGGCTCTTTTTGGCGTGTTGTGTACAAGAAGGCGCGGTACGATGTGCGAAATCGCGCGTTTTTCGTGTATCGTACCGCAGGGCTGAGGGCGGTCGATTTCGCCCATGCGCCAGGAATGGCTTGTTTCCGCGGTTTTTAGAACAGGCGTATTGCCCCGATACGGATTGAAAACGTTTGCTTCGGCTGTCGGGGCACACTGCTGCGGTACAACAGCTCGAAAAACGTTGAATCGACGCATCGTACCGCAAATGAATCAATCAGATTTGATTCTCAGCTATCAGTCCGAAAACAGGTAACGACAAATCAGTTCGGGCCGCTCATGATACCGTGATGGCATTCATGGGCGACCCGAATCATGGCTCATCGGTTATACACGCCCGTCGTACCCATTCCTACACCGACGCGCTACGAAGATTGCAATGCCAGTCGTCGCAAGGATGACGGCGACTGCGATGACAAAACATAATCCCAGAGCCGTATTGACAAGCTTATCGGGAGGCGTATTCTCAGACGGAATAGAAGGCTGTGCCGGATTGTCTGGCTTGGCGAGTTCTGGTAATTATTGCAACGTTTTGTGGCACTCGGACTTGGGCGAGTCTAGTACGTAAAACCGCGATTAGACTGTGGAAGCTGGATAATCAGCGGACTTTTGACGTAGGACGCACTAGCAGCCGACATGAATCCGATGATTTTGGCCTCCTCATTACTGAGGGGGCCAAAATCATCGGTGTGAGACAAGCTGTGGGCCCTAGCCCTACTACTTCGTGACCTTGGGCTGGAGTCCGGCGGACTTGGCGACGGCGCTGTCCTGGCCACAGACCTTCAGCCAGTTGGCGAGCAGACGGTAGCCGTCCTGCGTCATCACCGATTCGGGGTGGAACTGCACGGCGTACATCGGCTTGCCTTTGACGCGTATACCCTGGATGATGTGGTCGCCCTGCGTCCATGCGGTCACCTCAAGCGTGTCCGGCACGGAGTCGGGTTCAACGGCCAGAGAATGGTAGCGGGTGGCGGTCATCGGATTGGCCACGCCCTCGAAGATCTCGTCATCGATGTGTTCCACGAGGCTGGTCTTGCCATGCATGATCGTGGGTGCGTGGTCCACCGTGCAACCGTAGACCTCGGCGAGCGCCTGCAGACCAAGGCATACGCCGAACATCGGCGTGCCGGTCTCGGCGGCGAGGCGAATCACGCCCTCGCTGGCGCCGGAATCGGCCGGGGCGCCGGGGCCGGGGGAGATCAGCACGCCATCGTAGCCGTCCAGCACACCGGGCTTGGCGGGATCGATGGCGTCGTTGCGCACCACGTCAACGGTGGCGCCAAGGGTTTTCAGGTATCCGACGATGGTGTAGACGAACGAATCGTAGTTGTCCACCACCAGAATATGCGCGGAATCAGTCATGCTTGCTCCCCTGATTGCTGTCCAAAAGGCGGGTCTTGCAAGCCATACTACTCAGTCCGCGCGCCACGTCACTGTGGCACGGCCACGTAATTGGACATCTGCTGGAGGAAGGGGATGTGGGCGGCGGCCCACGGGAAGCCCCACTGGAACAGCGCGGCGGACGCGGCCACGAGCAGCAGCGCGAGCAGTAGCCATCGGATAGGCAGCACGCCGGGCTGCAGCCGCAGCACGGTCCCGTAGATGCTGGCGTCGGGGCGACGGCGCTCCCCCATGCGGATCGCACGCAGCACCGGCCATCGCCAGGCCACGGCGGCTGCGATGAACACGATCGCCCATGCCACCAACGCCCAGATTGCCACGCGCTCCATCGACCCGATGCGCGAGGCCACGGACGGCGTCTCGGTCACCGCGAATTTCACCGCGCCGGACGAGTCGGTGGTGGCCAGCTCCTCGGGCACGCCGTCGGACACCTTGGCCCAGTAGGCGAATTCGCCGTAGCTGATCCACCGGTGGGTGGGTGTGGAGTACTTCGGCTCGCAGGTGGTCATGGTGACCATGCGCTTGGTCGGGGCCGCGTCCGGGTTCTCGGGGTTGGCGGAGATCACATAGGTGTCGGTCGGCAGCACGATCTGATAGCGCGTGTAGTGGTACACGTACCAGTAATCCTTGGTGCGGATGATGATCGGGTCGCCGGTCTGGAGCTTGTCCACGTCGCCGAGCGGCTGTCCGTAGCCGTTGCGATGGCCCGCGAACGCGAAGTTGCCCACCTGACCGGGCAGCTGGCTGGTCTGGTACCGGCCGAGACCGTGGCGGTTGAGCTGTTCGAGCGTGGTACCCTCCACCAGATTGCGATGCCAGCCCGAACCGAAGCGCGGGATATACACCTGTGCGATGAGGTCGCCGTACTGCGGGTCCTCCGGTTCGACGGGCGGATCGCCCTCCTGGGCCTTGGCGATGCTGGTGGCCCCATCGCCGTCCGCGCCGGCCGGATCGCTCCATGACACCGATTGCAGCGTCTGGTTCTGGGTCTGCTCGGCCTCCACGCCGGTCCACCACATCTGCCAGAGGATGTACAGCGCGCAGATTGCGGCCACGGTGATCAGCAGTTCGGCCAAAATGCCGAGCGCCTGCCATAGCGGACCTCGCCGCGTTTGAGATGCCGAGGCTTGTGGCGTCGAGGGTCGGGGGGCTGGAATCCGGGATGCTGCGGCTGGGGACGTTGAAGTTTGGGATGCCAGAATCCGGGGCGACGCTGCGGGGAACGCGTCGCCCCCGGGAATCGCATCACCACCACTCCTGCTGTCGCCCCTGCCGCCATCCCTACCGCTGCGGACGGGGCCGCCAGCGTGCCGGCCGCGGCTCATTGCCCGGCCTCCTCATCCTTGACCTTGGACGTATCCACCGTGGCGTACTTGAGCTGCTGCAACAGGGCCGTGGTAGCCGGGAACTTGAGATCATCCCGGTTGTCCACCTTGTATCCGATGCCGAACGCGGTCACGTACTGCTTGAGGATGGTGATGGCCTTGGAATCGTTGAGGGCCTTGCGCATGCCCTGCGGGTCGCCGATGGCGGAGATGGTGAACGGAGGCGCGTATTTCTTGCCGTGCAGGGACAGCACGTTACCCGAACAGATCACGGCGGAGTTGAACAGCACGCGCTGGTCCATGATCATCATGGCCTGCGCGCCGCCGGCCCACAGCGCGTTCACCACCGATTCCACGTCCTGCTGGTGAATCACGTAATCATCGATGTTCGAGGTCGAACCGTTGTTGTTCACGGCGTTCTCCCACAACGGGGAGTCGTCGAGGGTGACGGTCACGCCCCGTCCTTCGAGCTCGGGCAGCATAAGGCCGGAACCGGAATCGTCGGACGCCGAGGAGCCGTCACCGGCCGACGTATCGGTGCCGCTCCCCTGTGACGGTTTCTTGCCGAGCACGTCGGTCAGGGTGGTCACCTGTGACTGCAATTCGGTGACGTCCTTCTGCAGATCCGCCACCTCGTCCACGCTGTGCTCGATAAGGTCGGCAGTGTCGTTGTTCACCGTGGCGGTCTTGTTCACACGCACGTTGGTGCTCAACAGGAACCCACTGAGCGCGATGACGACAAATGCCGCCACACCGGCCGCAAGCGAGCGCCTCACACCATGCTTACCCACTTGTCTGACCATAAATGCCCGTCTTTTCCTCGGCGTGTTCGCTGGTTTCGAGTGTAACCACTATTATGACTTTTAGCCTATTGAATGGAGACTAAGCTGATGGCAAACGAAGAGCTGCACGAAACCGACTCGAACGACCAGAAGGACTGGCAGGACGAGGTGACCGCCAAGGACACTGACGGCGACAAGACCACTGACGGCACCGAGGCCGCTGAGGACGAGAATTACGGCGTCGATATGGATCAGGTTCAGGCCGTCCTGAACTCCACTGCGGACAAGTCCACGATGACCCCGCAGATGCAGCGCATGATGAGCCGTCAGGAGGAGAACACCCGCCGCGTGGAGGAGACCATCAAGGGCACCAAGTCCAACCCGCGCTGGTTCGTGCCGGTGTTCTGCGCCTTCATGATCATCGGTCTGATCTGGTGCGTGGTGTATTACCTGTCCCCGGCCGGCGCATGGCCGATTCCGAACATCGGTGCGTGGAATCTTGCAATCGGCTTCGCGCTGATCATGATTGGATTCCTGATGACGATGGGTTGGCGCTGAACCTTGCGCGCCTGACGGCATCCACTTGGTGTCGGTCCGCAATACCTGTGATTGAACCGGTCCCCTAACGGGACCGGTTTTTGTTTGCCTGGATGTAGTTACCCACCTGTTGTCCACCACTTATCCACGAGTTATCCACAGGATTATCCACTCTATGTGGATGAATTACACGCTTGTAGTTCCGCGAGCAGTTATCCACCGAATGTGGACAACCGTGTGGATAACTCGTGGATAAGTGGTGGACAACACGGGATTTCCGGTGAATAAGCGGTGTACAACCGTGTGCATTGCGGTATTTGACGCATTCTGCAAGGGTGTCAACCGCATGAAATCAGCGGTGGATATCGCAGTTATCCACCGTCATCGTCGATTTCGCTATCCACAGTTATGCACCGTCGCCCGGTGGACATCCTACTCCACACCAAGTTATCCACATTCTTATCCACTATTGTGCACAACTGTGCACAACTTAACAACGTAGCCCGCGGAATCACTACGCTTACTCCTGTGCATAACTCGAGGGCGTACTGATCTCCGGATTCGCACCCCTCAAGATTCGCGCCCTCTCAAGATTCACGCGTCCACAAATACCAGAATGCCGGACACTGTGTTTTCCACAATGCCCGGCATTCGGTTATCCACACAACGCTGCAATCACTGGAACAAGTAGCCGAACCGCAGCCACCCATAGGGATTGGCGGTGTCGCATAGCAGAATCAGCGCCACGACGAGAATCGTCACGAACCAGCCGTACACCTGCATGCGCCAAGCCAGGCTCTTGCCGCGCCACGGCTTGAGCCCGGCCGTCAACAGCCACGTAAGCAGGCCACCGACCACGAATCCGCCCACATGGGCCTGCCAGGCCACGCCGCCCACCACGAACGGCAGCGCGAAGTTCACCACCATCCACACCATCATCGAGCGGATGTCCGCACCGATGCGCCTGTAGACCACCAACAGGGCTGCGAACAGGCCGAACAGCGCGCCAGAGGCGCCGTATGCGGCCGACTGCCAGCCTTGCCCGCCGGGAGCGAACACACCCCAGACCATCAGTCCGAGGGCACCGCCGAGGCCGGAGATCATGTACAGGCCGAGGAACCGCCAGTGGCCCATCAGCCGTTCCAGCACAGGTCCCACAGAGTACAACGAGAGCATGTTGAACAGGATGTGCAGAATCGAGTTCGGCGCGTGCAGGAACATCGACGTGACGATGGTCCACGGCTCGCGCACCATCGTGGCCGGGGCGACCATACCCCGCACGATCAGCAGGTTCTGGAGCACCGGAGAGAGGAATCCCGCCAGCACCTCCACCAGCCATATCGCCACGCACACGGCGATGAGCACCCAAGTCACCACCGGACCGCCGCGTTCCCATTGGTATCGAATCTGCTGTTTGGTAGGCATACGCATGCATTCCACTGTATCGAATCGCGTCGAACGCCAATGTCGGAATCCGCTGTGGGTCTAGGCTACCGGCCGGTCGTATGAACGGTTATGTAAATCGCCGGCGCATGTCATTCCACCCAATCGACACAAACACGGGCCTAGAATAGGGAGCAGAGTCGGTCTGAATGGGCATGCCGACCAGACGATCCCCAGGGAAAGGAGCCGTCATGGAGAACAAGTCTTCTAACGGTTGGAAGTTCTTCGCACTGCTGTTCGGCGCATTGCTTGCAGCGGTGGTTGGTCTGTACATCTACAAGCAGCAGAACCCGGATTACGATCCGTGGGAGGAGCCGTGGGAGAACAGCTCCTCGCCGGTGGACCTGGGCCTGAACAAGGCCGAGGACAAGGCCGAAGGCGACGGTGAAGCCGAAGGCGAGGTGGCTCCGGCTGAGGCCTGAGTTTCTGCTTATCCAAGACATAAAGAAAACCCCTGCAACCTGAATGGTGCAGGGGATTTCTGAGGCTTCTGCTGTTTTCGTGGGTTAGGGGTTGGGTTTCGGTAGTCGGATGTCGAGGCCGCCGCATCGGAGCATGACCAGGGCGATGAGGTTGTTCACGTGGTGGAAGCCGTAGGCCATGCGGATGGTGACCTTGATCCGGTTGTTGAACGCCTCGAGCCTGGCGTTGGAGTAGCCGAGCTCGATCGTCCTGAGGATGTCGGGCCGCCGTCTGCGGATTTTTTGGGAGAGTTCGACGATCTCGGGGATGCGGCTGTGGGACGCCCAGAACACCCAGTGCCTGAGCTCCGCCGTGGCCTGTCCGAGCGGGTGCTTGAGCAGGTTCCTCAGCAGTTCCTTGAGCCGCCATGCGCGGTAGAGCTGGCCCTTGGGGTCCGTGTTCCCCAATGCGGCGAGGGATTCGTCCTGCCGGTCGGTCAATCGGTCCGGGTTCTTCAACACGGCGTATTTGACGCCGCGCATGCGCTTCGCCCCCTCCTCGTCGCCGTCGCGTCTCGCGTCGTTCCAGAGGCGTTTGCGGACCCCGTCGAGCGCGTCGGTCATCCAGCTGACGATATGGAACCCGTCGAGCACGCGCTCCGCCTGAGGGCACCATTCATGCACGCACGAGTCGATCCACCGGGCGCCGTCCCCGG
>NZ_MWWW01000015.1 GCF_002259745.1 Bifidobacterium myosotis | reverse complement strand
CCACGGTCATAGCCACGACGCTTCCGCCCGCACCTCGAGCACCTGAGCATGCCCGCACGCGGACGCACCCGCACCTCGAGCACGGGTTCGGGGCGCATGGGACCATCGACGATGCAGACGTTCTCGACGACCATGCCTTTGACGTTGAGGAGCTGTTTGAATATGCTGTTCATCAGGCGCTTTTCGGTTGTGTTTTTCTTGGTCGATGAACATCCTAACCAAAAAGCGCTCTTCTCTTACCGGTTCAACGCCTCACCGGCAAACAACCACCCACGAAAACAGCAATAGCGCCATAAATGATGGAATCCGGGGTTTGACTGCTGCAATATCGGCGGTCAGACCCCGGATTTCTTGTATGGACAGCCCCTCGTAACGGAGAACGCCCGCTAAGGCGTATTGAGGTGAGGTAACTGGCTTGCAAGGGGTACATTCTTGCGTCTGCGGAATGGTATCTGCGTTGCAAGGGGTACCTGATACGGGAAACCCCGAGTATGACCGTTGATATTGCAGCGGTGATACTCGGGGTTTCGCTGTTGGGGTACCCCTTGCAACGCAGATAGATGTCGGGGGATGCGCCAATGTACCCCTTGCAACGGAGAAAGCCCCGCTGCAAGGGCGCCGGCTAGAAGTTGCCACCCTGAACCGTTAAGCGGGGAGCCCGGTGGGCTTCCCGTAGGTGAGGTGAGCGGCTGTGCCGCGAAGGGAATGGTGACGGTTAGAAGTTGCCGCCGTTCCAGCCCCAGTCGGTGGTGGCGGTGTATCGGATGTACGTGCGATCCTCGGGGATGCCGAGCGTGGAGTTCAGCGCGGCCATGATGGATTCGGTGAGCTTCTCCCAGGACGAGCTCGGCACGGAGCGACCGAACACGTTGACCTCCACGTAGGCGGCGGGCTTGTCGTCCGAGCCGCCGAAGTAGATCGGCATCTCGTCCTCGAACGGGCACATGAGCCAACCCTCCGACTTGCCGGGCACTGCGGTGATGGCCTTGCCGTAAGCGGCCTTCAGGGCTTCGCGCTGTTCAGGCGTGGTCTTGACGGAGACATGAGTGTGAATGACGGGCATGATTCCTCCTTGACGATGTGGAATGGCCTTGGCCTTACAGGGCCCAGTCTAGCGATTCGCGGCGGCTCGAGGTGCCGTCAGGCCAATTGCGAAGATTGCGGCGGAATCCAGCCAACGGACAGCCTACAGTCAGCCCGGTAGTGTTGAATAACCCACGTGAGAAAACTGATTGCGCAGCTTATGAAATTCGGCATCGTGGGTGTCATCGCCTTCATCATCGACTGGGGCATCCTGAACCTTCTGGTCGGTGTGTTCCACATGCACAACGTGATTGCCGCCACCATCTCCTTCATCATCTCGCTGATCTTCAATTATCTGGCGAGCATGAAGTTCGTGTTCAAGCACCGCGCCGACATGGCGCGCTGGATGGAGATCCTCATCTTCGTGGTGGGTGCGGTGATCGGTCTGTTCATGAACGACCTCATCATCTGGATTTCCACGTACGGCATGAACCGCGATGCCTTCGTCTCGCAGCATGCCGAGTATCTGCTGCGCACGAACGTGGGCAAGCTGATCGCCACGGCCGTGGTGATGGTTTGGAACTTCCTGATTCGCAAGTGGTTGCTGGACGATACTCACACCCATGCGATGAACCGCCTGCGCTCCGCCGAAAACAAGCTCAGTGCCGAAGAGCTCGAGGCCAAGTGGCAGAACAGCTTCTCCCACAAGCTCGGCGTCTGGTCGCTGGAGCATACGCCGAAGGGCTGGCCGAAGTAGTCTAGCCGTCAGCTGAAGATAAGCGAATATGCGAAGAGCCCGGTGCAAGCCGGGCTCTTCGTGTAATAAGATGCAACGCGCGTCCTGATCACACCGTCACTTCGGTCAGCGTCGGCTGCTCGGTGGAGCTCTTGATCTGCTTGAAGCCGATGAGCGCGATCGCCAGCGAGGTCAGCGCCAGCGTTGTGACCACCATGAAACCGCCGTGCGAGCCCATGCGGTCGATGAACTGCCCGGCGATCGCCGAGCCGGCGGAGGCTCCGATGGAGTTCATTGCGCCCATCCACGCCATGCCTTCGGTCAGACGGGACGGCGGCACCAGATGCAGCATGAGCTGGTTGCCGTTGATCCATGTGGGAGCCTGGCACACGCCGATGAGCAGGTAGATGATCATGATGACCCACAGATGCTTGGCGAACAGGAACGTGCCGATGCCGAGGTTCACCACCGCCAGGCAGAAGTAGAAGCGCTTCCACAGCGGGATGGCCCAGTTCTTGGCGCCGTACACCAGCGCGCCCATGAGCGAGCTGATCGAGAAGCACGCGAACACGAAGCCCGTGTATTGCTTCATGTTCGACTCGGTTGCGAACGCGATGATCGAGATGCCGGCGGCCGACTGGAACGCGCCGAGTCCGAACCAGGTGACGCACACCGCGATCAGGCCCGGTCCCCAGATCGACGCCTTCTTGCCCGAGCGCGCCTCGGCCACGGCGGCCTCGACGGCGGCCGTGATGTGCGCTTGGTCGGTCACGCCCTCGCGCGCCATGCGGCGACGGGCCTCCTCTGCGGCGGCCTCCACCTTCAACGCCTCGGCCTTGGCGGACTCGCGCTCGCGATACTCCTTGCGCGTGATGCCTTCGGCGCGCGCCAGTGCCGTCTGCGAGGGCGGCTCGGTGGTCAGTTCCGTGAGGAACATGAGCGCGCCCACCACCACGCATACGCCGGTGAACGAAAACGCCAGCAGGCCCGAGATCACGGCCAGCGTGGAGGCCAGCGGATTGCCCACCACCCACATGCATTCGTCAAGCACACCGCATAGCGACAGCGCGCGGTCGGTCCGTTCGCGGTCTCCCTTGAGGATTTTGGTCCAGCGGGCGCGGCTCATCGCGCCCCACGGCGGGATGGCCGCCAGGAACGGCGTCAGGCAGTACAGCACCCATTCCGGCGCGCGGTTGGTGATGGAGGTGGTCAGCGCGATGGCCGCCACGATCCACACGATGATCGTGGGGATGGAGACCTGACGCTGGCCGAACTTGTCCGTGAGCTTGCCGAGCAACGGCGTGGCCACGGCCAGCGCGATCGCCTGAATGGCGGTGAGCATGCCGGCCAGCGAATAGTTGCCGTAGTAGTACTGCACGGAGATCGTGATGGTCATGCCGACCATCGGGAACGGCATGCAGGCGATCACGCCGCCGATCGAATAACGTGCGGTGTGCGGGATGCGCAGCAGCTCGGCGTACCCACCAAAGACCTTGTGCCCGACTTCCTTGATGGCGGCCGTGACGGTGTTCGTATTGGACATAACAGCACTACGCTCCTTTCCGCTCCCGATTGGATGTCCCTCGCCGCCCTTGGCGTTGGCCGGCGAAGCCCTCATCGAATGATGTGTCTGTCCTGGGTGCGCAAAGTTTGCGTGGCTGTTCGCCGCTGTCGCATATTTGCGTCACCGCTACTCTATGTGTTGGCTTGGATTGACACGCGGTAATTAAGGATTATCGGTTGGGTTTTGCCTTGGGCGATACGGCGGCGATGCGCGGACAGCACCGTGGCGCAGCGGCGACGATAGGATAGAGGCTGCGCCATTGTTGATTGGTATTGCCGATGGCGCCGCAACTCTGCCTGGCAAATTCACGAAGGAGAGCCACCGATGACCGCAACCACCATCCACTTCGTCCGTCACGGCAAGGTGTACAACCCGGACCATCTGCTTTACGAGCGTCTGCCCGACTTCCATCTGTCTGAGGTGGGACGCCGCATGGCTCAGGCCACGGCCGCCTATCTGGCGGGCAACCCGCAGACCAACACCATCGCGGCCGTGTACTCGTCGCCGCTGGATCGTACGCGCGAGACCGCCGGCGCGATCCTCGACGCGCTCAACCGGGTGCGAGGGGAGCGCGGCGAGGAGCCGCTCGCGCTCACTACCGACGAGCGGGTGATCGAGGCCGGCAACGAG
Organism: Bifidobacterium myosotis; assembly: GCF_002259745.1. Taxonomy (GTDB): domain Bacteria; phylum Actinomycetota; class Actinomycetes; order Actinomycetales; family Bifidobacteriaceae; genus Bifidobacterium; species Bifidobacterium myosotis. The sequence goes on along the minus strand of NZ_MWWW01000015.1, from coordinate 73,165 downwards.
TTCCGGGGCAAGCGCATCGGCCACGGCGAGGGCGCGCTGTGGAAGAACGGCAACTGGAAGCTCGTCCTGAACCTGTACAAGCCCAGTTGGGGCGAGTCCTACGAGCACATCGCGGCGCGCATGGACGACTTCGCGCGCGAGAAGGTGGCGCAGCACCCCGGCCAGCAGATCGTGGTGGTCAGCCACGAGTCGCCGATCTGGTCCTACCGTCATTATCTGGAGACCGGCCATCCGGAGCACTGGATGTTCCTGCGGCACACCGCGCTCGCGTCCGTCACGTCCGTGACCTACGACAACGAGACCGGCCGTGTGATATCCATCACGTATGCGGACCCCGCAGCCGACGTGCAGTGACGGGTGCCGGCGGTTTCCTCGCGTTCCCCGGCGGGGAGCCGTGACCGCGAATCGGTGCGGATAAGGCGTCCGATGCGGCATCTCGCGGCTTGCCGGGGTCGCTTGCCGTGGCACCTGCCGCAACACCGTTGGCGAATTCGGCGCCCTCGGACCTGCTTCATGGACCGGCTCCTTGCCGAAGGAGCCGGGAATGCGTGAACGAACCACTGGTATGGCGCACTACAATCGTTGGAAGAACAGGCCGGCCCGCGGAGGGGCGAAAGGCTCGAGCAAAGGAGCATGATATGACCGTTGAACTGAATCGAGAGGCGATCGACCGCGTGGCGGCGCTGCCGGCGGTACGCGAGGCTGCGGAGACCGGAGCTCGGCTCATCGCCCTGTGGCCATTGACCGAAGCCATGCAGATGGACAACGACGCGAAGTACGCCGAGAACCTGCAGGTGCGCATCACCCGTGCGTTCGCCCGCATCCTGACCGGTGAGGACGTGACCGTGCCGGACGCCGAATTCGTCTACGAGGGCGCGGACGAGATTCCCGGCCGCCCGCAGTCGATTGTCGACACGCTGCTGGCCGCCAATGACGCGTACGACACGATGCTCGACTACTCCGAAACCGGCAACGCGGCGCTGGTCTTCGCCGCGGCTGAGGCGTTGGGCGTTGAATGGGATGACGGCGTGCGGTCCGAGATCCGCGCGGCCATCGATGCGGTCGAGCGGCATATCGAGGCTGATGCGGCTGACGAGGGCGCTGCCGGCGATGAGAGCGGCGACCATCTTGCCGGTTCGGCCGACCCCGCCGCCGTGGCCCATCGCTTCGCCACCGCGCTCGCCGTATGCGATGCGTTGCTGGCAGTGGCGGCTGCACATGTGCCGGGTGTCGGCGATGCCTCTGGGGCGCTCGATGACGTTGCGGCCCGCCGCGTGGCCGCCCAGTCGCTGCCGATTCTGCTGTACGTCAACGAACTGCGCGAACAGTGCGCCATCCCGCGCATCTGCCTGACCGATGGCCAGCTGCTGGAACTGGTCAAGGCCCGCGTAACCGCCGCCGATACGTTGGAAGCCACCGCCGAGCTCATCGCGCCGCTGGCCGGCGCCGAGTGGGCCAAGCACCGCGAGGACGTGCTGTGGGACCCCGCCGAAGCCAAGAAGAAGGCCAAGGAGGAGGACGAAAAGCGCAACAAGGAGGCGCTCGCCGCCAAGTTCGCGCACATCAAGGACGACCCCACCAAGGAGACCGTGGAGCTGTAAAAGGGATGTCGGTGACGAGCGACAACAGGCAGATATGATGCCGGCTGCAGATTGTCCCGCAATCCGGGCCGATTCCACCAAGGAAACTGCGGGGTTGTAGATGCTGTGGGGCTGTAGTGCTGTAGCCCCACGCATTCATCATTCATACATTCACAAGACTGTCGGTTCTCGCCGTATGACTGTCGGATTTCAACCGTTGACTGTCGGACCTTGACGCTTCAGTGTCGGATTTCGTACATATACAGTACGAAATCCGACAGTCATGCGTCGGGAACCGACACCGAACCGTCGGGAACCGACAGCCAAGTCAGTAGTCGAATGGCGTTCAGCCGCAATCGGTGAGTAATCAGCGCGAGTAGCAACGGCGGACGGGTCGGAGGTCGATTGTCTGCGCCGGTCGTCCCGGACGCCGGACGCCGGACACGCGCGGTGGTGGCCGGTTGCCATCATTGCGGGAGAGTCTAGACTGATATCTGTTTGTGAGACAATGCGTCTCGACGGTCGAAGGAGAGCGGTCGCGCGGGGTGAACGCGGGTGTCATGAATCGTGGCGGCGACGATTGCCGCGCGCAGTATGGGTGAAAGACAAGTGCTGCGCCAGACCACAAGCAAACACAATCCGAAGAACGTGGTGAATCTCCCGATGTACGTTAATCCGGACAAGAACAAGGATTCGGGCAATCTTCGCTGGATTTTGCCCTACTGCAAACCCGATCTGCCGCGCGTGGCGGGCGCCGTGGTGCTGTTCTGCGTGAACGATGCAATGGCGCTGACCATCCCCCTCATCACCGGCATGCTGGTCGATCAGGTCATCACCCAAGGCCATACCGAACGGCTCGTGCACCTATGCCTGCTGATGATTGCGCTGACCATCATTCGTGTGGGGTCGCGATATGGCTACCAGATGTGGATGGAACGGTTCGGCCAGAACTCCATCTACCGTTTGGTCTCCGACGAGTACGAGAAGCTGCATGAGCTCGACTTCACCTACTTCAACCACACGCGCACCGGCGACATCATGAGCAGACTGACCTCAGACACGGACGCGATCCGCCACTGTCTAAGCTGGGTGAGCTACCAGATCGTCGACTGCGTGGTCATGTTCGTGGGCGCGTTGTGCGTGATGTTCGTTATCGACTGGCGGCTTGCGCTTGCGCTGTCCTGCGTGACACCGTTCATCTTCCTGCTCACGCGCGGACTCTCCACGCACGCGCATCCGTTGTTCTACGCCATCCGCAACTCGCTCGCCTCCCTCAATTCGATGGTCGAGGAGAACATCGAAGGCAACCGCGTGGTCAAGGCGTTCGTGCGTGAGCCGTATGAGACCGAGAAGTTCGACGAGCGCAACGACGACTACATGCGTCGCAACATGGATTTGGCCTACAATTCGCGACGGTACATGCCTTGGCTCGACGGCCTCGGCTTCAGCCTTCAGCTCATTACGCTTGGGCTGGGCGGCTTCCTGGTGATTGAAGGGTACATGACCCTCGGCAATCTGGTGAGCTTCAACTCCTTTTTGTGGATGATCGACGGCCCGGTGCGACAATCCGGCTGGCTCATCAATGACTGGCAGCGATTCAACGCCAGTTGCATCAAAATCCGCAAGCTGCTTACCGCCCAGTCCCGCATCACCGAGAAGCCCGATGCGCGTGAGAGCGTCAAGCAGGCCGTGACCATCGCCGAGCAGGTGGGCGGTACTCATCCGCCGACCCCCGATCGCATCAGCGGCGAAGTCCGTTTCGACCACGTCAGTTTCGCCTTCCCGGACGATCCGGAGACGCCGATCCTCAAGGACATCGACTTCGCCATTCCCGCAGGCGCGAAACTCGGCATCCTGGGCGAGACCGGTGCCGGAAAGTCCACGCTTGTCAGCCTTATTTCGCGCTTTTACGATCCCACTCTCGGCCATGTGCTCATCGATGGCATCGACGCGCGTGACTGGCCGCTGACCACGCTGCGCTCGCAGGTGTGCATCGTGGCGCAGGACACATTCCTGTTCTCCGACACCATCGGCAGCAACATCGGTTTCGGCGCAGACGAGGACGCGGCGCGCGACGAACGCTACATCCAGCGTATGGCGCAGATCGCCGGCGCGGACAGCTTCATCCGATCGATGCCCGACGGCTACGACACCGTGGTCGGCGAACGCGGCGTGGGTCTGTCGGGCGGTCAGAAGCAGCGTCTCTCGCTGGCCCGTGCGCTTGCGGACGATCCGAGCATCCTCATCATGGATGACACCACGTCGGCCGTCGATATGGAGACTGAGGCCGAGATTCAGCGGCATCTGCGTGAGATGGACGGCAGCAAGACGATCATCACCATCGCGCACCGTATTTCGTCGGTCAAGGACTCCGACCTGATTCTGGTTCTGGAACATGGACGCATCGTCGAGCGTGGCACGCACGAGGAACTCGTCGCACGGCACGGACGCTACTGGGACATTTACCATAAGCAGCTCGGGCTGCAGTCCGGCGCATCGCAGGGCTTCTGAAAGCTTTCGGAAAAGTGCGACTCCCCGTCAGGGGTGGTCGAAAGGGATTACATCATGGCACAACGCAACACTTTCCGCGAGGATGAAGAACTCGAGGAGTCGATCAACCTCCACGATATCCTGCGCATCGGTACCTATCTCCGGCCGTATTTCGGCAAGGTGGCGCGTATCCTCGCAGTCGTCATCTTGATGAGCGGCATCATCGTGGTCGTGCCGTACCTGACCAAGATCATGATCGACGAGGCGATTCCGAACAAGGATTATGCGCTGCTTGGCATGCTCGCGGGTCTGTTCTTCGCGCTCATCGTGATTTACGAGCTGTGCTTGCGCTACCGTACGGTGGCCATCACCCGCGTGGGACAGATGATGCTCAAGGACATGCGGCGGGACATCTTCACCCACATCCAGACGCTGCCGTTCAGCTACTTTGATTCCCGTCCACACGGCAAAATCCTCATCCGCGTGGTCAACTATGTGAACACGCTGTCCGACACGCTGAGCTCCGGTCTGATCAACGTGATCTCCGACGTGTTCACGTTCATCATCACGCTGATCGTCATGTTCGTGATTGACTGGCGGCTCGCGTTGTGGAGCCTCATCCTGTTCCCGGCGCTCATGATCTGGGTGTACGTGCTGAAGGTCTTCCAGCGCCGCGCCTACCGCAGGCTCTCGAACAAGCAGTCGAACCTCAACGCCTACATCCACGAGTCCATCGCCGGCGTGAAGACCACGCAGACCTTCGCGCAGGAGAAGACCCAGTTCGACACCTTCCAAGAGCAGCAGGGGGACGTGCGTCGCGCGTGGATGAGGGCCGTGCACATCCAGTTCCTCATGTGGCCCGGCGTGGCCACGATCTCGATGATGACTATCGCGTTCATCTACTTTGTGGGCGTCACCCGCTTCGGCGGCGTGGATGTGACCGTAGGTGTGCTGATCGCGTTCGTCGGTTATGCGAACAATTTCTGGAACCCGGTCATCAACATCGCGAACTTCTACAATCAGCTCATCACCTGTTCGGCCTACCTCGAGCGCATTTTCGAGACATTGGACGTCAAGCCGGAGATTGAAGACAAGCCGGGTGCGAAGGACCTGCCGCAGATCGTCGGTCGCGTCGATTTCAACGATGTGGTGTTCCGCTATGAGGAGGGCGGCCGCAACATCCTCAATCTGGTCGATTTCCACGTCGAGCCGGGCCGGACCATCGCGCTTGTCGGCCCGACCGGCGCCGGCAAGACCACGATCGTGAGCCTGCTCTCCCGCTTCTACGATGTGTCGGAAGGCTCGGTGAAGATCGACGGCCACGACGTGCGCGACGTGACGCTCGAATCGCTGCGCCGGCAGATGGGCGTGATGCTGCAGGACACGTTCATCTTCTCCGGCAACGTGCGCGAGAACATCCGCTATGGCCGTCTCGACGCGACGGACGAGGAGATCGAGGCTGCGGCGAAGGCGGTGCATGCGCACGAGTTCATCATGGAGTTGCCGGATGGCTACGACACCGTGGTGGAGGAACGCGGCTCCACCCTGTCGGCCGGTCAGCGCCAGCTCATCGCGTTCGCGCGAGTGTTGCTCGCCGATCCGCGCATCCTGATCTTGGACGAGGCGACCTCGAACATCGACACCCGTACCGAGGAGGCGCTGCAGGCTGGCCTGCGGCATCTGCTTGAAGGGCGCACGAGCTTCATCATCGCCCACCGGCTGTCTACAATCGAGAACGCGGACCAGATCTTCTACATCGACCATGGCCAGATCGTGGAGCACGGCACGCATGCGGAGCTGCTGGCGGCAAAGGGTGCGTATTACCGCCTGTACGAGTCGCAGTACGCGATGATTCGCGCGCAGTGATCTTGCGTGCGTCACGCGCGGACTGGCGTTGTGCGAGACGACCTGCGCGCCGGACCGCGTGATGAGCCGCGGAACGTCAGGGGCGTGACACCGAAGCGCTTCTTGAACGACGCGCAGAAGGCGCTGGTGGAGGAGAAGCCGCAGGCGGCGCAGATCTCCTTCAGCGTCGCATCGCCGGTCACGAGCATGTACTTCGCCGCGTGCATGCGCGCGTTGACGATGTACGTGTGCGGGGTGTATCCGGTCACCTGGCGGAACACGCGGATGTAGTAGTACTCGCTCATCAGCGCCATCGCCGCGAGCTGGGCCACCGGCAGCGACTCGTTCAGATGCGTGGCGATGTACGAGAGCGTCTCCTCGATGGCATGCTGGTTGTACGGCGCTCCGGCGCGCTGTTCGGCGTCGTCGTGCGCGGTCAGACATTCGGTGAGGATTTCGGTGATGGCCAGCGACATGCGTGCCTCGTTCACCTTGCGCTCCTCGCCGAAAGTGTCGTAGATCATGCGGAACCGGCTGATGGCGTAGGTGGCGCGCTTCAGCGTGACGACGGTGCCCAGCTCGCCGTGGATTGCCTTGAAGTAGTCGTGGGCGAGCCGCCCGTCGAAGTGCATCCATAGCAGCGTGCAGTCCGTCTCCGCCTGCGCTTGGTAGACGTTCGGTTCATGGCAGTCGAGCAGCACGAGGTCGCCGGTGTTCGCCGTGGATCGTCGGCCGTTGACGGTGAAGGTGAATGTGCCGCTGTAGACCGCCATGAGGATGAAGCTGTCGAACGAGCCACGATTGAGCCAGTAGCCCTTGAGGTAGCGGTACAGTCCGATGCGCGTGGGGTAGAGGAACATACGCATCGCGTTGCGGCTCGGCACATACACGAAGTAATGCGAGACCGCCGAGTCCACATGATGTTCGACCGGTGTCATGGCTGCTCCTTTCTGGTGCCGTCTCTTGTTTCTTTTGCTGCCTTGCTCGCTTCGCTCCCCTTCGCTCCATTGCTCCCCTCGAGCATATCAAAAAATTGTCCTGATAATAATGGAAATTGTGCTGACTGGGCAGCGTAATCCAATCACATGAATCATCGAAACCCTTGTCATTCCAAGGATTTCACACTTCCGTGAGACCAAAGCGTCTTGTAGGGCCTGTGTTTGAATAGCAGTGGATGACATCCAAGGATTGTCGTAGGCGAAGAAGTCGGCGGTGGTTCTTGGCTGGGTCGCCGATCGGCCCGTTCGATTCGGACGGCCGATGCGACAGAACATAACGCAACACGGCACACACAACATACGCGGACGGCGCGGACCGCAACGCGCACATGAAGGAAGGAACCCATGGCAACCATCGATAACGAGCTCGCCGCCGTAGCGGACCTGTTCCAGCTGGAAGGCGAGGTCGAGAGCATCGAACCGTACGGCGACGGTCATATCAACGTCACCTATCTGCTGGTCACGAACCAGCGCCGGTACATCCTGCAGAAGATGAACACGAGCATCTTCCCGGACACCAAGAACCTCATGCGCAACATCGAGCTCGTCACCGAGTTCCTGCGCGAGCGCGGCCAGGAGACGCTCGACATCATTCCCACCAAGGACGGCCGCACCTACGCCGACATCGCGTCCGGCGCGTGGCGGGTATACGGCTTCATCGAGCACACGGTCTACTACAGCCTCGTGCCGAATGCGGATGTGTTCCGCGAGTCCGGCGCGGCGTTCGGCGAGTTCCAGCAGACACTCGCCGAGTTCGACGCTTCGCAGTTGACCGAGCCCATCGCCCACTTCCACGACACCCCGCATCGTTTCGCCGACTTCAAGGCCGCGCTCGCCGAGGACAAGCTCGGCCGCGCCGCCACCTGCCAGCCGGAGATCGACTTCTTCCTGAAGCACGAGAATCAGTACGCCGCGGTGACGGACGGGCTCGCCGACGGTTCCATCCCGCTGCGCGTGACTCACAACGACACCAAGCTCAACAACATCCTGATGGACGCCGAAACCGGCAAGGCCCGCGCAATCATCGACCTCGACACCATCATGCCGGGCTCCATGCTCTACGACTTCGGTGACTCCATCCGCTTCGGCGCCTCCACCGCGCTCGAGGACGAGAAGGACCTCGACAAGGTGCACTTCAGCACCGAGTACTTCCGCGCGTACGCCGAGGGCTTCATCGGCGCCGTGCACGAGAGCGTCACGCCGCGCGAGGCCGAGCTGTTCGCGTTTGCCGGCAACCTGATGACCATGGAATGCGGCATGCGCTTCCTCGCCGACTATCTGGCCGGCGACACGTACTTCGCCACCAAGTACCCCGAGCACAATCTGGTGCGCGCCCGTACGCAGATCAAGCTGGTGCAGGAGATGGAAGCCAAGGCCGGCGAGATCCGCGCCATCGTGGACGAAGTGCTGGACGGTGCCGGTGCCGGAGAAGCAGGGGAGGGGCGCTGATGACCGAGACAACCGCCGCCTCCGCTGAGGCTGTGCCCGCTGGCGACCGTTCCGCGCTCGCCGCCGTGTACGCTTCGATCGACGCGCTAGTTGACTTCGCCGTGCGCAACCTCGACCTCGACCCGCGCGACGCCGACTGGACGCGCAACAACATCTTCGCCTTGTTCGGGCTGGATTCCTACGGTGCCCAGTCGGGTTCGCCCGTGGCGGCCGTCGGTGAAGCCGCGCAGTCCGATTCCGGTACTGGCGCCGATTCCGATTCCGGCATCAACCCCGATTCCGGCACCAACCCCGATTCCAACGCCGACTTCGCCTACCCTGACGCCCTGCTGGCCGACTTCCGCGCCGCAGCCGCCGCGGCCGGGCTGTTCGAGGCGGAGGAGGGGCCGGTGTATGCGGACATCATCATGGGCCTGCTCTCCCAACGGCCCTCCTATGTGGAGGACCGGTTCACCGTCATCGAACTCGACGGAAAGACCGACGGGAAGACCGACGGGGAGACCGGCGGGGAATCCGGCGGCATGACCGCCATGCACTGGTTCTACCGCTACTGCGTGGCCAACAACTACGTCAAGAAGGCCGTGCTCGACAAGAACCCGCGTTTCGACTCGCACGGGCTGGTCATCACCATCAACCTCGCCAAGCCTGAATTCAAGAACATGAAGAAGGCCGCCGCCGGCAACTCGGTGGCCGGTGGATACCCGAAGTGCACGATCTGCCACGAAAACGAGGGCTTCGCCGGGCGCAACAAGCGCACTCTGCGAACCATCCCGGTCACGCTTGGCGGCGAGCCGTGGTTCTGGCAGTTCTCCCCATACGGCTACTTTCGCCAGCATGGCATCTGCGTGAACACGCAGCACACGCCGATGCATGTGGACCGCGCCACGTTTGTCCATCTGCTCGACTTCGTGGACCGTTTCCCCGGCTACTTCCTCGGCTGCAACGCCGCTTTGCCGCGCATCGGTGGCTCGGTGCTCGCCCACGACCACTATCAGGGCGGCGGCGAGCTGCTGCCGATGCATAAGGCCGCCGCGTGGGCCACGTTCGCCGTGCCCGACTTCCCGGACACCGTGGTCGAGATCCTCGACTGGCCCGGCACCGCCGTGCGCGTGGTCTCGCCATCGCGCGAGCACATCGTGGAGGTGTCCGACCGCATCCGCGAGGCATGGGTGAACTACGACGATCCGCAGCAGGGCATCGCCAGCCACGACGCGGACGGCAACCGCCAGTCGGCCCTCTCGCCGAGCGCCATCGTCACCGGCCGTGGTTACGAGATGAGCCTGATCTTCCGCAACAACGCGGTGAGTGAGGAATACCCCGAGGGCATCTTCCACGCGCATCCCGAGTTCTGGCCTATCAAGCAGGAGCCGATCGGACTCATCGAGGCGCAGGGCCTGTTCATCCTCCCCGGCCGTTTGGTCGATCAGCTTGGCAGGCTCGAGGCGGCACTCGCGGCCGGCGAACCACTGCCGGAGGATTGCGCGGAATTCCACCGCCAGTGGGATGAGATCTCGGCCAAGCTGGACGGCGCGCGCGACCCGGAGACGATTCATGCCGCCGTCGAGGACGAACTCGGCAGCGTGTGCGAACGTATCCTCGGCAATACCGCCGTCTTCAAGGACAAGCACACCACCGCCCAGTTCCTCAGGAACCTCGGCATGGTGCTCCGGTAATCGCAAACGTATCCCATCACATACATCAATCCACGTATCAATCACAGTCATCACAACGGAAAGGAATTGATTATGGCTGAAGTGATCATCGTGAAGGATCAGGAGGAGGCCGGCCAGATTTATGGTCGTGCGGTGGCTGATCTTATCAAGTCGAAGCCGGATGCGGTGTTGGGTTTGGCCACGGGTTCGAGCCCGTTGGCCGCCTACCGGGCGCTGGCGCGGATCGTGCGTGACGAGTCGATTGACGTGTCGCGTGTGCGTGGTTTCGCGTTGGATGAGTATCTGGGATTGCCGTTGGATCATCCGCAGTCGTATCATTCGACGATTCACCGCACGGTGGTCGAGCCGTTGGGTCTGGACCCGGAGAAGGTGCATGTGCCGGGCGATATCCTGGATGGCGCCCCGTTGGAGGATGGCGAGCGGATCGCGTTGGCTGGTCCTGCCTATGATCGTGCGATCGAGGCGGCTGGCGGCATCGATGTGCAGATTCTGGGCATCGGCACGGACGGGCATATCGGGTTCAACGAGCCGGGTTCGTCGTTGGCGTCGGGTACGCGTGTGAAGACGTTGGCGGAGCAGACGCGCATCGACAACGCGCGCTTCTTCGATGACGACATCAACCAGGTGCCGACACATTGCATCACGCAGGGCATCGGCACGGTGCTGAAGGCCCGTCATCTGGTGCTGCTGGCGTTCGGTTCGGGCAAGGCGGAGGCGATCGAGGAGACGGTGGAGGGCGGTGTGTCCGCGTTCTGCCCGGCGTCCGCGCTGCAGCTGCACCCGCATGCGACGATCATCGTGGACGAGGAGGCGGCCTCGCGTCTGCGTCACAAGGACTACTACCGGTACGCGTACGCGCACAAGCCGGCCTGGCAGGGCATCTGACCGGTCGGGACTCGGGGTCTGGATGTGAAGGAGCATGGCGTATGACGGTTGAGGATAGGCGGGCGGTCGTCGCCCGGGTGACGACGGCGTTGGAGGGCGCGGCCAAGCCGGTCGCGATCCGTGGGGCGCGCAAGGTGGATGCGCGTGGCGTGCGTTCGGGCTGGTGGGTCGTGTCGGATGCGCGTGGCGTGATCGTCGCCTCGGGTTCGGCGGGCGTGGATGGTTCGGGTGAGGAGGCGTTCGAGCACGCGTGCCGTTCGGCGGGCATCGATCCGGCCGCGCATGGTGCGGTGATCGACGCGGGCGGCCGCATCCTGACGCCCGGCTACGTGGACATCCACGCGCACGGCGCGTGGGAGCGGAGCTTCGACGACGGGCCGGAGGGCATCGACGTGGCGCGTGCCGGCCACGCGGTGCACGGCACCACGCGTCAGGTGCTGTCCCTGATCACGAACCCGGTGGACGTGATGTGCCGCAACATCCGCGCGGTGCGCGAGCGGATGGCCACGGGCCGTCCGGACATCCTCGGCTGCCACTTGGAGGGCCCGTTCCTGGCCCTGGCCCGCAAGGGCGCGCACGACCCGGCCTGCCTGAGGGACCCGGTCCCGGAGCTCGTGGACGCGTTGCTGGACGCGTCGGGCGCCGACCCTGCGGCCGGCCGTCCGGGCTGCATCCGGCAGATCACCATCGCCCCCGAGTACGAGCACGGGATCGACGCGATCGGCCGGTTCGCGGCCGCGGGCGTGGTGCCGGCGGTGGGCCACTGCGACGCGGACTACGCGGCCGCGAGGGCCGGTTTCGACGCGGGCGCGCGCATCATGACCCACATGTTCAACGCGATGAACGGGCTCAAACACCGCGAACCGGGGCCGATCCCGGCCGCGGTCGAGGACCCGCGCGTCACGATCGAGCTGATCAACGACGGCTTCCATGTGCAGGACCCGATGGTCCGGCTCGGTTTCGGGCTGGCGCCCCACCGCGTCGCGTTCGTCACGGACGCGATGGCCGCGACCGGATGCCCGGACGGCGCGTACAAGCTCGGCGAACTCGACGTGAACGTGGTCGACGGGCACGCGCGCCTGGTCTCCAACGGCGCGATCGCCGGCTCCACGCTCACCTTGGAGGTCGCGGTCCGACGCGCGGTCAACGAACTCGGATTCGCGCCCGCCGACGCCGTCGAGGCCGCCACCCTGACCCCGGCCCGCGTGTTCGGCTTCGACCGGCCCAACCCCGTCACCGGCGCCCCGCTCGGCCTGATCGCCCCCGGATACGCCGCCGACCTCAACCTCCTCGACCCCACCGACTGGATCGTCCAACACGTCTGGTGCGCCGGACGACAGCTCAGGTAACGGTTCAGGTACCTGCTCAGTCGCATGCTCAGGTACCGGGAATCCATAATCCATCCGCCGAGTTCACGTTTGCTTTCCGAGGTCATCATGCCTGATTTCGTCATCCGCACCCTGTCCAATGCCGGCGGCACTGCGGCCATCAGCGATTACGGCGCCCATCTTCTTCGGTGGGCGCCTGCCGGCCAGCCGGACGTCATCTGGACGCCGTCCACTTGGCGCTTCGAGGATGGCCGTCCCCTTGGGGGAGGCGTACCCATCTGCTTCCCGTGGTTTGGCCCCGGATATGCACACGGCCGTCAGACCGCGAAAAGCTCGATCCACGGGTTCGCCCGGCGCTCGTGGTGGCGTCTCGATTCCGACTCGTCCGCCGGAGGTCAGTCTGTTGGAGACCAGTCCGCCGGCAGCTGCATACGGTATGTGCTGGAGCCTGCCGATGCGCCGGCCGGTGAGGTCCCGTGGCTGGATGACGAGCCGAATCCGCGATTCCGCGCCGTCTACGACGTGACGCTGCAAGCCCGCTCGCTCACGATGGCTCTGACCGTCGCCAACACTGGAGAGGGGCCGCTCACCTTCGAGGCTGCGCTGCACTCGTATCTGCATGTCGGTGACCTTGACGGAGCTCGACTGCGCGGACTCGAAGGCAGCACGTATCTGGATGCCACAATCGCCGGTTTCCCGCCGAAAACGCAGGCCGACGAGGACGTGACGTTTGGCGATTCAGCCGTCGATCGCGTCTATTACTCGGATCGTCCGCTGGAACTGCACGACGCTGTACTCGGCCGGACCATCCGAATCGACAAGTCCGGCTCCCCTCAGACCGTGGTGTGGAATCCCGGCAGGACGGGCGGCGAGGCGCTCGCCAACACCCGTCCCGGTGCCGGCGAATGGCGCGGTTTCGTGGCCGTCGAGGCCGCCATCTGCCGCGACAAGGCCGTCACCCTCGCCCCCGACGCCTCCCACACCCTCGCCCAGACCCTGACCGTGGCATGAGTGGCAGCGCTACCTTTCGGTCGCAGTCATCAGCAATGTTGCGGCATGCTCTCGAAGCCACTGACGCAGATACGGGATGGTGTAGTCCACATATCTGTATGAGGATGCATAAATAAAACCTTTTCTATCTTTGTATATCTTTTTCTAAGTTTTCATATCTTGGGAATGGGGCGCATCTCGAGGGCGCCTACAGCTCCTGTGGGGCACGGTTTTCTGCCTCATGTTCTCTGCCTCATTGCAGTGCGATATGAGGCAGAAAACATGACGGTGATGCAGAAAGTGGCGGCGCGGCTGTGCCGTCGCACGGTGCCGGTGCTGCCGAGCTGGCTTTGTTTATCCTTTCATATCCTTTTTAATCCTTTTCTAAGTTCAGTAGGCCAGAACCGATGGGTGTTGCAACCGGTGCTATTCAGCCAACGCTCCGAGCAGTTGCCGGTATGCGCGGTCGAACGCCGCCTCATCGTCGCTGTAGTCGGTGTTGGAACGGAAGACTTGGGCGATAAGCCGATTGTGCAGCTCCGGATTGCGTTCCCGCAACTGGCGCAACAGTTCCAGATCTTCGGTGCCACGGCGTTCGGCCTCCAGCCGCATGCTCAGCCATGGCCCGTCATTGCCTGGGTACACGATGAACGCGTCGCCGCATGGGAAGTTCGTGCCCAGTCCGGTCGGATTATGGCAGCTCGTTGCCTGGAACGGATTCATCCCCTCGGGGAACTGGTTGAATCCCCAGTGCAGGAATCCGGAGAGACGATTGTATTCGAATCCCCAGAACAACAGTCGTGAATGGATGACCTTCTGATCAAGGAACCGGTTGAGCCAGTGGCCTTCCGGCTCACAGCACACGTAGTTCCACACCTCATCTCCCAGCTCGCGCATGCGCTCGAATGAGCGTTGTTCGGCTTCGTAACCGCTGGTGGTCGGAATCCAGACGTCGAGCCCGCCACGGAAGGAGTCCGTTTTGATTGCCTCCAACACCCGTGCATCGGGAAGATGCTTTTTCAGCATCGCCACGGCCATGTAGTACTGCCTGCGTCGTGCGGCAAGCACGCCCTCGCTGGGGCAGTGGACGTCGGGCTCGTCGTGGATGTGCACCAGAACATGACGCTGCCAGCCGTGTCGTTGTAGGAACGCTGCTAGTGCGGCCAGATAGGCGGTGGTGATGTCATACCCTTGTGTCGATTCGAACGGCACGTTGGGCGCCATCGCACAGGTGAAGGCATCGGTGAGCATATTCGGCATGCCATCCGGTTTGAATCCGCGCGACAGCAGCGGGCCGATTTCCAGAGTGGTCATGCCCGCCGCGAAGAACCGTTCGATAATCGGGGTTAGATATTCGAAATCGAAGGTGTACGGTTCGCGACTTGTCACGCATGTCTGGTCAATCTCGATGAAGAAAGTGTCCTGCCGGGTGCGGCGCATGGCTTCAATGTATTGGTCGAGCACTTCCAGGAATCGCGGTGAGCCCATGTCCGCGTGATGCATCCGCGAGATTGCTGGCAATGAGAACCAATTGGAAACGTGGAATCGTTCGGGTGGGATGATGACGTTTACCACGGTGATGTCCAAGGCGATGGACCACGGGTCGTTATTTTGCGCGCTCGTTTCGACGGTCAGTTCCAGACGATATCGCCCGGGTGTGATGCCGGGATTCGGCTGCAGTGTAAGGTAGAGGGCGGCGCGGTCGTCGATGACGGGGACTGCGACGGTGTGCATGGACTGTGCCGTCGCGTTTGGGGTCGCATGCACGTTTTGGTCTGTTTGGACGGATGGCAGTATTGGCGTGGCCTTGGAGTTTTGGCCGGATAGGCCGTTTCGGCTATCGTCGCTGTCGTGTGGTCGCCGGGATTCGCGGCCGTTTCCGCCCGCCGACGTAATCGGCCGAAGGCAGTCGTACACCTTGAACGGGGCCTTTCGGATGGCGTATTCCGGTCTGGCGTCGGGCAGTGTCACCATGTCGCCGCCTTGGGTCTGTCCGTCGCCGGTGTTGTATTCGACCGGCACCGCAATCATGTGGAACCATTCGACGGAGAACCCCTCGCCGGTGAGTTGGAAACGGACTGTATCGTCGTGCCGATCTGGGGTTTCCGCTCCAGCTGGGTTTTCGGTTTCACGATGATTGTCGGTATGGGCGCGATTCTCGACATCATGCGGTTTATCGACCGCGACGACGACCTGCACTCCGGGCCTTCCGTTCAGGGCGGTGGTGATGTCGATGTGTGTGGGCAGCGCTCCGGGCTCTTGGTCCGGAAACAGAAATTCCTCGTATGCGGTGGCATACCCCGTGGGCTGTGCCATGATGATGCTCCTTTGTGGCGTGGCCGACCGATTGCCGTGGCGGTGCAAGATCGGCGGTGATATTGCTGCCTATAAAATGATGACGTCATCATAACTATAGTCCTAGTTTGAGGAGAACAACAGGGTGTCGCGTGTTTGCACGCTTTGCTACAGTTTGATGTTGACGTCATCAGATTTTCTTGAGAGTCGTCGCCTTTGGTGGCGAAGATGCCATGTGCGGCGTGCCGGTCTGCGGAATCGAGGGATCGCAGTATCGATGGATAGTGGTCTGATAGACAGCGTAATAAGCGGCGATCAAGGAGTGCAAGACATGTCGGGGTCCGTCAAGAAGACCGTGTCCATCATCGATGTGGCCAAGTTGGCCGGGGTTTCGCAGCAGACGGTCTCGCGTGTGGCCAACGGCAGCGATCTGGTCAAGGAGACCACCCGGCGCAAGGTCCGTGCGGCGATGAAGGAGCTTGGATATACGCCGAACCTGCAGGCGCGCGCGTTGCGTGTCGGGCGCTCGAAAATGATTGGCATGGTCGTCAAGTTCTACCGCAACAACGATTTGGCCGATGTGCTGGAGGGCGTCTCCAGGCAGGTTTCCAAGCTGGGCTATGGCATCATGATGATTCCTGTGGACAACGACGCATCCGAAACGCTGTCCGGGAACGCGCGGTACATTTTGAGTCTCAACCTGGACGGCATGATCGTTTTCTCGGACGACGACATATCGGATGAGTCCGCCGAGGAACTGTCGCATATTCCCACGGTGGTGATGGGCGCATTGACACGGTTCCCGGCTTGGTGGTCGTACGTGGACATGCTTGAGGGGCGCATCAGCGAACTGGTGGTAGATCACCTGCTTTCGCTGGGGCATCGTACGGTCTGTCATATTGCAGGCCCGCTCTCGTTCCCTGCGTCTGTACGCCGCGTGGAGGCGTGGCGCGCCGCGCTCGAAAGGCATGGCGCGCCGGTGCCGCAGTATGTGGAATCGGAGGATTGGATGCCGGACGAGGGGTATCGAGCCGCGGTGCGGCTGCTGGATATGTATCCGGACTGCACTGCGGTGTTCGCGTCGGATGACGCCATCGCCAGTGGTGCCATGAAGGCGTGCCGCGAGCGTGGACTTGAGATTTCGCGTGACGTGTCCATCGTCGGTGTGGATGACGTGTTGGGGTACTTCGTGCCTGGCAACGTGCTGACGTCCGTGCGCAGGGATTTCGTGGCTGCCGGCTCCGGGGCCGTGCGTCTGTTGCTGTCGATGATGAAGGATGCCGACAAGCGCGGCAGCAGGCTGGAGGTGGTGCCCGAGCTGGTCATGCACGGCTCGACGGCGAAATACCGCTGAATGCGTGTGCGGGTCGGAGTATAAGGCGATTGCGTAACAATAAAATGGTGACGTCAACACGCCCGAAATGTTGACGTCACCAAAAAATACCTATACGATAACAATCGTTGTTCATAATGCGATGATGACGTCGCCATAATGATTCCTCTCAACATCGAGCGGGAACCGTGAACAGGAAGAGAAAGGACCTTCCCATGAACATCAACAAATCGATGAAGTCGGCGGCCGCCCTAGCGGTGGCGGCATCCATGCTCGTGGTCACTGCATGCGGTTCGACGTCCGATTCCGGTTCCGGTGATTCCGCGGCTCCCGCGGATGGCAAGGTCAAACTGACCTTCACCGGCTGGGTGCCTGGCATCGAGGAGGCCGTGGATCTGTGGAACAAGGAGAACCCGGACATCCAGGTCGAGTTCAAGCGCATCGCTAGCGACGCCCGCAAGAACTACTCCACGCAAATCGATGCCGGCACGTCCGGGGACATCCTGCAGATGCCGGCCTTCGACATGGTCGATTATGTGATCGATGGCCAGATTCAGGACATCAGCCAGTATGTTTCCGACGACAAGGACCTGTTCACCGACGGTGCATGGTCCACGGCGGTGCTCGGAGACGGCATTTACGGTGTCCCGCAGGACTCCGCTCCCACCGCGTTCATGTACCGTAAGGATATCTTCGAGAAGTACGGCGTCGAGGTACCGAAGACGTGGGATGAGTACCTGGATGCGGCCCGCAAGCTGCACGCAGCGGATCCGAACGTATATATCGCGGCGTTCACTCCCAACGACACCGCTCCGTTTGAGACCGACTTCCTGCAGTACGGAGGTTCATGGTTCAAGACCGATGGTGACTCTTGGAAGGTGACGCTGGACAGCGAGGCGAACCAGAAGGTCGCCGAACGCTACCAGACCCTGCTTGATGAAGGACTGGTCAAACCGGTCGAGATCTTCACGCCGGAGTTCTGGACCGCGGTCAACAACGGAGAAATCGCATCCTTCAATTACCTCGCTTGGTTCACCACGATTCTCAAAGAGAATGCGCCCGACCTGTCCGGCAAGTGGGCCATCTCCCAAGCCATCTCCGATGACGGCAACGGTCCCTGGAGCGACGATGGTGGTGGCATCAACGTGGTGACCAAGAACTGCAAGTACCCGGAGCAGGCCGCCAAGTTCATCGTGTGGCTCAATTCCGACCCCGATTCACTCGAAGTGCTGATCGGCAAGGGAGGCCTGTTCCCCGCCGCCAAGGCCGGATTCGAGAGCGAAGCCATGTCGGCCCCGAGCGACTACTTCTCCGGCCAGCCCATCTATGACGAATTCATCAAGTCCGCGAATAACCTGAACTCCGACGGTGGCATCAATGGTCCGGCCATCACCGCTGGTCAAACGGCCCTGCAGGAGGAGTTCGCCAAGGTTGTCAATGGCGATGAGACCTTCAAGGAAGCCCTGACCAACGCCGCTGCGAAGCTGAAGAAGGCCGCGGCCGACAAGGGCCTGAACGTGAAGTGATCGCCATGACGTCCGCGATGTCCGTTCGTAGTGCGGCCGACGGTGAACAAACCGCCGCCGGCCGCACGGCCTCTGCGAAGACCGTATCCCGTGGTGCCGTCCCCAGCGCCACGGCCGGTCATTCCAAGCGCATCGCCCGTGCCGGCAAGCGCGGGCCTAGCGCCGTCCCGTACTTCTTCGTGGGTCCATTCGTCGTAGCCTTTGTGGTGTTCATTTTGGTGCCGCTCGGTATGGCCATTTGGGATTCGTTGTTCGCTGTCAAACGTTCCGGACTCGGCTTCGGCGGAGGTGGTCGTGAAGCCCGGTTCGTGGGACTGAACAACTACATCGAGGCATTGCATAATCAGGCATTCATGTCCGGCTTCGGCCGCATGCTGCTGTTCGGTGTGGTGCAGGTGCCGGTTATGCTCGGTCTGTCCCTGCTGTTTGCGCTGCTGATCGATTCTTCGCTGGTCAGATTCAAGAAGACCGCGCAGGTCATGGTGTTCCTGCCTTACGCGGTGCCCAGCGTGGTGGCCGCCCTGCTCTGGGGCTTTTTGTACCAGCCGGGCGTGAGCCCCATCGTCAAAGGGCTGAAGGCCATCGGCGTCAACGCTGATTTTCTGGCCCCCGGCACGGTGCTCTGGTCCGCGGCCAACATCACCACATGGGTGTACGTCGGCGTGAACATGGTGATCATCTTCTCGTCCCTGCAATCCATCCCGCATGATTTGTATGAAGCCGCCCGCATCGATGGCGCCAGCGAGTTCCGCATCGCCTGGTCCATCAAAATCCCCATGGTGCTGCCGTCGCTGCTGGTGACGCTGTTCATGTCCATCGTCGGCACAATCCAGCTGTTCAACGAACCGACGGTGCTACGAAGCATCACGGCCAATGTCAGTAGTGACTTCACACCGATGATGAGTGTTCTCAACACCACAATGACGATGAAGAATCAGAATATGGGATCTGCCATGTCCATCATCGTGGCGGTGGTTGCGTTCGTGTTGTCGGCGCTGGTGGCTCTTGCCCAGCGCAGGAAGAAGGACTGAATCATGAGTGCGACAGTGAGTTCCGCCAAGTTCGGACGAAATGCCGTGCACGGGGTTCCGCGTCAGGGGCAACGTATCGCGTTGTCGCCTTGGTGGGCGCGCATGCTGACGTTGCTGCTGTTCGCCGCTGCCTTCGTCTATTTCGTGGTGCCGGTGATTTGGCTGTTCATCGCGTCGACGAAAAGCGCCGGCGACCTGTATACCACGCCCAGCTTCTCCTTCGCAAGGTTCCGCCTGTTTGAGAATCTCAAGGAGGTGTTCACCTATAACGATGGCATCTTCTTGCGATGGATCGGCAACTCGGTGCTGTACTCGGTGGTCGGCTCGTTGCTTACCGTGCTGGTGAGTGCCATGTGCGGCTACGGTCTTGCGGTATATCGATTCCGCGGACGGGGCGTGGTGCTCGGGGCCGTTACGTTAAGCTTCCTCGTGCCGATGGCCGCCCTCACCCAGCCGCAGTACCTGCTGCTGGTGAAGATGGGACTAAGCAATAATGTGCTGGCCGTGCTGTTGCCCGCTCTGGTGTACCCGTTCGGCGTGATGCTGTCCTGGATTACCGCCCAGTCCTCGGTTCCGATGGAGATCATCGAGGCCGCCCGCGTGGATGGCTGCGGCGAGATCGGCATCTTCTTCCGGATTGCCGTGCCGATGATGCGTGTCGGACTTACCACGGTGTTCCTGTTCGCGTTCACCGCCAGCTGGAACAACTACATGCTGCCGTTGATGATTCTCAACGATCCGAAGATGTTCCCGGTGACCGTTGGCTTGGTCGATTGGAGCAATCAGGCCAAATCCGTGGCCCAGTTGGGCACGCTGTCGCTGGTCGGCGCGTTCGTCTCCCTGATTCCGTTGGTGGTCATCTTCATGCTCACCCAGCGGTACTGGAAGTCGGGCCTCGCCTCCGGCGCGGTCAAGATGTGACACTTGGCGGCGCGGATTCACCGATACCCTTGCCTTCGCCGCGTCGCCATCCTTTTTCTCGGGCCGTAGGCATCGAACCTTCCCAAGCCCTTTGCGGTTAAGAATGCCCGAGACGAGATACAGACTTGCGTGGCGGTGTGAATTAATCTCCTATTCCTCATTCACATCGCCACGCATCTTTATGTTTGCTAACGGCACTTGCACCTTTCCGCTTCGACGGACTTGACGAAATAACAAGGCCGATTGCCATATGAAAGATAAGGAACATGCCTCATGGTTGTATACAACGTTATACCCATTCATTCGCTGGAGAAGGCGTTCCCGGGCGGCGACCCGGCGTCCGCACGAATCGATACGGTGACCGGGCTTGCAGGGGAGACGGTCTCCTTCCAGCTCGCCTATCGGGTCGAGGATACAGTGGATGCGGGTGCATCCAAGGTCGCCAAGATCATGGACGGACATTCGCGTGGCTGCGTCTGCGGCGATGACGGGCGGTCGGCGCTTGCGGAAAGTGCTGTGAACGATACCTGCGTCAACCAATTCGTCACCCGCGTGACGGTTTCCGGCCTGCTCTCAGCGCACGCCCATGTGCGTGCGGTGCGGCTGGTGCATGCGGATTTCGTGGCCTATCCCGGTACCGTCGATGACGCCTACATATCCGACCGTTCCGGTTCATACCCAGATTTACTGCAGGACACCGATGGATGGGTGGCTTTTATGCCAGGACAGTGGTGCTCGCTGTGGGTGGACGTAGAGCTGTCTGCGGTTGAGGAAACTGATGAGGAGATGGAAGAGCGGACGAGCACGCTGGAATTCGCCTTCACCCGTCGCGGCGGTGCTGAAGTGGCGCGTGCATCCGTCGAGATTCACCGCATCCCCGCGCAACTGCCCGAGCTGACGTTGCAGCATACCGAATGGCTGCATGCTGATTGTCTGGCGCAATGGTATGGCGTACCGGTCTGGAGTGATGAGCACTGGACCATTGTGGAGCGGTTTGTGCGTGCGGCAGTCAAGCGCGGAGTCACCATGATGTACACCCCGCTGTTCACTCCGCCGCTGGATACGGTGGTCGGTGGCGAACGGTTGACCACGCAGCTCATTGGCGTCACTCGTGAGCGGGGCGTATGGAGCTTTGATTTTGCCCGGCTTGAGCGGTGGGTGGCAATGTGCCGGGCAGCGGGCGTCAGACAATTCGAGATGAGTCATCTGTTTACGCAGTGGGGTGCGGCGCATTGTCCGAAAGTCATTGCTCGGGTGGATGGCGTCGAACGTAAGTTGTTCGGTTGGTCGGCCTCCGCCACCGACCCGGCCGATGGATATCCTGACTTCCTTGCCGCGTTCCTGCCGGAACTGGATCGCGAGCTGCGCCGCTTGGACATTGCTGGGGATACAGTGTTCCATGTCTCCGATGAGCCGGTCTCCGACAACCTCGACTCGTATCTGGCGGCTAAGGCAGTGGTCGTGCCATATCTCAAGGATTACCGGATCATGGATGCGGTGAGTCACGTTGAATTCTACGAAAGTGGCGCCTGCGAGCATCCCATTCCGGCGGACGATGCCATCGAGCCGTTTGTACGAGCTGGTGTGAAGGGCCTGTGGACCTACTACTGCTGCTCGCAGACCACGGATGTGCCCAACCGGTTTATGGCGATGCCGTCCTATCGCAACCGCATACTCGGTTTCCTGCTGTATGTCTACGATTTGGCCGGGTTCCTGCATTGGGGACTTAACTTCTACAATTCTCAATATTCCATGAGGCCAATCAACCCGTACACCGAGGCGGGCACGCCGGAGGGGTTCGCTGCGGGCGACGCCTTCCTGCTGTATCCGGGCCCGAAGGGTGTGCCTGAGGAATCCGTTCGCATCATGGTGCTTGAGGAGGCGATGAACGACCTGTGCGCATGCCGACTGTTGGAATCATTGGCGGGGCGAGACCGCGTGCTGACGCTGCTGCGGGATGGATTGGATCGTCCTCTGACATTCGCGGATTACCCGCATGATGCGCAGTGGTTGCTTGCACGTAGGGCGGCGATCAATGACGCGATTCATGCGCTGTCCGACCATACATTGCGGGTCGCGGCGTAGACATATGGACGTGGTCGGCTGGGGGTTCCGCCGTCAGTCGACTCGCGGAACGGTTACGATGATGGTGAGAAGGGGAATACGTTCCTGATTGAGGGTGAGGAGGGAATCATGCAGTACATCGAGCGGACGATCGCCGGCATTGACGGCAGCGAGGCGCGGTTCATCGGATATGTGGCGGACAACAGCCCGGAAATGGACCCGGCGCGGCGCCGCACGTCCATTCTGATTCTGCCCGGCGGCGGGTACGCGATGACCTCCGACCGTGAGTCCGAGCCGGTGGCCCTGCGGTTCCTTGGCCGGGGATTCAACGTGTTCGTACTGCGGTATTCGGTCCGGCCCAGCCGGTATCCGGTGGCGCTGGTCGAGGCGGGCGAGGCGATGCGACTCATCCGTGCCCATGCCGACGAATGGCATGTGGATCCTCAGCGTGTGGCGGTGCTGGGCTTTTCGGCCGGCGGTCATCTGGCAGCGAATCTCGCCACCGCGGCCGGCGATGAGGATCTTCGTGCGCACGGTCTGAACCCGGATGAGGTGCGGCCGGATGCGCTGATGCTGGCCTATCCGGTGGTCACTTCCGGTCCGCTGGCTCATCGTGGCAGCTTCCGTTGCCTGCTGGGTGAGCGGGCGGACGATGAGGAGTTGCTGGAGCGTCTGTCCATCGAACGGCATATCGACGCCAAGACGCCGCCGGTGTTCGTCTGGCACACCATGACGGATACCAGCGTGCCGGTGGAGAACACGCTCATGCTCATTGGGGCCTGCCGCGACGCCGACGTGAGCGTTGAGGCGCACCTCTTCCCCGAAGGTAGTCACGGCCTGTCGCTGGGCGACGAGGAGACGGCCGGTGCCAGCAGGTACGCCCACGTCGTCGAATGCGTGCAAAGCTGGCCGCAACTGGCTGAGGCTTGGTTGCGCCGCACCTTTGCGGCTTCGTGACCGTTGCTCTGTGCGCTGTTGCTCTGTGCGCTGTTGCTCTGTGCGCTGTTGCTCTGTGCGCTGTTGCTCTGTGCGCTGTTGCTCTGTGCGCTGTTGCTCTGTGCGCTGTTGCTCTGTGCGCCGTTGTTCTGTGCGCCGGACCATACCGGTCCTGACTTGCGGTGGACTGGAGACATGAGCCGCCGATTCGCCATCAAGCACAACTGGCATTGACCAGTGGTGATGGGCCTACGCTGACCGGCTGGCGTGTCCTGTGCTTGTGTGTGTCGTGAGCGTGGATTGACGTTGCGGTTTTTGCAGAATCTCATGCCGCTGCTCATGCCGCTGAGATGGATATGCAATTGGGGTCTGTACCTGCGATTGATGCACTGATACAGACCCCAATTGTTGTTTGTTGCTTATTGTTGTGCGACGGTGTTTGGCGGTCCGCCGTTATTGGCCCTGCCACGGCTTCTGGGCGGCGTTGTCATCCTCGGGGGAGACCGGCGCATGCGGGGACAGCACGGTCTCGTCGCTGACCGGTTCCTCGGCCGGTGCTGCGGAAGGACTGTACGTCGCGGAGGCCGGAACCGTCGGAGTCGCGGTGGATTGCGGCGTTACCGATGCCGGGACCGTCGGGGCCGGCGGGACAGGCTGGCCGTATTCCGGCAGCGGGGCGGACGATGCGTCCGGAGTGCCTGACCCGAACGGAACGGACGGCGTCGCGGACGGCGAGACCGGTGCGGCGTTCTGCCCATATGCGGGAGTCGAGAAGGGCTGCTGGCCGTATGCCGGGGCCGGGGTCTCCGGTGCCGTCGGTGCGCCAGTCGGCGCGGCGTCGAACGGGCTCGGCGCGGTCGGCTGGCTGTATGCGGAGGCCGTCGAACCGTAGTTCGGGTCATATCCGTTGTTCGGCGTTGAGGTCGGGGCCGCGTAAGGAGCCGCGGCTGCCGGCTGGCCGTACGCGGGGGCAGCGGGAGCGCCGAACGCGGCATTGCCGGCGCCGGGCTGCGCGTCGAAGCGCGCGCCTTCCGGCTTGCTCGGCAGGCACATGAACACGAGGAGCACGATGCTGGCAATCATGATCGCCAGCCACCCGATCACCATGATGCCGAATCCTCCTGCGGCGGCCGCTCCATAGACGTTGTTGTAGTCGCCGTGCGAGAAGCCGAGGAAGCCGCCGAACAGCGCGGCACCGCCGCCCGCGATCATGAGGATGACGCCGATGACCATGACACCGTAGAGCGCGGCAAGCCACCAACCGGATTTGTTGATGTCGTGCAGACGTCGTACGGACACCGCGAGTCCCGGTATGAAGACCGCCAGACTCCAGATGCCGGTCAGGAAAGCGAGCTTGTCATCCGAGACATCGGCGATGATGCCCAGAACGATGTTGATGCCCAGGGCGGCCAAGGTCCACCACCAGTATTCGCTGCGGGAGGCGCGGCCGGTGAACACCACGTACTTCTTCCAGAAGCGCAGGAACGCCTCCGGGAACGGACAGCCGTAGTAGGGCTGGTCCAGTGGGATGACGCCGGTCGTCATGCCGGCGGATGGCGCGGCGAACTGGGAGTACTGGTTGTAGGACGGCGGGGCCTGATTGTAGATGTTCTGGTTGCCGTACGGATTCTGTCCGTCGTACGGATTGCCTCCTGCTGCCGGGCCGTACGGTGCGGACGGAGTGGGCGGTACGGGGGTCGCCGGAGTCGTCGATGCCGGAGCGCCATACTGCGGTTGACCGGCGGGCGCCTGCGGGTCTGTGGGGGCGCCGTATTGCGGCGCATACGCATACTGCTGGTTCTGGGCCGCGTATGGATCACCGTTCTGTCCCTGGGCCTGACCGTAGGATGGTGCTGAGCCGTAGCTTGGGTAGGTGCTCGGATAAGCCGGGTTTTGTGCGTTCGTGCTTGGATTATTTGATGCGTTCGGTGCTGCGCCGTTGGGAGCCGCGGGCAGCGGCACGTTCGGGATGTTCGGCGCATTGTTGGGATCAGTCATTGATTCCCCTTTCATCAGGACTGTGTCGTCCTGCTCCATTCTTCCAGCTTTTTCACCAAAACCCAACATATGCAGTGAATATCGTCTGAATATTGCCGGGGATTCGCCTGTGCTGGTGTCGGGTAGGGCTGTCGCCGGGTAGGGCTGGTGCCGGGCAGGGCTGGTGCTCGGCGTCCGCCATAGACGTCGTCTGGGTTCGTCTGTATGGGCGGGGCCGATAACGGCTCGCCTGATGAATTCCACCGAGATTTGTGCGTTATTCGCGCAATCGTTATCAAAACGATACAGAATGAGACGTACCAATGATGCTTATTGTGACTGTTTGCGCTAACATCAATCTTATATGCGCACGGTCGCGGAGACGGGGCCGAGGAAGCCGATGATGCTTTCGGCGCAGACCGATAGAGAACAACGATGTAGTAAGGAACGACGATGAACATGAACCTTGACACCAACACCGAGCGACACGACTCCCGCGAAGACGATTCCCAGGCTCAGGATTGGGCCGTCCTGTTCGCCGGGCTGGCCTGCTGACAATTGCTTCGGTGTGGGAGAGCCAAGGTCTGGCTTTTTGGCGACGCTGAGGGCGTCAGCGGTGCCGGCGAGCCAGTGCGTGGCTATTTGGTGATTCTGGGATGATATTTGGCGTTGCCGTTTGGCCATGGAATGGCTTGTTGACGCCACTGAGTGAGTGAGCGGCGTTGTGAGGCCATCCGGTGGCTATTTGGCGATGCGTAGAACATGATTTTCGGCGTAGAAGAGCCAGGGTCTGGCTTTTTGGCGACGCTAAGCGAGTTAGCGGTGCCAAAGAGCCAGCTGCTGGCTCGTTGGCGATAGCGGATTGAGAGTCAGCGCGTTCATCCGGCCATACGTTGGCTTGGCTGCGACGGTGCTGTGGCATATTTGCGGAGCGGGAATTGAGAAATCGGTGCCCGCCGTTTGCGGAATGTGCTGCCCGTGAATCCACGGCGGCTCCAACAATGGCGGTGACACCGGCGACAGTGTTCCGCGGCGGCTCCGGCAAGTTCCGGCGGCAGTGGTGGCGACGATGGTGGCATGCGGCAAGGGCATGGCATTCAACTCCGCCATGCAGCCAAACGGAGGTCCGGTCGCCTTAGGCTACATGCCCGCGGGATCGGCTTGCATTCGGTGTGGGATTCCGGTCGTCCCGTGTATGAGAGGGCTGAGACGACGGCGCCATTACCATCGGCAACATCCAGGTCATTCCGTGTATGGGGAGGGTTGAGAGAAGGTGTCTCGCCCCCTCGCCCCCTCGCCTCTCGCCCTTGCATCCCCAGAAAACGGCTCCACCAAGCCGTTTCCCGGCCATCGCAACGGATTGGCGGAATTCTGCCCAAGGGCAGTTCTAAAGTGGGTGCTTATGACTGATGCTGAAAACACCAAACCCGAACTCCCCGCGAACGTTCGCGTCCGCTTCTGCCCGTCGCCGACCGGCACCCCGCATGTGGGCATGGTCCGCACCGCACTGTTCAACTGGGCCGAGGCCCGCGCCACCGGCGGCAAGCTGATCTTCCGTATCGAGGACACCGACGCCGCCCGCGACTCCGAGGAAAGCTACAACCAGATCCTCGAGGCCCTGCGCTGGCTCGGCATCGACTGGGACGAGGGCATCGACGTGGGCGGCCCCCATGGCCCGTACCGCCAGTCCGAGCGCACCGACATCTACAAGGACGTTGCCGCCAAGCTGCTCGAGGCCGGCTACGCCTACGAGTCCTTCTCCACCCCGGAGGAAATCAAGGAGCGCAACATCGCCGCCGGACGCCCGGCCGAGTTCGGCTACGACGGCTACGACCGTGACCTCACCGAGGAGCAGAAGGCCGCCTTCCGCGCCGAGGGCCGCAAGCCTGCGCTGCGTATCCGCATGCCCGACGAGGACATCGCTTTTGACGACCTCATCCGTGGCCGCATCGAATTCAAGGCCGGTTCCGTGCCGGACTACGTGATCGTGCGCCCGAACGGCGACGCCCTGTACACGCTCACCAATCCGGTGGACGACGCGATGATGGACATCAACGTGGTGCTGCGCGGCGAGGACCTGCTCAGCTCCACCCCGCGCCAGATCGTGCTTTACCGTTACCTCGAGGCGCTCGGCATCGCCAAGACCACCCCGCTGTTCGGCCACATGCCGTACGTGATGGGCCAGGGCAACAAGAAGCTCTCCAAGCGCGATCCGGAATCCAACCTGTTCAACCACCGCGACGCCGGCTTCATCCGCGAGGGCCTGCTCAACTACCTGGCCCTGCTCGGCTGGTCCATCGCTCCGGACCGCGACGTGTTCACGATGGATGAGATGATCGCCAAGTTCGACGTGCGCGACGTCAAGGCCAACCCGGCCCGCTTCGACCTTGACAAGGCCATCTCCATCAACGCCGAGCACATCCGTATGCTTGACCCGGCCGACTTCCTGCGCCGTTCCGTGCCGTACCTCAAGCGCGACGGCGTGGTCTCCGCCGACGACTGGGACGCCCTGACCGCCCGTGAGCAGGAGATTCTGACCGCCGCCGCACCGCTGGTCCAGCCGCGTGTACGTCTGCTGGGCGAGGTGGCCGGCATGGTCGGGTCGCTCCTCTCCACCGAGGAATATCTGGAACCCGCCGACGATGCCCGCAAGCAGCTCAAGGACTCCGCCGGCGAAGTGCTCGACGCCGCCATCGCCGCGCTCGAAGGCGTGGACGAGGCCGACTGGAAGACCGACCACCTGCACGAAACGCTGAACAAGGCCTTGGTGGAGGACGGTGGCTACAAGCCGCGTCTCGCCTTCGGCCCGGTTCGTGTGGCCATGTCTGGCCGTCGCGTCTCCCCGCCGCTGTTCGAGTCGATGGAGATCGTGGGCAAGCCGCTCACTGTCGCACGTCTCAAGGGACTGCGCGCTCATCTGTGAGCCCCATCCTGGCTCCCCTCTCCTGAGGGGAGCTGGAATCCGGCAGGTACGATGGGCTTTCGCCTGTCCTTGGCTCCTCTCTGCGAGGGGAGCTGTCGGGCGAAGGCTGACTGAGGGGAGTTAAAGGCGGGCATCCGTACGATTGCGGATGCCCGCCTTTCGCATATTCGAAGCGCCGCATGTGTCGCTCTACCCTTCTATCGCTTGAAATGCCGAACGCATGCATTCGTTTGGTGAATTTGGCGTTTATTCGGTAGGTGACCCGCCGTGTCAACCGTTGATATGGCGGGTTTCTGCGGGTGCCTCTCGGACGCTACCTACCAAATGAACGTCAAATCCACCAAATAAATGGCCTGACATGATTGAAGAGCGATTGTGCTGTGAGCTGCCATGCGTCGCACACCTTGTCAACTGAGCAATCACAATGTGACACGCCGTAGTTGACGGCTGTGGACGATTCCCGTATATTATTCAGTCGTTGTGGTTTGCGCCGCGGCCAGTGAAAACTGAATATGCCCCCATCGTCTAGCGGTCTAGGACTACGCCCTCTCACGGCGCCAACACCGGTTCAAATCCGGTTGGGGGTACGACTTCGGACCCCGGTTCGTCCGGGGTCTTTTTGTTTTTCCGCCGGCATAGGGTTATAGGAATTTTGCGGTGCTCTTGGTTCGGGCTATAGGAACTTTTGCAGCGCCTGGGTCACTGCACCTGATTGGCGGAAATCCTTGCAAATACGGGCGACACGCCGAGACTTGCGTTCAAGAGCTCGGCGTGTAATATATACACCTGTTGCGCGGTTCGCCGAGCAGCCAGTGAAAACTGAATATGCCCCCATCGTCTAGCGGTCTAGGACTACGCCCTCTCACGGCGCCAACACCGGTTCAAATCCGGTTGGGGGTACGACGAACAACTCTTCGGAGTTGCTACGCCAGCCAAATTGGGGTGTGGTGTAATTGGCAACACAGCTGATTCTGGTTCAGCCATTCTTGGTTCGAGTCCAGGCACCCCAGCCAATGACCCTCGCAAGTTTTGCGAGGGTTTTTGTTTTAGCTCTGTCAAACCAGAATTGACATACTATGGTCTGTCTCGCAGCTACTTGAGTGGTATCGGTTCTCTCTGACGATGGGCTGTCCGCGAAGCTGGCTGGGGAAGAAAAAGGTGAAGACCTCAGTTATTAACGAGGCAGACCACTAGCTTTGGTTTCATGATCAGCGGCTTCGGCCTGTGAAGCGGGACTGAGGGGTAGCCGGGCGTCACGTTTGCATGCCACGGCATGTTAGGCGGAACCAGCGTCTCCATTCAATCCATTCCATTCAATCTGTGACATGATTTGTGCCACGTTCGCTGGCTCGGATTCGCGTTTTGCGGCGTTTCCGTTACTGTAGATGCCCGTTGCCTAACGGGTTGCCGCCTGGGTTGCCGCCGATTCGCGCCAATCCCACTGAACATCAGAGCACAGCAAAGGAGAAGAACATGTCCGCTGAGAATCAGAATGCCGCGCAGAGCACTGCCGAAAACTCCCAGTCCAACGCTGCCGCCAAAGCCGCCGATACCGCCAAGAAGAAGGGCCTGCCGAAGTGGGCCGCCGCCGTCATCGTGGTCGTGGTGGTGGCCGTGGTCGCCATCGCTGCAGTGTTCGGCTACCGGGCCTACTCCGACGCACAGTACAACAACGCAGTCGCCGCTTGCGCCACCGCCTCCGAGGAGATGCGCAATGCCACCAACGACTACAACAACCTTGTCAACGGCGATGCGTCCGCAGCTGCCGCCCTCACCGGGAAGGACGTCAAGGACTCCTCCACGCTCGACGCCCTGAACAAGGAACTGGGTGCCGAAACCCCGGAATACGAGGGTTGCATGGCCGAGGACACCAAGGGCTATCAGGCCGCGACCGACAAGCTCAACGAGCAGATCGACTGGTACAAGACCCACACCGCCTCCCTGCAGAAGGCCGTTGACGCCGTCAACGCCTCCAAGAAATAAGGTCCAGGTAAGAGCTGCGCGTTGATGACCACGCGGCGCAGCGACGATTGTCGCTGCCCGGTTGGTCGGCACTGCCCGGTCGGTCAGTCGACGCTCCGCTCGATGACCATGTCCGTCGATCCGCACGTCCGCCAGGTCGCCGAGGCCGGTCGACCAGCCAGTTCAGTCCAGTCGGTCATCGCCCGGTGACCCACGCCGCATCCGAGCGGACGTGCGGAATCATCATCGCGATGACCGACAGCAGACAAACGACCATCACCATCAGGATCACGTCCTCGTGGCCATTGGTTTGCAGCAGCGCCCCGGTCAGCGCGCCCAGCGCCAGCGCGGTCATCACCACTGCGCGGCGCCCGAGTTTGGACTGCTCATGGCCGTGGGCCGACGTATCGGCGACGACGCCGGTCAGCGTCATGGTGAGTACGGTGGTGGGCAGATCAGGAACCGACAGTTTGCGCGCGGTGGAGTTCTGGATGCCCATCGCCGGGGCGAGCAGCACGATAAGCATGATGATGTGCAGATCGATGTGACTGCCGGTGGGGAAGTTCAAACTCGGCTGTCCGGCGACTTGCCCGGCGGTCTGCGCGGCCGATGTGGTTCCGGCTCCCGCTCCGCCCATCGTCGGCTCCGGAACGAAACGATTCAGTAGATAGATGCCGACAAGCGCCGCGACGACGAAGGTCATCTGCACGCATGTCGACACCAGCAGATGGCGGGCGCGGTTCCTGCCAAAGTAATGGATGATGCGCCCGCCGATCAGCGCCCCGACCATGAACGATACCAACGTCAGTGCCGACGTCCACCAGACGAATCCCTGCGCGTGCGCAATGGAGAATCCCAGAAAGACGATGTTGCCGGTCACGTTCGCCACGAAAACATGGCCCAATGCCAGATAACTCAGCGCATCCACCAGTCCGGCAACGAACGTCAGAATCACCAGAGCCGGGGAGAGCAGCCCGTAGCGGTCGTCCTTGCGGGGAATCAGTGTGCGTCCGGCTTCGGAAAGATGGGATGTCATGGTGGGTGGGCGGTTCCTTATGGCAGGTGGTGGGAATGTGGTGGTCAGGGCGCGGCGGTCAGCACTTGGCGGTCAGCGCACAGCAATCTTACGGGCAATGGGCCTTTTCGAGAAGTCATCGCTTTTGATTGCTGTCAGCGGTCCGTCTGCAATCGTCTGAATGATTGGTCCCCGGCGAAGGGTTGACGGCGATGGCTAGGGGAGCGGCAGGAGCCGAAATCCCCAATGCATGAGTGAAACGGGCCATTAGGCCGTGAGTGCGGCCTTGTAGCCCTCGCCCCAGTTCCAGAGAGCGTCGATGACGGTTTTGAGGCTGCGGCCGGTGTCGGTCAGCGAGTATTCGACGCGCGGCGGCACTTCGGCGTACACTTCGCGATGCACAAGGCCGTCGGCCTCCATCTGACGCAGGTTCGAAGTGAGTACCTTCTGCGAGATATTGCCGATTGACCGGCGCAGTTCGCTGAATCGTTTGGTGCCATCCAATAAATCGCGGACAATCAGGATCTTCCACTTATCGGAGATGAGCGTCAGTGTCGTCTCCACGGGACACGCCGGTAGTGTGTTGACATCAATCATAATTGTGCCGTCCTGAATCGTTGGAATCATCCAATAGTTCCTTTTGGGTAACTATAGCACTTTAGAGTGTCTTCTTCCTTTTTGGGATGTACTTCAATATCGTGAATCATGTCAGCGGGGAATCGCGGGCGCGTCAATAGGCGCACGCGACGACCGGCCGGTAGTCAGGCCGCTGTAATCAGACGGACAAATGGATCAATAACCAGACCACTAGCCAGACCGATAAGGAGTTCACCATGACCAAGAACATCGCAGTTATCGCCGCCAACGGCAAATCCGGAAGCGCCATCGCCATTGTTGACGAGCTGTCCGCCGCGACGGATGACGCGCACATCGGCGAACGCATCTCCGTGCGCTGGTAACACCTTGGCTGCCCTGCGCGCGTTTTTTCGTGCGTGTTACCGGGACGCACGCGCATTTCGGCTGGTTATGCACTTGCGTCCCGCACTATTTTCGACAGTTGCATTGTTTATCGACAGTTGTCGAATAGTGTCTGCTATGATGTCGCCGAGACAACGGACCACGCGCAACAACGAAGATCCCAGCATTTTCGGCCGGCGTGGCGTAGAAAATCGAGGCATTGGAGGCGCGGAATGGCAGAAGCGGGCACTCGTACGGGCGCCGGAGAACCTGACGAAGGGCGGTCCGTCAAGCCCATGGACAGGCGGTCGCGCCGTACGCGGGCGATGCTGCAGAGTGCATTGGTCAAACTGCTGGAGACCAAGCCGCTTAGCAAGATCTCGGTGATGGAACTCACCCGTCTTGCGGACGTCAACCGGGCGACGTTCTACGTGCATTACACGGATATCTACGCCCTGTTCGATCAGCTCAAACGCGAGCTCATCGACTCGTATAAGGACATCATCACTCGTCATCGCGGGGAAATTCTCCAGGACGACTACGAACCTCTCATCCATGAGATTTTCGAGTTCGCCACGGCCAACGAATCCATGTCCCTGTTGGTGACCGGCAGGTCCGGAGATACGTTCTCAGGTGATCTCATCGCCGCGATGGGTGCGTACTGCAACGAGCTCATCGATCCGATTTCCGCATCTCACGCGAGCCTGGCGCCCGACGACGGCCGAACCCAAGCCGCCGAAACCGTGAGGGACTACCACTTCGTGTATCTGGCGGCCGGAATTGTCGGCGCACTCAAGGAATGGTATCGGCGTGGGCGTAAGGACCCCATTGATCTTGTGGTCAGGATCGCAGCCGGGAACACGCATGCAGTCGGACTGGCCATGCTCGCCAGGAATATTGGCGTGTCGGTCTCCGAATCGTCAGCGGCCCACGCATCCGGCGCAATGGTGACGGTCGGCAGGTGAATTCACGAGGGAATGGGCGGATATCATGCATAACGTGTTGCGCGTCTTCATTCGCGATGTGAAGCGGATCTGCGCGGTGCCCTTCGCCGTGTTCATCGTTCTGGCGTCATGTTTCGTGCCGGGACTGTATGCATGGCTCAACGTCGCAGCGAACATGGACCCATATGCGAATACCGGAGATGTGCCGATCGCGGTGGTCAACAACGACGCGGGAACCATGGTGAACGGCTCCGAAATGAATGTGGGCGATCAGACTATGGACGCCCTGAAGGACAACCACGATCTGGGATGGCGGTTCGTGGACGAGTCGGCCGCCGTCAACGGCGTGGAGTCCGGCGAATACTATGCGGCCATCGTGATCCCCGAGGACTTCAGCAAGGATCTGACCAGCGTGCTACAGGGCGACTTCACGCGCCCCGAACTGTCCTTCTATGTCAACGAGAAGGTCAACACGCTCGCGCCGCGTGTGACGCAATCCGGCGCCTCCGCCCTCGAACGGCAGATCAACGCATCGTTCGTCTCCACCGTCAGCGCGACCGTCACGAAGACGCTCTCCGAAGAGGCCGGCAAGATGAACGACCGGCTCGACGGGACGGCGAACCAGCTGGACGGCAAGCTGGGCGAAGCCCAATCCAGCATCGTGGCGGCCCGCGGCAAAGTAGATGACGCGCAGTCCTCCATCACCGATGCGCGAGCGACAATCACGAGGGCCCGCCAAAACATGACGGGCATCGCCGGTCGCGCCGACGCCCTTTCCGCGAGTGCCAACGACACGGCATCCTCCGTCGACGCCGCACGTGGTGGATTGTCGGCGTTCCAGCACTCCATGAACTCGACCGTCGGACAGGTGCAGTCCGGGGCCGGCGCCCTTTCCGGCCGCATCGACGGCATTAAGGACACCGTCAACGGCAATGCGGCGGACATCTCCGGCCGCGTCGACGCCTCGCTGTCCACGCTCGAATCCGCGAACGACGCACTGGGGGACGCGATTGAGGCGATGGAATCCGACCCGCAGCTCGCAGGCTCGGACGCCCTTGCGCAGGCGAAACAGCATCAGCACGACCTCGCCGCACAGATCGAGGCGATGAGGCAGCTGAACAATGGCATCCCCTCGGCGATGCAGGCGGGCGACAAGAAGCTCTCTGATTCCCTGGACGCATTGAACGGCAAGGCCGACGGGCTTTCCAGCCTGTCCTCGGACGCTTCGAGCAGGATTGATTCCACTCTCACAGGTGTCTCCACCCAGCTCGTCGGACTGTCCGGAACCGTGGGCGGGACCGCCGAATCGCTTGGCCGCATCGACGCCGATCTCGCGCAGCTCGACACGACGCTCGAATCGGCGTCCAAGGTGATGGGGCAGACGGGCAAGGCCCTCGATCGCGTGAGTGCATCGGTGCAACGCACGCAAGCCGATTTCGCCGTCCTTCGGGCGAGCGATGCGTGGGCCGGCGTCAAGGGCCTTGCGCATGTGGACACCGACCAGGTGTCCTCGTTCCTCGCCTCCCCGGTCGGTCTGGAGACCCGCGAATACTATCCGATGAAGAACTACGGCACTGCCATCGCCCCGTTCTTCACGAATCTGGCATGCTGGGCAGGCGCCTTCGTGGCACTCACCCTATTGCGCAACGACACCGATTCGGAAGGCATCGACGCGCTCACGCCCAAGCAGGCGTTCCTTGGACGCTGGCTGCTGCTCATGGTCGTCGCCGTGCTGCAGGGCATCGTCATCGCATCGGGCAACCTCGTCATCGGCATCCAGTGCAATGTGCCGTGGGCGTACTATCTGGGCGCCATCGTATGCTCGATGACCTACGTATCAATCGCTTACAGTCTGGTCATGATGTTCCGGTACATCGGCATGGCATTGAGCGTGATCTTCCTGATAGTGCAGGTGCCGGGCGCGGGTGGTATGTACCCAATCGAGATGATGCCCCACTTCTACCGACTGCTGTACCCGATGCTGCCGTTTACCTACGGCGTCGAAGCGCTCCGTGAGACAATCGGTGGCTTCTATGGCGCGGACTTCTGGACGCGCATCTGGCAGACCTCCATGTTCGCCGTGGCGTTCCTGCTCGTGGCGATGCTGTGCCGTCCGGCGCTCGCCAATCTCAACGATCTGTTCAACCGTGAACTGGCGGATACCGATCTGGTCAACGCGCAGCGATTGGAGATTGTCGGCTCCGAACGCAACATCATGATTACCGTGCGCAAGATGCTCGCCGATCCGACCTGGGGAGCCGGCGTACGACGCCGGGCGAGGAAGTTCGAGCGGCTGTACCCACATCTGGTGCGCATCGGATTCCATCTCATCTGGATAATCCCCGTCGTGTTCCTCATCGCCATGATGGTCGTCGGACCGAGCATTGGATTCCTCGTGGTCTGGCTGGCGATGGTAATCGTGGTGGACGTCGCGCTGATCATTCTCGAATACATTCACCTTCACCTACCGCGACAGGCACATGACAGCACGATGGGCGCCGAAAGCCTGCTGCGTTCCGTCGTGGACGCTGGACGTGCTGTGATTGCTGGCGGTGTCACGGGAAGCGCCGGCGGAAGCATCGCCCGGCATGCTGCGGGGAACGCCGGTGACGGTGACGATGCCAATGGAATCGGTGCCAGTGGAAAGGATGTTCACTGATGAGGAACGTATGGACCATATTCCGCACCGATATGCGGCACATCCGCAGCAGCGTGATCGCGCTCATCATCGCCATCGGCCTGATCCTCATGCCGTCGTTCTACGCATGGTTCAACATCTACGCCAACTGGGATCCATACAGCAACACCGGCGGCATGAAGGTCGCCGTCGCCAACTCGGACAAGGGCTATCAGGGCGACCTGCTGCCGGCGAAGGTCAACGTGGGCGATCAGGTCGCCAATGCTCTCAGGGCGAACGACAGCCTCGACTGGACGTTCGTGAGCGAAGATGAGGCCAAAAGCGGCGTGGAATCAGGCGAATACTACGCGGCAATCGTGATTCCCAAGGACTTCAGCACGGACCTGTTCTCCCTGCTGAGCGAGGGGACCGCGGATTCCGGGAAAACGGACAAGACCAAGGTGCGGCAGGCTCAGCTCGTCTACTACTCCAACCCCAAGAAGAATCCCATCGGCTCCACCGTCACCGATCAGGGCGCCTCCACCGTACGTCAGCAGATCAGCGACACCCTCACCTCGGCCGTTGCTCAGGCCGCCGCCGGCATGCTTGATTCCGTGTCCGCCTATCTCGACACGGACCAGAGCACACGATCCATCAGTGCATTGAGTGCCAATCTGCGGCAGCAATCAAGCGATCTCGCCGACGCTGCCGATCTCGCTTCGAGCTACGCGGATCTCGCCGATTCCGCGGCATCCCTGCTCGACGCATCCGGCAAGTCGATGGAACGGACGAAGCGGTCGCTGCAATCCTCCACCGTTGACATGGACGGCATCACCGGCAAGCTCGGAGACGCATCCACGTCGATCGACCGCATCAACGAGAACATGACCAACGGACTCGATTCCGCGGCGGACGCCTTTGACGCCGTCGGCGGTAACGTCCAGGAAGCGCTGGGCAAACCCGCCAACGGGGCCTACAATACCGCCGCGTCCCTGCGCGCGATCTCCACGAACCGCATCAGGCCGATGATTGCGAGCCTGACCCAATACCGCGGCACACTGGTCTCCATCAGGGAATCGTTGCACACCGAACCGGCCAAGGCTGCAATCGACCGGGCCATCGCTGACGTGGACCGCACCCTCAAACGCCTCAATGACACCGATGCGAAGATCAATGACGCCGCGGACCGGGCGGAAGCCAAGGGACAGGCGATCACCGACGCCGGCGGGGATATCGCCGCGCAGGCGCAAGCCAGCGCGCAGTCGATCCGCGATCTGAACAAGTCGTATCAGGACAACGTCGTCGCCACGCTCTCCGGCGTGACCGACTCCGCCGAACGGGCCGGGGCGGACGCCAAGGCGCTGGTCGACGACGCCACCTCCGCGCTCGTCGATGTAACCGGTCGAACCGACGGCAGCGGTTCGACCGGTGCTCTGGCCAATATCAAGGAGCTGACGGCCAACATCAACACGGCGCATGACGCGTTGCTCGAGCAATCGAAGAAGCTCGGCGAAACCGCCGACAAGCTGGACGAGGCCATGGCATCCGGCGGAGTGGAGGGGGCGCGCAAGCTGCTCTCCCAGCCCACGGACACCATCGCCTTGGCCATGACCACGCCCGTGACGACGAAGCGCATAGCCGTGTACCCGATCGCGAACAACGGCTCCGCGATGACCCCGTTCTACACGCTGCTGGCCATCTGGGTAGGTGCGATGTTCCTGGGTATCGTCCTCAAGGCGAACGTATCGGACAAGATCGCCGCGACCCTGGACCATCCGAAGCCATGGCAACTGTATCTGGGCCGCGGCCTGACCTTCGTCGCGTTCTCGCTGGCGCAAACCACCGTGCTGGGGCTTGGTGACCTGCTGTACCTGCGCGCGCAGGCGACGAACCCGTTCCTGTTCATGCTGTGCCTGTGGTGGTCGTCGCTGGTGAGCTCGACGCTCGTCTATACGCTGTCGGCCGTGTTCAGCACCGTCGGCAAGGCGATCTGCGCCGCGCTCATGGTCTCGCAGATCGCCGGCATCGGCGGCACGTTCCCGGTGGAGATGCTCCCGAGCGGGTTCAGGCAGCTGTACCCCTACCTGCCGTTCTCGCATGGCATCACCGCGCTGAGGGAGACCGTCGGCGGATTCTACGGCAACGTCTACTGGGAGCAGATGGGTCGCATGGGCATCTATCTCGTGGTCGCCTTGCTCATCGGCTTCACGCTGTACACGCCGGTGACCCGAGCCATGGCGAAGACCAACAAGCTGGTCTCCAGCACGATGGCGATGAATTGAGTCGGATTGGAGAACTCTCTACCGAGCTGTCAGCTGATGCTTACGGACCTTTTTGAGGTAATTCTTCTTGAAGGTGCGTGCTGATCCGAAGAAGCGCTCGTCGGTCGCTGTCTGTTCGTGGTTCTCGTACTTGAGCGCGGTCAGTTCGATAGTGCAGATGAAATCCGCCACTTGCACGAGCCGATAGTCGGTCGGCGAACCTTTGCGGTAGATGATGGCCTGTTTCGAGAGCGCGTATTTAATTGCGCCGTGAATGGCCTGCGTGACGAGGCTCTGGCCGCCGTCGTAGTACACCTTGATGGTGTCGAAGCTCTGGAAAAGCGCCAGATGGTCGAACACGATGTTGACGATGTCACGTTTGATGCGTGCGCCCAGCTGTTCCAAGGTTGCGTAATCGGCCTTTCGGTAGATGAGCGTCACGTATTGTGCCGGCAGTTTGAACAGCATGGACAGGAAGTAGGTGAGCAGGCGCTTGCGCTGGCTGATGCCGAGGTGTTGGTAGGCGTCATGGCCGTTCAACAGCGGTGAGGCGTGCATGGGAATGTTCGGCAGGCCTGCGTCGCGGATCGTTTGTTCATAACCATCGAATATGGGGATGACGGGATCGGACTGGTCGTGGAACACCAATGTCAGCGCGTAGTACTTGGACTGGAATCCCTGTTCGCCGCTTTCGTCAGCGAAAATCGAGATTTCGGCCATAACGCCCCCTGAAATAAAAAATGCCGGGGGATTACCCCCGGCTCTTGGAAGTCTCACATTACTGCGGACCTGTGTATGAGGCAGGATATCAGATTCGGCCCCGGATTGCAAAACAACGGTTGGCTGTGGGAAAATCGGGGGAGAGAGCGGCGCTATGCCTCGGGGAGCGCCGGAGGCGTAGGGGCGGGGTCTCTCCCTCTACCGGTCATTCACCGGTCATCAATGCCGGTCGTTCAGCGACGGGTCATCGCGTGGCGGTCGCCGGCTGATGGTCGGTCGGCAACGGCCTTTGGGTGTTCTCGACCTGTTCGGCGATCTCGCCGAGCGAACGGTCGATGCCGTTCAGACTCATGCTGTGCGAGTGCAGGCAGGCGTACAGCATCTGACTCATGTCACTGAGATGGTCGTTCATCTTTTCGAGCTGGTCGGCGACGCGATTCTGCGCATCGACGTGCTCGTAGAGCGCCTGCACCAGCTGATCAGCGGAGACAGCGGATGCGTTAGTCTGCGTTTTCGCAGCAGACACGGCGGCGGTGGGCATAGGCACGGTCATGGGTTCGTTCAGGGTGATGTCCTTCATACGGTGATTCCTCGTCTGCTGAGTTCGGTGGTGGTCTTGTTGAGCCATAGGCCGGTGTGCTTCACCTTGCGGATGGCTTGCAGCTGGTCGGAGGACAGTGCCGTCCAGTCCGGGATGTCGGCGGTGGTGCTGAGCGTCGCTGCCCAGTGTTCCAGCCGTTCCGGCTCCGAGTCGTTCTTAGAGATGTTCGCTGAGATGCCTTCCAAGGTGCTCCCTATGGAAGCGTCCGACGTGTCCGAGCCGTCCGAAGCGTCCGCGTCGGCGCCCATGCCCGTACCCGGTGTGGGCGGTTCGAGCTTCAACGCCTCCCAGATCTTCAGCGTCTTCCACGCCTGCGCGAACGCCGTGAACCGGTATCCGCGTTTGGTGCGCTCGCGGTTGCGGCTCGCTTCCACACCGGCCTTCTTGAGCATCGACGCCAATCGCTTGGCGGTCAACCGTCCGAAGCCGCCGGGCTGCTGGTCTCCCCACTGCGTCGGATTGCCGTAGGCGAGCGCGTCGCACATCTGCTGCGAGCCGACGAACGTGCACGTCCGCCACTGTGTGGCCCACAGTTCGGCGATGTCCTTGAGCAGCACGATGTGCGGCGAGTCGTTGGCGAGGCCGAGATCGGCATCCGTCTTGGCCTGTTCGACGAACTCCGCGGACAGCCGGCGCACGGTGTCCAGCCAGTCCCCGCTTTGCGTCTGGGCGATGCGGGCCAGCGGCAGCCATACCTCGCGGTAACGGCCTTTCACCGATTCCGGCAGCGTGGGACGTGGCTTGATGGCGCTCGCCGCCGTTTCCGCCCATATGGGCAGATCGTGCCGCAGGTCCAGATACTCCGCGTCGTTCTCCTCGATCATCTCCCAATCGGATTCCTCCACCTCGTCGGACGGGTAGAGGAACACGGGGATGCAGCGCTGCCGGGTGTCGGCCGGCAGATCGGGGTTGTTGCCCGCGAACACGGCCGGCGCATGCGTGCTTTTGCGCACCACTTTCCAGCCGTGCTTCTTGTCTGGCTCCTGAATCGTGCGACTGCCGCCCTTCTTGTACCCGGTGTTCACCACGGCGATGAAGTCGGCGGCAAGGGGATTGTCCTTGC
The DNA here is from genome assembly GCF_002259745.1 of Bifidobacterium myosotis. Classification (GTDB taxonomy): domain Bacteria; phylum Actinomycetota; class Actinomycetes; order Actinomycetales; family Bifidobacteriaceae; genus Bifidobacterium; species Bifidobacterium myosotis. The sequence goes on along the minus strand of NZ_MWWW01000015.1, from coordinate 32,781 downwards.
GCAGGCTCCGGTCGGCCTCGTCCACCAGCAGCGTGTACCCCTGATCGGCGAGATTGGCGAGCAGCGACGCCGAGCTGATGGCGCTCAGCATCTCCGACTTCGCGCCCAAGTGCCCGATCCACTCCAGCAGCGTGGTCTTGCCCGCTCCTGGAAGAATGGACGTCACCAACAGGCGCGGCGTCGTATACAGGCTGGCGAACACCCATGTGTGCATAATCCACAGGGTCAGCATCTTCAGATCGTCGTCCGTCGCGCCGATATAGCGCTTCAGCAGACGGAAGATGCGATTGGCCAGACCGCTGGGGTCGAAGCCGTACAGCGCGTTGGACAGGCTGGGCATGCCGACCGGATCGTCGGAGATGAACGGGTCATCCGCAATCAGGCCCATGCTACCCAGATCAGCCGGATTCATGGTTGCGATCATGCGGCCACCTTCCATTCGCCGGCGAGCGCCGCAGCGGTTTCGCGCCACGGTTCGCCGGCGTCACTGGCGATGAGCGCCAGCATGTTCTCGTTCCTATTGCCGCCTTCAATGCCGGAGCCGTGGTTCCGGTGGAATCGCGCGGCGCTCGCCGATATGCGATGCTTCATCGCATACAGGTCTCCGCGTGCGCGGGTTGGCAGCAGTCCTCGCTCCAGCAGGTCGCCAATCGCGGTGTCCACCGTGCCGGTGCGGATGAATGTATGGCCGACCGAGGGAAACGGTCCGGTGATCAGCGTCATCCGTGCATCGGCGCACAGCAGCAGCGCGGCCTGCATCATCCGCAGGGCTGGCAGGTCGCCGTTGGCTGCGCTGAATGCGATGGAAGCCGGGCGAATGTGCGTCGCGTAGACGCACAAGGCCAGACCTCGGGCCGTTCTGATGGCATCGCGGGTGACGGTCAGCCGATGGAGACCGTAGGCGGTCTCGATCAGATAGTCGGCTACCGTTTGGAGCACATAACCGGTCTCATTCGGGTCGAAGCGTTCGCCCGATACGGTGATCGATTCATTGTCGAGGTCGCGGATGGAGTTCGCTGCGTCCGCGATGGGTGTGCTCGACGTGAGGCGCATGCTTACTCCTCTCCCGCGAACTTGCGCACGCTGGTGAGGTTCACCAGATAGGTGTTACCCACCTTGCGCGCCCGAATCTTGCCGGAGCGGATGAGCCCGTACACGGTCTTCGTGTCCGAGTAGCCCAGCATTTCCGCCACTTGGGCGGGCTTGGCGGTCAGTTGTACGTAGTCATTTCGCATTGGATTTAACCCCTCTCGGGTCGCACCGAGGGCGGAAGCGCAGCTGGCGTAGATGCACTGTACCCATGGTGGTAGTTCTTCTTTGGACTTACCGGCATCCGCCGCGCGTGGCGCTCAGGTTGTTACCGACGCTGAGGGGTCGTGTGCCGCGGGATTCTGACGGATTTCCACTTCCGTAGAAAACTGCAACGATATCATTTTTACAGCGTTTTACATTTTCCTGCAATGCGGGTCATTGTGACTAGATATGTGCCGAAACGGCACCTTGAAAACGTTGCAATAGAGCCGGTTCCAATAGTTTCATCGAGGCTCATGGACGGTGATTCAGTGTATGGGCGTGTCGAAATCTCCAGAAATTTCCGTCGGAATCAGACCGGGCCTGACTTTCATGCCGGTCTGGTAGGCGTCAAGCACTGACCATGCCGCTTCCGGGCGCGGAGTTCCGGCAGGCAATTCGGGCAGTGTGCCGTCTTTGCCGGTCAACGCCAGTGCATTGCGATAGGCTACATGCTCGTCCTTATATGCGGCATCGTTGCGCGCTGCATACTTGCCCTTCGCCATCAGATGCTTGATCTTCTCCGCGTACCCGAACGCGAAGGCGTAACGGCGCAGCATCGACATGAACTCCGCCACATCACAATCGTTATGCCGGTTCCAGAACTTGACGAGGAACGAATCGACGGTCTGCTTCGCCGCGTTCTGATATGACACGGTATAGCTCAGCAGCACATCGCGTATGACGGCATCCGGCACCGTGTGATTGGACAGATACCGGTTGAGCGTCGCCGACAACAAGGCGAAGGCATCTGCTGCATGCTGTTGCGCTACGCTATCCTCCGGTTCAGGCGTGGCTCCCACCGTCTTGGCGAATACGTCGTCAAGCTCGCGTCCGGCGTTGACCGTGGCCTTCAGGCACGGTATGAACTCCTCACACCAGCCCGACATCCACGCATCGGCGGCGATCAGCAGATCGGCAACGGCGTCATTGTCCACCGTCATACGCTCCAGCAGCTTGGCGAACTTGCGCGCCTTCTCCGCATCGAACCGTTCGCCCCACATGCCGGAATCAGCCATCGTCTTGTACGGGTCGGGCCTGCTGATCCCGCTGGACTTGCCAGGCCTGTTTGCGGAATTGCCGTTCCTTCTTGCCATCACGCCACCGCCTTGATCAATTCCTGAATCGTATCCACCTGAACCGAGGCCGGCAGCAACGCGAGTATCCGGCCGCGTCTGTCCTCGTCCAGTCCTTTCAGCACCGCAAGACGCGACTGGAGATCCAGTGCGCCAAGTGCGCCGGCGAGCGCCTTCAGCTCGGCATCCGCATCGGCAGTGGCGCCGGTCGGTTCCATGACGGAGCGGTCGGCATGGTCTGCGCCTGCGCTTGCGGACGGTTCGGACGTTTGGGCCGTTTCGGACGGATTGCCGGGTGAACTCAGCTGTTGACCGCCGTTCCTGGCCGTTGCAGTGTCGTTTGTGGGTTTCCCGCCGTCAGTATTCTTCTTGGAGGTTCCGGCGCTCGCCGGCGTGGTACTCATACTCGCCTCCACCTTCGCCAGCAGTCGCTTGTCCGCATCCTTGCTGGACTGCTGATAGGTAGCCACGGTCTTGATGTTCGTGTGGCCGCCCAAGCGCATGAGCTGGCCGACGGTCGCGCCCTGCTCGGCGTAATGCGTCAGGCCGGTGTGACGCAGATCGTGGAAGTCCATGCCCTTCAGCGTCGGGTCGTTCACCGTCTCAATGGCCTTCGCGAAGGCGTTGCGCATGGACTGCGCGCGGACGATGCCCCGCGTGCGCACGCCGGTGAACAGCAGCGCGGTCGGCTTATCCTCCACGTACGTATCAAGATGGCGCGTGATCTCCTCGACTAGGGGAGCGGGTACCTCGATGTCGCGTTTGCTGCTCGGCGTCTTCGTCTCGCCCAGCACGGCCACCTTATGCCCGTTCTCGCTGATTTCCTTGGCGCTGCGACGCACATGCAGCAGCACCGGCGACGCCTCCAGCTCGATATCACGGCGTTGCAGTCCCAACACCTCGCCTTGGCGCAATCCCAGCGTGCCGGACAGCAGCACGCCAAGGGCGAGATTCGGCGGCATGGCGTCGGCGAGCGCGCGCACCTGCTCGCGCGTGGCGATCACGTACACATGCTTCGTGGCCGGGCGAGGCACCTTGAACTGGACCGGGTTCACCTTGATGAGCGTCGTGCCCTGATCATCCAGCGAGGCGTTCGCCGCTTCGGCCATGATGGCGCTCAGCAGCTCGAACACGTGCCGACGTATGCTCTCGCCCCGACCGTCCTTCGTGACCTTCATGCTGTCGTACCAGTCGCGGATATGCGCCGGCTTGATCGACGCCATCGGCAGATCGCCGAGTACCGGGTTCAGATAGTCGCGCACATACTGACGGTACTTGTCCTTCGTGGTCTCACGAATCGGCTGGTTGTCGCCCTTGCGGCGGTTCTCCACGAACTGTTCGGCGTACTCGCGGAACAGCACCGTGTTGCCGGCGTTCCGGTTCTCCGCCATCTCCGGAGGTTCCCATGCGCCCAGATCGATGAGACGCTTCGCCTCGCTCAGCCATGCGTCGGCCTGAAGCTCATAGCCGTCGTCGAAATTACGGTGGATGCGCGCGGGAAGGTACGGGTAGCGCTCGCGGGCTTCCACGGGCGGGATGTATGAGGCATCGTAGTAGACCTGCCCGTGCCTGTTCGTCTTCGTCTCCACCTTGCCGAACTTGCGGCGGCGGTTTCGTGTCGTCCTTGCCATGCAGCGCGCCTTCCTGATTGTCGATGGCCGTATCGTCGTTGATTCCCCTGATGAGCGGTGAGCGGTAAGCCTTAAGCGGTACCGCTTAATTTACCGACTATGGTACCCCAGAAAACGGGCCGAGACGGGTCAAAACGGAAGACGGGCAGATCGTCGGAATGGCTTGAAAACATTGCAATTCCGCCGTTTTGGCAATGAAAAAGCCCTTTTCCTTTGGGTGGGAAAAGGGCGATGGCGGAGGATACGAGATTCGAACTCGTGAGGCTGTTACACCAACACGCTTTCCAAGCGTGCGCCATAGACCACTAGGCGAATCCTCCATGCTTGCAATGTTTGCTTGAGGCAAGCTCCGCAGGCAACTTGAATAAACTATCACAGGTTATGGAAAAGCGCACATCGTCGTCGATGCGGCGTGTCGCGGCTATCTGCTTTATGAGGGGTACTTCAGGGGATGTGCGGAGAGGTATCTGCTTTGCAAGGGGTACCTAATTGCTGATATGTCGAGTATCAGCGGCGTCATTGCAATGCTTGTACTCGGAATATGCGCGATTGGGTACCCCTTGCAAAGCAGATACCTCTCCGGAGAGCGGTGAATGTACCCCTTGCAACGCAGATAGCCCGCGGATGGCTCACTCGGATGGGACCGGATAGGTCTAGATGGGGCCGGATAGCTCACTCGGATGGGGCCGAAGGGGCCGGATAGGACTTGACAGGGCCGGATAGTGCGTATCTGCGTTACGAGGGGCTGCCTAATCCGTTCATGCCTGCACGCAGCGTCGCAATCGTGGTGATTGTGCCTTTGGTCTGCGCATGAACCACCACAGCCGGTCGCCAAGCTCGCTCGCCTGAGTGTGTACCTTCAATCTGCGTGTGAACCAGCCCCTGTAACGCTGATACGTCGCACGGTATTCCATCGGGGCGAAGGACGCCGTCCTGCCTTCGTAACGCGGCTGCGTCCCAATCGCCTTGAGCATGAACGCATTGCTCCGTCCGCGTGAATTGTTGGTGTCCCCGGCCTCGCGGCGCCGAATGAAACCTAGGCTGTACAACCATGTGCGACAAGGTTCCTCCCCAAGCGTGGCGTCCGCTGGCGGTATCGGCAATGCAGGCGGAGCCAATATCGCCAGCGGACGCGCCGGTGGCCGTTGCGGAGGATACGAGGTTCGGACTCGGCACCGCTGGGACCGGCCTACGCCTTGCTGCGCATGCGACGCCATCCCATGTGATGTCATCTCATGTGACGCCACTCCATGCGACAACACCCCAATCGACACGCCCCCGCATACCGCAGCCTCATGTGTTGCCGCTTCGCCCGGAGCGATTCCCCGTGACGTTGGGGCGCGCGACAATATTGCGCAGGGTTTCATCCCGGTTTCGCGCTACGGCGGCCCGCATGGCGTCATTCCTCGCCGCTCGCTGTCCATCCACGTTGACCGCATCGCTCAGATTGGTATTCCTTCGATACTTTGCACTCATTGCCGTCGCATGGCTGCCATGGCTCGTCATCGCGTGGCCCGGTGCAATGCGCGACGATACGCTCGCCCAGTACCTTCAAGTGTCCGGCATTCACCAGTACTACACGCAGCATCCGCTTTTCGACACCCTGATCTTCGGCTTGTTCTGGCATGCGGGCAGCGCCGTCGCCGGCACGCCACTCGCCGGCCAGGCCGCATACATAGTGATTCAGGCAGTGCTTCTCGCCGCGGGGGCCGCGTTCACGCTGTGCTACATCCGCAAACTCGGTGCACCCCGCTGGCTCGTCATCCTGTCGCTCCTCTACCTCGCCACCAGCTATGTGGTGGCCGGCTCCATCATCACGATGGGTAAGGATTCGTTGCATACCGTCTTCTTCGTGCCGTTCGCGGTGATGTTTGTGGAGGCGTGTCTCACGCGGGGTGCCGTGCTGGCCCGCCAGCCGGTCGCCATCACGTTCGTTGCGCTTGCCTTCGCCGTCATCGCATCCAAACGTACGGCACTCGTCATCGTGCTGTGTGCCGGATGCTGTCTGCTCGCCGCATGTCGTGGAAATACGGGGAATGGGGACGCGGACGGGAAAGTGAATAAGGATGCCCATTCCAGTCGGCTTAGGGACGGCGCCCGGAGTCACGGCCGGCCTTTCGTCTCCAATCTCGAGCGTAATCCTGATTCCGACCAGCCCCGTGATCATACGTGCGGTCGGCAATCCCCGGAGTCATATCGTGGCCAGCAGGACCAGCAAGTTCAGCAAAGCCAGCTTCGCGGTCGAAGTGGCGACCAGAACACGCGGCAACGTCCCCAACCCCGCGCGCAACAACGCCCGCGACGTCCCCTGCGTCTGAGTCCTCGCTTTCGCGCTTTCGTGTGTCTGGCCGCCGCCGTTATCCTCGCGCAGGGCGTATGGGCCCCGCTCGCCGCAGCCGCCACGCATGCCAATCTCTCGCCCGGACGTGAGGTTTGGGGGCTCGTCACCCAGCCGGTCGCGCAGGTGGCGCACGACCATCCCAATGACCGGACCGCCATCACGCCCGACCAGCGCCGCTCCCTCAACGCCATCATGAACCTTGATCAGGCCGCCGCCGATATCAATCCGCACCGCACCAACGAGACCTTCCAGACCCTGCGTGAGCATCCGCAGCCGACCACGGCCCAGAAACTCGCGGCACTTCGCGTCTGGGCGGAACTCGGCGTGGCCCATCCCGGCGAGTATGCCAAAGCCTATGCGGGCCCGATCCGCGGCTGGTGGGACATGTCCGTGAACTTTGCATACCCCACCGATTCCGATTACCTGTTCACACGCGGATACCTCAAACAATGGTCCACCTTCCTGCCGGAGACCGTGACGGGTGCGTCCGCGGCCGGCGGTTCGGCGGCCGGCACGAACCCGAATGCGGGCACCGGTTCCGGCGCCGGCACGGGCGCTGATGCGGCCGCCAATGGCGATGATGACGCCGACATCGCCGCCGCGCAACGCATCGTCGCCATCGAGCACGACCTTGCGCCGCTTATGGGTACATCGCGCAAACCGCACTGGAAGCGGACCGTACTCGATGACGTTCGCCATTGGGTCCGCGACGACAACCCATTGACGGCCATGGGCCTATACGTCACATGGATTCCGCTGATCATCGGCGCCGCTCTGTTGCTGCGGATGACGCCGTGGCGCCGGATGACTCGGCGACGCCGTTCGCCCCAACTCGAGCAACTCGAGCAGCCCGGCCAACTCGGGCGAATTAACCCATCTTCGCGTGCTCGACAGTCATACGCGTACGATGTGCCGGCTGGTATCGCCTCGGCTGGTATCGCCTCGGCTGGTATCGCCTCGGCTGGTATCGCCTCGGCTGGCATTGCCTCGGCTGGCATTGCCTCGGCCGGTATCGCCACAGCCGACATTCCCCCGGCCGCCCCCGTCCCCGCCGATTCTGCCACGTCCCGCACTACCGCACCCCGCCCGGCCTCGGCCCTCGCCGCATACGGGCTGCTGTTCTTTACAATCCTCTCGCTGTACGCTTCACCCGAGGCGCTGTTCTGGTATCCGATTCCGGTGTACTTCACGTTGCCGCTGTTCTCGGCCCTGCTGTTCGCCCGGGCGTGTCGTGCGGAGCCTGTCCGGTAGCTGGGTCGCATGGTGAGACAGATTCAGGGGTAAAACAGGCCGAAATCGCGCTTATATTACCGCACCAGACTCAAAAAATCAAGACTGTTGCTGAAGAATTTTTTTCTCTACATTTCATAGATGGTTTTCAAGCCATTAGGCAAATGCATTTGAGAGAGGAATTCGGCATGCTTCGTCAGCCGCGCTGGTCCGTGCCGCGCGCATTCGTCGCGTTGGCCTTCTTGTTCGCCATGATCGTCGCCACCGTGGCACCCGCCGCGCTCGCGCCGCAGGCGGCCTTCGCCGACTCCTCCGACTCGAGCTCCAGCAGCTCGGCAGACTACGCCTCATGGACCGACGTGGCCAAGGCGATGGACAAGCAGCTCAAGCAGGGCCTTAAGACCTACAAGGACGGCAACACCGCCGGCTCCACGTCCGAGGTCATGTCCGCGTACAACACCATCTACGTGGCCTCCAACTTCACCGCCGTGGTGCGCGACACCATCGGTCAGGACAAGCAGACCGCCCAGCAGCAGGCCTTCCAGTCCATCCAGGACCTCACCTACGTGCCCGGCAACGACGATCAGATGAGCCAGCAGATCGACGCGCTTTCCGCTGACCTCGACGCCACCGCCCAGCAGCTGGACGCCAACACCCAGCTCGCCAAGCCGAAGGCCTACGCCGAAGCCCTCCAGAAGCAGCTCGACAAGGAGCGCAAGGAGCTCGACGCCAAGAAAAAGAAGAACCCCGGCAAGGGCAACCGTTCGTGGACCGACGTGGCCAACGAGATGACCCCGATCCTCGACAACGCCTACAAAGCGTACGAGAGCGGCGACGGCGCGAAGGGCGCCACGCTCGTCAACACCGCCTACTACCAGTACTATGAAAAGCTCGGCTTCGAGAAGAACGTGATGAACGCCATCAGCGGCAACCGCGTCTCCGAGGTCGAATATCAGTTCAAGATGTGCCGCAAGTCGATGAACACCGGCGCCCCGCTCAAGGACACCAAGCAGCTCATCGATGACCTCAAGGCCATGCTGGTCAAGGACGCCGGCATCCTTGACGGTGGCGCCGCCGATCAGGAGGGCGGTTTCACCAAGTTCATTACCAGCTCGGTCGGTCAGGCCTTCCTCATCCTCATCCGTGAGGGCCTCGAGGCGCTGCTGGTGGTCGCCGCCGTGATCGCCTACCTCGTCAAGTCCGGCAACAAGCGCTTCACCAAGTGGATCTACGTGGGTGTGCTCGCCGGTCTGGCCGGTTCGGGCATCATCGCCGTGATCTTCGGCCTGATGTTCGGCGGCTCCGGCCCGCAGCAGGAGATCATGGAGGGCGTGTGCGCCCTGATCGCCATGGGCATGCTGCTGTGGACCAGCAACTGGATGCTCAACAAGAGCTCGGTCGAGGCGTGGAACCGGTACATTCGCACCAAGACCGAGGCCGCGGTGAAGTCCATGTCCTCGCAGGTCGAATCAGGGGAGAAGGTGGCGTTCGGCACGATCGTCTCGCTCGCCATGCTGAGCTTCCTCGCCGTGTTCCGCGAGGGCGCCGAAACCGTGATCTTCTACGAGTCGATCTACTCGATGAGCCAGGATTCCAAGGGCATGTGGATCGGCGGCATCGCCGCGGCCGTGGTGCTCGTGATCATCTTCCTGATCATCCGCTTCACTTCCGTGAAGATTCCGATTGGCCCGTTCTTCCTCGTCACGTCGATTCTGATGTCCGTGCTCGTGGTCGTCTTCGCCGGCGGCGGCGTGCACGCGCTGATTGAGGGCGACGCACTCCCCGCCAACTACCTGCAGGGCGTGCCCACGAACGACTGGCTCGGCTTCTACCCGTACGTCGAGACGATTGTGGCCCAGGCGATTGCGGCCGTCGCGGTCATCGCGCTGTTCGTGGTCGGCTTCGCAAAGCAACGCAGACTCAAGGCCGGCGCCACCGCATCGGCCAAGACCGCAGACGCTACGGCGGGCGAGGCCAAAGCCTAGACGCGGTGAGACGGTCCGCCGCCGCGAGCCCGCATCATGAGTCCGCCTCGCGAGCCGCATCACGCGGAATCGCCCGCAGCCGACCGCGCCAACCCAGCTTTCCCCGAATAATCCATAATTCAACAATCTGTGAATACTATTCACTAACCAAATAAAGGAAGAGAACAATAATGATGAAGAACAAGAAGATGGCCGCCCTGCTCGGCCTGCTGCTTGCCGGCTCGATGACCCTGTCCATGGCCGCCTGCGGTTCCACCAACAACGCATCCTCCGACACCAAGTCGGACACCTCCTCGCAGTCCACCGACTCCTCCAGCTCCGACGCATCCTCCGACTCCGGCGCCTCCGATGCCGGCGCCGGCTTCGAGGAGGTCCCGGTGGGCCCGTCCGGCACCGCCGAGGAGCAGGACCAGGAGGCCGGCCCGCTGACCGTCGGCGCCGTGTACTTCCAGCCGATCGACATGGAGCCCGCCTCCATGGGCCTCAAGGCCGCCGATGCCTCCTTCCACCTCGAGGCCGACATCCACGGCAACGAGAAGGCCACCGAGCTGGGCTACGGCAAGGGCGACTTCATCCCGGACCTGACCGTGAACTACACCATCATCGACAAGTCCACCGGTAAGGAAGTCGAGGGCGGCACCGCCACCTCCGGTACCTTCATGCAGATGAACGCCTCCGATGGCCCGCACTACGGCGCCAACGTCAAGCTCGACAAGGCCGGCACCTACCAGCTCAAGCTCTCCATCGAGTCCCCGGCCAAGAAGGGCTGGATGCTGCACGTTGACCCGGAGACCGGTGTGAAGGGCCACTTCTGGACCGAGCCGATCGAGGTCACCTTCGACAACTGGGATTACACCCCGCGTCAGTGGTGAGTGCGTAAAGCAAACAGCCCGGTGGGCTGTTTGTAGCACTCATGGGCGATGCGACAGCATCGCCCGGGACAGTCGGTCGAAGGCCGTCCTCCAGTGCACGGCGGAGTGGCCGAGCCGTTAAGAAAACGCCAGAGGCGTTTTTAGGCGAGTGCCGTACGTAACCTGACTCCGTCAATAAACCTCAACAGAGCCCCCTCATCCCAGAGGGGGCTTTCGGCCGATTATGGCATGTAGGATTCTGCGTCCGGAAGCCCACTATTTGACTACCCCTCAGTCCTGTTTCGGGCCAGCTCCCTATGGCTGGTGAGGGGATGACGCAGGACAAATCAAACCTCAGGAAAGGGCGCGAATGCTCGAGCAATTCGTAGCGGTGATGCCGGGGACGCTGGCCCCTGCATTGCTGGTCATGTGTCTGGGCGTGATGCTCACCGTGGGCGAGGGCCGCGACAAGCCGATCAGCGCCCACTGGCGGCTGTGGGGCCTCGTCATTGGCCTTATCGCGGCGGTGGTGTTCGCGGCCCTGCGTGCCACGGCCGTCATCAACCAGCGCACGTTCATCAATTATCCGGTGCTCATCGCGGCCGTGATTGTGGATGTGCTGGCACTCGCGGTGGTGCTCGCCGCGCCCAGAATCACCCACAATTGGGCCAAGCATGCGCTCTGGATGCATGTGGCCAATGCGGTGGCCGCCGTGCAGATCGCCCTCACCGTCTTCTACGCCCTGCCGGACGTGATTCTGCAGCTCACCATCTGGGTGGAGCCGGGCGAGACCGCCTTCACCTCAGCCATGCTGCTGCGTGCGCTCGGTTTTGTGCTCGGTCTGACCATGTCCATCGTGGTGGCGGCCATCTTCCGCACGATGCGCACCACGGCGGTGCGATGGGCCTTCACCATCGCGGTGGTGGCCGTCATGGCCATCCTGCTCATCCAACACTTCACCGGACTCATGCAGATTCTTCAGGCCCGCGGCTTCCCGATCGGACACATGGGATTCGTGGCCCTCGCATGGTCCATCAACCACAATTCCGCGATGATTATGGCGCAGGCCATCGTGTTCGCCGTGCCGGCCGTGGCCTCCGTGGTGGCCGGCTTCCGCATGAAGACGCGCGGCGTGCCCGGCGCGAACGAGGCCACGCTGCGCCGTCATAAGGCGTTCCGCCGCCATGCCATCGCCGCGGCCGTATGGTCGCTGGTCGCGATGATCGGCGTCACCGTCACCCTCACCGTGGGCGTCGCCGCCACCCATCAGACCATCACGCTGTCGCCGCCCGAGGCCTATTCGCTCAAGGACGGCGTGGCCACCATCCCATTCAGCCAGGTCGAAGACGGCCACCTGCACCGCTTCGAATACAAGGCGAAGGACGGCACGGTCATGCGTTTCATCATCATCAAGAAGAACGGCGGCGCGTACGGCATCGGCCTTGATGCCTGCGAGAACTGCGGCGACGCCGGCTACTACGAGAAGAACGGCAAGATCATCTGCAAGAAGTGCGAGGTGGCCATCAATCTGGCGACCATCGGCTTCAAGGGCGGATGCAACCCGATTCCGTTCAACTACAAGACCGGCAACGGCAAGATCACCATCCAGACCGCCGATCTGGACGCCCTGAGCGTCCACTTCCAGTGATTCCAGTGAGTGTAAGGCGGGAGGCAAATCATGTTCTTTCTGCGAATGATCGCGCGCTCGTTCACGCGGCAGCTGCGCAGGCGTCTGCTCATCGCGCTGACGGTGTGTCTGTCGGCCACGGTGAGCGTCTCGATGCTGGGCGTGGTGTTCGACGTGGGCGACAAGCTCAACGCCGAGCTGTCCACGTACGGCTCGAACATCACCGTGCAGCCGAAGGCCGACGCCGTGGTCTCCGACCTGTACAACACCGAAGGGGTCTCCGGCGCGGCCAGCGAGGCCGATCCGACCGCGTTCCTCAAGGAATCCGACGCGGTCAAAATCAAGACCATCTTCTGGGCGTTCAACATCACCAATTTCGCGCCGCAGCTCAACATCCACGCCACCACAAGCCCGAGCGGCTGCAGCGGCGGCTCATCGTGCGCGTCCGTCCCCGTCTCCGTGGTGGGCACATGGTTCAACAAGAGCCTCAAGCTGCCGTCCGGCGAGACCACTGTGGTGGGCGTCGAGGGCATGCGCTCGTGGTGGAAGCTCGAGGGCGCCTGGCCCAAGGATGATTCCGATCAGGGCGTGATTGGCAAAACCCTGGCCGATTCGATCGGTGCCAAGGTCGGCGACACCATCACGCTGCACAAGAAGACCGCGTCCGGCGAGAACCACGAGCAGAACATCACGCTGACCGGCATCTACGATTCCGGCGACGACGAGAACAGCTCGCTGTACATCCCGTCCTCCACCGCCCAGGTGCTGGCCGATCTGCCCGATTCGGTGGACAAGATCGAGGTCAAGGCGCTGACCACGCCGGAGAACGACCTCGCGCGCAAGGCCGCGAAGAACCCGGCCGCGCTGAGCCAGGACGAATGGGAGACGTGGTACTGCACCGCCTATCCGAGCTCGATCGCCTACCAGATCGAGGAGGTGATTCCGGGCGCCGTGGCCAAGCAGGTGCGTCAGGTCGCCGCCCTGCAGGGCAACGTGCTGCAGAAGACGCAGGCGGTGATGATTCTGATGACCGTGCTGAGCCTCATCGCGGCGGCCGTGGCTGTGGCGAACCTCATGGTCGCCACGATCGGCGAACGGTCCGCCGAGCTTGCGCTGCTCAAGGCCATCGGTGCCACGGACGGCGCGGTCTCCCGCCTGATGATGGCCGAGACGGCGGTGATCTCGCTGCTGGGCGCGATCGTGGGCGCCGGCCTCGGCTCCGGAGTGGCCCAGATCATCGGACAGGTGGTGTTCGGTTCGGGCATCACGATGCGGCCGATGGTGTTCGTCTTGGTGTTCGTGCTGCTCGCGGTCACCGTGCTGGTCGCCTCCGCCTCGTCCATCCGCTCGATTCTGAGCTTGAAGCCTGCGGAGGTGCTGCATGGCCGCTGAGTTCCACGGTGCCGGTTACGCCGGTTCCTTGGCGTGGGAGGTCGCGATGACACGGCCGGCCGGGGGATTTCGCGATCTCGCGATTTCGTCCTCGGCCATGATTTCGTCTTCGGTTAAAGCCGTCCTTCCGCCCTTCTTCGGAATCGTCGCCAACGTATGCAAGAAAGGAGACCGCCGATGACCAATACCGGCATGTTCTTCAGAATGCTGTTCAGCGCCGTGTTCCGCCGTCGTTCGCGCGCGGTCATGGCCGTGGTCGCCTCGATGGTGGGTGCGGCCACGCTGTTCTGCCTGGCGATGATCTGCATCGCCGTGCCGCAGCAGATGAACGAGGAGATGCGCGCGTACGGCGCGAACCTCATCGTGACCCCCACCGAAGCCGGCGCCGACGGCAAGGCTGGCATCGATGAGGCGATGGTCACGCACACCACCGAGATGGTGGCGGCGAAGGGCTCGGAGAAGCACGCCGCCTACCGGTACGAAAACGTGCGTGTGAACGCCGCGCCGTACGTGATGGCCGGCATCGACACCGCTGAAGTGCGCAACCTCAACCATCACTGGGTGGTGGATGGTGCGTGGCCGTCCGCCGGCAAGGTGCTCATCGGCCGTGACGTGGCCGATGCGATGGGACTCAAGGTCGGCAGCGGCATCACCATCGGCTACCGCGCCTCCGACAACGCCGGCTCTTCCACATCTGGTTCCACCGCAGGTTCCAACTCGGGTTCCTCCGAGTCCTCCACATCGGCTCCCTCTGATGAGGGATCTGGCTCCGCGCCCGCGGAGACTGAGGGAGAGACCGCCGCAGGAACGGGAGCCACCGCCAACGCCAACCCGCAGAACTCCTCCGAGAACTCCGGCACCTCCTCTACCCCCTCCGACCAGCCCACGCAGGACGGCCGCGTTTCCAGCGACATCATGGACACCTCCGGCACTGAATTCCGCGTGGCCGGCATCGTCGACACCGGCGGCAGCGAGGACTCGATCATCTACGCCACCAACGAGGACGTCAACAAGCTCACCGGAACGACCCGCGGCGTGGACGTCATCGAATACTCGGCCGGTACGGACGACCTGAACGGTCTGGTCCAGAGCATCAACGACATGACCTCGATGCACGTCAAGGCGCAGCAGGTCACCAAGATCACCTCGTCCGACACCCGCATCATCACCATGCTGCAGACCCTGTTCTGGATTGTCTCGCTGGTCGTCCTCGTGCTGACGCTCGTGGGTGTGGGCACCACGATCAGCTCGATCGTCTCCCAGCGCCGCAACGAGATCGGCCTGCGGAAGGCGCTCGGCGCGTCCTCCTCGGCGATCGGCATCGAGTTCTACGTCGAATCGGCCATGTACGGCCTGATCGGCGGCCTGATCGGCACCGCAATCGGCTACGGGCTGGCCCAATGGCTGTGCGTGGCCGTCTTCGAACGGTCCATCGGCTTCAACTGGTGGCTCGGCGCCGCCTCCGTGGTGCTCGCCGCGCTCGTCGCCGTGGTCGCCTCCATCCCGCCGGTCCACCGCGCCACCCGCATCGACCCCGCCGTGGTGCTGCGCGAGGAATGATGCCGTATCCGTCATCCGCCATCCGCCAGCCGACGGACGACGGACGACGGCCCGCACACGGGAGCAGGCGGAGGACGTCTCCTCCCAATCCCGGTTGAATACGTGAGTTGATAATGAATCCCAGGAGAGGAAACAGCCATGGATATGCTGCTTGAACTCGACCACATCTCGAAGATCTACGGCGACCTGCATGCCGTGGACGACCTGAGCTTGACCGTGCCGCAGGGCGAATGGCTCGCCATCGTCGGCTCGTCCGGCTCCGGCAAGACCACGCTGATGAACATGATCGGCTGCATGGACACCCCGTCCAAGGGCTCGGTCAAGCTCGAAGGCCGCAAGCTGGAGGACCTGAACGCCGGCCAGCTGGCGGATGTGCGCAAGAACATGATCGGTCTGGTGTTCCAGAAGTTCTACCTCGTGCCGCACCTGACCGCCGTCGAGAACGTGATGGTGGCGCAGTACTACCATTCGGTCGTCGATGAGAAGCAGGCGCTTGCCGCGCTGGAGCGCGTGGGCCTCAAGGACCGCGCCCACCACCTGCCCAGTCAGCTGTCCGGTGGCGAGCAGCAGCGCGTGTGCGTGGCCCGTGCGCTCATCAACGAGCCGAAACTGATTCTGGCCGACGAGCCGACCGGCAACTTGGACGAGAAGAACGAGAAGATCGTCCTCGACCTGTTCCGCCAGCTGCATGCTCAGGGCACGACGATCATCGTGGTGACGCATGACGCGCTGGTCGCCAGCTGCGCCGAGCGCGAGATCATGCTCAACCACGGCGTGCTCGTGGGTGAGAAGTGGAACGACGAGAAGGCCCGTGCGGCGTACGAGGCGGTCGGCGGCAAGCCTGCATCCACCGGCGCCCAGGTCGAAGGAGCACAGACCGGCGAGACCGCCATCGGCTTCGCTGACCCCACCAAGGCCGCCAAAACCGGTGGTGAGGACTAGTGGTCTTCGTAAGTTCGTTGATTATGTTCTGGCTCCCCTTGTCAGGGGAGCTGGCCCGCCAAGCGGGACTGAGGGGTAGTCATTTCGTCAATGAATTTCTGGCGTAGCACACTGGTTGACTTCGTCCGTCCCGTACCCCGTACCGGACGTAATTCGCATGATTCAATAGGATGGTGGATATGACTGATAGCAAGACATTGCGGAAGACCGCCACGCTGGCCGCCGCCGGATTGGTGGTGACCGGTGCATTGCTCGCCGGCTGCGGCGAATCCAAGGCCACGCCGATGGACGATTCCTATGCCGGCAACTCGGGCGAGACCCAGCAGTCCCAGGAGGAGCAGTCGCAGTCCGGTGGCTCCGATGCGTCATCCGATGCGTCCCAGTCCGATTCCGGGTCGTCCGACTCGTCGTCCACCACATCCGACAAGAAGGACACGGGCAACTACAAGGACGGCGACTACTCGATCAACGGCCAGTACGGCCCGGTTGGCGAGGATTCCATCGACGTGCATCTGACCATCAAGGATGGCAATGTCGAGCATGTGGACATCGTCGGCCACCCGTTCACCACCATCTCCAAAACCCATCAGGACGACTTCGCCAAGGCCATCAACGGTGTGGTGGATGGCAAGCCGCTGAAGGACCTCAAAGTGGATAAGGTCGCCGGTGCCAGCTGGACCTCCGATGCCTTCAACAAGGCTTTGGAGATCGCTCGTCAGGAGGCCTCCATCCAGGAGTAGCGGCACGCGGCACGGGGTTCCCCTATGGAATGATCGTCTGGGCGTTGTCTCGTTGCCGGTAGGGGCCATAGTTGGCGGATTATCGACGCCGAGTGGGTTCCAGCGTTGTGTCACTGCCGGACTGCCGGTAGGCGGCCGCAACACGGCGCGGGCCGGTCTATCCCGTTACTTGAGCAGCGCGGGCCACAGCAGGTCGGCCATATGATCGGCCCAGAGAGTCTTGACGTCGGTTGCGTCGGTTGCGCTAGTCGCGCCGTCCACCGGTGCATGCATCCAATCGGAGGAGACGGCACCTGTCTCCCCAATCGCCTCGTACGCCACCAGTGATCCGATGATGGTGGAGAGCAGCAGCCGTCCGTCGAGACCCTGCCGGAACACGCCCTCCCGGGCGCCGCGCCGAAGGAACGCCGTCAGCATCTCAAGCCACGGCGTGACGACCTGATCGACGATATGCCGGAAGAATTCCGCTTCGCTCGACAGCACGATGCCCACGCTTTTGATGTCGATGTCGTTGTCCTGCACCCAATCGACCAGCTGCCGCAGCATCTGTGTGAAGTGCTCGCGCGTGGGGCTTGGCGGTTCCGTGGGCATGTCGTGCACGAGGTATCGCGCGCTGATCTCGCGCAGCAGGTCGTTGGCATTGTGATACCGACGATAGATGGTGGTCTTGGCCACGCCCGAACGCCGGGCCACCTCCTCGATGGTCACGCCGCTGATACCGCGTTCCACCGCAATCTGCAAGGTGGCCTTCATAAGCTTCCGATCGGTGGCCTCACGCCTGCGCTTGGCGCGAGGGGCCACGCTCGCCAGAAGACCCGATGCCGTATCCATATGTCCTTCTTCTCGTACTCTTCTCGTGATTCCGTCGTTGGCTGTAGCTTGTCCGACTAGCTCAGCACCTTCGTGCTCTCCACCTTGGCCACATACCACTGGTTGAACTTGACCAGCGGCTTGCGCAGCAGCAGGCCGAGCAGGAGCAGCGGCGGGATGAACGCCAGCAGCATTCCGGTGGCCTTCCAGTAATCCATGTCGTAGATGCCGGCGATGGCCGCGCGCATCATCGTGACCGAACCGCTCATCGGCAGCATGGGGGTGAGCTTCGAGATGAAATCAGGCAGCATTTGCACCGGGTAGGCGGCGTTCGCGCCGGTGATCTGCACGATGAGCATGAGCACGCCTATGGCCTTGCCTACGTTGCCGAAGCTCACCACCATCGTGTACATGAAGAACGAGTACACCAGCGCCGACAGCCATCCCGAGAGCATGAACAGCATCGGATGCACGGCCTGCACATGCAGGAACAGCAGGTCGCCGCCGAGCGAGACCGTGGCCTGGATGAGCGCGATCAGCCCGAACACCCCGTAATGGCCCAGATACAGCTGATGCGGGCGCGGGTCGCCCAGTTCGCGGCGGATGCGGCGCGAGACGGTGGTCTTCAGGGTCACCACCATGAGCAGGGACCCCACCCACAGCGGGATGAGCGTGTAGAACGGTGCCATTGACGAACCGAAGTCGGCCACCGGGAAGACGGCCTTGCGTTTGAGCTGCACCGGTGCGGCCAGCGTGCCGGCCAGCGTCTCCGGGTCGGAGCCCAGCACATCCTTGACCATGCTCATGTCGCCGGTGTCGAGCGCTTCGCCCATCTTGCCGGTGAACGAGTTCAGTTCGTCGGCTGCCGTGCGTAGCTTGGATGACACCTTGGCGAGCGTGGTGCGCGCGTCCTTGAGCATGGAACCCGCGTCGGCGGACGAATCCTTGAGTTCGCCCAGTGTGCCTTTGAGCTGGTCGGCGTTGTTGTTCAGCAGTCCGGCCGCGTCCTTCACCGAGCCCGACAGCGACTCGATCTGCGGCTTCACGTTCTCGGCGAAGTCGGTTTTGACGCCCTCCACGCTTTCCTTGGCCTGCGCGGCGAGCTCCTTGACCTGCTCGCGCTGGTCCTGCGCGTTCTGGTTGCCTTGACGGATCTTCTCCGCAGCGCCGGTCAGCGCGTTCTGCAGCTTGGTCTGACGGGCGATCGAGCGGTCCAGCATGCGCACGGTCAGTGCGTTGTCGCCCAGAATGCCGGCCAGCGTGTTGCGGATTTCCGTGTAGTGCGCGATCTGCTCGCCCACGGCCGCCGCCTGACTGTCCAGCTCGCTGGCCGCGGTGGAGGAGCCGGCGGCCGCGTCATCGTACAGCGAGTCGATGGAATCGGAGACCGCGCCGAAGCTGTCCGCGCTGGTCTGTAGCGCCTCGGTCATGGCCGATGTGGTGGTCTGCAGCGCGCCGGCCACATCGGTGACGCCGTCCTTGGCTCCGGACAGGTCCTTGCCCGCCTGCTCGGCCGAATCCGAGGCCTGCGCGATGAGGCCGTTCGAGGTGTCCAGCAGCAGCTGCGCCGATTCGGCCAGTGAATCGTATGTGCCGAGCATATCCGCCGTGTCGTTGAGACGGGCGGCGAAATCAGTGATGTTCGTGTTGAAGTTGGCCAGCTTCTCCTTGGCCTCCGGCTCATCGAGCTGGTCGGCCAGAGAAGAGGCGATCTCCAGGGCGGAGGAGGTGATCGTCTTGGCGAACGTGGTGTTGATCTCGGCCGCGACCTCGTCGGCGCCCTCGTTGAGCAGGTTCGGGGCCAGCGCGTTCTTCTTCTCGTTGCGGTAGTAGGTGAGCTGTGCGTTCTTGGCATCGCTGGAGAAGAAGGTCATCATGTCTTTGCTGAAGGACTTCGGAATCACGATGGCCGCGTAGTACTTGCCGGATTTCGCCCCCTCGATGGCGTCTTCCTTGGTGGTGATCGTCCAGTCGAGTTGGCTGTTGGCGCGCAGGGCGTTGACCACTTGGTCGCCGACGGTCATCTTGAGGGGGATCAGGTCGGATTTGTAGCCCTCATCCACGTTCGCCACCGCGAACTTGAGATTCTTCATGTTGGAGAACGGGTCCCAGCAGGCGGCCACGTTGAACCAGGTGAACAGACCCGGGATCATCACCAGTCCGATCACGATGATGATGGAGACCACGTTGCTGGTCAGTCGTTTGATATCGCCGATGAACAGCTTCCAGATCGTCTTCATCGTGCGTGCCTTCCTTCCTTCTGATGCAGCGGCGATGGCGTGATGCGTACGGTTTCAGCGGCGTCGGCGGCGTTGCTTTTTATGTCGCCGGTCGTGTCGCCGGGTTCATTGCCAGCGTTGCTGGCGTCAGCGGCTTCGGCGGTATTGCCGGCCGCGGCGACTGCCCCGCCTACGGCCACCGCTGCGCCGACCAGCCCCACGGTCTTGCGCGCCGCATGTCCGGCTCCTGCCCGGTGCCCGTACAGCATCGCGCGAATCGACTCGTCGGACAGGTTGCCGAGCTCGGTCTGGCGTCGGATCGAGTCACGCATGAACTCCACGACCATCAGGAATCCGATGATGATGATCACCCACGCGAGCCAGGTGGCCATGACCACGATCTTCTCGCTGGCGGTCAGCGAGAACACGATGATGAGCGTGGCCGGCACCACGAACCCGGCCACCAGCGCGCCGGTGAGCAGACGCGGGTAATGACGCTGGAACGTTGCCGCACGCCGTTCGATGGCGTGACGGTAGTCCTCGTGGTCGGCCAGTGCGGCGATGGCCTGCGTGATGCGGTATTCGTTGCCGGGCAGATGCACTTTCTCGCCGATGATGATGTCGCTCTCCTCGATCTCCCGCGCGAACAGGCGGTTGAGGTTCGCCAGGCGCGGGCGTGCCACCAAGCCCAGCAGGAAGGCGAGCACCGCGAAGATGAGCAGCTTGCCGATGTAGTGGAACCAGTTGCCGTCGTAGAAGCCGGCGATGGCCTCGCGCATGGCGTCGATCGCGTAGGTGAACGGCAGCAGCGGGTAGATGGCGCGGAAGAAGCCCGGCATCATTTCGATGGGGTACAGTCCGGACGCGCCCGGCACCTGCAGGATCACCAGAGCCACGCACAGGCCCTTGCCCACATGCATGAACGTGGTGGCCATCGCGAAGATGAATGACATATCCACCAGCGAGGTGATCAGACAGGTGAGGAGGAACACGGGGATGTTCGCGCACTGCATGCCGAGCACCAGATTGCCGATGCCCGTGACCACGCCCTGCGTGGCGGCCAGCACGGACAGCAGCATCAGACGGCCCAGATACCCCTGCGTGGGGGTGAGCCCGTCGATGCCTTCGCTGTCCGTCTCGATCTTGGGAATCACCACCAGCACGAACGCGCCCACCCACAGCGCCAGCGCGGTGAACAGCGGCGCCATGCCCGAGCCGTATGAGCTGACCGGATAGAGCGTCTTCTCGCTGATCACGGTGGGGGAGAGCATGAAATTGGAGATCTTGGCGGCATCCAGCTTGCCGTCGGTGTCCATAAGCGCACTGAACGTGCTGGAGATCGACAGCGCCTTGATGTCCGTGGCAAGGGTGGAGAGCTTGTCCTGCACGCTCGCCAGCGCGTTGTCCGTGTCTTTCAGCGCGGTTTTGGTGGAGGAAACCGCGCTGTCCAGTTGGTCCAGCACCTTCTTTGACTGGTCGATGAGCGAGTCCTGCGAGGTGATGCCGTTGGACAGCACGCCCGCGGTGGTGCTCAGCGTGTTGAGTCCGCTGTTGAGCTGCGGCAGCGCGCCGGAGACCATCGTCTTGCGGGCGTCACCCATCGCGCCGATGGTGGTCTGCGTGGCGCTGTTGAGGTTGTCGGCGAGTCCCTGTGTGTGCGTCGCGGCGTTGCCGATGGTGGTGTTGAGGCTGTTCAGATTGCCCAGCGTGCCGGCCAGCCGGCTGTTACGGTCCGCCAGCTTGTCGATGACCGACTTGAGCGGCTCCTTGTCCGCGTCCGGCAGTGCCTGCAGCTGGGCGATGATCTCGGCGTTGGCTTCGTTGATGTCCGTTGCGGTATTGATCAGTCCGCCCACCTGCTGGTTGGCCGAGTTGATGGCGCCGGTCACCGTGCCCACGCTCTGGTTGGCCTTGTTCGCGGCCTGGCTGAGCAGGCTGGAGCCTTGGTCGATGGTGCCGGAGGTGTTCACGACGAAGTCGGTTACGCTGTTCTGCGTGGTGCCGATGAGTTTGGAGGTGCCGGCCAATCCCTGTGCGGCGTCGAGGCCGAGTTTGCGTGCGTCCTCGATGGCCTCGCGTGCCGTGCGTGTCTGCGTGGGTGCCTTGTCGAGCGCGGTATTGAGCTTGGCGATGGTGTCGCGCGTGGACTGGACGTCGCCGGAGGCCTCGCTCAGGGCGTTGAGCGCCTTGCCCTTGGTCTGGTCGGTGCTGGCGAGGGCCTTGTCGCCGGCTTGGTTGATGGTGTCCGTGAGCACTTTGGACACGGTGGAGACGAACGTGGAGTTGACCGTGCGGTCCAGCGTGGAGGCGCCCACGTCCGTGACCTTGGGTGCCACGGCGTTGGCCTTTTCGTTGACGTAGTACTCCAGCGTGGGGCGGTCGCTGCCGCCGGTCACCACGCCGGCGAGGTCGTCGGAGAAGCTTTTGGGGATGACGATGGCAGCGTAGGCCTTGCCTGATTCCACCATGTCCATCGCTTCGGCCTGATCGACGAAGGTCCAGCCGAGCTGGGTGTTCTGCTTCATCTGGGCCACGATCTGGTCGCCGAGGTTCTGCTTGCCGATGAGGGCGTTGTCGGTGCCGGCGTCGTTATTGGCGATGGCCACCTTGATGCCGTTGGTGTTGCCGTAGGGGTTCCAGAAGCCCACGATGTTGTACCAGGAGTACAGCGGCGGGATGAACACCATGCCGAACAGGATCACCCATGCGGTCGGCACCTTGAGCAGGCGCAGGACGTCCCGCTTGAAGACCTTGAAGATATTGCGCACTGCATACTCCCGGCTTGTGTTGGTTGGTTGGTTGGCGGCGGTTGGCGACGGTTGCGGCTTGGCTGGCGTGGTGGGCCCGCGTGCTGGCTCGCGGTGGCCTGGCTCGGTGGCCTGGCCGGTCTGCGGGCTGGCCTGAACGGTTCGGCGGGGCAGGTCTGGCTTGTCGGGCCTGGCCTGTCGGACCTGACCGGTTCGGCGGGCTGGCCGGTCTGCGGCTGATCCGGTGGACCTGGCTTGTCGGGCCTGGCCTGCTCGGCGAGTCGGGCTTGGTGGACTTGGTCTGTCGGACCTGACCGGTTTGGCGGGCTGGCTTGGCTGGTTGGCTCGGTCGGTCGTGTTTGTGGCGGCCGGCTTCGTGCCATGCCTGTCAGTCAAGGGCTACGTTTTCCGTAGCGATACGATAACCGTAGCGCTACGCCGTAAGTAGCGTAGCGCGGTGCCGGGAAATTGCGCGCGGAAACGCAGACTGCCCAGCCGCATATCGTGCGCCGCTGGGCAGTCTGACTAATTTGTGGTTGTGGATGGGGCCGACGGGGTGTGAATGATGTGATGCGATACGCGGCAAACCGACCTGAGCTGGTTCGGGGCGTTCGGAGGTGTGTTGCACATGGCGTGCGGCAGTCAAGTCATGGCCGGTAGGGGCGTTTCGCGGTGTGGACGACACTCCACCATGTAGGGAACGTCCCACCGTGTAGGGAACTTTGCACGGTGTAGGGATTTCCCCATGATGTAGGGATGCAAAATGGCGGAATTCTGCGGATGTGAAGATTGTGTTCCCTACACGGTGGGCAAATCCCTACATGGTGGGGTGATTCCTACACGGTGGACGGCCCCCTACACCGTGGGGCTGTGCCGCCGGTCGGCTGGAGGTCAGCTTTCGATGGTGTCGGAATCGGTGGAGGTGCCGTCCAGCTGGCTGGACTGGTCCGATTGGCCGTTTGAGGAGCTGGCAGCCCCGGAGCCCGAGCCCGAGCCGGAACCCGACTGTCCGCCGGGAGCTTGCGGCATGGTTCCGGACTGGCCGTCACTGCCGGAGGACTGCGAATCGGTGGATTCTCCGGATGAGTTGTCGCCATCCGATTGTCCGGACTGGCCTCCCGGCAGGCTCTGCCCATCGGATTGTCCGCCATTGCCGGACTGGCCGAATCCCTGGCCACCCATGCCGCCGTGGCCTGAGGATGATCCGCCGGGCATCTGCATCTGCTGGCTGTTGCTGGATGAGGAAGAGCCGGTGCCGGCGATTGCGCCGTAAGCCAGCCCGCCTCCGAGACCGCCCACCAATCCGCATGCCAAGCTGATGCCCACAATCAGTGCGATGGCCTTGCCGGAGAAGCCGGCCGTCGCACCGGCAGAGCCATCACCGCTTCCCGGAACGGCCGGTGCCACAGGCGCCGTGGCCGCTGCAGATTGCCAGTACGCGTTGGCATTGCTGTTCGGCTGGCTCGGCGCAGTGTACGTTCCAGGGATTCCCTGACCGGCGGTTTGAGCGGTGGGACGGCTGGCGGACGGGCCGGGAACGCCCTGCGCAGTGGTGGCTGGCGCCGATGTGGCCGACGGTGTGGCGGGGGCGGTGCTTCCGGAAACCGGCGGCTGCGCAGCGGGTGTGTCCTGTGCAAGGTTACGGTTCGTGCTGTTGTTGGTGCCGGGGATGTTGGTGTTGTCGCTGGTCATGGCCGTTCCTTTCGCAGTGCATGACGGAGACGGCCCGCGCTTGCGGTGGGCGCCTGTCGTGCGTTCGCTGGTTTGTTGATGGTTCAAGTACACCGCCGCCGCTGCAAAGGGGCCTTGGGTGGTGCGAAAGGGTCCCTGCGACTTCCGGCAAGAGTCTCTGGATGATTTTTGGATGTTTCCTGAAAGCGGTTGCATACGAAGGGGCCGCGATTGGGATGGATGGGCGCTGCGGGTGTTTTGCCCAGTGGCGGTCGTCTTGGGCGTGTCGGCCATGAGTGTCGCAGGGCGAGTTAGGCTGCAAGCCACGGGACATGCCACAATGGAAAAGGCCTGAACGGGTACGTACTGGAAGGGGTGCGCTATGACCGATCACACGTCCGGGAAACTCGGCGAGGATCATGCCGCCGAAGCGGTCGCCGTCGATAACGCTGTTGACGCCGCTGCCGGTGCCGCTGGCGCCAACCCGGGCAGTGAATCGGCCCTCGAAGCGGAACTCGCAGCCACGGAGCTGGACGGCGCGGATCTGGACCTCGATGCCAAACGTTTGCCGATCCTTGCGCGGGTCTACGGCGTGCTCGTGCTGCTCGACGGCCTCGCCACGTTGCCGATTCTCGTACTGTCCACCGTGTATTCCCTGCGCGAGATCCTCGAGGGGCGGGTCCACGTCGACGCCATGAGCCTGACGTTCATCCTCACGTCGCTGCATGCGGTGGTGCTTATCGTCAACGCCGTGTGCCTGACGGTGTTCGGCATCCTGTTGGTACGCAATCGTCGTCGATACGCGGCTCGCTGGGCCTACGTGCTCATGCCGCTCACCTTGGCCGACGGCATGCTGTCGCTGGCGCTGCAGGGCCTCGGCTGGAACATCGTGATGCCGGGCATCCAGATGATTATCCTCATCGTGATTTCGGTGACGGCGGACCCGTCGCTGCGCGAGGAACGCCGGCTGCAACGGGCACTCAGGCGCATGGACGAACGCGACGACTACGAATCCGCGGTGGCCGCGGGCATGCTGGGCCGCGACCAATCCGGCAAAGGCTACATACAGCTGGACTTCTTCAATATCTTCTGGCTGTTCACCATCGCGTCGGTGGGTGGCCTCGCCATCGAGACGATTTACCACATGGCGTTGTACCACGGCGAATTGCAGGACCGCGCGGGACTGCTGTGGGGGCCGTTCTCGCCGATCTACGGCTGTGGCGCGGTGTTGGTGACCGTGTGCCTGAACCGACTGTGGAAGGCCAACCCGTTCCTGATCTTCTGCGCCTCCGCGGTGATCGGCGGCGCGTTCGAATACGCCACCAGCTGGTTCATGGAGGTGGCGTTCGGCATCACCGCATGGGACTACACCGGCCAGTGGCTCTCCATCGACGGCCGCACATCGGGCAAGTACATGTTCTTCTGGGGATTGATCGGCGTGGTATGGGTGCGATGGCTGCTGCCGCGCATGCTGGCGCTGATCAACCGCATTCCTTGGAAGGTGCGCTATTCGCTGACCACGGTGTGCGCCGTGCTCATGGTGATTGACATCGTATTCACGCTGATGGCGTTGGACTGCTGGTACGGGCGCATCGCCGGCCAGCCGCAGGATTCCCCGGCCGCCATGTGGTTCGGCGAGCATTTCGGCAACGACTACATGGCCGAGCGCTTCCAGACCATGAACATCGACCCGTCCAAGGCCGGCCGCATGTAGCGGAGGTAGGTTGCCCCTGAGCGCGTCGGGCGTCGCGTATGTGGCCGCCAGTGCGGTGGCCCGTCCCTGGTGCCCATCTTTGTCGCGGCGATGACGTGCGCGCGACCCCAGTGTGATGGTCGTCCGCGGTGCTTACGGTCGCGCGCACGGTATCGGTGGTGAGGGCCGTCCGCGGACTGGCTGTCTGCATGCCGGCTCGCTTGCATGGCGGACACCTGCATGGCGGACGTCTGCATGCAAGGTCGCCTGTCTCATCCCTCATTCCTCATCCCGCGCGACCAATACGCGGGCAGCGTAAGACGTGCCGTGCATCGCGTCATGCCGAACGATAGACTGGCAGTGTTTGAACGAAATCCGGGTCTCCGAAAGGGGACGTCGGCGGCCAGGCGGGCCATCTGCGCGCACGTCGCCGATTCACAGGGCGCTCGCGGGCGTCCTACGGTCAAGAAAGGCAAGGCATATGGCCGAAGCTACTGCAAATATCGGTGTCATCGGACTGGCTGCGATGGGCTCCAATCTGGCCCGTAATCTGGCCCACCACGGCAACACGGTGGCCCTGTTCAACCGTCACTACTCCCGCACCGAGAAGCTGATGGAGGAGCACGGCACCGAGGGCGACTTCGTGCCGACCAAGACGTTGGAGGAGTTCGCGGCTTCGCTGAAGCGCCCGCGCACCGCCATCATCATGGTCAAGGCCGGTGCGCCGACCGACGCCGTGATCGAGCAGCTTGAAGAAGTGTTCGAGCCGGGCGACATCATCGTGGATGGCGGCAACTCCTTCTTCAAGGACACCATCAAGCGCGAGAAGGAAGTGCGCGCCAAGGGCTTCCACTTCGTGGGCTGCGGCGTGTCCGGCGGCGAGGAGGGCGCGCTCAACGGCCCGTCCCTGATGCCCGGCGGCACCGTGGAGTCCTGGAAGACGCTCGGCCCGATTCTTGAGTCGATCGCCGCGAAGGTCAATGGCGAGCCGTGCGTGACCCACATCGGCACCGACGGCGCCGGCCACTTCGTCAAGATGGTGCACAACGGCATCGAATACGCCGATATGCAGGTGATCGGCGAGGCGTACGACATTCTGCGCCGCGGCTTGGGCATGGATGCCAAAGAGATCGGCGACGTGTTCGAGGAGTGGAACAAGGGCGATCTTGATTCCTACCTCATCGAGATCACCGCCGAGATCCTGCACCACAAGGACGCCGAGACCGGCAAGCCGTTCGTGGACGTGGTGGTTGACCACGCTGGCATGAAGGGCACCGGCACTTGGACCGTGCAGACTGGTCTGGAGTTCGGTTCCCCGGTGGCTTCCATCGGCGAGGCCGTGTTCGCCCGCGCCCTGTCGTCGCACGGCGAGCTGCGTGAGGCCGCCCAGCGCGAGGGTCTGGCTGGTCCGAACAAGACCATCGATCTGGAGGGCGAGGATCGCGCGGTGTTCGTGGAGGACGTGCGCAAGGCGCTGTTCGCTTCCAAGGTGGTGGCCTACGCGCAGGGCCTTAACGAGATTCAGGACGGTGCCAAGGAGTACGGCTGGGACATCAACCTGTCCGAGGTAGCCCGTATTTGGCGTGGTGGCTGCATCATCCGCGCCCAGTTCCTGCTCGACCGCATCACCGAGGCTTTCAAGGGCGACAACCCGCCGGAGAGCCTGCTGTTCGATCCGTACTTCGAGAAGATCATCGGCGAATCCCAGGATGCATGGCGTCGCGTGATTGTGAAGGCCGTCGAGGCCGGCATTCCGACCCCGGTGTTCTCCAGCTCGCTGGCCTACTACGACGGCCTGCGCTCCAAGCGCCTGCCCACCGCCCTGACCCAGTCCCAGCGCGACCTCTTCGGTGCCCACACCTACGGCCGCGTAGACAAGCCCGGCGTGTTCCACACGTTGTGGGCCGAAGAAGGCAAGCCTGAGATTGAGGAGTAATACTCCTCAATCTCAGGCTTAGGACGGCCCAGTGGGCCGTCCGGCCTTCTTCGGTGCGAGGCGGTTTGCCGCCGAGCCAACGTTGAGCCTCGCTCGTAGAGCGAGTCCATAATTGCTGGGGCCGGAGGTGAACCGGGCGGCCGGTTCGGGTTTGGCGATAGCCAAACGGGAGAGAATCTAGGACGGCCCAGTGGGCCGTCCTAAGCCTTTTTTGGTATGCGGCGGCTTCGGCATGCCGCTTCAGTTCGTCGGTTCAGAGCTTCACCACGGTCTCTTCGGTGGAGAACCAGACGAACTCGTCCACGCCGCCGGCAAACGACGACGGATACTCCGGGTCGCCAGTGAGGCCATCGCCATCAGTAGGCGCGGCGAACACATGCGCCAAGGAATCGGCCTTCCCCGCACCTGCCGAGAAGAACCAGGTGTGACGGGAGCGGGCGATCAGCGGCGCGGTGAGAGACACGCGCAACGGCGGCATCTTGGGAGAGTGGCTGACGCCTACCGTCAGACGATTGCGCACCAGCACCTCGTGGTGCCCGGAGGAGGCCGGGAACAGCGACGCGTAATGACCGTCCGGTCCCATGCCCAGAATCATCAGATCGATGACCGGCTCAGGGCCGAGTTCGCGAATGAGCTTGGACTCATAGGAGCGGGCGGCGGCGTCCAGCAGAGCATCGTTGGCGACGTCTGCGGCCGCGCGCGCCTCCTCGTCGTCGCCGGATGCGGCGGCGGTCGCAGCCGCAATATCATCAGCGGAGCGCACATCGGCCGGCATCTCATGGATATTGGATTCGGGCAGTTTACCCTCAGCCACCAATTGGTCGAGCAGCAACCGACGAGCGGCCACAGCGTTGCGATCCGCGCTGTCGGCCGGCACGAAACGTTCGTCGCTGAACCAGAAATGCACGCGCGTCCAGTCGATCGAAGCCGACAGCGGGTCGTCAAGCACCAAACCCAGTGGCTTCGCAGCCGAGCCGCCGGAAAGCGCAACATCCACGCGCTCGCGGTGCTTCCCATCCGGCAGACGCTCGGCGAGCAGGTCGAGCAGCGTCAATACCAAGCGCTGCGCACCGGCCTGAATCATCAGATCGGTATTCGGATAGACGATGAGTCTGCGATTTGCCATGTGATGCTCCTTCATTAAACCACTCGATAGTTTCTCTCTCAGTGGCGACTCATAGCGGTCATGACGGTTGTTGGCGCTGCGCCATGCTCATGAAACAGAAGAGCCGGTCCGCGAGGTTTCCTGCAAGTACAGATACCCACGAACCGGCTCGTAGTTGCCGATTGTGCGGCCGATTCATCTGCGGCAGAGTCGATGGAATCAGTGCCGAATCAATGCCGAATCAGATCCCATCCCTCATTGATGACCTCGGCGTACACCTCATCAGGGTCGATGCGGCGCAGCTCCTCGGTCAGGCAATCCTCGATGGTGCGCACGGGCACGGAAATCGCCTGCGGTGTCTGGCCGGGCATCGAGATCAGCGCCTGATCCTCGTACGGGCGTTCCAGCGAAACCACGCCGTCCGAGCGAGTCAGGTACACGCCGGTCACGGCTTCAGCGTCATCCACATACTCGACGTCCACATTCACGCCCAGCTTCAACCGCAGCCATGCGCACAGGAGATCCATCGGCAGGAATTCCTTGGGGCCGCTCACCTTCACGGCGGTGATCGGCAGGTGCGGCGGCTGGTCGAGCATCGATGCCAGTAGACCACGCCATACGGTCAGGCGCGTCCATGAGAGATCGACGTCCTCTGCCGTCCAATTGCGACGCAGGCGTTCGATGGTGGCTTCCGGGTTGTTGGAGCGCATCGCATCGGTGAGACGGCTGCGGGCCATCGCGCCCATCAGATCCTTGGATGGGTTGGACGGCGGATTCGTCGGCCACCACGCCACCACCGGCACATCCGGCACGAGCAGTGGGATGACCAGCGTATCCGGGTGGTTGATCAGCCCGTTGCGCGGGCGGAGAATGATGATTTCTCCAGCGCCGGCGTCCGCGCCGAAACGCACCTGGGCGTTGAGGTTCGACTCGGCAGGGCCGTCGGTAAGGTCGATCGCCGGGTTGTCGGTCTTCTCCATCGGCTTCGCGCCGGTGCTGTCGGCGGAAGCCTCCGTGCCAGCATGGTCGGCGTCATTCGCGTCGCCGTCGTCATGATGTTCGGTATCCGGCACGATTGCGATGACTCGGCAGGGGTGCTCACGGCTGGCAGCGTTGGCGATTTCCAGCGCGTGCTCGAGTTCGCTGTCATCCGTGGCGATCAGCAGCGTCAGCACGCGTCCGGTGGCGGATTCGCCGCGTTCCTCGTGCAGCTGTTCGATCTTATGCGCAATTTCGCGCGTGCGGGTATTGGGCAGATCGATGATCATGGCATCCTCCAGTGACGGCCTTCGCGCGCCAGCATCTCGTCGGCTTCGGCCGGGCCCCAGGTTCCCGAACGATAGGGCTGCGGCTGGCCGAGTGTGGACCAGAATTCTTCAATCGGATCGAGGATCTCCCAGCTCAGGTTCACCTCTTCGGTGGTCGGGAACAGCGGCGGATCGCCGAGCAGCACGTCCAGAATCAGTCGCTCGTAGGCTTCCGGCGAGTTCTCGGTGAAGGAGCGGCCGTAGCTGAAGTCCATGTTCACGTCACGGACCTCCATCGTGGTGCCGCCGGGCACCTTGGCGCCGAAGCGCATGGTTACACCCTCGTCCGGCTGCACGCGAATCACGATGGCGTTCTTGCCGAGCTCGCGTACGGCGGTCTGCTCGAACGGCAGATGCGGCGCGCGCTTGAAGACCACGGCGATCTCGGTCACGCGCTTGCCCAGGCGCTTACCGGTGCGCAGGTAGAACGGCACGCCGGCCCAACGGCGGGTATCGATGTCCAGTTCGATGGCGGCATACGTTTCCGTGGTGCTCTTGGGATCGATGCCCTTTTCTTCCAGATACCCGACGACTTCGTGCGAGCCCTGCCAGCCTCTGGCGTATTGGCCGCGCGCGGTATGCAGCGAAAGATCCTTGGGCAGACGGACGGCGGAAAGCACCTTGGTCTTTTCGGCGGTCAGATCCTTGGCGGTGAAGCTCACCGGCTCTTCCATGGCGGTCAAGGCCATAAGCTGCAGCAGGTGGTTCTGGATCACGTCGCGTGCGGCGCCGATGCCGTCATAGTAGCCGGCGCGGCCGCCGATGCCGATGTCCTCGGCCATCGTGATCTGCACATGATCGACGTAGTTCGCGTTCCAGATCGGCTCGTACATCGCGTTGGCGAAGCGCAGGGCCAGCAGGTTCTGCACGGTCTCCTTGCCGAGGTAGTGGTCGATGCGGAACACCGAGCTCGGGTCGAACACCTCGGATACCACATGGTCGAGCTCCTTGGCGCTGGCGAGGTCGTGACCGAACGGCTTCTCGATGATCACGCGACGCCACGCGCCCTCGGACGAACGGGACAGTCCCGAGGCGGCGAGCTGCTTGGCCACCACCGGGAAGGCGCGCGGCGGCACGGACATGTAGAAGGCGTGGTTGCCGCGCGTGCCGCGGTCGCGGTCGAGCTCCTGCACGGTGGCGCTCAGACGTTCGAAGGCCTCAGCGTCGTCGAAGGTGCCGCGAACGAATCGGATGCCGGCCGCGAGGTTCTTCCAGGTCGATTCCTTGAATGGCGTGCGGCAATGGGCCTGTACGGCGGTTTTGACGAATTCGATGAAATGCTCCTGCGTCCAATCGCGGCGGGCGAAACCGGTCAGACCGAAGCTGGGCGGCAGCAGGCCACGGTTGGCCAGATCGTAGACTGCGGGAAGCAGTTTCTTCTGCGACAGGTCGCCCGTGACGCCGAAGATGACGAGACTGCAAGGTCCGGCGATGCGGGGCAGTCGCAGGTCGCGCGAATCGCGCAGTGGATTGCTCCAGGCAATGGATTCATTCATGGTGCCCAGCGTAGTCTGTAGGGGCCATCATTCGCCAGAGGCGATACACGATGCGGGTGCGATGTGGGTCACAGGGCGGTGCCATGTAGTGGCACTGGGGACATTCCGCTGGGATTATTCCGTTGAGGGTGTGCGTCCGTGCTTTGAGTCCGAGAGCCCGACTGGTGATTGACGGATTGTTAGTGGCCTACGTCAGAAGTTCGTTGATTATATCGTTGGCTCCCTTCGTCAGGACGTTGCCGTGAAACAGACAGCGGAGCTATTTGCCGGCAACATGCAAGCCGGCAGGCAAGCCAGCAGAACACGCGCGAAGTGCGTCCGTGATTGCAGGACGAGCTAGCCCGCGAAGCTGGTTTGAGGGGGTAGTGAATTAATCAACGAACTTCTGACGTGGCATACTAGTATGCCGCGTCATTAATTCGTTGATTATATTTTTGGCTCCCCTTGTTAGGGGAACCGGCCCGCGAAGCGGGTCTGAGGGGTAGGGAATTAATAAGAGCCTTCGCCAGTTTGTGTGGTGGGGTGTTGAGCCTTGGCGTCGTGGCCGGGGCTTTTTCGTGTGCGGGTATGGAAGGGGCGTTCGCCTGTTAGGTTTGTTTCCGCCAAGAAATGGAACCGAAGAACAGGGGAACGCCTATGCCCACCATATCAGCCGGCGCGCTCAAGCGCATGCTGCATCTGCCCGCCAACGTCGTGATCGGCACGCCCCGCGTCGAACGGGATCACGCCGGCCGTGAGAGCGTCGTCGTCCCGGTCCGCCCGTATGCGAGTGTCATGGGCCGGTGCGCTGAATGCGGCGGGCATGGCCGGCCGTATGACCGTCTGCCCACGCGACGATGGCGGCATCTCGACATCGGCTGCGCGAGGCTTTTCCTGGAGTACGCGCCTCGGCGCGTGACCTGCGCCGGGCATGGCGTGACGGTCGCGATGGTGCCGTGGGCGAGACGCAAGAGCGCGTACACGTATGACTTCGAGCAGCAGGTCGCGTGGCTGAGCGTGCACGCGCCCAGAAGCGCCGTGTCGGCCCTGACTCGCGTCGACTGGAAGAGCGTGGGCCCCGTGTGCAAGAGGGTCGCCGACGACCTGCGGGTCGAACAGGGCGCTGGCCTGTTCGACCATCTGCGCTCCATCG
>NZ_MWWW01000014.1 GCF_002259745.1 Bifidobacterium myosotis | reverse complement strand
CCGGGAATTCCAGTCTCCCCTACCGCACTCCAGCCCGCCCGTACCCGGCGCAGACCCACCGTTAAGCGATGGGCTTTCACACCAGACGCGACGAACCGCCTACGAGCTCTTTACGCCCAATAATTCCGGATAACGCTTGCACCCTACGTATTACCGCGGCTGCTGGCACGTAGTTAGCCGGTGCTTATTCAACGGGTACACTCACTCTCGCTTGCTCCCCGATAAAAGCGGTTTACAACCCGAAGGCCTCCATCCCGCACGCGGCGTCGCTGCATCAGGCTTGCGCCCATTGTGCAATATTCCCCACTGCTGCCTCCCGTAGGAGTCTGGGCCGTATCTCAGTCCCAATGTGGCCGGTCGCCCTCTCAGGCCGGCTACCCGTCATAGGCTCGGTGGGCCATCACCCCGCCGACTACCTGATAGGACGCGACCCCATCCCATACCGGAAAAACCTTTCCCAACACACCATGCAGTGCATTGGAGCATGCGGCATTACCACCCGTTTCCAGGAGCTATTCCGCAGTACAGGGCAGGTCGGTCACGCATTACTCACCCGTTCGCCACTCTCACCCCGGCCGAAACCAGGGATCCCGTTCGACTTGCATGTGTTAAGCACGCCGCCAGCGTTCATCCTGAGCCAGAATCGAACCCTCCACAAAAAAACATCATGAAGAAAGCCCGAAAAACAGACTCTCAAAACAATTTCCAAAAAAGAAATCAACAGGAACGTCCTAATAAGGAAAGGACGCTCACACAAAAACCCCGACACCATTCAACCATCTCTCAGGCACCCACCACAAACAGGCAGGCAGGCATCGGACTGGCAATCATTGACTATAAAGAAGTAGTACAAACACGCTCTTGAGTTCTCAAACCACCACCACACACAAACCAGCCCGGCAAAACCAACAAGAAGGAATCAACCAGACCGCTCAGCGGCAGCAAAGAAGTAACTTACACGAACACGAACACAAACGCAAACCGGCATACGAAAACCACGCCAAAACCGTTGAAACGACGGCATTCCCCCGGCGTGTCGAAAACAGCCCCGAAACGATGTTGCAATATCAGAATAACCCTCTCCCCCATCACCCCAAGCAGCAAATTCTCCTATTCACCGGCACGTCCCAAAAATTCCTCTCTCAGACACCCCACGTTCACGCGCCAGATTCACGCGTCAAGCGCCGCACAAGAAGACGCAACCCACCCACCAAGACCGCAGCGCACAATGAGCGCACAACGAGGAAGGGTGCGGGTGTTCACCGCACAATGCAGCGAACACCCGCACCCTCCCATCGTCAACTACCGTCAGGCAATTGCACGAATGCGCGCAATCATGCCGTCAGATCGTGCGCCATCTCCTCGAAAGCGGCCAAGTAGGTGTCACAGGCCTTGTCGTCATGGGCGACGGACAGCGTCCACTCCTCTTCGCGGCCTGGGGCCATGTAGACGCCGCGGTTGGCCTCATACAGCCACGCGAGCTGATTGAGTGCCGCGTTCTGCCCCTTGCGGAAGCTCACGTAGTCGGTGATCTTGTGCGGGGAGAACGTCACGCAGCCCTTGGCGCCGAAGCCCTGCGCGTAGCCCGGGAAATCGTACTTCCTGATGATTTCGCGGCAACCGTCCATCAGACGCTGGTTCATATGGTCGAGATGCTCATAGGCCTCGGGGGTCAGCACCTTCTCGAGGCTGGCGCGGGCGGCGGCCATCGACAGCGGGTTGCCGGAGAACGTGCCGACCTGATAAACCTCGCCGTCCTCGACCACATGCATGACCTCATCGGTGCCACCGATCGCGCCGGAAGGCAGGCCACCGGCAAGCGACTTGGCGATGGTGACCATGTCCGGCGTGACGCCGAACAGCTTGGTGGCACCGCCGGGGCCCACGGTCAGGCCGGTCTTGACCTCGTCGAAGATAAGCACGATGCCGTGCCGCTTGGTCAGTTCGCGCACGCCCTCGAGGTAGCCGGGCTCGGGAGGCACGATGGACATGTTCATCAGGCATGCCTCCATGATGAGGCAGGCCGGCGGATTGCCCTCCTCCTCCATCTCCTTGATGCGGTGCTCAAGGGCATCGAGATCGTTGAACGGCACCGGCACGGTGAGCTCAACGGTGGCCTTCGGGATACCCGCGCCGTACGGCAGGGACTTGAGGTGGTAACGGTCACCGATGTTGTTGTAGTCCTCGGAGATGGAGATCATCACCGCGTCGTGATGGCCGTGGTAGGAGCCGAAGATCTTCATGATGTGGTCGCGGTGCGTGTAGGCGCGGGCGATGCGAATGGCGTCCATCGTGGATTCGGAGCCGGAGTTGTTGAAACGCCACTTCGGAAGGCCGAAACGCTCGGTCAGCTCCTCAGCCACCACCACGTCATCCCAATCCGGCATGGCGAAGTGCGAGCCCTTGGCGAAGCGGTCGTTGACCGCCTCGGCGATGTACGGGTTGGCATGGCCCTGGAGCATGGCGCCGAAGCCGTTGTTGAAGTCGTAGTATTCGTTGCCGTCCACGTCCCACATGCGGGAGCCCTGACCACGGTCCACGTAGATGGGCCATGGGTCGCGCAGCTGGTAGGAGGAGGCGACGCCGTTGCACAGGTGCTTGCAGGCGCGCTCGTACATTTCGCGTGATTTGCCGAGCTTGGCGTTGAGCTTGTCACCTTCCTTCGCGGTCAGTTCCTTGATTTTCGTTTCATCGATGGTAGCCGCCATGGTGTCGCTCCTTCGGATCGGTTTCGTTGACAATTGGTGAGATTCAGGATTTCGTATGAGGTAAAAGCTAAACCTGCGTTTTTCTCAACGACTTTAGGTAATCACCTATTTATTTCGTAGGTATTAACGGCGCATTATTGCGATTTACATAGTCACGACGCAGCTGAATTGCGAAAACCATCACAAGATGACAAAAGGCTTCTCCCGCACAGGCGAGAGAAGCCGAAACCCATCCGTGAACCGGTCGAGGCCACGTCAAGCGCATTGCTTGCGCAATCCCGCGCAATCCCGCAACCAAACGCGAAGCATGATGCAGTATGTTGCAGAATGAAGAAAACGGACGCAACAACAAACAAACGTTCAAGTCTATGTAGTCTTACTGCCACAACGGATTCGACGGTATGCCATCCTCAATTGCGGAAGTCCTCGAACATCATGGTGTAGTTATCATTCAGCTTGTTGGAGCACCTCTTTTCGAGGATGGCGTGCTGCTCTTCAGCGGCGGAGGGCACGACGACGTTGAGTTTGCGCATGTCGGAGGGCAGCAGGTCGTCGCCGCCGTTGAGCACGCTGCCCGCGCCGGCGTTCTGCTCCACGGCGGTTTTGTGCTGTGGATCGAGCATCCAGTTGATGAACGTCTTGGCCTGATCCACGTTCTTGGCCCCGCGCGAGATGGCCACGTTGTCCACGAATTTGTTCGCACCATCGGAGGGAAAGACGAACTTCAGATCCGGGTTGCTCACCATCGCCTGATAGGCATCGTAACTCCACGCCATACCGACTTTCTGCTCGCCGGACGCGAGTCGGTCGGCCACGCCTTCAGAGCTCATCACGCCCAGTTTCGGCTTGTACTGTTCCAGCAGATCGGCGGCGTCCTGATAATCCTGGGGATTGGCAGTGCACTGGTCGGAGCCCACCGCGCGCAACGCGGCGTTGACCACTTCGATCTGGTCGCCGAGCAGCTGGGTCTTGCCCCAAGACGCCTTCGGATGGAAGAAGTCGTTCCACGACCGAGGCGCATCGGCCGCCGGAATCGACTTGGCATCGTACACGATGCCCGTATAACTCACGATGTATGGGATGGAATACTCCATTTTCTTGTCGTAATAGGGGTTACGGAACTCGGATTTGATGTTCTTGGCGTTGGGCAGCGTGTCCACGTCGAATTTCATGAGCAGTTTTTCGTGAATGAGCTGCTCGACCATGTAATCGCTGGGCATCACGATGTCGTACCCTTCACCGCCGGTGGATTGCAGTTTGGCCTCAAGTGCCTCGTTGCTGTCGAAGGTGTCGACCGTGAGCGAGATGCCCGTGTCTTGCTCGAAGGCTTTGATCACGTCGTCCGGCATATACCCGGCCCATGTGTATATATGCAGTTCGCCACCGGTGGCCGCATGGTACGGACCGACCGCGCTCACCACCGGACCGGAGGCGATGTCGCTCACCCCGCCGGAGCATGCGGCGAGCCCGACGGCCATCACGCCAGCCAATCCCGCCGCCAAAGCTCGACGCAAACGGCCACGACGCATCAGAGCGCGATGTGCCGGACGCGCCGGATCACCGCACGCCGTAGCATCGCACCGCGCCGAGCGGTTTCCGGCGCATGCCCCCGCGCAGGCTTCGGCATGGATCCCCGCCCGCATGGTTCCGTTGGACTCGCCGGACTTGCCGGCTCCGATCGTCTCACCGGTCTTGACTGTCATCATGTTCGCTCACCTCACTTCGACTTGCGGTTCGTCAGCAACGTGGACGTCACCGTGACCACGACGGCCAGTAGCAGCAACAGCGCAGCGACCACATTCACGCTCGGGTTCACGCCCTTGCGAATCAGGGAGAAGATATAAATCGGCAGCGTGGTGGTGCCGGCGGTGGTCAGGAAGTTGGAGATCATGAAGTCGTCCATCGACACGACGAACGCCATCAGCGCACCGGAGATGATGCCCGGCACCAACAGCGGCAGGGTCACGCGGAATACGGTGACCGGTCCGGATGCGCCCAGGTCCTCGGCGGCCTCGAAGCAGGCGTGGTCGATGGTGGCCAGACGCGCGCGGATCGGCATCACGACGAACGGGATGCAGAACGTGGTGTGCGCGAGCACCAGCGGAACGAATCCGGGAGCAAGCCCGATGAGACGGATGAACGCCATGGTCGCCACACCGAGCACGATCTCGGGGATAAGCATCGAGGCGTTGATGAGCATGGATGCGAGCGCCGAACCGGCTCGGGACATATGGTCCACGGCCAACACGTACAGCACGCCGAGCACCGTGGAGAACACGGTGGCGAGCACGGCCACGAGCAACGAGGTCTCGGTGGCGTTGATAATGGCGCCGTTAGTGAATACCTCGCCGTACCAGCGCAGGGAGAATCCTTCCCACAGGAGCGCCTGGCGACCGCCGTTGAACGAGAAGAACACGACGATCACCATCGGCACGTAGAGGAATGCCAGTACGAACACGCTGAGGAACCCGACCATCGGGAAGCGCCGCAAGGTGTTGCCCTGCTTGCCGGAACGCCGTGTGCTCCACATACGATCGGGCTGCTTGTATTCCAGCCCTTCCGGCATGCGCACACCGGAGGTCGTGCCATCGGCGGCATCACGGTCCCGCTGCGCACGAGCCACCAGTGCGCCGAATTCGCCGGCGTTGTCGTAGTCGACCTTGCCCGGTTCGGTATCGTCATGGAATACGGTCATGTCACTCACCTGCCTTTCTGGAAGCACGGCCGCCGATCACCGAGGCGATCAGCGCACCGAACAGGGTCACGACCAGAATCACCGTGGACAGTGCGGAGCCGAACGGCCAATTGCGAGCCTCCGCGAACTGGGAGGCGATGAGGTTGCCGACCATGAGCACGCGGCCGCCGCCGAGCAGGACTGGTTGCACGTAGGAGCCGAAAGCCGGAATGAAGCACAAGGCGACACCGCTCATCACGCCGGGCATGGCGGCCCGGAAGATCACGCGACGCATCACGGTGAGCTTATGCGCGCCGAGGTCATACGCCGCCTCGACCAGACGGAAGTCGAATCCGGAGAGGGCCGAGTACATCGGCAGGATGGCGAACGGCAGGAACGTGTAGATCAGACCGATCACCGAGGCGAACGAGGTGTACAGCATCTGTTGCGAGCCGATGCCAAGGAGTCGCATCGCCCAGTTGATCGGACCGTTTTCGTTGAGGATGAGCATCCATGCGTAAGTGCGCACCAGCAGGTTCGTCCAGAACGGAATGGTAACCAGAAGCACCAGAATCTGCTGGACCTTGGCGCTTTTCATCGACATCCACAGGGCGATCG
Organism: Bifidobacterium myosotis; assembly: GCF_002259745.1. Taxonomy (GTDB): domain Bacteria; phylum Actinomycetota; class Actinomycetes; order Actinomycetales; family Bifidobacteriaceae; genus Bifidobacterium; species Bifidobacterium myosotis. Next base: position 129,558 of record NZ_MWWW01000014.1, on the reverse strand, counting down.
GGAAGGCGAGCGCCACGCAAATCACCGTGGTCAGAAGGGCCTGCCACAGCGAGGTGCCGAACACGGCGAGGTAGCGGGTGTCAAACGACCGGTTGCCGAAGAAGTCGTGGCGGAACAGCAGCTTTTCGTAGGCTTCGGTCGAGAATCGGAACACCACGCCACCGCCCATGTCGGGCCGGCTCATGAAGGAGAACGCGATGATGACGCCGATGGGCCCGAGCGTGAACAGCAATCCGATAAGGATGGAGGGCAGGGAGTAGAGACGGCTGAGCATTCCGGGCTTGACCGGGTGGGTTGAGGAGAACCAGCGGGACCACCGGGAAGGCGATTTCCGCGCCGACGTCTCTGTTCCCGTTACCGGCTGCGCTGCGTCCATTGTCACAGTCTCCGTCATCGCCTCCGTCACGGACTTGCCAGAATCGGCGGCGGAAACATCAGGGACCGTCGCGCCTGACTTGTGTTCGTTCATCGCTCCACCACCCTCATGTGCTCGGCCTCGACTTCGACCGATACCGTAGCGGCCTCGTGCAGCACGGCCGTGTCGTACGGCGGGGAGAGACGTACGAGCAGTGTGGTGCCGTCCGTGAGTCGCACCTCGCAACGCACGTCCGCGCCCATGAACATCAACGTCTCCACGGTGCCGGTGAGCGCTGTCTCGCGCGGCGCGGTAAGCGTGATGCGTTCGGGGCGGATCGCCGCGCTGACCTCGGCGCCAATCGGCAAGGCCGAGATGTCCTGCTTGACGCGGAACGGCACGCCTTCCACGGTGATTTCACCTTCCGCGCTTTTGACGGCGTCCACGAAGTTGATGTCGCCGATGAAGTCGGCCACGAACCGGTTGGCCGGCTCATTGTAGATCTCCTCCGGCGTACCCACCTGTTCGGGCCGGCCCTTGGAGAAGACGGCGATGTGGTCGCCCATCGACAGGGCCTCCTCCTGATCGTGCGTGACGAACACGAAAGTGATGCCGGTTTCACGCTGGATGCGCTTGAGTTCCACCTGCATCTGACGGCGCAGCTTGAAGTCGAGGGCGGAAAGGGATTCGTCGAGCAGCAGCACCTTGGGCCGTTTGGCGAGCGATCGGGCAAGCGCCACACGCTGCTGCTGGCCACCGGAGAGCTGGTTGGGTTTGCGGCCGCCGAACTCGCCCAGATGCACCAAGTCGAGCATCTCCTGAACGGTTTTGGCGATTTCGGTCTTCGGCTTCTTCTCCATTTCGAGTCCGAACGCCACGTTCTGCGCCACGGTCAGGTGCGGGAAGAGCGCATAACTTTGGAAGACGGTGTTGACCGGGCGGTCGTACGGCGGCAGTTGGTCGATGCGCTGGTCGCCCAAATAGATCTCGCCGGCGTCCAGGCTTTCGAGACCGGCGATGGAGCGCAGCAGCGTGGTCTTGCCGCAGCCCGACGGGCCGAGCAGGATGAAGAACTCGCCTTGCCGGATGGCCAAACTCACGTCGTTGATGGCGCGGACCTCCTTGCCCTCGGCGGATTGGAACACCTTGAACGCACGGTTGATCGTCAGTCCGGATTCCCTTGATTCGACTTCAGGGTCGCGTGCCACCAATGGTTGTACCTTGCTCATCGCGTCTCCTTCTGTTCGGCTCGTCACATCACAACCTTCAGTGAAGAAGACCACGGTTTCCATTACGTAAACGCAATATTGCGATTGTTTTCGTTGTTTTGCATCTCGATTATGCGAAAACCGCATTCTATAACATGACCTATCACGAGAATCGTATAAGAAAGCCGAAAACAACCCATCGGCAATCCCGGCATGGACGACACCGTCACTCGCCGATTCATATGCGATCGTTCAGTCACATAGTGGAACACGCGGCTCGCAGATACGCTTCAACGGAGCCCGGCAACGGCACCAGCACGGGAAGGAACTCTTGAAACGCACCCAGTATACGAAAATCGCAATCCGCAGACAGATGGATTCACGATTTCGAATTATTTGGACACACATGACGGGCATAATGGACGCAGCAGAAACGAACGGAGGGAACCATGACATCAGCGAAAACCAGCAGGGACGGCGGTGACGGCATCACAACGGACAGCCAGCCGCAGACGTTGGACGAGACCAACAAAAGAATCGTGACGCTGCTACAGGAGGACGGCCGGCGCTCATACGTGTCAATCGGCAAGGAGATCGGGCTTTCGGAGGCCGCGGTGCGACTGCGCGTGCAACGGATGCTGGATGACGGCATCATGCAGATCGTGGCGGTGACCAACCCGATGGACGTGGGCTTCAAGCGGCAGGCGATGGTGGGCATCACCGTCAATGGCGATATCGAATACGTGGCGCGCGAACTCAAGGAAATCAGCCAGATCGACTACGTGATCATCACAGCCGGCCGGTTTGACATCCTCGCTGAAATCTTCGCCGAAGACGACGAAAGCATGCTCGAGCTGGTCAACCGGCATATCCGTAAAATCGACGGCATCGACCGCACCGAACTGTTCACCTACATGCGACTGGAGTCCCAGCGCTACGACTGGGGCGTGAGGTAGAAGCTCTGCCGTGATGGGGCTGACCCGCTCTGAACCACCCCCTCAGCCGGCTTCGCCGCCAGCTCGTCCCGCAAGTATGGACGCGCTACGCGCGCGGCCTGCTGGCTCGCCTGTCGGCTCGCACGTTGCCTACAAACAGCTCTGCTGTTTGCTTCACGGCAACGGTCCCGCAATCAATGACGCGCTACGCGCGCGGCCTGCTGGCTCGCCTGTCGGCTCGCACGTTGCCTACAAACAGCTCTGCTGTTTGCTTCACGGCAACGTCCTGACAGGGGGAGCCAGAATACGCATTATTTGTATGGCGCCGGCCCATTTCAGATACGACAGACGGCAAGGGCCGGAAGTGCAGGTATGCGATGCGCGACCGTAGGCTCGGCCGAGCGGCCTTGAGCGTGTCGCGCATCGCATACCTGCACTTCCGGCCCGTCACCACCAACCAGTCAGTCCAGCACACCCTGATCAACCGGCCAGATCAGCCCGTCATCACCAACCGGTCATGCCAGACCGCAATCGATAACCAGTCGATGCCAATCACATCAACCGACCGGACCGGCTGAATGTCCGGCGCATGTCAGATTACGTGGTACTCCTTGAGCAGCGTGGCGATATCCGTGCCGTCGAGCTTCTTCAGCACCTTGCCAAGCACAGCCTTCTCCACGAAGTTGAGCTTCATATCCGTGACCGGCTTGCCGTCGCGCAGTTTGACGGTGGCGTTGAGGAGATTACGCACATCGTAGACGCTGCCCCACACCTCCGGCACGCCACGGTCGACGTCAAGCAGGGTGTACACCGCCTCCATGCCGGTGCGCATCGAGTATTCGGTGGTGAAGATCGTGTCGCGCGGGGTTTCCGCGAACTGACCAAGGAACGCGAAGTTGACGGCGCCATCAGGGACCACATCCGGACGGTCACCGGCTGCGCGCGGCATAAAGAAGGCCGTGATGTACGGCATCATCACCGGCACGGTGTTGGCGTGATTCTTGGCGAGCGCCTCGATCTTGTCGGTCGGCACGCCCATGTGGTACAGCCACTCCTCGCAAATCTCCTCGCCGGTGCATTCGGTCATCGGCTTCTTGACGTAATTGCCGGGCTTGTCGGGGAACAGACCATAGACCCACACGCACAGCTGGTCCTTGGGCTGGTCGCGGAACTGCTGCTGACGGTTCAGGGTCCAGCTCATGAGCCAGTTGGAATCGGTGACGGTAACGATGCCGCCGGTGACGACCTTGCCGGTGAACGGGTCGCGCTTGCAGATGCGCTGGATATAGGGCGGAATCTCCTTGTCCAACGTGGTGACGGTGGCGCTCATCCACTTGGTGGCCTGCGGGTCGGAGCAGAACTTGTCCGGGTGGCCGAAGCTCGGGTCCTGCGCGGCGATGCGGCTCCACATGTCCCAGCCGCCGCCGGGCTTCAGATCCGGGTTCCAAGCGGCGGGTGCTTGCTGCGAGCCCATCGTAGAGTTCTCGACGCAGCCGCCGTTGGTGATGAACACCAGATCGTTCTCGGTCAGGTCGATGGACGACTTCTCGCCCTCATGGTCGAGGTCGATGCGCACGGCGAGCTTCTTGGTGGGGCTGGAGTACGGGTTGCGCTTGAAGACTCCGGAGGTGGCCTGAATCTTGAGGATGGTGTCCTGACCCACCCCGGTGTGCTCGCGCTTGGGGCCGTCTCCCCCGCCGATGGCGAATTCGACGTTCTCGACCTTGGTGTTGTAGTGGAACTGCACGCCATGGCCTTCAAGGTACTTGACCATCGGCAGGATCATCGACTCATACTGGTTGTAGCGGGTGAAGCGCAGGGCAGAGAAGTCCGGCAGTCCGCCGATGTGGTGGATGTAGCGCTTGATGTACAACTTCATCTCGAGCGCGGAATGCCAGTTCTCGAAGGCGAACATCGTGCGCCAGTACATCCAGAAGTTGGAGTTCAGCACCTCGTCGTCGAAGAAATCGGTGATGGGCTTGTCGTACAACTCCTCATCCGGGGTGAAGAAGAGCTTCATGATCTCCTGCGAGGCCTTGTCGCTCAGTCCGAACTTGCCGTTCGTGCCGGCGTCCTTGCCGAGTTCCTTGGTGGCGCGACACAGCGAGTAGTTCGGGTCCTCCTTGTTAAGCCAGTAGTACTCGTCGAGCACCGAGACGCCTTCGGTCTCGATGGAGGGGATGGAGCGGAACAGGTCCCACATCACCTCGAAGTGGTTGTCCATCTCGCGACCGCCGCGCATCACATAGCCAAGGCCGGGAATCTCCGCGCCGTCACAGGCGCCACCCGGCACAGGGTCCTTTTCGAGAATGTGGATGTGGTCGCCGGGCATCTGGCCGTCGCGCACCAGATAGCATGCCGCCGACAGGGCGGCGAGGCCCGTGCCGATGATGTAGGCCGACTTCTTGTCGACATCGGCCGGCTTCTTCGGACGGGCAAACGCCTCGTAATTACCGTTGGAATAATACATGTCCGCCTCCTTGTGGGTTGGTTGACAGTCTGTCAACCATTGCTGATGGACATCATGTCGCATTTTCCGCCGACACGCCATAGACACCGTGCGGTGTGGTGCGGCATTTTGCGCGCTATCCGCCGGAATCCGCTTGGAATCCAGCTGGAATCAGGTGAATGCCAATACGGAATCGGGTTACCTCCCGAATCCGGATTCAGATGTTGCCGCGTACGTGCTGATCGGCCCACGACTGCGAATGGGTGAACGTGGCGGGGTTGGCGCTCACGTTGGCGTGCGGGTCGTCCAATGCGTCGATGGCCTCGAGCTCGGCGGGAGTCAGATCGAAGCCGGTGCTGGCAAGGTTCGCCTTCATGCGTTCGACGTGCTTGGACTTCGGGATGATGATGCGTCCCTCCTGCGTATGCCAGCGCAACACCACCTGCGCCGGCGTGACGCCATGGGCCTTGGCGGCTGCCGTCACCGGATCGGATTCGATGTCCTTGCCGTGACCGAGCGGGCTGTACGCTTCGGCCACGATGCCGTGAGCCTCGCAGAAGGCGAGGTTGCCGGGCTGGGAATAGCGCGGATGCACCTCAATCTGGTTCACGGCCGGCGCCTGACCGGAATCCTCGATGATGCCGCGCAGATGCTCGGGCAGGAAGTTGCTGACACCCGGCACGCGGATCGCGCCCTCGTCGCGCAGCTTGAGCAGCGCGCGCCACGTCTCCTTGTAGAAACCGGCGGCGGGGAACGGCCAGTGGATGAGGTACATGTCGATGATGTCCACCTTGAGCTTGCGGCTAGATTCTTCGAACGCCACCATGGCGGAGTCGTAGCCCTGATCGCAGTTGCGCAGCTTGGTGGTCACCCACACCTTGCCGGCCATGCCGGTGGCCTTGAGCGCATCGCCCACCTGCTCCTCGTTGTAGTAGGCGGCGGCCGTGTCGATGTGGCGGTATCCGATCTCCAACGCCTCCTCGACGGCACGCTGGGTGTCTTCGGGCGGAATCTGGAACGTGCCGAATCCGATTTGGGGAATCACGGAATGCGCCTTGTCGTTCAACGTCAGTTCGGGGGAAACCAGTTGCTGTTCGCTCATGACGATCCTTTCGCTATGGAAACGGTTTCCGCCTTCATGCTACTCCTGCTGCGCTCCGTTACCACCCCTGCGCACCTCTATTTCGGGCTCTTCCGCATTCGGGCTTGCCCTCGGCTAACGGACCGGGCGAGCAGGTTGGACGGGTTGGACAGTGTGGACCGGATGCGCCGGATGAATGGGGTGATTGACGAGGTCTCGTTCGATCCATGCCATGACGAGGTCGGCGAGACGGTTCACCTCCTCGTCGGTCAATGGCCGTCCTTTGGGGATGTGATGCCATTTTTCGATGCATCCGCGGCAGCAGGTGGCAGTGGCATGCTGGGCGGTGAACACCGGATGACCGCGCCACGGCGTCTGCCTGCCGTCGTTCTTCGGCTCGGCGGCACCGACCCGGTCCCGCAGCATCTCATGCGCGTGCCGGTCGATCGTCTCCTTGCCCTTGGCCCTCGCGTAGGCGCGATCCTTGTCGGTCAATACGAATTTGGCGCGGAATTGCGAGCGGGACAGTCTCTCCAGAGTCTCAGCTATCCAACGTTGCTCGCCTGCATCAGTCACGGCTTCCATCGTAGCGCGCGATTAGAGCCTTGGCGGTGTCCTAGCGGAGTCTAGGCGGAGTCGCCCGGCCATCAACTGGCCCGCAGGCGACGCTGAGGCGATAATCGCCGTCGTCAGCAGGCCATGCGATGGCCGTTCGCCAACGGTTACGGGCTCATCGCGGTTGCACGACCATGAGCTGGCCTGCCGACGACGCTGAGAAGGCGATTCGCGTCGTCGGCAGGCCATACGGTGGCTTAATGCCGACGCTACCGCCCTCAGCGTAGCCGCCAAGCCATGCTCCGGCTCGGGCACGACGCCTGCCGCAGGCTTATTGGCGTCGTCAAGCCAGCTCATGGCCCGGTAACAACGCCAGATACCCCTCGACGGACAGACGAGCATCCATTCAACAGCCCAATCGGACTCGCCGCGCCATGCAGCGACTATCCCCCCCCCGATTCCAGTCATGATTCCACGCACGATTCTGGGCACTCCACGACACCACGGATGCTGATGCCCATCGTGCATGATTCCGCACGATTCTGGGCATTCTCCCACTACGAGGAAGGCCGCTCTCCAGGTTCTGGGCATATCCATGCCATGAAAACCCGGCTACGGGCATCTTCATGGTGGCCGCATGCCCAGAATCCCGCTTACGACACGCGAATGCCCAGAATAACCGGTAGGGATATACCCAGAACCGACAGAGCAGTCGTTCCCCATGATGCGAATATGCCCAGAACCGCCAAAACCGTCTTCTTCATGGGGTGAATATGCCCGGAAAATGAGGAGGACAGCCATGCGAGCTGGCCGGGCTACCGTGTCTTGCCCCACCGCCGGCTCGAAATCCACCCCGTCAGGCGGCAGGCAGACAGCTGGGGCCGAAGAGGATCTTGATCTCGGCGAACAGCGACGTGTCGCGTTTGACGCGGAACCGGTCGCCGAAGGTGAAGACCTGGGCGTTGCCCTTCTCATCCATCACCGCCAGATGCACCTCGCAGTAACCGGGATGATTGGCGAGCACCTGACCAAGCTCGGTCATCCGGCGACGGTCCAACGCCACCGGCGGCAGCGTGATGACCAGCGGACGCTCGTCCTCCGCCTCCAGCGTGGGCACCTGCATGTCGGTGGCACGCAGAGACACGGTCTCGTCGCGCATTTCGACCTGCCCGCGAATCTGCACCACCGTGTCAACGGCCAGTTCGGCGGCTGCGGCCTCGTACACCTTGCCGAAGAACATGCATTGGATGCTGCTTTCCATGTCTTCGATGGTGACGATGGCCCAGGGGTTGCCTTTCTTGGAGACACGCCGATCAACGCCGGTCACGAGGCCTGCGAGGGTGACCTGTTGTCCGTCGGGCATGGTTTTGGCGCGGTCGATGAGGTGCGCGATGGACATCTCGCGCAGGCTGGCGAGCACGGACTGCATGCCGGAGAGCGGGTGATCGGACACGTACAGGCCGAGCATCTCGCGTTCGAAGTTGAGCTTGGTCTTCTTGTCCCATTCCTCGAGGTCGGGCACGCTCACGGAGGCGTCGCCCATGGCCTCCGCTCCCCCGTCCTCGTCGTCGCTGAACAGGTCGAACTGGCCCTCGGCCTGCTTGCGTTTGAGGCTCACGACCGAGTCGATGGCGGCCTCGTGCACGGTGAACAGGGCGCGGCGGTTCGGGTCGATGGAGTCGAAGGCGCCGGCCTTGATGAGTGATTCGACCAAACGCTTGTTCAGGGCGGTCAGAGGCACGCGGCGGATGAAGTCCATGAAGTTCACGAACTTGCCGCGTGGGCCCTCGCGTTCGGCGATGATGTCAGCCACGGCCTTGTCGCCCACGTTACGGATCGCGCCGAGGCCGAAGCGCACGACGTCGCCGACGGCCGAGTACTCGTAGACCGACTCGTTGACGTCCGGGGAGAGCACCTGGATGCCCATGCGACGCGCCTCGCCCAGATAGAGGGCGGTCTTGTCCTTGTTGGTGGCCGCGCCCTGCAGGAGGGCGGCCATGAACTCGACCGGGTAGTGGGTCTTGAGGTACGCGGTCCAGTAGGAGATCAGACCGTAGGCGGCCGAATGCGCCTTGTTGAACGCGTAGCCGGAGAACGGGACGAGGATGTCCCACACGGCGGTGGCCGCCTCCTCGGAGTAGCCGTGCTCCTTCATGCCCGCGAAGAACGGGACCTTCTCCTTGGCCAGCACCTCGGGCTTCTTCTTGCCCATCGCACGCCGCAGCACGTCGGCCTTGCCCAGCGAATAGCCGGCCAGGATACGCGCGGCGGACTGCACCTGCTCCTGGTAGATGATCAGGCCGTACGTCTCGTCGAGCACCTGCTTCAACGGCTCCTCAAGCTCGGGGTGGATCGGCGTGATCTTCTGCAGGCCGTTCTTGCGCTTGGCGTAGTTGGTGTGCGAGTCCATCGACATCGGGCCCGGACGGTACAGGGCAATCAGTGCGGAGATGTCGTTGAAGTTATCGGGCTTCAGGGTCTTGAGCAGCGCGCGCATGCCGTCGGAATCGAGCTGGAACACACCCAGCGTGTCGCCGCGCGATAGCAACTGGTAGGTTTCCCTGTCGTCCAACGGGATCTTCGTGTAGTCGATGGCCGGCTTGCCGTTGGCCTCGATGTTGCGCAGCGTGTCATGGATGATCGTGAGGTTGGACAGGCCCAGGAAGTCCATCTTCACCAGACCCAGCGTCTCGCACGTATGATACTCGAACGTGGTGGTGATGGTGCCGTCGGTGCGCTCCAGCAGGGGCGACGTGTCCGTGATCGGCGCGCTGCCCATGATCGTCGCGCACGCGTGCACACCCGTCTGGCGGATCAGGCCCTCGATGCCCTTCGCCTCGTCGGTGATGCGCCGCGCGTCCGGGTCGGATTCGTACATCTCGCGGAACTCGCGCGCCTCCGCGTACCGTTTGGCCGCCGGGTCGAAGATGTCATGCAGGGAGATGTCCTTGCCGCCGGTCGCGGCGGGTGGCAGGGCCTTGGTGACCTTCTCGCCCACCGAGAACTCGTAGCCCATGATGCGCGCGGAATCCTTCAACGCCTGCTTGGTCTTGATGGTGCCGTAGATCACGCACTGCGCCACCTTGTCGGTGCCGTACTTCTCACCGCAGTACTCAATCACGCGGGCGCGCCCCTCCGGGTCGAAGTCCACGTCGATATCCGGCAAGGAGACGCGCTCCGGGTTCAGGAAGCGTTCGAAGATCAGGCCGTGCTTCAACGGGTCAAGCTCGGTGATGCCCATCGCGTAGGCCACCATGGCGCCTGCCGCCGAGCCACGGCCCGGCCCCACCATGATCCCGTGGTCCTTGGCCCACTGGATGTAATCAGCCACGACGAGGAAGTATCCGCAGAACTGCATCTGGCAGATCACGCCGCACTCGTAGTCGGCCTGCTTCAGCACGTCCAGTGGCGGATGCCCGTCATAGCGCCTCTCGAGACCCTCCTCCACCTTCTTCAAGAACAGGCTGGTCTCGTCCCACCCCTCCGGGCAGGCGAACTGCGGCATGAACGCGCCGTCCTCGTGGTCGTCGAACATCACGTTGCAACGCTCCGCGATCTCCAACGTGTTGTCGCACGCCTCGGGATGCTCTTTGAACAATTCGCGCATCTCCTCGGCGGTCTTGATGAAGTAGCCGGTGCCGTCGAACTTGAAACGATCCGGGTCATCGAGCCGGGAACCGGAATTGATGCACAGCATGGCGTCCTGCGCCTGCGCGTCCTCGGCATGCACGTAATGCGAATCGTTCGTGGCCAACAGCGGCGCGTTGAGCCTCTTCGCGATGTCGAGCAGGTCCCGGGTCACCTGCGTCTCGATCTTGAGGCCATGGTCCATGAGCTCGATATAGAAATTGTCCCGGCCGAAAATGTCCTGGAACTCGCCGGCCGCACGCAACGCCTCATCGAACTGGCCCAGACGCAGACGCGTCTGGATGATGCCCGACGGACAACCCGACGACGCGATCACGCCTTTCGAATAGGTGGCGAGCACCTCCTTGTCCATACGAGGATAACGCATGACACGACCCTCGAGGTTGGCCACGGAGGAGGCCTTGATCAGATTGACCAGACCCTCGTCATTCTCCGCCCACATCGTCATATGGGTGATCAGACCACCACCGGAGACGTCGTCGCGACGCTGGGCTTCGGTGCCCCAGTGCACGCGCGATTTATCCTGCCGGGCGGTCTCGGGCGTCACGTACGCCTCGATGCCGATGATAGGCTTGACGCCGTTGGCGACGCAGTTGGTGTACATCTCATACGCACCATGCATGTTGCCATGGTCGGTGATGCCGATGGCGGGCATGCCGAGTTCGGCCGCACGCTTGGCCAGCGCGGGAATCTTCGAGGCGCCGTCCAGCAGCGAATAGTGCGTGTGATTATGCAGATGTACGAAGTTCCCGGTTTCAGCCATGAGGTCAACCATACCTTAGAGTCTTGTCGGCTATGAATATGTCCTGATTCCCCGCGCAGGAACGATATGCGCCAGCGGGCAATGCTTTTTGTGAATCAAAATAAGGTGCCGAACTGTTGTTTATTCTTGCTGCGCGCTAAAGCCGTGGATCCCAAGATGTTCACCCTCGGCAGCCCCAGTTCCGCACATGTGTGCGAATCGAATGCGACGGCAACGGTTCCATCCACTTGTTGGATGAGCGATGTGAACCCCGACAGAGGGCGGGCACTGAGCACGATGGACCCTTCACGGACGAATCGCCTCTGCGGGAATTGTGCTATGCGATCCTCTACACCCCTGAGTCGTTCATCGTGCATCCAGTCGCCGATTGCCTCCGCACCGGAGGATACATCATGCTGTTGTCCGAGTGCGCCGGACACCGCTCTGATAGCTTTCGCCAACCCGTACTTCACGTACTCCACTGTGGGCGTCACATAGCCTTCCCCGTATCGTTCGCGCAGCACCTTCAACGCGAGCGGGGCAATCCCCGATTCGCCGCGCAGCGTCACCACAGGGAATTTCGGATTCCTCCCATTGATGAAACGACCCGCCGACATGCCAAGCTCCATCGGGTTCGCATGAGTGATGCCCAATGCATGGCACACGAGACTGGCCCTTGCTCTCCCTTCACTGTCGGCGAACACGTAACCCGATTCCTCAAGTTGTTGCTTCATGTCCGCGACCGCCAGCAGATACTCCTCCGCATGAACAAGTCCGATTGCGTACAGTTCCTGCTCCATACGTTTCCTGATATCATCGGTCATCGCACCATGCAGACGGTCCGCCCCGGCCTCGACCATCCGACGTAGAGCACTGGCTGCAGATTCTTCCGGACCATAATTATGGGTCGGCATCAACGAACCTTCAGCTTGAGGATGAAAACCGGCCCGGCATCGTTCGGCGATAAGCAACGTATTGTCACATGCCTCAGGAATGTCCGCGAACAGACTTCTCATCTCATGTCCGGACAGTAGGTGATACCTTTCTCCGGCAAGTCGGAATCGAGATGGATTGTTCCAACTGTCACCGTATTCGATGCACATGCGCATCTCCTGAGCTATCCGGGCCGCAGGACTCGCATAATGCACGTCTGCGGTCGCCACTATGGGAGCATCGAGTTTGCGGGCAATTTCAAGCAGACCGGACCGCACCCGCCGTTCCAGCTCCAGTCCGTGATCCATGATTTCAACGAAGAAACTCCCCCGTCCGAAGATGTCCTGAAGATCGCCCGCCATACGGAGGGCGTCGTCGAATTGCCCCAGCCGCAATCTCGTCTGAATCGCACCCGACGGGCAACCAGAGCCGCAGATCAGGCCTGCGGCATATCGTGACAACAGTTCCCGATCCATTCGTGGATATCGTCCGACTCTGCCTTCGAGATTCGCGGCGGATGACATCGAGAACATGTTTTCCAGCCCTTCGTCCGTTTCCGCCCACAAACTCAGATGGGTGAACCTTCCATTCCCTCCGACATCATCGGGATTCCGACGCCGGCGCGGAGTCGGATCCCATGAGACTGGTGACGTATCACGCCGATCGGTTTCAGGGGTGACGTATGCTTCCAATCCGAGTATCGGCTGTATCCCTGTCTGTCGGCAGGTCTTCCAGAAGTCGAACAGTCCGTTCACCACACCGTGATCGGTCAATCCGATAGCGGGCTGCCCCATGTCCACTGCCGTCTGGACCAATTCGCTGATGGATGAACCCCCGTCAATCATCGAGAATGAACTGTGTACATGCAGATGCACGAAATCATCACCGCTCGTCATTAATGTCCTTTCCGGAAAATATATCGTATGCCGATCATCACATCTCAACGAGAAGAACAGTACATATCTACTGTTTGTCAATCCTTTTGTTGACGAAATATCCGATCATGTGCAGCTCGAACATGATGATGACATCGGCATTGTCGGCATCGCCTCGCCACCTATCCTGTCGAGAAGCGATGCGACCTCTCCTGACGTTCGTCAACTTATAATGACGCTCAGGAAAGTTGCCATGGAAGGCTTGGAGAATGGACTTCTGAGAGGTGGAGTGTATGTCTGGATCAATGAAAAGCGCACCTTCCACGGCTGAAATCGTCGTGGAGATTCTTGAGCTGCTTGACGCGCACACCGATCGGGAGCATGGGGTCTCGGCCGTATGGATCAGCAAGCAACTGGGAGTAACCGAGAAGACCGTCCGAGGTCATCTGCACACCCTAGCGGCAATCGAACCGTTCGGTCGAAAAGTCGGAAAGCTGGAGCGGAAGGATCTCATCAACGCGCAAAGCATCGACCCAAAGACCGGCTGGTATATCGAACCCATATTCGATACCGCCCAGATGAGATTGCTTGCGGATGGAGCCGCATTATCTCGTTCGGACGGCGAATATCTCAGGGACCTCATTGCCAAGGTGTACGCCTTCGCGGGCCGCTCCGGGCAGCTCGACGGTCTTGGCACCCTACTCACTCCGCCTCACTACAATCGGGAATTCTTGAGCAATGTGGAGCAACTCAACGACGCCATAGCTCATGAGCGCCAGATACACTTCCACTATTGCACTTATGACGTCAACGGGGAACTGATCCCCCGCATCGACGCAGCCGGCAAGCCGAAGGAATATACCGCCGACCCCTACAATCTTCGATACAAGAACGAAAAATACTATCTCATCTGCCATCTGCAGCCCTATGACGACCTGTCATATCTTCACGTTGAGCGTATTCGGAATCTCCGGGTGGAAGAGGCCGACCACTCCATTCAACGTACTTTCGACAGTTTCACCGACAATGCGGGAAACCCTATAGATATCACGGCATTCATGAGCGAACGCCCCTACCCCATCGACGGTGAGGCAATCCCCATACGTTTACGCGTTGATGGAGGGTTGGAGCCCGTATTCGACTGGTTCAACGATGCGAAAGTGACGCAAATAGAGGAGAACGTCTACGATGTGACCATCAAGGCACCGCAATGGGCCACGGTCTTCTGGGCCCTGCAGTACACCAACAGCGGCGTTCATATCACGGTGCTTGAACCCGAGTCCCTACGCAGTGAACTGCTCCGAGCTGGTCACACACTCCTTAACCGTTATGGGACAACAGAACGGTAGATATCTACCATCTTATTTTTCAGAACATACGATAGGAGGTACATAGAGGCATATCCGAAACAAAGCGATAATTATGAGTCATTCAAGCAGTATCCATTCCAAAAATATGCAGACAGACCCCCAGGAGATGGGATTAGATAGCAAACTGACATTTGCGAATTATGTAGTGAATTCATCCAATCGAACGGCTCACGAATTGGCAAGACTGATTAGCCAACAGTCAGAGAAAGGCAATTCACTATTCCTATACGGCGATACAGGATTAGGCAAAACCCACCTGCTTAACGCGATTGGCAATAACACAGCAGACCGGGCACGCTACGTCACTTCAGAGCATTTCAATAGGGAATGCACAGCTGCGGAACAGAGCGACGATCCGGATGATCTCATCCGCTTTCGACAGAAGTATCTCGATCTTGATGTACTACTATTTGACGACATTCATAGTCTCAATCGCCGACTCACGGTCGTTAAAGAATTCGACACTATTCGAAGAATGCTGCGGCGGGACGGTAAGAGAATCGTCGTTACCGCGAACGCGCGCATCAATGCATTAGACAATCTTGACGCGTGTACTCAAAACTGGCTCGCACGCGGCATATCGGCAAAGCTGTCCCAACCGGAACTCATAACACGAACGACGATCCTACTGAATCTGGCCAACCAGTTCGAAGCTGAAATACCGGACGACGTGTTTCTGTACATCGCCGATCTTTACCCACGAAACATCAGAACCATGAAATCCGCTATGATCCGCATGCTCACCACAGAAGCGAGAAAGTGGCCTGCAATCACACTCGAGCGGGTCAAAGCATTTTTCGACGACCGTAGGCCAATCACAACCGTCCTCAACCGGTCTTCTCAGGGGAAACCAGCAGATACAACCGAATCACACACCGGCAGCACCGCAACCATCGACGACAAAGGCCGCACCATCATTGTCACCGTCCAGCTACAATGAAAACCAATCGTATGCATGAACCGCAGCTGTCTGATAGAAGAACCTGCGGCGTGATTCCCCTTGCCCCCCATTCAGAAAGGCTGGTGCAATCACATAACTAGATTGCACCAGCCATGAATCAACTCAGCTCTATATGGCGAACAATCTCATCGCTTCATCCACTAGCCGATCAGTACGCTTTTCAATTTCCTCAGCACCCCATTTATCCTTATCCACGACATCACGATTGATGCTCAGCCCGTTACGATATCCTATGTTACGAGCAGCTTTATCCATTCTGTCACGCTTATGCTTAAAGTCCATAGTACCTAATTCACTATTAAACCCCGACAGAGTAAGATTACCAATAGTGTGCACATACTTATTCCGAATCTCTTTTGCATTCTCTTCGCCTCCAAGAGATTCAACCCATTCCTTTGTCATATGTTCCGTCTTGGGAAGAATATGCTCTATGGTCAAATAATACTGATTGCTCTTCGCGGTCAACTTCCTCCACAAATCAGACCAGCCTTCATCAGTCCTATCATGCTCCGCCAATGACGAAAGTATGAAACGTGTCATTCCTCTATTATCTTCATAAATCGGACCACGCAACGCTCTCTCAAACTGTTCGTCAGACGCAACATTATCCGGGTCAAACAGAATACCCTGCACAGTTTGGCACACCAATTTTGAGTTTACTTCCGGAGGATTCAATTTTTTGATAATTGAAGAGAACAATCTTTGCACTGCATTCGTCGCAGGATAATCAGTCAAATTTCGACGAACGAACCATGTAACTAATTTATTAGCAACATATTCTAAATCAGCATCTAATAGTTCAATTTTTTTCCGATTTAATACGAGCCACATCAGTAGCATGTAACCCGATTCCCCTCCCGCATGCCTCAGTTCGAGGGCCTTAGCAGACAATAACGGTAGCCCAAAATCATCATCATCAAGATTACCCGTAAGCAAACCATAGACATGCGCAGCGTTGATGAGTGCATTCAAAAGTTTCTCAACGCCTTCTTGCTCCATCCAAACTTCGTATATGCGAATAAGAGTGGAACGAGTAGCAGGCTTCATCGTCGGATTTGATGCATTATAGTAATACCTCAGGAATCGTTCCTGAGGTATTACCATCCTGTCCAACAAATTCAATAACCTGCTTCCATTTTCTGTATGTTGTCTCAATATCGAGGTCACGATTAGCATCAGCCCTCGCAAGCATCTCGTTTTTTATCAAATCTATAGGAGACAAATCCATTCCACGATTATTCAAACTCTCAAACAGGGTAAAAGCACTAGCATGATCAGGAACTTCGATTTTCACGAGTACGGCATTTTTTATTCGATTCGCCATATGTAATAATGCTGCAATCTTATCGTCATCGCCTTCAACTTGTTGCTGAATTCGATTAGAAAAGTATTTGTATGCTTGACTAATCCTTCGATTCCCCCAATTTTTAGGTCGTTTCAGCTGAGACTCATCTGACATCACAACAAACTCATCAATAAGATATGCATAATCGCCTTCATTTTGCCCCTGCGACTGCAAAACCATACGAGGTTTCTTATCAGGTGAAGTAATCATGAACTTTAGCGCCATGCAATCAAAATCGTTATCCATTGATGTAAGTCCGGACAATGCTTGATATAATGCACACAACAGAATCGACAGGGAAGTCATACGCTGCTGACCATCAATCAACTCCAACTTAGGTTCAAGCGAATCTTCGGTATTGCTAATGGCTATAATAGTCCCCAGAAAATGAGGACTGTCTTCTGTATCCAGCAGTATATCATCATAGAGATTTTCCCACTGCTGTTTTCCCCAAGAGTATTCCCTCTGGTATTTGGGAATTACATATTTTAGTTTAGCATTTTGAGGATCTAATAACTCACGAAGATAATAGTCATTGGCTGAATTGATAATGCTAGTTCCTGCCATAATGATTCCTTTCAGTATATATAAATCAATAATGTCATCAATGTCGACACTATTACACAGGCGGATCAACAGCACTGGAGGGATCTACGGATTCGGCGTTGAGCGTGCAGAAAATGATTTCGGGATTCTCCGACGTCGAAGCGCAGGTCATCGATTTACCGTCCGCGGGAATCATGGGAAGCGTCGACCGCGTGTAATCGGTTCCCGGAGGATCCCGGTACATTCGACCCAAGGAGGTGATCTTCTGGTAGAAGATATCCGGGTCCGAGGCACCTATGGCACCGCCGACACATGTCATGGCCTGCCGTGCATTGTCGCTCGTGGAATCATAAGTAAACTGCATAGCCTGCTCGAGCATTATCGCAACCGGTGTATCGTACGTGGATTCGGTGTAATCATCCCGCGCCCGAACATCCAGCTCTCCCCCGCACTGTGTAATGATGTTCGATAACGCGGGATTATTCTTCTGCCAACTCACTACATTGGAATCACCATCTGAAGCCACATCTGATGAATCGGACTGGCTCTGGCTGTTGTCATATTCCTGAGTCGTATCCCAATTGGATTGGGCCTGTGAATCACGGTATTGCGTATGCGAGCCAGCACTGATTCCAGAGTCGTCGTGCGTATTGGCTCGCGTAATCGCATATAACGATGCAACGACGGCTACAGCAAGTAAAATCGTCATGAGGAGGGACAACATCTTCATTGTCTTCAGATGATTCTCATCAATCTCCGGTGAGTATTGCTCATCCATTGTATGCTCCCTATAAGCGCCTGCTTAGGTCTTCGCGCAAACCCCGCAATTCCTTGGTTTGACGTCTTGATTCGAATGCCTGACTGACCTGGGCGACTGCGGAAACAGTCAGCGCAGTCGTCTGCTTTCGGGCTTCCTGAACTTTCTCGCGCTCGAACTGTTCCATCCGCTGCCGATGATCGTAGCTTTCCCACAAATTTACCGCAGTGTTAAAATCCGAAGCCCGACCGCACATCAGCATCTGCAGCATGTACGCACTGGCTTCGGCATTGCGGCATGTGATGGGGAATCGTAGTAAATCCGTCTGCATAGATTTACGGATTTCCTCAATGGAATGCTCATCTGCAGCGATGGCAGGATAGAGCGCACTGACGACGTTTCCGATGTTGGACTGATACACCTGACGCTGCCTGAAACCAAGTATGAGCAGAATGAGTCCGATCAGGCATGCGACTAGGGCGATGATGGGAGCGGTACGATCCCACGATGCGGATGCCAGAGCGAACAACAGAGCCCCGGCACAGAACAGGCCGGAGAGCAGGAAGCAGCCCAATCCGGCATAGTATTCGGTGTTGTTGCGCTTCATCACACCGTAAGCGGATCGAATGCCATGCTCAAGGTCGCTAATCTGTACGAATTTCTCATTCAAAGGTTGGAGTAATTCAATAAGCTCAGCCGCCGATAGCTGCCCCAATGTCAGCGTACGTGGACCCGCATGTGCGGCAGAGGACGCGGAAGCGGCATCCCGATGCGACGTGTCGCTCTTCATCTGAGATTGGGCAGTCGGCTCCGGCGCGGGCCCAGATTCAGGTACAGAATGAGATTCATTTTCAGGATCAACACATTTCGTGCCGCATCGTATGCAGAATGCGGCATCATCAGGCAATTGCTTTCCACAACGACGGCAGAACATCATCTATAGACCTCGCGCCTCCGCGCAACAACAGCAGTTCTCATTACGATCCGTTGCCTTCCCGTGTCCCATGATACCGTTATCGACCATGCGCGGCATCCCCTATGTCTGCTAGGAATCATGCGCTCATACTATGCTGTCATTCCTGCAGTCGGTAGATATCTACTGGTTATAGAAAAACAGACAGCGATGATGAATAGAGTACGATCCTCACATCATCAATATGGAACGTGCAATTCCCGGATACTGCAGGTTCTTTGTGTCCCCTAGGACGTTGTGTTGCAGGTCAAACAGGTGTGGTTGCGATTGGTGCAGGTGGTTTATACATAGTTACAGCCCTTAACGTACCTGTAAGTGAGCACAATCCACCTGCGCGGGCTATCTGAAGGACACAAAATGCCTGCGGAAGAAAGGGACTTCACGCATTAAAGCCTTGTCAGTTACGGATATGACCTGATTCCACGCGCGAATGTGGATAACCCGGAAAGCTGGAACCACATACCTTGATCTGGCTCGACAAGCCGTGTCAACACCGTTTAGCGTCAAGTCGGAGCACCCTACCAGGACGCATGACGAAGAAGTTGATGCAAGTAGCATCCGGAGCGCCAATGATACCCACGCCCCGCGCGTCTTCCATGAATCATCACAAGAGAGGGCGGGGCGTCACATCGTCTCTGCCGGTCAGTCGACAAGAACTGGCGCCGGGGAGACGTCGGGCGTCGGTTCAGCTCCGGCAACGGCCGGGGCGGGCAACACACCATCCAAGCCAGATACAACGCCCGATTCGGTTATAACGTCTGAACCGGGCACACCAGCCGAACCGGACGGCGCGACCGATGTATCAGGCAAGTCGGTGTCCGCCACGGCGGCGGCTGCAGGCTGCTCGGCGTGGCGGGCGCGCATGGCGTCAAGGGCACGCGCCAAATCGGCCGGGTAATGGGATTCGACGGTGGTCCACACGCGGGTGCGCGGGTGACGGAACTCGAGTTTCATGGCGTGCAGCCATTGGCGGTCGAGGCCGAGCGCTTCGGAAAGCACGGGATTGGCGCCGTACATCGAATCGCCGCACAGCGGATGGCCAATTGAGGAGAAGTGCACGCGAATCTGATGCGTGCGCCCGGTCTCGAGGTTCACGGAGACAAGCGTGGCCTCGTGGCCGAATCGCTCGAGCACGTCCCAATGCGTTACGGCCGGCTTGCCGGCGGGCGTGACGCAGAATCGGAAATCGGAAACCTTGGCGCGTCCAATCGGCGCTTCGATGGTGGCCTTGTCCTGCTTGAGCGAGCCCTGCACGAGCGCGTGATAGGTCTTCCGGACCTCATGCTCGGCGAACTGGCGACGCATTTCGGTATACGCCAGATCGGACTTGCATACGAGCATCAACCCCGACGTGCCCACGTCCAGACGTGACACGATGCCTTCACGGCCCGCAGCGCCGTATGAGGTGATATGCACGCCGCGGTCGCGCAAGGAGCCAAGTACGGTGGGACCGGTCCAGCCGACGGAGGCATGGGCGGCCACGCCTACCGGCTTATCCACCACCACGATGTCGTCGTCCTCGTACACCACGGCCATGTCGTTGGCGATGGGCTCGGGCTGCGCCTGCTCCTCCACCAAATCGAACTCGACCGTCTCCCCCGGCGCAAGCGTGCTGGAACGGGACACGTTCCGATTCAGCACACGCGCCTGACCGGAGTCGATGAGATCGGCGGCCTTGGACCGGGAGATGCCGAGCATCTTGGCCACGGCGACGTCAAAACGTTTGCCCACCAATGCATCGGGGGCTGGGACCATGCGGCTCATTGCTGGGACGCCGCCTCCGATTCGGCGGAATCGCCCGCGCCGGGCTCAGCGGCCTTTTCGGCCAGATCACCGGCGCTGAACGGCTCGCCCTTGAGGATGAGAAGCACCAGCACCACACCGGCCACTACGAGATAGATGTCTGCCACATTACCCACGGACCAGCCGTAGTTGAGGAAGTCCACCACTTTGCCGTTGAGGAAACCGTCGGCATACATCACACGGTCGATGAGGTTGCCGAACGCCCCCGCGAAGGCGAAGGACAGCACCACCGTCCATTTCATGGAAATCGTGCGTATTCCGGCCACGACCAGCGCGATGCAGGCCGCCACGGCCAGCAGGCTGATCACCCATGTGGCGCCGGAACCGAACCCCAAAGAAGCGCCGGGATTGCGCACCAGCGTCAGCGACAGCAACCCCGGAATGACACGGATGGTCTGGCCCGCGGCAAGCGCCGCCATGGCCCATGCCTTGGTGAGCTGATCGATGAGCAGCGCGACCGCAGCCACACATGCAAAGACGGCCACGCGCATGCGCAGCCGTCCCTGTTGGTTCGTCATAAGACTAGACCCTGCCTATGCGCGTCAGTTCTGGCGGCCCGAGGTCTGGTCTTCGTAGTTGTTGGACTCGGAGACCTGAGAGACCAGCTGGCCGAGGAACTCGGTGAGGCGGGCGCGGTACTCGGTTTCGAACTGCTTGAGGCTCTGGATGTTGCCCTCGACCACCTTGGACTGGGCCTGCAGGTTGTCGCGCACCTGCTCGGCGTAGGTCTCGGCGGCGGAACGGGTCTTCTTGTCGTACTCGGCGGCACGGCGCTGGACTTCGGCCTCGTAGTTGTCGGCGTCGGTGTGCTGCGTCTTGGAGTAGTTGTCCGCATCCTGACGGGTCTTGACGGAGTAGGCGTCGGCCTCGGAACGCACGTTCTGGGAGTAGGTCTCGGCGTCCGCGTGCGTCTTGTCACGGTAGGCGTCGGCCTCGGAACGGGTGCGGTCGGAATACGTGTCGGCGTCGGAACGGGTACGGCTGGAGTAGTCGTCGGCCTCTGCGCGGGTGCGGTCGGAATAGTTGTTGGCCTTGGTGACGAGGTCCTCGTACTTGTTCTGGGCGGCCTCGTTGATTTCCTTGGCCTTGTTCTTGCCCTTCTCAACGTACTGGTCGTGCAGCTGCATGGCCAGCGTGAGCATGGCGGTGGCGCGCTCGGGCTCGGTGCCCGGCATGGAGGCGGCGCCGGCGATCTTCTGCAGGGAGCCGGTCTCGGTGCTCGGCTCGACCTTGGAGACCTGATCGCGCAGCTGGTTCTCGCGCTGCTTGGCCTCTTCGAGCTGACGGGACAGGTCCTGAATCTGCGCGGCCTGCTG
Organism: Bifidobacterium myosotis; assembly: GCF_002259745.1. Classification (GTDB taxonomy): domain Bacteria; phylum Actinomycetota; class Actinomycetes; order Actinomycetales; family Bifidobacteriaceae; genus Bifidobacterium; species Bifidobacterium myosotis. The sequence continues at coordinate 107,706 of NZ_MWWW01000014.1, read as the reverse complement.
CTGCGCCACGGCGGCCTGCTGCTGGGCGGCCGCGAACTTGCGGGACAGCTCCTCGGCGGAGGCGCGGTACTTGTCGCGCTCCTGCTGGATGGCTGCGATCTGCTGGCCGACGGCCTCCTGATTGCCGGACGCCTGGGCGGCCTGCGCGGTCAGCTGATCGATCTGCGCGTTGAGCTGGTCGACCTGGCCCTTGAGCTGCTCGTTCTGGGAGGACAGGGCGCGGTTGGACTCCTCGGCCTCGCTGAGCTTGGTGGCGGCCAGCTGGGCGGCCTGCTCACCGTGGGACTGCGCGGACTGCTGAGCCTCGGTGGCGGCCTTCTTCAGATTCTCGTTCTCATTCTGAAGCTGCTGCACCTGGCCGGACAGCTCGGAGATCTTGTTGTTGAGGCTGGTCACATCCGGGCCAAGCGCCTGGGTGGACTGGTTGCCGGCTACCGCCTGACGTCCCAGAGCCTCTACCGTTTCCGTGACCTGATCGAGGAAGTCGTCAACCTCGTCGACATCGTAACCTTCCTTGAATCGAACGGTCTGGAAGGTATGCTCCCTAATATCCTTCGGCGTCAACAGAGCCATAAATCTTGCACCTCGCTTTGGGGCAGTGCCCTCGCTTACGTTGGTATCATTCACGATGCTATCACGACCCCGGCTGTTCATGGCATGTGGCACGACATTATGACGCAGAAAGATAAAGAAAAACCGGGAAACGGCCTCACGCCGCTCCCGGCTCACGCTTCCGGTCCAAGGTATCGACGCACGCCCGTGCGCCGCCGAATCACGGCATCTGTCAGAAGATGATGCGGACCACCGTCTCCAGCACGACCAGCAGGAAGTACAGCACGATGAAGCTGACATCCAGATACATGCCGCCAAGCGGCAGCGGGCGGATGTAGCGACGTAGCCAGCGCAGCGGCGGTTCGGTGATGGTGTAGACCGCGTTGATGAGCTGGGCCACCACCCCTCGCGGATACCAGTTGCGCGCGAGCAGCGAGACCCAGTCGAGGATCATGCGGATGAACAGTACGGTGATGTATGCGTTGATCAGCCACGCGAGAATGCGGCCGATCAGGGCGAAAGTCAAGGACAACATGACGTCAAGCCTAACAAGCGGCGATGAAATGTTCGCTGGGGGCCGCATATGCGAAAGCCGACTCCTCACTGGGAGTCGGCTGATTGGGATGCCGGAACCAGACGATTTCGATCAGTCCGCGAAAAGATCGTGCGCGGACGCGGGGGCCACCGGCTCCTCGACCTTGATGTTCACCTGGGCCGGACTGAGCAGGAACACGCGCGGGGTGACGCGTTCCAGCGAGCCGCGTACGCCGAACACCACGCCCGCGGAGAAGTCCACGATGCGGTAGGCCACGGCTTCGGAGACGCCGGTGAGGTTCAGGACCACCGGTACACCGTCGCGCAGGGCGCGGCCCACCAATTGGGCGTCCTCATAGGACTTCGGATGGATGGTGGTGATGCGGTTGACCTTGCCGACGGGGAACTGCTTGGTCGACGACGAGGCGGGCGCGCTGGACGCGGCGGGCATCGGCGTCACCGTATGGTCGGAGTCGAAGTTCGCCTTGGGGGCGGGCTGGGCCGTCTCCTCCTCGTCGATGTAATCGTCGTCATCGTCCACCACGTCGGTCATGCCCAGATAGGACATGGCATTCTTCATGAAGCCAGCCATGGTTCACATCCTTTCAGCGCAGGAAGTCGGGGATGTCGAGGTCGCCGGCCGGATCGCTGGCGGGAATGCTCGGCGTCACCGTGGTCGGGTTGTCGAACGGCAGCGACGTCGGATTGGCGGCCGGCGTGTAGGCGGGCTGCTGCGGCTGCTGGACCGCCGGACGCTGCGGCTGGGCTGCGGGCTGCTGCTGGGGGGCCGCAGCCGGGGTGGAGGCCGCCTGACGGGAGACCGGCGGGTGGCTCAGCACGCTGGTGGGCACCACGGAGTTCACCACGGACTGGTCCTGCGCCACGTCCTGCGCGGAGACCGGGTCGAAGCCGGCCGCGATGACGGTGACGCGCACCTCGTCGCCATAGGCGTCGTCGAGTGCGAGACCCCAGATGATCTGCGCCTCGGGGTGGATGGCCTTGCGCACCAGTTCGGTGGCCGCGGAAGCCTCCTGCAGCTTCAGGTCGGTCGGGCCGGCGATGTTGATGAGCGCGCCGTGGGCACCTTCGATGCTCTCCTCGAGCAGCGGGGAGCTGATGGCGATCTCGGCGGCCTGGGTGGCGCGGTCCTCGCCCCGAGCCGAGCCGATGCCGAACAGTGCGGTGCCGGCGCCGCGCAGGATGGAGTTCACGTCGGAGAAATCGACGTGGATGTACGAGTTCATGGAAATCAGGTCGGTGATGCCCTGCACACCGGCGAGCAGTGCGGTGTCGGCGGTCTTGAACGCCTCGATGATGCCGATGGAACGGTCGGACAGCTCCAGCAGTCGATCGTTCGGGATGACGATCAGGGCATCGACCTCCTTGCGGAGGTTCTCGATGCCGTAATCGGCCGAGGCGGCGCGCTGCGGGCCCTCGAAGCTGAACGGACGGGTGACGACCGCGATGGTGAGGGCACCCTGCTGGTGGGCCGCACGGGCCACGATCGGGCTGGCACCGGTACCGGTGCCGCCGCCCTCGCCGCAGGTGACGAACACCATGTCGGCGCCCTTGAGGGACTCCTCGATGTCCGACTGGTGATCCTGAGCGGCCTTCGCGCCCTTCTCCGGGTCGGCGCCGGCGCCGAGGCCACGGCTGGACTGGTCGGACAGGGAAATCTTCACATCCGCATCGGAGCGCAGAAGATCCTTCGCATCGGTGTTCACCGCCACAAATTCAACGTTCTGCAAGCCTTCGGCAATCATGCGGTTGACGGCGTTTCCGCCGGCTCCACCGACGCCGACGACCTTGATATTGGTCTTGTCGTTGAACTCTGTTTGCGCGATCTCGCTCACGTTTGGCTCCTGTCACTTCACGGTTACACCCAAGAGTAGCGCAAACAGGCTACTCCGTGAGGGAAATTCACACGCCCAAGCGCGCGTGTTGTGTGGATATTTCTGCTTTTGCGGCCACCGTCCGTCCGGCGGCGGTGCTATGGGAGTCCGACATGCGGACCTCAGATCAGTAGCTGGCGTCCATCGGGTCGTCGCCGAATAGGGTCTCGCGCTCCTCGTGCGTGGTGGTGCGCGACTCAAGCCAGCCGTAAGGCAGGTGGACCTTCTTGGCGAACCGTACGCGGCCGCGCGGCTTGTCCACCACGCGCGGCGGGTACTCGATGCCGGGGTCGAGCCGGCCGATTTCGCGATCCACGTCCGCCAAGCTCTCACATTCCATGAACGCCTTGCGCGTCGAGCCTCCCACCGGGAAGCCCTTGAGATACCAGGCGATGTGCTTGCGCAGGTCGTGGACCGCCATCGTCTCATCGCCGTCGTAGAACTCGGTGAGCAGTTCGGCGTGACGGCGGATGACGCGGCACACCTCGCCCAGATTCGGGTTGAGACGTTCGGGGTTGCCGGCGAAGGCGTTCTTGATGTTGGCGAACAGCCACGGACGGCCCTGGCAACCACGACCGATGGCCACACCGTCGCACCCGGTCTCGCGAACCATGGCCAGCGCATCCTCCGCGCCCCAGATGTCGCCATTGCCGAACACCGGGATGTCCAGATGCTCCTTAAGCTCGCCGATGCGTGACCAGTCGGAATGCCCGCCGTAGTATTCAGCGGTGGTCCTGGCGTGCAGCGTCACCGCGGCACACCCCTCCTCCTGGGCGATGCGCCCGGCTTCGAGGAAGGTCTCATGCGCGTGGTCGATGCCCACGCGGATCTTGGCGGTGACCGGGATGCCCGCCGGATCGCACACAGCCACCACGCGATGGATGAGGTCGGTGAAGATGTCGGTCTTCCACGGCAGCGCCGATCCGCCTCCTCGACGCGTGACCTTGGGCACCGGACAACCGAAGTTGAGGTCCACATGGTCGGCCATACCCTCGTCCACCACGATTTTTGCGGCCTGTTCGACGATGGAGGGGTTCACGCCGTACAGCTGCAACGAACGGATCTTCTCGCTGGGTGCGAAGTGGCACAGGCGCAGCGCCTTGGGGTTGCGGGCCACGAGCGCGCGTGCGGTGATCATCTCCGCGACGTAAAGGCCATCCGGACCATACTCCTCGCAGATCACGCGGAACGGCCAGTTGGTCACGCCCGCCATCGGCGAGAGCACAACCGGCGTGGGCACGGTGATGTGCCCCAGCCGCACCGGCGCGATGGCCACCGGCTCGTCCGGCAGGCCGGCCTGTGCGTCCGTGCGCGGGTCGAGATTGTCGGTCTCATGAGGTGCGGTAAGGATGGTTTCGCTGGTGTTGCTCACTGTCGCGGGCCTTCTGTTTGTTGTGGGACACGTTTCGGGAACACGTAGGCCCCCTGTGACGAGGGGCTGTCATCCGCAGGATGACTGGGGGCGGGACGGCGAAATCGCGCGCGTCTCTCCCCACCCGACTTCAGAGGGGGCCGATTACCTTGCCATCCACCATATGCGGCGGGAATCCTAATCAAAGGGGACTCGCTCCGCCAGGCGCGGCGGATGGCGTTTATTCAATCAGTACGGACCAATCAGTCAGACCCATTGGTTATGGAACCGACCAATCGGGTCCGCAGGTACTGGGCCGATCAGTACAGGCCGCCGGCCTCGTTGATCTTGACGGAGTCGGGCCAGGGCTCGCCGCCCATCTCGACCGGCTTGAGCGGCACGCGGGTGCGCTTCTCGCCGATACGGGCGGAGACGTAGTCGGCGACCTTGTCCAGGGAGACGCGCTCCTGGGCCATGGTGTCACGCTCACGGATGGTCACGGCGTGGTCCTCGAGGGTGTCGAAGTCCACGGTGATGCACAGCGGGGTGCCGATCTCGTCCTGACGACGGTAACGACGGCCGATGGCGCCGGCCTCGTCGTAGTCGATCATCCACTCGTTGAAACGCAGGTCGGCGGCCAGGTTCTGGGCCACCTCCTGCAGCTCGGGCTTCTTGGAGAGCGGCAGCACGGCGGCCTTGATCGGGGACAGGCGCGGGTCGAGACGCAGCACGGTGCGCTTGTCCACGCCGCCCTTGGTGTTCGGGGCCTCGTCCACATCGTAGGCGTCCACGAGGAAGCACATGAGGGAGCGGGTCAGGCCGGCGGCGGGCTCGATGACGTACGGGATGTACTTCTCGCCGGTGGCCTGGTTGAAGTAGCTCAGATCCTCGCCGGAGTGCTTGGCGTGCGCGGTCAGGTCGAAGTCGGTACGGTTCGCCACGCCTTCGAGCTCACCCCAGTCGGAGCCCTGGAAGCCGAACTTGTATTCGATGTCCACGGTGCGCTTGGAGTAGTGGGCCAGCTTCTCCTTCGGATGCTCGTAGTGGCGCAGGTTCTCGGGCTTGACGCCGAGGTCCAGATACCACTGGGTACGGGCGTCGATCCAGTACTGGTGCCATTCCTCGTCGGTGCCGGGCTTGACGAAGAACTCCATCTCCATCTGCTCGAACTCACGGGTGCGGAAGATGAAGTTGCCCGGCGTGATCTCGTTACGGAAGGACTTGCCCATGTTGGCGATGCCGAACGGCGGCTTGGAGCGCGAGGAGGTCATCACGTTCTTGAAGTCCACGAAGATGCCCTGCGCGGTCTCCGGACGCAGGTAGTGCAGCGAATTCTCGTCCTCGACGGGGCCAAGATGCGTGCGCAGCATCATATTGAAGTCGCGCGGCTCGGTCCACTGGCCACGGGTGCCGCAGTTCGGGCAGACGACGTCCTTGAGGCCGTTCTCCGGCAGCTTGTCGCCGTGCTTCTCGGCGTAGGACTCCTCGAGCTTGTCGGCGCGGTTGCGCTTGTGGCAGCTAAGGCACTCGACGAGCGGATCGTTGAACACGCTCACATGACCGGAGGCCACCCACACCTCGGGAGGCAGGATGATGGAGGTGTCGACGCCGACCACGTCAGGGCGGGTGACGACCATCGAACGCCACCATTCGCGCTTGATATTGTCCTTCAGCGCGACGCCGAGCGGACCGTAATCCCAAGCGGAGCGGGTGCCGCCGTAGATCTCGCCGGCGGGGAACACGAAGCCGCGACGCTTCGCAAGGGATACGACTTCATCGAGTTTGGATTGAGCCACAATGCACCTTCTGGTTTGAACGGTTTGGGGACTTTGGTTACAACCGCTTCAGGATAGCGGCATACGGTGACAGCCCATGCCCTCATGTCCGCCTCTATCCGGCAGAACGCGGACCCGATCTAATCGTCATACTCATCACCGCAGCAGCATCGACGCAGTATCGCCGCAGCGTCGCCGGATCACGCCGCGCACCGATTCGACGCGGGACGCACGCCTCCACCGCCGCAGCCGACCCACAACCACAGATGAACAATCGGCGTATTCCATCTCAACACGTCATTGCGCACGGCTCACGTCGCATATCCTCAAAGCAGGGGTATTGAGGGGTTCGGGAAGGGTATGGCATGGGCGCGGCGCGGCATCTGCAACAGCATATGAAACGGTCCTCGATGCGGCTCGTTTGCGCGCTCGTGGCCGTCGCGGTGATCTGCTGCACGGCCTTCGTTTCGGCCGGATATCGGTTGGGCGTAGTACATAATCAACGCATTCAGGCGCTGGCCCAGTGCAATGCGGCTCGGTCGGCCCTCTCCCGGAACCTGAAGACGTTGCGCAACGCCTCCCTTCTGTCGGACGATGTCGCACCGGTCGAGGCGAACATCAAAGCGGCGTTCGCCGGCAACCCCGCACTCACGGATTTCGAAAGCAGCCGCGCGCATGCGGCGACGCTGCTGGCAGAACCGTCACGGCAATGTCCTGCGGATGGTTCGATTCCGGAGCTGTCCGCGCTGACCACGACGCTGCGCGGCCGGGCGCAGACCATACGCTCGCACGCGCGCGAACTCACCCAGGCCAGCGACAAGGTCGCGAATCTGACGAACGCGGGACCGCGCCGCACCCTGGCCACGGCCATCTCGCAGGCGCAGTGGTGGGTGGATTTCACCGCGGGGCAGGTCAGCGACGAATCGACCAGAATCGCCCTGAGCGAGGCCATCGGCAACGCGCGCAACCTGTTGGACGGCAACGGCATCGTCATGGATAGGCAACCATATATCCAGCAGGTCGCCGCTCTGAACGCTGCGATGGATGCCGTGGCGGTCTCGCATAACGCGAAGCTCGGCGTGGACTGCTCGAAGGTCGCCTGCGTGGCGCTGACCTTCGACGACGGGCCGAACGCCAAGAACACGCCCGTCGTCATCGATGTGCTGCGACGCACGAAGACGACGGCCACGTTCTTCACCGTCGGCGAGCATGTCGCGAAGCCGGACGAGGGCAAGCTCACCGTCTCGCTCACACGCGCGGGCTACCCGATCGGAAACCATTCATGGAGCCATGCGAATCTGGCCACCCTCGGCGACACGGACCTGACCGCGCAGCTGCAACGCACCAACGATGAGATCGAGCAGACGACAGGCTACGCACCCCTGATGATTCGCCCGCCCTACAGCAGTTGGAATGATGCCGTGCGCCAGCGGGCCATCGCGATGAACGCGGCGATCATCAACTATGACACCATCGGCGTGGATTGGGCGCGCACGGCCCCGCAGGTGCGCGCCAATGTGGTGCGATGGACCAAGCCGGGATCGATCATCCTGCTGCACGACCCGCAGGACAGCACCGCGCAATCCATCGAATCCATCATCACCGATCTCAAGGCCCGCGGTTTCGTGTTCGTCACCATCCCGCAACTGCTTGGCGGGCTTCCCAAACCGGGGTGGGTCTACTACTCACGCACCGGGTATCTGACACCCGATCAGCCCTGGACCGACTCGTCCTACTTCACCGCCGAGTGGTGAGGTAGGACGTTCAGCGGCAACGACGGGTCAGAGGCTGCCAGGGATCAAGCTCGACGGGCTCTGCCTTGGTGAGGTCGAGGGTGGCCTGGTCAAGCACGTCCTTGCGGATGATGAGTTCGGTGACGAACTGGTCGAACCAGGCGTCCGAGGCCACGTAGTAGCCATCCTTGCCGTTGTCCTTGCCCCAGCTGTTCTCGATCTTCCAACGGTCAGGACGGCCGTCGGCATCGAAGTTCACGCCGGTGAAGGTCATGGCGTGGTTGCTCGGACGATCGCCGTATTCGAGGCCGTCGGCCTTGTCGAACGTGAATTCGGTGCCGAAGAGCTGATCCACACGCACGGTGTCGCGGTCGAAGACGCCCTCGCCCCTCAAGGAGAACTGCATGCAGTCGCAGGCGAACCAGATGGGATGGCCGGCGCTGAGCTGGTCGATGGCCGCCTTCTTGAACACGTCGAGCGGCACGTTGACGAACTCCATGTCGCCCGCCTCGATGACGTTCGCCGTGTAGCGGATGCGGTAGCGCTTGCCGAACGGCGTGCGCTTCATCGGCGCGTTGGAGATGGTGACGAAATCGTTCACGTCCACCGGCACGTACTTGCGGTAGAACTCGAGCGGCGTGATGCCGGTCTCGCGGATCTGCCGGCGTTCGTCCTTGCCGGATTCGGTTTGCGTCTTGGCATCGGTGTTGGTGCCGTCGTTCTTGGTGTCGTCCTTGTCGTCATCATCCTTGACCCGGGCCAGGAAGTCGAACGTGGCGGGCGGCTCGCCCAGCGCGATCGCGCAGATGCGGTAGACGGTGGCCATGTCCTCGCGCTTGGTTTCGCGCAGGGCTTCCAGCGACGCGCCCGCCTCATGGCTGCGACGCAGGTCGGCGGCGAATTCGCGCAGCTTGGTGTTGAGGTACTGCTTGAAGGCGTCCGAGTCACGGGAGTTCGCGGATTCCGGATAGGCGGACTTCGGCACGAGACCGTACTTGTTCACCAGCGCGGCGAACATCTGCCACCAGCCGCCATCGTCGGACGGCCCGTCGTTGATGACCTCGAAGATGCGGGAGTCGGTGGGTTCGTCCAGCGTGTCCAACACATGCTCGAGATAGGTGTTCGACTTCTCGATGGCATCCCAGAAGAAGAGGTAGGTTTCGGAGAATTCGAAGTCCTCGAGGTTCCAGCGGTGCATGAGCTCGTAGCGCAGCGTATTGAGCGAGGCGAACATCCAGCAGCGGCCGGAGCGTTCCTGATTGGTGATCGATCCTTGCTTGAGCTCGATGGAGAAGTCGCGAGGCAGGCTCCTCAGGCCCCGGTAGTCGGTGGCGGCGGCGAGCACGCCGGCGGAGACTGCGGCGTTGGCGGCCACGAGGTTGGCACGGTCGGCGTTGAACGCGCGCGAATAATCCTTGAGATGTGCGACGTCGACTGCGGCGGCGGACTGGTCGGTCATGATGTTCCTCCCGGAAAACGTACGGCTCATGCAAACGTCTTCATGGTACTCGCCCCGCGCCGGATTCGACGGTATGCACAAGTAGGCGACCGGCAGAGTCGGGTTGAGACCCGACCCGCACCGCATTCGGCAGTATGCTACCGGGCCTTGAACAGGCGGAAGAGGCGGGATTCGCGGACGGCGAGCACGGCCAGCGCAGTGGCGACGAGGGCGCCGGAGAGCATGGCCGCGGGCGGGCGCACCGCCGCGAGGAACACCGCTGCGGGGTCGGACGGGGAGAGCCGCCAGCACAGCGCGGCGAGCAGGGGCAGGGCCACGGCGATGGAGGCCCCGGAGGTGATCAGCATCTCGCACAACGCGGTGAGCAGCTGGGCCCCTTTGCGCTGACCGCAGTGCAGCGCGCCCGCGTATTCGAGTCGGCGGCGGCGCACGGCGGCGATGCCGATGACGACGCCGACGGCGAGCGCCGCGACGGGCAGCACGCGGGTCATGCGCGTCTCGTAGAGGCTGGCGGCGCTGTAGCGTCGGTCGTGGCTTTTGTTGAGCTGGGTGACGCCGGGCAGGGTATTGGCATCGGCTACGCCGGATATGGCGGTCTCGTTGAGCAGCAGGTCGAGTGCGTCGGTCTGCGGCCACTGCTTCGCCCAGCATTCGGCGAATGGTTTGGCGCTGGCGGATGCCGGCACGAGGAGCGCGTACACGAAGCGGGTGTCGCGCCCGTCGTTGGGCCAGTCGAAGACGCCGGCGACGGGGATGTCACCATGGTCGGTCTCCATCAGGCTCCCCTTGGCCCAGCCGAAATCGTGGGCGAGCGCGGTGGAGACCCATACGCCGCTCGCGTCGGCGGCCGGCTGATTCGCGGAGGAGAAAACAGGATTGGAAGAGGAGGAGTCGGAAGAAGGAGAGTCACCGGACGGTGAGCCGTGGCCGGCGGTGGTCGTCGATGATACCGATGACGCCGATGACGAAATCACCGATGACAACGCGAGCAGCCGAATCATGCCGGCGGTGACCTCATAGGAGCCGATGCTGCGTCCAGGGGTAGAACGAGGTGTGATCTGCTCGCCCTCGCGCATGGCGCCGGATGCGCTGGGTCCTCCTTGGGCCTCGATGAGACGGTCACAGGCGGCTCCGTCGATGGCGGAGACGGGGCTGACGATGGTGGTCACGTCGGCGGCGGCCTCGATGCGGGCCGCTGCGGTGTTCTCCTGCCCGATGATGGTCAGCGCCTCGAAACCGCCGAACAGTGTGCCGGACACGGCCAGCGCGAGGAACCAGATGATGGTGCGTGAGGCACCGGAGGCGATGTTGCGGACCGCCTCGGAGATGATGGATGACAGTCTCATGGCCGCTCTCCTTTCGGCGTGGAATCGGCAGTCGGATGTTCGGCCGGCGCATAATCGCCCAGCGAGGAACCGCCCTGCGCGGAATCGGCCGGCGAGGAATCACCCAGAGCGGGATCGGCCGGCGCGTAGTCGGCGAGGTCGATGACCTGCTGGCAGGCATCGCGCGTGTCGCGGTCATGGGTGGCGACGACCACGATCATGCCGTGGCCGGCAAGGTTGCCGAGCACATGACTGACGCTGTGCGCGGTGCGCGTATCCAACTGCGCGGTCGGCTCGTCCACGAGCAGCATGTCGGGCTTCGCGCAGACGGCTCTGGCGAGCATGAGCCGCTGCGCCTCGCCGCCGGAGAGGGCCGCGAACGGACGGTCGGCGGCGTATTCGAGCTCGAACAGCCCCATCGCCTCCAAAGCCTGCGGCTCCGCATCAGCGCGACGCATCCCCTGTGCGAGCAGCGGGAAGACCACATGGTCGAGTGCGGTGCGTTCGGCCACGCCGTACGGGTTCTGGAACACCCAACCCACCCGTCGTACGCCGCCGCGGTCCACGGTGCCGGCCCAAGGCCTCTCCCAACCCGCGAGTATCGACAGCAGTGTGGATTTGCCGCAGCCGGATGGTCCGCAGATGGCCACGGTCCGCCCCGCCTCGAGCGTGAACGATAGGTGTTCGAACAGCACGTCGGTGCCGGGGAACCGGTGCGCGAGACCCTCCCCCACCACCCGCATCGGCGAGGCGGCGGGGGAAATCTCGGCCGTGGATGCCGACTTCGCGGTCGCCGCTTTTCCACGCCGTCCCCCACGAATCAGGAACATGTCGCACCTGCAATCGCACTGCCGAGGGAGACGCGGGACGGCGTTTCGGATTGTGCCTGCGCCGTCGCGCCACCCGCGGATTCGTCTCCGGCCGTCTGCCCATCGGCGGCATCCCCCGTCTGCCGGCCCGCCGCAGTCCTCTCATCTCCCAGCCGTATGAGGCTCACGCCTAGGTCCGCGCCGATGATGGTCACCGGCATCGTCCTGCCATCGGATGCGATGCATCCGCGGTCCCCCTTGACGCCGAACACGGCGGCCGCCGGCACGCGCAGCACGTCCACGGGCGTGGCGAGCGCCACCGTGGCGTCCACGCCCTGGGTGAGGTCGGCGCCCTGCTGCGCCCACTGGAACTCCCGCGAGGCCGTGACGCGTGCGCAGAACTCGGGGTCGTCGATCACCGTGGCACCGGCCTTGAGCACACCCTGCTCGCCGAACACGGTGATCGTCTGGTCGGCGGCGTTGGGTGTGCCGTTCTTCACGGTAAGCGAGGTGATGGCACCGGGGATTTCGGCGATCGGCGATGCTGCGGCCACCATCGTGCCGGTCGCCGCCTGCCATGAGGAGGCCGTTGCGCCGTCCTGCGGCAGCCAGATCACGTCCGCAAGCGGCAACGCGCCGTCCGAACGGACGCCGAGGTTGCCGAACAGGGCGACGACCGCCCAGTAGGTGAGGCTGGAGTACTGGTCGGATTCGGGATTGGCGTTGTAGCTAAGCCGCGTCAGTTCGGCGTTGAGCGCGCGCACGTCCTCGCCCGTGTCACCAGGCGCGAGATCGCGGTAGAGCGGGCTTTCGGTGGCGAGCGTCACGATGGGCCGGCCGTCGACCTCGAGCGCGGCGGTGCCGGAATGCAGTCCTCCGGCGGAGTGATCGGCGGTCACCGTGCCGGAGGTGTTGATGAGCACCTTGCGCGGCGCGGATACCGTGGGGACCACGGTGATCTGCCGTTTCGCGTCGTACTGCTGGGTGGTGACGGGTGCGCTGGTGATCTCGCCGGCGCGGGCCAGCACCGCCGGATGCCGGTCGGGCAGCAGGAACGCGCAGGCTCCCACGCTGATCGCCGCGGTCAGGATGATCGCCAGCAGCAGCCAAGTGACAGAGACGCGCCCGCGCCGCCTGTCGCCAACGCCAAATCCGCTGCCACCACCGCCGTTTCGACTTGATTGTCTCGCCATGACAAGGTCCCCCCTTCCGGTTCACCGTCCCGCACGTCTCCACTGCCGTTTCGGGTACTGCCATGGTCCCACCGGTCTGCGCGCAAAGTCAGGCGAAGGTCAGGCATGCGCTTCCTAGAATGGGACGTACGGATTGGATTGACGGGGTGCGAATCGCCCGCAAGTCCATGAATCCGAGTCCATGGATGTACGGACTCGGATCTGGACCCGGTTCTGGACGCAGTTCCACGAATGCACACCGATGGGTCCGATCCCGACGGATGCGCGACGGATGCGCATGGTTCTCGACGAAGGCACGGGCTTTCAACGAGGATACCTTGCGGTGGTGGGCGTCGCGCACGAGGTACACGAACGATGCGTACGGTAAACAAGGGGGTTTCGATGGCATGGTTGAACGGAAGGCCGCGCATCGCAGCGGCCGTGATGCTGACGCTGGCGTTGGCCGTGGGGCTGACGGGGTGCACGCTCCCGGGAACGCCCGGCGACGGGAAGGCCGAGACGTCGAACACCGCCGGAACCGGCGATGCGTCCGCGCAGGAGGGCCCGGCGTCCACGTTGTATGAGGCGGACGAGAACGGCCGTCTGGCGAGCTCGCTGCCCGCATACATCGACGAGGTGCTCAGCGATCCGTACGTGGACGACTACGAGCGTCCCATCCTCGAGCAGGCCAAGAAGGAGGGGCGGGTCTCCACCGCCGCGTATGAGAAGGTCTGGTCGGACTACAAGACCTGCATGGTCGACCGCGGATTCAAGGAGCCGAAGCTCGAACGGTTCCCGAACGGCATGATGGACATCATGAGCCACATGCCGGGCACCGACGCGCAGGAGGAGGCATGGCAGGACGCCTACGCCGACTGCTATCTGCGATTCGATCATGTGCAGCGGCTGTACGGGCAGCAGCAGGGCAACCCGAATCTCTATGCGAATGTGGAGGAGGCGGTCGTCGACTGCATGAAACGCGAGGGCGTGGTGCCCGCAAGCTATACGGTCAAGGACTTCAATGACGGGTATACCCTGCTCCAAACGGAAGGCTTCACGGATGCAAAGGACAAGCTCGGCTACGACTTCGACGACTCGCGCGTGCGCGGCTGCAAGGCGGCGCAGGGCTGGTCGTCAAGCAGCACCGACGACCCCGTGGAGTACATCTGGTAGAGGCCGGCATATCGGCAATCGGGGCAATCAGTGCGGGAAACCGACACGGGGAATGACCGGATCGTGAGGCGGCGGAAGATGGCGGGGATACTGATCGTCGAGGACAACACAGGCATGGCCGCCTCGCTCGACGACGCGCTGCGGCATGAGGGGTACCGCACTTGGACGGCCGGGACCGGCGTCGAGGCGCTGGAGTTGCTCGCCGCGCACCGGGAGGACATCGACATCGTGCTGCTCGACCGCGATCTGCCCGTCATGTCCGGCGACACGGTGATGACGACGATCCGTTCGATGGGCATCGACGTGAGCGTGCTCATGGTCACCGCCTCCGGCAGCCTCGAGGACCGCGTGGAGGGGCTGGACCTCGGCGCGGACGACTATCTGGCCAAGCCGTTCGCTTTCCGGGAGCTGTCGGCCCGCATCCGCGCGTTGCTGCGGCACGATTCGCGCCATCGCGGGTCGCTTGGCAGCGGCGGGCCCGGCTCGGCACCCGGAACCGGACCCTCCCCGCTCATGATCGATTGCGAACGTCGGCTCGCGTACTGGCATGAGACCCCGCTGGACCTGACGGCCAAGGAATTCGCGGTGCTGCGGCGTCTGGACGAGGCGGACAGCGGATGGGTCGGTCTCGACGAGCTCATCGCCGAGGTCTGGCCGGATGGTTCGGCCAGCACGGGCGCGGCGAAAACCGTCATCTACACGCTGCGGCAGAAGATCGAACGCGCCGGCGGACGCGGGGCCATCGAATCGGCCCGCGGGAAGGGGTACCGGCTGCCATGAGCGAGCACCACGAACGTCGTACGCGACGACGCCTTCGCGTACGGTTGGCTCCCCGCACATTCCGGGGCAAGATCGCGCTGGCCATCGGTCTGTTGGTGGCGGTGTTTCTGGCAATCGCGCTGGCGTTGCAGGCCATGTTCTTCAGCCGCATCTACGACCGGTCGTCCTACCGGTTGTATCAGGTGGCCAAGGGCTCCACGCTGCCCTCGCCCGAGAACGGCGAGCTCTATGTGTCAACCACCGGCTGTTATTACACCAATTACGCGGTGGGCTGCGGGCCGATGACGCCCGGCTCGATCATGGAGATCAGCGATGCGGACATGCGCAAGCCCCTGATGCAGAGCGCCATGTGGTTCTCGCTGGCGCTGTTCGCCGCGTTCGCCGTGCTGGCCATGATCATGGCGTGGCTCATCTCGCGGCGGCTGGCCGGGCGCATCTCGTCGCTGGGCGCTCAGATGCAGCGGCTTGACCCTGCCGAACCGGGTGGGCGCGTGACGCTGGCGGGGTCCGACGAGGTGACCGATCTGGCCGGGGACGTGAACACCATGCTGGAGCGTATCGAGCGCGCGGCGGCCACGCAACGGCAGTTCATCGCGAACGCGTCGCACGAGCTGCGCACGCCGATCGCGGTGATCGAGACCAGTCTGGACGCGCCGCTGAGCCAGGGCCGCTTCCCCGATGATGTGGAGCCCGCAGTGCGGCGCGCGCTCGACGCCGATCGGAACGCCGCCGATCTGGTGGAGGGGCTGTTGGCGCTGTCGCGCGTGCAGAACATGGCGTTGCATCACGGCGACGCGGAGCCGCCGGAGACATCGCTCGGGGATGCGGCGGAACACGCGCTGGATGTCTCGTGGGATGCGATCGAGGCGCGCGGATTGAACGTGCGCACCGACATCGACCGGTCGGTGCGGGTGCGGGCGGACGAGACGATGCTCGCGCTGCTGGTCGGCAATCTCGTGCGCAATGCGGTGGTGCATAACGTGGAGTGCGGGGACATCGCCGTCACTGTGCGTGCGGCAGGCGGCGTAGTGGGCGACGGCACGGTGAGTGGCGATACCGCGGACGGTAGCACGGTGAGTGGCAGCACTACGGACGGCAGCACAATGGACGATGGCACGGCGGCCGGCCGCGCGGAGCTGTTGGTGGAGAACAGCACGGAGACGGGTGCCGATGGCGGGGCCGCCGGCGATGCGACCGTCAACGATGGGTCCGCCGGCAACAATGCCGCGCATGATTCCGGCGAATCCGGCGAATCCGACGAATCCGGTGGCTCCTCCGATGCCGGCCGGCCTTCCGATTCCAGCGACCTGGACAACTTGCTCGTCCCCTTCCACCGAGGCGCGGCCTCACGGTTGGAGAACCGGCCCGGCAATGGATTGGGCCTGTCCATCGTCAAGGAAATCGCGGATTTATACCATGCCGAGCTGCGACTCGCCAGACCCGAAGCGGGCCGATTCGCCGTTTCTGTGCGATTTTGTAACAACCATGTCCATGTTGGGGCATAACGTCGGCAACGTAATGCAGGGGAACCCGTGGCGACACGGGTTGAGAATGGCCACGGCCTGACCCTTAGAACCTGTTGGTTAAGACCATCGTAGGGAGCAGTGATATGAGCGATGATTCGCACGCATCATGTTGCACGGACGCACACGGTGCGAATGGACACGACCATGACGAGCACGGACATTGCGCTGATTGCCATTGCGCGAATGCAGGCAATGCGAGCAATAGCAATATAGCCACGGCGAGCGCACACGCCGATGACGACGAGCTCGCCTCTCTACGCCACGGCATCGCGCAGGCCGTACGGGATGTGAAGGCCAAGACGCCGCTGGCTCAGTCGTTCACGAACTTCGTGACCATCAATCTGGTGGCCAACGCGCAGCTTGCGGCCGGCGGCACGGCTGCCATGAGCTTCCTGCCGGACGACGTGATCGACACGGCCTCCATCTCCGGCGCCGACTACATCAACGTGGGCACGTTGCTGCCCTTCTACGCGGATGCGCTGCCGCAGATCGCGCGCGCCTTCCGCAAGTCCGGTCACCCGTGGGTGCTGGACCCGGTGGCGGCGGGCATCGGCCGGACGCGCACCGAGATTCTGCGCGCCTTCCGCGCCACGCCGCCAACTATCGTGCGCGGCAACGCCTCCGAAATCATCGCGCTGGCCGATATGTGGGGGCTGAACCAGTCCGACGGCAACAATCCGGAGACCCGTCCCGCCGGCGTCGAATCGGTGGACGAAGTGGACGCGGCCGTGGAACCGGCGAAGCGACTGGCCCGGTTCCTCGCCGCCTCGGCCCCCGCCGGCAAGGCAGCCGTGGCCGTCTCGGGCGCGGTGGATCTGGTGACCGACGGCGAGCAGGTCTACCGCTTGCCGGGCGGTAGCGCGCTGATGTCCAAGATCACCGGCGCCGGCTGCTCGTTGGGCGGCGTGACCGCCACGTATCTGGCCGTCGCCGAGCCGTTGACCGCAGCCCTCGCGGCAACCCTGCTGTACAACCGCGCGGGTGAGATCGCCGAGGCCCAGGCCGACGGCCCGGGCTCGTTCCAGGTGCATCTGCTGGATGCGCTGTGGAATCTCACGCCCGAGCAGGTGGCGGAATCTGCGATTGCGATGCAATGAACCGTAGCGAGTCAAGAAGGGGTGGTCTCTCCCTCCGTCTCGCTACGTGAGCCAGCTCCCTCATCACAAGGAGCCAAGCCCACCGGTACCCGACTTGCCCATAATCCGCCGACCAGCCCCTCAGCAGAGGGCGTCAAGACCGAGGAATCCACACCTCCCCACCCACTGATACACAACAAGACTTCCTTAATAACCCAACACCAAGGAACACCAATGAACAACGAATACCCATACGCCTCCATGCGCGACTCGTTCGACCTGTCCGCGTACTTCGTGGTCGGCCCCGAGGACTGCAAGGGCCGCCCGCTGACCGACGTGGTCGATCAGGCCCTGCGCGGCGGCGCGACCTTCATCCAGTTGCGCGCCAAGAAGGCGGACGCCTCCGAACTGACCGCCATGGCCCAGGACATCGCGCAGATCATCGAGGACAACAACAAGTCCGACTCCGTGGCCTTCGTGATCGACGACCGCGCGGACGTGGTCTGGCAGGCCCGCCGCAAGGGCATCAAGGTGGACGGCGTGCACATCGGCCAGACCGACATGGAGCCGCGCGAGGCCCGCGCCCTGCTCGGCGACGAGGCAATCGTGGGTCTGTCCGCCGAGACCGAAAGCCTCGTCAAGCTCATCAATGAGCTGCCCGATGGCTGCATCGACTACATCGGCGCCGGCCCGCTGCACGTCTCCAAGACCAAGCCCGAGGCGTCGGTCGGCGGCAACGACGGTTCCGGCAAGACGCTGGACGACAAGCAGATCAACACCATCTGCGCGGCCTGCGACTTCCCGGTGGTCGTGGGCGGCGGCGTGACCGCGGCCGACATGGCCATGCTGGCGGGCACCAAGGCCGCCGGCTGGTTCGCCGTCTCCGCCATCGCCGGCGCCGACGACCCGGAGGCAGCCACTCGCGCGATGGTCGAGGGATGGAAGGCCGTACGCGGCGAGAGGAAGCACGGCTACGCCAAGCGCATCGTGACCCACACCCCGGCCGCCGACACGCAGGCCGCGCAGGAGGGCACCGCCCCGGCCGGCGCCGAGGCCACCGAGAAGAAGTTCACCAACGCCAAGGAGGCCAAGGCCGCGCAGAAGCTCGCCAAGCAGCAGCGCGTGGACATCGCCGCCCGCGGCTCCAAGCAGCGCGACAAGGCACACATCCGCAAGACCAAGCCGGTGCACTTCGAAAACCAGTTCGGCGCTTACGACCTTGAGGTGCCGTACACCGAAATCAAGCTGTCCGACACCCCCGGCGTGGGCCCGAACCCGCCGTTCATCGACTACAACACCGAAGGCCCCAAGTGCGACCCGAAGGAGGGCCTGAAGCCCCTGCGCCTCGGCTGGATCAAGGATCGCGACGACGTCGAGGAGTACGAGGGCCGCCGCCGCAACCTCGAGGACGACGGCAAGCGCGCCATCAAGCGCGGCCGCGCGACGAAGGAATGGCGTGGCCGCACGCACCAGCCGATGCGCGCCAAGGACCACCCGGTGACCCAGATGTGGTACGCCCGCCATGGCATCGTCACCCCTGAGATGAAGTACGTGGCCGAGCGCGAGAACTGCGATGTGGAGCTCGTGCGTTCCGAGCTGGCGGCCGGTCGCGCGGTCATGCCGTGCAACATCAACCACCCGGAGGCCGAGCCGATGATCATCGGGTCCGCCTTTCTCACCAAGCTCAACGCCAACATGGGCAACTCGGCCGTCACCTCGTCCATCGACGAGGAGGTGGAGAAGCTCACCTGGGCCACCAAGTGGGGCGCCGACACCGTGATGGATCTCTCCACCGGCAACGACATCCACACCACCCGTGAGTGGATCCTTCGCAACTCCCCCGTGCCGATCGGCACCGTGCCGATGTATCAGGCGCTCGAGAAGGTCGAGGACGACGCCTCCAAGCTCAGCTGGGAGCTGTTCCGCGACACCGTCATCGAGCAGTGCGAGCAGGGCGTGGACTACATGACCATCCATGCCGGCGTGCTGCTGCGCTTCGTGCCGCTGACCGCCAACCGCGTGACCGGCATCGTCTCGCGCGGCGGCTCGATCATGGCCGAATGGTGCCTGCAGCATCATCAGGAGAGCTTCCTGTACACCCACTTCGACGAACTGTGCGACATCTTCGCCAAGTACGACGTCGCCTTCTCGCTTGGCGACGGTTTGCGCCCGGGCTGCCTCGCGGATGCGAACGACGCGGCGCAGCTCGCCGAGCTCATGACGCTGGGCGAGCTCACCCAGCGCGCGTGGGCCAAGGACGTGCAGGTGATGATCGAGGGCCCGGGCCACATCCCGTTCGACACCGTGCGCATGAACATCGAGATGGAGAAGGCGATCTGCAAGGACGCGCCGTTCTACACCCTGGGACCGCTCACCACCGATACCGCGCCGGGCTACGACCACATCACCTCCGCCATCGGCGGCGTGGAGATCGCTCGCTACGGCACCGCCATGCTGTGCTACGTGACCCCGAAGGAGCACCTCGGCCTGCCGAACAAGGACGACGTGAAGCAGGGCGTGATCGCCTACAAGATCGCCTGCCACGCAGCCGACATCGCCAAGCACCACCCGCACGCGCAGGATCGCGATCTCGCCATCTCCAAGGCCCGTTTCGAGTTCCGCTGGCTTGACCAGTTCAACCTCTCCTACGACCCGGACACGGCCATCGCCTTCCACGACGACACGCTGCCGGCCGAGCCCGCCAAGATGGCGCACTTCTGCTCGATGTGCGGACCGAAGTTCTGCTCGATGGCCATCTCGCAGAACATCCGCAAGCAGTTCGGCGGCGCGGCGGCGCAGGAGCAGCTGGTGCAGGACACCCTCGCCGGCAAGATCCCGTCCGCTCAGGAGGCCCGTGGCGCGCTGACCACGCCGGCCGTATCGGCCACGCCGGGAACCGCGACCGCCGAGGACATCCAGGCCGGCATGGCCGAGATGAGCCGCAAGTTCCAGGAAGGCGGCTCGAAGCTCTACCAGAAGGCGTGAAAACGGCCTAATTCCGTCATTCCCTGACCTCTAAGAAAACGCAAGCCATATGTTCCGGAATATTCCGGTACATATGGCTTGCGTTTTTCGCGCAGAAAATACATATGAAGTCCCAACAGCACGGATGTCTGCGCCCGGGCGATTTCCGGCGATAGCATAACCCCATATCGTGATAGCATGTGAATATACATGTTATCTTGCATGGAGGTTTGACATGGCACCACTAACCGTCCCCGTGGACACCCTCGTCCCCATCAGCCGGTTCGGCAGGGGAACCGCCAGCGCAGAATTCGCGAAGGTCGCCGACAACACTCCCGTCACCGTGCTACGCAACAACGAACCTGTGTATTTCATCATCAACGAGCACGACTACCGTCATTTCCGCGAACTGGAGGAAGAAGTCAAGCAGCTGCGCGCCGCGGAGGCCCGTCGCCAGGCGACCAACGGCGAGTACACGCACTCCTTCAAGTCGGTCGACGACATGGACGACTACTTCGATGCGCTCTGAACCGCTGACCATCACGACAATCAGGGCCTTCGACCAGGACGCCACAAAGCCCTCAAAAAGAAGCACGTCGACCTCAAGCGTATGAAACCAGCCATTCAGGCGATCATTGACAGCGACGTCGATTTGCTGCGCACGAGATACCGGGACCATGCCCTGACCGGGCAATGGGCCGGCTTCCGCGAACTGCACATCGACGCCGACTGGCTATTGGTCTACTTCATCGACGGCGACAGGCTGGTCCTTGTCCTGACCCGAACCGGATCACATGACGACCTGTATTCGGCGAAAACCCCGAAAACACTCATACACGGCTACAAAGACGCGGACAGGAAACCGCTCGAAACCTGAGGACAGCATCATCGAACGGCACATGGGGACAATACAGACAGCTATGACCATATGCCGCGTCGTAACGAACCAACCACCCCTCAGACCCACCGGGCCAGCTCCTCTGATAAGGGAAGACGAAAACAAGACCACCGAACTTCCAACGCAGGACATCAAGGAGCGTAATGCACGTATTGCACACAGCTCGCTCGGTACGAAATAACAAATCAGGCGTTTTTTGCGTTTCGTACCGCGACGGCGTTATTGGGCGATTCAGACGGTTCGACGAGAATGGCTTGTTTCCGCGGTTTTCGAATTCGGCAGTGCGGTACGATACAGAATGAAAACGATTGCTTCAGCTATTGTGGCACGCGATTGCGGTACAACAGCCCGAAAACGGTCAATTCGACGAATCGTACCGCAAGCAAAGATGCATGGCGTCAAGACATATCCCGATAGACCAATCTGGTTAAGTTGCTCCAGGCGCGGTAGCATTCCCCAACACGAACCGTCTCGTCCATTCCACCAATAATCACCAGGGGTGGGCAAATAAAGCATGTCCTGCTTCTCTCGTGCCGGCGGCTATCCCTATCGGCCCCAATCCAGCTGAAGGACTATCCTGAGAGACCAACACCAGGACGGACTTCGTCTCGAATCGGCAAGAACACCGATTGCAGACCGACAAGAATGACGAGATCCACGCGCAAAGGAGAGCACATGGCCATATCGCAAGAGGCACTCGACATCATGCATTCGCCCGGAATTTACTTCTGGGACGAGAAGCTCATGTCCACCGCCCAGCAGGAGCAGCGGGACATGCTACACGATATCAACGCCCTCAAGGCGAGCGACCCGCAGCGCGAGCGACTGTTGCGGTCGTTCTTCGCCGAAATGGGCGAGGACGTGTGGATCGAACCGCCCTTCAGCGCCAACTGGGGGCTGAGCACCCATTGGGGCAGCCACACCTACGCGAACTTCAACCTCACGCTGGTGGACGACGGCGAGATCTTCATCGGCGACCATACGATGATCGGCCCGAACGTCACGCTCGTCACCACCGGTCACCCGGTTAGGCCCGATTTGCGCGAACGGGTCGCCCAGTTCTCCGAACCCATCCATATCGGACGCAATGTGTGGATCGGCGCGAACGTGACCGTGCTGCCGGGCGTCACCATCGGTGACAACTCGGTCATCGGCGCCTGCAGTCTGGTGACCCGCGACATCCCCGCCGATTCGGTCGCCTTCGGCTCCCCCTGCCGTGTGGCCCGCCCGATCAACGAGCATGACAACGAGTTTTACTGGCGAGGCCGCCGCCTCCCTGAAGGCCTCTGACGGCCCGCCACCCGAGCGGGCGAGGCCTTACGGTGGCGGCGCGAACGTACAGCCGCCTCACTACGCTCGTGAGATAACCGAAGACCCTATCAAGGAGACGATATGAGCACCACTTTGCCGGCAGTACTTGCGATTTCGGGATCGGACTCGTCCGGCGGCGCCGGCATGCAGGCCGACCTCAAGACCATGCTGGCCTGCGGCGTGTTCGGCATGAGCGCCATCACCGCGCTCACCGCGCAGAACACCACCGGTGTGCGTTCCATTCAGGACACCAAGCCCGAGATTCTGGCCGACCAGATTGACATGGTCTTCGAGGATATCCCCCCGGTGGCCGTGAAGATTGGTATGGTCTCCGCCACCGACATCATCGACGTGATTGCCGACCGTCTGACCGCGCACCACGCGACCAACATCGTGCTTGACCCGGTGATGGTCGCCACCTCCGGCGCGAAGCTCATCAGCGACGACGCCATCGCCGCCCTGACCGGCAAGCTGTTCCCGATGGCCACCGTCGTGACCCCGAACATCCCCGAGGCCGAAGCGCTCACCGACACGCTCATCCACGATCAGGAGGACATGGAGGCCGCCGCTCGCCGTATCGCGGACAGGTTCGGCTGCGCCGCGCTCGTCAAGGGCGGGCATGGCACCGAGGATGCCAACGACGTGCTCGTGGAGACCGACGGCACCGCCACCTGGTTCGATGAGACGCGCGTCGACAACCCGAACACCCATGGCACCGGCTGCACGCTGAGCTCGGCCATCGCCTCCTATCTGGCGCTGGGCGACCCGTTGCCAAAGGCCATCAAGCATGCCAAGAAGTACCTGACCGGCGCGCTCAAGGCGCAGCTGGACCTGGGCCACGGCTCCGGCCCGATGGACCACTTCTGGAAGTACCGCTGAGGTACTGAGAGGAAACCGCGTTGGCTCCCCTGCGTTCCGGGGAGCCAATTCGTTTGAACGTCAATACAGCCGCAATCACGTCCGCCAATGAGCCCGCGACCGGACCCGACTGGACCCGGCCGAACCCACAACCGAAAGGAATACCGACAATGGTTCTTGACCGCAACGCCGTGAAGCAGGAAGTGCCCATCGACCCGGCCACCGGCAAGCCGTATCTCAACACCGTGGCCGCAATCCAGGTCTCGGCCGCCGGCGTCGGCTCCGAGGTCTCGCCGTACGTGGCGCAGGCCATCGAGGTGATCCGAGAATCCGGACTGCCGCAGGAGACCAACGCCCTGTTCACCAACGTCGAAGGCGATCTGGACGACGTGCTCAAAGTGGCCGGCGAGGCCGCCAAGAAGCTCGCCGAACAGGGCTACCGCACCTCGCTCGTGCTGCACATGGACATTCGCCCCGGCTTCTCCGGACAGCTCACCGAAAAACCGAAGCTTGTGGACGAGATTCTCGCCAAGCGTTCCTAGTGGCCGGCGGCCATCGGCTCGTCGTTCGGTCATCATCCGACCCTGCGCGCGTTCACATTGTGACCTCGAGTAGGTGCTTCGGCGATACGCACCTATAGTACTGCCTATCGCAAGTGGGCAATCTCACAACGATTGCCCATAATCGGTGGATTCAAGACGCCGTCACCGGCCGTCGCCCATCCCACACAATGGGAGGACGAACAGGCACGGCACGGGTCAAGAGTTCGCCCGTCGGCAACGGAACATTGAGCGGTCGCCAACGGGCAGGATGTAGAAGAGGCGCTCATTATGACTGCTGCCGAACAGCAGATTTCCGGCAATGCCACGGCAATGGATACCGCGCAGGGGCGCGGCGCCGTGGATCAGGCCAAAGTAGAGGATATTATCTCGCGCGTGGATCGCGCACACGAAACCCCGATGTTCCATCGCATCGTCGCGCTTGTCGCGGCCGGCATGCTGATGGACAGCATCGACGTCTATATCGGCAGCGCCGTGGCTTCCAGCGCGCTGTCCACCCACTGGTCCACCGTGGCCCAGAACTCCACGTTCATGTCCGCGGGCTTCCTTGGCCTGCTGGTCGGCTCGCTGCTCGCCGGTTTCGTCGGCGACCTGAAGGGCCGTCGCGTGGCATACCAGATCAACCTACTGCTCTTCGGCGGCTTCACGTTCCTGGGCGCATTCGCCCCGAACATGGCCATCCTTTCGCTGTGCCGCCTCGGCGCGGGCCTCGGCCTCGGCGCCGAGATCGTGACCGGCTTCGCCATGGTCAACGAGTTCGCGCCGATGAACCGCCGCGGCCACTGGTGCGCGATCGTCTCGCTCGTGGCCAACTGTGGCGTGCCGATCGCCATGCTGCTGTGCGCCTTCATCATCCCCCGCTGGAGCTGGCGTCCGCTGTTCGTCGGCATCGGCGTGGTGGCCGCCGTAATCTGGTGGCTGCGCCGCGACATCCCCGAATCCCCGCGCTGGCTTGCGGTGCATGGCCGCTATGACGAAGCCGACGCCATCGTCAAGCAGCTTGAGGCCAACGGTTCGGAGCCTCAGACTGCTGCCGCCAAGGCTGGCGTTGACTCCACTCGCAACGCCGGTGGCCGTTCGCTGGGCATCTGCCTGCTCGTAGCCATCGTGGCCGTGAGCGCCACCAACGTGTGCTCCTACGCCTTCACCTCGTGGGTGCCGACGATTTTGGTCAAGCGCGGCATCAACCTCTCCTCCTCGCTGACCACGTCCACCCTGATGATGCTCGGCGCCCCGGTGGGCTGCCTCATCGGCTCGCTGCTCATCGACCGCATCGGCCGCAAGCGCACGATCGTGCCGGCCTTCCTGTTCACCGGCGTGTTCGGCATGCTGTACGCCTTCCAGTCCTCCACCACGGGCGCGATTATCGTGGGCTTCCTGCTCATGATGTGCCTGTACGTGCTTATGGCTTCGGTCGTGGCCGTATATGCCCCTGAGCTGTTCGCCACCAAGGTGCGCTTCCGTTGCGTGGGCGTGGCCAACGCCATCGCCAAGCTGCTCAACGTGCTGATGCCGATGGTCGTGGGCTGGATGCTCACCGCCCTCGGCGCCACGTCCATCTTCGTCTCCATCAGCGTGATCGCCATCGCCTCGATGCTCATCGTCGGCTTCTTCGGCGCCGAAACCGCACAAAAGTCGGTGGGCTGAGAACTAATACGGCACCACCACGGATAGCGTCCATTCGGCGTCCTGCGTAGTAATGCGCAGGACGCCTTTTCGTTCTTCCAGCAACGTTCCGTACCGGGCCAGCCCGGTACCGCCCGCGGCGATATCGGCACGCGCCCCCGGTTCCTGCACGCGCGGCCTGTCAGTGCATACGATATGGACGGCGTCCGAGCCGAATCGAATCGTCACCACGTATCCGCCCGCCGGATCGGCGTGTTTGGCGATGTTGCCATACAGTTCCTCCAATAATCCCGAAAGCAGGCCGCCGTAATCGGTGTAATCGCCGTAATCGTCAGAGGCGCCGCTGTCGGCATCGGTCTCATCGATACTGACCACTGGTCCGACATCGACCGTGGAGATGATGGTCCGTCCATCGAATCCCAATTCCGCGAGCCTGCGATCGCCGTTCCGCGCGATGCGGCGCACCCGCCGCACGGCCGTCTGCTCTGTCTGCTTCGCTTGCTCCGACCGTCCCGACATTCCTCCGGACAGGTCGAGCGTCGGACCGGAAACGCCTGATGGAACGCCATCCTTTCTCCGTGCTCTTCCCCGGTCCAGCCGGTCTCCGGAAGTGATATTGCCGGCACCGATTCCCCGGTTCCGTGGGCCGGACGTATCGGTAGTGATGTCGCCGCCGCCAGCTTCGCCGTCAATGTCACCGTCAAATTCACCACCATCACCGACAACGTCGCCGGAATCCCCACGCCCCTCCATCACGTCGATGACCTGATGGGTCCGATTCAACGCGCCGACGGCCACCTTGCGCAATTCCCGCAGCTCCTCGACGGACGGGGCATAATCATCCGCGATATCCTTGTCGAGCCGCAGAATCAGATACGCCAGATCATTGGATACGTAGTCATGGATGTCCCGGGCCGCACGCTCGCGACGCCGGCGATGATCCAATTCGGCTTGGGCCATGCCGCGCTCATGGTTCCAGCGCGCCGCCACGCCGGCAAGCAGGCAGCCGACGGCGAGCACGATCACCGGCATGGGCCCGTCGATGGTGACGACGCCGAGAATCACCTGCCGACCGGCTCCTGCCTGAACCGTACCGGCAGTCTGTGCGTTGGCACCCGTATGCCCGGAAGCAGCCACATCCCCGACCGGCCCAATCACCCAGCCCATCACGGTCACGGCCAATATGAGAGCACCGAACCATCCGAAGACGTATCCCGCAATGCCAATCGCCAGCATCACCGCAAGCAGCGCGCCGGACGGCACCCACGACGCCCCGAACGTCATCACCACAATCAGTGCAGTCGTCAGCAGGCAGCCCTCGACCGGACGGAAGGACATCAGCACCGTCGCCGCGACAAGCAGGAACGCCGGTGCTCCCGCTGCCGCCGGCAGACCGTCGACCATAATCGAGCGCATCGTTTCGATCACGCAGACCAAGGCGACGAGCAGCGTGGCGGTCAGTAGCCACGCGTTGCCCACGCGCGCGTCGGCTTCGGCGATGCGACGCCATAATCCACGAATCATCGTCCGCTCCTCCTTCAGAGATCGGGTAATGTCCTGCGTCGGAAGTCCGTTGACGAATTGACTAACCTCAGTCCCGCTCGCGGGCCGGCTCGTCCTGCAATTACGGATGCGCTTCGCGCGTGGCTTTCTGGGACCACTAAATCTCGTGCCGTCTGACGCATATCGAAATGGCGTGCGCACGGCTTCGCGCGCCGAGTTTGGCGCACGCCCTGCGCTCGAAGGTGGCCACGGTCGCGGCGCTCACACCGAGACGTACGGCAATCTCCCTAGTGGTGAGCCCCTCTGCGTACAGGCGCAGGGTCTCCCGTTCCTTGGCGGACAACGCCCCGCGGACGGCGTAGCCCGCGTCCTCCAATAGCATATGGGCACTGACGGCGTCCATGAATCCGGCTCCCCCATTCCCGACTCCGTTCCCGCCTGCATCCCCATCCATCGGCATGCCACGCGCCGCGCAACGGATGCCACGCGCGATGCCGGGAAGGTCGGTCTTGGCCACCAGCGTCTGGGCCCCGCAGCGTACGGCCTCGTCACGGAATGAGGCGAGTGAATACGAGGTGACACAGACCAAGCCGACCTCCGGGGTTTTGACGCGGATGGCCCGACAGACCTCGGTGCCGGGCACGTCGCCCATCGACATGTCGGTGACGAGCACGTCCGGCCGTTTCGCCGGGTTCAGACAGCGGCTGATCGCCACGGCTCCCAGATCGCAGGTCCAGACCACCCGGAAGTCGGCGCCCATGCGTTCGATCATCGTCTGCAGGACCTTCACCGCGTACGGGTCATTGTCCACGAGCCCGATGCGGATGGGCGCCGACGCCTTCTCCTCCCCCGTATCGGCGACGGCGTCCATGCCGTCATCGTTCCCGTCTCCGATCCCCGTGACGGCGATGCCACTGCCGGCGTATCTGGCACGCCCGCCGGAATCGCCGTCACCGGTACGTCCAACGGATCCGCCATCGATGACGTCGCCGGCGCCGTCGGCGCCAATCCCGTCATTACCGCCCATACCGATTCCCGTACTCCTTCCCATGCCGCCATCCCCTTCCTCGGTCCCATCGATGATGCCCGCGCGAAACCGCTCCGTCCCCGCGTTGTCATAGCCGCTATGACAACCATCATCCCACGATTTTCAGCGAATCTATGATGGAATCATCCCGATAATCCGCACAACGTCGTGAAAGGAGCATCCGATGAACACGACATCGCAACGACGGTTCACCTGGAACCGCGCGCATTGGATCGGCATGATCTCATTGGCTGTACTGCTGGCGCTGCTGATCATGGGATCGGGCGCGTTCATCCTCGACTACGACGGCAACGCTAACTGGATGACCTCGCCTGACCATTTCGTCTGGCTGGGCAGCATGCTGCTGCCTTGGCCGTTGGCGCTGGGACTAGCCAATGTGATTCTGGGCACCATCCGCACCGGCAGTCTGTCCTTCCCACTGGCGAGCGCGCTGCTCGGCCCGTTGGGGTTCGGCTGGGCGAATCTGCGGCTGCAACCCGGCTATCGGTATCCAACATGGCCGGAATGGGTCGAGCTCATGCGCACCAATGGGCTGCGTCTCATCGGGCAGACGCTGTACGGCGTGGGCGTGCTGCTGGTCTCCTATGCGGCGGTGGCGTTCATCTGCTACGCAATCGGTCGATACGGCCTGCGCGCGCTGTTCGTGAACCCCGAACCGGGCTCGCTCAGCGCCCGGATGCTGCGCTGGATTCGCAAGGATGCCGTTCGATTCGGTTGTTGGCTTGCCGTGGCACTGTCGTACGGCCTGCTGCTGGCTCTAATCATTGTGGGAAGCGAAGCCGTGCTGGGTGCCGCCCTACTGATCAATTTCGTGATTCCGCCGGTACTCCTGATAGCGTGCGGCGCATACGCCTCGCGGGATGCCGCGCTGAGCCACCCGTGGCGCGCGTTGCTGTTCCCGCTCGTCTGCTCGCTGGTGTCGGCACCGATACTCGTGGCTCTAATCAGGCCGTTGGACGACACCTGCTATGTCGGGTCAGTCTGCACCACATTGGGCGACATGTATTTCAACTGGTCGCAGATGGATCAGGTGTGGCATTTCGTCAAGGTGTTCGCGGTGGCCTCGTTCCTCGGTTTCGCCGTGGTGTGGGCCGCGCGGTACGCGTACCATCGGATTCGGAAGGCGTCCGGCTGACGGAAGGCGGCAAACCGATGAATCCATGGGTGCAGGGATCACAAGAGGCGTTCCATAAGGCGTGGGCCGGCCGCCGGCGGGTGGCCGGCAGTACCTGGTTTCTCACCTTCATCGTCGGATGCCTGATTTGCGGAGGTCTGGCCACGCTGCTCGACCGCACCATCGGGTTGCCTTCGATGCCGGGACGATGGGCGATGATCACGATTCTGCTGATCATCCTGCCACTGGCCACCGTTGTGATCGTCGTGGCCGTACGCCTGTCGAACCGGCCGGACGGCATGGTGGCCGTGCGATGCCTATGGACAGGCGTGCTGCTCAGGTATCGTCCGGATGTCTATCATTATGATTCCCCTGATGAAGAGACCCCGGCCGATTGGATCGTCTGGCCAATCGGCCTGCGGCGAGCCTTCACCCTGCCCTGCTATGCGAACGGCACCCTGATGGTCGCCGACCTCGTCATCGACGGGGTGTTCATCCGACTGGCCGGCGTCCGGCCCGCACGTCCGGACGAGTGCCACAGCGCCGGGAAGGACCCTTCGATTCGCTATGATTACGCGGCCCGTATGCTGACCATCGGATAGCCGCCGTCATGCTGCGCCGTCATACGGTCGCCATGCTGCCGTCATACCGACGCCGTACGGTCGCCGTACAGTCGCCATGCTGCCGCCCCACCATCGCCGTACCGTCCGACCTATCCGGTCCACCCCGGTACGGCACGGCTGGCCATAGAGCGCATGTTCCCCCAGCCCTCACCTCTACAATGGAATCATGATTGCGCCTTGCGAAGAGGCATGGCGCACATGGCTTTTGGGATGGATGAATCATCATGGATACGACGGACGCGACGAACACCGGCGACACGGGCATACTCGACTATTACCGCACGAGGCAGCGCCGGAGGAAGCGGAATGCGATCATCGCCGCCGTGACGGCGCTCGTCATCGTGCTGGGCGCGTGCGCCGGAGTGTGGTGGACGGTCGGAGGCGGAAGCATCATCGCGGCGAACCTCGCCAAGCCGGCCGCCCAACCCGCCACCGAGGCGGCGAACATGAGCGTCACCGCGTTCGCCTACCGCAGCGCACCGGAGTTCCTTGCCATGGAATCGGCGCGCGACCCAAACGGCAACATGAACTACTCCCCCGCCTCGATGTGGATGGCACTGTCCCTTACCGCACAGGGTGCGAAAGGCGGCACCCGGTCGCAGTTGGATGAACTGCTCGGCACCGGCTCGCTCGCCAAGACCGATTACCGGTCATTGATGCGCTCGATCAACGGGCGGTACGACGGCTCCCAATCGCAGATGAGCGCCGCGAACTCCCTGTGGGTGGACGACGGCATCACGTTGGCGGACGGGTTCCGTAGCACCGTGAGCCGATCCTTCGATGCGGAGGTCGTCTCTGCGGACTTCGGCGACCGGAACGGCGTCGCGGAGAGGATGGGCCGTTGGGTGGCCACTCATACGAAGGACATGCTCAAGCCAAATGTGAAGGTCAGCGAACGGGAGATCATGTCCGTCATCAACACCGTCTATGCGGACGGTCGCTGGCAGGACCCGTTCGACCCGGAGTTCACCACCGACGAACCGTTCCACGGCGCGGACGGTGAGTCCACGGTACGGATGATGCATCGCGTTTTCGATAGCATGGTCTGGGCCCATGACACGAACGACACCTGGCAAAGGGTGATGATTCCGTTCGATAACGGCGGCGCACTGGTCGTGCTGCTGCCGGCCGACGGCCACTTCGACGAGATCGCCGGCGACGCGGAGCGGATGCAGTGGGCGCTGGGCACATGCGCCAACGAACCATACGGATGCGTCACCGACGCCGCGCCCGGCTGGGGCGTGTCAAGCGAGCCGCGCACCGTGTACGTCTCGATGCCGGTGTTCACCATCGATTCGATGTTCGCCTCGGACGAGACGATCGCGACGCTCAAGTCGCTGGGTGTCACCGATGCCTTCGACGACGCGTCCGCCGATTTCTCCGGCATGACGGCGGACGAATCCCAAGGCATCGGACGGCTGTTCATCGGTACGGTGGTCCAGGGCACGCGCATTGAGGTGAACGAGCACGGGGCCCGCGCGGCGGCGTTCACCAAATCCGGCACGGACTCCGCCGGCGCACCTGCGGACCCCGTGGAATTCACCGTGGATCGACCGTTCCTCTATGCGCTGACCACCCCCGACGGCATCCCGCTGTTCATCGGCGCCGTGCGCAATCTGTAAGCGCCGGGACGAACCCATCGAAGCAGCTGGCGCGCTCCGGTACTTCGCTCTCTCCCCCTCATGTGCCGGCTTGCCGCGCCGCTCCCGAACCCCACGGTATCCCGCTCGCCCAGACGTCTGGCTATACTGGGTGGCGTTCGTGCGGTTGGTGGCAGCAACCGTGCCCACATCAGTTGGATTCGCGCCCGGCAAGGTCCCGCACAGTTTTGGGACATACGCACGGGGCGCTTGGTCTGATGTCTCGCGCGGGCTCCTCACCTTCCCGCTTCCGATGCATCAGGCCGTATCGCGCGATATGCGCGGAAGGCAAGGTGAAAGAGAAGATGATGACTGGACTCAAGAAGGGTCTGACCACGATTGCGGCCGCTGCGGGAGCCCTTGCGATGGGCCTGTCCCTCGCGGCGTGCGGCGGCACGAATACCGCCGATTCCTCCAATTCCGGCTCCGGCGACGCAGGTTCGGCCACGCCGACCGTGTCGTTCATGCTCGACTGGACGCCGAACACCAACCACATCGGCCTGTATGTGGCCCAGAAGCTCGGCTACTACAAGGACGCCGGCGTCAACCTGAAGATTCTGCCCACCGCCCAGGCCGGTGCCGAGACCAGCGTGGAGAACGGCGTGGCCAACGTCGGCTTCACCACGCTGAGCAACGTGGCAGCCTTCAACTCGCAGGGCGCGGACCTCAAGTTCGTGTTCGACCTGACCCAGAAGCAGGTGGCCCGCTGGTGCGCGCTGGCCTCCCGCACCGACATCAAGACCCCGAAGGACCTCTCCGGCAAGACGTTCGTGAGCTTCGGCTCGGCCGAGCAGACCGCCGTGGTCCAGCAGATGATCAAGTACGCAGGCGGCACCGGCGAGATCAAGACCGCCACCGCCGGCACCAACACGTTCGAGACGCTCACCAGCGGCAAGGGTGATTTCGGCGGCTTCTACGTGACCTGGGAGGGTGTGGAGAGCGAGCTCAACGGCCCGGCCCTCAACTGCTTCGTCGCCTCCGATTGGGGCGTGCCCGGCAACCCGGACCAGCTCGGCTTCGCCGTGAAGTCCTCCTGGCTTAAGGATTCCAAGAACGCCGACGCGCTGAAGAAATTCATCTCGGCCACCAAGAAGGGCTACGACTACGCGCTGGCCAACCCGGACAAGGCCGCCGACCTGCTGGTCGAGCAGGCCAAGGAGGCCCAGCTCGATTCCAAGCTGACCCGTACCTCTATGGAGGAGATCGCCAAGAACGGCTACTGGACCACCGACGACCCGAAGTCGCTGCCCGGCACCGTGAACTTCGACGACGCCCAGCCGTACCTTGACTTCCAGTACAAGGCCGGCACCTACAAGGACAAGGACGGCAAGGACCCGGCCGAGGCGCCGCAGGCCAAGGATCTCGCCACGAACGATTACGTGGCGTGAGTCCGACTGGATACCGGATCGCGCAGAACACACATCACACATGACATTCTGGGCATATGCCCACGTTTTGCGTATCCCCATATGCGGTTCTGGGCATATGACTACCTGATAAACGGCCAATACCCCGTCTACAAGGTGCTTATATGCCCAGAACCGCATAAAAGATACGTAAACACCCAGAATAATTGGCTGGCTTATGCCCAGAATGTTTGCGGAAGACGGATACCGACGAATGAAACTTAAACCGTGGATCGAACGGATATGGCCGCCGGCACTGACCATCGGCGGTCTGTTGGCGATTTGGGAGTTCGCCGTTCGTGCCGGGCACATTTCCGAGCGCGTGCTCGCCGCCCCCACGCAGATCGTGGCCTCGATGGTCGATACATGGCCCGATCTCATGACGGCCGCGTCGATCACCACCTATGAGGGTGTGACCGGCTTCTCCATCGCCGTGATTGCGGGCATCCTCATCGGCATCGGACTGTACGTTTCGAAGACCATGTATCGCGCGTTCTACCCGTTGCTGGCGGCCGCGCAGACCATTCCGCTGATTACGGTGGCCCCGCTGTTCATGATCTGGTTCGGCTTCGAGCCGCTCGGCAAAATCGTCATCGTGGCGGTGTTCGGCGTGTTCCCGGTCGCCGTGCAGACGGCCCGTGGACTCAACGCCGTGCCGCAGTTCTACGAGGACGTGGCCCTGACCTGCGGTGCCACGCGTGCATGGACGCTGTGGCATGTGAAGCTTCGCGTGGCCGCGCGCCAGATCTTCGGCGGCATCCGCATCGCAGCCGCATACGTGTTCGGCACGGCCGCCACCGCCGAATACCTCGGCGCGATGAACGGCCTCGGCATCTGGCTGCAGGCCGCGTTCAACTCGTTCCGCACGCCGCTGATTTTCTCGGCCACGGTGGTGGTGATCGTCGAGACGGCGATATTGCTTGGGCTGATTTCACTGGTGGAACGGGTGGCGCTGGGCCGCGAGTCGGACGAGGATCTGGATCAATCTTAGGTACACTACTTAGGCACAAGGGTGCTGATATACCTCCCCCGGTTCGCCCCTATGGCGTTCGTTGTTCCATGCGGGACCTACCTAAGAAACGACGAATGTACCTAAGTTTGCGGTTTTTCGTCCCTATAGATGCACATGCGGGGCACAACAGCATGACCACATTGCTGATTTATGCTTCGCCCCGTTCGTGCATGCTGTGGCATGCCGGGACTGCGCGGTTACCGCCATATTGCCAGAGTCAAGATTCCGCGACACCAGCACGGCGCCCCTAACGTTAAATCGAGGTCTTCCCCGAGAAAGGAGTGTTGCATTGTCGTGGAATTCGTCCATATTCCACGACAATGCAACAACCAGCGTCGTCACTTCATGTCCGGTTTTCCTGACGTATTATCGGCAGGCAACACCGCAAGCACGGTTGCGGCAGTCCTTCGACGTCGCACGATGTGCAGAATGGCCACTCCAACCAGCGCAATTGCTGACACCGTCACCACGCCATCAAGCGCATACATGCCCCAGCGCCATAGTGGCGTGACCTTGACGATCTTCGAGTTGGCCGACAACCCGTTCATAGCGTTCGACCGTGAAATCGCATAACTGATATGCTTGGCGGCTCGTTGCATGTTTGCCACCACACCATCGGTCATATCCGCGTTGGACAGCTTCCACAACTGGGCGTCAGTGTTGAGCCACAGGTCGGTGCCAGCCTCAAGGCCCTCACGCATGTCCTCATAGGCGAACACGTTGTAAGATGCCTGATCAGTCACGACGAATCCCTTGAAACCCCACTCATCCCGCAGCGTGGAGGTCATCAGACCCTTGTGACCTCCGGTCCAACGTGAGCCGATGCGGTTCATCGAGGCCATCATCGCGGATGCCCCACCGTCACGCACGGCCATCTCGAATGGCTTGAGATAAATCTCACGCACGGTCTGTTCGTTGGCAAATACCGCAAGACCCATTCGGTTGGTCTCCTGATCGTTGAGCGCGAAATGCTTGACCGTTGCAATCACCCCTTTGGATGCAGCACCAGCTACCACCCCTGCAGTCATTGCACCGGAAAGCATGGAGTCCTCAGAGAAATACTCGAACATTCGACCACCATATGGTGAGCGATGAATGTTGCAGGCCGGCGCATACCAGACCGCCACACCCAGATTGATGGAATCCTCGCCGATGGCTTTGCCGAATTTCTCCGCAAGATCGTCGTTCCAAGTAGCCGCGAGCACGATCTCGGACGGATAGCCCATGCCGTTTTCACCACCGACAAGAGTGCTCGAGATGCCGGCGGGACCGTCCTTGTCCACAGTGGCAGGCAGCTGAGTGGAGTCGACCGACTTGGTCGCGTATCCGCCGATGCGCACAAGCTGGTCCAGCTCGGTAACACTCATCTGCTCAATCAGCGCGTCCCATGCATCATCGTCGTAATCGGTGTCCATGAGCATGGACACGTTGAGCTTGCCATAGTTCGCATCCTGACTGTTGGTAACGGGCGCGGACTCCGGTTCGGTCTGTTCCGTATCGATCTTTAGCGCATCGACGAACTCGTCCGGCGCCGTCCACGAACCGGATTCATAGGTCTTGGGCCAGGTACCGGTCCAGTCGGAACGGCTCAGGTAGGTGAATGACCCGTCGTACGAACGCAAATCGACATCAGTGAACTGGTTGGTGATTTTCGTTCCGGTTGCCATGGATTTGGCATACGTCCTCGTATCCTGGGCACCAACATGTACCTTGCCAGCAAACGCTGCATCGCCATCTTCATCCATGCCGTCAGCAGTGGACTTGCCCTTCGCAGAGAGGATGTTATTGAGGGCGGTATGCGCATCTGACGCCGCCGCGAAGTAATAGTCGCCATCGTCCACGATGTACGTACCTTCACCATCCGCGTCATACGTCTTCATCGATTCCTTGTCGATGTGGATGGTTACGGTCTCGCTGTCGCCAGCCTCAAGTAATCCAGTCTTCGCATAGCCGACGAGTTCGATGGCGGACTTCTCGATACCATGTTCGCGATCGTAATCGGTGTATGGGGACTGCATATAGACCTCGACCACGTCCTTTCCGGCCGCATCACCGGTATTGGAAACCGTCACAGTCACATCATATCCGCCATCCGTCTCCTTGAGCGAGTAGTCGCTCCAAGTGAAGTCGGTATAGCTCAGACCGTAACCGAACGGATACTGCACTGCCTTCGTGTAGTCGTAGTCTCCCACACCATCGGCACCGAGTACGACGTCCTCGTATCGGGTTTCGTAATAACGGTAGCCGACGTAGATGCCTTCCGCGTAGGCCATGTACGAAGTTGCGAACATCTCCGAGGAGTTCGCAATCGAATACGATCCGGAGTTCGCGATGGAGGGAGCGCCCAGCGAATCGTAGGCATACGTGTCGGTCAGGTGTCCAGAGGGAGCGACCGTGCCGTTGAGCAGCTCTCCAACCGCATCGGCACCGGTCTGGCCCAATGAGCCGATCCACAGCACAGCGTCCACCTTATCGTCGGATTCAAGGTCCCCTATCTCCATCGGGTTGACCGTGTTGAGCAGCACGACGACCGTGTCGAAATGCTGCTCGGCCATGGCAATCATGTCGCGTTCGTTGTCATCGAGCTGCAGATATGTGTATCCGGTCGCCAGCTTGCCAGTCGGTAGATCCTGGCTCTCGCTACCCTCTCGTCCAATC
This sequence comes from Bifidobacterium myosotis, assembly GCF_002259745.1. GTDB lineage: Bacteria > Actinomycetota > Actinomycetes > Actinomycetales > Bifidobacteriaceae > Bifidobacterium > Bifidobacterium myosotis. The sequence continues at coordinate 71,328 of NZ_MWWW01000014.1, read as the reverse complement.
ACCACGACGGCCGCGTCTCCATATTCATCAAACGAACCGGTGACTTCATCGGTGTATTTGTCCGCAGGAACCTCATTGACGGCGAACTCACCCTCGCCGTACGCATCCATTGAAGTACGGCGATAATCCTTGCCCGCACCGTTCTCATAGAAATCCACCAAGGTCGGGTTGATGTCGAATCCGTCCGCCTTAAGACCGTCGAGTAAGGTTTCGGCCGAGGAGGTATCAATCGATCCCGCACCACCACCTCCATACACCGGATTCACGGAGGACTGGCCGAACACGGAAATCTTGGACTTTGCGGCAAGCGGCAGCGCGTCGCCCTCGTTCTTGAGCAGCGTCGCGCCCTCTCGCACGATGTCGGCGCCGACCGTGGCCAGAGCCTTCTCACGTTCGTCGTCATTGGCGTAATCGGAGGTGAAGTGTTCGGTGGTCTCGCCCGTCGCCGAAACGACTTTGGAGGTCGGCTGATTGAAGTACACGGAAATCAGGTCCGAATACTTGTTGGCGTAGATGTTGCCGATCGAAACGGCAACGACAAGTGCAACGGCAATGACAATCATCGCGATGGATACCGGCAACGGCAACGGTTTACGCTGTCTACGCGTCGACTTGCTTGACTCGTTGGTCATGACTCCTCCTTCTTTGGAAATGTTCGTTCATTATCGATACGAACGGACCGCTTCGTCGTAGGTCCGATATTGTCATCGTATGCAAACCGCGAATGCCCGGAACAGGTCTGGCGGAAACGACGGTTTTCGGTCGCGAACGACGCGCGACTTGCGCATAATCAGGATTCTTCCGCGAATATCATGGATGGGAGGTCAACGACGAGAGGGAATGTATGCGGATCGTCATAGTCGATGATGAAGCGTCCACGCGCGCCATGCTACGGTCATATTGCGAGCAGTACGCCGAGGAGAACACACTCGCGATGAACATACGAGAATATGAAAGCGGCGATGACCTGCTGATCCATTGGCACCGCGGCGACGCCGATCTGCTGTTCCTCGACGTGGAGATGCCCGGCACGGACGGCTTGGAAACCGCGCGTCGCATTCGCCGGACGGATGAGACCGTGACCATGCTCTTCGTGACGAACATGGCGCAATACGCAATCAACGGATACGAAGTCAACGCGGTTGATTACGTACTCAAACCTCTGTCATACTATGATTTCGCGCTTAAGTTCACCAAGGCAGCACGCGCCATGCAGGGCCGCGCCGACGCCATCGTCTCCATCGATTCGGTCAATGGACTGCGCAACGCGCCAATCGGCGAAATCTCATACATCGAAGTATTCGACCATTATCTGCTGTTCCACATGACCGATGGCGGCAGAATCAGAGCTCGCGGCAGTATCACCAGACAGACACGGGAGCTGCACGATTATGGCTTTAGCCGCATTCACAAGAGTTTTCTGGTCAACCTACGGCATGTGGATTCCCTGACCGCGACTGTCCTGATTTGCTCAGGGGCGGAACTTCCAATCGGCAGGGCGTTCAAAAGCCCACTCATGCAGGATTATTTGAAATTCCTAGGAGGACGATGATGCCGATAAACTTCACGACCTGGACGATGACGCTAGAAAGTTTCGGGGCGTTTCGCTTCGTCTGTTCGGTATTGGTTGCGACTTGGGTTTTCGTACGCAACGTGGCTCCTCGCCGGGAACATTATATCTGGCACACGTTGACGGTATGCCTTGCCGCCATGATTCTGACGGCATCATACCCGTTGGCGTTTCTTGCCAATCAGTCCGACATCTTACCTGACCTGTCGATGATGGATTTTGCGCGGGGTTGGATTTTCGCGGTGTTCCTTCTGTCATTGGCGGCGGTGAAGTACTGCTACACAATCTCTTGGATAGATGCGATGTCACGCTGGATTCTGGGACTGTGTGTGGAAAGATTCATCACCGCATTCATATACAACTGGTTATTCCTAATCATAATCCCGGACTTCGATGCGGAGCATCCAGTAGGATACATGCTGATTTGCGTATTCTCATACACACTGTTTATCGGGCTTGCTGCACTGCTGCTTGCACCGATATTCCGCCACAGCATCGGGATTGGATTGGAGAACGGTAGTGAGAACCGAATGCTGATTATGCTGTATACCGCAAGTTTTTTGGCATTGGCGATTATTTCCAACATCAGCATGCATATCAGCGAATATTGGATTCCCTATCTGCGCGGCAGATATGGCAATGGCACAGGGTTCGACTACATCCTCTGGTTCAGTACGAGCATGGCAGGCGTGATAGCCACCGTCATCTTCCTGTTTCAATATGCAATCCACCGGACGGCCGTATTGCGGCAGGAAACCGCGATGCTTAATCTGCTCTCCGAACAAAAAGAGCGTCAATACGCTGCGCTGCGGGACAATATCGATTTCATCAATCGCAAAACCCATGATCTCAAGCATCAAATCGCAGCGCTCAGACTCAGCGGTGACGACCGACGTGCATCAGCGATCCACGAAGTACAGCAGGCGCTTGATCTGTACGACGCGACCGCGAACACAGGTAGCCCCGCATTAGACACACTGATCACCGAACGGAATTTCTATTGTTCCCGCCGAGGAATACGCATGTCTTGCATGCTGCGTGGATGCGATTGGAACGCCATAGACGTGGTGGATCTGTTCACGATGCTTGGCAACGCGCTTGATAACGCCTGCGAATATGTGGAGCAGTTCGACGATCCCGACAAACGCGTCGTTTCCCTCACCGCGCAGCAACATGGTCAGCTCATCGTAATTTCCGTGGACAATCATTACGAGGGACCCAAAGGTCCCAAAACCATGTCCGCCATCTCCTTCTCTCCCGACGGTCTTCCCATCACCACCAAAACAGATAAGGCCTCACATGGACTGGGGCTCAAGAGCATCCGACGCATCGCAAGACAATACGGTGGCGACATCCAAGTCAGTGCCGTACCGCCCATATTCACGTTGCAGATCTCACTGATGACGCGAAGATAGTCCTTCTCGGCAGGAACCTGCGTGAATAAGAAAAGCGGACGGCTGTTGGGCAGTGCCGTCCGCTTCGGAGGAGATTCCTATAGTGCGGCGCGAATCAACCATGATTAATCCACACCACGCCATAGGAAAGTCAATTATCAGAGGTCGGACAGGTGCTTCTTTACTCTGCCCGACCTTTGGAATCAGGAATCAGCTCAAACTCAGGACTGTGCAGCGGAGCGTGCAGCCTTCTTCGACAGCCGCTTGGCTTGACGACGTTCCTTGCGCGCAGCCACCCTGCGGATGGTGCCGGGCAGCCAACGCCACACGGAGAAGAAGGCAAGCAGCGCAAGAAGGATGCCACATACCGTATTGAACACAATCTGAATCACTTTCATCTGGTTGTAGTACCGGAATCCGGCACCAGGCAGCGCCCCCTGCATGGCGTTCGAGTTTGCTACCGTGTAAAGCAGATGGTGCATGGCCTGCCGTGCGTAATGGTAGGTGGCCGGGTCATTGAGGTCGAGCTTCTCACCGGTCGGGTCCTCGCTCACATTCAGCAGCTTGATGTCGGAGCCAGCCTCAAGCATCTGGTAAGGGCTCATGAACTTGCTGGTATTCGCATTGTCGGTGATGATCAGACCATTGAATCCCCACTCGTCACGCAACAGCTGCTGGATGAGCGCATGGTTGCCGCCGGTCCATGTGGCGCCGAGACGATTGAACGAAGTCATCACGCCCTTGGAAATCGGCGTCTTCGTAGTCGCGTTCTCGTAGGTGCCATCCGCGTTCTTCTTGACATAGTTCATGTCCATGTCGCCGAGCTTCATGCAGGCTTCAAATGGCTTGAGGTAAATCTCGCGAATCGCCTGCTCGTTCGACCATGTGGCCACGCCGAAGTTGCCGACGCGATCGCCACGATGGTTTTCCTGATCGTTGAGCGCGAAATGCTTGATGTAGGCGTACACGCCCTTGCTAGCCACGCCCTTGACCTCGAGAGAGGCCACCAATCCGGACATGAAGGCGTCCTCGGAGTAGTATTCGCCGTTGCGGCCGGAGAACGGGGTACGGTGGATGTTCATGGCGGGAGCATACCAGCCGTTCGCGCCTCCGAGCAATGCCTCGTTGCCCATCATGGTGCCAAGCTCCTCGGCCAGCTTGGTGTTCCACGTCTGGGTGAGCATCATGATGCTGGGGTATTTTTTGCCTGTACCACCATAAAGCCAACCATTTGCCGCATCGGCATCGGTTTGGAGCGGTTTCTCGATGGACTTGATGTAGTCCACGCCATAACCGGAGAAGGTGATGAGCTGGTTGTAGTCATCCTCGGTGAGCTGGTCGAGAATCTTGTCCCACTGCGCATCGTCATAGTCGAGTCCACGCATGTCGGATACCTTGAGCCCGTTCTTCGCGCCGAATGTCGGGGTGTCCGTGATGGTCGAACGGTCAACATCGGTGCCGGAAGAGGTCCCATCCAACTGGTCGACGAGTTCAGCGGAAGCAGTCTTCTTCCAGGTGCAGGAGGACTTGTTGCCATCCTTGTCGGTGCAGTTGATCTCGTTGCCCCATGTGCTCAGTTCGTCGGATGCCTCGCCATAATGCTTCGGGAAGGTCCCGGTCCAGTCGGCACGGGTCAGATAAGTGACCTCCGGATCAGAAGCTGCGTCGAAGAGGTTGGAGATGGCCTTGCCGGTCTCACTATCCGTGGCGAACGTGGTGGTGTCCACGGTGGTGATGTCCGGCGTCCAGCTGGCAACCATCGACTTGTTGCCATCGGCAGTCATGCCATCGGCGACGGTCTTGCCCTTGTCTGCGAGGATGTTGTTCACGGCCTCGTTCGCATTGGCGGCCGCGGTGAAACGGTACTCGCCCGGGTCAAGGATGTAGGTCTTCGCCCCCTTATAGTCATATGACTTGAGCTGGTCCTTGGCGAACGTGACTTTGACGGTTTCGCTGGCACCCGGTTCCAGTTCGCCGGTTTTGGCGTAACCGACAAGATTCACCGAAGCCTTCTCCACCGAGTTTTCCTTGTCGTAATCGGTGTATGGCGCCTGAGCGTACACTTCCACGACGTCCTTACCAGCCACGTCCCCCGTGTTGGTCACGGTCACGGTGGCAGTGAAGTCATCTCCGTCATTGGCCACTGCGAAGTCGCTCCAAGAGAAATCGGTGTAGCTCAGACCATAACCGAATGGATACACGACCTCCGCGGCGTAGTCGTAGTCGCCGGCGTTGCCCTGACCAAGCACCTTGTCTTCGTAACGGGTTTCATAGTACTTGTACCCCACGTAGATGCCTTCAGCGTAATCGACGTAGTAGTGTTTGGTCGGATTGCCATCCTCGTCGTAATAGCGGTAGCTGCCGAAGTTCTGCGCGGCAGGCGAGGCCAGCGCGTCCGCAGCGAACGTATCGACGGTACGCCCGGAAGGGTTCACCTCACCCGAGAACACCTTGCCGATTGCGTCGGTCACATCCTGCGAGTAGACGACGGCCTTGATATTCGGATAATCCTTCACCCAGTCGAGTTCCATCGCGGCGCTGGACTTGACCAGAAGAATCACATCATCGTAATTGTCGTTAAGGTACTTGATGATTTCAGTCTCGGTGGAATCAAGTTCGATATAGCTCTTCTCCTTGTCCTCCTGCTTATCGGCATGGTTGACCATGGAACGCGGCATATCGCGCCCCTCGCCGACTACACGGTTGAGTACGTAGACAGGCACTGTACCTTTGACGGAATCGAGCAGGCCTGATTCCTTCTGGAGTACGCTCAACGGCGCCTCATTGATGCGGAAGTCCTCGGCAGCACCGTAGCTGACCGAGCCGGAGGCCAGACCGTAATCCTTGCCGGCACCTGACTCATAGTAATTCCACAGGGTGTCGTTGACCTTGAAGCCCGCATTGGTGAACGAACTCTTCAGCGTCACATCCGTGCCGCCGCCAAGCAACGACTTTTGCAACGATGTGCCGTCGACGCTGTTGGCGCTGAAGAAGCTGAACTCAGTGCCCTGCTTCATCGGCAACGTGTCGTCGTCATTCTTCAACAGTACAGTGCCTTCGGATGCAATCCGATCATACAAATCGTTCTCCGCCCCCTTGATACTGTCCTTGGTATAGTCGGCGGCGTAATAATTCGCATCCACGCCTTCGGTTTTGATACCACCGTTATCGACACTCTGATGGTTGTAGCCCATGATTGCGGACAGAATTTTATTGGTACCCAATTGCGGATTGATCATCACCATCGCCACGATGATTGCCACGGCAAACACTGCAGAAACAACCGTTTTGACGATGCGCATAATCAGAGCGCTCGACTTTCTTTTCTGAATATTCATCGGTCTCTCTTTCTTCGTCGGAATCAATCAATCGCCGCTCTCCATCGAAGCGGCGCAATTTAGATTTTCCCCAATGAAGAATCCGACTCAACGTCCACTGCATAATCGACATCCGACACGCTATGGAATGCATGTCCTCTTGTCTGCCGCATCAATTCAAAGGCAACAGTACGTCCAGCGAAAACACGCCATGCGATGCATCGATAGTCAGCACGCCGTCATACCGTTCCGCAATCATCTTCATCGAGCGTACCCCGAAACCATGGTATCGCATGTCAGACTTCGAAGTTTTTGGCAAATCACCATCAAACTGCACCATTCCAGCGTATGGGTTCTCTACATGAATCAACAGCATGCCCTTATCCCTGCGCACGCTCATTGAAATGTATCGATCCATATCGGCCGTTAGCTGTTCTACCGCTTCCATAGCATTATCCAAGGCGTTGCCGAACAACGAATAGATATCGGCAGGTTTCATGAATGAGAGTAGAGAACCGTCAATCATCCGATCGAACCGGATACTACGCTGTTCGCATACCAATGACTTGTTGGCCAACAACACATCCAGCGCTTCGTTGCCAGTACGCACTGATGAATCATAAATGTTCACCAGACCCCGTAGCTCATCAATTTCCTCGCCGGATATACGTCCACCGAGTAGATCAAGCTGTTTCTTGAGATCGTGCGTTTTGACGTTAATCAAGTCAATGGTCGCTTTGTCATGCGCAAGCTGTGTTTTCCGCCGATCAAGCATACGCTGCAGCACCACACCATCACGTTCCGCCGCAATACGATTGGCGATTTCCGTCAGCATCGCCAGTACAAATGCGCAAGTCACGAAACGAGTGAGCAACATCAGCGTGTAGTGATGAATCGTCACCCCCGTTCTGGCCGAAGTACCGTACAACACAGAGAAAACGTTCACACACAGCAGCAGGCCGAAAAACAACATCAGGATATTAGAACCAAGTCTTTCCGGAGTTTTACCTTCTAACGGTTTTGCGAACAGACGATATCCCAGCGCGCATAACAGCACCGTCACTATGAAGAACGCGACTGCTCCCGGCCAAGTATGCTCCCGAGACCAGTCTCCCGGCAGACGCAGCGTAACAATCTTTGCTCCGCAATACAGCAAATGCTGCATCGCCACCGCTGCAATCGTATAAAACATGCCCTGTCTTGTGTCAATGATGAAACAGAAGCGTATGGCCCAATAGCACATGAAGTACAGCAACACGAATCTGATAATGCAAATCCAGATATAAGCATTGGCAATCAATCCCTCCCCCGTTTCGAAAGACTGGGCCGATACGGCATTCATCATCATGTTCACCGGCCAATACGTCGCCACTGCAACCGCAACGGCGCTAATCAACGCCATGCACAAACGGGTACGAAAATCAGGACGCCGTTCTACTCGCCACACAAATAACCCGGCGCAAGCAAGTAGTTCCGCGATGAACCCATTGAGGAAGCCCATGACTACACGTAGCATCACGTAATTCAACGTTTCGATAGTCCTAATCACGCCATCGAAGTCATCCGGCGACAATGTAAGAACGGAGGCACTCAGCCACAGCTCGTTGATCATCCCGTTCATCCTACATGTCCTCGACCAAGGACCGCGGCCAGACCCGTCAGGAAGGATTTGCGGAAGGCACGACCAATCGGCAGTTCCAAGCCGTTTTCCAGCAACACGGATTGTCCTCGGACGGCGGCGATATATCGCTGATTGACCAAATAGGGATTCCCGCAACGCAGGAAGCCGTAAGAGCCAAGTTCCGCTTCAACATCCTTGAGACTGCCGAATGCGCTGATGATCCCAGATTCCATATGATATTCAAGGTTACGACCGCGCACCTCGATATAGCTGATATCTCGTAGACGAAATCTCTGGGAGATCCCGCGTTGCGCGATGACAATTGCGTCGGAATCTCTCTCGCACAGCCTGACCGCCCGGGTCAGTTTACGTTCGAAGTCCTCGTATACGAACGGCTTGATGATGTAATCAAGAGCATCCACCTCATATCCCTTGGCTGCGAACTGGGCCATGTTGGTCACAAAAATCAATTTGACATCGGAATCAAACCTTCGTAGACGCTGAGCGGCCTCCATACCGTCCATGTTCGGCATTTCAATGTCCATGAACACGATGTCCCACTTAGCCTCGTACGGATCAAGGAAACCAGTTGGCTCCGAAAACTCCTTAACGTCGAACCGGACTCCGTCATGGGAAGACGTATACCTGTTCAGGCACTCATGCAGATGCGCCACAGCCGACTGATCATCCTCGACAACAGCCACAGTCAACATTGCCCATCACGCTCCCTCATAACCTCAGTGCAATTCGAGCCTCACCCCGGGCAACCATGACCGAGTGGAATCTCAAATCTTCGCTATTCTCTTGTTCGCATGATACCTATTCACTACCACTTCTAGAGCATTTTTCACGCATCCTGTCGTCCACGGAGCACATTCTGCGATTGCGTGATCTTCTTCACCCTAGCCTTTCGGCCGTTCTGATCAATTGGAGGTCCTACCAAATTAGCCAAATCATAAAGCCGACGGGCGAGCCATAAGTTTCAAACGAGCATCGACTGAAGTTTCGTCTCACTTTTCCACTCCAAAACGGGACAAGACGCACGGAACGAAACGCGGCATGGCGTCGTCTCCGGCTTGCGTTTCGCCCTGTTCCCCTGATTCACTGTCCTATTCCTAGCTATTCCCACCAGGCTATTCCCACCCCGCTCCAGAGCAGAAACAGCCCAGAATGGGAAGTTCACCAGCTGCTACTTTGCGTTACCGAAGCGGCGGTCGCGGTGGATGTAGTGGTCGATGGAACGCCACAGCACCTCGCGGCCGCAGTCGGGGAACAGCTCGGGCACGAAGTCGAGTTCGGCGTAGGCTGCCTCCCACGGCAGGAAGTTCGACGTGCGCTGCTCGCCGGACGTGCGGATCACGAGGTCGCAGTCCGGGATGTCCGGGTTGTAGAGGTGGTCGGCAATCATCTTCTCGGTGACGCGATCGCCGGAGATGCGGCCGTCGCGCACCTCGCGTGCGATCGCCGCGCAAGCGTCGGCGATCTCCGCGCGCCCGCCGTAGTTGATGCAGAACACCACGTCGATCACCTTGTTGTGCTTGGTGCGCTCCATCGCAACTTCAAGCTCGTCGATGACCGACTTCCACAGCTTCGGGCGGCGTCCGGACCAGCGCACGCGCACGCCCCAGTCGTCCATCTGCGCGACGCGGCGGTGGATGATCTCACGCGAGAACCCCATGAGGAAACGCACCTCCTGCGGGCTGCGCTTCCAATTCTCGGTCGAGAACGTGTACAGGCTCAGGTAGCGCACACCAGCCTCGATCGCGCCGGCAATAGTGTCGAACACAACCGGTTCGGCCGCCTGATGGCCATTGGTGCGGATCATGCCGCGCTGCTTGGCCCAGCGCCCATTGCCGTCCATGATGACGCCCACATGGCGCGGCACCTTGTCCTTCGGGAAATCGGGGATGCGGGCGGGGTCGGAAAACGGCGCCGCCGGAATGCTCAACGAAGTGTAGTCGACGTTCTCAAAAGCCATACTCACGAATCTATCAAGCGCAGCGAACGAATCGGACGCTCCAGATAATATTCCGCCCAATCTTCAACCAATTGGCCCGCCACGGGCTCGAGCGGACCGGCGTCCAGCACCTCCCAGTCCCCCTCGGTGAGTGCGGCGAACTGGCGCAACGCCAAGGGCGGGATGCGGCGGGCGTCCGTCGTGTGGTCGGCCTCGCACATCACACCGCCTGCGGCGATGGACAGGTACGCGCCCTCGCGCCGACCGCATACCACGCAGGTGTTGAGTCTCGGCGTCCAGCCTGCCAGCGCGAGCGCGCGCATCACATAGGAACCGCTGATGGCGCGGGGCGCGTGAGCGCGTTTGGCAAGCGCGTTGAGCGCGCCGATGATGAGCCGGTACTGGGCCACGGTTCGCTCATGTTCGGCGCTCACGAGCTTGTCCGCCGTTTCGACGATGACGCTGGCGGCCTCGTACGCCCCGTAGTCGGCGGCGATGGACGCACCGTACGCGGCCACGGATTCGGCTTGGGAGACCACGTCCAGCGAACGGCCTTCGGCTATGAGCACGTCCACGCGCATGAACGGTTCGAGGCGTGCGCCGAACCGTGATTTGGTGCGGCGCACGCCTTTGGCCACCGCACGGATTTTTCCATGCCCACGGGTCAGCAACGTGATGATGCGGTCGGCCTCGCCAAGCTTGGCGGTTCTCAGGACCACGGCCTCGTCACGGTACAACGACATCGATCAGCTTCCTTTGCTTGATGGTCGCCCCTTTGGGATGGTCGCCCTTTTGCATGCACGGTCGCCAGTCGGCCGCGCATACCGCCATCAGTAGATGAACAGCCCCCAGAAGGCGAAGAACAGCAGCACATACAGCATAGTGAAGGTGACGAGCCAGAACAGCACGCGGGCGAGTCGGGTGGAGGCGAGCACCGGCTCGGCGCCCGTGACGATGCCCCTGACCGCGCCCTTGCGCGGCGGCCATTGGATGAGACCGCGTCCGGATGCCACTTCGATGAGCCGCATGAACACGCGAGACCATGCCCAGACGACCAGCGCGGAGACCACCTGGATCACCGGCCAGCTCCAATACATCACGCCCGGCGTCTCGGTGGGTGCGCCGCCCCAGGCGAGGCGGACCACACCCATGACCACCTGTCCAAGGCCGGCGAAGAAGATGAGCAGCGTGCCCAGCGTGGTGAGGGTCAGCGTCAGCAACGCATTGCCGAAGCCGTGCGTGAAGCCGAGCGCGACCGGCCTCGGCGGCGGCAGCATCCCCTCCCGGCGTGCCCGTCGGCGTTCCCTCCGCCATCGCGCACGGACCCGGAGCACCCGGATCAAGGTCACCAGAGCGCATATCGCCGAGGCAACGAGCAACAGCAGCATCGTGGCATGGATCACCAGCCCGTAGATGGTGCCGGCGCGCCGCGCCTCAAGCGCCCGCGGCAATCCGATGGATTGGTAGAGGTCGGTGCCGCCCACCCGTTCGCTGGTCTGTCGCAGCCCGGCCGAGGTGCCGACCGCCCAATCGATGAGATCGGTCACATAGGCGTCGGCGAACGGCGTGCCGGCTTCGGATTCGTCGCCGAGGCGCAGCACATGGTTGGCCACCGGATAGCTGCGTATGGTGACGTCCCAGTTGCCGGCGAGATGGGCTTCGTACAGGATGGCGCGCACGCCCTCCACCTGTGCGGTCATCACGTCCTTGGAACCGTAGGCCACGTAGGTGGGCACGGCGTAGGCGCCGGGGTTCAGGGTCTCCAAGTCGAAGTTGTGCAGGCCGACCAGCGAGGCGTCGGCGCTGAACAGTCGCTGCACGATGGACTGGTATCCGTCGTTCGCTCCGGCGAGCGTGAAGTCCTGGGTGACGAAGAAGCCGAGCGCCTGCCGTGGACTGAAGACCATCGGGCTGAGGAGGATTTGGAAGGCGATGTCGGGATCGTCCCCAAGCAGGTATGAGGAGATCCATGTGGATTCGGACGTGGCGTAGATGCCGACCTTGGCTGCGTCCACCGTATCGAGCCCGCGCAGATAGTCGATGACATTGTCGTAGGCCTTGGCCGAGGCGGGGTAGTCGCGGTTGACGTCGGTGGTGTCCCAGACGGGCTTGTCGAGCACGGCGGTCACGAAGCCGGCGGAGGCCATGTCGCCCGCCACATCGCCGAAGGAGTTGTCGCATGTGCCGTAGCCCGCCCCGTGCATGAACACGACCGCCGGCAGCTTGCCGGACACGCCCTTCGGCTCGCGGATGAGCACCTTGATGGCCTGCACGCCGTTGGCGTCGGCCTTGTGGCGCAATCCCCCGCCATCCACCAGCGAACCGTCCCTCGCGACACTCAGCGTGACGTATCGTTCGGAGACTTCGTAGGTGCCTTTGCCCGGCAGCTCGGCTCCGTCACCGCTGTCGAATGTGACGCTCGTGTCGTCGGTGAGCGTGGCCATGGACTGGCCGGTGAGCTCGATGTTCCACGGTACGGTGGTGAGATTTGAGATGACCACGAGCAGCCCGAACAGGATGATGAAGATGGGCAGGCTGACCATCAGCCTGCGGCCGCGCGTCCACGGTTGGGCCTGCTCATGCGGCTCATGCGATGGCATGCCCACCGGCGACTGCGATTGCTGCTGCGACCGCAATGACGTCCGCGACTGTGGCCGCACGTTCCGCTGACGTTCCTCATCTGACACGAGCAACCATTCTAGCCATGAGGTAGCCATGCGGCCGATGTTACGCCCTTGGCTGTCAGCCGGGAGCTTGAGTCAGCGGCCGTCCACCGCCATGACCGCGGCCATGGGTAGTCGTGGCATTCATGGCAGCCGCGGTGGTTCAACGGCCGGGGTGCTGGATGGGAACCACCACCGGACCGGTCGAGCCCATCGGCACCTGCCCGTCGGCCTCCATCTGGGCGGCGATCTCCTGCGCCTTGGTGAGCAGCGTCTCCACGATCTGGTCCTCAGGCACGGTTTCGACGACCTTGCCCTTGATGAAGATCTGCCCCTTGCCGTTGCCGGACGCCACGCCGAGGTCGGCCTCGCGCGCCTCGCCCGGCCCGTTGACGATGCATCCCATGACCGCCACGCGAATCGGCGCGGTCACGTCCTTGAGCCCCTCGGTCACGGCGGAGGCAAGCTGGATAACGTCCACCTGCGCACGACCGCAGCTCGGGCAGGAGATGATGTCGAACTTGCGCGGGCGCAGTCCCATGTACTCCAGAAGCTTGCAGCCCACCTTGACCTCCTCGACCGGCGGGGCGGAGAGGGAGACGCGGATCGTGTCGCCGATGCCTTCGGCGAGCAGCGCGCCGAACGCCAGACAGGATTTGATGGTGCCCTGCCAGGCCGGCCCCGCCTCGGTGACGCCGAGATGCAGGGGCCAATCGCCCTTGGACGCCAGCAGGCGGTAGGTCTCGACCATGGTGATCACGTCATGGTGCTTGACGGAGATTTTGAAGTCGTGGAAGCCCACGTCCTCGAACATGTGCGCTTCCTTCAACGCGGAGGCCACCAAGGCCTCCGGGGTCGGACCGCCGTACTTGGCGTACAAATCCTTGTCGAGGGAGCCGGCGTTGACGCCGATGCGCAGAGAGATGCCCGCATCGGTGGCGGCCTTGCAGATGTCGGGCCCCACCTGGTCGAACTTGCGGATGTTGCCGGGGTTCACGCGCACGGCGGCGCAGCCAGCGTCGATGGCCTGGAACACGTATTTGGACTGGAAGTGGATGTCCGCGATTACCGGAATCGGCGATTTGCGGCAGATCTCGGGGAGCGCGTCGGCGTCATCCTGACTGGGCACGGCCACGCGCACGATGTCGCAGCCCGCGGCCGTCAGCTCCGCGATCTGCTGGAGCGTGGCCGGCACATTGGCCGTCAGCGTATTGGTCATCGACTGCACGGAGATGGGCGCGCCACCGCCCACCGGCACCGGACCGACCATGATGCGACGGGATTTGCGACGCGGGTGCAGCGGTGACTCGCTGGTCAGCTGGACCGGGTCTCCGGTCTTACGGAACGGTTTATTGACAGGGATGTCCGTGGTCAACGGGTTCTACCTCCGGCATACGTGATGGTCGTCCCGCTTGACGGGCCATCCCGCGCACGCGCCGGCGTGGCCATGGGTTGCTGCCATGCCGGCGGACGTTTGTGAGACGGCTCGAATCAATCGAAGACTTGCAAAGACTACTGCCTGTTTATCATCTCGTCGGCACGCCGGCGGGCTTCCAGCTCGACCTGACCCATTTCCTCCACGTCTGTGAACAGCGGGTTGCCGCGCAGTTCGGCGTCCATCCGGTCGAGCACGGCCTTGACGGTGTCCACGATGCCGAGATACGGCAGACGATGGTCGAGGAAGGCGTGCACGGCCTGTTCATTGGCCGCATTGAGCACGGCCGTGTGTTTCTCGGAAGCCGTCAGGCAGTGGCGCGCCAGCTGGACTGCCGGGAACGCCTCATCATCCAACGGCTCGAAGGTCCATGTCGCGGCCGTGGTCCAATCGCATGCGGCGGCCACATCGCCCATGCGACCCGGCGCGGACAGGCCCAGCGCGATGGGCAGGCGCATGTCCGGCGGGGAGGCCTGGCAGATGGTGGCACCGTCCACGAACTCGACCATGGAGTGGACGATGGACTGCGGATGGACGGTCACCTCAATACGGTCCGGGGGCACGTCGAACAGACGCGATGCCTCGATGACCTCAAGGCCCTTGTTCATCAGGGTCGAGGAGTTGATGGTGACGACCGGACCCATGTGCCATGTGGGATGATGCAGTGCCTGTTCGGGCGTGATATCGGCCATGTCCTCGCGCTTCCAACCGCGGAACGGGCCACCCGAGGCGGTGACGATGAGTTTGGACACCTCGGCGTGGGTGCCGCTCCTCAGCGACTGCCAGATGGCCGAATGCTCGGAATCGACCGGATTGATCTGATGCTCACGCACCTGGGCGCCGAACAGCAGGTGACCGCCGGCCACCACCGATTCCTTGTTGGCAAGCGCCAGCTGCGAGCCGGCTTTGAGCGCCGCGATGGACGGCTCCAGACCGATCGACCCGGTGATGCCGTTGAGGACGACGTTCGCGCCGGAGGCGGCCATGGCGATGACCGCGTCCGGGCCGCCGCTCACCCGCACCGAAGCGCGGGCGCCGGCCTGTTCGAGCGCGGCGCGCACGGCAGGCACCTTGGACTGGTCGTACACCGCGACTTCGGGCACGCGGAACCGCATCGCCTGCTGGACAAGCAGCTCCACGTGGTTGCCTCCGGCGGCAAGACCGGTGACGGTGAACCGGTCGGGGTGACGCGCGATGACGTCAAGCCCCTGCGTGCCGATGGACCCGGTGGACCCGAGGATGACGACGCTGGAATTGGAAAGCACGCTCACTGTTCCTTCTTCGTCTGGGATGCGTTATGGGATTCGTCCATACCGAGCGTCGGGAAGGACAGGTCGGGGATGTCCGTGTCGAATCCCGCTTCGATGGGGAAGAACGAGGGGAACAGATCGTCGTCATGGCTGGACGCGGTCTGTTGCGTGTGGGAGGGGCGGGAGTCGCCGGAGGACGCAGTCGTGCCGGAGGACGCGGCGGACATGCCGGTGGGCGCGGGAACCGATTCGGTCGCGGGCGCGGGGGCCGATGCGCCTTCCCGGGGGCCCTTGAGCGATGTCGGCATGTCATTGAGCTTCAGCACGCTGGGGGTATCGAGGCTCGGCATCTTGGGCTCGAAGGTGGGCGTGCGCACGGCGGGCATCTCCTGGGAGATCTCGACCATGTGCGCGAGCGCCGCGAGGGAGGAATCATTTCGGGAGGTATCCACCACATGCTCGTCGACCGAGGCGGATGCGGCTGACCGGTTGGATTGGCCGGCTTGGTTGGATTGCCAGTCCCACACAGGCTGGCCCGCCGGTGCCGTCTGGCCGGATAGGTCGGCGCGGGCCGACGAGTGCTCGTGGCTGGGCGCGAAAGCCGGTGGCAATGCCGATGTCGCAGCCTGTCCCGATGGCGCCGTTCCGGCGGCATACGACCGAGCACCCCCGGTAACGGACGGTTCCGTGGCGGACGTTTGCGCTGGAGAGTAATCCGGCGACGCTCCGGAAAGGCCATAGGAGGCCGATGCGGCGGGCGCGGAGGCTGCGAAACTCGCGGAAGAATCGGACGAATCCCCGACCAACGGCGACATCACCACCGTCTCGGACTGGGATGGCGCGGCATCCGCATGACCATCCACATGGCCGGAGGCATCCGCCGGAGAGCTCGATGTGGGGTACTGATGCTCCGGCTTGACCGTAGGGGCAAACGCGACGGGCTGCGGCGCGGACGGGCCGGAGGGTGCCGATGCGGCGAATGCGGGCGCGTAGGCCACGGGCTTGTCCTGTCCGGCAGGGGCCGTGAACAGGTCGCGTTCGGCCTGATGCAACGCATCGAACGAGTCATGGTACATCGGCGACGACGCGGAAGCCGGGGCAGACGGGCCGGACGGAGCGGCAGCCGGGGCGTGGGGGGCGTCGGCACCGAACAGCGACGAAACGTTGCCGGCCGGCGCGGGGGAAGCGGCCTCGGCGGCCGCAGTGGCGGAGGCTGCAGCATCGCCGGACACGAAATCGGCCACCCGCGCATATGATTCCAGTCGGCTCAGCAACTGGACGCAGGTGTTGAGGAAGAAGTCGACCTGACGCTCGTCATAGCCCTTCCTGCCCTTGCGCTGGGTGAAGACCACGTTGTTGACGGCGTTGGCGTTGAGATCGGCGAGCTTGCGCACATCATCCTGGCTCACGCCGTCCACGCCGAGGGCGGCGGCGGCCTTGTCCACGATCTGATCGGTGAGCCGGTCGACCTGTTTGCGGTCGTAGGAGGGCTGCTTGGCGTTGCCCGGCTTGAAGCGCTCTCGTTCGGCTCGCTCGGCGTGCTTGACGATCTCATGGTAGAGGTTTTCGGTCTGCGCCTTCCACGCCACACGACCGTGCTGGGAAATCTCCCATGTGGTCTGCTTGTCCACCACGGCGCGTTCGAGACGGCTCAGCGCGGCATCCACTTGGGAAATCACATAGCCGTTCTTGGCCAGATCGAAGGAGACGTCTTGGATGTCCTTCTGGCTGAGTTGGACGCCCTCGCTGTCATACAGGGCATGGGCGCGTTCCAGAAAAGCGTCGACCTGTTCGGGGTTGTAGCCCAGCTTGCGCTTGCCCGCGCGGGCGATACCCGATTTGCCTTCTCCTTCGCGAAGTTTCTGCGCCATCGGCCTCCGACCTCCTGCTGAATGGAAACACTCTGTCCACACTTTACGTGACTGTTGCGACTCATGCGAGTATTCCGGAAGGATGCGTGACGGTTTTCACCATGCGTGGAAGCGGTGGTATCAGCTCCGTCACCGGTTTGACATATTCGTCGCGCGACATGCTGCAAACGTCGAACGACTGTTTCGTTGTCACGTTGTTGTCACGACGCCAGCCCGGATACGCGAGAGGCCCCGGAACCGTAATGATTCCGGGGCCTCCTACATTGTGGGCGATGAGGGACTCGAACCCCCGACATCCACCGTGTAAAGGTGGCGCTCTAACCAACTGAGCTAATCGCCCGCGGATGTCAAGAATAGCGCATGGGATTCCCCGACGCGCCACTTGACGTATTTGCGGATTCGGGTGCGCCGGTTATGCCGGTCACCGTGAAGGAGACGCACCCGACGCCACGAAGGCGCAGCACCCGATTCGGTCGGTTCCGACCAATCAGCGTCCCTTGCCGAACGCGCGCAGACGGATGCCGTTCCAGTCGCGGCTCACCGTCAGCGGCGTGGCCGCGTTCATGCCGGCCGTCTTGGCCGCGGACTGCACGGTGGAGGAGCTTGCGGCTCCCGGGCGGCCGGGCTTGGGGGTGAGCACCCACAGCGGACCATCGTCGCCGAGCACCGCGTACGCGTCAACGATCGTATCGGACAGCTCGTCCTCGTCGTCGCCGTCGCGCCACCACAGAATGACGCCATCGACCGAGGAGTCATAATCCTCATCCACGAGGTCTTCGCCCGTAAGCTTCTCGATTTCGGCGCGGATGGAATCGTCCACGTCGTCGTCCCAGAGCCATTCCTGGATTATGTCCCCAGGCTCGAAACCAAATTCTGCCGCGTTCTGTGATGCCGTTTGATTCACAGGGGCTACATTAGCAAGTCATCACGAACAAACACGTTAACGCCACTGGGTTTCTCATCGGATTATGGACAGAATCGGGCCGAAACGAGCGGGGAAGGCCAAGAAAGCCGAGGGCGTAGCTCTGGAGGCCGGGGGCGGGAGGAGCCGCGATTGGCGGACTGGGCGGGAGCAGCCGGGGGGCCGGGCTGTAGGGGCCGGGGACAGACTGGCGACCGAAGGCGTGAGGAGCTACGGAAACGGAATGGGTCGCCGCACACGCCACACCCTGCAACACCACGTCACACCCCACAACGCCGCATCACGCCGTGCAGTGCGACAATCCGTCGGCTTTCCCGGCACCGATGGCCACCAGCGCCTGATACGCCTCGTCCAGCGTGGCGACCTTGACGTCGCGCAGACCGTCCGGCACATGACCCACCACCTCGGCACAGTTCGATTCGGGGGCAAGGAACCAGGTGGCGCCGTCACGCCTGGCACCGAGCATCTTCAGCCTGATGCCGCCGATTCTGCCCACTGCGCCGTCCTCGCTGATGGTGCCGGTGCCGGCGATCGTCTTGCCTCCGGTCTCCTGCGCGGCTGTGAGCTTGTCGATCAGCCCAAGCGTGTACATCATGCCCGCGGAAGGACCGCCGATGCTGTCCACATGCATCGTCACCTTCAGGTTCCCGAGCTCGGCGGCGTCCACGCCAAGCTCCGCGCCGTGGGCCTTGAGATAGGCGATTGCGGCCTTGGTGGCCGTGTCCTGGGAGCCGGTCATATCGGCATCGACCTTCTGCTGGTATTCGTCCGCGGTCTGCCCCACCGGCACCACGGCCTCGCGCGGCGTGACCTCCACCTGCGAATCGGCCCACCCCCATACGGCCTGCGCGTTGACGATCGGATAACCGGGCACACCGGACGCACTGACCGTGACCAATAGCAGCTTGCCGGAATCGCGGTGTGTCGAGACATCCTTCCCGCCCACGGCGATGACCTGCCCCTCCTTGACCGAACCGAGCACGTCCTGCGTGGGGCCGGGCATCTCGATGACGTATGGGCTGGGCATCAGCAGTATCGCCGCCCCCAGCGCCACAGCCAAAATCCCGGTGAAATATCGGACGGAACGTCCGGCGACGTACCGCCGTACCCGCGCCACGGCAGCACGCGCGGCCCGTCCCGGATGACGGGCCCATCCCGCCCGCCCCCGGAACTCTGCGCCAGATTCCTGCTCGCGCGTCACGTCCTGCTCGTGCGTCATGCCCGGCCCGTACGTCGCGCTCGATCCGCGCGTCGCATCCCCGCCATCGACCGTCGCCGACGCCGACCCGAGGGGCGACGCACCGCCCCTCGTGGGCTTGTGCGTAGGGTTCTGAACATTCCTATGACCTACAACCATATCCAACAGTGTATGCGGGTTCCGGCCAGCACGGCCGAAAAGACCGGGAATGGCCCGACAAGGCGAGGAAAGGCTCGGCCACAAGCGAAAGGGCGCGGCAGACCCTACACTTGGGGTAACACACCGCGGCAAAGAAGGATAGGCATGGACGACAACGCGATTCACGACTGGCTCATCAAATGCTTCGGCCCGATTCAGGGTGAGATGGCTTGGCAGCAGATCAACCAGCTGCCCGCCGAAATCCGCGATCAGCTGATGAGCCAGGACCCCGGCAGACTGCCCGATCCCACCGAGGTCCAGCAGATGATGGCCGCGTTCACCGCCGGCGGACTCAATACGATGGGCGACATGCAGCGCACCGTCGAAGAGGGGCCGATCAACATCAAGCTCGCGAAGTCGATCGCCCTGCAGCAGGCGAATGCGCAGGGATCGGCCTCCAGCGTGTCCGCCACCGACGGCGAGGCCGCCCGGCGGGCCATGAGCGAGGCCAATCTGTGGCTGGATACCGCCTGCGAATTCAATCCGGCACCCGGCGAGCCCGATGTGCTCACACGCGCCGGATGGGTCGAGGGCACCATCGACCAGTGGGCCAAATTCGCTGCACCCGTGGCCGAATCGATGAACGACGCCCTGGCCTCGGTGATCTCGGAACGGCTTGGCGGCGCACTGGGCGGCAGCGAGATTACAGGCATGTTCGCTGGGCCGGTGCCGATTCCGATTCCGGACGGCATGAAGGACCCGGCCCAACTCATCAAGCTGCTCGGCAATACGTCCTTCGCCATGCAACTTGGGCATGCTGCGGGCAATCTGAGCCATGAGGTGCATGGCAGCTTCGATCAGGGCATCGCGCTCACCAAGAACCCCGCCGGCGGACTCATCGCGCAGAACATCACCGAATACGTGAAGATGCTCAATGGCGAGCTTCCGGCCGACGATCAGACGACCGCAAGCGGCGACGGAGTAGATTCCGGCGTGCTCCCGTCACCGGCTTCCGGCAATCCGATCGGCTTCGCGTCGGCCCGCGCGCAGAAGCCCGGCAACGGCGGCGATGCGCACGACGCCGCGCCCCATGACGACGCTGCCTCCAACGATAGCGCCGCCGATGTCACCAGCACGTCCGACTCCCCCAATGCCGCGGATTCCTCCGCCAAGGATGACGAGGCCGCATTCGAGGCCGCATTCGCCGGATTCACCTCCAGCGAGCGCATCCCCGAATCCGAAGTGCTCTCCTATCTGGCATTGCAGGAGATGGCGCACGCCCGGCTCTACGCCTCGGTGCCGTGGCTCATGCCGCGCTTCGAGGCGCTGATCGGCAAATACGCGCGCGGCATCTCCATCGACCTCGATGCCATGGAGGAGCAGCTGCGCGATGCCGAGGCCATGGACCCCGAATCCATTTCGGATGCGGTGAACCTCACCAAGGTGGGCATCCCCGATACGCCCGAGCAGCGTGAGGCCCTGTCCTCGCTGGAATCGCTGCTTGCCATGGTCGAGGGCTGGGTCGATTGCGTGGTGTGGCGCGCCGGCATGGCACATCTGCCGCACATCGAGCAGCTGCGCGAGATGACCCGTCGCGAACGCGCGATGGGCGGTCCCGCCGAGCGTACCTTCGAGAGTCTGCTTGGTCTGCAATTGCGCCCCAAGCGCATGCGTGAGGCGGCGGGATTGTGGGAGATGATCACCGCCGCGGAGGGCTCCGAAGGGCGTGACGCCAAGTGGTCGCATCCCGATCTGCTCCCCTCGCTGCCGGGCGACCAGCCCGTCAATGGCACGGCCGGCGACGCCGTTTCCCCGAAGGGCAATGCTTCGGGCGCGCAACCCGCACATCCCTCCGCCGACGGCAAGACCGAGAACATCGACTGGGACGCCGAGCTCTCCAAGCTACTGGACGAGGATGGCGGTACGGACGGCGACGGAAGCGGAGACACAGCCGACGGCTCCGGTAGCGCGGGCGACGCGCAGTAACAGAACAGCAGCGGCGCGAACCGCACCTGCACGGCCCCGCGAGACACGCCCGTGCAGGTGCGGTTTGTACTTCCGCAAACCACACCTGCACCGCAGACCGCCCAACAGACCCGCTCCGGTGCCCCGTTCGATCGGATCACCCGTCCGCGGGCGTCTTGCGAATGGCCAAAGCCCTCGATGCCCCGCTCCCCTTCACCGCGCGAATCACAGGAACCGTGACGGACGACGTTGTTGGGCGCCGTATCCGTCCTTGGTACGCGCGTAGGAGAGATGCAGCGAGTCCTCGGCGCGCGTGATGCCCACATACATGAGCCGTCGCTCCTCCTCCAGGCTCTCCCCCGGCGCCGGCGCGCCATACGGCAGCAGTCCTTCGGAGCAGCCCACCAGGAACACGTGCTTGAATTCCAGACCCTTAGCCGCGTGGATGGTGGAAATCGTGACGCCGGGGTCGTCCTCCTGCCTGATGCCGGTGGCATCCAATCCCATGGCCTCCAGCAACGCGCGTTTCGAGGCGGCGGAATCGGCGAGCGCGGTCGATTGCCATCCCGCGTCCCGGCGCACGCGGAACTTGAGGCCGGCCGCGCGCAACGCCGTGCCGAACACCGCCTGCTGGGCGTTGATGCGCGTGAGAATCGCACAATCCGAAGGCTTAGCCCCTGCGGCCATCAGCTTGCGTATGCGGGCTGCCACACCCTGCGCCTCCTCCACATCGGTGTCGTATACGGTCCGGCTCACCCTCCTGCCCGGGTCGCGCGCGGACCGCAGTTTCAGGTAGTCGTCACGGTTCGGCGCCGCCGCGAGCACCCGGTTCGCCAGTCCCACCACTTCCGGCGTGGAACGGTAATCGATGCCGAGATTGATATCGGCGGACAGCGGCCCGAATTCGTCGGCGAACCGCAGCAGATCCCAGCTGGACGCGCCGGCGAACGAGTAGATGGTCTGCGCCGGGTCCCCCACCACGCAGACGTTGCGGTTCATCGCCGCCTTGCCATCAGGTCCGCCACCGCCGAGCCACAGGGTCAGCAACCGGTGCTGCAGCGGGGAGACGTCCTGGTACTCGTCCACGGTGAGCCAGCCGATCGACGAGCGAATCTGGGCCGCGGCATCCGGGAAATCGTCCATGATGTGGCATACCAACAGCAGGATGTCGTCGAAGTCGATCTCCCCGCGCGAGGTCTTTTCCTGTTCGTAGGCGTCATACAATTTCGCGAAACGTTCCGGCTCGAGCCCGGACGGCGGCCGATGGTTCGCGGCCTTGCAGATGCGCTCGTATTCGGCCACGGGAATCAGCGAGATCTTGGCCCAGTTGATCTCCGCCAGCATGTCGCGCACAGTGAGCGGATCGATGTCGTTGCGCGCGGTGACACGGGTGATGGCCTGCGCGACCACGTCACGCTGGTCCTCGATGAGATGCGGGAACGGGGCGTCGCACACATCCGTCCACACGCCGTTGAGCTGGTTCAGGGCCGCGGAGTGGAAGGTCGCGGCGGTCACGCCCTGGCCGGTTCCCTGACGCGCTGCGCCGCCCACGCCGAGTTGTGCCAGCCGGGCGCGCATTTCGGCGGCCGCCTTGACCGAGAAGGTGACGGCGAGCACCCGTTCGGGCTTCCAAGCACCGGTGGCGCAGGCGTAGGCGATGCGACGCGTAACCGTGCGCGTCTTGCCGGCGCCAGCACCGGCGATGATACGCACCGGCCCGTTGAGCGTGGTCGCCGCCCTGCGCTGCTGCTCGTCGAGCCCTTCAAGAATCGTCTGCGCCTGTTCCATGCCCTCCATTGTGACACGGGCAAGGCGCCGGACGGCACGATGGCCCAAGGCCGGCATGGCCGACGCGGCCCGAAGGCCGGATCGGATGCCGGCGATGCAGACGCCTCGCGCACAGTATGCTTGCGACCCACGGACGACGCACGAACGACGTTGATGCAGCAGGCCGGCTCCGTCATGGCACCAATACCCGCGTCGGCCGCTATGCCGAACACCGTGACGAACGCCAGCCGAATGCCGTGCCGAATGCCATGGCAAACTCCATGTCGCCCGTCATGACGACCGGTGGAACGACCCATATGCCGTGTTTTCCAGTGTCGCCCGGCCCCGTGGCGCATGTGATGTATTAGTGTTGAAGGGTGATGAAACGTAGCAATTATGTCTTGGCGGCGCTGACTTCGGCCGTCCTGCCGAATCTGGCTGTCGCCGGCGTGCGGGAGAGCACGCAGGCCAGTTCGACCGACGAGGCCAAGGGCATCGACCAAGCGGTGGTGCAGGACGCCTCCGGCAAGCTGTATGACGTCTACGCCACCGACACCAAGGAAGGGCGTACCCGGCTGATCCGCCGCGTCCGGGCGGCGCAGACGCTGGCCGCGGCGCGCGAGCCGGGCGGACTCGGCTTCGACCTGGACAGGGTGATCACCTTCTGCCCGGGCGACGTGGCCAAGCCCGGCCAGACCGCCACAGCGCAGGCGTTCCAGCGCGAGGATGCGGATGCGGCGGCGGCAGCCACCGTCGATACGGGCCGTCCCAGTCCCACCGGAGAGACGACCGTGATGATCGCCGCCCATCGTCAGGGCCAGTCGCGGCCGTTGGACCTGCTCACGCTGGACGACTGCGCCGCCGTGGGCACCGCTCTCGGCTCCATCCACCGGCTCTCCCCCGCGTTCCTGACCGCGGCCAAATATCCCGTGTTCACCACCGGACAGATTCATGCGCAGCTGACCGCATGGATCAAGCGTCTGCGCTCGGCCGGCCATGTTCCTGGCGAAATCACCAACAGCTGGGCCCGCGTCATCGAGACCGACGGCCTGTGGTCGTTCGCCACCTGCACGGTGCATGGCGGGTTCTCGGACGGCGATCTGCTGTTCTCAGGCTCCACCATCACCGCCGTGACCAACTGGCAGGACATGCAGGTCAACGACCCGGCCCGTGACCTCGCTTGGATTTTCGGCAAACTGGACGAGACCCACCGCAATGCCGTGCTTTCCGCATACGGGCGCATGATGGGCTCCCGTCTGGACGATCTCATCATGCTGCGCGCCAACCTGTGGCTACAGATGGAACAGGTGGGCGAATTCATTCAGGCGCTGAACCGCGGCGACAACGATAAGATCATGCAGTTCAAGGCGCAGGTGGAGCGTCTGGCCCATCAGCTGGGCGTCATCAGCCGCGACGCCACGCCAGCGCCCGATGCCAAGGCCGCAGCGGGAGGGGCGGGCGCGTCCGGCAACGGATCGCCTTCCACGATCACCGTGGGCACGCTTCTGCATGATGACCGGCGCCGCGGCACGACACCGGCACGACCCGCATCCGATACCGCAGCCCACGCATCGGGCACCGGCGCGAAGGCGGTCGGTGCCGCCACGGCGGGCACCGCGACGGGCACCACCGACGCCACGCCCGATCCCGATCGTACCGGTTCCGCAGAAATCTCGGCCGCCGGCAACGTCGATGTCACGCCGGAGGTCTCCGGCGCCGCGTCGGACCGTACCGCGGACCATCCGCTGGCAGACAGGCCTCTGGCGGGAACCGGCACCGGCTCGACCGCACCCCAGCGTTCGCAATCCTCGCCGCACTCCTCGGTGACCATCACATTGAAGGAGCTACTGGAGATGGACAAGCGCGTCTCGTCCGGCTCATCTCGAGGAGCCGTGGGTGACGGCGTTGCCGGGACGTCGGCTGATGCGACCAAGGACTCCGTTGCGGCCAACGGCACCGCGACGACGGGCACTGCGTCTCATGGCAATCCCACCGGCGCCGTGGACCGCGCCGCCGGTGGAACCGGTTTCTCCAGCGCGTCCGCCCGGCCCGCCGCGACAGGCGCACGCACCTTCCACGTACCCCGTCCGCTCTTCCCCACCTCTGTGCGCGATGACGACGACACCGGAGAACGATTCGCGCATTCCTCCAACGCCAAGACCACGGTCATCCCGTTGCTCGAGCGCGAGGAACGCGCACTGCGCGACGCCCACGCCGGTTTGGACGGATACGACGCCGACGGCAATCCCGTGAGGGGTACGGCTGAATCCGCTGCCGCACCCGCCGCCGAGTCCGGGGCCGAATCGAGGGCCGATCAGAGCTCCGGGCATGTGACCGCTGCCAATCAGGCAACCGGTCACAGCGACAGTCAGGACAGCAGCTCCGCGAACGAAGGCACGGCAACCGCCGATGGTGCCGATGTGTCCGCCTTCCCTGCGCCGAACGCATCGGAAGGCGCCAAGGAGTCCACAACGGATTCTGCGGCGGATTCCACGCCGAGCGCATAACCATCGCGCCGCCGCTCTCGACGGACGACGCAATGGGACATAATCGATAACAGACCAACCGAACATAGCCGATTGCGGTGGTCATATGGTCACACGGCCACATGACCACCGTCATGCGTCACCTCGCATGACGGCACCGCCGCAACCGGCACATCACATCACCGGCCGAAAACGGACCGGACCAACGAGGAGTATTCATGGATATCGAACTGGGCATTCAGAACGTGGCACGACCGGTGAACTTCAGCACCGAGGATTCCGCGGACAAGGTGAGCGCAGTCATCGCGCAGGCCGTGGAGACCGGCGCCTCCATCGACCTGACCGACGACAAGGGTCGCCGCATCATCGTGCCCGCCAAGGCCCTCGGCTACGCCATCATCGGCTCGGAGACCAAGCACGCCGTCGGTTTCGGCGCCCTCTGATCGTCTTGAGCCCTTATCTTGGGCCCCTATCGCGGACCCAAACCCCTGGCTTGCACCCCAAACCCCTGTCTTGGCCCCCGCAGACCTTCCCCAACTATTTATGTGTCGGTTCTCGACGTTTGCCTGATGGATTTCGACATCTAACTGTCGGACCCCATCGCTTGACTGTCGGGTTTCTACGCTTGACTGTCGGATTTCATACATGTGGTGTACGAGAACCGACAGTCAAGCGTCGAGAACCGTCAGTCAAACTTCGAAATCCGACAGGTAAACGTCGAAATCCGACAGTGATTCGAAAACCGACGGTTATCTGATATGCAATACCGGTTCAACGATGCCGGTTCAATACCATCGATTGAAACATCGGTTGATGATATCTGTTTAACGTCGCCAAACAGGTGCCGTCAAACCCAGCAATGCCGGTTCGGCGGCGGTGCCAACCAGCACCAACCAGCATCGGCCAACATAATCCGACGCGCGCCATCTGGCATAACCCGACGCATCGCGTCGCCATCATCGGTACAGTGGCAGCACACCCCTACGCACGATTTCGGCGACGGTGGCCTCGTCGGTGAGGTTCTCCCCCAGCCGGTTCGGCTTGCCCTTGCCATGCCAATCGGACCCGCCGGTGACCAGCAGATGGCGTCTACGGCAGATGTCAAGCAGCCGTTCGCGCTGTTCGGGCGGATTGCCGCGATGCCATACCTCCAGACCATCCAACCCCTCATCAGCCAACGCCTCGATCTGGGTGTCCGTCATCAGGCGGGGGTTGCGGCTCAAATCACCGGCGTGGGCGATGATGACCACACCCCCGGCCTCCTTGACCGCCGCCACCACCTCATGCGTGGTGGGCGAGGGCGTGGGGATGTAGTACTTGGACGCCGAGTTGACCGCATCAGCGAACGCCTGCGAACGGTTCTCATAGACGCCGGCGCTCACCAGCGCGTCTGCGATATGCGGCCTTCCAATGGTGGTCTTGCCGCCTTCCTTGACCTGATCGAGGACGGACTGCCAGGTAATCGGGTAATCACGGGACAACAGCTCGACCATGCGCTGCGTGCGCCTGAGCCGTGCGGCGCGTGTGGTTTCGAACAGATTCACGATGTGCGCATTGGCCGGGTCGTACTGATAGCCGAGCATATGCACGGACAGATCTTCGTCGGTGGCGGTGATCTCGGTGCCACGCAGCAACGGCAGCCCGACCTGTCGCGCCGCCGCCTCGGCTTCACCCCAGCCGGCGGTGGTGTCATGATCGGAGATGGCGACGCCGCACAGCCTCAGCGCCTTCGACTGCTCGGCAAGCGTGGTCGGCGTTTCCGTACCGTCGGAGAACACGGTGTGGCAGTGGATATCCCACCCGGTCGCAGGCGGCATTGCAGGCATCACGTATCCAGTCATACTCTCCATCGTAACCCGTTTTGCCGCCTTTTCCGTACGCGGGGCCGATGCCGGCTTGCCGCCCGTCGCCTTCGCCTTCGGCGGATAGCGAATCATATGAAGCAATCCGCCGCACATGACAAGCGCAGACGCTAGGCTGGAGCCCAGCACACCGAGGCCCGTCCCCACGGAGCTGGCAGGATGCGCTCACGCCCTACCGGCATGCCGCTTCCCCATCGTGACACCAACGACGTGGAATAATCGGCACCAACGGCAGGCACGAGGCGTATCGACTCCAGGACAAGGCCACGCAACACTGCAGGGGGACACCATGACGAGCACAACACGCATCACATCCGCTTCCACCGACACCGTTGACGACACCGAAAACGCCGGCGACGTCCAGTCCGCCAATACCGGTTTCAGCGAGTCGCAATCCGATATCCTGCTCGACGCGCCGCGATTCACCGGCTGGCGTCATTCCGCCACATGGACGTATCTCATCGCGCTGATCGCCTCGCTCGTGGCGTTGGGCACGTCGTTCATCCTCTCCGCGGAGACGCTGCAATTGGCCCGCAACCCCGGGGCTTCGCTCGGCTGCGATGTGAACGCCGTAATCTCCTGCTCCACCGTCGCGCAGTCCTGGCAGGCGGAAATCGTGAAGTTCGGCGGACTGTCCTATCCGAACGCCTTCTTCGGCATCGCCGCCGAAAGCGTGTTCGTCACCATCGCGGTGATTGGATTGGCCCGTGTGCGTGTGCCGCGCTGGTTCGCCGCCTGCACATGGCTGGGCGGTCTCGCCGCGCTGGCCTACTCGTACTGGCTGAGCACCCAGTCGCTGTTCGTGATCCACGCGCTGTGCCCGTGGTGCCTGACGCTCATGTTCTCGACCACCATCCAATTCATGGCGCTCAGCCACGCCACCGTCGCCGTTCAGGGGCTGCCGTCCGGCAAGGACGGCAAGATTCCGGTTGGATTGTCGAAGTACTACCGTCTCGGCATCGACCTCATGATTGATGTGCTGTGGATCGTGGCCATCGTAGTGCTCATCATCGCCACTGAAGGCGCCGCGCTGTTCGCCTGAGGATCGCCGGTCCGGCTCCTGCCTGAGGCGGCCTCCGCCTGAGCAGCTCCTGCCTGAGACGGCCCCACACGCGGATATAACTGAGTATCCTGCGCCATGAATTCGTTTATTGATTCACTACCCCTTAGACCGCTTCGCGGGCCAGCTCCCCTAACAAGGGGAGCTAAAAATATGGGCTCTGTTAAACCAGAATTGACATATGCTACCCAATCTGGGTTCAGAGTGGGTTGATTTTCCTAGGAAATCAACCTATATGGCCCACCTTGTGTGTCAAAGTTGGTTTAACAGAGCCAAAATATAGTCAACGAATTTTGGCGCGGGATACCAGTGGTCTGTCTCTAGAATAATTGAGAGGTTCAGCTTCTGCCTCTCCCCCAGTCAGCTTCGCTGACAGCCCCTCTCCGAGAGGACCGGCACTACTCAAACAATTGCGAGACAGACCACTAGCAATGACGCACGGCTGTACAGGCCTCAATCGGGAGGATCAAAATGCGGCCCCGCAGCAGCGAGACCGCAAGAACAGCGATAACAATCCCCGATTCGGCCGGACCGGCAGCCTATAGCAGCGTCACCTCGCCGACCAGCGTGGCCGAACCGGTCAGCCGCACGTCATCGGCACTGACATCGACGCGCAGCGTGCCTCCGCGCACGGTGATGTCCCAATGGTCGATGCCGGTCTTGACGCGCAGCACCACGCCGGTGGCGCACAGACCCGTGCCGCACGACAGCGTCTCGCCGCAGCCGCGTTCGTTGACGCGCATCGTCGCCTCGCCCACGCCGGCGTTCTGGTCGATGTCGTCGATGCGCACAAACTCCACGTTCTGGTCCGACTCGATCACCGGGGAGACCACGGGCTTGGTGACGAGGTCCAGATCCTCGACCACCGGCAGCGTGGCGAAGGCATCCTCGATCACCGCCACCACATGCGGATTGCCCATATCCACGAACGTGCCCCGTGCGGAGCCCGGCGTGCCCGGGATGGTGACCTCGTAGGCATCCTCCTCGCCGATGTGCCACGCCCCCATCTCCACTTGGAACACGTTGGCGCCATACGGCTTCATATTGCCCCGCGGCGTAAGCACCTTGACTCCGGCGCGCGTGCCAAGCCGGAACGGTTCGGTCGAGTCGGCGACGCCCTCGTGCTGGGCGAACAGGGTGATTGCGCGCGTGCCGTTGCCGCACATCTCCGCCAAGGAGCCGTCGGCGTTTCGATAGTCCATGAACCATTGCGCCCCATCGGCGTGCATGACGGCCACCTGTTCGCGGCTCAGATCGGAGACATGCTCGGGAGCGGTCAGGCGAATCAGCCCGTCGCCGCCGATGCCGAAATGCCGGTCGCACAGGAATCGAATCTCATCTGGCGTGGGCTCGAATTCACCCGAACGGTCGAGATACACCACGAAATCATTGCCGGTGGCGTGCACCTTGGTCACTTGTTGCGGAAGACTCATGGCTTACAGAGTACTCTGGTAACCGACACTGCGGCGTCAACAACAGGAGGAATCAGACATGAGCTCAACATCGCCGATCGGCGTGTTCGATTCAGGTCTCGGCGGCATTTCGGTGGTTCGTCAGATGGTGAAGGACATGCCGGGCGAGCATGTGCTGTATTTCGGCGATTCCGCCAACGCGCCGTACGGCACCAAGACGCCGGAGCAGGTGCGCGCGCTGAGCTTCGACATCATGGAACACTTTGTGAAACAGGGCGTCAAGGCCGTGGTCATTGCCTGCAACACGGCCACATCGGCTGCGGTGAACGACCTGCGTGAGCGGTATGACATCCCGATCATCGGCATGGAGCCGGCGCTGAAAATCGCCTGCGACCGGGGGGACGTGCCGTCCGACCCGCATCATATCCCGCAGCGCGTGATTGTGGCGGCCACGCCGTTGACGTTGCGCGAGCGCAAATTCGCCAAGCTGATGGACCGGTTCGACTCGGACAATGAGATCTACAAGGAGCCGTGCCCCGATTTGGTGGAGATCGTGGAGTCCGGCCGGCTCGACAACCATGATCTGGTGATGCGCACCCTGCACGGGTATTTCGACCAATACGACCTCGACCGCATCGATTCGGTGGTGCTCGGCTGCACGCATTTCGTGTTCTACCGTGACTATTTCCGCGAGCTGCTCCCCGAACGCGCCGCGATCATCGACGGCAACGAAGGCACGGTGCGTCACCTCGGCGTGGTGCTCGAATCCCTGGGCAAGCTGGCGCCGGAAGACGCCGTCGGCAGCGTGGAGCTCTCCAACTCCGACCCGTCGGCGCGTATAGCCGAGCTGTCGCGCGATTTGCTCGACCGATAGCGTACAGCCCTGTTAAGCCGGAATTGACCGAGATGAATCAGTTCGGATGTCGGTTGGGTTGATTGAAATCAACCCAACCGACTCACCCTCACCCTGTATGTCAAAGTTGGTTCAACAGGCCTGAGGTAACACCCCTAATGTCCCTGAATGGAAGCACACGGCTTCTCCAATGTGCCCTGGCTCCGTGTCCGGGGAATAGTCCTGCTGTATGTGGTGCGTGCCCTGAGCGCGCACACATTTCTCCGCTGCCTCCCGCACTGCGTCCCGTCCCACAACATCTCCCCCCGTCACGTCCCACCGTGTAGGGAATTTCCCACCATGTAGGGATGCAAAAATGAAGAATGGCGGAATTAAGCCGTTTTTCGTTACTACACCGTGGGGGTTTCCCTACACGGTGGGAAAATCCCTACATCATGGGGTGCATTGTCCAGTGCCTTGTCCGGTCGGAGCGCGTAAGCTCTGCCCTATCGGATTGAACAGGGGGTAGTCATGACAGCAAAGTCCGCGATGATTGACGTCGGCGGCGGATTCCGCGCAATTTTCGGCTGCGGCGTGATGGATCGCATGCTGGAGGACGGCATCGACGTGGACATGTGCTACGGCGTCTCCGCCGGCGCGGCCAACATGACCTCGTTCATCGCCCGCCAGCATGGCCGCAACCACACGTTCTACACCAAGTACGCCTTCCGCAAGGAGTATGCGAGCGCGGAAAGCTTCTTCAAGAACCACAACTTCGCCAATCTGGACTACATCTATGGAACGCTGAGCAACCATGACGGCGAGTATCCGGTGGATTTTGAGGCATTCGAGGCCAATCCCACCGGGTTCACGGTGGTTGCCTGCAATGCGGAGGACGGCTCAGCCAAGTACTTCGACAAGTCCCGTATCCGGTACGACGATTTCGACATCGTCAAGGCGTCGTCCGCGGTGCCGGTGGCCTGCGAACCGTACGTCGTGGACGGTGTGCCGTATTTCGACGGCGGCATCGCCGACCCGGTCCCGGTGCAGAAGGCGCTGGACGACGGGTATGAACGTGTGATCCTGATTCTGTCCCGTTTGCGCGACGAGGTCCGCCAGCAGCGCAAGGATCTGGCCCCCGCGCGTATTTTGGAGCGCACGTATCCGGCGGCGGCCGAACGGCTTCGCGAGCGCTACAGGACCTACAACGACGAAATCGAGCTCGCAAAGCAGTACGAGGCCGAGGGACGCGTGCTCATCCTCGCCCCCGAGGAGTTGTACGGCCTCAACACCCTCAAGAAGAACTTCGAGGGCCTCGAGATGATGTACCGCAAGGGCTACGCCGCAGCCGAGGCGATTCCGAAGTTCCTGGGGCGGTAACCGCTAGCAAGCACCAACGACCAATTGACGCCCGATCACGTTCATCATCCCAGTGACCGGGCGTCTACAGTCGCTCCGTCACTTCACATCGGATGCGGTGAGCATGGCCTTGGTGACCTGCTCGTACAGGTCCTGATAGCCGCCGGGCGTGGAGGCGGGCAGCACCACGGTCTTGGCGTTGCCGGACTCGGACAGCGAGCGCATCACGTCAAGGTACTGGTTGAACAGCACCACGTTGTTCACGTCGTTGATGCTCATGCCCACCGCCTGCAGACTCTTGATCTGGTCCACGATACCGTTGGCGATCTCACGGCGGTAGTTGGCCTGGCCTTCACCCTGCAGACGGGTCTTCTCGGCCTCGGCGGCGGCCTGCGTCTCGATCTGGATGCGCTGGGCCTCGGCGCGCTGGCGGGTGGCCTCTTTCTCACGCTGCGCGGCGTTGATGGAGTCCATCGCGTTCTTGACCTGCGGCGAGGGATCGATTGCGGTGATCAGCGTCTTGACCACGGTGAAGCCGAACCGGCTCATCTCATTGCCCACGGTCTTCTGCACGTCGGAGGCCACGTCGTCCTTGCGGGCGAAGGCGTCATCCAGTGTCAGGGCGGGGATGGCGGAGCGCAGCGCGTCCTCCATGTAGCTACGCAGCTGTCCAGCCGGATCGCGCAGCTCGTAGTAGGCGGTGGCCACGTTCTCCGGGTTCACGCGGAACTGCGTGGAGGCCACCACGGTGACGAACACGTTGTCGAGCGTCTTGGTCTCCAACTGCACGTTGAGCTGGTTGACGCGCATGTTGGTCTTCATGGCGATACGATCCACGAGCGGAATGCGCATGTGGATGCCCGCGAACTGCACCTTCTGGAATTTGCCGAATCGCTCTATGATGTACGCCTGCTGCTGCGGCACGACGAAAAACGCCGCACACAGCAACAGGAAGATGACGACCAGCAGAATAATAAGCAATATCATGGTCCCTCCGAACATGGCTGCTATGGATGCCATCGAAAGCCCCCTTCCCAAGGGCCAAGCACGGCCTTCCTTGTGCCGTGTCCTTACGGTATCCATGCTACCAGTGCGCGGCGAGACGGAAGCTACGCGCACCGAAATTCCGCTAGAAATGCGCGTTGAGGCGCTTCTCGCAATAGTTCTGCAACCAGGTGAGCACCGTGCAGAAGAACAGGTAGATCAGGCCTACCTCGATGTACAGCACCAACGGTTCGTAGTAGATGGCCACAATGCGCTGGGCGGACATGAACATCTCCACCACGGTGATGTTCGCGGCCAGTGACGTGTCCTTGACCAGCGCGATGAACGAATTGAACAGTGCCGGGAACGCCGATCGGAACGCCTGTGGCAGAATGATGCGCCGCATGATGGTCACGTACGGCATGTTGGCCGCGAGACCTGCCTCGAGCTGCCCCTTGGGCACCGCCAGAATCGCGCCGCGCAATGTTTCGGAGGCGTAGGCGCCCACGTTGAGCGAGAACGCGATCACGGCGGACGGGAGAGCCGGAATCGTGATGCCCACCGACGGCAGGCCGAAGAAGATGACGAACAGCTGCACCAGCAATGGCGTGCCGCGGAACACCCATACGTAGAACCATGCGATCTGCGAGGCCACCGGCACCTTGGCCACCCGGATGAGCGCCACCACAATCGCCAGCACCAGACCGAAGGTGAAGGAGATCAGGGTCAACGGTATGGTCACCGTCAAGCCCGGAATGAGTAGCTTGGTGAAGGAATCCGTGACGATTCCCCATACTCGCGCGTCCATGTACCCGTCCTTTATCCCTTATGGCTTATGGCCGATGTGCTGATGACTGATGACTGATGTATATCACGCTGCCGATGCGCCGCGATGGGCGGACAACAGTGCGGCGGCGGTCCGGCGGCCGCCAATGGTTCGCGAGCGACCATCCATCGATGGTCGTCGTCTCCACGGCAAACCGCCGGACCGCCGGACCGCCCGTCCGGGACGCCGAAAATCACTCCTGCGAGAAGTCCTCGCCGAAGTACTTTTCGGAGATCTTGGTGAGCGTGCCGTCCTGCTGCAGCTTGGCGATGGCGTCGTTGACGGCCTTGACCAGATCGTCACTGCCCTTGCGGAACGGCAGCTGCGCGGCCGGGGTCTTCTCGGACTTGGCGGCGATCTTGATGTTCGCGTCCGGCTTCTGCTTGAGGTAGTCGAGCACGGCGAGGCCGTCGTTAAGCGTCACGTCCGCGCGGCCGGACTGCAGGGCCTCCACGGCCTGGCCGAAGTCATTGACCTGCACAATGGTGGCGCCCTTCTCCTGGGCGGTTTTGTTCCAGTTGGAGGTACCGGTCTCGGCGGCCTGCAGACCCTTGACGTCGTCGAACGACTTGACGCCCTTCGGGTTGTCCTTGGTGGTCACGACCACGCCGTAGGAGTAGGTGTACGGTTCGGTGAAGTCGTACTTGGCCTTGCGCTCGTCGGTGGCGCTGATCTGGTCGGC
The DNA here is from genome assembly GCF_002259745.1 of Bifidobacterium myosotis. Taxonomy (GTDB): domain Bacteria; phylum Actinomycetota; class Actinomycetes; order Actinomycetales; family Bifidobacteriaceae; genus Bifidobacterium; species Bifidobacterium myosotis. The sequence continues at coordinate 36,757 of NZ_MWWW01000014.1, read as the reverse complement.
GACCGTGTCGTATTTCTTGGCGTCCACGCCGGCGAGCAGCGAATCGAAGCTGCCTTCGGCGAATTCGGCCTTGACACCCACCTCCTTGGCGATGGCCTTGGCCACTTCCACGTCGTATCCGGTCAGCTCGTTGGTCTTGGAATCATGGTAGCTGAACGGCGCGTAGGTGCCTTCGGTGGCGAACACGATCTTGCCTGCGGACTTGACCTGCTCCAATGCGCTGGCGCTGGAGGACGCATCGGACTTGGCATCGCTAGACTCACCGGCGTTGGCAGAACCGCAGGCGGCCAGCGAGAACAGCACGGCCACACCGGACAGCAGGGCCACGGCCTTGCGCAGCACGCCGCGCGACTTGGATAGATTGTTGGACATGACAAACCCCTCTCTTGAATATGTCATTTATCTCTGGTTTATTGTTCACTCGATGATTTCGGCGGATTGTTGGCGAGCCCCATCAGGATTGCGTCGGGGCCGCATAACAGCCGCATCAGGTTCAGCGTGGTGCGTCGCCCGCCGGAATCATGAGCACGTTGTTGGTCGAGGACAGGAACTCCCGTGTGCGGTCCTGCCGCGGATGCTCGAAGATCTGCTTCGGGTCGCCCTGTTCGATGATGTGGCCGCCCTCGATGAACACCACACGATTCGACGCCTCGTAGGCGAACCGCATCTCGTGGGTGACCATGAGCATGGTCATGCCGTCGCGCCCGAGCTGCTTGATGACCTCCAGCACGCCGGTCACCATCTCCGGGTCCAGCGCCGAGGTGGGCTCGTCAAGCACGAGCAGTTCGGGGCTCAGGGCCACAGCGCGGGCGATGCCCACACGCTGCTGCTGTCCGCCGGACAGGGTGCTCGGGTATCGGTCGGCGAAATCCGCGAGTCCAACGCGGTCAAGCTGTTTGGCGGCGACCTTGCGGGCTGCGGCAGGCTTGACCCCCTTGGCGTAGATCAGCGGTTCCGCCACGTTCTGCAACGCGGTTTTGTTGAGGAACAGGTTGTAGTTCTGGAACACGAATCCGATGCGGGAGCGCACCTTGCGGATGTCCGACGATCTGGTGGTGGTCAGGTCGACCGGACCATCGCCGAAGTCCACGGTGCCGGCGTCCGCGCGCTCGAGGAAATCCAGGATGCGCAGCAAGGTGGATTTGCCGGAACCGGACGGTCCAATCACCGTGACCACGTTGCGACGCGGGATGTCGAGATCGAGCCCGTCCAACACCTTGGTGTCGCCGAAGCTTTTGCTCACGCCTCTGATCTCGATCATCGGTTTCCTCTCGTATCGTCGTCTGAGTCATATGCGCCATATGCCATATGGATGCCATAGGAAAGAGCGCCCGCCCATGTCGGACGTAGCGACCTTACCGGCACCCCGAGAACCGGTTCCGCGACTGTTCTCCAGCAGCGAATCCGCAGTAGCGGCGCCGCGGCGAACCCGCAGTGGCAAATCGTTGCGAATCGTTTCCCTTCCACCGGTCGATTTCCACCTTAGCCAAGGGCTGCCAGTCCCGGCCCGGCGTTGCTATACGCGTTGTCTATGGAGGGTTATTCGGTGGCGTCTCCTCATCGGGCGCATGCTTGCGAACACGGACGCATAGCATGGACACACTGCGCGGACCCATGGCACGAACGCGCGGGAACACGGATGGCGGAATATGGTGACGGACGTCGGCAGGTCAGGCTCGGTACGCGCCCGCGATGGCCTGATCGAGGTCGGCGATGAGGTCGTCCGCGTCCTCCAGCCCGATGGATAGACGGATGAGGTTGTCGCTCACACCGGCCGCGATCCGGGCGTCCGCCGGCACCTCACGATGGGTGATGTGCGCGGGGTCGACGATCAGCGATCGCGCGTCGCCGATGTTCGGCACGTACGAGAACAGCCGTGTCCCGTCGATGATACGGCGCACGTTGTCGGCGCTGCCGTCCACCAGGAAGGAGAGGATCTGTCCCACGCCGCGCGGGAAGTACTTCGGCACCAGATCGTATTGCGGTGTGTAGCCGAGACCGGAATAGTTGACTTTGATCACATGCGCGGCGTGGGTCAGATGTTCGGCGATGCGATGCGCGGAGGCGACCTGCTGGCTGACGCGCTGCGGCAGCGTCTCCAATCCCACAAGGGACAGGTAGGCGTTGAACGGGCTGGCCACCGCGCCGAACGTGCGCAGGTACTTGATGCGAATGCGCTTGATGAACGCGGCGTTGCCGAACTTCTCCGCGAAACTGTGCCATTCGCCTGCCCGGTCGTCGCTGATGACCTGTTGACGCGCGGTGAACTGCGGGAATCGGCCGTTGGCCCAGTCGAAATGGCCGCCGTCAATCACCGCGCCGCCGATGGCGTTGCCATGGCCGGTGATGCCCTTGGTGGTGGAGTGGACGACGATGTCCGCGCCGAACCTGATGGGATTGAGCAGGTACGGCGTGGGTACGGTGTTGTCCACGATGAGTGCGACGCCGTGCCTATGGGCGAGCGCTGCGAGCGGCTCGATGTCCAGGATCTCGGTGGACGGGTTGGACACGGTTTCGGCGAAGATCGCGCGGGTGTCGGGGCCTATTTTCGACTCGACCTCGTTGAGATCGTTGATGTCCTTCACGAAATCGGTGTGGATGCCGAACTGCGGCAAGAAGTCGCCGAGCGCGTCCACGCTGGCGCCGTAGAGGTCGCTGGGGGCTATGATGCGACCGCCGCCCTCCCCCGCGCACATGAGCGCATAACTGACGGCCGCCATGCCGGAGCCGACCGCCACCGCGCCGATGCCGCCTTCGAGCGCGGCCAGTCGCTTCTCCAACGCGTCAACCGTGGGATTGGCCACGCGCGAGTATTCGAAGCCATCGAGGTTGCCCGCGGCCAGCGCGTCGCCACGCACCGCATCGCCCAGATCGAAGGCCGCCGAGGCGTAGATGGGTGGCACGGCCGCGTAGCCGTGGTCGAGGGGATCATAGCCCGCATGGATGGCCCGCGTCGCGAACGCGCCGGTCACGGCACCGGGTGCAGACTCGGCTGCAGCACCGGTCGCACACACGGAATCGTCTGCGGAATTCACCGTGCCGGCACCCGTCGCATCAAATCCCGCCGAACCGGAACCCGTCGAACCGGAACCCGCCTTGTCGAAATCCGCATTGCTGGAACCCATATGACCCACCACCATCTTTCCGTTTCCACGCCATGATGCATTCCACACCCTCGGCGCACGACAACATATGCATCCGAACTTAGCAAGCAGCAGCCCGCCGAAACGTCGTGCCGATATCACGATTCGCCATGCCGTCCTATAAACGTGGGTTATGTGGGCGTTATTGATGCGATTATGGGCATACTCGAGATGGGAAGGAGAGTGGGATGAACAGGCTGATTACGTGCAACTTCGCCAACGTCCAAACTCCACGATGCAACCGCCCGAATCTATCCGGTCCCTCGCCTGATTACACTGCACGCATAATCCGTATGGGACCCTGACCTCGTGAGACAACGAAAACGGCTCTGGACGCGATGGATTCCTCCAATCATGTCCAGAGCCGTGCCCGTCAGCTTACCCCTACCGTCGCTCCGCACGCGCGAGCCGTTGTTCCAATTCGGCGACCTGAGCGGTGAGCGCGTCAATCAGCCGGGCCTGGGCCGAGATGACCGCGTCACGCGGATCAACGGACGGCAGGTCGGCCTCACCGTCCGACCTTTTCGGCTCCCCGTGCGCGACGGGGCGACCCGCGGCCCGGGCGGGCACGCCGGCCGCCTTGCGCCATCGGGCGAACGCGCGACCAATCCGCTTCGCGCCGATCAGCTCCGGGTCGAGCCCGGCCTCACGGAACAAATCGGTCGGCAGCTCACCCGCCGCATACCGCGCCATGCACCGTTCACGGAACCCGTCCGTATACACGATGCGCCGCCCGTCACAGGTCGCCACCGCAGGCAACGCATTCAGATACGCAGTCTGCTCGGGCGTGAACCGGCGCCCGACCGCCCCGATAGGACGACCGGAACCAGCCGGGACACCGCCGCCGGAAGCGGCTGCGCCCGCGGCGATATTGTGCCTGTCGTCAGCGGACACCCGCTCGCCTCCGCAACCGGTCCGCCACCACGGCCACGCCACCGGCCAGAATCGCCAGCACACCACCCGTCACAGACCAATACAACGCCGACCGGCCACCCGTCAGAGGCAGCGCCGTCAGAATCTTCGCGTTGACGATCTTGTTTTCATCGTTCGCACCGCTGATGATCACGGTCTCTTCCTTGTCGGTCGAAATAGTGAACGTGTACGATGCGGTGGACTGCATGTACCCGTCGGGGGCGGCCGTCTCGGTCAGCGTGTACGAACCAGCCTTGAGGGCCTTCAACCTGAAAGCACCGGCGTCCGGATCGAGGTCGTGACCCCTGCAGGCCGTTTCCTTGCCGTCCTTGTCGGGAGCGCAGTCAGTGATCTTGTCATACACAGTCTCGTCCGAGCCGTCGTCCTTGGTTCGGGTCAGCTTCCACGTGCTGCCGGCAAGTGGTGTATTGGTGGCATCGGAGCCGACCTTCGTCCACCTCACCTCGGTTGCGGTGTTCGGGATGTTCGCGGACTGGCCATCGCCCCACTTGACCTCCAGACCGTCCGTGCCGGACGTGACGGTGAACGTATGCTCGGCTGCATTGCCTGTCGGCTGCAGGTAGCCTTCCGGAGCCTTGGTCTCAACGAGCTTGTAGGTACCGTTCGTGAACGTGCTGTCGAGCTTGACGGAGAACTTGCCCGACGTGGGGTTCATATCCTTCTTTCCGTCACAGCCTTGGACAGTGCAGTCCTGGATGTTCCCGTAGCCCTTCACGGGTTTGTCGTCCGCGTCTAGGATCTTCCATTCGGAATCGCCGAGGGGGGTTCCCGCGTTTTCGGAGTCGGTCTTCTCCCAGTCAAGTTCGCCGCTCTTCGGACTGTTCGGCACATTAGACCCATCGACCACGTCGCCGGCCGTCCCATCGTCCTTGAAGACGTGCAACTCCGGGATCGTGGGCAGCTTGCCCGGCGTGGTGGCGATGATAGTGAAGGTGTATATCGTACCTGACAGGTTGTATCCGGACGGTGCCTCCGTCTCCTCCAACGTGTATGTGCCGGGCGCGAGGTTATCCAGACTCATGGACCCCATCGCCAGATTGTTGTCGTGCGAATCGTTGTCCTTGATCCGCACATACCACTTGTTCGGGTCGTTCTCGGGGTCCGTGGTTTCGGGGTTGTCGTGTCCCCAGCAGTCGGCCTTGGTATCGTCCGCCTGGCAGTCGGAAGGTCGCATATCCATATCGAAGTACGGGGTCAGGCCGGTGGTCTCGTCGAACTTGCCGTCCTCACGCTTGGTCAGACTGGTGGCAGTCAGCAGCCATGTGGAGGCAGTAGCCACCGGCTTCGTCGTGTCGGTGCCGATCTTGTTCCATTCCATCGAATACGGGGAGTCGAACACGACCACGCCGTTGGATCCGAACGCGCCGCCCGAAAGACGCGCGCTGTTGCCCTTGAACGTAAGCTGCGCGCGGTCACGCGCCTCCTGCCGAATCGTCTCGTTCTTGGCCGCATCCGTGTCGCCCTTGACGTTGGCCTTAAGGGCCAGTCCGGTGGTGATCGTGTCAGGGCCGCTTCCGTTCTGGGCGATGGTCAGTGTGGCGGGCTTCCTGACCTCGACGTCCGAATGAGTCTTGCTGGAGGCGAGGACGGCCCTGATATTTTGCCTGCTGGACAGGTACGGCAGCCAGGAGTCGTAGTAGCCGGACGATTCCTTCAAGGGCGTCCCGTCCCACGTCCATTCAACCGCCGGGTTGGCTCGGTCGGTGAACCAAGTATCCAGCAACTGGAACTGGTTGACGTAATTCTTGTGGTAATTCGTGTTCTTGAAATCCGGGTTCATGATCGCCAAATCCGAGCCGGCGTACGTCCTGTCCGCCCCACTGTCGTCGGGAATCGTCCCCTTGTTTTCGGAGTTGGCATCGTAATCGGGATTCACGGTGTTGTCGAACAGGGCGATGTTACCCCCCTTGGACGCGGCCGAGTTGCCGGACGGGCAGAACCACAGGCCACCTCCGAAATGACCGGCATTGTTCTGTTCGGCAACCGCCTTGCCCACATACGTGGTCGTGAACTCCTCCGTGTAAATCGCACCACCTAGATAACCGGACACATTACCCGTGTACTCGCCACCCGTGATAGTCGCCGAAGATGGCGACTTTTCTGTACCGTTGAGGAACACGGCACCACCCGCGCCACCCCGGAGAATACCATCTTCAGCAAAGTTGCGACCCGTCGGGTCGGCCACTGTGGCCCAGTTGTTCGTGAACTTGGGTATGCTCCCGTCACGGCCGTTACGGATGGTGAGCGAGCCCTGCGCCCAGATGGCACCGCCACCCGAGTTGAAGTGGGAATGGGTGGCACCGTTGTGATCGAACTCGCCACCGCTGACGACCAATGTGCCAATCGAATGGATGACACCACCACCACCCTTAGAGTTGAGGCACACGGTCGCGGCCGTCGCCTCCGAACAGCCTTTCGGGGACGCGACGTTGTTCCGGAACGTGCCGCCGGAAATCATGGTCGAACCGGAATTCTGAAGGATGACACCACCGTTACCCTCGGTGGAGTTCGAATCGAACGTACCGCCGGTGATGTTCAGTACGCCCGTGTTATTGACCAACGCCCCACCATCCGTGGTGTGGATATTCGAGTAGGTTCCCGACGCAATGGTCAGCGAACCACCGGGTGCCACATAGAATACGGATCCGCCGCGCTTCACCTGCGTACCACCAGACGCCAGACCAGTAAGGCCCGCACCGTTCACCACAGCAGCGAGAGTGATATCCGCCCCCGTAGCGATCACCGGAGCCTCATATCCAATAGTAGCGTCACCCGGCACCACAATCATCGCCGTCAGGTTCACTGTCACAGCACCGGTCTTCTCGTCGATGCACGCCTTCAACGCATCCCAATCACCCGCCTGACAGACTGACGCATCCGCTGCGGGTGCCGACGCCGGCTCGTCAGCGTACGCGACCGGCACCACACCGCCGGCTAGCAGCACCGCGGCAGCCGCTGTCATGGCGGCGATCCTCGAACCCATTCCGGTCATCTTCCCCATGTTTCCTTCCACGGATACGGGCGTGCGCGCCGCCGGGACGAATCACATCCCGACGGCGCGCGGTGCCAATCATATTCACCCGATGAGGGGTTCAATCCTCAGCGCAGATCCCGCTTCACCGCACGCGACCGCACAAACGTCACACCCGCACCACCGGCCAACAACACCGCAACCACCACGAACAGGGCCACGCCCGTGCCGCCGGTCAAAGGCAGGGACGGCTTGTTCGGGATGTTCTCCACCTTCACGTCGGCCTCGAACGCCGGATCCTGATCCTCGCTCGTACCGGTCACGTACTTTGCGAACTCGGTGCCGGGGGCGGCTTCGTACGTGGTGGTGCCGTCTTCTGCCACGGTGATGGTCACGTCGAACGTGACGCCAATGTTCTGGTAGCCGGACGGTGCGAGGACCTCCACGATCCGGTAGTCGAACGTGCCGATGGGCAGGTTGTCGAACTTGACGATGCCGTTGTCATCCGACGTCACGCGGGTCACGCCCGGGTCGGTGGCCTTGTCCTTGCCGAACGTCCACGCGGTACCCTCCAGAGTGCCGAACTTGTAAGAGCCGTCTTGCTGCTTCTGTGCGATGACGAACTTGGCGCCGGCCAAAGACTTGCCGTCCCTACCGGTCTTGGTGAACTGGAAGGAGCCGGTCGGCACCTTCTCGCTGCCGCTCTTGACGTTCACGACACCGTCCGCATTGGAAATCGGAGTGCAGGAACCGTCCGTGGGCTGGGAGAGCTTCGTGCCGATGAGGATGGTCGGGCTGGCCTGGTACTTGACGCCGTTGACCGTCCTCGTGCCACTGGTGTCATACACCAGATACATGCCGGGCTTGTCCACGCTGAACTCCAAGGTCTTGGTCGGACCGATCTCGTTAACCAGGCCTCCCGTCTGCGGATGGGGGTCGTTGATCTTCGCATCCGCCCTGGCGACGTACTCGGGGATGGTGACCGTGTTCTCACCCGTCTTGTCGGGGTCGAACTTGACCTGCGAGTCGATGGCGTCAACGAAATGACGCACCTCGCTGAGCCCGTTGACCGGGTCGCTCAACAGATGCTCGGACACCCACTGCATCGGATCCTCATGATCGAAGCCCTGATTGTATTCGAATCCCTTGCCGAACGTGTCGGCATTCTGCTTCAAGGCCCATGCGGCGATGTACCACTTGGTCAGACCCTGCAGATCGTTGTCCGAGTCATTGTCCGCCTCGCCGAGCACCGGGCTGGTCCAGTCGTTCAGACGAGTCTCCAGACCGGCGTACGTGCCGTCCGCGTTAGTCTTGTAGTCCGCAAGCTTGACAAGCTTATACGCACGCAGCGTATTGCCATCGACCCTGAACTGATCGGCATTCTCCGCGGTAAGGGTGATGGTCGTACCATCCGGCTTGGCCGTGCAGGTCGGCACCGGGTCCACTGCCTGCGCCGTCCCTCCGATCACGAGCATGCCGGCCAGCGCGGTGGCGGTGGCGGCGATGGCCGCCAGAGTACGTGTGATTGTCCTCGGATTCATATCCGACATCCTTCTTCCAGTCTGTGAGCGCTCACAATCGAGCACATACGAACCCCATGGTCCGACCAAGGCGGCGTCACAAACCACATCAGCCCCTACTCACAAACTCATTAGTACCCCCCCCGATGCCTTCCGTCAAACGGGGCACGCCGGTGCTGGAGACTTTTCCACCAGCTGACACAACCTCGAACGGGTTCGTCCCCGTCATCCTCATTTTCCACATCAGTCGATGGACTATTGCCACTGTGCCTGGATATCGCGCATGTGGCGGCGTTGGACGAAACCGTAATCCTGTGCGGACTGTCATATGGGTTCACAGATACGGAAGACTCCTTCGTGGTGGCCATCGCCGAGAAAGAACACGCTGACGCCATCATCACCAACAATGTCAAGGACTTCGCCCTGTCGCCGGTGGAGGCCGTCACCCCTGCGGAATATCTGGTCCGCAAGAATCAGCGCTCCGCATCATCAATGACTGCATGACCGTGCTGTCGCCCCCAGTCGGCTCCGCCGACAGCCTTTCACCGACACCTCTTCATCAGAGGGGCCATGCTCGCTCAAAGACTCCGTCTCGGCCGGATAACGCCTCATGCATCAGAGTGCCGCGAAGCCCCATAATCCTTGGAATTACGCGGATGCAACCGGTGGTTGCATGCGGTTGCGGGAGGTTTTCGGGTTGCTTTTGGGCGTGGCAACCTGAAGATGGTGGCGTGGCAGGCCGTACCATGCCATAGTGAGGGCATCGTATCGGATGCATTGCCGGATACGGCGATCGCAACGATGGGTCTAGCACGATGAACCCGGCACACGGGACGGGAAGAAGGGGAACACCATGAGTTTTCGCACCAATCTGCAATACCTGCGTTCGCAGCGCAACATGACACAGGAGCAGCTGGCCATGTTGCTCGGCGTCTCGCGGCAGGCGATCTCGAAATGGGAATCGGACAAAGCCTATCCCGAAATGGACAAGCTGCTGGCGATCTGCGACCTGTTCGGTTGCACGCTCGACGATTTGGTGCTTGGGGATGTGAGCCACCCGGCATCCGGTCTCGCGAACGCCCGACAATCGGCGGGCGCGCCGGCGTCGGCCGAGATCCCGGCGAATGCCTCCGCCGTCACACCTGCCGCCACCCCTCTCACCACATCCGCCACTTCCCCAGCCGGTACGGCATCGCCGGTCAAGACGCCCGCCGCCCTGCCCCGCGATTTGACCGGCTATGATGCGCACCGGCGCATGTTCGCCACGCTGATCGCCTCCGGGGTCACAGTAATCGTGGCGTCGGTGGGCGTCGCCAACCTGTTCGATGAGGAGAACTCGATCATCGGCGTCAGCCCGCTCAACGACTTTTTGACGTTCCTGTGCATCTGCGTAGGCGTAATCATCGGTCTGGCGCTGCTCATCCCGGGCAGCATGTCACACACCGCGTTCAAACGGGCGCACCCGTATGTGGAGGATTTCTATACCGAGAACGACCGACGACGGGAGATGCGTACGCTGGCGATAAGCGTCGTGGTGGGCGTCGCCGCGATTCTCATCGGCATCGCCGTCGTGGTGTATGCGGGCGATGTGATGGAGGTCGATGCCGGATGGCCGAATGCCGTCATGCTGCTGTTGTGCGCGGCCGGCATCTTCGGATTCGTCTATGGCGGGATGCGATACGGCCTGCTGAACATCGACCGGTACAACAGCAGAAACGAAGCCGATCGCAAAGTACCCGCCGGCGAACAGGATTCCACGGCCAAGCTGACCGGTGCGGTGAACGGTATCATCATGTTGGCCGTCACCGTGATCGCCCTGATTGTGTTGTTCCTCAGCCTTGCGATGGACTGGCAAGCAGGCAGGCGGTTCTTCTGGATTCCGTGGCCAATCGGCGGCATCCTGTGCGCCATCGCCTCCATCGTCATCGCGCTGCTCCGGGATTACCGAAGCTCGGGGAACGATAGGCACTAGGCAACACATATTTGCAGACAGCACAGCGGCGGGTGGCCGACGGGGACGTGATGCGTTCCCCGTCGGCCACCCGCCGTCATATGGTCCTATGCCGTCCGTTGCAGTACGAGCCGTCAGCTCAGCAGACCCAGCTCCTTGAGCTTGTTCTTGATGTCAAGCGCGGACGGCTCGACCTGGAAACTACCGTCGCCGTACTGCACGACCGGGATGTGCTGCTGGCCGCTGATCGCCACGGCACGGTCGGCCGCGCCCTCCTCCTGCTCGATGTCGTGCCAGACGAAGGCGGCGCCGAAATCGTTGAGGGCGTCCTTCGCACGCTTGCAGTCGCCGCACCAGGTGGCTCCGTATACGTCAATCGCCATGTCATATCTCCTTGTTCGTGTTGTTGGTCACGCGCTTTATATCACGTTTATCACGTTGTGTTGCCTGTGTCCGGCTCGACCTGTCACTGCACCACAGTCCATGCTCGTCCACAGCATCTGTCGAACTGCCATCGCTCCCCTACCGTACCGGACATCGCACGAATCGGCGTCGATGTTCGGCCATAGAGAAACCGGCGCCTGACAAATGGACGCCGGTTTCACCAGGAGTAGGAAGGAGTAAGAAGCAGTAACACAAGCAAATAGACGAGCGAATATCAGATCAGGCGAACACCCCCGAAGTCAGCTGGCTGAACACGTCGGACTCGGCATGACGTTCAATGTAACGCTCATAGGCGATTTCGAAGGCTTGCCCCAAATCCTCGATGAGGTCCACGGCGTCTTCGATGCCGAGCGACAGACGAACCAACTCGTCGGTGATACCGACCTTGAGACGCTCCTCGCGCGGCAACTCGAAATGGGTCATGCGGCACGGCAACTCAGCCAAGGATTCGACCGCGCCCAGCGAAACCGCCAGGCGGAAGACATGCAGGTTGTTGAGCACATCGGCCGGATCGACACCGGGCACCACCTCGAAGCTCAGCACGCCGCCGGCACCCTTCAAGCCCTTGGCGGACAGTCGCTGGTCACCGGCACCCGGCAGGCCCGGGTAATGCACCGCCTTGACCAGAGGGTGAGCCAGCAGATAGCGGGCTACAGCGAGCGCGTTCTCCTGCTGACGGTCCATGCGCAGGGCCAGCGTCTGGATGCCACGACGCACCGCGTCGCACTCGGCCGGAGCCAGTATGCCGCCCAACCGGTTCTGGGCGAAGTAGATGCGATTGGCCAGATCCTCACCGGAAGCGACCACCAGACCGGCATTCACGTCGGAATGACCGGCCAGATACTTGGTGGCGGAATGGATGACCACGTCCGCACCGAGGGAGAGCGGCTGCTGCAGGTACGGGGTCACGAACGTATTGTCCACGATGGTGAGGGCTCCGAATCGGCGGGCCACAGTGGAGATGCCGCGCACGTCGTTGACTTTGAGCAGCGGGTTGGTGATGGTCTCGAAGTAGACGGCCTGAGCGGGTTCAATTCCCTGCTCGGGGTCGCCCTGCACGGCCGCGGTCAGCGCCTCAAGATCTTGCGTGTCGACGGACTGCACCTTGAGACCCCAGCGGGTGAAGAACTCGTTGAGCTGCGAATAGGAGCCGCCGTAGATGTTGTCGCCCACCACGATGCGGTCGCCGGGCTTGAAGATGCTCAGCACCGCGTGAATCGCGGCGAGTCCGGAGGCGAACGCGAATCCGCGCGTGCCCTGCTCGAGCTGCGCGATCTGACGCTCCAAGAAGTCACGGGTGGGATTGCCGCTTCGGGCGTAGTCGTAGCGGGGCATCGCATCGACCCTCTCGAAGGCATATGTCGTTGAGTTGTAGATCGGCGGGTTCACGGCTCCGGTGTTGTTGTCTCCAACCGGCAGTCCGTGGACAAGCTGAGTGTTGAACCTGGTCATTGCGCACCCCCTTTTTGGTGTCTTTGCGGCGCCGTTTCCGGCGTTCCGTTGGTGTTATTCGCATTGTTTGCGTTATCCGTGCCGCCGCCGTCGTTTCGTCGACCGGCAGCCCGCGTGCAGACTGCGTGCGGGAATCGTTCCCGCGCGGCACGATTACGACGATAACGCGCCGAGGCTGCGATGTCACCGGCGTGGCTATAGGGGTTTTTTATGGGGTGTTACATGCGGGCCGTCGCATGGCCAGACTTCGTGTGATCAGACTTCACCAGCATCCCCCTCATCAGAGGGAGCCAATAGGAACGGGACTGTTTGGCTTCACAGCAACGTCCTGACAAGGGTAGCCCGCAGAAATATGCAATCAACGAACTTCTGGTGCGAGACACTAGACTGGGAGCCATGAAGGTTACCAAGGCTTTGACCCGACTGAAGGGTACGGATAAGGACCCGGTGTTCCTGCTGCTGCATGGCTGGGGTTCCAACGAATACGATCTGCCTGACCTGCTGAACTACTGTGGTGCCGGTTCGGCCGACTACGCGAGCCTGCAGGCGCCGATCGCCTACGGCATGGGATACACATGGTTCGGCACATGGGCCCATGAGGGCGTGCCGGAAGGGCAGTCGCTCACCGATCAGGCGCTGGAGGCCGCCACCGCCATCGACGAATGGGTGACGGCGAACATTCCGGCCACACGCCCGGTGGTCTCGCTCGGCTTTTCGCAGGGCGGTCTACTGGCCGCGCATCTGCTGCGCGTCAATCCGGAACGCTATGCCGCCGCCGTCTCATGCTCCGGCTGGCTCGCCCCCGGCTCGCTGCCCGGTGATGCCGAACTGGCCGCGCGCAAACCGCCGGTGTTCTACGGTCATGGTTCGATCGATGACATCTTCCCGAAGGCGGATGTCGACGCCATGGGTGAGTTCTGGCGGGCGCACGCCACGCTGACCGAACAGGTCTACCCTGGTATGGCGCATTCGATGAACATGCCCGAAATGCGGGATATCCAGCGATTCCTGGAGTCCAACGGGTTCATTCGCCCGCGAATCTGGTAGCCGCATATTCCACATGGGAGAACTCGGGGACCTTGTACCATTTGACCGGATAGCCGGCGCCGTGAGCGCAGAAGACCGAATCAGGTGTGTTGTCCAGATCCGATTCGGCGTCGTAGGCGGCGGCCCTGACCACCTCCTCCTCGTTGTGGCATGGCCTGTACCCGCCGAACGTCGCCGAGAATCTGCCGTGCCCGTGCGTGTATTGGTTGACGTCCATCGCGTAGTCGCGCATTTCGGAGACCGGTGCCGTGCCTTCGATCACCGCATAGTCCCCCTCCATGAGCGGCGCGTCGAAGGTGCCGCTCATGCGTTGCACGTCGCTCATGGCGCGTCCGATCATCTCCGCCGGCACCTCCAGACGGAACCGATACCATGGCTCCAGCAGACGGCAATTGCCGACGCCTGACGTATCGGGACGTTGCTCGACCGGGACTGCCGGCCTGCCCACAACGCCCGCCCGCGCTTCCATCAGCCCCTGACGGATGGCCCGGTATGTGGCTTGGCGGAAATCACCGCCCTCGGTGTGCTTCAGATGGGCCCGACCCGCCACCAGAGTCATCGAGATATCCGTCAGCGGAGCGCCCATCAATACGCCGAGATGCTCGCGCTCGGTCAGATGGGTGAGAATCAGCCGCTGCCAGTTGCGGTCGAGCTCATTCTCGGACAGCGCCGACCGCACCGTGATGCCGCTACCGGGCTCCCCCGGTTCCAGCAGGATATGCGCCTCGGCATAATGGCGCAATGGCTCGAAATGTCCGACGCCTTCGATGGGCGCCGCGATGGTCTCGCGATACAGGATCGAACCTGGGCCGAACGACACCTCCAGACCGAATCGGTCGTGCAACGTCTGCTGGATGATCTCCAGCTGCACCGCGCCCATGAGCTGCACATGGATTTCGCCCAGTCGCTCCACCCATACCACATGGAGCAGCGGGTCCTCGTCCTCCAATTCGCGCAACGCGGCCATCACCTTGTGGAGGGTGAGGTCATCGAATCGTGGGCGTGGCGCGGTCGCGGTGTCTTCGGACGAACCACCGTCGGTGTCCGCCCCATCCTGGTCATGCGAAGCTTCGGTCCTGTCGGATGTGGCCGGCGTCCCGGCGGCGCCCGAGGGACGTGAGGTGCCGGCCGCACCGATTACACCGGCAGTCCCAGTCCCGGCTGATTCCGCCCCGGACGTCCCTCCCGGCAGCACCGTATAGGTCAGTACCGGCTGCAATGCGGGCGACTCCGCATCCGGCTCGGCGCCCAACCCCTCACCGGGGAAGGTCCGGGTCAGACCGGTCACCGCGCACACCGCGCCAGCCGGCACTTCGGTGACGGTCTCGAATTTCGCGCCGTTATAGACTCGGACCTGATCGATCTTCTCGGCCTCCCCGCCGACATCCACCATCTCCTTGGCCTTCAGCACGCCACCGGTCACCCGAAGCCAAGTCATACGATTGTGCTGGGCATCGTGCGCGATCTTGAACACCCGCGCGGCGAACGGTTCCGGCCAATCCGGCTCGACGGAGTAGGATTCCAGCCCATCCAGAAACTCCTCGACGCCGTCGAGTTTGAGCGCCGAACCGAAATACACCGGGAACAGCCGTCGCCCGGCGATCATCGTGCGAATCCGGCCCACGGTCAGGCTCCCGGATTCGAGGTATTCGTCCATAGCCCGCTCGTCCAATGTGGCGATGTCCTCGGCGCTCTCCCCCAACGGCACGAGTGCATCGGGTCCGACAGGTGCGATTCCGCCGCCCGAATCCTTTCCATCCGGCGCCGGCAGAGCAAACACCGCATCACTCAGCCGGCTACGTAACTGACCGAGCACGGCTTTTCCGTCGAATCCGGAGGCGTCGCACTTGTTGACGAAAATGAACGTAGGCACACCGTATCGGGCCAGCAGACGCCATAGCGTCTCCGTATGCCCCTGCACGCCATCGGTTCCGGAGACGACCAGAATCGCATAGTCGAGCACGCGCAGCACACGCTCGGTCTCGGCGGCGAAGTCCACATGCCCCGGCGTGTCCAGAAGCGTCAGCCGCAGCGAGCCGTGTTCCACGAGCGCCTGATGCGCGAAGATGGTGATGCCGCGTGCCTTTTCCAGCGAATTGGTGTCGAGGAAGGCGTCTCCGTGGTCCACGCGCCCGAGCTTGCGAATCTCCCCGGACCGGTACAGCAACGCCTCGGACAGCGTGGTCTTGCCCGCATCCACATGGGCCACAATGCCCGCCACCACTCGTTTCATCGGCCGCATCCCCTTCTTTCCGTCAATCACCCTGCGCGATTCATTATCCTGTGCGATTCCGTTCCCGGATTTCACCGAGAGGTCTTCCCACCAATATATCCGCACCTTTCGGGTAGGGAATAATTTTTCCCTATGACAGTCGTCCCATTACAATGTTTGAGCGAACATCGACTATCGTGAGGAGATCTCCGTGACCACATCCGGCATCGCCGTCTACGGCCGCCCCAATGATTCCGGTTCCGCCAACGCATCGGCAATCCGCAGAGCCGGCCGGGAGACCACCGGACCGGTCACGGTCGCGGCCGCCTCCCCCACCACAACCACCACAACCGGCACAAACGGCGCAAATACCGCGAATACCGCAGGCACTGACCTCGACGGATTCCCGCTCGATTACGTGGCGCTGGATCTCGAGACCACCGGTTTCTACCCCAACCGCTGCGCCATCACGGAAATCGGTGCCGTGCGAGTGCGTTCAGGCCGTATCGTGGACCAGTTCCAGGAACTCATCAACCCGTTGCGCCCAATTCCACGCCAGATCACCGCGTTGACCGGCATCAGCGACGCGATGGTGGCTGATCTCGACCCCATCGACGAGGTGCTGCCCCGGTTTATCGCATGGCTCGCCTCGTCGGACCCCGGTTCCGTGCCTGAACCGATTGTGGGCCATAACGTGAGCTTCGACCTGCGGTTCCTCGACTACAACACGCGGCATGTCGCCGGTTCCGGGTTCGCCTGCACGGATTACGACACCATGCAGATCAGCCGTACGCTGTTCCCCGAACACAAGCATCATCGCCTGGCCGATCTCATCGTACGGTTCGACATCGCGCAGAACGAGGAGCACCGCGCGCTGAGCGACGCCATCCAGACCCAGGAGTGCTTCGAATGGATGCGCCGGTACATCGCCGGTCACCACGACCCGGCCCAGCTGGAATGGCGTCCGGTCCCGGCCAAATCAGCCACGCCGATTCTGCACCAGCAGCTGGTGGTGCTGCGCTAGCGGCAAGTTCCAACATTGTTATCTGACAGTGCCCTGACGACGCCCTGACAACGCCCTGACGACGCCCTACGCCAACAATTCCAGCACATTGGCTACCTCTGAGACTCGCTTTGCGGGGCGGTTCCCCTATCAAGATAAGCCGAGATCAACGTCAACGAACTTCTGGCGCAGCATATTGAAAACCAGCGGCTGCAAAGACGCACGCGTCGCAATCGACCTTGCCTTACACAGCTGACACAAGAAATGGCGGTAGACAACACGACGTCGCGTGTCATCCACCGCCATCAGCGATGTAATTCAGCTGTTCAGAGCCATCCGATTGTCAGAGACCCGTACCGTCAGAGGCCGTACTCCTTGGCGATCACGGACCACAGCTCGTCGGCCGCACGGTCGACATTATCGTTGACGATGGTCACGTCGAACTCGTTCTCGGCGGCCAGCTCCACCTTGGCGGTCTCGAGGCGCTTGTTGACCTCCTCCTCGGACTCGGTGCCACGTCCCTTGAGTCGGCGCACCAGCTCGTCGAAGCTCGGCGGGGCGATGAACACATACACCACATCCACACCCAGCTCGGCCGCGGTCTCCTTGATGCGGCGGGCGCCCTGCAGATCAATCTCCAGCAGGGTCGGCACACCCTCGGCCAGATGCTCCTGCACCGGCTTGAGCGGGGTGCCGTATCGGGCGAGCCCATGCACCAGCGCGGTCTCCAGGAACTCTCCGGCGTTCTCCTTGGCGGAGAATTCCTGATCGCTCAGGAACCAGTAGTTCACACCGTTGACCTCGCCGGGGCGCGGCTTGCGCGTGGTGGCGGAAACGGACAGCCAGACGCCGGGGTGCTTCTTGCGCATGGCGTTCTCCACCGTGCCCTTGCCCACGCCGGCGGGACCGGTGAGCACCACCAGACGGCCCTTGGGCTTGGGTTCGGAGGACTCTCCGGCCTGTTCCGCCCCGGCAGCGGCATCAGCGGACGCAACGGCTGCCTTCTTCACGGTTCCCATGCCGCTCTTCTCCTTGTTCTCGCCTTCGTTCATGGCCTCGTACAACGCCTGGCGCACATCAAGCGCAATCGACTCGGTCGCCTGCTTGAGCGCGCTGATGGACGGACCATGGGATGCGATGAAGCGCGACACAGTCACCAGCACGTTGCCGCGCGTGCCCTTGAACACGGTTTTCAGATCCTTGGCCTCGGCGCCCTGCCAGCCGTAGCCCGGGGAGAGGATCGGGCCGGTGAAGTCGGCCGGGTTCACGCCGGAATCCTGAATCCACTGGCCGATGGTGGCACCGATGATCAGGCCCACCGAGCCCATGCCTTCGATGCCCACGTTGTGCTTCTGCGCGGTGGAGGCGATGCCATAGGCCACGGTGCGGCCCTTGTAGTCGCCGCTCTGGCGGATGGCGGTCTGCAGGCTCATGCCCTCCGGGTTTGAGGTCAGGGAGGCGATGAATACGCCACGCCCATTCTCCAGCGCCTCGTTGATCAGGCCGTTGAGCGACCGTGCGCCGTAGTACGGCAACAACGTGATGGCGTCCGCCAGCATCGGGGAGTCCGCCTTGAAATAGGCATCCGCGATGGCGGAGATGGTGGTGGGCAGACCGCCGTGCAGGCAGTCCACGATGGTGATCACACCCATCTGGCGGGCTGCGTACAGGACGCGCTCGAGCGCTTCGAATCCCTTGGCTCCATAGCGTTCGAACATCGGCGTCTGGAACTTCACCGCGGCGGCGCAACCGCTGGCCGCCTGCAGCATGCGCATGGAAAACAGCTCCGCGCCCTCGGCGTCCACGTTGTATCCCCAGTCGGTGAGGAGTTTACGATGTGGATCAATACCCACGCACAACGGTCCGTATTTGGCCATTGAATTGCTGAGTCGCAAACCGAAATCGGAACGCTGCGCCTGCAACTCCTCATCGCTGGTTACCATCAGAACTCCTGTCTCTCCAATTCGAATAGTTGCTTCGAATGATCCTGGATGCTCATGATCTGGTAATCATTATGCTTCACGGCCTCGATAGCGAGCAGCGCCGCCTGGAACTCCGTGATGGTGGTGAACTGGGGCAAATCCGCTGCAATTGCTGCCGCGCGGATGGAATATCCATCCGACCGCGAGCCTCGCGAGTTCGGCGTGTTGAGGATCATGTCGATCTTGCCGTCCTCGATGAGCTGGACCACGTTCTTGCCCACGGAACCCTCGGCGTGGTGCACCACAACCGGCGCCTCCGGATCGGAATCCACGCGCGTGCTGATCTTGTCCACGATGCTCGAGTCGATGCCGTAGCGACGCAGCACGGAAGCGGTGCCCTCGGTGGCCCAGATCTTGAAGCCGAGCTCCTCCAAGCGCACCGCGATGAGCGGCAGCTGGCGCTTGTCGGTGTCGTTCACCGAGATGAACACGTTGCCATGGGTCGGCAGGCCGCCGTCGTATGCGGCAAGCTGGCTCTTGGCGAACGCATGCGGGAAGTCGCGGTCGAAGCCCATGACCTCGCCGGTGGAGCGCATTTCCGGTCCGAGCAGGATATCGACGGTCTTGCCCACCGGTGTACGGAAGCGCTTGAACGGCAGGACGGATTCTTTGACCGCCACCTGCTGGCCGCGGTGCATCACGCCGCCGTCGCCCTTGGGCAGCAGCAGACCGTTGGCGCGCTGGTCGGCGATGGTCTCGCCGGCCATGATGCGTGCGGCGGCCTTGGCCAGCGCCACGCCGGTGGCCTTGGACGCGAACGGCACGGTGCGCGAGGCGCGCGGGTTGGCCTCGATGACGTACAGCGTGTTGGCCATGAAGGCGTACTGCACGTTGACCAGACCCTGCACATGGCAGCCCTTGGCGATGGCGTAGGTGCCTTCGCGCAGACGGCGGATCTGGTCGTCGGACAGCGTGGACGGCGGCAGCGTGCAGGCCGCGTCGCCGGAGTGCACACCGGCCTCCTCGACGTGCTCCATGATGCCGCCGATGTAGAGCTCCTCACCGTCGAACAGGGCATCGACGTCAATCTCGATGGCGTCCTGTAGGAACTTGTCGATGAGCAGCGGGGAGGGCAGACGACCGGACACCACAGTGTCGGCCTGGGCCTCGGCCAGCGCGCGATCTACGTACTTGGTGAGCTGCTTGTCGTCGTAGACGATCTCCATACCGCGGCCGCCGAGTACGTAGCTCGGGCGGACCAGCACCGGGTAGCCGATGCGGTGGGCGGCGTCCATGGCCTCCTCGAGGCTTAGGGCGGTGCCGTAACGCGGGGCATTCATCTCGGCCTTCTTGAGCACCTCGCCGAACAGCTCGCGGTTCTCGGCCAGATCGATGGATTCCGGCGTGGTGCCGAGGATCGGCACGCCGGCGGCCTTGAGTCGCGCGGCCAGCGACAGCGGCGTCTGGCCGCCGAGCTGCACGATGACGCCCTTTACCGGGCCCATCTTCTTCTCGGCCTCGTAGATCTCGAGCACGTCCTCGAAGGTGAGCGGCTCGAAATACAGGCGGTCGGACATGTCGTAATCGGTGGACACGGTCTCCGGGTTGCAGTTGACCATGATCGTGTCGTAGTCCTTGCCGAGCTCCTGCACCGCGTGCACGCAGGTGTAGTCGAACTCGATGCCCTGGCCGATGCGGTTCGGGCCGGAGCCGAGGATGATCACGGCCTCGCGGTCGCGCGGACGCAGCTCGGTCTCGTCCGCGTAGCAGGAGTAGTAGTAGGGCGTGACCGCGTCGAACTCGGCGGCGCAGGTGTCCACGGTCTTGTAGACCGGGCGCACACCGTAGTTCCAGCGCAGCTCGCGGATGGTGTTCTCACCTTCGTCGCCGAGCCCGCGCAGGTGGGCGATCTGCACGTCGGACAGGCCGGCGAGCTTCGCCTTCTTGAGCAGCTTCGGGGTCAGCGTCTCGGCGGCGTGCACGGTCGCGGCCATCTCATTGATAAGCTCAAGCTGCTTCAGGAACCACGGATCGATCTTGGTGGCCGCGAACAGCTGCTCGAGGGTCGCGCCGCCCCAGATGGCGCGCATGAGCTGCAAATAGCGGTGCTCGGTGGGTACCTTGATCTGCTCGAGCAGGTCGGCGACCTCGTCGGCGGACGGCTTGTCGCCATCCCAGGTGAAGCCCATGTGGCGCTTGTCGATGGAGCGCATGGCCTTGCCCAGCGACTCCTGGAAGTTGCCGCCCAGTGCCATGGCCTCGCCCACGGACTTCATGGAGGTGGTCAGGGTCGGGTCGGCGCCCGGGAACTTCTCGAACGCGAAGCGCGGCACCTTGGTGACCACATAGTCGATGGTCGGCTCGAAGGAGGCCGGGGTGGACTGGGTGATGTCGTTGCGAATCTCGTCCAGCGTGTAGCCGAGGGCCAGCTTGGTGGCGATCTTGGCGATCGGGAAGCCGGTGGCCTTGGAAGCCAGCGCGGAGGAACGGGAGACGCGCGGGTTCATCTCGATGACGATGATGCGGCCGGTCTCGGGATGCACGGCGAACTGGATGTTGCAGCCGCCGGTGTCCACGCCCACGCCGCGGATGATGGCGATGCCGATGTCGCGCAGCTTCTGGTATTCGCGGTCGGTGAGGGTGAAGCAGGGGGCCACGGTGATGGAATCGCCGGTGTGAACGCCCACGGGGTCGACGTTCTCGATCGGGCAGACGACCACGACGTTGTCGTTGCGGTCGCGCATGAGCTCGAGCTCGAATTCCTTCCAGCCCTCGATGCCCTCCTCGATGAGCACCTCGTCGGTCGGCGAGTAGTGGATGCCGGCACCGGCGATGCGGTGCAGCTCCTCCTCGTTATGCGCGATGCCGGAGCCCAGACCGCCCATGGTGAAGCTCGGGCGGACGACCAGCGGGTAGCCGAAGCGTTCGGCGATCCTGTCCACTTCCTCGATGCTGTGCGCGATGTCCGAGCGGGCGGATTCGGCGCCGGCCTCATCCACGACCTTCTTGAACAGCTCGCGGTCCTCGCCGCGATCGATGGCCTCGAGCGAGGCGCCGATGAGCTCGACGTTGTACTTCTTGAGCACGCCGGCCTCACCCAACGCCATGGCGGCGTTGAGGGCGGTCTGGCCGCCGAGGGTCGGCAGCAGCGCGTCGGGGCGCTCCTTGGCGATGATCTGCTCAAGGATCGGGGTGGCGATCGGCTCGATGTAGGTGGCGTCGGCCATCTCGGGATCGGTCATGATGGTGGCCGGGTTCGAGTTGACGAGGATGACGCGGATGCCCTCCTCGCGAAGAACGCGGCATGCCTGGGTGCCCGAGTAATCGAACTCCGCGGCCTGACCGATCACGATCGGGCCGGAGCCGATGACCATCACGGATTTGATGTCGGTGCGCTTCGGCATATCACTTACCTTCCTTGCTTGCGGCGCGTTCGTCGCGCGGGTTGTTCTTCATCAGTTCGCAGAAACGGTCGAACAGGTAGGCCGCATCGTGCGGACCGGCGGCGGCCTCCGGGTGGTACTGGACGGAGAAGGCCGGGATGTCCACGCACTGCAGGCCCTCGACCACGTCGTCGTTGAGGTCGATGTGGCTGACGAACACCTTGCCGTACTTGCCATCCTCGAACGGCGCGTCAACGGTCTTGCCGATCGGCGCGTCCACCGCGAAGCCGTGGTTGTGGGCTGTGACCTCCACCTTGCCGGTGGTCACGTCCTTGACCGGCTGGTTGATGCCGCGGTGGCCGAACTTGAGTTTATAGGTGCCGAAGCCGAGCGCGCGGCCGAGCAGCTGGTTGCCGAAGCAGATGCCGAAGAACGGGTATCCGGAGTCGAGCACCTGGCGTAGCAGCTCGACCTCGGGACCGGCCTGCTCCGGGTCGCCCGGGCCGTTGGAGAAGAAGACGCCGTCCGGGTTCAGGGCCTCGATCTCGCTGAAGGTGATGGTGGAGGGCACCACATGCACGCGGCAGCCGCGCTCGGCCATGCGGTGCGGGGTCATGCCCTTGATGCCGAGGTCCACTGCGGCCACGGTGTACAGCGGCTCCTTGCCCTCGTACTCGCCGCACGGCTCGACGGTGTACGTCTCCTTGGTGGAGACCTCGTCGTACAGGCTCAGGCCCTGCATCTTGGGCGTCGCCTTGACCGCCTCGAGCAGCTCGGCCACGTCACGCAGCTTGCCGGTATCCGGGTTGGTCAGGGCCGCGCCGGAGTAGATGCCGGCGCGCATCACGCCGGCGGACCGCAGGTGGCGCACCAGCTTGCGGGTGTCGATGTGGCTCAGTCCGACGATGCCGTTCTTCTTAAGGTCGTCATCGAGGCTGCCTTCGGCGCGCCAGTTGCTCACGTTCGGGGAGGGGTCGCGCACGATGTAGCCGGCCACCCAGATGCGGGAGGATTCCGGGTCCTCGCCGTTGACGCCGGTATCACCGATGTGCGGGAAGGTCTGCACCACGATCTGACGGTCGTAGCTGGGATCGGTGAGCGTCTCCTGGTATCCGGTCATGCCGGTGGCGAAGACGATCTCACCGGTCGTCTCTCCGAGAGCTCCGTATGGCTCTCCCACATACACCTGTCCATCTTCCAAAACGAGGACTGCATCGTCCTGGTCATACGTCGGAATTGCGATGGTTCCGGACTCGTTCTGACTCACCAAAACCCCCTTCGTTTTTTCGGGTATTCGTACCAAGGTTAACGGCCAGCGAAGACTCACACGCCGCGGCATGCGAACCTTGGGGCCCACTGGCAGGCCCACCGGCCAAACGGCCGGCAACGGAGCGGGACGCTGGGCGCCGCTCATGAAAAAGCCTCCCGTAAAGGGGAGGCTGAACAAAGAAAAGGACTAGTCGACCGCCGGCTGATTGCCGTCGGACGGATTGTCGGTAATCTCATCGGCAACGGATTCGTCGCCATTGGTGTGTTCACCGGAGGAATCGTCGGCTTCGGTCTCCTCGGCGACGGCGTCGCCATCGGTCGTATCGGTACCGGCGGATACGGCATCTTCGGGATCCGACGCCTCGGCATCGGACGTATCGGCGTCGGAGGCGTCCGCAGCCTTCCCGTCGGTGACGATGGAATCCTTGTCGGCGCACACCGCGGACAGCAGTCCGTGGATGAAGGCCGGCGAATCGTCGTCGCACAGGGTCTTGGCCAACGCCAGAGCCTCGTCGATGGCGACCTTGTCCGGCACCTCGTCGTTGAACAGAATCTCCCAGACGGCGATGCGCAGGATGTTGCGATCAACCACGCCCATGCGACGCACCTTCCAGCCGGTGGAATGCCCATCCAGCGTGGAATCGATGAGTCGACGGTGCTCCGCCACTCCCCTGACGATTTCGATGGCATAGTCGGGAAGCGGGGTCTGGGCGCCGGGATGCGCGATGCGCTCGTCAAGCAGGGACAGGATGTCCTGGCTCTTCTCGTCGGCCTCGTACAGGGTGTTCAACGCCCTCTTGCGCGCGGTGGAACGTGCCATATGTACTACTTAGTCCTCTTGTATGTTGCTTGATGCGGTGCGGGAGAATCAGTTCTCGCGGCCGGTGTAGGAGCCGTCCTCGGTGTTGATCTTGACGCGGTCGCCCTCGTTGATGAACAGCGGCACCTGAATCTCGGCGCCGGTCTCAACGGTGGCCGGCTTGGTGCCGGCGCTGGAGCGGTTGCCCTGCAGGCCCGGCTCGGTGTGGGTCACGGTGAGGACCACGTTGCCCGGCAGGTCGACGTTCAGCGGGGTGCCGTCGTGGAAGGAGACCACGCAGTCGGTACCTTCGAGCAGGAACTTGGCCTTGTCGCCCACGAGGGTCTTCGGCACGTAGATCTGGTCGTAGGTCTCCATGTCCATGAACACGAAGTTGTCGCCGTCCTCGTAGGAGTACTGGAGGTTGCGGTTGTCCACGGTCTCGAAGTCAACCTTCATGCCAGCGTTGAAGGTCTTGTCCACGATCTTGCCGGAGAGCACGTTCTTAATGGTGGTGCGCACGAAAGCGGGGCCCTTGCCCGGCTTGACGTGCTGGAACTTCATGACGGTCCACAGCTGGCCGTCCAGGTTCAGGACGGAACCGTTCTTGATGTCGTTGGTAGTCTGTGCCACAGTTACTCACCTATTTTCAAATTCAAACTTCTAGGGCTAGGGCCAATGCCCAAAAATTGCCTTGGTTATTATGCCACAACCGGTATACAGGGCGAAACACCGTGTGGGTGGACGGCTCCGGGCGGCTCCGGGCGGCTGTTCGTGCACCGACGCCATGCGCCGACGCCGATGGCCTGGTTCTCCGATGCCGAGGCCTGGTTCGCGGACATCACCGGCAGGGGCTACGGCACCACGCCACCGTGTCTCCGCGTCACGGCGGCCGCACATCCGCATCCGCACATCCGCGTCCGACGACCAACGCCTTGCAACAGGCCGCCTACGCCCGGCCTCGCAACGGATACCTGGCCCACCCCATCGCGGCCGGCGCATTGGGCGAGAGGACTCGCTGAACGTACCGGATGGATGGGATTGGACATGCCGGCATGGCAGGCAGACGGACAGGCAGGCGAACAGATAGAGCGGACAGAACGGACGGACGGGCAGATGGATGGGCAGGCAAGCAATCAGATAAACAGACGAAGCGGACGGGCAGACGGGCAGACAGACAGATGGGCAGACAGACAGAACGAACAGACTGTATGTATGCGGCTCGACGAACCGCCCGCATACTTACAGTCCCTTTGGCGGTCGTTTCCGACTGTATGTACGCGACTAGGTCGTCGGGACGCGTACATACAGTCCGTTTGGAGGAAAGGAGTGCTTCGGACTGCGTGAGAGTACGACCCTCAATGGAATGAATAAGCATGAATGGGCGAACGGATTGCCGATTGCGAACTTCAGTCATGAATCATCCGAAAACCGGACCTTCGGCACGCGGCACAACGAACCGATCACGCCCTTACAGCCTGTTTGAGGACCGCGTCGGACTGTATGTACGCGGCTCGACGAACCACCCGCATACTTACAGTCCCTCTGGGGGTCTTTTCCGACTGTATGTACGCGGCTAGGTCGTTAGGACGCGTACATACAGTCCCAGTCCGCTTGAGAAAAGGGACATTGCACTTAAGAAAAGAGACGCTGCACTTAAGGAAAGGGACGCTGCGACGCGGAATGCCGGGACGCGTCGGGTGTGCTCGCCATCATTTCCGACACGATTCGGTTGCGACGCGGAACACCGGGGACACGTCTCCCGTCTCGCAAGACATAGAATGGCAACGTAACCATTATTGGATTCACAACGATTTCAGCAAGGAAGCAGAATCTGATGGACAACGCCGAACGTCGAAGCGCGCAACTCCCCTACCACTATGACGACCCCAGCATCATGGACGGTCAGCTCGAGTATCAGGAGAAGCTCTGGGAATTCAACCAGACCCATCCCACCGACCAGGCCGGCAAGCAACGGCTGCTCAAGGAGATGTTCGCCGAAATCGGCGAGGGCTGCCATGTGGAGACGCCGGCGCACGCCAACTGGGGATTCCATCATGTGTGCATGGGCAAGGGCGTCTATTGCAACACGAATTTCACCTGCGTGGACGACGGCGACATCACCATCGGTGACTGGTGCATGTTCGGGCCGAATGTGGTCATCGCCACCGCCGGCCACCCGGTGCTGCCCATCCTGCGCGAGCACCACTACGTATACGCGATCCCCGTCGTCATCGGGAATAATGTATGGGTCGGCGCGAATGTGACCATCCTGCCGGGCGTCACCATCGGCGACAACACCGTGATCGGCGCCGGCTCGGTCGTCACCCACGACATTCCCTCGAACTCGGTCGCCTACGGCGCGCCCTGCCAGGTGGCACGCCCCATCGGCGAACAGGACCGCGAATACTACTTCAAGCGCCGCAAGCTTGACGTCTGGGAGTGATTCGGCGAGACCGACCGCAGCAAGATACCGTCACGACCCCGCCCTCGCATCAGATCCGCGTATCAGATCCACGCCAGCACCGCAGCCCTTTCATGATTCCGGCCGAACCACTCAAGTCTGCTTGACATATCGAATTTCGATATAATACTATTGAAATACAATCGAGCCCACAGACGGGTCGGTTCGGCAGGAAAAGCACGGCAACACACGCGCAGCGACACACGTACGGCGGCACGGGCACAGCTAGGCAACGCAGCAGTACAAGCACCATCAGGCACCATCAGGAAAGGGCGGTCATCATGGGCGCGCTGAGTCATCCCAACCATCCCAACCATTCGGACCATCCAACCGGGTCACGGGCCGGGACCCCGACAGTCCCGGGCGACGACGTCGAGAACACCGCCGAAGACGCCGCGATGTGGCAGGAGCACCATCCCGCGGCGATCGCGGTGCTCAAGGGGTTCATCGTGCTCTTCGAGCTGATATGCCTGTGGGGGCAGTACGTCATCTATATGATGGCCGGCGACGTGGTCGCGCTGTACCCCGAGACCGCGCCGGCCCGCTGGCCGTACACCATCGCCGGAATTTTGGGGGTCGCATGTTTCGAAGTGGCGTTGATTCCCCTATGGAGGCTCCTGGATCTGGTCAAGCGCCGCGACGTGTTCTCCGGCAAGGCGGTGTGGTGGACGAATGCCATCATCGTCTGCGCGGCGGCCGAGGGAGCGCTCGTGCTGTTCGTGCTGCTGTTCGGCCTGTTCGCCGACTTCCAGTACTGCGACCCAACCAGCGGCGACTGCTTCAACGCCTCGATGACCATGCCGGCGGTCGGTCTGGCATGTCTGGTGGCGCTGCTGCTCATCGCCGCGTTCATTCTGCTCATGCTGGTGATGCGCTCACTGCTCAGCGCCGCCATCGCGCAGCGCAGCGAGCTTGAGGCGGTGATCTGAATGGCGATCCGCATCAATCTCGACGTAATGCTGGCCAAGCGCAAGATGGGCGTGGGCGAGCTGGCCGATCGCATCAATATCACGCCGGCCAACGTATCGATTCTGAAGAACGGCCGCGCCAAGGCGATCCGGTTCTCCACGCTCGATCAGATCTGCAAGGTGCTGGACTGTCAGCCGGGCGATATCCTCGAGTTCGTAAACAGCAATGACGGCGAGTAGCAGCGTAGCCACGACTCGTGCCTCGCGTCATTAATTCGTTGGTTAATTCACTACCCCTCAGACCCGCTTCGCAAGCCAGCTCGTCCTGCAATTAAGGACGTACTCCGCGAGCAGCCTGCCGCCAGTGGGCCAAGGCTATTCAGACGATTGCAAGCCGGATTCATCACTGGCATCTCCCGTCATTACGCGAACTGGCTGTTGTACAGGGCCGCATACCGACCGCCACGCGCCAGCAGTTCCTCGTGATTGCCGGATTCGAGGATGTCGCCGTGCTCCATGTAGAGGATCATGTCGGCATCGCGAATCGTCGACAGTCGGTGCGCGATCACGAACGAGGTGCGCCCGGCCATGAGCCGCGACATCGCCTTGCCGATTTCGGCTTCGGTACGCGTATCCACCGAGCTGGTCGCCTCATCGAGAATCAGAATCGGCGGGTCCGCGAGGAACACGCGCGCGATGGTGAGCAGCTGCCGCTGCCCGACCGACAGGTTGCCGGCCTCGTTATCGAGCACGGTGTCATAGCCGTGTGGCAGCGTCCGGATGAAGAAGTCCGCGCGAGCCGCCTTGGCCGCCGCCACGATCTGGTCACGCGTGGCATCCGGCCGTCCGTAGGCCAGATTCTCGGCCACGGTCCCGCTGAACAGCCAGGTATCCTGCAGCACCATGCCGAATTCGCGTCGCAGGTCGCCGCGCGTCATGGCCGCCGTGGAGATGCCATCAAGCGTGATGGAACCGCCGTCGATCTCGTAGAACCGCATGAGCAGGTTGATGAGCGTGGTCTTGCCTGCGCCGGTCGAGCCGACGATGGCGATCTTGCGCCCTGGCTCCGCCACGAAGCTCACGTCCTTCATCAGCGGCTTGCCGGGCTCGTAGCCGAAGCGCACATGGCTGAATTCCACGCGTCCGCGCACCGGTTCGGACACCTGCGCCGCCGCGTCCTCACCGGGGTCCGGCCTCTCCTCCTCTTCATCCAGCAGCTCGAACGTGCGCTCGGCTGAGGCGAGCGCCGACTGGAGCGAATTGATCATGTAGCTCGCCTCGGTCATCGGTTCAGAGACCTGGATCACGTACTGGAAGAAGGCCTGCGCCACGCCGACGGTCATACGCCCGCCGATCACCATCCATCCGGCGATCAGCATCACGACCATCTGCGAGAACCGCGAGATCATGCGGATCAGCGGGTTCACGGACATGGTGATGAAGTCCGCCTTCTGCGCGGCGCGCCGGGTGCGTTCGGCGGCGGCTTCAATCGCCTCGATGCTGTCCGCCTCACGGTTGTACGCCTTGATGATGTTGCGGCCCTTGTAGTATTCCTCCGCCAGCCCGGTCAGCTCACCGACTGTCTCCTGCCGCAGAGACGCCACCTCGAGGTTCATGTGCGCCACCAGCTTGGTGACCCACAGGCTCAGGGCCATGAACGCCAGGAACACAACCGTCAGCAGCCACGAGTAATACACCATGATCACCAGCGAGCCGGTCACCGTGGTGATGGCTGTGATCAGTCGCAGCAGACCGGTCTGCATGACCTCGCTGATGCGGTCGAGGTCGTTGGTGACCTTGCTCAGGACCTCGCCGGGCTTGTTGCGATCGAAGAACCGCAACGGCAGACGATGGATCTTGGCGCTGATCTGCTTGCGCAGCGTGAGGTTCAGGTTCTCGGCGACCGACGCCATCAGATACGACTGCAGGTAGTAGAACGAGGCTTCGCCGAGGTAGAGCACCGCGAGAATCAGTATCGGCCACCCCGTGCCGAGCGACCCCCATTCGATGGCGTAGGGCGTTCCGGTCTTCCATGCGGCCTGCACGGCGTTCCAGATGGCGTCCACCACCACCGCGCTGTACATGGGCGCGGCGATATGGAAGAACGTGAACAGCAGAATCGAGACGGCAACGACCGACAGCCGTATGCGTTGCGCCTTCAGCTGTGCGAACAGTCGTCTGGCCGTGGCCATGGCGTTCTTGGGCGCTTCGAGTTCGGTCTCGTCCGACGATGCCGTGGTGATATCGACCTCATCCATGCCGTCGATCGACTCGTAGTTGTCATTGCTCATGTCACGCCTCCTTTCCCGGCTTGGCTGTCTTGACTACGGTGCGCGCCGGCTCGATGTCCGTCGGTGCGGCGCCCATCACTTCGTCACGCGCCGGCTCCTTGGTCTGCGATTCGACGATTTGGCGGTAGACCTCGCAGGTGGCCATCAGTTCGTCGTGCCGCCCGATACCGGCGACCTCGCCGTCCGACAGGACGACGATCTGATCAGCGTGCTGGATGGTGCTCACACGCTGGGCGATGATGAGTACGGCCCGGCGGCTGGTTTCGTCGGCGAGCGCACGCCTCAGCGCCGCATCGGTCCTGAAATCGAGCGCCGAGAACGAGTCATCGAAGATGACAAGCTGCGCATCGCCGACCAGCGCGCGGGCGATGGACAGGCGCTGCTTCTGACCACCGGAGAAGTTGGTGCCGCCCTGGGCCACCCGCGAGTCGAGACCGTCCGGCAGGGAGTCGACGAATTCACGGGCCTGGGCCACGTCGATGGCGTGGTTGAGCTCGGTCAGGCTGGCGTTGCGGTCACCGTAGCGCAGATTGTCGGCGATGGAACCGGAGAACAGCCATGCCTGCTGCTGCACGTAGGACACACGATTGCGCAGGTCGTGCTGGGTCATGTCACGTACGTCCACGCCGTCGAGCATGACCTGCCCCCATGTGGCGTCGTGGAAGCGCAGGGCGAGCATCGCGATGGTGGATTTGCCCGAGCCGGTGCCGCCGATGATGGCGGTGGTCTGACCGGACTTGCAGGAGAAGCTGACGTGGGTCAGGGCGTCCTCCTGCGCGTCGGCGAAGCGGAAGGTGACGTCGCGGAAGGCCAGCACCTCGCCGTCCGCGAGCGGCTCGCGCCCCGCCATCCCGATGGCCTTGCCGGGTTCGGGATCGGTGATTTGCGGGCTGTGGTCGAGCACCTGCCGCACGCGCTCGCAGCATTCGAGGGCGCGCGGCAGGGTGAGGATCACCATCTGGGCCATCATGAGATAGAACAGCACCATGACCGAGTATTCGACGATGGCCGTGATGTCGCCGATCTGGAATCCGCCGGCGTCGATGCGCGCGCCGGAGAGGAAGTATACGATGACGACGAACACGTTGATGCCGAAGTACGACAAGCCGTCAAGGTTCGCGAACAGGCGGTTGGCCTTGATGGACGTGGTGGCGTAGTCGGTGAATGTGGCGTCCATGCGCTCCTGCTCATGGCGCTCCTTGTCGAAGGCGCGGATGACGCGCACACCGGTGAGGTTCTCGAGCAGCACGGCGCCGATCCGGTCGAGCAGCTTCTGCAGACGACGGAACAGCGGCGCGGCGGAACGCATGATGACGAACGCGATCATGCATACGACGGCGATCACCGCGAGCAGCCACAGGCTCATGCCCACGTCCAGGCGGAAAGACAGCGTCAGCGCCACCACGACGATGAACGGCACCGGCAGCATCATGCCCATGAGATTGGTCATGGCCAGCTGGATGTTGACGATGTCGTTGATGGTGCGTGTGGTGATCGACGCGGTGCCGAAGTTGCGGAAGTCGTAGATGGACAGGTCGAGCGACTTGCGGTAGAGGGCCACCCGCATATCCCTGCCGACGCGGCTGGTCAGCTGCGAGCAGCACCAGCCGCCGGCGATGGCGGCCAGCCCGGAAATCAGGGCGGCCACTCCCATCTTCACGGCGGTCACGATCATCGTGTCGAACGAGGCATTCGTGGCGCCCTCGTTGAGCAGCTCCGCCACGAAGGTGGGGATGACCAGCGCGCCCACCACGTCGAAGAACAACAGCACCACCGTTACGGCGAACAGCCCCCAATACGGTCTCATGAAACGGACGACCAGCCGCATGACGTTATTCACTCCTTAGTATCTGCGTCTTTCGTTCGATTGCTCGCTGCCTACGGCCTTTAGCCCCGCAACGCATTTCAGGCGCGTGAAATCCTCTACGCTCTCACACGCAATACCCATATTGTCCCATTTAGGGACAAATGTCAAATCCGGAAAGACTCAAGGGAATGGAATCATCACGCATATTCAGATACTCAAGGCCGAGCCGCAGCCGAAATCGTTGCCCACGGCAAAGGCAATCCGCGAGAGACCTTGGGGAGGCCGCGACGAGACCATAGGCAGCCATGAGGCAGCCACAAAAGGCAGCCACAAGACAGCTCGGCCCGATAACGCTCAACGCTCGCTCACGTCATCCTCTCCATCACAGTTTGACGGCACGGAGCTGCCGGCGGAATTCACGGCCGAAAATCTCCATGCCTCGAATCATCGCGTCCCGCAGGTCGGGGTCGAGCTCGCTCATCGCACGGTATTCGGCGCCACGTTCCGGCGCAATCAGCGCGTTGCAGTACCGGCGGCCCGATTCGGTGAACCATACCGTTTTGACGCGCCGATCCCCTTCCGATTCGCCGAAGCGGATGTACCCCTGATCCATGAACGAGGAAATGACGTTGTTGACGGTCTGGCGCGGCAGCATCGTGTAATCGCAGATCTCGCGCTGCGAGACGCCGTCATGGTCATTGAGATAGTCGAGCACGCACATCGTGCTGTCGGACAGACCGAGGCGACGGCCATAATCCGCGAACGCCACGTCGATCCGGTGCAGCTCATCGAAGAACCGGTCCAGCCGCTCGGCGATGGACGCCCCCTCGCCTTGCCGCTCAACCTGCTGCCCAACCTGCCGCCCAACCTGCCGCACCGACGCCGCCCCACAATCATCCACAGAGGTCCGTTCACCGTCCTGAACCATCACAAAAGCCCCTTATCATTGTCTCAATCCAAGACAATGATAAGGGGCTTTTGCCATTCGTGCCAACCGAAATCGGGCCGGACGGAGCGCAGAGCCGGGCCAATCGGGCCGGACGGATCGGAATTACGGCGACGGCTTACGCCAATCGGATTACGCCGGCCGAATCAGACCGGAGCGGACGGACCACGCAGGACCGAACCGGAACCGGCCACACAGAACCAGACCGGACCGAGCAGATCGCACAGGACCAGACCGGAACCGGCCACACAGAACCAGACCGGACCGAGCAGATCGCACAGGACCAGACCGGAACCGGCCAGCCGAATCAGACCGCGCCGAGCCGATCAACTCCGCCGGGTCACTCACGACCGCGCTTGCCGAGCGGCAGCAGTCCGGCAACGATGAACACCACCAGGCCGACGCACATCACAATCATCAACGGTTCGGATGCGGCGTTCCACCAACCGTCACCGCTGTAGAGCACCGCACGCACACCGTCGCCAATGTAGCGCTGCGGCACCCAGCCGTAGACCCAGTCACGCCAGAAGCCGGGCAGCAGCTCATAGGGGAACAGTCCGCTGGTCATGCCGAGGCCGAGGCCAAGGACGCCGCAGATCGCGCCGAGCGGCATCGCGATGTTCATTAGCGCGAGCATCACCGACATGACGGCGAAGCTGGCGAGCCACAGGAACCCAATCATCGCGGCCGGTGGCCAGCCGGAGCCCAGCATGGCGAAGATGCAGCACGCGCCGAGCGCGACGCACAGCGACCAGACAAGCGCGGCGCACAACTGCATGCCGAAGGACACCCAGCGTTGCGGCTTGGAATCATAATGTTTGCGGCCGAGCTGCATCACAGTGAGCACGGCGACGATCAGCGACATCATGTAGGTGGGCATGATGAGCACATTCTGACCCATCATCGCCGCGGTGGGCAGACTGCTGTTGGACTTGACGTCGCCGGCGTTGATCGTCTTGACCTCCACCTTGACGCCGGTCTGCGAGAGCATGGTCGGCACGCTCTGCTTGAGCAGGCTGGCGACGAGCGGGCTCTTCGAGTTGTCGATGGTGAGGGTGACGGCCGGGGCGTTCTCGTCGTCGGACGAAGCGGACGCACCGGCCGAGTCGGATGTGCCGGACGCGGAGCCACCGTCAGACACGGAACCGGCGGCACCGGTCGCAGTGCCGGACTGCGCGGCGATGGCCTTCTGCATCGCGGCCTGCACATACTGCTGTGCGGCGGCTCCGGTCAGCCCCTGCCCCGCCGCTTCGGCCTGCGCCTTGGCCATGGTCTGCGCAAGCGCCGTGGCGGACTCGATCTGAGCCTTGGCCGCCGCCTGCTTTACGGCCATCTGCTTGGCGGTGAAGTCCTTCGGAATGACGATTGCGGCATAGTAGTCATGGTCGGCGAACCCCTTGTCGAGCTCGTCCTTCGAAGCGACCTTGGCCCAGACCATCGGCTGTTCGTCGGCGTCGGCGGATGACGAGTCACCAGCCGAAGCCTCGGTCAGTTTCTTGACCATCGCATCGCCCACATTGACCTCGCCTTGGGCGGTGGTCGCACCCTCGTCCAGCGACAGAACGGCGACCGGTAGCTCGCGGACCTGCGCGTTCATCATCGGATAGAACATCAGCGCCATCAGACATGAGACCGCGATGATCGTCACCAACGGCAAGACGTATTTGGCGTACTGTTTCAACGCTCCCATAGTGCATTCCTCTCGTTCGGGGATTCACGTCGAATCCAACCGAACGATGAGAATACCCAACACACTGTGGAATATAAATCCTCATAACTCGATATGATGTTGGGTTATAGGAGGCAGGTCATTATGACGGTGCATATGGCACTGAATATGGCCGGCGGACGTCGGCGACCATCGATGAACATGGCGAGGAGACTGAATATGGGACGACCAAAAGCGGACGAACAAGGTGCGCCCGAGAAGATGCAGCATACGTTCTGGCGACTGCTGGAGGCGAAGCCGTACGCGCAGATCAACGTCAGCGACATCACGCGTGCGAGCGGGCTGAACCGCAGCGCCTTCTATTACCATTACACGTCGATTCCGGAACTGGCCGACGACGCCATCGCCTCGCTGTACGCGGAATCGAACGTCGCCGCATTCATCGTCCATCTCATCCGCCAGCCGGACGATATGGACGCCATCAGCGACTACGGTAAGCGCCTCACCGACCCCGAGTACCTCGATTGCGTGCACAAACTCATGCTGATTGCGGGGCCGCATGGCTCGGCTGGCCTGGTGAGACAGCTCAAGAACTTCGTCATCGACATCTGGCTGTCCTCGATTGGCGTCAAGCCGGAATCGCTGAGCCCGGTACAACGCATCACGGCGGAGTTTGCCGCCAACGGGGTTCTGGGCATGCTCAGCTCGGTGCAGGGGATGCTCGAATCCAAAACCTTCGACCCCGACTGGCTCAGCCAGTCCCCCGTGCCACGAACCGTCTCCCAGCTCGTGCATTCGCTTCGGGAGCAGTAGGGAGCGACGGCATGCCGATACATGTTCACCGGAAAGCAGGGCTGCCACGTCATTTCTCCACGTATTAGGACTGCACCGCATCCCTTTATTCCCGCGCCTCTGCAGTAATCCACCGTATCCGGGCTCCCCCACACGTCACCAACGTGTGAGGTGACCGTTGCAGGGTATCAACGAGAAGCACGCACGGACATCCCCTGCACCGGTTTCCGAAAACTATCTGGCTCTGTTAAACCAGAATTGACATATGCTACCCAATCTGGGTTCAGAGTGGGTTGATTATCCTAGTATGCCACGTCAGAAATTCGTTTATTAATTCACTACCCCTCAGACCCGCTTCGCAGGCCAGCTCCCCTAACAAGGAGAGCCAATAATATATTCAACGAACTTTTGGCGCGGCATACTAGGAAATCAACCCATATGGCCCACCTTGTATATCAAAGTTGGTTTAACAGAGCCCACTATTTCGGCTATCTGCTTTGCAAGGGGTACATTGACGTCGTCTCGGACAGGTATCTGCTTTGCAAGGGGTACCCGAATGGCGAAACGACAAGTATTACGGCCGGAATTCCAACGGGAATACATGAATTACCGACATTGAGGTACCCCTCGCAAAGCAGATATCTGTCCGCAGAAGCGCTAATGTACCCCTCGCAAAGCAGATAGACACGCAATCAGTCCCGCAGCTTCGCAAAAACGGTCTCGCCCCAACATCCGCAGCCGGGTCTGCGTCCCAGCCAAGCGTCAGTCCGAGGCAAATAGCGGCATTGTTTTGCAGGCAAGCCACAAACATGCCCGTTACAAGCATCGGCAGACGCAGACGCGACCCATCCACGATTACGGAGGAACACGACCGACGCAGGCAGCCAATGAACACCAAAGAATCCAATAGCAGCGAGAGGAGTCACAAACCGCATCGACAATTGCGGAATGACCGCAGATAACTCGCCCGCCACACCGCCATACGGAAACGCTATTCGAAAGTCGAGAGTCGTACAAGGCCAGGTGTACAAGGCCTAGGCTTTCCGCAATCGTCAGAAACAAAATCGCATGCCGCACCCGTCTTCGGCGTGTTGTCCGGTTGTGTTGGGTGTCGGCGCCGGAAGGGGTGCCGGCCGGGGCCACGCACGAGGCGTGGTCGGAGAGGGAAGGAGCGTGTTGACGTGAAACCGGTAACCGAGATGCCCGCGGCCGGATGGTCCGCGACCGAGACGGCCATCGATTCGGCCATGTCCGAATCGCCCATGATGGCCGAGGCGTACGAGCCGTCCGTGTTTTGTTTCAATGTTTGTTCGACAGGTTTGGCAGTGTTTTTCCGCAGTGTAGGCTGATGGTTTTCCTCAGGTTTGGCAGTACTTGGTAGTGGGACGTCGGTTCGCCTGTCTGTATATTCCCGAGTTGCAATTCGTTTTGGTTTCGGCCGGTTGCCGCTGGCCGAAGGCTCGGGAAGGAAAGGAACATGGCGATACCGATGCCCATGGTGCAGGATATCAGGAGACTTGATCGGCAGGGATTGTCCCGCGCGCAGATAGCGCGGCGGCTGCATGTCGATCGCGGGACGGTCGCGAAGTACGCGGATATGCGGGATTGCTCGCCCAGGCCGAAGACGGATCGTCGGTATGGTTCGAAGATCGACCCGTACACGCATCTGGTGGATTCGTGGCTGGAGGCGGACCGGTTGATGCCCCGCAAGCAGCGTCACACGATCAAACGGGTGCACGAGCGTCTGCTCGCGGAGACTGATTACGATGGCGAGTATTCGACCACGTTGCGGTACGTGCACCGGTGGCGCGAGGCGAACCGGAGCGGTGCG
>NZ_MWWW01000013.1 GCF_002259745.1 Bifidobacterium myosotis | reverse complement strand
GGCGACCGTCATCAGCCACGCGCACTCCGCCTCGAAGTCCCGGGTGAACCTCGAACCGGGCTCGGCCCACGGCACGGCGGCGACGACCACGCCGCACCCGGGGCAGTCCACGCGCGGCATCATGGAGACCAGCTCGACCCGCCAGCAGCCGAAATCCTGGTGACGCCAACGACGCACGCCGCCGCCACGGTCATAGCCACGACGCTTCCGCCCGCACCTCGAGCACCTGAGCATGCCCGCGCGCGGGCGCACCCGCACCTCGAGCACGGGCTCGGGACGCATGGGACCATCGACGATGCGAACATCCTCGACGACCATGCCTTTGACGTTGAGAAGACGTTTGAATAAGCTGTTCATCAGGCGCTTTGCGGTTGTGTGTTTATCTTGGTCGAAAACATCCTACCCGGAAAGCGCTCTTCTCTTACTCCCCCAACACCTCAACCACGAACCACCACCCACGAAAACAGCAATAGCGCCGGAAATATGCAGGTGGATTCGTCGGCGTGAGCCGCAACGGTGAAGTCGGCGGTCTGCTTGGATCATTGGGCATCACGATTCTTTCCGCATTGCGCCCGCAAAGCCTCATCGAAGAGTCGTCCCTTAGCGTGACCGGCGGCCAGGGCCAGGTGGAGATTACCGCAGCAAACTATGCGGGCGGATTCGCAGGACGCTTGGCGAATGCCTATGCGATCAATGATTCCTTAAGCGCAGCTGTGAATATCATCGCTACGGCATCCCATGCTGGCGGTTTTACCGGTCGAGCTTCAGCCGGCTGGGGTTTGGAAGCGGGAACCGATTCGGATGAGAAGCTATCCGATACCTCTTTGGTCAAAAACCTCACGAGTATCCTCACCAAACTGCTTGGCACCAATCCCGACGGCGCCGGCGCTTTGCTGACCATCGCCGGGGTCAATCCGTCCGTTGTCCTTGGCGCGCAGATGGACGGCGACATCACCGTCACCTCTCAGGGTGACTACGCCGGTGGTCTTATAGGCGATGGCTCGGGCACGATTATCGCCGATTCGACTCAGGAACGTATCGCAGATCTGTCATTCTGGAAATACGACAGTTCACGTGCCATCCCGCAGCAGCGTTCAACTGTCGTCAAGGGGTTGCGTTCGATCCAGGCTGATGGTTCATATGCAGGCGGCATTGCAGGCAATCTTCAGCCGACCACAGTCGCAGGCTTGCTGAACAGCGTCGTGAAAATCGGCGACTTGACCATGCTCCAGAAATTTGATCAATTCGCGCCATTCACCGTTGACAACGTGACCGTGCAAGGCATCCAGGATGGATGGTCGGTGAAGGCGGGCGACTATAGGGCTGGCGGTGCAATCGGTTGCGCTACCGGTGGTGACATCACCAACACGAATCTGAGTGCATTGACCAGTGTGGAAGCACGGGGAGAAGCTGGTGGTTTCATCGGTTTTTCCGGTCCGGGAGACACTGTTGGTGCGAACAGCCTGAACCTGCTTGGCTTGGTCAAACTGTCCGGTCTGCTTTCGGTCGCCGAATACTCCTCTGTGGAAGTGGCGCATTCCAATGTGACCGGCATCGCAAGCGGCTTCACTGTTCAGGCGACAGGCAGCAACGCCAACGGTGAAACCAACACCTATGCCTCAGGCGGTTTCTACGGTCAGGCGAACAGCACGAAAACCCGTGAAAGCCATGTTGCGAACCTCAAGTCCGTCATCGCAGACAGCACCATGTCGGACGGCATGGCTGGCGGTTTCGTCGGCTTTTCGACAACCGGTGGCCTGGCGGAAGCCGTCAGCGATTCCGATGATTCGGAGGCGCTGAAGAATCCGCTGACCGGTTCGCTCATCTCCATCGACGACCTGCTTGGTGCAGTGCCGTATCTGATCCCGGACTACAAGGACACCACCGTGTCTTACGTGAACGGTGGCTATGTGGAAGCCGATACGGCTGGCGGTTTTGCAGGTGACCTGCAGAGCGGCAAAGTCAACCAGTTCTCCAGCAAGGAACTGGAAGACACGGCGATGCAGGCTATTCAGACGCGTGTCGCTGCGGACGATTACGCCGCGGTCATCAATCTCGACCATGTTGCCGGCGGCGCATATGCAGGCGGCTTCGGCGGCAAGGTGGTATCCGGTGCGCTTGCCTCTGCCGGTAAGGGTGGCATCAGTCTGCTCGGCAAACTCGGCACCGTGCAGTTGAGCAATCTGGTGGATTTGGTGCAAGGCTATGTGCCGTACATCTCGTACGCTTCCGTGAAAAGCGATGCGACAACGGTAGCAGCCGATGCCAGCGGCAATGCCATCAGCGATCCGAAGAACCCGGGTCTTGTCGTTTCCGCTGACCGTCTCGATCAGACTGATGCGCAGTCCGGCTCCGCCGGCGGTTTCATAGGCTACGGCTCCGGCGTGCAGGTTTCTCATTCCAATGTGACGCAATTGCGCTACACCAAGGTCACCGAGCCGAAAGCTCTTGAAGGTGCCGACGGGTCGTCATACTTCGATGCCGCCAAGAGCGCGTATGCGATTGACGGCAAGCGTTACGCCGGCGGCTACATCGGCAAGATGGACATCGGCTCTGCCGCCTCCGTGGGCAACGGCCTGAGCCTGCTCGGCCAGAACCTGACGCTCGACGGTGTGGCAAGCGTGCTCTCGGTGGTGGTCTCCACCATCGAACACTCCGACGTGACCGGTGATGCGGCCGGCTATTCGGTCATCGCCAGCGACACAAGCGAACAGAATACGGTTGTTGGCGATGGAACCGCCACTCCAGGCAGCGCGGATAATCCTCTTGGAGAAGCCGGCGGTTTCGCCGGCCGTGTGATGGGCGGGCATATCCAGGATTCCAATTCCCATAACTTCTCCTATATCATCGGTCAGATCACGGCAGGCGGCTATGCCGGTGGAATCGCGCCGGGCGATGCGGCGGATATCCTTGGAGAGCATTCCTCGATACTGTCCGGACTGGTCGATACCGATGAGGCTCTTGCGTCCGTATTGCAGGACTTCGTGCCGACGATTCGCAACTCCTCCACGGACGCGGTGCCATGTGGCGCCGCGATTCGCGCGCAAGCCGTTTCGGAAGCGGGCATTCGCCGCGGTATGGCCGGCGGCTACGTGGGCCACAATGAAGGCGGACACATCTGGGGCAACAACAGCTCCAGCTGGAAAAGCGAAAACGACGACAACGGGTATAGCGGACCCAAGCGCAAGGCATATGCCGCGCGTATCCGTTCGGTGTATGGCGCAGAACTCGCCGGTGGCTTCACCGGGTTCATGGAATCGGCCGATACCGCCGAAACCGGCAATCTCAGCCTGCTGTTCGGCCTTATCAAGGTCAACAATCTGCTGGGTGCCTTGAAGATGGCGTATCCCACCGAAGAGCATTCGGAAGTCACCGGCCCCTTGCGCAATCTCGACCTCGCCACGTGGCAGGCATGGGTGAAAGCCGTAGGCATCAATGGCGCATACGGCAAGGAATTCGCAGAGCTCATCAAGAACTCCGGCACCATAACCTCCACTGATCAGCTTGACGGATACATCTATGGTTTCAATGTGGTGGCAGGCCGCAGCGAATACTCCAATGATGCCGATCTGCTGGATTCCGGTGTAGCAGGAGGTCACGTCGGCCTGATGCGTACGGGCACCATTACCGATGGCCAGTCGCTGGACGTGAAAGCCGTGTCCGCCATGCGTGCGGCTGGCGGCTACGCGGGCACCATGGAATCCGGTACGGCGGCCCAGTTCGGATCCGTGCAGCTGCTGGGGGAGAAGGGCCTGAACCTGAGCTTGGCCCAACTGCTTGGCGTGGCCGAGGTGTTTGTCCCTGTCGCCAAATCCTCCAGCGTCAATGGCTACCGCAAGGGCATGAAGGTCGAGGCCACAGGTACGGATATCACTCATGGCACTGGTAATGCCGGCGGCTATGTCGGTTTGGCGGTCGGCGCCCAGATCTGGGGCGACCGCGATGCCGATGGCAATACGCTGGCCGATGGCGCCGAGGCGAGTGCGGCTGCCGGTGCGAATGTGACCAATCTGCGTAAGGTCTCCGGCCGCAACAATGTGGGCGGTTATGTGGGCATCGCCACATCCGGCTCGGTTGCCGACGTGAATACCAATGCATCCAGCGGATTCCTCCAGGGCGTGATTGACCAGCTCATTCAGGACGTCAACCCTGGCGGTCTGATCAATGTGCTGCAGGCCACCGTGGTGACCATTCGCGGTGCACATGTAAGTGCGGACAGCAGCGACTGGGGTTATACCGTTGAGAGTGCTTACGCCGATGAACAGGGCAATGTGCAGTACGCCATCAATGCCGGTGGGTTTGCCGGCTCGTTGCAGGCTGCGATTCTCGGAGACAAGGATTCGGCCAAGGGCGCAGGAACCGCCGCGGACGTATCTAAGGATCCCGCTGCAGTAACCGTATCCGACCTGCGTGCCGTAGAAGGCGGCCAATACGCCGGGGGCTTCTTCGGCCTGGCCGACGTATCCAGCGTGGCATCGGTCGGCGGCAACACCGCCGGCACGGGTGACGACACCAACCTGGTGCTGAAACTGCTCAAGGTCGGCAATATCGGTGTGCTGGAAGCCTTCCGCGTGTTCATCTACGACGGTCGCGTGGCCGGCGTGCCGGATGGCATTCAGGTCAACGCGCATACAGCCCAAACCTATGGCATGCTCGATAGCACGCGTTTCACCGGTGCCGCCGGCGGTTTCGGCGGTGCGCTCATCAACGGTTCGGTGAAGAAGTCCACGGTCACCAACCTCAACAGCGTGACCGGCCTGAACTACACGGGCGGTTTCATCGGCCATCTCGGCAAGTCAGGCACAGTGAGCGCCGACAAGGTGACAGCCGCCGATTCCGTACTTGCCGGATTGACCGCCGGCGTTATGGACATCTGGGGTTCTCATGTGGAGGATTCCTCGGTTGCTGGTATCAGCGCAGGCTTTACCGTCACCGCTACACATAACGGTGAGGACTATGGTCGTGATGAATCGTTGACTGATGCCACTCATCGCAAGGGTGAGGAGATCGCCGCAGGTTTCGCCGGTTATGCCGACCTTTCCCGCATCTCAGGCAGTTCGGTGACCAATTTCAAGAAGGCATCGAGCGGCGAACTCGCCGGCGGCTTCGCCGGACAGACCGCGAAAGCGTATCTGGTGGACGCCAAAGCGAACTCCGCGTTGGTGAATCTGCTGGTCAAGTGGATCATCAATCCGCTGCTCAAGCTCCTGTACGTCGAAAAGATCGAGAATATCGGCAACAATCTGAGTCATTATAAAGACCAGTTGTTTGGCCCCTTGACCAAGTTCATCGATTTGGAGCTGTTCACCGACGGCAATGCGTTGTATGTCAACCTGCTTGGGCTGAAGATCGGCGTTGCCCTCGATAAGACCGGCACGGACACCGAAGACACCGCATACATCTTCATCGGCGATTCCAAGATCAGCGTCGGCTGCTCGAAGGATGGCGTCGACTCTGATTCCGTCAGCAATATCAACGCCCAGCTGATCAAGGCCAATCGCACGAAGATTGCAACCTCTTCGGTGCAGGGCATCGCCGACGGCTATGACGTGTTCGGCGGAGACGCCACCCAAGGGTCGGACGGTACCGGCAAGACCGGTTACGCAGGCGGCTTCGTGGCCGTGAACGACGAGGGTCTGCTTGAGAACAACGACATGACCTATGCGGATACGATTCGTGGCGCTTCCGGTCTGGTCGGCCCGTTCTCCGGCAGGACGAATCTCGAATCCGTATACGACTTCAATACTGTGCATGGTATCGAAGGCAACGGCAACACCTACCACATCTATCGTGATGTGCCGGAGACGTGGTCGTATGCGTTGACTGCAGAAAGCAAGCAGTTCACTTACGGATCGCACATGGACAATGCCACAAAGGCTGATGGTACGGCGAGCGATACCGCAGGCGTACTCACGCTGAACCTGAACCGTTATGACGTGGCTCATCTGGCGGAGAATACCGTAATCAAGCAGTTCTCCGACTACGAGGACGCCGTGATGGCCAACAATGTGGGCGGCTTGAATACTGGAACGTCGTCCACGGGCATCAAGAACGAGGCCGCGCCGCTCGGCGTGTACGTCTCCGCGGCGAAGGCCGTGCTCATGCTCGATGTGGCGGTCACCGACAACAACGGCGGCCTCACCCCCGAGCCGGACGACGGCCAGGACCCCTGCGGCGAGGACGGCTGCCAGACCGTTGACATCACGCTGCAGAAGGTGTGGAACGACAGGGGGAAGGTGCTGTCCCGTCCGAAGTCGATCACCTTGCAGATCACCGTGACGTACACGGATGCGGACGGCAATACGGTGACACCGAAGGAAATCGTGTGCCGTGGCAAGAGCTGTGAGCCGGTCACGCAGGGCAATCCCTGGAACGTGACGTTGGATTCCTCCGACGGTTCGCTGTGGAGCGAAACATGGCGCAAGAAGGTCTCTGGCCTTCCCATCGCGTTCGTGGATGGACAGGATGACGACGGTAACGACATCGTGCGGTATTACACGTACCACGTCAAGGAGATCGCGATGACCTATGACGGCGGCCTGTTCGCCAAGGACTACGACAAGACGCCCACCGAAGCCGGTTACCACGTCGATGTCTCCTATGACAACAAGGAATACGTGGCCAAGGTGACGAACTCGCTGATGACGCTCCCGGATGCTGGCGGCCGCGGAACGCTGTGGATCGCGGCTTTTGCGGCGACGCTGCTCGGGTTGGGCGCGGCATGGTACCTGCGGGAAAGCTCCGGCTCTAGGAAACGCGGTCACCATGTCCGTGCATAGACCGCTTGGATTGGCGGCGAAGGGGCCCTAGTCGGCGCCTGCCGCGCAATATCAGCAACGAATACAGGATTTCCCGTTGACTGACAACGGGCAAGACAAGTGCTAGGAACGATTGCTCCCATACCGGTGAGGATCGGAAAGCAAAAGAAAGGAACCAGTGATGAAAGCACTGATTAAGAAACTCGCTGCGGTGATCATCGCCGCCGCGGCCATGCTCGGCCTCGCCGGTCTGGGCGCCGCCACCGCGAACGCGGCTGATACCGGTACCGGTACTATCACCGTGAACACCGTGCAGGGATTCACCGGCGAGCTGACGCTGTACCAGATGTTCAGCGCCACCGTTGATACGGGCAATACCGATGACAGCGGCAATGTTTCCGTCGCATACACGCTGAAGGATGAGTGGAAGACGTTCTTCACCAGCGGGGATGCCGATGCGGCCGGCACCAAGTTCGACGCCAACGCCACCGATCTGTCGCAGCAGGCCGTGACCTACATCCAGGGCCTCTCCGATACCGCGCTGGCCACCTTCGCCAACCGTGCGGTCGATTGGGCGCAGAAAGCGAACAGCGGCATCACCGGTACTCCGAGTGCGGGTGCCACCAATGCGAAGACCTACACGTTCACCGGTTTGGCGCAGGGTTACTACCTGATTGCCCCCGATGCCGGCCAGAAGAACAATACGGTGGACGGCACCTACCACGCGCTGCTCGTGAACCTCACCTCCGACAATGACGGCAAGGAGAACGCATCCATCCAGCTCAAGCACGAGTTCCCGACCATCGATAAGACCGTCGATAATAAGCCGGCCGAGGACAAGAACATCGGCGACACCGTCAACTACAAGCTGTCCTCCACCGTTGCGGCCAACATGATGGACTACACCGAGGGCTACACCTTCACGTTCCACGATACGCTGTCCAAGGGCTTGACTCTTCTTGGTTCCGATGGGAACGCCGCTACCAAGGATACCTTTGCTCCTACCGTCACGCTTAAGGGTGATACCGCTGCTGATGATGTCGTCCTGACCAAGGGAACCCATTACACCGTTACTATGGTCCCGGGCGACGGCAATACGACCAAGATCACCGTCGCGATGCAGGATATCCAGAACTGGACGAAGGATGGCACCAAGCTCAATGCCGCCGGCAAGACCATCACCGTCGAATACTCCGCCAAGATCAACGCCGA
Organism: Bifidobacterium myosotis; assembly: GCF_002259745.1. Taxonomy (GTDB): domain Bacteria; phylum Actinomycetota; class Actinomycetes; order Actinomycetales; family Bifidobacteriaceae; genus Bifidobacterium; species Bifidobacterium myosotis. Next base: position 208,480 of record NZ_MWWW01000013.1, on the reverse strand, counting down.
CGCCGCCACCGGCACTGCCGGCAACGCCAACTCCGCGCAGATCGAATACAGCAACGATCCGTCCAACAACCAGACCGGTACCTCCGTGCCGACCGAGGTCAAGGTGCACACCTTCGAGTTCACTCTCGACAAGTACACCGGCAACATCTACAACGAGTCCTCCCAGCGTCTCGGTGGCGCCAAGTTCAAGGTGTACGCCGACAAGGATGGCGCTGCCGGTACCACCGCGCTGAAGTTCTACGTCACCGAGGGCAACGGCAGCACCGCTACCACGGCCCGCTATGACTCCGATCAAACCGGCCAAGGCATGGTTGATGAACTTGTCACCCCGGAATACGGCCGCATCGTTCTCACCGGCCTGGATGCCGGTATCTACTGGGTGGAGGAGACCGAGGCGCCGAAGGGCTACAACAAGCTGACCGAGAAGATTAAGGTCACCATCTCCGCGACCTACGACACCGATGACGGCACGCTTGGTGGCGCCACCACCAAGGGCGGCACCGGCAAGCTCGTCTCGTGGAAGATCACCTACGCACTCGGCAACGCCAATGGCACTGACGGCACCGGCGAGCACCCGGTCGTTCCGGTGAAGAACGTCAACGGTCTGACCCTTCCCTCCACCGGTAGCATCGGCACGATGCTGTTCACCGTTCTCGGTGTGCTGATCGTGGTCTTCGGCGCCGTCTGGTATGTGAAATCGAACCGCAAGTCCGCCAAGCACGTCTGAGCATCAGGTTCCAATCATAAGAATCTGACTGAGAAGTAACTGATTCGTCATGGATGGGGCGTATCGCCGTGATTCCGCGTGACACGCCCCATCCCTGGCATCAGTATCGCCATGCCGCCAAGCCGATGCGGTTGCACGGCAAGGCCTGACAATTGCAACCAATCATTGATGTGGAGAGGAGGTGCTGCAGGTGCAACGCCTACGCAAATTCGTGCCGATTCTGGTGATTCTGGCCGGACTGTTGGTACTGTTCTATCCGACGATCAGCAACTTCCTCGTTATGAAGAACGCTTCCCGAGTCGTCGACAACTACGACAGCGCCGTCGATTCGTTGACCGACGAACAATACCAGCAGATACTTGCCGCGGCGCACGGCTACAACACCCGTCTCTTCGAGTCGAGCATGGGTGCGACCGATGCGCTCGCCGGCGCCATCAACACCGAATCCACCAACAAGGAATACAACAGTCTGCTGAACCTTGAAGGCGACGGCATGATGGGGTACATCACCATTCCGCGCCTCAAGGAGACCATGCCCATCTACCATGGCACTTCCGAGGAGGTGCTTCAGGTCGGTGTGGGGCATCTCGAACAGACGTCGCTGCCGGTGGGCGGCGAATCCACACATGCCGCACTGTCCGGCCATCGCGGACTGCCCACGGCCAAACTGTTCACGGACCTGAACCTCATGAAGAAGGGCGACAGGTTCTACATCAAGATTTTGAAGGACACCTACGCCTACCAGGTCGACAAGATCAGCGTGGTGCTTCCCACCGACACCAAGGAGCTGGCCATCGAGCCCGGCAAGGATCTGGTTACGCTCATCACCTGCACGCCGTACGCGGTCAACACGCATCGACTGCTCGTGCGCGCCCACCGCATCCCCTACACGCCTGAACAGGAGAAGGACGCCGAGCCCACCTTCCATGTGGACATCCCCCTGCAGTATGTGCTGCCGTCACTCGGCCTGATCCTGCTGCTCGCCGGTTGGCGCATCTGGCGCTGGCGCGACGAGAAGCGCCGCAACGCGGAAGGCGTGGACGCGATCGTCGCCCGCGTGATCGGTCCGACCGGACCCGAGCCGCCTGATTCCGCAGATGGTTCCGCCGGCTCGGCCACGGACGGCGACGGACCGGACGAGCCGATTTCGGATGGCACCGTGTCATCCTTCGCCGGTCAGCTCTTCTCGCCACCGGCCGACGCATCACGGACGGCCACGGACGAAGCGGATAATACGGCACCGCATGACGAACGCTCTACCTATGGCACGGATGCATACAACGCAGATACCTATGGCACAAACTCATACAGCACAACGAAACGGAAAGGACCGGCCAGACATGGCAGACATGCGTAACACCGAATGGCACGCCATGCCGCGCCCCTCGCGGTGGCAGGCGGCGGTACGCCAGACCATGCGGCAGCCGGCATCGGCGTACCGGTCCATGTGCGGACTGTCCTCGCGGCCGTCGAATCGACTGTTCCCTGTGATGCCGGTCATCATACTGGCAGTGGTACTGGTCCTCGCAAGCCTTGCCGCCTCGGCCTTCGCCGCCGTACCCCGGGCTTTCGCGGCGAACGCGCGTACCGGCACCCTGACCATCAGCGCGGTCTGGAACCGGGACACGGACAATCCCGTGCCGCTCGCCGGCGACACGTATTCCATCGTGCGCGTGGCCTCCGCCGACCTCGATGCCAGCGGCAATCCGACCGCGTTCCACACGCTCCAGGCCTTCTCCGGCTTCGACCGCGATTGGGGCAAGCTCAGCGCCTCCGACTCCAACGCGGTGGCCAAGGAACTCGCCGACTTTGCCGGCAATCACGACCTATACGAGCATTCCGGCAAGACCAACGCCGCCGGCCAACTCACGTTCACCAAGCTGCCGGCCGGGCTGTACCTCGCCGCGCGCACCGCGGTCGCCAACGCCAACCAGTCGTATACGTGCGATCCGTTCCTCGTGGCCGTGCCGGGCGTGGGCGACGACGGCTCAGGCGAGTTCGCCGTGACCGTCGAACCCAAGTTCAGCGGCGACGACACCCCCGAGCCGAGCCCGAATCCCGAGCCCAATCCGAACCCGGAACCCGAACCGTCGCCGAATCCAAACCCGACTCCGAACCCGAGCCCCGGCATCACACCCGGCGGCACCGAGATCCCGGCCGAGACCGGTGCCGCCATCAGCGCCGTTGCGTTCGTGGCCATCGCCTGTACCGTGGCCGCCGTGATCATCCGTGATCTGCGCCGCGACCGGGGCAAGGCCGCGGCCAGAGGCGATGTGACGGATGCGGCTGACGTGACGGATGCGGCTGACGGAATCGGTACAGCTGATTCAGCTGGTACAGGTGATATGACCGATGGGATCGACACAACCGATGTGACCGATACAGCTGGTCCGACGGTTGCCGCTTCCGCCGCCGGACCAGACGACGCCGCGTAAGACGACGTCCCGCGACCGATGTGCGCCCGCCGAAGGAAGCGTTCACCGGAGCCGGCCCGAATCGGTTTGTGCCGGTCAGGTGCAACAATGGAGAGCATGGCTGAAGTGAAGAACCGCAACAAGACCATTGAGAAACTCGCCCTTATCGTCACCACATACAAGCGTCAGCAGTTGCTTGAAGTGCTGTTCGATTCGATTCTGGCGTTGGAGCAGGCGCCGTGGCGCATCGTCATCGTGGACAACGAGCATTCGGACGAGACCGCGCGCATGGTCACCGAGTTCGCCGGCAAGGTGACCGGCCAGTGGGGCACCACCGTGGCCGACCAGTCCGGTAACGAGGAGCGTGTGGTCTATGCGCCGCAGACCGAGAACCTGGGCGGCGCCGGCGGCTTCTCCGCGGGCGTCAGGAAGGCATACGAGCTCGGCGCGCAGTGGTTCTGGGTCATGGACGACGATGTGGCCGTGCTGCCGGACGCCATCGCCAAGCTTGCCAAGTGGACGCCGCGCCACGAGGTGATCCAGGGGTCCCGGTTCGACTACGACGGCGGTCCATTCTATTGGCAGTACGACTTCATCGTGCCGCTGGGCATCCCGAACCCCATCGCCCCGGCCGCGTTCGGCCCGGCCGGATACCGGGTGATGGACACGCTGTGCTTCGAGGGCGGCCTGTTCAACCGTCGCGTGGTCAAGGAGATCGGCCTGCCGGACCCGCGCTTCTTCATCTACTGGGACGACACCATGTACGGCTACCGCGCCAGCAAGGTGACCAATCCGATCGTGGTGCCGGACGTGATTCTGCGTCGCACCCGCGAGATCGGCAACTGGGACATCGCCGGCGTGCGTCAGCTCAACTCCACGTCCGACATGAACCGATACCACATCATGCGCAACCGCGGATACATGGCCCGCTACTTCATGACGTACGGCGACTTCCATCCGGTGCTGTTCGCACTGGGCACCTGGTTGACCGCGGTCAAGGAGGTCATCCGTCTGGTGATGGTGGATCGCGAGCATCTGCGCACCGGTCTGGTCAAGATCGCCAAGGGCTGGTGGGATTCGCGCAAGCTGCTGCATGATCCCACATGGAAGCCGATGCCGCCGCTGGCATGATGCTGCGTTGCCCGGGCCTTCTCGGTTGATCTGGTTCTGGGCATATTCCCACCAATTATTCTGGGCATAGGCGGGTGAAATACGAATTTCTGGGCATAACCCTACGTTCAGGAAGCCGTTTGCGGCTTCTAACTTGTAGGGTTATGCCCAGAATCAGATTGAAGGGTCTGTATGTTGTGGGATTATGCCCAGAACGGGTGCCTTGTACGTGTTATGGGCGTGTTCTGGGCATAATCTAGGGAGTCACAACCGGACTTGCCGTCACTTATGGATGAACAGGCCGCCGTCGCCCCAAGCCCACTGGCCCTGTCCGGATCCGACCTGGAAATGCAGTTTGGCGATGCCGAGGTCGTTGAGCGCCCAGTGCTCGTCGCCGGCTGCGGGGTCGATATGCGCGGCGGCGGTGTCGTCCGCCGAGTTGTACGAGAACGTGATCGGCTGGCGGTTCATCGCGCTCGGCGCCTTCATCGCGGCTTCGACGCCGGCCCTGAACCAATCGGGCGCGGCCGCGCGGGCGGCGTCGTCCATCGGGGCGGTGAACTGCTCGAACGTCTTGGTCGGCCGGTGCGTGCGCTGGATTTCGCACAGCTCCTCATAGGACTTCGCCCGATACGCCAGATGGTCCTTCGGATGTCCGATCACCACGGCCAGATACAGTTCCTGCGAGCCTGCCACGCGGCAGTGCCTTGCGGCCTCCGTGCGGTCCCACGAGCCGGCCACCCACAGCGTGCCGAGGCCGCGCAGCGTGGCGGTCAGCACCACGCGCTCGGCGTAGAAGCCCGCGCGCTCCCTGGCTTCGGCGTCATCCTTCGGGCCGACGATGGCCAGATAGTTGGCGGCGTTCGTGAGATGGCCGGAGGCGTTGGCCTCGGCGAACACCTTGGGCTGGTCGCGCACGAGTTGGATATCGAGGTCGGAAATCAGGTTGATGGGCTGCAGCGCCATCTCGAGCTGTCGGGCCGTATCGTCGTCGATCGGCTCGCTGTCGTAGGCGCGGACGGCGGTGCGGATGTTGATTGCATCGATGAGTTGCGTATGTTCTGCCATGACTACCATTATCGCGCTTCGTCGCAGGAAATCGATGACGGACCGCCGCAATGGTCGGGGATTTATGGATGATGAATATCGTCGAGGAATGGGGCTGTGAGGCGAACATCCTGCACACGATTGCAAAACGTGGCCACGATCTTTGGCGTCGGCTCCCGCGCGCGTTAGACTGGAATCAACAGAAGAATCTCATTTTCCCGGAAAGGAATGGTCAACGATGATTGAAACCGCACAGGCTTTTGGCGTTGACATCGGTGGCTCCGGCATCAAGGCCGCGCCCGTGGATCTCACCAAGGGCGATTTCGCCGAGCCTCGTCTGAAGATCCTCACCCCCGAGGTGTCCACGCCGCAGGCCGTCGCCGCCATCGTCAAGCAGCAGCTCGACCATTTCGAAGTGCCGGAATCCGCCCCGGTGGGCATCGCCTTCCCGGCCCCGATCAAGCCCGGCAAGAAGCTTGACTTCATGGCCAACCTTGACCAGTCTTGGATCGGTGTGGACGTCACCGAGGTCTTCTCCGAGGCGTGCGGCCGTCCGGTCGTCGTGGTGAACGACGCCGACGCCGCCGGTCTTGCCGAGGTGCAGTACGGCGCCGCCAAGGGACAGGACGGTCTGGTGATCGCCACCACGCTGGGCACCGGCATCGGCACCGCGCTGATCTACAACGGCCAGCTGATTCCGAACACCGAGCTCGGCCACATCATCCTGAGCGCCAAGCATCCGGATGCCGAAAAGTACGCCTCCTCCGCCATCCGCGAGCAGGAGGAGATGAGCTACAAGAAGTGGGCCAAGCGTCTGACCAAGTACTACGGCCTGATGGAGAAGTACTTCAACCCGGACCTGTTCACCGTGGGCGGCGGCGTGAGCCGCGTCAGCGAGAAGTTCCTGCCCTACGTGGACATCAAGACCCCGATCGTGCCCGCCACGCTGCGCAACCAGGCCGGCATCGTCGGCGCCGCGTACTACGCGAGCACCAAGCAGCAGTGAATCAGGCGGGCGATTCGGGTGATCTGACGATTCGCTCGGCTCGCCGGCTTGATGCGCGTTCCGCGCGCTGATGCATATCCGAATGGGTTCCCTTCATCAGGGGCCCATTTTTTCGTTGGTGTGGCTTTGCATTGGTGCGCTCCTGCATCGCACAACGGCATCGGGGACAGGGCTGGTTCTAAGGTGGGAAACCATGACCGTGCATTTCTCCTCCCGCGTGAACGTCAGCGATCCGAATCCGATTGCCGTGGCTGAGGCCCGTGCGAAGGCGGGCGGCCTCGCGTTGGGCAAGCTGAATGACTCCAACCCCACAAGGCATGGCTTGGCTCCCGCACTCGTGCCGAGCGTGTACACCGCCGAGCCGCGTGGTCCGCGGGCCGCGCGCGAGGCGTTGGCCGCATTCCTTTCCGGCGACGCGATTGCAGATTATGCGGCATGTAGCGGCACGGCAGCCCACGGAGAGTGCGTTGACGGTGACGCCGCCGATGATCGGGCCTTGGTCAATACGACATTCATCCGCTGTCATGATTCCGTGGATGACGGATTGCATGAATCCGCGGCATCGATTGGGGGCACAGCAGCTCCAATCCCGGTCAATCCGGATGACCTGTACATCCTCAGCTCCACGTCCGAGGCCTACTCGTGGCTCATCAAGCTGCTGTGCGATGCCGGCGACGCGGTGCTTGCGCCCAAACCGGGCTACCCGCTCATCGAATCGATTGCGCGGCTGGAATGCGTGGACACAGTCGAATACCAGTTGCAGTTCGACGGCTCATGGTTCATCGACACCGCCGCCATCGCCGAACTGTTGGACGGGCCCGATGGTGCGCGCATCCGTGCGATGGTGCTCATCAATCCCAACAATCCGTCCGGTTCATATGTGAAACCCGATGAGCGACGGGCATTGGTGGAATTGTGCCGGGAGCACGGCATTGCGCTCATCGCCGACGAGGTGTTCTACGACTACACGCTCGAGCCGTTCCCCGGCAACGCGCGACTGGCGGGGGAGCCGGGCGTGCTCACGTTCGCATTGGATGGCTTCTCGAAGATGCTCGCCGCGCCCCACGCCAAGGTCGGCTGGATTCAGGTGTCCGGACCGGCGGATGACGTCGCCGAGGCCAAGCGCAGATTGGATTTCATCGCCGACGACTATCTGCCGATGAGCGACATCATCGCGCGCATGATGCCAGACCTGCTCGCTGCGGCCCCGGCACAGACCGCTCGGGTGCAGGAGCGTGTGCGCGGCAACCTCGTCCGGTTGCACCGGCTTCTCGATGACGACCCGAACGGTCTGGTGAGTGTGCTGCGCGCCGAAGGCGGCTGGAACGTGCTGCTGCGCGTGCCTTCGGTCATCGATGAGAACGAACTGGTATTGCGGCTTATCGCCGACCATCGGCTCACCGGTCAGCCCGGTTATTTCTTCGACATGACCTCGAACGGCTATCTGGCGGTCTCTCTGCTGCCCGAGCCGGACGAATTCGAGCGCAATATCCGCGCGGTGCTCGATACCGTCGCCGCCGTGCTGCGGTGAGTGGCCGGGCGTCACCTCCCGATTCAGCTGCGGGACGGGTCGGGCGCGACGTGGTCGAAGACGTTCTCGCCGCCGCCGGGCCAGTATGTCAGCAGCACGGGCAGATCCTTGCGGGGCATGAGTTTGCGCGCTTCATCCACACGATCGTCGTCGACCTTGATGGAGATGAGTCTTGATTCACCGCCCGATGGACGGAAGTCGAAATAGTGTCGGTCGATGAACGGCATTTCGCCACTGTAGATGGCCGGTACGGTGATCGGTCCCTTCCGGAGGCATGCGACCGGCCCCTGCATCATGGTGACCGCCACAACCGTGCATATCGCGACGAAGACCGCATGAAGAAACGCGGTTTTGGCGATATCCGCCCCTATGGCTGAGGCTTTGACGTGCTGTCTGATTTGAGCCCGTCTGCCCAATGCGAACTTGACGATGAGATGCATCAGCGAGCATACGGCCCATGCGGCCGCGGTCAGACCGAAGAGCATACGTCTGATCACGCCCTGCATGCCGAAGCCCGACAGGGTGATATACAGGATGACGGCCGCGATGACAAGAACCACCATGACCGTCAGCGTCACGGCATGTAGCCTGGAGACAGACTTGTAATCGAGATTCGCGATGGTGATGTCGTCATGCGCACGTTTGGCTGCGGCTGAAGCCGACGATGTGCTGTTGCTGAGCGCATCTGACGTTTCTTTGGGTGTTTCACGGAGTGTTTCACGCGGCCTCTTCGAGTCCACGCGCAGGAATCGGCAGATCAGCGGCCGGTCGTACATCTCGAGGTCGAACCATGTGCCCGGTTCGGTAAGCGCTTGTGCGACGGCGGGGTCAGCGAACGCCTTGTTCAGGTTTGGGTCACTGCGTTGCAGCACTATCGTGCGTCCGTCTTCGGTGCGGAACCGGCAGACGGTCACCGGATCGTCGTCATATTCCTTTTCCTCGGTGACCTCGAGCAGCACGGCGGGTATATGTTGAGGACCACGGGCCAACGCCTTGGCGTTCCGGATGAAGAAGTAGCCTTCGAAAACCGTCAGAAAGACGGTGAGCAGGAGAGCGAAAGCGGCAATCACTGTATCACTGGACGAGCGGGTGGGGGACAGCAGCATCCTGACGGCTGCGACGGGCAGACACAGGAATCCGGTGAGCACAAGGTAGTACATCACCAAACCGATCTGCTTCTTGACCAACGGATTCATGGCATCCTCCCGCCTTTGCGTACCACATCCATTATCGAGTGGCGCCCGGGTCGTCGCCATGGGCGGGAAGGATTGCAGCCGTAGAATTCATGTGCTGTTCATGTTCGGATTCCGGCTGGCTGGAGCCGGTCTGAGTCACGAATCGACCTGTGGATAGCGGCGGTCATGCCGTTGATTCATGCCGTTGACTGCGGGGAACGACGCGTTTTCCGGCTAACCGCAGAAGACCATCGTTGTGGTGTGACGAGCACACCGCGAAGAACACAGTATGACTGTCGGTTCTCGATGCTTGAGTGTCGGATTTCGATGCTCGGCTGTCGGTTCTCAACGCTTGACTGTCGGATTTCGATGCTTGACTGTCGGATTTCATACGTATGGTGTACGAAATCCGACACTCAACCGTCGAGAACCGACACTGAACTGTCGGCGTCCGACAGCTCTGCGTCGAGAACCGACAGCCTGGTGCCGAAATCCGACAGCCGGGCGTCGAAATCCGACAGGCTGGCGTCGAGAACCGACACTGATGGATGGGCGGACGCACGTAGAATGGACGGTATGGGATTCTCTTTCTTCAAACCCAAGGAACTGCCGCACCCGGCATCGCTCACGTTCACGCTCGATCAGGCCGGTCATGCCTATGACGACGGGCATGTGGGGCTCGAACCCACGTCCCTGACCATCACGGAGAAGCGCGTGGCCATCATCGGACTCAACGGCGCCGGCAAATCCACGCTGCTCGGGCTGCTGGACGGCTCGCTCAAGGCGTCCGCCGGCACGGTGACCATCGTGGGCGACGACGAGCATCTGGACCCGGCGTCCAAACATGATCTCAAGCGCATCGACGATCTGGTGGGCAAGGTGCGCCGCGAGGAGATCCCCAACAGCTTCTATCGCGCGAAGAACATCTCCGAGGCCGTCTCCGAGGCATTGAAGAAGCACAAGGTGCCCGAGGGGGAGCGGTTGGCCCGCATCGGCAACCTGTTCGCGCATTTCAATCTGGCGCAGGTCTCCAAGGCCAAGGCCAGCGAGCTGGATTCGGAGAAGCGGCATCTGCTGGCCATCGCCGTGGCGCTGAGTTTCAACCCGAGCGCCATCGTGGCGGATGAACCGAGCAAGGGATTGGACGAGATCGGTACCGCGCATGTGGCCCGCGCCCTGTTCAGCTACGACAAGCAGGTGATTTTCGCCACACATGATACGGATATGATCCGTCGTCCCGAATACGCGATCGACCGCACGCTGGTGCTGGATGACCATCGGATCGTCTTCGACGGCACGCCGCAGGATGCCGTGTCGTTCTACGAGGATCTGATTCGCGGCAAATACAAGGCCGCGAAAGCCGCGGCCGAGTAACCCCCGTCAGGCGAAGTAGAAGCCGCGGAAGCCGTACTGGTAGACGCGGTAGATATACGAGGTGCTCAGGGCCATCCGGTACTGGGCTTTGAGGTCGCCCGAATCGTCGTACACGCCGAACACGCCCTGCATACCGGTGCCTACCAGATTGAGGTCGTCGGTGATCTCCTCGGCGGAGGAGACGTACGGGGAATACGGCACGTCGAACGACTGCACTTCGGTATACGTGCCGGCTTGTTCGTCCACCAGATACTTGCGGAACTGCGAGGAGGAATCCTCGTCCTTCGAGGACTGGGCGGTGGAGATGCCGTCGATGACCGTCCAATCGTAATCCGGGCGGGTCATCGCATATCCGAAGTTGTTGTCGAACATGTAGACGTAGTACTGGCCGTCCTCGAGCGAGGAATCATACTGCACGGTGATCGAGTGCTGGCCACCGGTGTCGCCGAAGTCGCCCACCTTGGTCAGGAACGAGTCGGCCTCGGGCGTGCCGGACCAGACGGACGTCTCGCCGATCATGTAGTCGAGCGTGGGCGTGCCCTCGATGTCGTTCACCTTGACGATGGTGGAGGTCTCTCGGGCGGACAGCAGCGCCGAACCGTCATCCATGAGCTGGATGGTGTTGAAGTGTATCCAATCCCAGCGGTTCGAGGCGGTCGGGTCGGACTCGTCGATGCCGGAATGCGTGGTGGAGGCCTTGTATTCGGGGAACAGGTCGCCGAAGTCCACCAGTAGCGAGACCTCGCCGGTGGAGGTGTCCACCTTGATGACCTGGTCCTGCACCGCATGGTCCTCTCGCTTGAGGTCGGTGGCGAGGGAGACTATGTTGCCGTCCGAGTCCAGCGCGTAGTCGTGATGGAGGATGAACCGACCGCCCAGATCGATGATCTTGACCAGCTTGCCGAGCCGGTTCATGCCCACGAACGTGCGGGTGGAGGCGGAGAACCACATGAGACCGTCGTCGTCGAACAGCAGCCGGTGGGAACGGTAGTAGAGGACCGGCACTTCGCCGCGCAGCACGCCGTTCGCGTCGTAGTAGTACATGAAGTCCTGCTCGTCCGAATCGTTGCCGAGGATGGCGTACAGTCCGTTGCCGAGCGCGGTAGTGGTGTCGTCGTCAGGGGAGACCGTCTGTTCGAGACGGACCTCCTCCGAGCCGAGCAGCTTGGGGCCGTTCTGCATTACAGCAGGGTGAACCATGCCTGAACCTGATGCCAGAGCGTGGGGTTGTTCATGATGAGCGCGTCGTCGCGGGCCGGCACGAAGCAGCTCAGCACCGCCACCGCGAGCATGGCGATGGTCAGCAGCGCCACGACCCAGCGCATGAGCCAACGCCACGGTGTGACACGGCTGATGCCATCGCCGGACGCGGCGTCGTTCGCGCCGGCCAGGGTGCTGCGGTCGGGCTCACGCCCGTTGACCAGCCAGAGGATTCCCGGAATCGAGGCCAGCGCCGTCAGCCATCCGAAATCGGCGGAATACCGCCATCCCAAGCCGCCGACGTAACTGTCGAAGACGATGAGCACACCCGCCAGCATCAGGCAGGACATCAGCCATGGGCGCATGCCGTGCATCTCAAGCCCGCGCAGGAAGGGCAAGGCCAGCGCGAGCAGCATCAGCGGCGTGGCGGTGAACAATGCGCCGACCATCACCTCGTAGTAGCCCCAGACCGGCATCGGCGCGGGGGAGACCTCCAACCAGGGGAAATGGGAGACGAACCGCAACGGCAGGAACAGGTAATACCAGATGGTGGCGGGCATGTCCGCGAGCGGCTGGGTGAAACGGGTCATATCCGAGACGCTGAACTGATAGGCGTTGCCGAAGTTGAACGGCGAGCCGAACCGGACCTTGTTCCACATCATCAACGGCGCGACCACGACGATGGCCGGGATGATGACGGCAAGCGGCGCCCGCAGCGCCTTGGCCGGACTGATGCTGCGGGATCGCAGCCCGGCGAGCACCGCGCGGATCTGCGGCCAGAACAACGGGAAGGCGAGCAGAGCGGTCAAGGTGAAGGTCGGACGGCAGCCGAAATTGGCGGCGATGCACAGGGCTCCGGCCGCGAGCCGGGGCAGGGAAAGGGGTTTCGCATCTCCCGCCTGCCACCGGTCGATGCTCAGCATCGGGCGGCTGGAGGTGTCCGCGCCCACCCAGAACCACAGGCCGAGCGAGGTCAGGGCCAGCGAGGCCGCGAACGGCACTTGATAGAAATTCGTGCGGTAGATCAGATACCCGGCCTGCGACCCGAGGAGCGAGGAGACGGTGATCAGCGAAGCGGCGGCCAGCGAGGTGTGCGGCATCACCCGGCGGACCACGCGCAGCACGAGCATCGAGAAGAAGATGACGAACAGCAGGATCAGGAACTGTTCGGCCGCGGCGGTGGGCAGCATGTTACCGGTCAGGAGACGGTAGGGAACGAACAGCAGGAAGGCCGGCAGCGCGCCGAAGTACGAATACCAGTGTCCGTTGTAATAGACGTAGTCCCAGTAGATCGGACTCACCCCGTCCTTGAGTAGCTGCAGGCGGGTGGGCACGTCGTAGGGGTCGGCGGTGGCGGCGAGACGGTCCGGCACCTCCAGATCCAGCCATGGGTGGCCGGCGATGATGGCGTCCGCCACATGGCCGTATTGGTCGTAATCGTAGGTGTAGCCACCGGCGATATGGAAGGCGAGCGGTGAGGCGTAGACCAGCTGCCAGACGATGGAGGCGCCGATTGCGATCACCGGTATGGCCATGAGACCGGCGAAGGCGAGACGCTGACGGACGGATGCGGGGTCGAAGCGGATGCGCCACAGACGGCTGCCCGGCCGCCACAATGCGATGAGCAGCAGAATCACCGCCATCGTGGTCACACGGGCCCAGCTTACGGTGAACGGGACGCGCACGTTCGCACGGGCGTCGGTGACCGGCACCAGCGCGCCGCGCTTCTCCTGAATCCAGAGGCGCACGGTGCCCGCGCCGGGGGCCTTGACGTAGTGGCTGCGTTCGGCGGCGGGATTGAGCGATCGGCTACGGCCGATGGTCGTGGTGGGGGTGGTTTGGGCGTTGCCGGTGCCGGCGGTGGAGCCGGTTGCGCTGGTGTCGCCGGTCGCGCTGCTGGTCGTGCCGCTGGTCGTGCCGCCAGCGGAATCGGCATCATCGGATGTGCCGCCGGACGTCGATGGGTCCGGCTTGGCGATCACGTCGGCCCGCACATGGATGGTCGTGAGGGGCTTGGACGCCTCCTTGTCGCCATTCGCGCGGGATTCGGCCTCGGCCTGTTTGCGCACCTGCTTGATGGTCGATTCGTCGGTGGTGTCGATGCGCAGGTATGGGGAGGTGCCGTCCGCGGTCAGTTCGAGATAGGCCTTGGTGGGGTCGGTGACGGTGAGCATGCCGTCGTCGGTGCGCTTGAGTCCCGGGCCCAGCGTGTTATGTACGGCGTTGGTGTCGGTGCTGGCGCCCAGCGTGCGCCAGAAGGGCGCGTTGAAGACGACGCATTCCACGGCGACGATGGCGAGCAGCGCCGTCAACAGCGCCAGTAGTGCGCGCACCGGATGCGCGTGGCGCTGGGCCCCGACCTTCCCGGAGGCCGCAGATTTGGATTCGCCGGGCTCTGACTCCGAGGACCCTGACTTGCCTGCCGCCGGTACGAGGGTGGCCGGTTCGGGTACGCCGGGGCGCCGGTCCTGCCGGTCGCGGTGGGAGAGGTCTTCGGAAAGCACCCCATTATTCTATAGGCTTTATGTCGTCCAAACAGGAGAGAATGTGAATCATGCCAAAACGTACGTCGAATCACAGGAAGCGCAGCCGCACATCATTGCTCGGGGAACTCAAGGATTCGATGAACGCGCTTGCCGTCGATCTGGGACTGGTCAAGCCCGCGCCGGCGACGGCCGATCCGTTCGGCGACACGTTGCGTGAGGCCAGCGAACGCAGGGGCGGCGTCATCGACGAGCTGACCCGGCATGCGGTCGCGCTCGGGCCGATGGTCAAGCGCCGCGCCTTCCCCGCCTTGGAGAACGTGCCGGACGGGCTGTTGCTCGGCTGGGCGCAGCTGCCCGCCACGCAGGGCCGTGGATTCTCGCTGGGCATCTTCACCGACCGCGATCATTTCGCACAGGTGGCGTTCGCCGATGCGCACGGGCGCGTGTTCGTGGGCACCGATCCGAAGATGGACGTGCAGGAGATGCAGCCGCGCTTCGTATTCGGCAAGGAGAAGGACGTGACGCTGCCGGACGGCGACCGTCTGGGGCTAGGCAAGGGCTCCGGGGCCATGGGAGGCGTCGCGGGTGGCGGCTCGGGCCTTGGCGATGGATTCGGCGGCGGGCTGGGCGACGAGCTGAGCCGTGGATTCGAGCGGATTCGCAGGTCCGGGCTGTTGCGTGGCGCGCTCGGTGCCGGTTTTGTTGCTGGTTCCGGAGCTGGTTCAAACACGGTGAGTGACGGCGCGGCCCGTGACGGCAAGGGCGTCAAGGCCGTCGTCGGCAGTGTCGTGGGACGGGACGATTCCGGCCGTCTGACGTGGCTCGCCTCATGGCTCAAGTCCGGCAACCGGTACACGCTCGAACAGATGCGCGCCAACCTGCCGGCTAACATGCGCTACGATCTCGAATACCGTGACGCGATCGCCATCGCGTTCTTCGCCGCGTACATGCTGCCGCAGATCAACGGTCTGCTCATCGGCTTCGGGTCGGGCAACATCTTCCGCAGGCTCAACCGCGAGGCGCCGATCGGGGCGATTCGCCGCTGCGTCCGGGACACCCTGGCCGCGCGCGCCCATGGCATGCGCGCCTCCGGACTCGAGGATCATTTCGCCGATCTCATGCGTGAAGCCGGCGCGTTGGACAAGACGCCGGGCCTTGAGGCCGTGCATGGCGCCGAGCCGCTGCATCTGTACACCTCCACCTATTCCAACGGCTATTTCTTCTCATGGGACAAGTCGATGGCGTTTGGCCAGGCCCTGAAATCCCTGAAGATCGAGGGCAACCTCAACCGGTTCGCCGCCGTGAGCGCATGGCTGGAGCGCAACGCCTCGCTGGGGCGCAATCCCACCGAGGACACCGTCACCCGCGCCGAGGCCGCGCAGATCGACATGAAGCTCATCGAGAACCCGGCCCTGATGGCGCTCGACCCGTACGACGGTTCGGATGAGCGTCGTGCCGTGCTGAGCCTCGCGTCCATCGCGGAACGCACGGCCGAGCGTATCCGCGGCGATTTCCCCGATCCGCGCGATATGGCGTCGGATGGCGGGCACGGTTCCGGTGCTGGTCTTGGCGCAGGTGCCGATTCGGACGAGTGGGTGTATCGTCAGGCGCTCTCCTCGCTGTTGCGCCGGCTTCGTCTGCCGTACCGGTTCGATGTGGAGTTCCGCTCCCGTCTGGACAGCGGCGAGGTGGCCATCGGCTTCACCACCGCCGGCACCTCGATGATGCCGGACAGCCGCTACGACGTGTCACGGCGTACCTGGCGCACGCTGAGCGGTCCGGAACGCGCCTCGATGAGCGCCGCCTACAACCTGCGTGTGGGATTGATGATGGCGGCGATGAGCTTCGGTGCCAGCAAGTCCGTGCGTCAGGTCTCCCTGCACATCGATTCGATCGGTCTCGAGGAGGCCATCGCCGAGCAGGATTCCGCCATCGAGGCCATGATGAGCGAGGCGTTGAGCGCCTTCGAACACCTGCGCAGCGGTGATATGGGCCGCGCCGGGTCCAAGGCTGACCCCAAGGACGGCGACTTCCACGGAGACCCGACCCGTCCGATCACCCATGAGGAGACGTTCGGCCAGCCGTCCGCAGGCGAGGATCGTATGGACGATGGCGGCGCGAACGCGGGAACGCGCGACGCGGATGATACCGGGGACGGCAAGGCGTCCATCGACTCGCAGTTCGAGGACCTCATGCGCGGCGTGGACATCGATGAGATGGCGTTCAGCATGGGCGCGGCCGGCTCCGACGATTCGGCCGGCGGCAATGGCGACGACGCCGACGACGCGGATGCGGCATCCGGCCGGTCCGCCAACGGCGTCGGCGGCGGGGACGACGATCCGATGAGCGTGCTGCGCCGTAATCCCACCGTGCGCAACATGGTCACCGTCACTTTCACGCGTGACGCCTTCATGAAGCGTCTGGAGACGGATGGACTCGATAATCCCGAGGAGACCTACCGTCTGTTCGGCGCGGTCATGGATGTGGACGGTGAAGGCGGGCTCAAGCCGGTCAATGCCGACTTCGATCTTACGGACAGCCGTTTCTCGCCAACCGGTTCCCAGGATGAACCGGAACTGGCCGACCGTCGCTTCACGCCCGCCACGGCCCGCGTATTGGGCGCCCGTGACAGTGCGGGACTCGCCATCCAGCGCGTCGATCTGCTCCAGCATGGCGTCAACGAGTTCCATGGACTGGCGCAGGATTCCTCGATCGATTCGGTGGAGAAGGCGCAACGCGCCATGCGGATCATCGAGTCGATCAGCGATCCCGAGCTCACGGCGCTCGCCTCCCAGGTGACGAGCGCGCTGATCGACGGTGACGATACGCCCGATTTCACGTTCACCATGGCCGACGATCTCGACAAGGAGCGGCTCCGCGCCCGCGATATGCTGTTCTCCGGGCAGGCCCCGCAGGCCATCGAGGTGGCCGAGGCTGCCGTGACCCGACTGGATCAGGTCTTCGCCGCCGGCCCCGGCGTGCCTCGCTACTTCAATTCGTACGCGGAACGTGTGGTGTACAACCGACTGTTCGCCACGCCGGACGAGCGCACCGTGCTCATCCCGGACAACCTGTTCTACGCGCATATGGAACTGGCGGACGTGCTGAGCCAGATCAAGAACGCCGACGCGGCGATTCCGCACCTGAACCGCATGGTGGCGTATGCGCCGGCCTACCCGCTTTCGCATCTGAAGCTCGCGATTCAGCTCGCCCGCAAGGAGGATTGGGATTCGGCCCGTGCCGCCTGCCTCAACGCGCTACGCGTCGCGCTGGATCGCGACGATGCCGCGTTCGCCTACTACCGATTCGCCTATGCGGAATGGATGCTCGACCACTTCGATACGGCTGCGGCCGCCTACCTGATGAGCGACCACATCGCGCCCGGTGCCATCGGCTCGCTGGAAGGCGAACTGCAGGAGCTGGTCTCCCGTGCGGATTCCCAGTGCATTCCGATCCCCGAATCGGTGGAGGAGGCCGCGCATGTGCTCGCCATGCACGATCTGCCGGTCTGGCCGCATATCGAAGTCGCCGGTATCATGCGTGACGCCGCCCGGGTGTGCGTTGACGAGGGCATGTTCGTGCCCGCCCGCACGCTGTCGGTGGCCGTGGCCCGCATGAACGACGGCGAAGGCGACGGCATCGACGTGGTGCAGGCCCAGTTCCTCCGTTCCCTCTCCGCTTGAGCCCTTTCCAAGCCTCCCTCTTACAGGGAACACTGGGTGTCGTAATGGGGAGCCTCCCTCTGATGAGGGAGGCTTCGGCGCACTGGTACTGACGGAGGAAGAGGCATCCTGTGATATGGAGGGTGTCTAGTGAGCATCTTGGGATAAGGGTAGCCTCCCGCTGATGAGGGGGCAGCGCATTGGCGCTGACGGAGGGAGAGGCCCGCAGACAAAGCCTGCAATCCTGCGATACGGGGCATCACCCCATCAGCTGCTCGGCCAGCCCCCGGAACGTAGCCCCGATTCCATCGGTGCGAAGCGCCCCATCCGCATGCAACACCGCCGGTCGGCCTGCCTCGCCGGTCTCGCGTACCTCGGGCACCAGCGGCAGCTGGGCCATCAACGGCACGTCATATCCCAGCGCCTCGGTGAGCTGGTCGCTCACACGCCGGCCACCGCCCTCGCCGAAAATGCGCAGTTTTTCGCCGTTGTGCTGGTAATAGCTCATGTTCTCCACCACGCCGCGCACCTTCATCGGCACCTGCAGCGCCACGAGCCCGGAACGCACGGCGATATCCGAGGCGGAGGGCTGCGGGGTGGTGACCACCACGAGCTCGGCGTTCGGCAGCGCCTGCGCCACCGAAATCGCCATGTCGCCGGTGCCGGGCGCCAGATCGAGTAGCAGCACGTCCGGCGAACCCCACCACACGTCCGACAGGAACTGTTCCAAGGAACGCTGCAGACGGGGGCCACGCCACAGGATGGCCCGGTCGGCGCCGGCGAACATGCCGATGGAGATGAGCTTGGCGCCCCATGCGGTCACCGGCATCAGCATGCCGTTGAGGTTCGTGGGCTGGGTGTGCACGCCGAACAGGCGGGGCAGCGAGAAGCCGTAGATGTCCGCGTCGATGGCGGCCGTGTCGTAGCCCAGCGCGGCGAATGTGGCCGCCAGATTCGCGGTGACCGAGGACTTGCCCACGCCTCCCTTGCCGGAGGCGATGGCGAAGATGCGCGTCTTGACGCCCGGTTTGCTGAACGGGTTCTGCTTGCGTTCGGCCTTGAGATCAGCCACGAGATCCGCCAGTTTGTCGCGGCTCATAGAACCCACTTCGATATGCGGCGTGAGTTGGGCGTCCGGATAGGAGGTGACCGCACCGTTGATCTGGTTCGTGATGGTCTGAGACAGCGGGCAGCCCGGCACGGTGAGCTCCACATGCACCGTCACGTCATATGCCTCGCGATGGTCGGCGGTGTCAGTGCCGGCCTCGGCCGCGACGGCATGCGCAGTGCCCGCGTTGCCGTGGCTGCTGGCGGTGATGGTGTCGTCGCTGGCCGGGGCCAATGCACTCACCGGCGTTGCGTTGATGGCTGCGATCATGCCCAGATCGGTGACGGACCGCCCGAGTTCCGGGTCGATCACTCGACTCAGCCGTTCGTAGATTGCCGCTTCGATCTGACGGGTATCGCTCATGCATCCTCCTTATTGCCGCGTACCAGACTAGCGTGCAATCGCCCGCCATGCCATACTTCGCAAAGAGAAATATGAGGTCGCCCCCTTTCGACAAGAGCACAATCATATCATTGAGACTTGGTACTGGGAGGTTCCAGTTGCGTCTCCGGCCGTACAATGCCGGTCTGGTGAAACAGATGCCAAGCCTGATATCGATTGCCTCCCTCTGATGAGGGAGGTGACCGGAATCGGACCTCCATGGACTTGTCGGCTTGGTGTTTGTTTTCTCGGGCAGGAGGAAAGATGGCTTAGGCCTGTGCGACCTCGCCGGTTTCGAGGAGTTGGGCGAACTGGGCCTCGTTGAGCATGGGGATGCCGAGTTCCTCGGCCTTGGTGGCCTTGGAACCGGCGTTCGCGCCAATCACCACATAGTCGGTCTTCTTGCTTACCGAGCCGGCCGCCTTGCCACCGCGCTCGATGATGGCCTCCTTGGCGGAATCACGGGAGTATCCCTCGAGCGAGCCGGTGACCACCACCGTCTTGCCGGCCAGGGTCTGCGGTAGCGTGCTGGTTTCGGCGGCGGCGACGCCCACGCCGGCCTCGCGCCATGCGCGCAGCGTCTCTCCGCGCCAGTCGCCGGGCTCGCGGGCGGCGGCGAACCATTGCACCACCGATTCGGCGATTTCCGGTCCCACACCGTCGATCTGCGTCAGCTCCTCGACCGTGGCGGAGGCGATGGCGTCCAACGAGCCGAGCGACGACGCGATGAGACGCGCGGTGGGCGGGCCGAGCCGGCGAATCGAAAGCGCCACGAGCACGCGCCACAGATCGGCATGACGGGCCTTGTCCATCTCATCGAACATCTTGCGCGTGTTCTCGGCGGGCTTGACGATCACCGGAACCGCCGTGGCACCGGTGCGTGTGGTCTTGTGGTCCACGCGCACGATCACCGCGTCGGCGGGCACGTCGTATTCGGGGTAGGGGAGACTGGGGACGGATGCGCGCGCGACGTCGCCACCGTTTTCGGAAGCGGCAAGCCCGTCGACTATCCGTCGGGATGTGGTCGTCGACTGTGCTGCTGCGGCCGTCGGCTGTGCGGCCGACTGTGTGGTTGCCGACTGTGTGGTTGCCGCCTGCGTCGTTTGCGCAGTCTGCACAGCCTCCGCCGCCTCGGCCCGTGCCGCCAGCTGCTTGGCGGTGAGCTTGCGAGCTGGCGCCGGAAGCGTCCAGAACGCGGGCACCTGATGCCACAATCCGGACCCGCCGAGGCTCTTGCGCACCTTCTTTTTGCGCCCGTCGGGGCCGGTGACCTCGTGCACCTCGATGATGGGCGACTCGCGCCAGACGCGCACGTCCCTGAGATCGGCGGCGGTCAGCGCGAACAACCCGGCCTCGCTGGACAGCACCGGCGTCTGGCGCTCCGGCAGCTCCAGACCGGGCACGGGCTCGTACGGTTCGGGCTCTTCGCCCGGCTTGACCACGATCTCCGTGATGTTCGGTGCATATGTGGCCACGGAATCAGGCCGGTTCTCCTCGGGGTTGGTCAGCGCGATGGCCGACTGGTCGCCCAGATGCTCGATGTCGAAGGCCTTGCGCGATGCCAGCGAGATCACGCGCTCGGTCAGCTGCGCCGGGCAGCTTTCGACGTTCGGGCAGCGGATGTCCTTGTCGCCTTCCTTGGCCGGTGCCAGCTTGGCACCGCAGGACGGGCAGTACTCGGGCATCACGAACTCACGCAGCTGCGCCTCGCGCCCACGACGGCGCTCAAGCACCGGGCCCACAAGCTCGGGAATCACGTCTCCGGCCTTGCGCACCACCACGGTGTCGCCGATGAGAATGCCCTTACGCTTGACCTCGAAGGCGTTGTGCAGTGTGGTGCGGGCCACCGTGGAACCGGCCACGTAGACGGGCTTCAGGATGGCTACCGGCGTCACACGGCCGGTGCGGCCCACCTGCACGGTGATGTCGAGAAGCTCGGTGTTGACCTCCTCGGGCGGGTACTTATAGGCGATGGCCCAGCGCGGCGCGCGCGAGGTGGCGCCCAGCGTGCGCTGCAATCCGAGATCGTCCACCTTGACCACGATGCCGTCAAGTGCGTGTTCGATGTCGCCGCGATGTTCGCCGTAATAATCGATCATGGCCAGAATCTCGTCGAATGACGTCACCGAGCGGTTGTGCGGTGAGACCGGCACGCCCCACTTGGTATACAGCTCGTAAGCTTCGGACTGGTCGGCCACCACATCGTGCGTGCCGCGCGGATGGTCGGCACCCCAGTTAAGCCGGCCGAGGCCGTGCGCATAGAAGCTCAGGCGACGGGTCGCGGTGATGCGCGGGTCCTTCTGCCGCAGCGAGCCGGCTGCGGCGTTGCGCGGATTGGCGAATGGTGCGCGGCCGGCGTCCTCCTGCTCGGCGTTGAGCGCGCGGAAGTCATCCCAGCGCATGAACACCTCGCCGCGGATCTCCACGAAGTCCGGGATGTCCTCCTTCGGGCCGCCGAGGTTCGCGGGAATCGAACCGATGGTGCGAACGTTGAGGGTGATGTCCTCGCCGGTGACGCCGTCGCCGCGCGTAAGTCCCTGTTCCAGTACGCCGTTGCGGTAGATGAGGTTCAGGGCCAGACCGTCGATCTTCACCTCGCAGCTCATCGGCAGCGGTTTGCCGGCCGGCCAGTCGAGGTCACGGATGACCGAATCGTACCAGTCCCTGAGCTCCTCGATGGAGAAGACGTCGTCGAGGCTCATCATGCGGCTGGGGTGGCGTACGGACGCGAAGTCGTTCGAGAACGTGCCGCCGACGCGATGCGTGGGGCTCTGCGGATTGTCGAGCGAGGGGAAGGCCGCCTCGAGTTTCTGCAGGCAGCGCATGCGGGCGTCGTAGGCGGCGTCCGAGCTGACGGGCGCGTCGTCGATGTAGTAGGCGATCTGGTCGGCCTCCACCCATGCGGCCACGCGCGCCCACAGACGGGCGGCGGCCTCGGTATCAAGACCGTTCACATCGAGTCGGTCGAGGCGCATCGCATCCTCATCAGTGGGCTCCAGCGCGGCGATCCACGGCGCGGAACCGGGTGCGAACCGGACGATGCCCGTGTCCGGGCGCAGTTCGGCCGCCTGTCCGTTGTCTTCGGTCGCGGTGTCGTCGAAATCCCATGCCAGCTGTTCGGTGCGCTCTTCGGTGCTCATAGTCGTCTACTCTAGCCGACGCCGTGCGCTGGTTGTTCGGTGGTCGATCGGCGGATATTCGCCGGTTGCCCGGCGTCCGTTCATCGAGCTCCCGCCGGCTGGTCATTGACTGGTCATTGGTCATGCTGACTGTTTCGGCTGTCGTCCAAGGTGTGTCATGCCCGATTGCAGCCCGCCTACAATGCTGTGTGAGGGAGTGACCAATCGTGTCTGATCAGAACAATCAGAAGAATGCGGGCGCGGCGGTCAAGGCCGCGCTGCTTGCCAACGTCGGTGTCGCCTGCGCCAAATTCGCGGCGGCCGCGTTCACTGGTTCATCGTCCATGTTCTCCGAATCCGTGCACTCGGTGGCGGATTGCGCGAACGAGCTCGTGTTGATGGTGGGGGACCGGGCCTCGGATCATCAATCCCGCGGTGACCATCCGTTCGGTCTGCATCGCGTGAAGTACCTTGCGAGTTTCATCGTGGCCACGCTGCTGTTCTTCGTCGGTGGTGTATTCGCCGTCTCGCAGGCCGCAGGCAAGCTCGTCGGTCTGCTCGAGGGTACGATGTCGCGCGATGCGAATTCCGTGGAACTCATCGCCGCGCTTGTGGTGGTCGGCGTCTCCGCATGTCTTGAGGGATATGGTCTGCACACGTCCGTCCACGAAGCACGCGAACGGATGAAGCGCGTGCAGGTGGAGGACGATTCGCTGATCGGCTTCTGGCGGCGCACCAAATCCGCCGAACTCGCCTCGGTGATGATGGAGGATACGCTGGCCCTGATCGGTCTGGCGTTCGCAGGTCTGGGCATCGGCCTGTCGATCGTCACCGGCGACGAACTGTACGATGCCATCGGCGGCATGCTGGTCGGTCTGGTGCTGGTGTGCGGATCGGCGGCGCTGGCGTTCAAGTCCGGTTCGCTGCTGGTGGGTGAAAGCCTTGACCGCAGCACGCGCGCGCTCGTGGTGAAGGCCGTGGAAGACACAGCCGGAGTGGACCGGCTCATCAACATGCAGGCCATCCACATGGACGAGGATTCCGTGCTGCTGTGCCTCAAGGTGGAGACCTCGAAGCTGGATCGCGATTACGACGTCGAGACTGTGGACAAGATCGAGACCAACGTCCGTCGCACGCTGCCATGGTACGAGTGGGAGATCTACGTCGAGCCGGACATCTGGCGGGCCAAGCAGGCCTAGTGTGTTGCGTCAGAAATTCGGTGATTATCAGTTGTGAGACTGGCCGCTAGGCCGGGCATTCCCCGAAATAGATGTCGTGGTGCAGCCGGCAGCCGGGATTGAACCGGGCGCCGCATGACGGGCAGTGCGGTTCGGTGGATTCCATGGCCCGGCCGTATTCGGCTTCGGTCATCTGATGCCGGCATACGCCGCACATCACGGCGGGGGAGTCGGGGTCGCTCCACGGGATGCGTGGGTGACCGGCCAGTGCGTCGTGGCATTGGTAGCAGGCGTAATACTCGCCGCAGCAGGCGAAGCGGTTGGCCACGATGTCCAGCGGTGAATGCCAGTGCCGGCAACGGCCCTGCCCGTCCACATCCAAACCGTGGATGATGGGGACGGGCAGGGTCTGGTTGTTGGGGATATCATGGCCGTCTTGGTCTTGCCGCCGGCTCCTTGTATCGTCTCGGCCTCTTCGCTCGCTCCGGTCGTGCGCCACTGATGGTGCCACTGATGCTTCAAGCGGTACCGCAGCCTCATCGGCGCGGCGCCCCATTCCTACGATGTCCATCCCCATAATGCGACACATCATACCGCCCGATGTCATGGAGTGGGGGATGCGCAAACGCCCGGTTTCTCGATACAATGAATATTTATGGGAAAAACGACGATCAGGGTTCAATTCGATGACCCACTGGATGCGGCGCATTTTCTCCAGCAGTGTCGCAAGAAAGGGCTTGACGCGGAACTGGAGGATTCCCGTCCGCAGATCAAACGCAATGGGCCGGCGCTGGCGGCGTGGCTGAAAACCCATCCCGGCTGGTACGAGGTCGGTGAGTCGGTGAATCGTACTGCGGCGAACAAGGCGGTGCTCAAGATCCGCAACGGCGAACGCCGCGGATTCGAAAGCGGCAAATTCGAGGCGCGCATGGAGAACCGTGACGGCCGCTGGCTGGTATACGCGCGTCACATTGGTCGTCCGGCCCGCCCCAAGGTACAGCCGACCACCGGCATGGACCCATTGTTCTGAGCAAAGACTTGGTGACGGTATCAACAACAGGCGGCACTAGTGTGCTGCGCCGTAAATTCGTTGACGAATGACTACCCCTCAGACCCATTTCGCGGGCCGACTGATAGGGGGAGTCGAAATTGCCTCGCCCGCAACGGGCAACAAAAATGGCCTCCGGTGCATAACCGGAGGCCATTTTTATTGCAGGTTCATGGGATAGCAACGTATCCCGTTTGGCTACCCACGAGTTGCAGAATCATTGGAATTCCAACGATTCCAATCCCTACCTATCAGATGTGGTAGTAGAGCTCGTACTCGAGCGGGGTCGGGGTCAGGCGGGCCTGATCGATCTCGTCGCGCTTAAGGCCGATCCAGGTCTCAATGAGGTCATCGGTGAACACGTCGCCGGCGGTGAGGAAGTCGTGATCCTCTTCCAGCGCGTCCATGGCCTCGGCCAAGGAGCTCGGCACCTGCTTGATGCCGGCGTGCTCTTCCGGAGGCAGCTCGTAGAGGTCCTTGTCGACCGGCTCCGGCGGCTCGATGTGGTTCAGGATGCCGTCCAGACCAGCCATCAGCTGGGCGGAGAAGGCCAGGAACGGGTTGCAGGACGGGTCCGGAGCGCGGAACTCGATGCGCTTCGCAGCCGGGGAGGTGCCGGCCAGCGGGATACGGATGGCGGCGGAACGGTTGCGGGCGGAGTACACCAGATTGACCGGGGCCTCGAAGCCCGGGACCAGACGGTGGTAGGAGTTCAGGGACGGGTTGGTGAAGGCCAGCACGGAGGAGGAGTGCTTAATCAGGCCGCCGATGTACCAGCGGGCCAGATCGGACAGGCCGGCGTAACCCTTCTCATCGTAGAACAGCGGCTTGCCGTCCTTCCACAGGGACTGGTGGCAGTGCATACCGGTGCCGTTGTCGCCGGCGATCGGCTTCGGCATGAAGGTCACGGACTTGCCGGCCAGAGCGGCGGTCTCGTGGACGACGTACTTGTACTTCATCAGGTCGTCGCCAGCGTGCTGCAGGGTGTTGAAGCGGTAGTTGATCTCCTGCTGACCGGCGCCGGCCACCTCGTGGTGGGAACGCTCGAGGATCAGACCGACCTTCTGCAGGTTGGCGACCATGTCGTCGCGCAGGTCCTGGCTGTGGTCAATCGGCGGAACCGGGAAGTAGCCGCGCTTGACGCGGTTCTTGAAGCCGATGTTCGGGGTGCCGTCCTCTTCGGTGTCAACGCCGGAGTTCCACGGGGCCTCGATGGAGTCCACCTCGTAGAAGGAACGCTGCATGGAGTTCTCGAAGCGCACCTTGTCGAAGATGAAGAACTCGGCCTCCGGAGCGAAGGACGCGGTGTCGGCGATGCCGG
The DNA here is from genome assembly GCF_002259745.1 of Bifidobacterium myosotis. Taxonomy (GTDB): domain Bacteria; phylum Actinomycetota; class Actinomycetes; order Actinomycetales; family Bifidobacteriaceae; genus Bifidobacterium; species Bifidobacterium myosotis. The sequence goes on along the minus strand of NZ_MWWW01000013.1, from coordinate 182,593 downwards.
TGGACTTCAGGTAGGCCTCGGCCTTGCCGGCGACCTGACGCGGGTCGCGGGAGTAGGGCTCGTCGGTCAGCGGGTCGACGATGGAGAAGGCCACGTCGAGGGTCTTGTGCTTGCGGAACGGATCCACGAAGGCGGTCGTGATATCCGGGACCAGCTTCATGTCGGACTCGTTGATGGCCTGGAAGCCCTGCACGGACGAACCATCGAACGGCATGCCTTCGGTGAAGGCGTCCTTCAGGAACTCGCTAGCCGGCACGGTGAAGTGCTGCTGAACGCCGATCAGATCGGTGAAACGGACGGAGACATACTCGATGCCTTCCTTATTGATAAGGGCCTCGGCGTCTTCCTTGGACTTGAGTTCGGTCACGGGACCGCTCCTTTCGTATGAAATATAACGGTACCTATCGTAAAATCGCGCGTTTCGCAAGGTCGAAACTTGGGTTACGAGAATGTTTCGACATAGTGGATTGCGTTGGCCTAACGCCGGTATTCCAACGAAACATACAGTGCCCTGCCAAGGCGCCGCCGTTCGGGCCCGTCCGCAACGTGGACAGTGCTTGAACCGCGTCAGTGGAATCGGATGGGCCGCCGAGGGCGGGCGGGTCGTCTCATGGGAATGGGAATGGAGAGGAGCGGTTCAGGACGGTAATGTGCGAGCCGACAGGGGATTCCAAAGTAAAATCAACGAGCTTATAACGTGGCGTACCAAGTCATAAGAACGGGAACAACGGCAGGCTGAATACGAACAGTCCCCGATACCTTCCGTAAGGGAAGCCATCGGGGACTGTTCGGTGACGGTTGTCGATGGGCGATTCGGCCGGTCGTCGTCCGACCAACGATGCCGGACTCAGCGACCGCGCATGGCGCGACGGGAGACGCGCTGACGACGGTTCGGATCAATGCCCTTGGGGATGCCGTAGCCGGCCTTGGCCTGCAGCGTGCGCAGACGATCGTCGAGCGTGGACACCTCGGCCTTGGTCAGCAGGAAGCGGCGACGCGGGTGAATCTTGGCGATGAGCGGGTTCTTGTGGTCGGTGGGCTCGTAGCTCTTGGCCTTGGTGACGGCCTTGCGCACGTCCTTGAGCTGCACCTGCTTGGGGCCGTGGCCCACGGCGATACGGTAGACCGGGATGGACGAGCCGGCGGTGACGCCCTTGATCTCGCGCTCCTGACGGTCCATGGCCTTCATCACGCGGCCGTAGTCGCCCTCGCCGATCAGATAGATGCCGTTCATCGAGGTGCCGCGCCAGATGGCGTCCTTGGTACGCGGGTCGACCCACACCGGCTCCTGCGGGAAGTTGAAGCCGGCCTTGCCCATATTGCTCAGCACGCTGATGGCCGCGCCGGTCTTGCCGTCGATCTGCTTGTAGCCGACGGCGTCCGCACGACGGGTGAGCATCATCGTGGCCAGCAGGATGCCGAGCATCACGGCGGTGATCATGACGAAGATCCAGGTGAGCCAGCTCCACTTGAAGATCAGGCCGATGATTACGGCCACCACCACCGGCAGCAGGAACGAGCCGGCCTCAAGCCACGGCAGCGCCTTGTCTTCCTTGGCGGTGTACTTGTAGATCTGGATGATCTGCTTGATCGTGCTCTGCTTCTTCGGCTTTGCGTCCTTTTCAGCCATCACACTTCCTTTGTTGGGACGAAACACACACTGGGCATCAAGTCTATCAGGTGCGCTGGTCCGCACGCTCCCTGATGCCGCCCGTCAGCGCGTGTTCAAGGGACGCCCGTCCGCCTTGAGCAGTCCTTCGCCCAATGTTTCGCTGAAGGTGGGGTGGGGATGGATGAGCCGGGCGGCGTCCGACAGCGGCACGCGATTGCCGACGAGCTGCTCCGCCTCGGCGATGATGTCCGATGCCAGCGGCGAGATCATGTGCACGCCGAGCACGCGCGGGGTGTCCGGTTCGGCCGCGTCGCATCCGGAGACGATGGTCAGCGAGCCGCCGCTGCCGCGCATGAGCATGCGCGCGTTGGACAGCATCGGATAGATGGTCTCCTTGACTTCGACAAGATCCTCGCGGGCCTGCGCCTGATCGAGCGTGAGCCCCACCGAAGCGGCTTCGGGTGAGGAGAAGACGATCTGCGGCACGGCATCGTCGTCCACCGGCTTGACGTGCTGTCCGCTCAGCATCTCGGCGATCACCAGACCCTGCGCGAAGGCGCGGTGGGCCAGCGCCGGGCCGACTGTCACGTCGCCCACCGCCCAGACGCCGGACTTGCTGGTGCGTCCGTAGGGGTTGGTGACCACGCATCCGTCGTCGGCGAGCGCGACGCCCCACGCGGCATCGGTGACCGGTGTGCGCCCGATGGCCGCCAGCGCGATTTCGCCCCAGACGGTCTGGTCGGTGTCCTCGCCCGCATGCCGATAGTGGACCGTGGCCCCCAGATTCGCGCCGGTATCCACATGGGTCACGTCGGTGTGGGTGATGACATGCACGCCGTGGCGTTTGAGTTCGCGGGTCAGGGTCACGCCGGCGCGGCGGTCCCATGCGGACAGCACGCGGTCCTTGCGGATGAGCAGGGTGACGTCCGATCCGGCCGCGTTCCACATCGACGCGAATTCGAGGGCGATGGCGCCTGCGCCGATGATGACCGCTGAGGAGGGGAATTCGTTGAGTTCGAGGGCCTGCGTGGAGTCGATGAGCGCCCCGGCGAACGGGTTGCCGGGCAACGGGCGCGGTTCGGCACCGGTGGCGAGCACCACGTCGTGGGCGATGACGTCCAGCGCGGAACCGGATGGTTCGGGCACTTCGGCCTTGTGATAGGTCAGGATGCCGTTCTGGCCGGGGGAGGGGGCCAGATGCACGATGTGCCGGCCTTCGGCGTCGGTCTTGTCGGCGTTGAAGGAGGCGGAGGCGCGCAGCACGGTGACGCCGCGGTGGGCGAGCAGGCCGGCCAGTCCTTTGACCATGGTGTCGACCGTGCGCATGCGGTAGTCGCGTAATGCGCCGAAATCGATGCCGTTCACGGAGGCGTTGACGCCGAGTTCGGCGGCGCGGTGCACGACGTCGATGGTATGGGTGGCGGTGATGATCGCTTTGGAGGGGATGCATCCGCGGTTCAGACAGGTGCCGCCCACGGTGGCGTCGCGTTCGATGAGGGCCACGTTCATGCCGAGTTCGGCCGCTCGCAGCGCCGTCGAATAGCCGCCGGGCCCTGCGCCGATGATTGCCAGATCGTACTGCTCGCTCATGAATCCTCCTCGAATCGGTCGTACCCTATGACAACTGCTGCCAATTATAGGAAGCCATGGTGCGATATCCGCGGGAAAACGACGAAGCCCCCGTGATGGGGGCTTCGCAACGTCGGTGAGGAGGGGAAACGAGGAGGTAAGGGCGGACTAGTCCTCCGGCCAGTGGCCGCGTTTGTCGTACCGCGGCTTGGGGAGCCTCCAGCGACGCATCTGAATCGAGCGGCTCCATGCGTAGGTCAGGGAACGGGAGCCCTTGGCCACGGACGCTTCGCCGTACTTGGCGATGAGCTTCTTCTTGAGCTTGCGCCACATCAGCGCCACGTCGATGATCACCAGAATGAGGTAGCCGTACATGAGCACCATCATCAGGATTGACGTCCAGGCGTTCTGCGCCACCGAGGTGACCACCATGGACAGGACCAGGATGACGATCATCACCGGGATGAACCATTCGCCGAGGTTGATGCGGGCGTCCACGTAGTCGCGGATGTAGATGCGCCACGGCAGACGTTCGGACTTGGGCATGTGGTTGATGTCGCCCTTCTGCATCGCCTCGTATTCGGCGTTCTCGCGCTCGCGCATACGGGCCTTGGCGGCCTTGGCGCTGGCCTTGCGGTCGGCCGGGACCAGCGGGCGGATGCCGGCGGCCTGCGCCTTCTTCATCTTCGGGGTCGGGCGGCCCTTCGGACCCTGCGGGTCGGCCTTCTTGACGACGGGCTCAGCGGGTTTCTGGGCCTCTTCCTTCTTCTTGAACGGATTCCATGTCATGCTTTGAGGTTACGGTGACGTTCAGACACTGTTCAAGCGGTGTTTGCGGTCCGACCGCTGCTCTGACCGCTGCAATGACGCCGTTATATACATGCTGATATATAAGGAGGGGCACATGGCCGCATCCAACGCCGAGAGGCTGTCCGCCGATGAGATCCGCGCGCGCGTGGAATCCGACTGGAACCGCATCGTGGAGCTGCTGACGCGCAAGATCGCGTTGCGTTCGGTTTCCGCGCAGGGCATCACCGCCGAGCATATGAGGCGGTCCGCCGAATTCGTGGCCGAGGAGCTTCGCCTGGTGGGCGTTGACGCCAAGGTGGCGCAGGCCACGAACGAGGACGGCACCCCGGGGGCGTGGGAGGTCATCGGCTCTCGCGTCGTCTCGCCGGACGCCCCGACCGTGCTGCTCTACGCACATCATGATGTGCAGCCGGTGCCTGACGCGACCGCATGGGACACCGATCCGTTCACGGCCACCGCGGTTGACGGACGTCTCTACGGCCGCGGCTCGGCGGATGACGGCGGCGGCATCGCCATCCATTCCGGCGCGCTGAAGGCGCTCGGCGACGATCTCAAGGTGAACATCAAGGTGTTCATCGAGGGCGAGGAGGAGATGGGCTCGCCCAGCTTCATCCCGTTCATCGAGGCGCACCGGGACGAGTTCGCCGCCGATGTGATCATCGTGGCCGATTCGGGCAATTGGGCGCCGGACATCCCCTCGCTGACCACCTCGCTCAGGGGCAACACCACCGTGGACGTCACCGTGCGCGCCCTGACTCATCCGGTGCACTCCGGCCAGTACGGCGGCCCGATCCTCGACTCCACCACGCTCGCCGCGATGCTCATCTCCTCGCTGTACGACGGCAACGGCGACCTCGCGGTGCCGGGCATCGCCGCCGACGAGCCGGTGGGCGGCCTGCAGCAGGACGTGGACGAGCACGGCGTGCGCGCCGATGCCGGCATCGTGGACGGTTATGTGCTCGCGGGCACCGGTTCGCTGGCCTCCCGTCTGTGGACCAAGCCGTCGCTGACCGTGATCGGCCTTGACGCCCACCCGGTGGAGGGGTCGTTCAATGTGATCAGCCCGGAGACCAGGTTCCGCCTGTCGCTGCGCACCGCGCCGAGCCAGCGTCCGGAGGAGGCGCAGGCCGCGTTGATGCGGTATTTGGAGTCGTCCGCTCCGTTCGGTGCGCAGGTCGAGGTCGAGGCCGGCGACAACGGCATGGGTTGGGCCATGGACCCGAACGCCGAAGCCACCCAGGATGCGCTCGAGGCCATGGCGGAGGCGTTCGGCGTGGCCCCGATCAATCAGGGCCAGGGCGGCTCGATTCCGTTCATCCCCGAATTGCAGCGGCTCTTCCCCGGCGCCCAGGTGCTGGTCACCGGCCCGGAGGACCCGAAGTCCAACGCCCACAGCCCCAACGAGTCCGTCTCGCTGCCCGGTCTGAAGAACGATGTGATCGCCGAGGCCCTGCTGCTCGACAAGCTGGGGAAGCCGGTGAAGTAGTCAGGGGATTTCCGCAGGGATACTCCGGGATTCCCCGGGATGATGCAGGGGCGGGCCGATTGTCGGACGCCCCTATTGCCTTCCGCCCGGTCTTGCCCTATAGTCTGGAGAGTTGACACGGGAGCTGCCGTAGGGCGGCTGAGAGGAGACGTGCAGTCTCGACCGATGGAACGTGACCGGGTAATGCCGTCGTCACGGAATTGTCGCTCTTATCTACCCGTGCCTGAACCAATCCGCGTGCGGCCCACTCGTCATGGCCGTATGCGAAATGAGAAGAAGGGCACTCACATGGCACAAGCTGTGGCCAAGGCCAACTACAAGTGGCGCGTCGTCGATATCGTCGTGGCGTCCATCGTCGCCGTCGCATCCGGCGTCATCTTCGCCGGTTGGGATCTCATTTACAAGATTCCGACCACCGCTTTGGATGCGGTACTCCCCGGATTCAGCGGTTTGGTATGCGCGTTCTGGCTGTTCGCCGGTCCTCTGGCCGGACTCATCGTGCGCAAGCCGGGCGCTGCCATCTACGCCGAACTGGTCGCCGCCTGCATCGAATACATCATCGGCGCCGGCAATGTGTTCGGCATCAGCGGCTCCATCATCATCGGCCTCGTGCAGGGCGTGTTCGCCGAGCTGGCCTTCGTGCTGGTGCTCTACCGCAAGTGGAACCCGCTGATCGCCACGCTCTCCGGTCTGCTGGCAGGTCTGGGCAACTACCTGTACGAGTTCTCCCCGTTCGGCGGCTACGTGGGCATCGGCTACTTCAGCACCTACGGTCTGTGCTACCTCGTCACCACGCTGATCTCCGGTGCCGTGATCGCCGGCGTGCTCATGTGGTACGTGCACCGCGCCATCGCCGCCACCGGCGTGCTTGACCGCTTCGAGTCCGGCAGGACGAAGGCGCTGGTCTGATCGGTGAATGTCCATATGACATTGCAGCAGGTGGCCCCAGTCGGCGTCGAGGCGCGCGACTGGGGCTGGCGTCATTCCACGCGCAAGGACTTCGCCCTGCGCCATGTGGATCTGACGATTCGTCCCGGTGAGCGCGTCCTGCTTCTGGGCGCGTCGGGCGCCGGGAAAAGCACCTTCATGGCGGCCATGGCCGGTGTGCTGGGCAGCGATGACGAAGGTGAGAGCAAGGGAGAGCTTCGCATCGGCGGAACGGACGTCAATACGGCCAGGGGCAAGGCTGGTCTCGTTCTGCAGGACCCGGATTCCCAGATCATCCTCGAGCGTGTGGGCGACGACGTGGCCTTCGCCTGTGAGAATCTGGGCGTGCCTCGAGAGGAGACATGGCGTCGCGTACGATCGGCGCTCGACATCGTCGGCCTCGAATCCCTGGAGATGAACCACTCCACGCGCCATCTGTCCGGTGGTCAGCGTCAGCGGCTGGCGTTGGCCGGCGTGCTGGCCATGAGGCCCGGCCTGCTGCTGCTCGACGAACCCACCGCCAATCTCGACCCCGACGGCGTGCGTGAGGTGCATGACGCGGTCAAGCATGTGATCGAGTCCACCGGCCAGACCATGGTCGTGGTCGAACACCATATCGACGTCTGGCTTGATCTGGTGGATCGCGTGATCGTGCTCGGCGCGGCGGCGGGGGAGCACGAAGGCGGCGTGCTCGCCGATGGGACGCCCGACGAGGTGTTCTCCACGATGGGCGACGTGCTCGCCGAAGGCGGCTCATGGGTGCCGGGGCGTGCGATTCCGCATTTCCCGCCCAAGGAAGCCGCGTCGGAGGCTACTTCGGGTAAGGCGGAGGAATCCTCTCACGATGGCGTTGCCACTGCCGGGGTTGCCGAAGGTGACGGTATTGGCGCCGCCGATATCGTCCTGTCCACTGAAGACCTGTCCTTCGGCCGCAACGGGGTGGCACTGGGCGAGCATGTGAGCCTCAGCTTCCGTCGCGGCCGGGTCTATGCGCTGATGGGGCCGAACGGCGCCGGCAAATCCACGCTGGCGCTCACCTTGGCCGGCCTGCTCAAGCCGGTCGCCGGCCGGGTTCTCATCGCCCCGGAGCTTGCACCCCGCGAGGATCGTCGCGAGCCCTTCGCATGGAAGAGCCGTGAACTGCTCGGTCGCATCGGCATGGTCTTCCAGGAGCCCGAGCACCAGTTCGCCGCCAACACCGTGCGCGACGAGGTGGCCATCGGACCGAAATCCATGGGCAAAAGCGCCGACGAGGCCTATGCGATAGCGGATCGGCTGCTCGAACGGCTGCGACTGTCCCGATTCGCCCAAGGCAACCCGTACACGCTGTCCGGCGGTGAGAAACGCAGGCTTTCGGTCGCGTCCATGCTGGCGGCGGCACCTCGCGTGCTGGTCATGGACGAGCCGACGTTCGGACAGGATTTCCGTACCTGGAGTCAGATGGTGGAGCTCATCGCCGGCATCCGCGATCAAGGCTGCACGGTGATCATGGTGACGCATGACGAGCCGTTGGTGGAATCGCTGGGTGCTATTCCGGTGCGGTTCGCCGTCACGCCCACTGATGCCCGGAATGACTCCGGTGACTCCGGTGCTGGTGTCTCGTCGCAGGAAAGGAATGCATGATGAGTGTGCTGCAGGATTCCTCCATGTCCGTTGTCGTCACGCCGCCCGACCAGCGCCACGAGCCGGTTCAGCCGGCCTCCCAGTCATGGCTGATCGCGCGTCTGAACCCAGTCAGCCGTTTCATCTGCCCATTCGTGATGAGTTTGCCGCTGTTCACCACGCTCGACGTGGTCTCCGCATCCATCCAGTTCGCGGTGGTGATGCTGGTGTTGTGGGTCACCGGTATCAATCCGTTGGTGGTGTTCCGTCGGACGTGGCCGGTGTGGATCGGCGCGGTCGGTGGTTTCATCACCATCGTGCTGTACGGCCGCACCAGCGGAACCGTGTACTTCTCATGGGCCGCCATCGTCGTGAGCGAAGGCTCCCTGTATCTGGCGACGGCCACGTTCCTGCGCGTGGCGGCGATCGCGGTCCCCAGCGTGATGTTCATGCTGGGTCTCGATCCCACCGATCTGGCGGACGGTCTGGTGCAGATACTGCGCCTGCCGTCGCGTTTTGTGTACGGCGCCCTGGCCGGCATGCGCATGTTCACGCTTCTGCAGGAGGATTGGCGTGCGCTCGGCCTGTCACGCCGTTCTCGCGGTCTGGGCGACGGCAATGCGTTCGTTCGCATGTTCGCCCAGGCGTTCGGCCTGCTGGTCCTGTCCATCCGCAGGGCGACGAAGCTCGCCACCGCGATGGAGGCCCGGGGCTTCGGCGGCTCCACCGAACGTAGTCAGGCGCGTGTCTCGCGGCTGCACACCATCGACTGGGTCTCCTACGTGGTCAGCTTGGTGATTCCTCTGGCGGCCGTTACCATTGCCGTGGTCACCGGCAACTGGCATTCGCCCCTTCGCGGCGCCTGAGCCGCGCGCCATTGTCGCGAAAAGGTCGATTGCCCGACGATTGTGTCCGGGCCCACCGCCGATACGAATGTGCGGTAGGGTAGGGCGTATGCCCATCAATGCCCAGATTCTTGACAATCCGAAATCCGACCGGGTGCGCCGCGTCGCGGACCTCGCGCGCGCCAAAGGACGCGAGCGCTCCGGACGGTTCCTCATCGAAGGGCCGCAGTCGGTGCGCGAGGCCGTTACCTGGCGGCCCGACGTGGTGCAGGACCTGTACGTCGAGGTCGCGCAGGCGCTCGACCATCCGCGCATCGCATCCTCCACGTTGGAGAAGATCGTCGACACATCGCAGGACGCCACCATCTACGTCCACCGCTGCACCGGCGAGGTGATTCGCCGCATCAGCTCCGACGCGCAGGGCATCGTGGCGGTGGGCAACGCCAACGCGATACGTTGGAGCGTGGAGGACGTGGATCTCGGCGGAGCCCCGCAGGTGGCGGCCTTCTGGCAGGTGCGCGACCCGGGCAACGCCGGCACGGTGATTCGCGCCGCGGACGCCGCCGGATGCGACGCCGTGGTGTTCGTGGACGACTGCGTGGACATGCTCAATCCCAAGGTCATCCGTTCCACCGTCGGCTCGCTGTTCCATCTGCCGGTGCTGACGATGGGCACCGAGGAGTTCTTCGCTTGGACGGCCGCCCAGCATATGGACGTATGGGCCGCCGATGTGTACGGCATCCCCGGGCGTGAGCCGGAAAGCCTGCCGTCGGTGCTCGCCGACCCGGGCGCCGCAGGACGACCCAAGACCGTGCTGTTCGGCAATGAGGCGCGTGGGCTTGAGCCCGGGATCCTCGCCCGCTGCGGCCGTATCGTCTCCATCCCGCTGTACGGCAAAGCCGAATCGCTCAACCTCGCCACCTCGGCCGCGGTGATGCTGATGAGCTTGGCTATGTCGCGTCATATTGAAACAATGTGAGTTTGGAAAAAACTCTGTAAAACGCTGAGCAATCATCGGACGAAAGGGTTCTCGTGGCAGAACAACTGGTGTTCGACGCCGACCAGGTGACCGCAGCGGTCGCCGAGGGCATCGAGAAAATCCAAGGTGCCTCCAATCTGGAGGAACTTAAGGCCATCAAGACACAGTACGCAGGCGCCGATTCGGCGATGACCCAGGCCAGCAAGGCCATCGGTTCCCTGCCCGCAGACCAGAAGAAGGAAGCCGGCAAGCTCATGGGCAAGCTTCGCGCCGACTTCGGCCGCGCGTACGGTCCCAAGGAGATCGAGCTCAAGGAAGCCGCCGAGAAGGCCGCGCTGGCCGCCGAAACCGTGGACATGACGCTGCCGGTCAACCGCAAGCCGCTGGGCGCGCGTCACCCGCTGCCCAAGCTGATGGAGGACGTCGAGGACTTCTTCATCTCCATGGGCTGGCAGATCTCCTCCGGCCCCGAAGTGGAGGCGGAGTGGTACAACTTCGATTCCCTGAACTTCGGCCCGGACCACCCGGCGCGTCAGATGCAGGATACCTTCTACGTCAAGGGCAATCAGGCCAAGGACGCGGCCGGCTTCGTCGGCTCCAACATGGTCGTGCGCACGCAGACCTCCTCCGATCAGGTCCGCGCGCTGCTCACCCGCGGCGTGCCGCTGTACATCGCCAGCCCGGGCCGCGTGTTCCGCACCGACGAGCTGGACGCCACCCATACCCCGGTGTTCCACCAGTGCGAGGCCCTCGCCGTGGACAAGCACCTGACCATGGCCGACCTCAAGGGCGTGCTGGACAAGCTCGCCGTGGCCATGTTCGGCCCCGAGGCCAAGACCCGTCTGCGCCCGAGCTACTTCCCGTTCACCGAACCGAGCGCCGAGCTCGACCTGTGGTTCCCGGACAAGAAGGGCGGCCCCGGCTGGCTCGAATGGGGCGGCTGCGGCATGGTGAACCCGAACGTCCTGAAGTCCGCCGGCATCGACCCGGAGGTCTACACCGGCTTCGCATTCGGCGTGGGCATGGAGCGCACGCTCCTGCTGCGCAGCGACATCAACGATATGCATGACCTGGTCGAAGGCGACGTCCGTTTCGCCGAACAGTTTGTGATGGGGGAGTGAGTTACCCATGCCTATGATCGATATCGATTGGCTCAAGGACCATGTCGAGGTTCCCGAAGGCCTGACCTACGAACAGCTTGCCAAGGACCTCGTCAAGGTGGGCCTTGAGGAGGAGGAGATCCACTCCTCCCAGGTGACCGGCCCGATCGTGGTGGGCTACGTCGTGGACGCCACCCCCGAACCGCAGAAGAACGGCAAGGTCATCAACTGGTGCCACGTCGACGTCGGCCCCGAATACAACGAGACCGACGAGAACGGCAACAAGGTGCCGCGCGGCATCATCTGCGGCGCCCCGAACATGGCCGCCGGCGAGAAGGTCGTCGTGACCCTGCCTGGTGCCGTGCTGCCCGGCGACTTCAAGATCGAGCCGCGCAAGACCTACGGCCACATCTCCAACGGCATGTGCGCCTCCGAGCGCGAGCTGGGTCTGGGCGACAACCACGACGGCATCATCCTGCTGCGCAACTACGGCTTCTCCAAGGCCGAGTACGACGCGCTGAAGCCCGGCCAGGACGCCATGCACCTGCTGCATCTCGACCAGCCGCTGCTGGAGATCAACATCACCCCGGACCGCGGCTACACGCTGTCCTACCGTGGCGTGGCACGCGAATACCACCACTCCACCGGCCAGCCGTACACCGATCCGGCGATCGCCCTCAGCGAGAAGGCACCGGACACGGCCGGCTACGAGCCCGGCACCAAGGTGGACATCGACGTTGAGATCGACGACCAGAACCCGATCCACGGCGTGCCCGGCTGCGACCGCTACTACGCCCGCGTGGTGCGCAACTTCGACCCGTCCGCGCACACGCCCAACTGGATGCGCCGCCGCCTGACCCGCGCCGGCATGCGTTCGCTGTCGCTCGCCGTGGACGTGACCAACTACGTGATGCTCGATTTGGGCCAGCCGATGCACGCCTACGACCTCGACAAGCTCGAGGGTCCGATTGTCGTGCGCCGCGCCCGTGAAGGCGAGAAGCTCACCACGCTCGACGGCAAGAACCACGACCTGAGCGTCGAGGACCTGCTCATCACCGATTCCCCGAACGGCGAGAAGGGCTCCCGCATCATCGGCATCGCCGGCGTCATGGGTGGCATGTACGGCGAGGTGACCGCCGAGACCAAGAACATCCTGCTGGAGGCCGCGCACTTCGATCAGGTGACCATCGCTCGTTCGGCCCGCCGTCACAAGATCCCCTCCGAGGCGTCCCGCCGCTTCGAACGCGGCGTCGACACCGCGCTGCAGCCGGCCGCCGCCGAAATGGCCGCCGAGCTGCTGGCCCGCTACGGCAATGGCGAGCCCAGCGACTTCCCGAATGACCTCAACCGCACGCCGCGTCCGAAGACCATCCATTTCAAGGCCTCCGAGGTGGCTCGCGTGGCCGGTCTCGACGTGGACATCAACCGCATCTCCGACATCCTTACCGACATCGGCTGCACTGTGGCCGGCGGCGGTAACGGCGAGTTCTCCGTCACTGCACCGACCTGGCGTCCGGACCTTAACGAGCCGTGCGATCTGGTCGAGGAGATTGCCCGTCTGGTCGGCTACGACCAGATTCCGGTCACCGTGCCTCCGGCCCCGGTCGAGGGCCGTGTGGGCCTGACCCCGGACCAGCTGCGTCGCCGTCGCATCGCCGACGAGCTTGCCGAGTACGGCATGGTCGAGGCGCTGAGCTACCCGTTCGTGGGTGACGAGGACTACAAGGCCTTCGGCTACGACCCCGAGGCCACCAAGCAGGTGAGCGTCGAGATCGCCAACCCGCTCTACGGCGATCGGCCGTTCCTGCGCCGCGAGATCCTGCCCACGCTGGCCACCACCGTGCAGCGCAACATCCGTCGCGGCATTGAGAACGTCTCCCTGTACGAGCTCGGTCATGTGTACCTGTGGGACCCGAACGCCCCGGTCATCCCCGCCCTTCCGGGCGGCGTGCGTCCGAGCGAGGAGCAGCTCGCCGCGCTTGACGCCGGTCTGCCGGATCAGCCCGACCATGTGGCCGGCATCCTGACCGGACTCGCCGAGGACGAAGGCTGGCTGGGCGGCAAGCGCTCGGTCGACTGGTCCGACGCCGTGGAGGCCGTGCGTCGCATCGCCGACCGTATCGGCGCCGTCATCGAACTCGACCAGCCGGCCGCGCAGAACGTGCCCGCACAGTGGCATCCCGGCCGTGCCGCCCGCGTGATGGTGGGCGACCTGTTCGTGGGCTGGGTCGGCGAGCTGCACCCGCGCGTCAACGAGGCATTGGGCTTCCCGGCCCACTCGGCCGCGTTCGAGCTCAACCTCACCGCGCTGTTCGGCACGCTGAGCGGCAAGCCCGTGCAGGCCAAGCCGATTTCCACGTTCCCGCCCGTCAAGCAGGATCTGGCCTTCACCGTGGACTCCACCGTGACCGCCGCCCAGCTTGAGGCCGTGGTACGCGAGGCGGCCGGCGCCAACCTCGAATCCATCGAGCTGTTCGACGTCTTCACCGGCGAGCAGGTGGGCGAGGGCAAGAAGTCCCTGGCCTACGCCGTGGTGTTCCGCTCCCCGGACAAGACCCTGTCCGCCGAGGACAGCGACGCCATCCGTCAGGCCATCGTGGCCAAGGCCGCCGAAATCGGCGCCCAGCTGCGTGCCTGACACAACGACCATCAAGGAGCGCCATGAGCCAACCGGAGCAGCACAACGAACCGGAATACGGTCAGTATCAGCAGCCTGAGTACGGTGCGATGCGGAGCAAGTACGGACCGGACTACAATCCGTACCTCTATGGCGCTCCCGAACCCGACAAGCCCAAGTCGGATTCCGTGAATGGTAATGCGGATGCCGCTGCAGGGGCGACCTCACCGTTCGCTTGGCCGCAGGGCCCACAGGGCAACCAGCAGGCTGGCGGTCAGGGCCAGTTCGGCTGGCCGGGTACCGGATTCGGGTCCGGGCAGCCGGGTGGGCAACAGCCCGGTCAGCAGGGGCAGTCGGGCCAGTCCAGCTGGCAGCCCAATGGATCCCAGCAGGCCGGCCCCGGATACTATCCGGGCGGCTATCCCGGCATGCAGGGGCAGCCGTATCCGCCGCAGGGCCAGCCCGGCGGCGGGCAGGGGCCCCAGGGCAACCGTCCGCCGCGCTTTTACAACGGCGTCAATCTGGACGATCCCTCCCAGAACCCGTTGTACGGGCACTGGGACTCCTATGCGATCATCGCGTTCGTGCTCGCGTTGTTCTTCCCGGTCCCCGTGCTCTCCGCGTTCATGGGTGTCGTGGCCATGTGGCGCACCCGCACCTTCCATATGAAGGGCTTCGGTCTTGCGGTGGCCGCAGTGGTGATCAACGTGCTGTACACCATCGCGGTCATCTGGATGGCCATGAACGGCGTCGACGCCTCGACGCTGTATCAGGAGGCGTTGCAGCAGCTTATGGGCAACGGTTCCGGCGGCTCCGGCTCGACCGGCGACTCATCGCTGTCCGCCTGAGACGCCGTGCGACCGGGGCTTGCCGCCGATTCGGCCCGGTCGGGGCCGGGCTTGTCTGGTCTGTCCGGTCTGCGATGTCGCGCATGGGGTGTTTCACATATCAACACACCGCAGTGCATAAATATGCATGAGTTTGCATAATCGCGTATACTCGTCCGAGACACCTTAATGGAAAAGAGATGAGTATGGCGAAATATACAGTGGCCGTGGCCGGGGCCACAGGCTATGCCGGTGGCGAGGCGCTGCGCATTCTGGCGGCGCATCCCGACTTCGAGGTCACCTGCGTGGCCGGCCATTCCTCGGTGGGGGATTCCATGGCCAAGCACATGCCCCACATTCCCCAATTGGCCGAACTGGTCGTTGAGGACACCACGCCCGAAGTGCTCAACGGCCATGATGTCATCATCCTGGCCCTGCCGCACGGCGCATCCGGCAAGCTGGCCGCCCAACTCGATCCGGACGCGGTCGTCGTCGATCTGGGCGCCGACCACCGCCTCGAGGAGCGTCAGGCGTGGGACGAGTTCTATGGTGGCGACTTCTACGAGCACTGGACATACGGCATGCCCGAGCTCATCACCGGCAAAACCGCGAACGGCGAGTACATCCGCCAGCGCGAATCGCTGCCTGGCGTGAAGCGCATCGCGGGTCCCGGCTGCAATGTCACCGCTACCACGCTGGCCCTCCAGCCCGGCGTCGCCGAGGGGCTTGTGGAGCCCAGAAGCATCGTGGCCGACTTGGTTGTCGGCTATTCCGGCGCTGGCAAGAACCTCAAGCGCACCAACCTGCTCGCCGCCGAGGCATTGGGGTCCGCCTTGCCGTATTCGGTGGGTGGCACGCACCGGCATATTCCCGAAATCCTGCAGAACCTCGCGCACGCCGCCGGCAAGAGCGCCGCCGCGGCCAACGAATTCACGCTCGGTTTCACGCCGATTCTGGCACCCATGTCCCGCGGCATCCTAGCCACCGTCTCCGCAGTGATGACGGACAAGGCCCTCGCCATGAGTGACGAGGAGATCCGTGCCGTGTGGGCCAAGGCGTATGAAGGCCAGGACTTCATGGTGCTGCTGCCCGAAGGCATGCTGCCCGCCACCGGCAACATCGTCGGCTCCAACGCCGCGCATCTGCAGGTGGTCACCGACCGCCGATCCGAGCGTATCTACGCCTTCGCCGCCATCGACAATCTCAACCGTGGCACCGCCGGTCAGGCGGTCCAGTCCCTGAACATCGCACTCGGCCTGCCTGAGGATGCGGGCCTGACCATGATTGGAGTCGCACCGTGAGCGTTACATTCGCACAAGGTTTCTCCGCCGCGGGCGTCGCGGCGGGCATTTCCGCCGTCGAAGGCAAGAAGGATCTGGCCCTGGTGGTCAACAACGGACCGCTGGACGCGGCCGCCGGCGTGTTCACCTCGAACCGTTTCTGCGCCGCCCCCGTGCAGTGGAGCCGCAAGGCTCTGGCGGATGGTCATATCAAGGCCGTCATCCTGAATTCGGGCGGGGCCAACGCCTGCACCGGCGAGGCCGGATACCAGCAGTCCGTCGCCACCGCCGAGACCGTGGCCTCGCTGGTCGGGGCCAAGGACCCGTCCGACGTGGCCGTCTGCTCGACCGGCCTCATCGGCGAGCTGTTGCCGCTTGACAACGTACTGGCAGGCGCGAAGACCGCATACGCCGCCTTGGCGAACACCGCCGAGGCCGGCGCGGACGCCTCGCAGGCCATCATGACCACCGACACCAAGCCGAAGACCGTCACCCTGACCGGCTCCAACGGCTGGAAGATCGGCGGCATGGTCAAGGGCTCGGGCATGATAGCCCCGCAGCTGGCCACCATGCTGTGCGTCATCACCACGGACGCCGTGGTCAGCGGCGGCCAGATGCAGGCCGCGCTGAACCAGGCCGCCGAGCATTCGTTCAACCGCATCGACGTGGACGGCTGCATGTCCACCAACGACACGGTGCTACTGCTCGCCTCCGGCGCCTCCGGCGTCGAACCGGACAAGGACGAGTTCAACCGGCTTGTGCGTGAGGCCTGCTCTTCGCTGGCTCGTCAGATCATCGGCGACGGCGAGGGCGCATCCCACGACATCCGCATCACCGTGACCGGCGCGACCACCGAGGACGCGGCCCTGGCATGCGGGCGTGCGGTGGCGGCCTCGAACCTGCTCAAGTGCGCCATCTCCGGCAACGACCCGAACTGGGGACGTATCGTGAGCTCCTTGGGCACGGTCCCCGAGAGCGTGGCACCCTACGATTCGGACAAGGTGACCGTGGACGTCAACGGCGTGCGCATCTGCGAGAACGGCGGTGCCGGACGCGACCGCAGCGAGGTGGACATGACCCCGCGCGAAGTCCATATCGACATCGACCTGAACGCCGGCGACGCCGAGGCCACTGTTTGGACCGACGACCTGACCCACGAGTACGTACATATCAACGCCGACTACGAAAGCTGATTCCACGGGAGCTGACGGGTTTCGGCGCCGGCGTGTGTTGATAGACACGCTCAAGGCCGTTCGGCTAGCCTGCGGTCTCGCAACGGACACCGGCGCCGAAACCCGTCCCTCCGCGGGGATGAAAGATGAGGAATAACAAGGAATGGCTACTGAATTGAAGGGACCCGGGTTCCACTTCGACGTGCATACCGATCTGCGCGCCGATCAGAAGGCCGAGGTGCTCATCGAGGCGCTGCCGTGGCTTGAGGAGTTCGCCGGCCAGCGCATCGTGGTCAAATACGGCGGCAACGCCATGATCGACGAACATCTGAAGGCTTGCTTCGCCGAGGATATGGTGTTCCTGCGTCAGGTGGGTCTGCACCCGATCGTCGTGCACGGCGGCGGACCGCAGATCTCCCATATGCTCAAAGCGCTCGGCATCAAGTCCGAGTTCAAGGGTGGCCTGCGGGTCACCACGCCCGAGGCCATGGATGTGGTGCGCATGGTACTCACCGGCAAGGTCTCGCGCGAGTTGGTGGGCCTCATCAACGCCCACGGCCCGATGGCGGTCGGCCTGTCCGGCGAGGACGGCGGCCTGTTCTCCGCCATGAAGCGTCGGCCCGTCATCGACGGCGAGCCCACGGACATCGGTCTGGTGGGCGACGTGGTCTCCGTGGACGCCTCCGCCGTGGAAGATCTGGTGGCGGCCGGGCGCATCCCGGTCGTCTCCTCCGTGGCACCGAACGAGGAGGACGCCACGCAGGTGCTCAATGTGAACGCCGACTCGGCGGCCGCGGCCCTCGCCGCCGCAGTGGGCGCCCACAAGCTGGTGATCCTGACCGACGTGGACGGCCTGTACGCCGATTGGCCGGACAAGAACTCGCTGATCGGCCGCATCGGCGTCGAGACGCTGCGCGACATGCTGCCCGATCTGGAATCCGGCATGCGTCCGAAAATGGAGGCATGCGTGCGTGCCATCGACGGCGGCGTGCCCCAGGCCCACATCATCGACGGCCGCAAACCGCATTCGATCCTGAACGAGATATTCACCTCCGCAGGCATCGGCACCATGGTCGTGCCCGAGGAGGGACTGGAGATGAGGAGCTCCTATGGCTGCTGAAACCACAGAACACAAGGAAACCCTGGGCGCCGAGGACAGCAGGTGGCTGGGGGAGTACGCCCAGGTCCACATGAACGTGTTCGGCACGCCCCTTCGCGTGATGGACCACGGCAAGGGTGCGCACGTCTGGGACGTCGACGGCAACGAATACCTCGACTTCCTTGCCGGCATCGCCGTGAACTCGCTCGGCTACGCACACCCGAAGTGGGTCGAGGCCGTCGCCGCGCAGGCCGGACGCATGGCGCACATCAGCAACTACTTCGCCTCCGAGCCGCAGATCGAGCTGGCCGCCAAGCTGGTCAAGCTCGCCGGCGCCCCCGAAGGCTCCAAAGTGTACTTCGGCAATTCCGGTGCCGAAGGCAACGAGGCGGCGCTGAAGCTTGCCAAGCTGTATGGCCGCACCCTCCCGGGCGCGCTGCCGTCGGTCGGCGGCAAGCCGGCCCGTATCCTCGCCATGACCCACGGCTTCCACGGTCGTACGATGGGCGCGCTGTCCGCCACTTGGAAGCCCGGCATCCGCAAGCCCTACGACCCGCTGGTGCCGAACATCGAATTCGTGCGCGCCGGCGACAAGCTGGCCCTGCACGACGCCTTCGCCCAGACGGGTCTCGGCAGGTACGGCAAAGGCCCGGTGGCTGCGGTGATTCTGGAGCTCATCCAGGGTGAGGCCGGTGTGCGGCCGCTCGGCGCCGACTATGTCAAGTTCGTACGTGAACTGTGCGACATCAACCACGCGCTGCTCATCATCGACGAAGTGCAGACCGGCATCGGCCGCACCGGCAAGTGGTTCGCGTTCCAGCGCGAGGACCTGTCCGGCGGCGTCACCCCTGACATGGTTACCTTCGCCAAGGGCGTGGCCGGCGGCTTCCCGATGGGCGGCATGATCGCCTTCGGCGCCAAGCTCTCCGCGCTATTCACCCCCGGCTCGCACGGCTCCACCTTCGCCGGCAATCCACTGGGCGCGGCCGCGGCGCTCGCCACGCTCGGCGTGATCGAGGACGAGCATCTCGTCGAGAACGCCGAGGAGCGCGGTCGCCAGCTGCGCGAGGGCATCATGGCCACCGGCAATCCGCTGTATGTGGACGTGCGCGGTCGCGGTCTGCTGGACGCCGTGGAACTCAAGCACCCGTGCGCCCACGCCGTGATGAACCACTGCCTCGAACATGGGCTCATCGTCAACGCGGTGGCCCCCGACGCGCTGCGCTTCGCCCCGCCGCTCATCGTCACCGCCGATGACGTGGACAAGGCCATCGCCATCCTCAAGACCGTTCCAACCGACCTTCCCAACGACTGACGTATCCGTGGCCGCCTCGTCTCCGAGAGGCCGCGCATACGTCCGGGCATCCCGTTTCGTCTCTGGCTCCTCCTGAGGGAACGGCGTCACTGATGATCGGAAGCGCCCCACAATACGTATCACAACAAAGGAGATCACCATGACCCCAGAACTGCGCCACATGCTGCGCGATGACGACCTCGACCACGAGGAGCAGAAGCAGGTTCTCGAGCTCGCCATCAAATTCCACAAGGACCGCTTCTACCGGCAGCCGTTCGCCGGCCCGCAGGCCGTGGCCGTGCTGTTCGACAAGCCGTCCACCCGCACCCGCTCTAGCTTCTCCATCGGCGTGGCCGAGCTCGGTGGTTATCCGTTGGTCATCGACAAGTCCGGCTCCCAGCTGGGCCGCGGCGAACCGGTGGCGGACACCGCCCGCGTGCTCGACCGCATGGCCTACGGCGTGGTCTGGCGCACCTTCGGCCAGGACCGCGTCGAGGAGATGGCCAAGTACAGCACCCACCCGGTGGTCAACGCCCTGACCGACGACTTCCACCCGTGCCAGATCCTCGCCGACTTCCAGACGATTGCGGAGCACCGCGGCGGTGTGGACAACCTCAAGAACCAGACCATCGCCTACGTGGGTGACGCGGCCAACAACATGTCCAACTCCTACCTGCTCGGCGGTGCCGTGGCCGGCATGAACGTGCGCGTGGCCGGTCCCTACGGCTACCTGCCCCGTCCGGACATCGTGGCCGACGCCGAACGCATCGCCCGCGAGAACGGCGGCTCCATTCTGGTGACCACCGATGCCAAGGAGGCCGTCAAGGACGCCGATTGCGTCTTCACCGACACTTGGGTCTCCATGGGCGAGGAAGCGGAATACGCCATCCGTTCCAAGCCGTTCTGGGATTATCAGGTCAACGCCGAGCTGATGGCGCTGGCCAAGCCGGATGCCCTGTTCCAGCACTGCCTGCCCGCCTACCGCGGCAAGGAGGTTACGCCGGAGGTGATCGACGGACCGCAGTCCGTGGTCTGGGACGAGGCCGAGAACCGACTGCACGCGCAAAAGGCGTTGCTGACCTGGCTGACCGGCAAGGCCCGCGGCGACGAAAGCCTGCTGGCATGACCGCTCGCATGAGCGAGAACCATGAGAACCAGCCGTCGCTGCAGCGTCCGGCCACGAGGGCCGCTCGGCTGAGCGCCATCGAACAGGCGCTGGCCACGCATATCATCACCTCGCAGTCGCAGCTGTCTCGGATTCTGCTCGACGAGGGCATCGTGGTGACCCAGGCTACGCTCAGCCGTGATCTGGATGAGATGCACGCGGTCAAGACGCGTCTGCGCGACGGTACGGTCGCCTACACCGTGGACCGGTCGCAAACCGCCTCGGAGGGCGGTGAGGATGTGGGACAGCGCGGCGAGGCACAAATGTCGCGCGTGCTGTCCGGGCTGGTGACCTCGGTGGCCGCGGCCCGCAATCTCGTGGTGGTGCACACGCCGTCCGGCGCGGCGCAGTATGTGGCGTCGGTCATCGACCGCCAGCCGCTGGACGGCGTGCTGGGCACCATCGCCGGCGACGATACGGTCATGGCGATTTGCGCCGACGATGCCGCCGCCGTCGCCCGTCGTGACTGGTTGCTCGCCCTCGCCTCCAAGTAACCGCCGCGGCTACTTCAGACGAGGAAGCCCTGCTGGATAGGCGGATGCGGTCTGCCGGTCCGTGCGAGGGCGAATGCGCCGCATGCGTAAACGCTACAATTGACGAATACCTGTTTTGCTCCTCTCGGCATCTCACATCCCAACACGCTTATGCATAAATATGCATAAGCGTGTATATACTTTCAACCAGTTTGTTTTTTTGACTCCAGAAAGGGAATCCATGGCAGATAACAAGCGCATTGTTCTGGCCTATTCCGGTGGTCTCGACACCTCCGTCGCCATCTCGTATCTCAAGGAACGTACCGGCAAGGATGTCGTTGCCGTGTCCCTCGACGTCGGTCAGGGCGGTGAAAGCCTCGAGACCATCAAGCAGCGCGCGCTTGCCTGCGGTGCCGTGGAGTCCTATGTGGTGGATGCCCGTGACGAGTTCGCCAATGAGTACTGCATGAAGGCCCTGAAGGCCAACGCCATGTATGAGGGCGTCTACCCGCTGGTCTCCGCCATCTCTCGTCCGCTGATCTCCAAGCACCTCGTGCGCGCCGCCCACCAGTTCGGTGCCGACACCATCTCCCACGGCTGCACCGGCAAGGGCAACGATCAGGTCCGCTTCGAGGTGTCCATCGCCTCCATCGACCCGACGTTGAAGGCCATCAGCCCGATTCGCGACCTCTCCCTCACGCGTGACGTGGAGATTGCGTTCGCCAAGGAGCACAAGCTGCCGATCACCCAGACCGAGAAGTCCCCGTACTCCATCGATCAGAACGTGTGGGGCCGTGCCATCGAGACCGGCTTCCTCGAGGATCCGTGGAACGGCCCGACCAAGGACTGCTACTCCTACACCGACGATCCGGCCTTCCCGCCGGTCGAGGACGAGGTGACCATCGAGTTCAAGCAGGGCATCCCGGTCAAGATCGACGGCCGCGACGTCACCCCGCTGCAGGCCATCGAGGAGATGAACCGTCGCGCCGGCGCCCAGGGCATCGGCCGCATCGACCTCATCGAGGATCGTCTGGTGGGCATCAAGTCCCGCGAGCTGTACGAGGCCCCGGGTGCCGTGGCCCTGATCACCGCGCATCAGGAGCTCGAGAACTGCTGCCTCGAGCGTGAGCAGCACCGTATCAAGCGTGACATCGACAAGCGTTGGGGCGAGCTGGTCTACGATGCGCAGTGGTTCTCCCCGGCTACCCAGTCGCTCAACGCTTTCATCGAAGACACCCAGAAGTACGTCTCCGGCGAGATCCGCATGATTCTACACGGTGGTCGAGCGGTCGTCACCGGCCGTCGCTCCGACTCCTCGCTGTACGACTACAAGCTCGCCACCTACGATTCCGGCGACACCTTCGACCAGAAGTCCTCCAACGGCTTCATTGACATCTACGGTCTGCCGTCGCGTGTGGCCGCCGCCCGCGACGTCAAGTTCGGCAACGGCATCGAAGTGCCAACCAACACCGTGGAGTAGGTTCCGACTCAATCCGATTCCAAGTCGATGTGGCAATCTGCATGCCGCAACGCCATATTGAACTCTCCTCAGCAATGAGGGGAGTTTTTGTTATGGGCGTGTGGCCTTTCCGCGTAAGCGAGTTCTGGTGTGTCGCGTGCGAAGTTCGTTGATTGTATCGTTAGCTCCCCTTGTCAGGGGAGCTGTCCCGGCGGGACTGAGGGGTAGTTGGATTCGCCATCGAATTTCTGATGCAGATTCTCGGTAGAAATAGCCTCCGGGGCGCGTGGTATGACGGAAATACGCAAAACTATTATAGAAGATATAGAACAAATAGTATGATTGGTGTGAGAGAGGAGAGGCTGTGATTATCGAGGTCGACCAGCGAAGCGATGTACCGATCTATGAGCAACTGCATCTCCAAATCATCGCTGCGATAGCCAACGATGAACTTGTCCCGGGCGACCAGCTGCCTTCGGTCCGTTCGCTGGCTGTGGATCTGGGTATCAACCTGCACACGGTGAACAAGGCCTATGCGTTGCTGAGGGATGAGGGTTACATCGTGATGCGACGCGGGTCGGGCGCGCTTGTCGCCGATTGGCGTGATGGCTCAGGCGAGGTGAACCTGGTGGCTGAAATGCAAGACAAGCAGATGAACGATGACTTGTATCGTCTGGCTTTGGCCTACAAGGCCCGTGGCGGAGCCGCGGCGGGGTTCCTTGATGCCGCAGAGCGTCAGTGCGGGCGCGCATATCGGAAATGCAACAGTTGAAAGGAGTGTTGTGATGGATAACATCAATACGATGACTGTGGCGACGAACATCATGCTGGGGCTGTTCTTTCTGTTGCTGGTATTGATGACCGCCAGTGTTTCGATGGTGCCATGGATCGCCGACCGGCATGCGGTGTTCGGAGTCAGTGTGCCGTTGTCCGCCCATACGGACAGACGCATTCGTGGATATAAAGCGATGTACGCGTGCAATATAGTGAGTTGTGGCATTATTGCCCTGCTTATCGATGCGATGATTTGGCGTAATTTCGGCATGGCCGGTGCACTCTGGGCGTTGTTCATCAGTTCGCTGGTGATTGCGGCAATGGGGTTTATCGCGCAGCAGAGGTATCGGCGTCTTACGCTTGAGCTCAAGAAGGAGCGCGGCTGGACCGCGACCGGCGAGCGTCACTCCGCATTGATAGGGGAGCGGGATAATCCGGAGCCGTTGGGTCTCGCCTGGGAATCGCTGCATGTTGTAGCGATCGCCGTCACAATAGCGGTCGGCGTGCTTGGCTATGACCGTATGCCGGATCGGGTGGCGATGCATGCGAATGCAGCCGGACAGATCGATGGATGGGCGGACAAGAGTCCCATGTTGATCTGGTATCCGGTGATTGCGCAGGTGATGCTGGCCATGGTCATGATGGCAGGTCATGCGGCGATCATCTATGCCAAGCATCCTATCGACCCGGACCATCCCGCCGCCACAGGGTATGCATATGGCGTGTTCTCCCGCGTGTGGAGCATCTACATGCTGGTCATCGGACTGCTGACTGCCGGTGGCATCGGTATGGGCATACAGCTGTCTAACATAGGGGTGATCACGCTGGGGACGTTTGGCGTATTCGCCATGTTCATCGCCGTGGCGGCACTGTTGGGCGCACTGGTGATAGGCCTGTATTACGGGCAGAACGGATCCCATGAATATGCGGAGCGCCGTTCGGTGACTATGGGTCGTGGCGGCGAGGATGCTGCAACCGATGGCGATAAGTCGATGCCATATGATGACGACCGCTACTGGGTGGCGGGAGTGTTCTACGTCAATCGCGACGACCCCGCTGTCATGGTGCCCAAGCGTTTCGGCGTCGGATGGACGGTCAACTTCGCCCGCCCGTCGGTGATCATCGTGTCTGTGGTCCTCATTGCGGTTTGCATCGGTTCGCTGGTGGTCGCGGTGATATAGGTAAGAGATATCTTGAAGGGGTCATTGTCTGCTCAACGTTGGTAAGGGAACTGTCAGTGTTACTGATACATGGCAATTCGCATCCGCTTGGGAACAGCGTAAGTTGGGTGAGGCTCTTACAGTCAGCCGGATTGCCGGTCATACTGGGGCGGATGCTAACAAGTTGACAGTCAAACTTTGGGGCAAAGGTGTCGTCGAGAAAAGCGATTCATACGGAGGGAGCGAAAACACCCAGTACTACATTCGACATGCTGGACAACTTATGTATGGGAAGTTAGATTTCCTTCATGCTGCTTTCGGCATTGTCCCGATGGAACTTGACGGATATGAATCGACGCTTGATTCTCCGGCCTTTGATATGTCTGATGTCGATGGACAATTCTTGTTGGAGAGAATTACTCAGGAGAGTTTCTATCTGCGCAATGGAATGATTGCAAACGGCAGTCGTAAGGCAAAGCGTATTCATGAAGATACGTTTCTCAGCATGTCATTGATGTTCCCATCGCTTACCGAGCAGCAGGCCATCGGCTCGTTCTTCTCCCGCCTCGACTCCCTCATCACCCTTCATCAGCGTAAGCACTTGTGATTGATTCATACGAGAGAGGAAAGCGCCCTCATCACGATATCGACGTCCTTGTTTTCAAGCTCACGGATCACATGAAGATAGGTGTCTTGGGTGGTGTTCATGCTCGCATGTCCGAGTCGTTTGGACACGCTTGCAATGGAGACCCCGGCGAAGAGCAATAGCGAGGCATGCGTGTGTCTAAGTCCATGTATCGAAATGACCGGCACTCCAACCTTCTTGCAGTGCTTTGCCAAAATGCCATTCGCTGTGGAGTTGTACACTTTGCCGTTCACAAATATCGGTTTATCTGCCGGAAGATTCTTAAGTAGAGCAGATAGTTGCATGATGAGCTGCCAGTCCAGTTGCACCTTGCGCACGGAGGAGGCGTTCTTGGTGGGAACGAATCCGCCACCGTTTTTATAGTCCCAAGTTTTGTTCACCGACAGGTTCTGATGTACGAAGTCAAAATCGTCTGGCGTCAACCCCAGAGCTTCGGAAAACCGCAACCCAGTCTTGGCTATCAAGAGAATCAGCCAATCCCAGCTCGGTTCAGCACCAAGCGAAAGATCAGCGAGCATCGCATGCAGTTCGAACTGGTTGAGATATTTCGTTTTCTTTGCTCTCGGTTGTTTGCCCTTAATGACCACTTTGCGCGTTGGATCTCGTTGGATAAGACCCTCATCGACGGCGTCGAGTATTGCGCCCTTCAACTGATGATGGAAGTCCATCGTCGTCTGGCGCTCATGCTGTTCGGCATATCCGTTGATGATTTGCTGATAATTCACGCGATTGAAATCGGCTAAGGTAAGGTCTGGAGCAAGTTTACTGAGCCAGGCTTGCGTGAGCCGATATTTCTTCATCGTCACATCGCGGATTGCGCCTTCCTTGTACACGCTAACCCATTGCGTATAGTACTCACAGAACAGTGTTTCTCCATTGATACTGGTTCCATTCATATGGTGCTCCTTTTCAGGCTGACATGTGCTTACGCCGATGTAGGATGCCATGATTTAGCCAATCAAGCAGAGCGGACCAGCCTGGGTCCATAGCGAGTTGCTTACGCTGATGAAGGGTGATAAGGTCGTCGAGGCGGGAGAAGAACGAGCCGATGGCCTGCTGCTCTCGTGCTGACGGCATCAGCAAATTCATTGATTTCAATTTACTGAAATCAATACTTTCAACAGTAGTACCGGTCTTTCCGTACTCAAGAAGCAAGCTTTTGTTATGCGCTACGAAATACTGCAACAACCACGAACCTGAACATGAAACATTAGTCTGTATGGCCTTGATGTCCTGATTAACGGTCGCCGGTTTTCGCAGCATGGCAACAGGAAGCGTATGCCGTAGTATTCCACTTCTGGTGACCATGACAAGTGAGCCCACAGGGTACCTCGTCAGTTCTGCAGCACCTTTTTCGGAAATCATTGTTGTGGTGTTGTCAAGATAATGCTGTTTGACGTCTTGCGATGTAACCCACAGATTCTTTCCACCTAAATAGTTCGCAGCATCCGCCATAGAAGGAGTGTGACCGCCACCAAAGGAAGCAACCTCCCCCAACTTACGCTGTTCCCAAGCAGACGTATAATGCATGCATTTATATTGCAGTTTGAAAGTGCGGTGCGTTAATGTCATATTCTGACCTCGTAGAGGGCGGTGCAGGCGAAACGGAGATACGGGCTTACCTCGTCGATGGAGATGCAGTACCCGTCACCATGCGCATTCCCGCGAATCTTCGAGACTCTGCCAAAGAGGCCGCGGCGCTTCGGGGCATGAGTTTTTCGGCATTCGTGAGAACCTGCATCATCAACGAGCTGGTCAAGGACGGCGAACGATGATTCGTCTTACGACCATGACCATGCAGCTTATCGACAATGATCCAGACGGTATCCGCATTTGCCGCGTGGAAGGCGAGTCGCTGGTTACCGTCGTGGTTCCAAGGGATAAGTTGGCTGAAGCGAAGCGGCTTCCTGATGTACCGGAACGGGGCGTGTATTACCTGCTGGATGAGGACCATGGCGTGCTCAGTCGCGTATATGTCGGGCAGACCACGCAGGGGCTCGCTCGCCTTGAGGCTCATAAGGCCAAGAAGGAGTTTTGGAACAAAGCCGTTATGTTTCTTGACAGCGACATCAATATTGACAGGGATGTGTTGGATGTCCTTGAAGCGAAGGCAATCGACTTCGTTCGACGGAATGGTTCGTATGAGACAGACAACACGTTTCTTCCCGGTCCGCATGTGAACCCATATAAGGAACAACGCGTGGAGGAATTGCACAAGAGCATACTGTTCCGAATGAAGGTTCTCGGCTATGACCTTAATCGTTCGGAATCCGCGGCACATGTGAGTGAGGGATTTCATACGAAAAAGAACGGAATCGCGGCGACAGGGAAATACGATAAAGAAACCGGACGATTTACCGTCTTTGCCGGTTCCGAGGTGGAACTAGGGCGCGACATTATCAAGAACCGGGGAGCGATCGTCGCCCGTGAGCAACTCTTTGGGGATCGTGACGGCAAGGTGAGGCTCGACCATGACGTGTCTTTCGCCAGTCCATCCATGGCGGCCGTGTTCGTTCTTGGTGGTAGCCAGAACGGTTGGACCGAATGGGTGAACGATCAGGGCAAAACGCTCGATGAAGTGTACAGGAACAAGGAGCACATGAATGAATAAGCAGCAACTCGCCTCCAAGATCTGGGAATCGGCCAACAAGATGCGTTCGAAGATCGAGGCCAACGAGTACAAGGACTACATTCTCGGCTTCATCTTCTACAAGTTCCTTTCGGAAACGCTCGTGGCGCGTCTGTATGCGGATGATTGGACCGAAGGGGATTTGCCTGACCTCACAGAGGAGGATGCGGAAACCGTGCAGGACGTGCGTAATCTGTGCGGTTACTTCATCGCATACGACAATCTGTTCTCTACATGGATCGCGAAAGGCTCCGATTTCGAAATCGCGGATGTACGTACGGCGCTCTCCGCCTTCGAGCGCAATATCAATCCGGCTCACAAGCGAGTGTTTTCCGGCATTTTCGACACGTTGCAGACCGGCCTGTCCAAGCTCGGAACCGATGAGAAAGGCCGTTCCAAGGCCGCTCGGGACCTGATTTATCTTATCAAGGACATTCCGATGGACAGCCGCCAAGGCTACGACACCCTCGGCTACATCTACGAGTACCTGATTGACAAGTTCGCCTCCAATGCAGGCAAGAAAGCCGGCGAATTCTACACGCCCAGCGAGGTTTCTCAGCTCATGAGTGAAATCGTGGCATGGCATTTGCAGGGGCGCAAGGAAATCACCATCTACGATCCTACGTCCGGCTCCGGCTCGTTGCTTATCCATATCGGTCAGGCGGTGGCCCGTCGCAACGGCAATCCGAATGACATCAAGTACTATGCGCAGGAGCTCAAGGAGAACACCTACAATCTCACGCGCATGAACCTGGTGATGCGCGGTATCTTGCCGGACAACATTGTGGCTCGCAACGGCGATACATTGAAGGACGATTGGCCGTGGTTTGACACCGACGAGACCAAGGACGAAACCTATGAGCCGCTGTTCGTGGACTCCGTGGTTTCGAATCCGCCGTATTCGCAGAACTGGGAGCCGCCGGAGGCGGGGGAGGACCTGCGTTTCGAATATGGCATCGCCCCCAAGTCCAAAGCCGACTACGCCTTTCTGCTGCATGACCTCTATCATCTGCGTGACGACGGCATCATGACCATCGTTCTGCCGCATGGTGTGCTGTTCCGTGGCGGTGAAGAAGGCGAGATTCGTCGTAATCTTGTGGAGCATCACCATATTCAGGCCATCATCGGGTTGCCGGCGAACATCTTCTTCGGCACCGGTATTCCCACCATCATCATGGTGCTGCGCAAGCATCGTGACGATGATCATGTGCTCATTGTCGATGCATCCAAGCATTTCACCAAGGACGGCAAGAACAACAAACTGCGCGCCTGCGACATCCGGCGCATCGTCGACGCGGTGACGGGCTCGAAGACCATCGACAAGTTCAGCCGTCTGGTGAGTCTTGACGAGATTCGTGCGAACGACTACAACCTTAACATTCCCCGGTACGTGGACTCCTCCGAACCGGCTGAGAACTGGGATTTGTATGCCACCATGTTCGGTGGCGTGCCGAAGCACGAGCTTGATACACTGCAGCGTTTCTGGAATGTATTCCCGAGCTTGAAGACACAGTTGTTTGAAGCGCAGAGCAATCATATTGCGCGCGTCGCCGGCGGTTCGGTACGTGACATTGTTTACGGTAACGCCGAAGTGCAAGCATATATCGAACGCTATAAGGCCGGTTTCACGGGTTATCAGGACTTCCTGCGCGGTGAGCTGGTGGGGAAGTGCGAGCAGGTGGCCATAGCTGCCGAGCAGGAGAAATTGGCTGATAACCTGTTCCGCAGACTGTCCGATACGCCTCTGGTGGATTCCTACGCGGCATATCAGGTGTTCATCGACGCTTGGCAGACCATTGCCGGTGACCTTGAAGTCATTCAATCTGAAGGCTTCTCTTCGGTATTCCAAGTCGATGCCAATATGGTCGTCAAAAAGAAGGGCGGCAAGGACGTCGAAGTGCAGGAGGGATGGGTCGGCCACCTGTTGCCATTCGACTTGGTGCAGCAGCGGATGCTTTCGGCTGATCTCGCTGCGATTGCGGCGCAAGAGCACCGGCTGTCCGAAATCGGTCAGGAATTGACCGACCTGCTGGACGGCATTGATGAGGACGATAAGAACTCCGAGGCAGTCAATGAGGAAGGCGACGCATTCGTTTCGACGGAACTGAAGAAGGCGGTGAAGGTTATCGGTCGGCATCCGCAGACGGAGTTCGACCGTACGTTGGTTGCCGCGAATCATCTACTTGATGAAGAGAGGAAAGTCAAGAAAGCCATCAAGGATGACCGCGCGGCGCTCGAAGACAAGACTGTGACGGTTATCAAGCATCTTGATAACAGCCAGGCTACCGATTTGCTTGTCGCCAAGTGGATTGATCCACTGCAAAGCAAGCTGGAAGAACTGCCGACCGCTGTGCTCGACGAGCTGGTGGCTCAGGTCACTGCGCTGGATGAGAAATACGCCACCACGTATGCCGATGTATGCGGACAGATTAAGACCGCAGAGAACGAGTTGAGCGCGATGCTCGATCAGCTGGTCGGCGACGAATTCGATATGGCCGGCATTGCGGAGCTCAAGACCCTGCTGGGAGGTGAATGATGGCTGACCAGTCGAACAAACCTTCGATTCGTTTTGCTGGTTTTACTGACCCTTGGGAACAGCGTAAGTTGGGGGAGCTGGCCCAGCGTATAACTCGGAAGAATTCGGATAATGAGTCTGATCTTCCATTGACCATCTCCGCGCAATACGGGTTGATTGATCAGAGGTTGTTCTTCAACAGTCAAGTGGCAAGCAAAGATATGAGCGGCTACTATCTGCTCCGGAAAGGCGAATTTGCATATAACAAGAGCACTTCCGTGGATAGTCCATGGGGTGCGATTAAGCGTTTGACCCAGTACAAGAAGGGCTGTGTCTCAACGTTATACATATGCTTTGAGCTGCTTGATGTTGACCCGGATTATCTTGTGACATATTACGAAACCAACCGCTGGTACAAAGCTGTCCAAATGATTGCAGCCGAAGGGGCTAGGAATCATGGGTTGCTCAATATTGCGCCCGACGATTTCTTCGAAACGACGTTATCAGTTCCATTGTCGACTGTTGAGCAGCAGGCCATCGGCTCGTTCTTCTCCCGCCTCGACGACCTCATCACCCTTCATCAGCGTAAGTATGACAAGCTCGTCGTCTTCAAAAAGGCAATGCTCGAACAAATGTTCCCTCAGGAGGGTGAGACCGTTCCGAAGATTCGTTTTGCTGGTTTTACTGACCCTTGGGAACAGCGTAAGTTGGGTGAGGTTGTTGATCAATTTAAGGAGCTAGTTCCAACTCCCCAAAATGGATATGTGCGCATGGGCGTCCGTAGCCATGCAAAAGGTACATTTTTGACCGATGTCGATCCGGGGGCTCAAATCGAAGAAAAAGAGCTATGCAGGGTTGCACCCAACAATCTTGTGGTCAACATCGTATTCGCCTGGGAACACGCAGTTGCGATTACCTCTGAGAATGATGCTGTAGCGTTGGTCTCTCACCGTTTCCCCCAGTTCTCATTCCATGAAGATATGTCCCCGAACTTCTTCAGGTTCATCATTCTTGACGGACGCTTCAGACATCATCTTTGGCTTGCCTCGCCGAGTGGTGCCGGAAGAAACAAGACTCTCAATGTGAAGTCTATGCTTGAGTACGGTTTTGTTGTTCCCCATAAAGAAGAGCAGCAAAAGATCGGCAACTTCTTCTCCCGCCTCGACTCCCTCATCACCCTTCATCAGCGTAAGTTGGAATTGCTGCAGAACATCAAAAAATCCTTGCTTGACGAGATGTTTGTGTGAAGGAGGCGGTAATGGATACGTTCGATATCGCGCGGCTCGCCTCGTATCGAGAGAACAACCGGATTGAGGCGAAGGCCGCGAAAGGTGGATTGCCTCGCAGCATGTGGGAGACGTATTCCGCCTTCGCCAACACCTACGGCGGGGTCATCCTGCTCGGTGTCAAAGAACGCGACGATGGCATGTTCGAGACGGTAGGACTCACCCGGCCTGAAGCTGAGCACCTGCGTCAGGATTTTTGGAACACGGTGAGCAATCGCTCCAAGGTGAGCGCTGTGTTGCCGATTGAATCCGAGGTCGAACTGCTCGAAGGCGAGGGAGGCGTAGTCGTCGCCATCCATGTTCCCCGCGCCCCTCGAGAGGAACGGCCTGTCCATATCAACAACGATCTGTACAACGGTACCTATCGCAGACGAGGCGAAGGTGACTACCACTGCACGAGGAGCGAAATCGTATCCATGGTGCGTGATCAATCATCTGAGACCATGGACAGTAAGGTGCTGGACGAGTTCTCCGTAGCGGATCTCAACGCCGAGAGCATCAGGGGTTATCGCATGCGTTTCCAGACGGCGCACGCGCAAAGCTCATGGAATCCTCTTGGAACTGAGTCGTTCCTGCGGGCCATCGGTGCTGCAGCCGTCAGCCGTGAGGATGGCAGGTTGCACCCCACCCTTGCTGGCATGCTCATGTTCGGCAACGACTATGACATCCTCCGGGAATGCCCAAACTATTTCCTTGATTACCGTGAGTCGCTCGATCCATCAATACGTTGGACCGACCGGGTGCATTCGGGGGATGGCTTATGGTCCGGTAATGTTTTCGACTTCTTCTTCCAGGTGAGTCGAAAACTCACGTCGGTGCTCAAGGTGCCGTTTAAGCTCGACGGCATATTTCGTGTGGACGACACCCCTATGCACAAGGCGGTTCGTGAGGCCTTGGCGAACTGTCTGTTCAACGCCGACTACTATGGCGTACGCGGTGTGGTGGTGCGTTGCGAACTGTCTCGTCTCGTCTTTGAGAATCCAGGGAATGTCCGGACAGGAGTCGAGCAGATGCGTTTGGGAGGCATGTCCGATCCGCGCAATGCTGGCATCATGAGGATGTTCGGGCTCATCGATGTAGGGGAGCGGGCCGGCACCGGTATCCCGGACGTCTTTGCCACGTGGGCTGCGGCGGGGCTTCCTGAACCGAGGATTGAGGAGGCATTCGGCGAGGCGGAGCGAACGATGCTCACGCTTGAACTTGCTTCGGTGACAAATAATGAGCAGATAAACGTAGCTGATGAGCAGATAAATGAGCAGATAAACGCATCCGGTGAGCAGATAAACGTAGCTGATGAGCAGATAAATGAGCAGATAAACGCATCCGGTGAGCAGATAAACGATCGTCAGACAACAGTGCTAGACGTCATCAGGTCGAATCCGAACATTACGTATGACGAGCTTTCCCGTGCCGTGGGTGTGTCATCCTCAACTGTGCGCAGGGACGTCGACGCGCTAGTTGCGGATGGTCTACTCAAACGTATCGGTTCACGTAAAACCGGTCACTGGGAAGTTCAGGGAGGAGCGAGATGATCTTCGACAAGGAATCGGAATTCGAGGAGAACGTCATTTCAGTGCTCAAACAGCACGGTTGGACAGACGGTGTGCTGCGCTATCCGACCGAAAAGGATTTGATCGAGAACTGGAAAGGCATCCTGTATCGCAACAATTGTGGCCAAGATCGCCTCGGCAAATACCAGTTGACGGATGGCGAGATGGCGCAGATTCTCGAGCAGATCGAATCCTTGCGCACGCCTATGGCGCTCAATTCGTTCATCAACGGCAAAACCGTGGCCATCACACGCGACAACAAGGACGACATCGCGCACTTCGGCAAGGAAGTCAGCCTCAAAATCTACGATCGGCGGGAGATCGCAGTTGGCGACAGCGTCTACCAAATCGCACAGCAGCCGGTGTATCCCGCCAAGAATTCAATACTCAACTCGCGTCGTGGCGATCTCACCTTGCTTATCAACGGCATGCCGCTCATCCACATCGAGCTCAAACGCAGCGGCATACCGGTAAGCCAGGCCACTGGGCAGATTGAGAAATACTCGCACGAAGGCGTGTTCACCGGTATTTTCCGTCTCGTGCAGATCTTTGTGGCCATGACACCGGACGATGCCGTGTACTTCGCCAATCCGGACGTGGACAAATTCAATCCCAGCTACTATTTCCACTGGGCGGACTACAACAATGAGCCTATTTGCGGCGGTGGCAATCTTGGAGCCGACGAATGGAAGCAATTCATCGGAGGCATGTCAGGTACGGCTGGACTGCTCTCCATCCCCATGGCTCATCAGCTCATCGGGTTCTACACCATTGCTGATTCCTCGGACGGATGTCTGAAAGTACTTCGCAGCTACCAGTACATTGCCGCCAACGCCATCTCCGACCGGGTACGCAAATGTGATTGGGAACAACGGACGGCCTTACCCGGTCGCCCCGGCGGATACGTGTGGCACACCACCGGTTCCGGGAAAACCATGACCAGCTTCAAATCGGCACAGCTCATCGCCGATTCCAAGAATGCCGACAAAGTTGTGTTCCTTATGGACCGCATTGAACTGGGGACCCAATCACTGAAGGAATACCGCAGTTTCGCGGACAATGAGGATGATGTACAGGGCACCGAGAACACCGGCGTGCTGCGACATCGTCTTGCCAGTGCGGACCCCAAGGACACGCTTATCGTCACCTCCATCCAGAAAATGAGCAACATCAAGCTTGGTGAAGGCGGAGTTACCCAAGCCGAATTGGACAATATGGCAAACAAGCGCATCGTCTTCATCGTCGACGAATGCCATCGCTCCACCTTCGGAGACATGCTGCAGGACATCCGGCGATCCTTCCCGAACGCTCTGTACTTCGGATTCACCGGCACGCCGATTCTGGATGAAAACCAGAAGAAGAAATCCACTACATCCATGGTTTTCGGCGAATGTTTGCATCGGTACAGCATCGCTG
Organism: Bifidobacterium myosotis; assembly: GCF_002259745.1. Lineage (GTDB taxonomy): Bacteria > Actinomycetota > Actinomycetes > Actinomycetales > Bifidobacteriaceae > Bifidobacterium > Bifidobacterium myosotis. The sequence continues at coordinate 148,301 of NZ_MWWW01000013.1, read as the reverse complement.
ACGGCATCCGCGATCGTAATGTGCTCGGTTTCGATCCGACCATGGTCACCACTTACAAGGATGCTGATGTGCGGCGCATTGTGGCATTGGACAAAGCGCAAGCCCGCAGCGTGGAGGAGGCTCTTAGCGATCCCAATAAGGCCGAGGTCTACGAGCATTATATGGACAAAGCCGAAGTCCCGATGGGTGCGGTCACCAGCGAAAATGGGCAGCGAGTACTCGGCATCGAAGACCTGCTACCTCATGGCCAATACGGCATCGGCAGCGAACACGAGCACATGGTGGTTGCGGATATCCTCGACCAATTCCCGGTACTCAGCCACGCGAACAAATTCCATGCGATGCTTGCCACAAGCTCCATTCCAGAAGCCATCAGCTACTACCGTCTGCTTAAGGAACAAGCGCCGAATCTGCGCGTAACTGCACTTTTCGATCCGAACGTGGACAACACATCCGGGTCCACGATCAAAGAGGATGCGCTCGTTGAAATCATCAGCGATTACAACGCGGCATACGGCAAGGAATTCACCATTCCCACATGGCCGGCCATGAAGAAGGACATCTCTTCGCGTCTGGCCCATAAGGCGCCCTACGGCAACATCGACGCAAATCGGGGCCAGCGGCTCGACTTGCTCATCGTGGTCGACCAGATGCTTACCGGCTTCGACTCGAAATGGGTGAACACGCTTTACCTCGATAAGGTAATTGAAAACGAAAGCATTATTCAGGCGTTCAGCCGTACAAACCGTCTGTTCGGACCGGATAAGCCGTTCGGCACCATCCGCTATTTCCGAAAGCCTCATACCATGCGCGACAACATCGCGCGCGCGGTCAAGCTTTATTCCGGTGACCGTCCACTCGATCTGTTCGTGCAAAAACTGCCGCAGAACGTGGCCTCCATGGACGCGCGTTACCGGGAGATTCTAAGCGTGTTCAACGATTCAGGGCAATCGGACCTGAGGCAGCTGCCTGAGTCGGTGGAATCCAAGCGCAAGTTCGCCAAGGAATTCGTGGAGCTCAATCAATTCCTGGAAGCGGCGAAAGTACAAGGATTCGACTGGAACAAAGAATCATTCGAGTTTACGGATGAGAATGGCGAATCGGTGAACGTGCGGCCGGAGCTTGACCAACGCACATATCTGATACTGGCACAACGATACAAGGAGCTCTTCGGTGACAAGTCGGAAGGAGGCAACGCGCCGGGTGACGGCAAGGATGACGACGAAGCTCCGTATGAGCTGGACGGGTATCTGACCGCCATCGATACCGGGTTGATTGACACGGATTACATGAATGCCAACTTCACCAAATGGCTCAAAGCGTTGCGTGAAGACAGCCCAGAATTGGCACAGGCAACGGAGCAGTTGCATCGTTCGTTCGCGACGCTTTCGGCCGACGAACAACGACTCGCGGAACTGTTCCTGCATGACGTGGAACGCGGTGATGTGACCGTCGAGGACGGTATGACATTGCGTGAATACATCACCCGTTATGCGCGGCGTGAAGAGGATGAGCAGGTAAGCAAGCTCGTGGACTACTTCGGGGTTAAGCGCTCTTTGGTGGAAGAGTTTACGGGTCAACGCATCACTGAGACGAACATCAATGAATTTGGTCGGCTTGATGCCTTGTACGACTCCATCGACAAAAGGCTATCGAAATCCACGCTGGAGGCATGGATGGGTGTGATCATTTCACAGCCCAAAGTGAATCGGACAGTGCGAAACCTGCTGAGGCGTTTCGTATTGGGAGGTGGATTCGATGTCGATGAAACGCTTGAAAAGATGCGGATCGCGAAAGGCGGGGAGGAATCGGACGATACGCCGCGCGATGTAGCCCAACGCTGATAGTCTGACAGACAGTCGCAAACCGCATGAATGCACGCGATGCAGCTCATGCACGCACGCGCATTTTCCGGGATATCGCATGACGCGCAGGAACGCGAAGGAGTAACGCATGACCGAATCCAACCAGCAGTCCGAACACCTCGCCCTGTGGGGCGGCCGATTCACGTCCGGCCCCTCGTCCGAGCTGGCCCGCCTGTCCAAGTCCACGCAGTTCGACTGGCGCCTGGCGGACGACGACATCGCCGGCTCCCGCGCCCACGCCCGCGCACTCGGCCGCGCAGGCCTCCTGACCGACGACGAGCTCAAGCGCATGGAGGACGCGCTCGACACCCTGCAGCGCCGGGTGGACGACGGTTCCTTCGCCCCCATCGAGGACGATGAGGACGAGGCCACCGCGCTCGAACGCGGCCTCATCGACATCGCCGGCGACGAGCTCGGCGGCAAGCTCAGGGCCGGCCGTTCCCGCAACGACCAGATCGCCTGCCTGATCCGCATGTGGCTGCGCCGTCACTCCCGCGCGATCGCCGGGCTGCTGCTCGATCTCGTCAACGCCCTCATCGAACAGGCCGAGAAGGCCGGCCACACCGTGATGCCGGGCCGCACCCACATGCAGCACGCCCAGCCCGTGCTGCTCGCCCATCAGCTCATGGCCCACGCATGGCCGCTCATCCGCGACGTGCAGCGCCTCATCGACTGGGACAAGCGCATCAACGCCTCCCCGTATGGCTCCGGCGCGCTCGCCGGCAACACGCTGGGACTCGACCCGGAGGCCGTGGCCCGTGAGCTCGGATTCTCCCGTGTGACCGACAACTCCATCGACGGCACCGCCTCCCGTGATCTGGTGGCCGAATTCGCGTTCATCGCCGCCATGACCGGCGTGGACATCTCCCGTCTCTCGGAGGAGATCATCATCTGGAACACGCAGGAGTTCGCCTTCGTCAAGCTGGACGACGCCTACTCCACTGGCTCCTCGATCATGCCGCAGAAGAAGAACCCGGACATCGCCGAGCTGGCGCGCGGCAAGTCCGGCCGTCTCATCGGAGACCTGACCGGCCTCATGACCACGCTCAAGGGCCTGCCCACCGCCTACGCCCGCGATCTGCAGGAGGACAAGGAGGCCGTGTTCGATCAGGTCGACACGCTCGAGGTGCTGCTGCCCGCCTTCACCGGCATGGTCCGTACCATGCACTTTGACGCCGACCGTCTTGAGGCCGAAGCTCCGACCGGATTCGCGCTCGCCACCGACATCGCCGAATGGCTGGTCAAGAACGGGGTGCCGTTCCGCCACGCCCACGAACTGTCCGGCGCGTGCGTCAAGCTCGCCGAAGGCCGCGGTCAGGAACTGTGGGACCTGACGGACGAGGACTTCATCGAGACGTTCGCCTCGTTCCTGCCCGCCGACAAGGCCCCGGGTGTGCGCGAGGTGCTGTCGAGCCACGGTTCGGTCAACTCTCGCAACGGCAAGGGCGGCACCGCCTACGGCCGTGTGCGCGAGCAGATCGTCGATGCCAAGGCCGAGGCGGAGGAGCTCAAGGTCTTCGCGGACTCGTCCTCGGATGGTTCCGCTTACAAGGTGCCCGGCACGTTCTAAGGTTCGCCAAGGTTCGTTGGAGCTCGTTAGGGCTCGCGAGGGTTTGCGCAAACCGCAGGCCTGCCAAGGCCATCGGGTTCCCGAAGTTCCGGACTTTCCCGGGGCTCTTTGCGTGCTCGCTGCCTCTCGGACGGACTTAAATCCAGTCGGCTCCCTCTCCGTGAGGGAGCCGTTTTTCGTGCCGCACAGCCGGTTGTCATCGTGGACATCTACACTGGAGCGCAGTACGAACGGGAGCCGCAAGGCTGAGAGGAAGCGTGAAGCTTCGACCGGGGAACTTGACGCGGGTCATGCCGCCGTAAGGAATCGTCGTTTGGATTTGTCAGGGGATGCAGTCGAAGCTTCCAAGGACTCGCAGCGTTGCGGCAGGCCGCTCGTGGAGCACTATAACCAAGCCGTAGGGCTGATAGGCGCGGGTCTGATTATCGCGGGATTCGTGAAGACGAAGGCGAGAGACGGGCGCAGCGCATATCGGACATACGGTCGCATGACTGGGTTCATGAATGGGCGCACCACTTAGGGTACGGTTCGTTTCGTGCACCCTTTTTTAGTATTCGGAGGGATTATGCAGGTCAACGGCGAGCAGGTCACGCTTGACGCACCGGTCAGCGTGGCCGACTACCTCGAAGCGCACGGATTCCGTGCCGAACGGGTGGCCATCGAACTCAACGGCGAGATCATCCCGCGTGAGCGGCGTGCGGACGTCATGCTGGACGACCAGTGCGTCATGGAGATTGTTCAATTCGTCCAAGGTGGATGAATCCGGAACGGATGTAAGGAAAGGAAACCAATCATGAGCAACATCAATCCGGTCACTGAGGAATCCGTCGAGGCTACGCCGTTGCCGCCGCAGCCGAAGGTCGTCAATCCGGTGGGCACGGCCGCTCCCATGCTGCCGGTCGAGGACAAGCCGCTGAACCTCGGCGGCCATGAGTTCCAGTCGCGTTTCATTCTGGGTTCCGGTCGCTATGACCTGAACCTCATCAAGGCCACCGTCGAACACGCCGGCACGCAGATCGTCACCATGGCGCTGCGCCGTGCGCAGACCACCGAGAACAGCGTGCTCGATTACATTCCCGAAGGCATCACGCTGCTGCCGAACACCTCCGGCGCGCGCAACGCCGAAGAGGCCGTGCGCATCGCCCGTCTCGCACGCGAGGTGTGCCACACCGATTTCGTCAAGGTGGAGATCGAGCACGAGACCAAATATCTGCTGCCAGACAACGCCGAAACCATCCGCGCCACCGAAATGCTGGCCAAGGAAGGATTCGTGGTCATGCCGTACATGTTCCCGGACCCTATCGCCGCACGTCAGCTCGAGGAGGCCGGCGCGGCAGCGGTCATGCCGCTCGGCTCGCTCATCGGCTCCAACATGGGCCTGCGCATGCGTGACTTCATCGAGATCATCATCGCCAACGCGCATGTGCCGGTGATCATCGACGCCGGCATCGGCCGACCGAGCCAGGCCTGCGATGCGATGGAGATGGGCGCGGACGCCGTCATGGCATACACCGCCGTGGCCTCCGCGGGCAACATCCCGCTGATGGCCGAGGCGTTCAAGAACGCCATCAACGCCGGCCGCGCAGCCTACTTGTCCGGTCTCGGTAAGGTGACCGAAGGCCAGGCTGTGCCGTCCAGCCCGACCACCGGGTATCTGCACTGAAATTTGTATTGATATTTGGGATGGCTCACCGCGGGCTGGCGATGGCTCACCTCAGTCCGCCTGCAGCGGCCGGCTCCCCTCAGTCCGCTTCGCGGCCAGCTCCCCTCAGGGAGGGGAGCCGAGTGGGGGAGGAAAAAATGACGTCGCGATTATCTCAGGTAAGGGGAGGCGAGTGGGGGCTGGCGTTGCGGTTTCCCCTCGCTTAAGGGGACTGGGAAGTGTGGGGCTGGCGTTGCGGTTCTCTCGCTTGAGGGGAACGGGGGCTCGTCGCTGCGGCTTCCTTGCTTGGGGAGCCGGGATTTGGAGACAACATGGCATTATCGGATGAACAGCTTGAACGGTACTCCCGTCACCTCATCCTGAAGGGTGTGGGCGTAAAAGGGCAGAAGCGGCTGCTTGCCGCCAGCGTGCTCATCATCGGAGCGGGCGGACTCGGCTCGCCAGCAGCCCTGTACCTGGCGGCAGCGGGCGTGGGACGCATCGGACTCGTGGACGGCGATGTGGTCGATCTGAGTAATCTCCAGCGTCAGATCATCCACACCACCGCCGCGGTCGGCACCCCCAAGGTGGAATCAGCCGCGGCGGCCATCCGCGCGCTCAACCCGGACGTGACGATCGAGACCCACCATGAACTGGTGGACGCCCACAACATCGCCGCGCTGATCGAACCGTATGACTTGGTGATTGACGCCACCGACAACTTCGCGGCCAAATTCCTCATCAACGACGCCTGCGTGCTGGCCGGCAAGCCGTTCATCCACGCCGGCGTGGTCGGATTCGCCGGTCAGGTGATGGACGTGGTGCCCGGCGAGGGACCGTGCTACCGGTGCATCTTCCGTGATATGCCAGCGGCGGGCGAGATCCCGACCTGCAAGGAGGCCGGCGTGCTTGGCGCGGTGGTCGGCGTGATCGGCAGCCTTGAGGCCACCGAAGCCGCCAAACTCATCGTCGGCGTGGGGGAGCCGCTGGTGGGCCGCATGCTCACCGTCGACGCGTTGACAATGAACATCCGCCGTGTGCCGCTGCCCACGCATGTGCCGGACTGCCCGGTATGCGGTGATCACCCGACCATCACCACACTCGAGCCGGCCAACTACGTCCAGCCGGTCTGCGCCATCTGAACCGCGCCATCTGAACCATCGAACAGGACGACCGCGTAGGCTCGTCCGCACGGCCATCGGGAACGGCCATTTTTGGAAGGGGAAAACCATGACCATCACCTTGAAGCACGATCATGATGCCGACGACTACCGGCACATCGACGCGAATGAATTCGCACATCTTGACACATCCTCGGTCACGTTCTTGGATTTGCGCGCGCCGGATGAAGTGCTGGTGCACCCGATCGCCGGAGCGATCAACATCCCGTTCGAGAACATCGGACACATCGGCGATGCGCTGAGCGACATTCCGAAATCCAAGCCGGTGGTCGTCTTCTGCCGGGTGGGCGACTGGAGCACGCAGGTGTGCGAGATTCTGGCCGATCGCGGATACGATGCCGTCAATCTCGATGGCGGGTATGAGGCGTTGCGGGAAGCCGCCGCCGGGGAGTCCGGGGATGCTCGGGCCGAGAGCAATCCGTCCGAGAAGGGGCAGTCCGAGGGGCAGTCCGGCTCCGGCTCGTCGTCGCATGCGGCCGCTTCCGGTTCCGCGCCGGTCATGCCGCCCGTCGCACCGGTCACGTTGACCGCGCCCGTCTCATCCAAGGCCAAAACAGGCGACGGCACCGCATCGAGCGGAACCGCAACGCCGCAGCTGCTGCATGTGGATGCCAAGGGACTCAAATGCCCCGGACCGATTGTGGCCGTGGCCGATGCCCTGCGCGACCAGCCGGTCGGCACCCGCCTGAAGGCCGAGGCCACCGAGGACGCCTTCTGCTCGGACATCGCCGTATGGGCCGAACGCACCGGCAACCGTCTCATCGATCTTCGCCGGGACGACGAGGGCATCATCCACGTCGAGCTTGAAAAAACGGCCGCCCCGGCACGGCCTGCAGGGCGGCCTCTCGGCGCGAACCCGAGCGCGGCTGCGGCAGCGGCACCCACTGACGCCGGCGGCGACGTGCTCCATGACAAGACCTTTGTGGTGTTCAGCGGCGATTTGGACAAGACCATCGCCGTGTTCATCATGGCCAACGGCGCCGCGGCGATGGGACGCAAGGTCACTATCTTCTTCACGTTCTGGGGGCTCAACATCCTGCGCCGCCCCAAGCGTGTACGCACGAACAAGAACCTCATCGAGCGCATGTTCGGCTTCATGATGCCGCGCGGCACCCGCAAACTCGGTCTGAGCCGCATGAACATGGGCGGCCTCGGTGCCGTGATGATCCGTTGGATCATGAAGTCCAAGAACGTGGCATCCCTTGAGGAGCTCATGCGCCAGGCCAAGGAGCATGGCGTGCGGCTGGTGGCCTGCCAGATGTCCATGGACATCATGGGCATCCGCAAGGAGGAGCTGATCGACGGCGTGGAACTTGGCGGTGTCAGCACGTTCCTCGGCTCCGGCGAGACCAGCGATATGAGCCTGTTCGTGTGAGCCCATCCGCGTGAGCCGCCCTGTTGCGGCGCCCGCCGACGTCTTCGCTCATCTCATCCCGGAGTATGAGGGCGGGTGGGCAAGGTCCTGCCATACAATCGGTCACGAAACGCCGGCGCCCGACCGCACATCGCCACGGGACCCCGGCCCGCCGCGACGGCCCTGCACGGCCGCCGCACAAGATCCTTGATTCCGATGGGGAGGACTCAAACCGTGGGACATCTGCTCACCCGTACGCAGATTCAACGACTGGTCGCCAGACACGGCCGCGAAGTCATCGAGCATAGTCATATGGAGATCGAACGCCTCTGCTACCAGCACGGCAACGTGACCACCTTCGCCCATTCCGTGCGTGTGGCGTGTCTGGCCGTCTGGATGGCCGATCGTGCGCATCTGTGGCATCGCGTGGATCTGCGCTCGCTCATCCGGGCGGCCCTGCTCCATGACTATTTCCTGTATGACTGGCACGACTGGGACAACGGTGAGCACCGCTGGCATGGCTTCACCCACGGTCATGCCGCCCTCGTCAATGCGCTGAAAGACTTCACGCTCAACGACATCGAGCGCGACAGCATCGAGAAGCACATGTTCCCGATGACCCCGGTGCCGCCCCGGTACATCGAGGGATATCTGGTGACGTTGGCGGACAAGCTGTCCGCCACACGCGAGACCCTCTCCCTCGGCCGGTTCCACAAGAAGGCGCTGCCTCCACGGGATTGCCTGGCGCATATCCCCGGCCACGGACCGCTGACCGGACAGACGTGCAGACACTCCGCCGGGACCGGAGCCCGTTCATGATGCTGGTACTGGAACACCTGTTCCTGTGGTTCATCCTGTACAGCTTCGCCGGCTGGGTCTACGAGTCGATTCTCGTCTCCTGCCAGGAGCGCCGTCTTGTCAACCGTGGTTTTCTCAACGGGCCGCTCTGTCCGATTTACGGCACCGGGGCGGTGGCCGGCATCGTGGTGCTCGGCAATGTGAAGCATCCGCTGGTGGTGTTCCTCGTCGCGATGGTCGGCGCCTCGATACTCGAATACGCCACCTCCTGGGCCATGGAACGGCTGTTCCACGCGCGCTGGTGGGATTATTCGCATTTCCGGTTCAATCTCAACGGGCGCATATGCCTGTTGGGCGCGGTGGTCTTCGGCCTTGGCGGCGTGGTGATCGTCGATGTGGTCCAGCCTCCGGTGGAGCGGGTCACCAACATGATTCCGGCGCAGGTGGTGCATGTGCTGGTCGCGGTGCTGGTGCTGCTGACCGTCTTCGACACGGTGGTCACCGTGGTGGGCATCGTGGACTTCGAGCAGAGCCTCGAACGGTTCAGGTCGGCCGTGTCCAAGTACGGCGGGGCGATGCGCGAGAAGGTGGAGGACGCGGTGTCCGGCGCCACGGACCTGGTCGCCGGTGCCACCGGCAAGGCGTCCGGCGTCGCCTCCGATATGGCCGCCAGCGTGATCGATGGCGCCTCCGGAAAGCTCGGCGGCATGTCCGGTTCCGTGGGACAGGCCGTGGGACAGATGAGCCAGCGGGTCGGCGAGTCGTGGCAGAACGGCAAGGAGATGTCGGCCGAGTTCATGCTGCGCATCAAGGACACCGCCGATGCCGTGTTCAACCACCAGCAGCGCCGTATGATCGCCTCGTTCCCGCGCCTGAAGACCACCCGATACAACGAGACGCTGCAGCAGCTGCGCGAGACAATGGAGAAGCTGTACCGCGGACGGTGACCGCCGTGTGGCTGACGCGCCATCGCCGTGCCATCGCCGTGCCAATCGGGGCGCTCGGCTGCCGCCCGCCGGTCTGATCTCCGGCCCGCTCGCCGGGCGACCCCTATGGTCCGCATACTGTCGCCGCGTTCTGCGAGACTTGGAGACGCTTGAAAATGGAGTAGAGCATGTCCAATCACACAATTCGATAGGGAGAGCGACCAGTTATGGCTCACGTCATCGACTTCAAAGAGGCAGGATTCGATACCCTGCTCGATGAACTGGAATGGCGCGGGTTGATCTCGCAGTCCACGGACCGCGATCGACTCGCACACGCACTGAACGACGAGCCGATCACCTATTATTGCGGTTTCGACCCCACCGCCGCCTCCCTGCACATCGGCAATCTGGTGCAGCTCATCAACATGCGCCACCTGCAGCTTGCGGGTCATCATCCGATCGCTCTGGTGGGCGGTGCCACCGGTCTGATCGGCGACCCGCGTCAGTCCGGTGAGCGCACGCTCAACCCGAAGGACGTGGTGGCCGGCTGGGCCGACCGTCTCAAGCGCCAGATCGGCGGCATCCTGGCCACCGACGGCGACAATCCGGTGCGTTTCGTGTCCAATTACGATTGGACCGCGCAGATGACCGTGATCGACTTCCTGCGCGACGTCGGCAAGAACTTCCGTCTGGGCACCATGCTCGCCAAGGACACGGTGGCCCGTCGCCTCAACTCGGAGGAGGGCATCTCCTTCACCGAGTTCAGCTACCAGGTGCTGCAGGGCAACGATTTCCTCCACCTGTATGACGAGTACCACTGCACGCTTGAGCTCGGCGGCTCCGACCAGTGGGGCAACCTCACCTCGGGCCTCGACCTCATCCACAAGGTGCGCGGCGTGGACGTCAACGTGTTCACCAGCCCGATCATCACGGATGCGAACGGTAAGAAGTTCGGCAAGTCGGAAGGCAACGCCGTCTGGCTCGACGGCACCATGCTTTCGCCGTACAAGTTCTACCAGTTCTGGATCAACCGTCCGGACGTGGAGATGGAGAGCCTGCTGAAGGCCTTCACCTTCCTGCCAAAGGCGGAGATCGAGCGTCTGGTCGAGGAGTCCAAGACCAATCCGGGCGCCCGCGAGGCGCAGAAGACGCTCGCATGGGAGGTCACCAGCTTCGTGCATGGCGAGGCCGCCACCCAGGCCGCCATCGACGCCTCCTCCGCGCTGTTCGGCCGTGGCGGCAACCTCGAGGACATCGACGAGGATACGCTCGAATCCGTGCTGGACGGCTTCAAGATCGTGGACGAGAACGGCGAGCATGCGTTCCCGTCCGCCGTGCCCGGCGACCGTGTGATCGACGCCGCCCAGGCCGCGGGACTGTTCAAGTCCGCGTCCGAGGCCCGTCGAGCCATCAAGTCCGGCGGTGTCTACCTCAACAACAACCGTGTGGAGGACGAGGAGCAGGTGCTTGGTGAAGGGGACTTCCTCGCCGGACGCTTCGCGCTGATCCGCCGCGGCAAGAAGGCGCTTGGCGCGGTCGAAAGCCGCTGACCGCAACCGTTTCCTTCGGTGGAACCCGCCGGAGGTGATCGAAGGGCGGCGCCACGATGGTCGGCCGCCCTTTTTCCGAAAGATGACACGTCATTCGAAGCAATGGACTTCGTATCAGAAAGGCACATGAACAATGGCAGAAGGCAACGAGCATTCCGGCAAGTCCTACGGCGGCCATAGGTCCTATGGCGACCGTCGCCCGTCCAACCGCGGCGGCAAGGGCTTCAAGCCGCGCCGTGAAGGTGAGGGCGAGGGTGGCCGTTCCGGCGGTTACCGCAAGTCGTACGGTGATAAGCCGTACGGCAAGTCCGGCGGCTTCCGCAAGGGCGGTTTCGGTGGCCATCGCGATGGTGAGGGCTTCCGTCCGCGGCGCGAGAACGACGGCGAGGGCTTCAAGCCGCGTCGCGAGGGCGAAGGTGAGGGTGGCCGTTCCGGCGGTTACCGCAAGTCGTATGGCGACAAGCCGTATGGCAAGTCCGGTGGCTTCCGCAAGGACTTCCATAAGGGTGGTTTCCGCAAGGACGGCTTCCGCCGTGACGGTGACCGTGACTTCCGCCGCGACAATGACGGCGAGGGCGAGTCCGGTGAGCGCCGTGACTTCCATAAGGGTCCGCGTCAGGGCGGTGACCGTGGCGGCTTCCGCGGCAACGGCGGCCGTTCCGGTGGCTTCCGCAAGGACTTCCATAAGGGTGGCTTCCGCAAGGACGGCGACCGTGACTTCCGCCGCGATCGCGACGATCGCGAGCACGGTGAAGGCGGCGAGGAGCGTCGTGACTTCCACCGTGACTTCCATAAGGGTCCGCGTCAGGGCGGTGACCGTGGCGGTTATCGCGGCAACGACCGTGGCGGATTCCGCGGTGGCGACCGCCGCCATGACGGTGGCTTCCGTCCGCGCCGCCGTGAGGATGGCGAGGGCTTCAAGCCGCGTCGCAACGAGGACGGTGACGGATTCAAGCCGCGCCGCGAGGCCGGCGAGAACCCGCGCTACCAGCGTCGCGACGACAACCGCCGCTTCGACCGCCGTGACGATCATCGCAATGACCGCCGCGACAACCGTCGTGATGAGGGATACCGCGAGTTCAGCCCGGAGGAGAAGCGCGAGTACCGCGAGCAGAAGCGCTCCGAGTACATGAACAAGCCGCGCCGCAACTCGGACGGCACCATGAGCTTCCCTTCGCAGAACCCGTACACCGCCCGTCGCCCCGATGAGCCGAAGATGCCCAAGGGCATGGAGTGGCGCATGCTGTCCACCGACGAGCGCGAGCGTCTGCGCGGCCTGTCCAAGGAGCACGCGGAGAACATCGGCCTGCATATTCTGGCCGCCTATTCGCTGGAGGAGAGCGACCCCGAGGGCGCGCTCGCTCACGCCAAGTGGGTGGCTCGTCAGGCCTCCCGCATCGACTTCGCCCGTGAGACGCTGGCCTTCGTGGCCTACCGTCAGGGCAACTACAAGCTCGCCCTGCGCGAGTTCCGCACCGCATACCGCATGAACGGCTACCCGGATTACCTGCCGTTCATCGCCGACTGCGAGCGTGGTGTGGGCAATCCGAAGAAGGCCGTGGAACTGGCCCTGTCCGATGAGGGCAAGGCGCTGGTCGGCGCGCCGAAGGCCGAGATGTTCCTGGTCTACGCCGGTGCGCTGGGCGATCTGGAGATGTGGGACAAGGCCATTCAGGTGGCGCACACCGTGGGCCGCTCCCAGGGACTGCCGGGCGAGTACCGCATGCGTGCGGTGCAGGCCGAGCAGAACTTCCTCGAGCAGGCTGGCCGTCTCGATGAGGCCGCCAAGCTCGATGACCTGCTGGACCGTCTCGAGGACCAGTTCGCCGACGAGGACATCGACGAGAACAGCGACGATGTGGTAATCGACCACGACCTCGACGGACTGACCGACGATTCCGAAGTGCTCGAGAAGCTGGGCATCGACCCGGCCGAGGCGGAGTACGCGCCGGATCTGGAACCGGAATCGGACTACGAATCCGATGACGTGGATGATGATGAGGCCGACGAGGCCGATGGCGACGAAGCATCCGACGAGGGCGAAGATACGTCGGCCGACGCTGAGCAGTCCGAGGATGCTGTGTCCTCCGAGGAGCCTGTCGAGGGCGTGGAGACGGCGGAAAGTGTCGCCGAGACGGAGAACGGCGAGTCCGATGAGGCTGAGGCCGAAGCATCAGATGAAGCCGAGGCGGCCGATACGGACGATGCGTCCGAGACCGCTGAGACAGAGTCCGCCGCAGCGCCGGCCGACGATGCCGAATCCTCCGAACCGGCAGAATCCGCGGAGTGATTGGCATGACCCGATTCCTCAAAGGAACCGATCGGCCGCTCGCCGAGGCCTACGAGCTGGCGTTGCTCGACCTTGACGGTGTGGTCTACCGGGGCAAGAACCCGGTGGAGTACGCCGCCGACTCGATCCGCGCCGCCGAGCAGGCCGGCATGACCATCGAATACACCACGAATAACTCCTCGCGTTTCCAGCACGTCGTGGCCGACCAGCTCAAGGGTTTCGGACTGGACGTCGAACCGTGGCAGGTGATCACCTCCTCGGTGGTGGCGGCCCGCATGGTGGCCAAAGCCGTGCCCGCCGGCGCCAAGGTGCAGGTGCTGGGTGCCGAGCATCTGCGCGAGGAGGTCCGTCGCAATGGCCTGACCATCGTCGATGGGCCGGAAGACCATCCCGATGCCGTCATTCAGGGCTGGTACCCGGAGATGACCTGGCAGATGATGGCCGAGGCCGCCTACGCCGTCGAGCGTGGCGCCTCCTATTTCGTGACCAACCGCGATCTGACCATTCCACGTGAGCTGGGCATCGCCCCCGGCTGCGGCTCGATGATCCGCGCCGTGATCACCGCCACCGGCGTCGAACCGGTGGCCTCCGCCGGCAAGCCCGAGTCGTACATGTACGACGAGGCGCGCGAGCTCAATGCCGCCGAAGGCCATGATCTGGTGCCCAAGGAGTCGTCCATCGCCATCGGCGACCGTCTCGACACCGACATCGAGGCGGGCAACCGTGGCGGATACGACTCGTTGGCTGTGCTGACCGGTGTGACCAATCCGACCGAGCTCATGCTTGCGCCGACGCACCTGCGCCCCACCTTTGTGGCTACGGACCTGCGGGCCTTGGGCGAGACCCAGCCCGCGCCGGTTCGCACCGAGGATGGCACCTGGACGTGCCACAAGGCCGACGCATGGTATGAGAACGGACGGGTGCAGGTCAGCGACCCCACCAACGTGAACGGCCTGCGTGCCGCCATCTGCGCAGCATGGGAGGCCGCGGACAAGGGCGCTCATCTGGACGAGACCACCGTTCCGGTCTTCGATCTCAAGGACTGACCGGGCGAGTCGGGTATCAGCTGAATACAGACGAGGAACCAAAGGGAAACGGAGGAGGGGACGACATGACGCAGAACGGAGAGGGCCGCACCGGAGACGTGGGTAAGCGCATGGACGGTGGCGGCCCGTCCCTCACCGAGCGCTATCCCGAACTGTCCGACATCGCATCCAAGGCGCCCGACGACCAGCTCGAATCATATCGATCCGTGCTCGCGTCGCTTCAGCAGCGGCTCGATGACACCCGCGCATGACCATCCGACTCGACAACCCCACCAAGAGACATTCATGACCGAACAATCGTTGGACCCATCCATGCCATTGGACCGACTGGACATGATGCTGGTCGCCTCCGGGCTGGTCGAATCCCGGGCCAAGGCCCAGCGGCTCATCAAGGCCGGTCATGTGCGCGTGGATGGAGAGACCGTCACCAAACCCTCCTTCATGGTCAAGGCGGGGCACAGCGAACTCGCCGTGGACAAGGGCGACGACTACGTCTCGCGCGGCGCCTACAAGCTCAAAGGCGCGTTCGAGGCGTTCGCCGATGCCGGTCTCGCCGGTCCGCAAGGCTTGGAATGCCTTGATATCGGTGCGTCCACGGGTGGGTTCACCGACGTGCTGCTGCGTGAGGGGGCGGCCAAGGTCATCGCGTTGGACGTGGGGCATGGCCAGCTTGACCCGCGCATCGCCGGGGACGCCCGGGTCATCGAGATGAGCGGTGTGAACATCCGCGAGGTGGAGCCGGACGATCTGCCGTTCCGTCCGCGGATGATCGTTTCGGACGTCTCCTTCATCTCCCTGACCTACGTCATTCCTGTGATTGAGCGCATCGCCGCACCGGGGGCGGACGTGGTGCTGCTGGTCAAGCCGCAGTTCGAAGTCGGGCGCGAGGGACTCGGCAAGAACGGCATTGTGGAGGATGTGTCCCTGCGGCAACGGGCGTTGGATGATGTGACCGACTGCGCACGACGTTGCGGTCTCGACGTGGTGGCCACCGCCGATAGCCCGATAGCCGGCACCCACGGCAACGTCGAATACCTGCTGTATGCGCGCATGCCCGGCGTGCGTACGGAATAAGTCGTGAAACATGCTGTGAAACATGACGTGGCGTACTGGAACCATGCATGCTTCACGGTGGCGGCCCATGGTCGTCGTCCTTCGACGGAAGGAATGCCCTCGCCGCATGGCTTATGTCAGCTCTTACGACTTTGCAGACCATACGGCTGTGATTGCGCAGGCTCTGTGGCGTTGCCGCCTTTCGTGTGTTCCGCTATGGGAGCCTGCTCACTGTCGGGTGACCGCCTGCAGCCGTGTGGCTGATTGCAGCAACGGACACCGATGCGGACGTATCAGGCGGATTTGAGGTGCCGCGCCCGATGGCATCCGCCGTTAAGCAGCACGACGGCGGAACTGGTGTCCAGGCTGAGCTCGGTCGTGCATACCGCGTGCTCCACGAATGAGCCCTCGCGCAGCACGGCCGTATCCGCGTTGAGCAGCTTGCAGTCCAATCTGCCGGCGTCGAGGTCGGCCACCGTCACCGTGCCCGTCCGGGATCGCTCGCCGTATCCATCCATGCCGAATCTGTCGAACATGGCGCTGTGCAACGTGCGGATGGTCAGCGTCCGCCCGTTCACGTCGCCGCTGACCAGCGTGCCGGTGAGCGTGATGGATTCGGCCTCGACATGGCGCTTGCCGACCAGAAGCCCGTTGATGACGATGCTTCCGCTGCACCGGATGTTGTCCCGGCAGCGGAGCGAACCGGTCATGTCGATGGAATCGCATATGAGATCGCCATTGATCTCGATGACGCCCTGACCGGTGATGTGCCGTATATGGCAATTGCGCGAACCATGCACGATGCCATTGTCAAGATTCAGATATTCGCTGGAGATCGCCCCGGCGTCCAGCATGCCGGATACCCGGAGCGTGTGACATCGCACTCCGGCGGCGAATCGGGTGTGCGCCTCGACGGTTATCGTTTCGTGGAATCCGGGGTGTACATATGAGACCATGTCCGGTGGATCGTTCACATCGACTCCCTCGTTGATGCTTGCATACGTTAGCAATACTAACGCATCAATTCATGTAATGCGCGGTAGCGTTCACATTGCGGATTTGAATGCTATCGTATGCAAATCCGCTGGCGCCACGGCAACACATGACGAACCTGGCGGCCAACACTCAGGGTCTACTACTCTTTCCCGCTATTTATGACTATCGGGCTTGACGGTTCGTGTTGTTTGGCTGTCGTACTGTGACGGTTCGGTGCTGGACTTGGGTAATGACGCCGGTTCACACATTTGGCTGTCGGATTTCGCTACATGACTGTCGGACCTCGACGCATGGCTGTCGGACTTCAACCTTTTAGTGTCGGTTCTCAACGGTTGGCTGTCGGATTTCGTACGCATGTTGTACGAAATCCGACAGCCAACCGTTGAGAACCGACAGTCATACGTCGAGTTACGACACTGAACCGTCGAAATCCGACAGTCATGGGTGATGGGGAATCTGTCGGCTCAGGCGGTGCGCTAGCCTTGGATGAAGCGGTCGATCTGATCCTGCTTGCCCATGATGATGAGCTCGTCGTTGCGGTGCATGACCAGCTCCCTGGACCCGTACTGGAACTCCTTGCCGGGGGCCTTGAGGCCCACCACGGTCACGCCGTACTTGTCGTGGACCTGCACATCCTCGATGGAACGACCCACCGCGTACATTGGCGTATGAATCTTGACCACGGTGTACGGGCCGTCGATCTCGATGTAGTCGAGGTAGTTGCCGGCCACCAGATGCCCCACGCGCTTGCCGGCGTCCGTTTCGGCATTGATGATGTGCCGCGCGCCGATGCGCTGCAGGATGCGCGCGTGCTCCTGGGAGACCGACTTGGCCCACAGGTCGGAGATGCCGGCGTCAAGCAGGTTGCCGGTGATGATCACCGACGCCTCGATGCTGTCGCCGATGGCCACCACGGCCGTGTCGAACTGCGCGGCGTCGATCTGCTCGATGGCCATCACGTCGGTCATGTCCGCTTGGATGGTGGGCAGATGTGCGGACCAACGGGCCACGATCTCCGGGTTCTTGTCGACGGCGAGCACGTCCTGACCCATCTGGTCGAGAGTGGATGCCACGGCGCCGCCGAACCGTCCGAGGCCGATGACCAGAACGCTTTTGTTGCCGCTTGGTTTCGCTGCCATGATTGCTGCCTTCCTTGTCTGCTGTGTTGCGATGCGTTGTTGTAGTATCTCCATATTCCGCGGGCGATGTCCCCGTCCGTTCAGCCGACGATGATGTTCTCCTGCGGATAGCGTATGGGTTCCGGCGCCATGGGCCGGCTGATGGCATAGGCGATGGTGAGGGGGCCGAGCCGGCCGACGATCATCGCGGCGGCGAGGATGAACAGGCATGCGGGATTGCCGGCGTTGGCCACGCCCACCGAATAGCCGCCCAGCGAGAAGGCGGAACAAGTCTCGAACACGGCGTCCACGAAGTCGCACCCGGTCACGAACATTAGCGCCACGGACCCCACCAGCACCAGGGCGAAGCATGCGGTCATCACCGAAACGGCGGTCATCTGGATGCGGCGGGGGAGACGGCGGCGGAACACCACCACGTCGCGGTGGCCGGTGAACGACGCGCAGCAGATGAGGACGATCACCGCGAACGTAGTCACGCGGATGCCGCCCGCCGTGGAGGAGGAGCCGGCGCCGATGAACATGAGGGCGCTCATGAGCACCTTGGTCTCGTCGGTCACCTCGGGCACCCAGGAGATGTCGAATCCCGCGGACCGCGGCATCACGGCGGCGGACAGGGCCCTGCGCAGCTTCATGCCCGGATCATCGGCCGGGAACAGGGCGCTGTTGCTCCATTCGACCAACAGGAACCACGCCAGCGAGGCGAGCACCAGGATGCCGGTGGTCGTCAGGGTGAGCTTGGTGTGCAGCGTCCAACGCTTCGGGCTCATCCGCCGTCGCGCGCACTGCACCAGATTGAGCACCACCGGGAAGCCGAGCGTGCCGACGAAGGCGCTGAGCAGGATGGGCAGGCCCACGCCCCACCGGTTGATGTGCAGGCCGGTGGCGTCGGGGGTGAAGCCGGTGTTGTTGTAGGCGGAAACGGCATAGAACAGCGCCTCCCACAGCGTGCGGCCGACATTGCCGTGATTGAGATGAAACAGATCGGGCAGCAGCAGCACGAAGGTGAGCGCCTCGGCGATGATTGAGGTGCCAAGCACCACGCTGAGCACGCTTTTGATCTCCGACAGCTTGTTGGTGCCCAGCTCGCTGGCGGTGAGCATGCGCTGGGAGACCTTGAGCCGTCGCGAGACGCCGAGCGCCACCATCGAGGCGAAGGTCATGACGCCGAGGCCACCGAACTGGATGGAGAGCAGGATGACCACCTGACCGAACGCGGACCAGTATTCGGCCGTGTTCACCACGGGAATGCCGCAGGTGGACAGGGCCGAGACGGCCGTGAAGAATGCCACGGGGAAATTGGTGAACACCCACCCGCGGGTGGCGAAGGGCAGGAGCAGGAGCAGTGTGACCAGTGCGATCAGCGTCAGGAAATACAGTATCGAAAGACGACCGGGGTGGCTGAGCAACCGGTCGGTCAGCGAGATGCGGCGGATGCGACGGGAGGCGCGTTCCTCCTTTCGGGCGGTGGAATCGCCCGCGTACCACCATGACGGTCCTGCGGAGGATTGTTCGTTGAGGGGGGACTCGTCGAACTGATCGGGCATGAATTCCTGCTTCCTCAAACTGCTTGGACTCGGTGTTTGGCATGGCCGGACGGGCGCCGGGTGAGCGGTGCCGCACGTCTGCCATTGTAGGCCGGCGAACCAGAATAATCGACCCGTCGGAATTGGCGGATGGCTGCGGTTTTCTCGCGTGGGTCGCCGAATACCGAGACACGCCCGTCGCATATCGATGCGAACATATGTACGATGGCGGCAAGGCCGGTTAGGATGGTCTAGGAACGCGAGTCGAACCGAGGGGAGGGTCTCATGCCCAGGCGGAATGCGGTGGTGGTGACGCACACCAGGCTCAGGCAGTCCGGCACGGTGGTGGCCGAGGCGGTGAGCCAGTTGCGTGTGGCTGGTTTCGAGGTCACCATCATCGACAACACCGAGGCCCCCGATTTCGGCGTGCAGCCGGCATGCGTGCCCGATGATACGGAAATCGTGGTGGTGCTTGGCGGCGACGGCACTATTCTGAGGGCCGCCGAACTTGTGCATTGCACCCAGGTGCCGATTCTCGGCGTGAACATGGGGCATGTGGGCTTCCTCGCCGAGTTCGAGAGCTTCCAGATCGACGAGGCCATCCGCCGCATCGCCGAACACGACTACTCCATCGACGAGCGCATGATCGCACACGTCGATGTCTGGCTTCCCGGCGCATCCGAGCCGATTCAGGACTGGGCGCTCAACGACATCACTCTGGAACGCGCCGACCGCGGCAAGATGGTGGAACTGTCCATCCGCGTGGATGACGTGGAGATGAGCTCCTTCGGCGCGGACGGCGTGATTGTCTCCACGCCCACCGGGTCCACCGCCTACGCCTTCTCCGCAGGAGGTCCGATCATGTGGCCGAACGTCAAGGCGCTGCAGCTGGTGCCGCTCGCCGCGCACGCGCTGTTCGCCCGTCCGCTTGTCATCGGCTCCGGTTCGACCTTCACCATCGACATCCTCGACGATTCCATGTCCGACGGATGGATTTGCTGCGACGGTCGCCGTCAGCGCGCGCTGCCGAAGGGCACGCGCATGGTCGTGCGCGAGTCGCGCGACACACTGCGGCTCGCGCGGCTTTCCGGAGTGCCGTTCACGAGCCGTCTGGTCTCCAAGTTCGACCTGCCCGTGGTCGGATGGCGCGAACATGCGCGCGCCGAATCCGGACGACCGGTCAGGCTGTCGAACCACGGTCATGTGTTTCCGGCGGGGGTGAGTGACGGCGCCGGGCACGACGTCGCGTCTGATGATGGCGGGCAAGCCGATGTGAACGGCTCCGCGCCCGCCGACGGCGGCAAGGCGGCCGCCTGATGCTGGAAGAGCTCGACATCCGCAATCTCGGCCCCATACGGCAGGCCACCATCACGCCGGCGGCCGGCATGACCGCCATCACCGGCGAGACCGGCGCCGGCAAGTCCATGCTGCTTTCCGCGCTGAATCTCATCTCCGGCGGTCCGGCCGATGCCGGGCGCGTGTCGTCCGGCGCGGACGAGGCATGGGCACAGGGTATTTTCGCCGTGCACGACGATGCGGAGGCGGCCTCGGCTGCGCGGGATGCCGGTGTCGAAGCGGAGGACGGCGAGCTGTTCCTGTCACGTACCGTACGTGCCGCCGGCAGATCCCGGGCCATGCTCGGCGGCAAGGGCGTACCGAAATCAGTGCTCGCCCTGGTGTCGGGCGAACTGGTCACCATCCATGGTCAGGCCGAACAGCTGAGGATCGCGTCGCCTTCGCGTCAGCGTGAGTTCCTTGACCGGGCCGCGGGCGACGACGTCGAATTGGGGGCCTACCGCGAGGCATGGCGGGCGTTGTCCGCCATGGACGAGCGGTTGACTCGGCTGCGCTCGCAGGAGTCCTCCGCGCGTCAACGCGCCGACTACCTACGCGAATCGGTCGAGCACATCAATCAGGTGGACCCGCATCCGGGGGAGGATGACGAGCTCAAGGCGAAACGCGATCGCATCGAGAACGCCGCGGACATCGCCGAAGGGGTGTCCCGGGCGCTTGCCGCGCTCGACTCCTCGCAGATGGACTACGATTCCTCCGGCGAGTCCGCCGGGGCATCCGATTTGTTGCTGCAGGCGGCGCAGGCGTTGCGCGGCATCCGTGCCTCCGGCGATTTCGGTGGGCTCGCGGACCGGCTCGAATCGTTGAACGCGGAACTGCAGGACGTGGTGTTCGCCCTGTCCGGCCATCTGGACGAGGACTTCGGCGATGCTGACCTTGACGCCCTGAACGCACGCATCCATGAGCTGGGCGAGCTGACCCGTCGCTGGGGGCCGTCGCTCGCGGACGTCATCGCATGGCGGGATAAGGCCGCATTCGAAATCGAGGACTTGGACGCCTCGCCGGAGAAGCTCGCCGAACTGGAATCGGAGCGCGAACGGCTGTATCAGGCGGCCGTGGAGGCGGCCGGCGTGCTGAGCCGGGCGCGGTCACAGGCGGCCACGCGGCTTGCCGCGCGCGTCACCGCCGAATTGGAGTCACTCGCCATGTCCGGCGCATCGCTGGAAATCCGCGTTACACCGCGTGCGGAGGCGACGGATCGTTGCCCGCTCGACCAGAACGGCGGGGACGACATCGCCTTCCTGTTCACCCCCTACGAGGGGTCGCCGCAGCTGCCGATGGGCAAAAGCGCCTCCGGCGGCGAACTGAGCCGACTCATGCTTGCCCTCGAGCTGTCCGCCGCGGACATGCACGGCGGGGAATCACGCGGTGAAGATGGAGCGAAGAACGAATCGGGCAACGGGTCGCGTACAGGCTCGAACGCGTCGCTGTCCGATATGACGTTCATCTTCGACGAGGTGGATGCCGGCGTGGGCGGCAAGGCCGCAGCCGAGCTCGGACGACGCCTCGCACGGCTGGCCCGCACTTCGCAGGTCATCGTCGTGACCCATTTGGCTCAGGTCGCCTCCTGGGCGGACAGTCAGTTCGTCGTCACCAAGGAGCCGCCGGACGCGGACTATGACGAGGTCGGCGTCATCACCACCGTGGCCGAGGTCACACAGGAGGCGCGCGTGCATGAAATCGCCCGTATGCTCTCCGGCAGCGAATCCGAAGCCTCGCTCGATCACGCGCGCGAGCTGCTGGCCGATTCCAAGCTGGGCAACCGGCACTGACCCGAATCGGCGTGATTGTCGCTGGTTTCCTTGGATTCCTTGTCAACAGGAGCCGCCGGCGAATCTCATAGACAAGGAACATCTCGAACACGGACCGAGAGGAGCATCGATGGAACAGCCGACGCAATCCGCACCATCAGCGGAAGCGGCACGACCACGGAAAGCCGCCATCTTCGATCTGGACGGCACGCTGCTCAACTCGATGGGCGTCTGGAACCAGATCGACATCGACTGCCTTGGCAGACGGGGCATCGCGGTGCCCGAGGACTACACCGCCACTGTCGCGTCCATGCAGTTTCGTCAGATCGCCGAATACACCATCGCTCGCTTCGGTCTGACGGACACTCCCGAGGCGTTGATGGCCGAATGGGATGAGATGGCGTATGAGGCCTATGCGACCAAGGTCCAGGCCAAGCCGGGGGCGGTGGAATACCTCCGGGGGCTTGCGGCAGACGGCGTACGGCTCGGCGTCGCCACCACACTGCTGCCAAGGCTGCGCGAGGCCGCGCTCCGGCACTTGGGCATGGACGATTTCTTCGACACCATCGTGTCCGTGGACGACGCCGGCGGAGTCGGCAAAGACCATCCGGACATCTACCTGCTGGCCGCCGCACGACTCGGTGCCGAACCTGCCGACTGCATCGTGTTCGAGGATCTGCTCACCGGCATCCGCTCCGCCAAGTCGGCCGGCATGACGGTCTGGGCAATGTACGACGACTCGTCAGCGGCGGACTGGCCCGAAATCGGCCGCATCGCCGACGGCACCCTCCACGATTTCCACGCAGCCCCGCGCACTTGGTAGAGCGCAGGGCTGCGCAGACCACTAGAACACGGACTGCAGATCGGCGGAGCGGTTCGACGCGAAGCGCTGGCGTTCCAGCTCCTCACCTTCGCGGCGCTCCACCTCCTCGGCGGAGATGCGCTGCAGCAGCAACTCCACCGGTGCCCGATAGGTCACCTCGTCGTACAGGTGGCCCTCGCGCTCGACCGCCTCGGGGCGGCGTTCGGCCTCCTTGAATCCCAGAGATTCGGCCATATGACGGGCCCGCAGGTTGAACGACCACACCTTCACGATGATCGTCTTGGCGCCGAGCTGGGAGGCGGCGAGCCGGATGCCCAGCTTCATCGCCTGATTGCCGTAGCCGCGCCCCTGATAGTACGGGCCGATGAGCAACGTCATCGTCGCCTCGCGCTCCGGATCGGTGCATCCCCAGGCGGCGATGTGGCCAATCGGCTGTCCGTTGGCGTCAAGCACCGTACGGCCAAATTGTCGGTCGTCGTCGGTGTCGTTGGCGTCATGGAACAGGGCATCGATCTGTTCGTCGGTCAGCGTCTCGAGCGTGTTGCGGCAGGCGTCGGCGATGGTCTGGTTGTTCCACCACAGTTCGAAGTACGGGTAATCGGTGGGTTCGGTGATGCGCAATGTAACGGCGTTGTCTGGCATGGCTGCTCCCTTCACGGGCATTATAGACACGTCCGATGTTGCGACATTATGCATCCGGCCCGCGCCGCGCCGATGTTCGCCTGTTGTTCATCAAAGGGGTGGAATGGAAGAGGTGAGATGGATGATCCACCCGACGAGGGGCCATAAGCAAGTTGTTAGGGAAACGCCGTGGGGTGTCTTCCCCGCCGTATGACTTTCGTAAGAAACGCACGTCGGCCTGCGCCGCGCCGATACCTTGGAATGAAGGTATGTCTGGGGGAGAGAGGCGGCCGGGCGATGGAGAATGCGATACTCGTCACGGAAATTCTGTTTGCGATCCTCATTTCCTCGTTCCTGAGCCGGTTCCTGCCGAAGATCTCCACACCGCTCATCCAGATTGCCTTCGGCGTCGCCTGGTACTTCACCCCCGGACTGCGTAACATCCAGTTTGAACCGGACATGTTCATGCTGCTGTTCATCGTGCCGCTGTTCTATCTGGAGGCGCGCAACATCGACCGCAAGGCGTTGAGCAAGGATCTCAATCTGTCGTTGTCGCTGGCGGTCGGACTGGTGATGGTCACGATGGCCCTGAGCGGCGTGGCTCTTCATGAGATTTGGCCGGCCATCCCGATGATGGCCGCCGTGGCCATGGGCGCCATCATCAGCCCCACCGATGCGGTGTCGGTGGCCCAGCTGGGCGGCGTCGTGGAGCTCACGCCCCGCCAGCAATCCGTGTTGCAAAGCGAGAGCCTGCTCAATGATCCGGTCAGCCTGGTCGGTTTCCAGACCATGCTGGTGGCGCTCGCCACGGGTTCGTTCTCGCCGGTGGGCTTTGGCTGGCAGGTGTTGATGAGCTTCGTGCTGGGCACGCTGATCGGCGCCGTGGTCGGCTGGCTGTTCGACCGTGTGGTGCTGTTCATGCGCAGCCACAATCTTGAGGACGTCACTACCCGCATGCTCATGGAATGCTTCCTGCCGTTCGGCGTGTACCTGCTTTCCGAGCATGTCGGCATCTCCGGCTTGCTGGCCGTGGTGGCCTGCGGCGTGGTCATCACCTTCCCCCGCACCGGTGTGGGCGGCGATGTTGCCCGCGTCAATCTGGTTTCGAACTCCGTATGGCATTTCGTGGACTTCACGCTGAACGGTATGGTGTTCGTGCTGCTTGGCATCGAGCTGCCCATCGCCATGCGCGCGATCTGGGACGACCCGCGTGTGAATCTCTGGGCGATGATCGGTCTGGTGTTGCTGCTCACCGTGCTGACTTTGGTGTTGCGGTTCGTCTGGTGCGTGGCCACGCTGCGTTGGGCGAAGGATCTGACGACCGGCAAACGTCGCAAAATGACCCTTGAGCGCTGGCATTCGGCCGTGGTCATGACCTTCGGCGGTCCCAAGGGCGCGATTTCGCTGGCGATGGCCTTCTCGCTGCCGTATTCGGTGGACAACGGCGCCTCGGTGCCGGTGCGCAACATCATCCTGTTCATCGTTTCCGGCTATATCGTGCTGTCCATCATCATCTCGAACGTCATGCTGCCGCTGCTCTCGCCCAAGCCCGCCGACACCTCGAAGGAGGAGTGGGCCAAGCGAGACATCGTGATGCTGCGGCGTACCATCGCCAAGATCGTGGACAACGACACCCCGGAGACCCATGCGGCCGTCACCCGTGTACTCAAAAGCTACAACGACCGCATCGAGCGTGTGGAGGCGAACATGCCTTCCGCGTCGCCCCGCGAGGCGAACGAGCTGCGCATCCGCACGCTCAGGTGGGAGCGCGACTGGCTCACGAAGGCCATTGCGACCCGTGAGAACGTCGTCAACCCCGACGCGCAGACCATCACCCAGCTTCAGGGAGCGAAATACCTGCTCGAACACGTCGACGGTGTGCTGGAACGGCTGGAACCCGGTGAAGGGCGCGGGCGTGGCCTCATGTTCAACGTGGCCAAGCTGCGTCGCCGTTTCATGCCGGTCATCCGCCGCTTCTGGGAGGGCATCGCGCGTCGCACGCCGGGGCTGGAGGCCGAGCGCACCCGCGCGATCCGCGAGGTGCAGGTGCCTTTGTACAACGACATCATGGAGCGTCTGCAGGACCTCATCCTCGACCATGTCTACGACGCCGAGCTGGTCGCCGAGCTGCTCATCGAATACCGCAGGGCGCTGAACCAGATTCTCGACAACTCGATTTCGCCGCTACATGCGGCGGACAGCGCAAGCATCGAAGCCGTGCGCGCAAGCGCATTGCGCATGGAGCTGGGCACCATCCGTGAGATGCTCGAGAACAAGGAGATCACCCGCGAGGATGCGCGGCTCATGCGTTCGAACGTCTACCTCATGCAGGCCGAGTCGGTGGTGTGATCTGGGGTTCGCCGGGGTGCCTCGGGTCGGTCGGGGATGGGGATTGAACGAGCGGCTGTCAGTGAGGGGAAAATCGTGGTTCACGCGATGTTGCTTGGGGTGAACCACAATTGGTTAGAAGAAGAATCCTCCCGCTGCTCCGTGACCCCGGTCTATCTGTCTGCGGATATCCTGGTATGCCTGACGGAGTTCAGGGTTTGCCTCGTCCTGGGATTTTTTATCCAAACGATGCTCGACGCTGAAGAATATCGACAGGGTGACACAGAACGCCACTATCAGGATTATGGTGATTATCGTTCCCCATGACATGATGTTCCCCCTATCCGCGGCTGCCGTAGCCGGACCATGCCAGGCATGCTCTCTTTTGCCATTCGGGTGCCTTGGTCTGGAAGATGTTACGGCATGAATCGCTCGAAGGAACCCAGTGGTCATAGCATTGACCGTTAACGTAGAAATCGCATCGTTTCATGATCTGAATACCGGATGAGTGAACTCCTGCGGAAATAGTTGATGCCTGTGCCACGGTGGGGATCGCTGCCGACGTAGCGCATACTAGCGCTAGTGAGGCGATACCGCTGATAAAACCACGCTTCTTCATGATGACCTCTCGTTCAAATAGACGGTGAATGTTCCGGACAAGACGGGAAGCCTCTCTTCGAAATATTCAGCAGCGAGTCAGCTCCTCTTAGAGCAGACTACATACATGAAATGATACTCATTGCTTTTAAATCGTCAAGGCCCGGGGCCACTTCAGGGGATAGTCAAAGTGGTTCAACCAGACTGCGGAACATCCCAATGCTATGCTTGCTGCTCCACCGGCGGCGAAGCATGTGGAGGGGCGTCCCCGCCTCCGTCCAGTCCCGTCCCATCGAAGCTGATGAGACCGATCCGCCAGGGCACTCTCCGTTCCCGTTTCCGTCCCGATTCGATGCTCCTGGAAGGTTGTCTCCTGGAAGGTGCTCTGCGCCCTTTTATATCCTTTTTAGAATCTTTTTACATTCTTTTAGGCCCTCCGCAGCCCTACTCTCCCACCTACTCTCCCACCTACTCTCCCACCTACTCTCCCAACGAGTTTCAGAGCGAACCTACACCAAAAGGGGAGGGCCTAATGGTGTCCGCTTTGGCTCCCCTCCCTGAGGGGAGCTGTCAGCGAAGCTGACTGGGGGAGCAGCCCATCGCTCCGCCACGCCCTCCAAATCACCTACCGCCGCACTACTGTTCAACTGTTATGCAACACACCTTGACAGTGCTGCAAAACAGTTATACTGTTATGCATAACAGCTGAACAACCGACGGGTGGGGAGGCTGGAACCCAATCAACACAATCGAAAGGGGCATAGATGAAACTGATCATCTCATCCGTGTCCGGTGAACCGATCTACGAGCAGATCAAAACCCAGATCCGCGCCGCCGTGCTGGACGGCGGCCTCAAGGCCGGCGAGGCGTTGCCCTCGCTGCGCAAACTCGCCAAGGAACTGCGCATCTCCGTACTCACCGTCACCAGGGCGTACAACGAACTGGCCGATGAGGGCGTGGTGCAGAACATCCAAGGCAAAGGCACGTTCGTGATGGACAAGGGCAACGAGCTCATGAAACAGCAGCTCGAGGCCCAGGCCCGTATGAGTCTTGCCGAGGCCAGCCGCGCCGCCAAGGCCGCGGACATACCGCTGGAGCGGCTGGGGGAGATGCTCGCGGAGGAGTACCGCGCAAACTGACGCATACGCATGCACAAGCGAATGCGGCGAAACTGGTGAAAGGAGCATGGTGATGACCGCCATCACACCACAATCCGCGCCGACGGCACTGTCCGTCACCGGCGTGACCAAGCACTATGATTCCGGCTTCACGCTGGACGACGTGACCTTCGACCTGCCCGCCGGGTACATCATGGGTCTCATCGGCCCGAACGGCGCCGGCAAATCCACACTCATCAAGCTCATCCTCAACATGATCCACCGCGACGCCGGCGACATTCATGTGCTGGGCCTTGACAACCTCGCATACGAGGAGGCCGTCAAGGAACAGCTGGGCGTGGTGTTCGACTCCAGCTATCTCCACGAGCAGTGGAAGGTCAAAAACATCGAACGGGTCGTGGCGCCGCTGTACCCGGCATGGAACCATGACCTGTACCAGCGCCGTCTCGCCGAATTCGGACTCGCGGGCAAAGACAACGGCGGCAAGCTCGTCAAGGACCTCTCACGCGGCATGCAGATGAAGCTCATGCTCGCCATCGCGTTGAGCCACGACGCCAGACTGCTCATCCTGGACGAGCCGACCAGCGGCCTGGATGTGCTGGCCCGCGATGAGCTCATGGACCTGCTCCACGCCTATATCGAGGACGGTGAGCATTCGGTGCTCTTCTCCACACACATCACCGCAGACCTCGAGCGTGCCGCCGACTTCATCACCTACATCACCGGCGGCCGCCTGTATTTCACCGGTCCCAAAGACGAATTCGAGGAGTCGTTCACGCTGATCAAGGGCGGCCCGGACGAACTCGCGCAGCTGCCCGTCGGCATGGTGCTCGGCTCGCACACCTATGAGACCGGCTTCGATGCGCTGGTCCGCAGCGAAAACCTTGCCGCCGCCATGCGCGCGGTGCCGGGGCTCGTCACGGAACGCGCCTCCATCGACGACATCATCCGACTGACCAATACGCGTCACACGAGTGGGGAGGTGCTCTGATGTACGGGATGGTTCGACGTGCGTCTGCCGAGGCTCGCACTGAGATGCGTACCGGAGCATCTGCAAAAGTGCGCACCGATATCGGTGCCGGCAGAGGCGGCGGCGTGCGCGCCACATGCCGCGCGCTGGCATCCGCGTTGCGGGTCGATCTCAACTATCTGTTCGGCGATGGCGTTATGCAATATCCGATCATGTTCCTGATGCCGTTCGCGTTCCTCGTGGTGTTTCAGGACAGGGCCTTCATCGAGGACTTCGGATATACGCTCGCCGTTTCGATGGAAGTGTTCTCATGCACGGCGCTGATCGTCTCGATGGCGGTCGTCGATGTGCAGAGCGGCTACCGTCTGCGCGCGCTGATGCCGGTCTTGCGGCGCACACAGGTGCTGGCGCGTTACGTCATGGGTGTGGCGCTGGCCGTGCTCGCCTCCGTGATGATCGTGCTGCTCAATCTCCTGCAGTCGTATGTGATATCCGACTGGTCGGTCATGGCCAATATGCCGACGGCCGGGTGGGGGCTGCTCATCGTGCTGCTCGTCGTGGCCGTATACGTACCGCTCAGCTACCTGTGGAACAGCGCCAATGGATTGCAGGTGAGTCTCTTGGTGCTGTACCTCGTGTTCGTGGTCGGAATCATGTCGTGGAACGAAATATCGGGCGGAATCACCTCCGGTATGCTGCACGCGTTCGGATTCGCGTTCCCGCATATGGCGTTGTTCGCGGTAGCGGCGGTGGCGGTGACGATTGCGATCTACGTGGCCTCCTACCTGATCAGCGTGCGCATCTACCAGCGGAAGGAATGGTGATCGCCATGAACAAGGCTGCTGTTGCCCTCGCCGGGACTTCTCCCGGGTCCTCATCCCGCAGGCCGCTGTGGCGGTCCGCCTTGGTCCAGCTGCGGCTCGACGCCACCCGCGTCGGGTCGTTCGGGCCGGGCGATGTGCTGCTGTTGCTGGGTGTGGTCGCGATTTCCCTGCTGCTTGCTGTGCTGACGAAATTCGCTGGCATGGATGTCCGTGTGGCCAGCGGGCTGATCGGCGGCATTACCGGACTGTCCGCGGTGGCGGGATGGTCGATGGCTCTGGGGCCGAGCGTGATGGAGGACCAGAACGGTCATCGCGCGATGGCCGGGTTGGTTCCAATCGCCCGCACCCCGCAGGTGATCGGCAGGTTCTTCTACCTGCTGTATGCCGCGGCTTTGTGGAGCGTGACGATCGGCGTGTGCAATCTCGTTTTCGACGCGCTGCTCAAAGGCGGTGCGGATTTCTCCGACTTCTTCGCCCCGTGCGCGACGGTGTTCGCGGCAGTGGTCGTATTCGGGTCCATCATGCTGGCGTGCACCTATCGTTTCGGCGTCAGGCAGCTGATGATTGTGGCGGCCGTCATCATGGGCTCCCTTTACCTGCTGATGGCGCTGCTCTCCTTCCTGCCGGTCGCATGGCAGTCCGTCATCCTGACGGTTTTCGAGTTCCTGTCGGTGCCGTGGCATGCCGTGTTGGTCGGTGTGGTGCTCTGCGTCGTCGCATACGGCGCGTCCCTGTTCGTCGCCATCCGTATCTTCAATGCCAAGGACCTGTGACGGCACTCAATCCCGCCGAAGCCCGCTGTGAGGCGGGAAAACGGGACGAAACATAAGTCAGCGACGATGCCATGTTACGTTTCGTCCCGTTTTGGAGTGCCCAAGTGGGACGAAACGTAACACAGGGTCGTTCCTGACTTACGTTTCGTCCCGTTTTCGTAGTGGAGGGGTATGGGAGGCGTCCGGTATGGGAGGTGTTCCGAGAGTTTCCGAGAGTGGGGAAGCGGGGTGGTCATGGCGGAAAGTGACGGGATCGGGCTCGGAAGGCCATGGTGGTGCCGCCGCAACCGATTCCATCAGCCCGATGCCACGTTGGTCGGACCATCGACGCGACAACGGAAAGGGGTGATGGCTACGTGCCATCACCCCTTCGTCATGGTTCCTTCGAGGACGATTCGCCGGGACGCTTACAGCGCTTCGGCGGCGTTGGCCACGAAACGCTCCATGCCGTCGATCGGCACGACGTTCGTGAACCGCACCTCGGCGGTCTCGAGCCCGCGCAGGGCGGCCGGGGCGGTGGTGCCGGTCTCACGCGAGAGCACGTCCATGCATTCGAAGTCGGTGCCGGTGGCGTCGAAGCCCAGCGCCTCGTTCACCACGCGCGGGAACTTGTACGGGCTCGCGGTGGAGAGCAGCACGCGCGGGGTCAACGGGTCGCGCGGCATCTGCTCGAGCAGGTAGTAGCCGCAGGCGGTGTGCGGGTCGATGACGTAGTGGTTCTCGTCCCAGCAGTGTTTGATGGACTCGCGCACCTGATCCTCGTCGGCCCAGCCGGTGCCGAAGATCTGGCGGATCTTGGCCAGCAGCTCCTCCGGAACCTCATACGTACCCCACTTGTTGAGGTCGTTCATGAGCATGGCGATCAGTCGCGTGTCGCCCTCGGAGAAGTAGTACAGCATGCGCTCGAGGTTCGAGGAGATGAGGATGTCCATCGACGGCGAGATCGTCTGGAAGAACGGACGCTGACGGTTGTACGTGCCGGTGGTGAGGAAGTCGAACAGCACGTTGTTCTTGTCGGAGGCCACCACGAGGTGCTTGACCGGCAGACCCAGCAGCTTGGCGTAGTAGCCGGCGAGGATGTCGCCGAAGTTGCCGGTCGGCACCACGAACTCCACTTCGTCGCCCACGTTGATGACCTGACGCTCCAGCAACTGTGCGTAGGCGGAGAAGTAGTAGACGACCTGCGGCACCAGACGGCCCACGTTGATCGAGTTCGCGGAGGAGAGCACCACATGCGAGTCGGCGGCGAGCTTCTTGGCCAGCACACGGTCGCCGAAGATGCGCTTGACCGCGGACTGGGCGTCGTCGAAGTTGCCCTCGACGGCGGCGACCGACACGTTCGAGCCGGTCTGCGTGGTCATCTGCAGCTCCTGCACCTGGCTCACCTTGCCTTCCGGGTAGAAGACGGTGATGGCGGTGCCCGGCGCGTCCGCGAAGCCGGCCAGCGCAGCCTTGCCCGTGTCTCCCGACGTGGCGGTCAGGATCATGATCTTCTCGTCCGCGTCGCCGCCGACCGGGGTGGTGTGCGCCATGAAGCGCGGCAGGATCTGCAGGGCCACGTCCTTGAACGCGGAGGTCGGGCCGTTGAACAGCTCGAGGACGTAGTCGTCGCCCAGGGGCTTGAGCGGGGTGATGCGCTCATCCGACCACTGGCTGCCGTAGGCGTCGACGATGCACTGGCCCAGCTCCTCGGCGGAGAAATCCGGCAACAGGATGCTGAGCACTTCGGCCGCGATCTGCTGGTAGGACTTGCCGGCAAGGGAGGCGACGTCCACCTTCGTCTTGCCCAGGTCGTCCGAAACGAACAGGCCGCCGTCGTCTGCGATGCCCTTGCGGATCGCCTGTTTGGCGGTCAGCGAGTCGGTGGTGGAACGGGTGGAATGGAAGGTGGTAGCCACGGTTGAAATCCTTAGTCTGTGAATGACGAACAGCCTTATTAAGGGGTGGATCGAATCCTCATCATTTTAGCGTGCGGCATGGGCGTAGGCGGTGCGGCGTCTCGCATGACAGATTGTGCGGCGTATCGTTCGACGGATTGCCCGACAGATCGGCATCGAGGACACGTTTCGCGAATCGGGGAGATTCGTGGTCAAGCCCATGCGGTCAAGTCCATATCTCGAGACGGCATGTCCCGTGTTTTTCTGCCAATCATCGGGACAATTCGCCCGATTCGGCGCACGGAGGAAACAGCGCGGCCACAAACACGTCGTACACTCGACGCCCAAACGGCATGCCAGTCGTTGCCCACACCGACAAAGGAGCACAGATGACCGCTTCATCACTCGCCCAGAAAGCCACCGACGCCTTCAACGCGCCCATCAGCGCCGCCGACCCTGAGATCGCCGAACTGCTCGACTCCGAGCTGCACCGCCAGCAGGACGGCCTCGAGATGATCGCCTCCGAGAACTTCGTGCCGCGCGCGGTCCTCCAGGCGCAGGGCTCTGTGCTCACCAACAAGTACGCCGAGGGCTACCCCGGACGCCGCTACTACGGCGGCTGCGAATACGTCGACCAGATCGAAACCATCGCCCGCGAGCGCGCCAAGGCGCTGTTCGGCGCCGAATACGCTAACGTCCAGCCGCATTCCGGCGCACAGGCCAACGCCGCCGTTTATCAGGCGCTCGTCAAGCCCGGCGACACCGTGCTCGGCCTCGCCCTCGACCACGGCGGCCACCTGACCCACGGCATGAAGATCAACTTCTCCGGCCGCTTCTACCACGCCGAAGCCTACGGCGTGAACCCCGAGACCTTCCGCATCGACCCGGAAATCATCCGCCAGCGCGCGCTCGAGACCCACCCCGCCATGATCATCGGCGGCTGGTCCGCATACCCGCGCATCGAGGACTTCAAGGCCATGAAGGCGATCGCCGACGAGGTGGGCGCCAAGTTCTGGGTGGACATGGCCCACTTCGCCGGTCTTGTCGCCGCGGGCCTGCACCCGAGCCCGGTGCCGTACGCGGACGTGGTCTCCTCCACGGCCCACAAGACGCTCGGCGGCCCGCGCTCCGGCTTCATCCTGGCCAAGCAGGAGTATGCCAAGAAGCTCAATTCCTCGGTGTTCCCCGGCCAGCAGGGCGGTCCGCTCATGCATGTGGTGGCCGGCAAGGCCGTGAGCTTCAAGGTGGCGGGCACCCCGGAATTCAAGGACCGCATGCAGCGCACGCTCGACGGCGCGAAGATCCTCGCCGACCGTCTTCTCGCCGACGACGTCAAGGCCAACGGCATCACCGTGCTCACCGGCGGCACCGACGTGCATCTGGTGATGGTCGACCTGCGCAACTCCGAGATGGACGGCAAGCAGGGCGAGGATCTGCTGGCCGCTTGCGGCATCACCATCAACCGCAACACCGTGCCGTTCGACCCGCGCCCGGCCTCGGTCGCCTCGGGCCTGCGCATCGGCACCTCCGCGCTCGCCACGCGCGGCTTCGGGCCGAAGGAATACGAGGAGGTGGCCGACATCATCGGCACCGCGCTCGCCGCCGGCCCGTCCGCCGACGTGACCGCGCTCAAGGCCCGCGTGGACAAGCTCGTTGAGGACTTCCCGCTCTATCCTGACCTCGACCAGATCCACTGATTTACTGATTGATCTACTGATTGCTGATTTACCGGCTCCCCTCCGTGAGGGGAGCTGTTGAACGAAGTGAGACTGAGGGGAGTCGCGGAACCAGCTCGTAACTCCCCTCAGTCGGCTTTGCCGGCGGCTACTCTCAAGGAGGGGAGCCAAGTCGTATTTCCTGCCTGCTCAGTGAGAAACGGCCCGAAACAGGCGGCATGCCGCATTGTGCGTTACCCTTGTCTGTTATGAGCGATGAACTGACCACCAAGGTATTCGACGCCGTGTGCGCGCAGGCCGACCGCGCCGCCCAGGCTCAGCGTCGGCTTGCGCAGGCCGACACCGAGGCCAAGAACGAACTGCTGCTCGCCATCGCCGACGCGCTTGACGCCCACGCCGACGACATTGCCGGCGCCAACGAGTTTGACATGATCGCCTCACGGGATGCCGGCATGGATGCCGGCAAGCTCGATCGTCTGCTCTTCGATGCCCCGCGTGTGGCCGCCGCCGCACAAGGCGTGCGGCATGTGGCCACTCTTCCTGACCCGGTGGGGCAGATCGTGCGCGGCTACAACCTGCCCAACGGTCTGCGCCTGACGCAGACACGCGTGCCCATGGGCGTCATCGGCATGATCTACGAGGCCCGCCCGAACGTCACCGTGGACGTGGCGAGCCTGTGCCTGAAATCCGGCAACGCAGCGCTGCTCCGTGGCGGTCACGCCGCCGAACGCACCAACGCCGCCACGCTGTCCGTCATCGCCGACGTGCTGGAAAGCCATGGCTTCGACCCGGCGCTGGTGCAGTCCGTGGACCGGTACGGGCGCGAGGGCGCCACCGCCATGATGGAGGCG
Organism: Bifidobacterium myosotis; assembly: GCF_002259745.1. Taxonomy (GTDB): domain Bacteria; phylum Actinomycetota; class Actinomycetes; order Actinomycetales; family Bifidobacteriaceae; genus Bifidobacterium; species Bifidobacterium myosotis. Next base: position 113,806 of record NZ_MWWW01000013.1, on the reverse strand, counting down.
CGCGGCCATATCGACGTCCTCGTGCCGCGCGGCGGCGCGGGACTCATCCAGGCCGTGGTGCGCAACTCCAAGGTGCCCGTCATCGAGACCGGGGCCGGCAACGTGCACATCTACGTGGACCGCTCCGGCGACCTCGGCAAGGCCATCCCGATCATCCTCAACGCCAAGACCCAGCGCGTGGGCGTGTGCAACGCCGCCGAGAAGCTGCTGGTGCATAAGGATGTGGCCGCCGAGTTCCTGCCCGCCATCGCCACGACCCTTGCGCAGGCGGACGTGGTGCTGCAGGCGGACACCGTCTCCTACGACATCATCCAAGGCGCCGCCATCGAAGGCGCCGCGCTCAACCACGCCACTGACGAGGATTGGGACACCGAGTATCTCGCGCTCAGGATGGGCGTCAAGGTGGTCGCCGATCTGGACGAGGCCATCGAACACATCAACCGGCATTCCACCGGCCATACCGAATCGATCATCGCCGAGGACTACGAGGCCATCGAAACCTTCACCAAGCGTATAGACTCGGCAGTGGTCATGGTCAACGCCTCCACCCGCTTCACCGACGGCGGCGTGTTCGGCTTCGGCGCCGAACTCGGCATCTCCACGCAGAAGATGCACGCCCGCGGTCCGATGGGGTTGCAGGAGATGACCACCACCAAATGGATCGGCTACGGAACAGGACAGGTGCGCGCATGAGCGAGAACATCAAGGATACCGCCGGCGAGGCGCAGGACGGCAAGCTCGGACTGAAGATCGCGGCCGAACGGCTGAGCATCGTGCGGTACGTCTTTCTGGTCCAGATCGAGGATGGCATCGCCTCCGCCGCCCAGCGTGCGTCGCTGGAGTATGCGGACGCCGTGCTCATCGGCTGGCCCGAGACCGATTCGCCCGATGTGGTGGATCTGGACGACGATCAGCTGCACACCGTCCGCGAGCACATGGAACTCATGGAAGGCTACATCGCCAAGTTCTCGCAGATGGAGCGCGACGGCGACATCGACGGCATGACTGACACGCTCATCCGCATCACCGAGCGGGTGGCCGAGATTCGTCGTCTCTACCAGCCGGACTTCCCGCTGCCCACGTTCGCGGAGATCCGCCGTGTGGTCCAGGACGAGTGGAACGAGGATATGGGCAAGATCGACCCACAGGAAGGCGACCCCACGGCCGACGAGATCGAGCAGGAGACGCAGGCGGCCGACAAGGACGGCATCGCATGAGCGGCAGCGAACCGGCCGAACTCGTCGCCGTACAGTACGCGGAGACCGTGGAATCGGAATCAGGGCAGATGCCTGAGCCGGACCGCCCGATGGGACGGGACCCGAGGACGGCCCGGAATGGGGGCGACCGCATCGCAACGGGCGAACCCGGCGGTGAGGGCGCCCGACGCATGAGCGACCTGTCCGGTCAGGACATGGAGCATGCCGGACACGGCCGTGGACGGCTTTCGGCGCGCGGCAACTGGCATAGCCGGCTGCGCATCGGCATCATGGGCGGCACCTTCGACCCGATCCATAACGGCCATTTGGTCGCCGCATCGGAGGTCGCATGGGTCTACGACCTGGACGAGGTGATCTTCGTGCCCACCGGCCGGCCCGTCTTCAAGTTGGACAAGCATGTGACCAACGCCGAGGACCGGTATCTCATGACCGTGATCGCCACCGCCTCAAATCCGAAGTTCACCGTCTCGCGCGTCGATATCGACCGTCCGGGCGTCACCTACACCATCGACACGCTGCGTGACATCCGCGCCCAGCATCCGGATGCGGAGCTGTTCTTCATCACCGGTGCGGACGCCGTGGCCGAGATCATGCAGTGGAAGGACGCCGAACTCATGTGGGACCTCGCCCACTTCGTGGCCGTCACCCGCCCGGGATATTCCAGTCCCGACGGAGTGACCCTGCCCGAAGGCAAGGTGGACACGCTCGAAATCCCCGCCTTGGCCATCTCCTCGACCGATGTGCGTCGCCGTGCCGAGCACAACGAGCCGGTCTGGTACCTCGTGCCGGACGGCGTGGTCCAATACATCGGCAAGCACGGCCTATACTCGCACGTCCACGACGAGTAGAGACCGGCGGCCCCGGCCCGCTACTTCGCCTGTGCCAGACCCATCCTGATCTTCAACGTCATCACACGTACGGCGGATTCGGTCACCTTCTTGGCGAACGCCTCGTCGGCCGAGGCCTGCATGTTGAGCCCGCGCAGAATCGGCTCGGCATAGTCCACCTGACCGATGCAGGCCAGGTCGCCTCCCGCCTCGACCATCCTCACGCCGAGCTGTGTGGCGTCGTAGCCGCTCAGGGCTTCGGCGGACAGTGAATCCGAGGTCACCACGCCGTCATACCCCAGGTCGCCGCGCAGGTGCTTCTCGATGATCGCCGAGGAGAACACCGCCGGATTCGCGGGGTCGATGGCCTGATAGGTGGCCAGCGACATCATCACCATGGCCGGTGAGGACTGCCTGATGGCCGTATCGAACGCGCCGATCTCGCTGCCGTCCAACGTGGTGGTCGTGTCGAGAATGCCCTCGGCGGTGAAGTCCGTGTTGCCGGTCACCGCGCCCAGACCCGGATAATGCTTGACCGAGGTTTCGACGCCGGCGTCCCGCATGCCTTCGACGAACGCCACGCCATGCGCCGCATTGCCTGCGGCGTCCAGCCCGAAGTCGCGGTTCAGCGCGCCGATCGGGGCGTTCGAGGCGCGATCCACCGTGACCGTGCCGAGCACCGGTGCCAGATCGACGTTCACGCCCGCCGCCGTCAGCTGCGACCCCCACGTCTTGGCCGATGCGCGCAATTGATCCGTGCCCATCGCCCCCTGTTCGACGGCCGAGGGCATCACGTCGAATCCCGTGCCGGTCAGATGCTGCACCTGTCCGCCTTCCTGATCGGTGGCGATGATGAGCCGGTTGCCGCTCGGCGCATAGCCCTGCAACTGGTCGGCCGCGGCCTTCACGCTCGCGGTGCCGCCGGTCCAATTGCCGATGATGAGTACCGAGCCCGCGTGGTCGTTCTGGATGGTCGACGCCAAGGCCGACGGGTCGGTCCCGGCGAACAGCGGCACCATGACGAGCTGTCCGACACGCTCCGTCATACTCATCGCCGAGACCAGCCGACGCGCCTGGGCGGCGGCCGAATCGTCGGGCTTGGGGGAGGAGATGCGGTTGAGCGACTGGTTCCCACCGCCGTCCGCGGCGTTCTTCGCGCCGGTGCCCGAGCCGGATGCGGCGTTCGCGCCGCGTAGGAAGTCGAACGCGCCCGTGCGCCACCCGTAGGCCACCGTGCCCGCCAAAGCCAGCGCCAGCACGCAGATGACGGCTGCGACCACCATGCCTACATGGGAGGCCTTGCGGACGGAACGGGAGACATGTAGATGGCGTGGACGAACTCTTCTCATGATTCCCAAGAGTAGGTCAGGGTGTGCTCCTGCGCGTCGGCCGGGTTCGCTGGAAGTAGCCTGTGCGCTCGCGGCATAATCCCCATTCCCGACCTGTCTGTAGGCTGGGACCATGTCTTTCAACGACCCTTTCTCGATACTGTTCGGCAACGGAGACGGCGATTCACGCCGCGGCAAGGCCGATGACGACGATCCGATCATTCTTGACGTCGAGGCCGATGGGGATGGCCCCGACCATGGTGGCGCCGGACGCGTCTCCAACGCCGGAGGCACCCGCCCGCCGCACGGCCCCGGCAATCCGCGACTGACCCGCATGCCGGCCGGCTCGGGCGGCGATTCGAGCCGTGGCACCAAGGTGCTGATCGGCGTGGTGTTGGCGCTGGTCGTCATCGTGGGTCTGTTCTTCGGTCTGTCCCGTTTCATCACGGATCTCATGTGGTATGGCCAGCTCGGCTTCCAATCCGTGGTGTGGACCCAGCTGGGCGTCAAGGTGGGACTGTGGGTGGCGTACGCGCTGCTCATGGCGCTGACCGGTTTCGTCGCCGCATGGCTGGCGATCCGCGCCCGCCCGGACGCGGCGGACGGCTCGACCATCCGCATCAACGGCGACGTGATTGAAGTGGGCAAGTCCTTCAGCTCGAAGACCGCCCGCCGCGTGGCCGTGGTGGTCTCGCTCATCGTGGGCGTGATCTTCGGCGCGCAGTTCAACGCCAACTGGAGCGAGATCCTGCTCATGTTCAACGCCCAGAGCTTCGGCGTCACCGACCCGCAGTTCGGACTGGACACCGGCTTCTACGTGTTCGTGCTGCCGGGACTCAAGCTCGTGCTGGCGGCCGTGGCCATGCTGCTCGGCGTCGGACTGGTGTTCTCCCTGATCACCCATGTGCTCATGGGCGGCATCCGCCTGACCATGCCCGTCAAGGGCCGTGGCCTGTTCGCCATCACCAAGCGCGCCCGCCGCCAGATCGCCATCTGGTTCATGCTCAACATGTTCGCCTGGGCCGCGCGTCAGGCCGTGGGCGTGTTCGACCAGCTCACCGTGCAGGGCTCGCGCATCACCGGTGCCTCCTACACCGCAGTGCACGCCAACATCCCGGTCACCTTCATCATGGCCGCGCTCACCGCCATCCTCGGCGTGGTGCTCGGTGTGTGGCTCATGCGCTCCCATGCGCTTGAAGGCCAGGCGTCCCTTGGCGTGCGCGCCTCGGCGGCCATCAAGGCATGGCGCGTGCCGGTGGTTTCGGTCGCCGCGTTCGTGGTGGTCTCCCTCGTGCTCACGATGGCATGGCCGCTGCTGCTGCAGCGCTTCCGGGTGAACCCGAACGCCCAGGAGATGGAATCCACCTACATCCAGCGCAACATCGACGCCACCCGCGCCGCCTACGGTCTCGACAAGCTCAAGACCGAGCAGTACACGGTCACCAGTAAGGGCGAGCAGGGCGCACTGGCCAAGGAGGCGGACACCACCGCCCAGATCCGACTGCTCGACCCGCAGGTGGTCAGCCCCACGTTCAAGCAGCTGCAGCAGTCCAAGCAGTACTACACCTTCGCCGACACCCTCGCCGTGGACAAGTACGAGATTGACGGCGTCTCCCAGGACACCGTGATCGCCGCTCGCGAGCTGGACCTCGACGGCAACGACAACCGCAACTGGGTCAACGACCACACCGTCTACACCCACGGATACGGCGTGGTGGCCGCCTACGGCAACAAGGTGACCGCCGACGGCCAGCCCGAGTTCTTCGAGTCGGGCATCCCCACGCAGGGCAAGCTCACCGATGCCGAGAAGTACGAGCCGCGCATCTACTTCTCCCCGAACACCACCGAGTACTCCATCGTGGGCGCCCCCGAAGGCACCCAGCCGTGGGAGTTCGACTACCCGACCGGTTCCGAGGGCGCGCTGACCACGTTCAAGGGCGACGGCGGCCCGTCCGTGGGCAACCTGCTCTCCCGCATCCTGTACGCGATCCGCTTCGGCTCGGACCAGATCCTCTTCTCCGACCGTGTGACCTCCGACTCGCAGATCCTCTACGACCGCTCGCCGAAGGAACGCGTGGCCAAGGTCGCGCCGTACCTGACGCTCGACGGCCGCGTGTACCCGGCGGTGGTGGACGGTCGCGTCAAGTGGATCGTCGACGGCTACACCACCTCCGACGCCTACCCGTACTCGCAGATGACGAATCTGGGCACCTCCACGAAGGACTCCACCACGGTGTCCTCCGCGACGGTCTCCTCGCTCGGCTCCCAGCAGGCCAACTACATTCGCAACTCGGTCAAGGCCACCGTGGACGCCTACGACGGTTCCGTGGATCTCTACGTCTGGGACCAGTCCGACCCGGTGATCAAGGCGTGGGAGAAGATCTTCCCCGGCCAGTACCACCAGCTGAGCGAGATCTCCGGCGACCTGATGAGCCACCTGCGCTACCCGGAGGGCCTGTTCAAGGTCCAGCGTGACCTGCTCTCCAAGTACCACGTCACCTCGGCCAACCAGTACTACTCCGGTGAGGACTTCTGGCAGACGCCGGTGGACCCCACCGAGTCCCAGGCCCAGCAGGACCAGGACATCCTGCAACCGCCGTACTACCTGACGCTGCAGACCGGCGGCACCGAGGAGCCCATCTTCTCCCTGACCTCCACGTACATCCCGGCCGGCCAGTCCACCCGTGAGATCTTGACCGGCTTCCTGTCGGTGGATTCGGACGCGGGTAGCGAGAAGGGCGTGATCGGTCCGAACTACGGCACCATCCGACTGCAGGAGCTGCCGAAGGACTCGAACGTGCCGGGCCCCGGACAGGCGCAGAACAACTTCAACGCCAATGCGGATGTGTCCAAGGAACTGAACCTGCTGCAATCCGGCGACACCCAGGTGGTGCGCGGCAACCTGCTCACGCTGCCGCTCGGTGGTGGTCTCGTCTACGTGCAGCCCGTATACGTCAAGTCCTCGGGCACCACGTCGTTCCCGCTGCTTAAGAAGACGCTGGTGGCCTTCGGCGATCAGGTTGGTTTCGCGGACACCTTGGACGAGGCGCTCGATCAGGTGTTCGGTGGCGATTCCGGTGCGGCCGCGGGCGATGCGCAGAACGCGGATGGATCCGACTCGGCCTCGCAGGGTTCGACTGGCTCGTCCGGCTCGTCCGACGAACAGGGCGGTCAGTCCGGCGATGCGAACAACGGCTCGACGGACCAGTCCGATCAGGGCAAGGCCGACGGTTCCGGTTCCGGTGCTTCCGGCGGCACGTCCTCCGGCACATCCGGTTCGGGCGCGGCACGCAGCCCGGAGCTGCAGCAGGCCCTCGAGGATGCCGCCCAGGCCATGAAGGACAGCCAGTCCGCCATGAAGAACGGCGACTGGACCGCCTACGGCAAGGCCCAGCAGCAGCTCGAGGACGCCCTGAACAAGGCCCTCGAACTCGACAAGTAGGCCTAGGGCCGCTGCTCATGGGATTCTGGGCATAATCGGGCCGATTATTGGCCGATCGTCCGGTCGCGGACTGCCCGTGCGTGATGTTCTGGGCATAATCGGACCAGTTAACTGGCCGTGGACTGTCCGTGCATGGGATTCTGGGCATAATCCGACCGGTTATTCTGGGCATATACGGTTCATATACGACGTTCTGGGCATATGCGTGTCAGATACAGGCGATTTTCCGCCGTATCTGACACGCATATGCCCAGAACTGTTATTTGGCGTCGGTTCATGGCCGGTATATGCCCAGAACCGACCTCTCCGCGCGCGGCGATGCTAGGCTGTGCGCATGCCCTATACGTTCACGTTCAGACCGGCCGTCGAATCGGATCTTCAGGCCATCACCGACATCTACAACGCCTCCGTCATCGCCGGCGGGTCCACCGCCGACCTTGTCCCGCGCACCCTCGATCAGCGCCGGGCATGGGTGGAATCGCACCGGCCGCCCTACGGCGTCTTCGTGGTGGAGGCATCGACGGCCGAAGGCGGTGCCGCGGCGGGCGGCGGCGAAGCGGGGAACGGCGTCGGCCCCGAAGGCATCGGTCCGGAACGCGTTGTCGGTTCCGGAGACGATACCGGGGCGACGATGCCGGTGGCCGAAGACCGCGACGGGATAGATGACGATGCCAAGCCTGAGAGCAGCATCGATTCCAAAGATGGCACTGGCACCGCGACGCGGGTCATCGGCTTCGGCGCGCTGTCGGTCTTCTACGACCGTGCCGGCTACGACGGCGTCACCGACCTCGCCTACTACATCGACCCCGCATGGCAGGGCAGGGGAGTGGGCACCTTCCTGCTCGGACGGCTGCTTGATGAGGCCCGTGCCCGTCAGATGCGCAAGGCCTGTGGCATCATCTTCGCGGACAACGCCGGCTCCATCGCCCTGATGCGGCGCTTCGGCTTCACCCGGTTCGGTCTCATGCCCTCCGCCGCCACCGACTCCACCGGCACCATGCGAGACATGTCCTACTGGTATCTCGATCTGTAGTCACCTGTATGGAAGTCTGCCGACTGGATTGCCGGGCCTCCCTTTCGATGAGCCGACTCGATGAGCCGACTCGGCAGCCCCGAGGCGTGCTCGGTGCTCAACGGGTTCCTATCGCGGGATGCCCCGATGAAGAACACGGAGCCAGCTCGACTGTCCGGCCGTTCGTTGCGGCTCACGACGGGTCTCACCCCCGGTGTCGGTGTAGCGGAGGCGTGAAGTCGAGGCGGGCCGAGTACAATCTTGAAGGTTGATTTGCCGCCCCGCCGCATGCCGATTGCATGACGCCGGGCACGGCAATGGAAGTGCATGAGAAGCAACGAGGAGCGACATGGCATCGGATTTCTGGCTGATCGTGGGACTGGGCAATCCCGGCAAGAAGTATGAGGGCACCCGTCACAACATGGGCTTCATGACCGCGGACCTGCTGGCCGAACGCTGGTCGGTGGCCTTCTCCGACCACAAGGGCCTCGCCATGCTCGGCAAAGGCGCGATGAACCTCGAGGGCCGTACCGTCAAGTTCTTCCTGGCCAAGCCGCTCACCTACATGAACGACTCCGGCAACGCCGTGGCCTCCATCTCCGCCTACTACCAGATCGAACCGGACCACATCGTGGTGATCCACGACGACATGGACCTGGAATTCGGCCGCATCAAGGTCAAGGCCGGCGGCTCGGCGGGCGGCCACAACGGCATCAAATCCATCGACCGGTCCTTGGGCACGCCGAAGTACGCCCGCGTGCGCATGGGCGTCGGCCACGCCAAGCGCGGCCCCAATGCACACGACAACACGGTCAACTGGGTGCTCGGCGGATTCGGCCCCGACCAACGCAAGCAGCTGCCCGAATTCCTGGCCGACGGTGCCGACGCCGCCGAGGACATCGTCTTCAAGGGCCTCGCCAAGACCCAGGAGATGTTCAATGGCCGCTGACGCCGCATCCGGCACTCCGGCCACCGGCGTCTCCGGCATCGCATCCGATTCCGTGTCCGGTTCCCGCGCCGCATCAGCCTCCGCCGCATCCTCGCAGACCGTAGCTTCCCCGGCCTCCGTCAATGGTCAGCCGATCGATGGCTCACTGGCCGGCGTGCTGGCCCAGTTGCTCAAGGACCCGAACTTCCGCGCCCTGGCCGCCGGCGACATCACGCCATCCGAGGAATCCGGCGCCGACCCGTCGATTCTGGCCGGCATGCCCGACGGCCTGCGCCCGGCACTTGCTGCGGCCATCGCACAAGGTCTTGCGCAAGACGATGCCGCGCAGGCCACCGCACCGACCACCATGCGGACCGCCCCGCAGAACGCTGACGACGAGTCCGGCCATCGCGCCGGCAAGCCGGTGATCCTCGTCGTCGCCTCCGGCCGTGAGGCTGAGGAGACCGTCGGCGCGCTGCGGTCCTGGTATGACGGCGACCCGAACGACATCGCCCAGCTTGAGGCGTGGGAGACGTTGCCTCATGAACGGCTGAGCCCGCGCGCCGACACCGTGGCCAGCCGCATGGCCGTGTTCCGCCGGCTCAAGCATCCGGACGCGCACGACCCGATGTTCGGTCCCATCCGCATTCTGGTGATGCCGGTGCGTTCCCTTATCCAGCCCGTGGTCAGGAATCTGGGTGACGTGGAACCGCTCGTGTTCACCGTGGGGGAGGACCTGCCGCTCGACGAGGCCGCCAGGCGACTCATCGAGAACGCCTACACGCGCGTCGAACTGGTCATGGACCGCGGCGAATTCGCGGTACGCGGCGGCATCCTCGACGTGTTCCCGCCGACCGCGCCGCATCCGGTGCGCATCGAGTTCTTCGGCGACGAGATCGACACCATCAGGGAATTCCACGCCTCCGACCAACGCACCTACGGCGATGGCCTCAGGACCATCTGGGCCACCGCATGCCGAGAACTGCAGCTCACCGACGCGGTGCGCAAGCGCGCCAAGGCGCTCATCGGTTCAATCCCGAACGCCGAGGACATGCTCGAATCCATCGCCAACGCCATCCCGGTCGAAGGCATGGAATCGCTGATGCCCGCGCTCGTGGACCATCTGGAGCCGGTGCCCTCGCTGCTGCCGAAGGACGCCGTCATCCTGCTCAGCGACCCGGAGAAACTGCGTCGTTCCGCCGAGGATCTGGCCAAAACCGCAAACGAATTCCTGGCCGCCAGCTGGCACGTCGCCGCATCCGGTCACGGCGCCGGCGCGCCCATCAGCTTCGACGAGGCGAGCTTCCTCGATTTCGAGGAGACCATCAGCGCCCTCGAATACTCCGAACATGACGTGGTCCGCCTCACCAGTTTCGGCGTGGACGCCACCCTGCCCGGCCATGTGCAGCTCGACGCGCAGAACCCGGCCGAATTCCGCGGCGACGAGGCCAAGGCCAGCCGTGGCATCGAAGGCCTGATCGACGCCGGATTCGACGTCACCATCACCGCAGCCGCAGCCGGCACGCTCGCCCGACTCAAGCGCGCCATCAACACCACCGGCATCGCCACGTTCGACACGATCCGCTCCCAGGCCATCGACGGCTTCGTGGATGGTGCGGCGAAGATCGCCCTGCTCACCGAGCGCGACCTGACCGGCCGCACGTCCGCAGTGGCCGTCGCCAAGACGCCGAAGCGCCGCCGCAAGGCCATCGATCTGATGGAGCTCAAGAAGGGCGACTACGTGGTTCACGAGCAGCACGGCATCGGCCGGTTCGTGGAGATGCGCCAGCGCACCATCGGCACCGGCGCCAACCGGACCACCCGTGAATACCTCGTCATCGAATACGCGCCCAGCAAACGCGGCGCGCCGGCGGACAAGCTGTTCATCCCCACCGATCAGCTCGATCAGGTCAGCAAGTACATCGGCGCCGAGGTGCCCAAGCTCAACAAGCTGGGCGGCTCCGACTGGGCGGCCACCAAGGCCAAGGCACGCAAGCACGTCCACGAGATCGCCGACGACCTCATCAAGCTGTACTCCGCCCGTCAGCGCGCCCGCGGATTCGCCTTCAGCCCGGACACCCCGTGGCAGAAGGAACTGGAGGACGCCTTCCCCTACCAGGAGACCGCCGACCAGCTCACCACCATCGACGAGGTCAAGGCGGACATGGAGAAGTCCGTGCCGATGGACCGCCTCATCTGCGGCGACGTGGGCTTCGGCAAGACCGAGATCGCCGTGCGCGCCGCGTTCAAGGCCGTGCAGGACTCCAAGCAGGTGGCCGTGCTCGTACCCACCACGTTGCTCGTGCAGCAGCATTACGAGACGTTCAGCGAACGCTTCGAGGGATTCCCGGTGAACGTGGCCGCCATGAGCCGCTTCCAGACCACCAAGGAGATCAACGAGACCATCGCCGGGCTTGAAGAGGGCACGGTGGACGTGGTCATCGGCACGCACAAGCTGCTCAATCCCAAAGTCAAGTTCAAGGACCTGGGCCTCGTGATCATCGACGAGGAGCAGCGTTTCGGCGTCGAGCACAAGGAGACCCTCAAGGCCCTGAGAACCAATGTGGACGTGCTGTCGCTCTCCGCCACGCCTATCCCGCGCACGTTGGAGATGGCCGTGACCGGCATCCGCGAGATGTCCACGCTCGCCACGCCGCCCGAGGACCGACTGCCCGTGCTCACCTATGTGGGCGCCTACGAGGACGCGCAGGTCACCGCGGCAGTGCGCCGCGAGCTGTTGCGCGGCGGCCAGGTGTTCTACGTGCACAACCGCGTGCAGGACATCGCGCATGTGGCTGACAAGCTGCACACGCTGGTTCCCGAGGCCCGCGTCGGCATCGCCCACGGCAAGATGGGGGAGAAGCAGCTCGACCAGATCATCCGCGACTTCTGGCACCGCGACATCGACGTGCTCGTGTGCACCACGATCATCGAGACCGGTCTCGATATCTCGAACGCGAACACGCTCATCGTGGACCACGCCGACCGCTTCGGCCTCTCGCAGCTCCACCAGCTGCGCGGCCGTGTGGGCCGTGGCCGCGAGCGCGCGTACGCCTACTTCCTGTACGACCCTGCCAAGCCGATGACTCAGCAGTCGCACGACCGACTGGCCACCATCGCCCAGAACACGGCGCTCGGCTCCGGCTTCGACGTGGCGATGAAGGATCTGGAGCTGCGCGGCACCGGCAACCTGCTGGGTGACGAGCAGTCCGGCCACATCGAGGGTGTGGGATTCGACCTCTACGTGCGCATGGTGTCCGAGGCGGTGGAGAAGTACAAGGAACCCGAGGAGAACGTGGAGCCGGTGGCCGTGTCCATCGACCTGCCCATCGAGGCCTCCATCCCGGTGGACTACATCGATTCGGACAAGCTGCGTCTCGAGGCGTACCGCAAGCTCGCCTCCGCGCGCAACGAGACCGATCTGAAGGATCTGGCCGAGGAGCTCGCCGACCGTTACGGCAAGCTGCCCGAGGAGTTCGAGACGCTGTTCGACGTGGCGCGGCTGAAGTTCAAGGCCCGCAAGCTGGGCGTCTCCGAGATTCTGGCGCAGTCCAACCGTGTGCGCGTGGGCCGTATCGACCCGCCCGAATCCGTGCAGATGCGCATGGCCCGCATCTACAAGGGCACGCAGTACCGCCCGGTCACCCATCAGCTGCTGGTCCCCGCGCCGTTCAACGGCTCGCTTGGCCAAGGCCCGATGAGCTCCGACCAGATCGTGCTGTGGGCCAACCAGCTGTTGGACGATTTGGCTTGGACGCCCAAGCCGCGCAAGTAGCGGCGGCATAGCGGCGGCGGTTTATAGCCTGCGGTCTGGTTGGGGCGGGGCGGAGGTTACGGTCTGCTGCGAGTGGGAGTGGGGCGGAGCCGGGGGACCCCGCGCGACGGCGTCGGATGCCTCAAACGCGCCTCAAACGGACTGTAAGTATGCGGAGCGACGAAGCTGCCGCGTACATACAGTCCCTCCGAAGCCCCGAACGGACGGTATGTATGCGGGATGACGCAGTACCCGCGTACATACAGTCGCTAAGAGTCCCGAAACGGACTGTAAGTACGCGGGACCTTCGACGGGACGCGTACTTACAGTCCGTCTGACCGCCCGGTCGGTCCGGGCTGCGTTCACGGGATGATTGCGTCCGGCGCGTCTCCGGACGCGACCATCCGCTCAAACCAGACAGTCTCTTCGATGCGACTGTTTCTGGGTGCGACTCCCTCTCCTGCATTCGGAATCGACGTGATTCCGAATGCAGGGCGGACCGGAGGAATTATCGGGAACGAATCGATTCAGTTGTTTGAACCGTACGGTCCCTGTTACCTAGAATATGCCGTGTAGCATTGGTCGCTTTCGGGGCCGATGAGAACCGGATATTCCCGCCATCGTTCGAAGCCGTTTTCGTCCCAGTAGGAGACCATATCATTGGGCACCGGTGCGGAGGATCCTGCCGGATAGTAGGTCCATGTACCGGTGTTGCCTCCATTATCGGAACCGGTCCATGAGTACTTTCCGTTGTCAAGGTCTCGGAAGGTGCTGGGAACATAGGTGGCGACCGTTGAAAATGAAGGTTCGGGGGCGCTGGTTGCCACGAATTGCATGGTGCAATTCTCCAGCAAAGCCGGGTGTCCTCCCATCAACCCTGCGAAGTAATCTCCTGCAATCGACGAGCAGCGGCTGTCATCCTCCGCATTCCATTTGGTCACGGCGGCATCGACCGCACCGCGCGCCTTGTCGAGCGCGTCGGCGGCTTCGTCGAGCGCCTTGACGTTCGTACCGGAATCCAACAGCTTGTTCGCGTTGTCCAACGCTTTGGACAACGCATCGCGCACCGCCTGATCATCGACCTTGCCATCGGAGGAGTTCAGCGTCGAGGTCGCGGTGTCGATGACGCCCTTGAGCTTCGACTTCGCGTCGGCGAGCGCTTGCTTCTGCTGCTCCGTGGTCGCCCCGGTCAGGGTCTTCCGGATGCTCGCAATCGTCGTGCGCAGCGCGTCAGCCGTGTTGCGCACGGTCTCGGGGTCGGAGGCACACGAGTCGACCGCTGTGTCCGCCGCCTTTTGCGCCTTCTTCAGCGTCTCGGAGAGGGTCGAGGAGGCATCCGATGCGCCGGCGGCGTCCGCAGCCTGCTGGGCCTCGCCGATGATTTTGTTGAGGTCCGACTGCGAGTCCTTCAGTTGCAGCACCGATTCCTGGCAGCTGGCCACGGCACGGTCGCGGCTCGTGCGCCATACCGCGAATCCGACGATGGCCGCTACGACGATCGCAACGGCGATGACAGCAGTGATGATGACCGTGGTCCTGTTGATGCCGCCGGGATTGCGCACCCTCACGTCCTGTGAGCCATGCGCCTCCTGCGGTTGCTGCCTGGTCTGCTGCTGCGGTGTCGATGTCGGCGTTGCCATCGGCGGCACCGGCACCGGCGGCAACGCGGCGGTTGCCGAAGCCGGGCCGCCCGCGTTCGCGGCGGCATCGGTGTTCATTGCGGCATTGGCATTTGCGGAGATACCAGCGTTCGCGGAAGCATTGGCGTTCGCAGAGGAACCGGCGTCTGCGGGAGCCGTGACGTTTGCTGCATTCGCTGCATCGGAGGCTGACGTCATCTCCGGCATCACCTCATCGGGCAGCTGGCTTCCGCACTTCGCGCAGAACCTGCCGTGTCCGGTCACGGCGGTGCCGCAATACGGGCAGTGCATGGGCGACCAATTCCCGATTCCACTCATCGTCTTCCCTCGTTTCATCCGGTTCCATCCGGATCTCGTCCCTTGCACGGTCCGTTGTCATCCGGCCGCCGGTGTACCCGACCGCCCATGGAACAGTCGCCACGCTCCCACATGTCGAAGTATTGCAGTGGGGAATTCCCGGCTGCCCATGGAACAGTCCCTTGCTCCCACGATAGTCCCGGGACAGCGATGTCTGGCCGCGTCGGACTGAACTGTGACGTCGTAACGTCGGCGGCTTATGGCCTGCGGTCCGGTCGTGGCGGAGCCGGGACTCTGCGTGCCGCCGTCGAATGCCTCAAACGTGCCTCAAAGGGGACTGTAAGTATGCGGAGTGACGAAGCCGTCGCGTACATACAGTCCCTGGGAAGCCCCAAACGGACGGTATGTACGCGGGATGACGCAGTACCCGCATACATACAGTCGCTACGATGCCCGAAACAGACTGTAAGTATGCGGGACCTTCGACGGGACGCGTACTTACCGTCGGTCTGACCGCCCGGTCGGTCCGCGGCCGCCTTTTCGGGATGATTGTGGGCGTGCCTTCGGACGCGACCATCCGCTCGAACCGGACAGTCTACGGGTATCGTCGGGTATCGTCCGTGATCCGCACTGTCCAGCGGCGGGGATTAAGTGGCGGCTATGAGTGATGATTCCGCAACCGTCGATTCCGCAACCGTCGATTCCGCCAACGTCTCCAATGTCGCGAATGTCGCCAACGTCGCCAATGTCGTTGCCGATGTCGCCCGCATTGCCGATTCCACCAATACCGCCAACGTTGTCAACACCGCCAACACTGCCGGTTCCACCAATTTCGTCTATTCCGCCAACACTGACGACTCCGCCGCAGCCGTGCCGTCCGCCAACGTCGGCACTCTCGCAGGCTTCACCATCCCGCGCCTCGGCATGGGCACGATGGCGCTCGCCATCGAGGGCCGCCCCGCCAGCCGTGATCAGGCCATCGAAACGATTCACGCCGCGCTCGACGCCGGCGTGCGCTACCTCGACACCGCCTGGTCCTACTATCTGCCCAGCCGGCCCGGCACCGGAGAGCCGGAGGATATGGGCTACGGCGAGTATCTGGTCCGCGACGCGCTCGCCACATGGCATGGGCCGAGCGAAGCCAAGGACGAGGTGCTCGTGGCCACCAAAACCGGCTGGCTGCGCACGCTTGACGGACAGGGCCGGTACGGTTGGCAGGCCGACGCCCGGCCCGAAACGATGATTGCCAACGCCAAGGAGTCCGCCCGCAGGCTCGGCGTGGACGCGCTCGACCTGCTCTATTCCCACTGCAACGACCCGCAGGTGCCCTATGAGGACCAGATGGGTGCCCTGAAACAGCTCGTGGACGAGGGCGTGGCCAAGGCCGTGGGCATCTCGCGCATCGGCAACGAGGACATCGAAACGGCCCATCGCATCCTCGGGCCGAGCTTGGTGGCCGTGCAGAACCAGTTCTCGCCGGTTCACCGCGACCCCGAACACACGATGGAGACCTGCGAACGATTCGGCCTCGCGTTCGTCTGCTGGTCGCCGCTCGGCGGGTTCCTCGACCCGTTCAACGAGCACCTGTTCGACCGGTTCCGCGAGGTGGCCGAGCGTCACGACTGCTCGTACCAGCGCGTGACGCTCGCATGGGAGCTCGCGCGATACGGCCGCCTGTTCACCATCCCCTCGGCCCGCAACCCGCGGGAGATCCGCGACTCGTTCCAAGCGACCGAACTCACGCTCACGAAGGATGAGCTTGCCTATCTCGACGGCAACGCATGATGACGGGAGAGGGTAAAGGTGCCTATGGGCGTGTTTCTAGTGGGCTGTCTCGCAATTGATTGAGTGGTACTGGCCCCCTCTGATGAGGGGTTGTCAGCGAAGCTGACTGGGAGAGAGACATAAGCTGGCCCTCAATTATTAGTGAGACAGCCCACTAATTAACGTGGTATGACTCGCAGGAAACCGGTGGACGGGCCGGTTATGGGCGTGTCCCTGATGAACTTCCTGATGAACTTGATTCTGACGGACGTGCGCGTGGACTTGCGACAGAGGTGCATAACGCGCGGATGCGCGGTGGCGACATGGTCGAATGACCATGCTCTGATGCGCGGCGGTGCCCGGACGCCCGTCCTCGGGCTCTATTGGTTCACTTGTCGTTTATCCCTTGTTCTATAAGGCTTCCGTTAGTATTCCGTTAGCGCTCGACGAGAAATGTGAGCGTTCACAATGTTTTTTGGGCGTGTTGTTCACAACGTCCACAAATCGCACTAGTCTTAGGACTGTCATTAAGATACACAACCGTTTTAAGGAGTAGTTGTGGCAGCAATTGAAAGCGTGTACGCGCGTCAGATTCTCGATTCCCGTGGCAACCCGACCGTCGAGGTCATCCTCGACACCGAGGATGGCGCTGAGGGTCGCGGCCTGGTTCCGTCCGGTGCTTCCACCGGTGAGGCCGAGGCTTGGGAGCGTCGCGATGGCGACAAGTCCGTCTACGGCGGCAAGGGCGTCCTGAACGCGGTCAAGGCCGTGAACGAGGAGATCGCTCCGAAGGTCATCGGTCTGGACGCTTCCGACCAGCGCGCTCTCGACGATCTGATGATCGAGCTCGACGGCACCCCGAACAAGGGCCGTCTGGGTGCCAACGCCATCCTGGGCGTCTCCCTGGCCGCCCTGTACGCCTCCGCTGAGTCCGCCGGCCTGCCGCTGTACCGCTACATCGGCGGCACCAACGGCCACATCCTGCCGGTTCCGAACATGAACATCATGAACGGTGGCGCCCACGCTGACTTCGCCACCGACATTCAGGAGTACATGATCTCCCCGTACGGCTTCGACTCCTTCCACGAGGCTCTGCGCGCCGGCGTTGAGGTCTACCACACCCTGAAGAACGTCCTGAAGAAGGAAGGCCTGAACACCGGCCTCGGCGACGAGGGCGGCTTCGCCCCGAAGCTGAAGTCCAACAAGGACTCCCTGAACTACATCGTCGACGCCATCTCCGCCGCCGGCTACGAGCCCGGCAAGCAGATCGGCATCTGCCTCGACGTGGCCTCCTCCGAGTTCTACAACAAGGAGACCGGCCTGTACCACTTCGAGGGTGGCGATCGTGACGCCGAGTACATGCTCAACTTCTACGAGCAGCTCATCGACGAGTACCCGATCGTCTCCATCGAGGACCCGTACCAGGAAGAGGGCTGGGAAGACTGGGCCAAGATCACCGCCAAGCTCGGCGATCGTCTGCAGTTCGTCGGCGACGACCTGCTGGTCACCAACCCGAAGCGCCTGCAGAAGGGCATCGACATGGGTGCCGCCAACTCCCTGCTGGTCAAGCTGAACCAGATTGGTTCCGTCACCGAGACCCTCGACGCCATCGAGCTGGCCACCGCCAACGGCTTCACCTCCATGGTCTCCCACCGCTCCGGCGAGACCCCGGACACCACCATCTCCGACCTGGCCGTCGCCAAGAACACCCGTCAGATCAAGACCGGTGCCCCGGCCCGTGGCGAGCGCGTTGCCAAGTACAACCGCCTGCTCGAGATCGAGGAGGAGCTCGGCTCCACCGCTCAGTACGCCGGCTACAGCGCCTTCAAGGCCTGCAAGAAGTACCTGGCCAAGTGAGCACAGGCCCCAGCTTCTGGGGCATACGGGATGGAAACGCCTGTGAAGGCGTGACGTTCCGGTGAACATCGATACCCGTCGCATCCGTTCGGTCGAATGCGACGGGTATTTTCGTATGACATGAGCAAGCAGTCCCGGCCCGGCAAAACCGGCACGTCGAAACCCAGAAGAAAAGGCAGCGCGGGACCGATCGCCTTTTTCGTCTCGCTGTTCATCGTGGCGCTCGGTACCATACAATTGGTCGCCACGTTCCACACCTACGCACTGAACCTCGCCGAACTCAACGGTCTCAAGCGCGAGGAGGCGTCGTTGGTCGCCAAGAAGCAGGATTTGGAAAACGACATCAAACGGTGGAATGACAAGGCCTATGTCACCGCCCAGGCGCGTGAACGTCTGGGATTCGTGTTCCCCGGAGAGCAGGCGGTCCGCGTGCTGCATCCGGAGGCCGTGACCGGCACCGAGGCGAACGATGAGACGTCCGGTTCGTCCGGCGAATCGGACAAGAAGGTGCTGCCGTGGTATAGCGAGCTTGCCTACGCCTTCAAACAGGCCGATGAGCCGGTGACGGACACCAAGTCCGGCTCCACCGCGGATTCGTCCGGCGATACCGGTTCCGGGTCGCAATCCGCTGATTCGTCCAAAGCTGATTCGTCCAAGTCCGATTCGGGACAGGCTGATTCCGGACAGACCGGTTCGTCCGCGTCCGGCGATGCCCAGCAGAATCAGACGAACCAGCCCGCCCAATCAGGCCAGTAGGACGCGCCCGCCCGATTCCGCACCGGAACGGCTGCCCGCCGACCGACCGACGATGCCCCATCGTCCATACCCGACCACCCGACCATCACCATAACTTCGACCATCAGGGAGGAACCCCCAACGTGACCACCGACAGCAGCGACATCACCGCCAAGGCCGCGTCTCTCATCGACGCCGTACTCGCCGAGCCGGCGAGCGATCACGACATCGAACTGGTGCAGCGCCAGCTCGGTCGATACCCGCGCGGCATGGTGGCCGTCGGCGCCCGGTGCGTGTGCGGACGACCGCTGGCCGTGATCACCCGTCCGGTGCTTCCCGGCGGCATTCCGTTCCCCACCACCTGCTACCTGACCGGCCCCGAGGCCGTCAAGGCCGCCTCCCATGTTGAGGCCGCCGGCGTGATGCAGCAGTACAACGACATGCTCGCCGCCGACGAGGATCTGCGTGCCACCTACGGTCGCGCCCACGAGTTGTATCTGGCGTTCCGCCACGAGCTGGCCGTGCGTCTCGGCGACAGCGAGGAGCATATCGAAGGCACTTCCGCCGGCGGCATGCCCGTGCGCGTCAAGTGTCTGCACGCCCTGCTCGCGCAGTCTCTGGTGATGGGGCCGGGGGCGAACCCAATCGGCGACATGGTGCTGGCGAAGGTCAAGGACGAGTTCGACCCCGCCGTCTGCCGCTGTACGCTTGAGGACTGAGCCGGACACCGCACCCAACCCGCAGGACAGGAGTGGGCACCGTTCGGCGGCGGGCCCGGGCTTTCCGCCGAGTTCCCAGCCGCTCAAGGCAGCGACAAGCCGGCGATAAGCCATCGAAAACCATCGATAAGTCACTGAAAAGTCACTGAAATCAAAGGGGGAGAAGCCATGAGCAAGGACTGCGTCACCGTGGCCGGCATCGACTGCGGCACCAATTCGATCAGACTGAAGATCGTGCGCGTCAACAAGGACGGCATGCACGAGGTGGTGCCGCGCATCCTGCGCGTGATCCGCCTCGGTCAGGACGTGGACAAAACGCACCGTTTCGCCGATGAGGCGCTTGAGCGCGCATACACGGCCGCGCGCGAATTCGCAGGCGTGCTCGCCGAACATCCGGTGGA
Source organism: Bifidobacterium myosotis (assembly GCF_002259745.1). Taxonomy (GTDB): domain Bacteria; phylum Actinomycetota; class Actinomycetes; order Actinomycetales; family Bifidobacteriaceae; genus Bifidobacterium; species Bifidobacterium myosotis. Next base: position 93,885 of record NZ_MWWW01000013.1, on the reverse strand, counting down.
CGGCCTGCGGTTCGTGGCCACCTCCGCCACACGCGACGCCGAGAACCGCGAGGAGTTCGAGGACGGCATCGAATCCATCCTCGGCGTGCGCCCCGAGGTGATCCCCGGCACCGAGGAGGCCGATCTGAGCTTCCTTGGCGCCACGTCCGTGGTGAGCCGCGACGATCTCAGGCCCCCGTATCTCGTGGTCGATCTGGGCGGCGGCTCCACCGAGCTCGTCATCGGCGGCGACGGCGTGACCGCTCCCACCACACAAGTGCAGGGCGCGTTCTCAATGAACATCGGATCGGTGCGCATGACCGAACGCCATCTGAGGACAGACCCGCCCACGCAGGCCGAGATCGACGAGGCCATCGCCGACATCGACGAGCACATCGACGAGGCGTTCCGGTATGTGGACGCTGGCAAGGCGCGTACGATCATCGGCGTGTCCGGCACGGTGACCACCATGACCGCGTTGGCGATGGGGCTCAAGGAATACGACCACACGCTGGTGGACGGCCGTCGGATGAGCCTTGAGGACGCCTACGCCGTGGACGACCGGTTCCTGAGGATGACCCGCGCCGAGCGCCGCGAGTACAAGACCATCCATCCCGGCCGTATCGACGTGGTCGGCGGCGGCGCCGTGGTGTGGAGCCGTGTGCTCGCCAAGGTGAGTGCGGCGGCGGCCGATCATGGTGAGCCGATCGACTCCTACGTGGCCAGCGAACACGGCCTGCTCGACGGCATCGTCCTCGACTACGGCCGTCGCCTGCTTGCGCGCTAGCCGCGCGTATGGCGTACAATGATACGGTTGGACTGCGGTTTGCTGCCCGGTCCGACGCCTCCATGGCGAAATCGGTATACGCAGTCGACTTAAAATCGATCGCTTCGGCTTGCGGGTTCGAGTCCCGCTGGAGGCACGTACGGCGAATGACGGCATAAGGCCGAACGTCTTGCAGGGCAGGGCTTCTGGGCCTTTCCGCCGCCGTTTCACGGCAATCCATAGCGGATAACCACCGTGAACGATCACGGAACAATATGTGATTCCTCGCAATAATGGGCGCAACGGGCGCAGAATACGCTCAAAGTGTGCCCACATGATGCCCACATGCCATCGGATGTGAACATTGGGCCTCAGGACGAAGACGACGAAGGCGGTTTGCCGAGGGCGGACTCCGGCTTTTCCCGAAACAAATGCCCGTTACCCTATGGTTCGTCGCATTGAACGAGATCGTCAACATAGATCAGTAATCCGAAACGAGGCATTGTCATGGCGTCACGCTGGACCGAAGTCGAACGAGTCGAACAGGGCGCCCTGCCCACCATGCTCGCGCAGGCCGTCATCATCGGCACTGCGCTGACCGTAGGGGCCATCGCATGTTCCGGGTTCTACCTGTCGATGATCGGCGACCCCGAAACCGGCGCTCCCGTGGTCGCGCTGGTCCCGTGGATGACGGTGACCGTGCTGGTTGCCGTGGCGTTCTCCTACATCGTCGGATTCGCCCTGCTGTGGTGCGCCGAATCATTCACCAACCGCATGGCCGACAAATTCAAGCCGTGGGCCTATGCGGTGGTGGGCCTCATCGGATACGCCATCTGGGGGCTGTTCGTGATGGGCACCACGATGAACTCCCTCGACAGCGCCGTTAACGGTGTGGTGCTCGCCAACTCGGACATGCTGGCGCTGACCGCCAACTACGCCGTGTTCGGTTTCATCGCCTTCCTGCTCGCCCAGGCGTACGCGCCCAAACTTGCCACGCGCAAGGGCGTTGCCATCGCGTTGCTCGTGGTGCAGATAGTGCTGGCGGTGCTCGGCGCGGCGGTGTTGTTCATGATGTTCGGACAGCTGCCCGCGTCGAAGTAGGAGAGAGCGGCGTGTCGCTCACGGCGAAGGGGTCGAGACAATCGTACGGAAGTGCTATTGTAGGGCGCATTGTGTCGTAAAGGAGGACCAATGGCAGATCAGATGCCCAAGGTAAACGCCGAATTCGGTTCCACGCCGGTCATCGAGTTCCCGGCCGAAGAGGCCCCGAAAGGTCTGAAAGCCGTCGAACTGACCGAGGGCGACGGCCCGATGGTGCGTCGCGGCGACACCGTGACCGTGAACTATCACGGCGTGGTGTGGGGCAAGGACAAGGCCTTCGATTCCAGCTTTGAGCGTCACCAGCCGGCCAGCTTCGGCATTGGCGTGGGCCAGGTCATCAAGGGTTGGGACCAGACCGTGCCGGGCCACAACGTGGGCTCCCGTCTCGTGGTCTCCATCCCGCCGGAGTACGGCTATGGCTCCCGCGGCGTTCCGCAGGCCGGCATCGGCGGCGGCGACACGCTGGTGTTCGTCATCGACATCATTTCCACGCGCTGATCGCCGATCAGCGATACAGCAGACGAACGCCGGGGTTGAATCCGGCGTTTTGTCGTATATGCGCTTGCATACGAAGAACAATCCACATACGTAACAGATACGGAAGGGACGATTATGGCAGAGGATAAGGTCTACCTGCTCACGCAGGAAGCGTACAACAAGATGAAGGAGGAGCTGGCCTACCGCGAAGGCGAGCTGCGTGAGGAGATCGCGCATAAGATCGCCGTGGCCCGCGCCGAAGGCGATCTGTCCGAGAACGGCGGCTATCAGGCGGCCCGTGAGGCCCAGAGCAAGAACGAGGGCCGCATCGTCGAGCTCACCGTCAAGCTGCGCGACTCCAAGATCATCGAGAACGCGCCGGAAGGCACTGTGGGCAACGGTTCCGTCGTGACCATCGAGCTCAACGGCAACGAGATGACCTACGTGCTCGGATCCCGCGACATCGTGGCCGGCACCGATTACGACATCATGACCCCGGATTCGCCGATCGGCCAGGCCATTCAGGGCGCCAAGGTGGGTGACGTGGTCTCCTACAAGGCTCCGAACGGCCGTGAGCTGTCCGTGACCGTCAAGGCCGCCAAGCCGCTGGCCTGAGCTGTCTGAGCCGTCGGATTCACTGGATTTGCCCTCCGGGCCGCTGACCTGAGCCTCTGGTCTGGATTGTGGCTTGATTCGGCATCACGTCCGGCATCGCACGGCATGACATGCTGTCCTAACGGGACGAAACGTAAGTTTCAGATGACGCTGACTTACGTTTCGTCCCGTTTTTCATACGTAATGTGGGACGAAACGTAACTGAATGCCGATTGAAACTTACGTTTCGTCCCGTTTTGCTTTCGCTGATATCGCTTCGCACGGTTTCGTGTACGGTTTCGATGGCGACGAGCACGCCATCGAACGCAATGGGTAGCCGGGAGGTTGTGGGGTGCGAGCCCCGACCGTAGGCTTGGCCGAGCGGCCTTGAGCGTGTCGGGTCTCACGCCCCACGACCTCCCGGCGTCATCCTCAAAGGAATACGACGAATCGACTGCTCCTTCAGTTCCGCTTTGCGGATCAGCCGTCCTTGACGGGGGAGTTGCAGCGCAGCGGCCCTTCTGACACAGGGTGTTGGCTCCTTGCGGTCGGTTTTCGCAAGGGAACGCAAATCAGCTCCACAACGCGACGATCACCATGTAGATGGCGACCATATGGCAGGCGTAACCCGCGACGGTGCCACAGTGGAAGATCTCATGGAATCCGAACACTCGCGGCCAGGGGTCCGGCTTGCGCAGCGCGTAGACGATGGCGCCGAGGATGTAGCATGCGCCTCCGGAGCATAGCAGCACCACCACGGCAGGGCCGGCATACGGCGACTTCCAGAACAGCATCATGAACGCCAGTCCGTAGATGCCGAAGACGATGTACACGACGGTGTACAGCCAGCGTGGCGCATTGATCCAGATCACATGGATCACCAGCGCCACCAACGTGCACGCCCACATCGAGATGATGATGAAATTGCGCCAGAATGGTTCCAATGCGAACGAGACCGGCGTGTACGTGCCGGCGATGAGCAGGAAGATGTTCACATGGTCGATGCGCCGCAGCACGTCGGTCACCCGTGGGCTCCAGTCGCCCAGATGGTAGCAGGCCGAATTGGTGAAGAGCACCAGCGATGCGGTCATGAACACCGCGCACGCCCATTTGAGGCCGGCGCCCTGCGCCAGACAGATGAGCACGATGCCGGCCGCCAACGACAGCGGGGCCGCCACCGCGTGAATCCAGCCGCGCATCGCCGGCTTCGGACGTCCATGCACATCGAGACGAATCTTGCGCTCCACTTCGGCCGGGGCGATGCCCTCGACCTTCAGCGCGTGGTTCTCCGACTTCGCCAGCACGCGGCGTGCCTTCTCCTCGGCCTTGGCCCGGATGGCCTCGGCCTTGAACTGGCCTTTGGCGCGGATTGCGTCGGCCTTGGCCTGCAGGGCCTGCTCACGGGCCTTGATGGCCGCCTGTCGTTTGGCCTCCACCTCTGGATTGGGCTTTGCGGCGGCGGGGCGGAACGTGTCGCCATCGCCGGTGCCGTCCCCCTCCCGATTCGACGTGACGGCTTGAGCGTGCTGGCTGTCATCGGTCGCTGATGCCATGATTGCCCCCATTCCAGGACTGATATCCATTCCTTACGCTGCCGTAACCTACGTTAACGTAACTTCGCGACTTGTCAATACGCAAGTCATGTGAACACTATCACCCGGAGATGGCGATACGATGGAATCCGAGAATGAATGCCGAAGAGAATCAAGGGGTCGGGCCATGGTGTATTGCACCGAATGCGGCTTTGCCAACAATGATGACGATGCGTTCTGCACGCAGTGCGGTACGCCGCTGGAACATCCCGCTGCGTCGGCCGGTGCGGGAGCTGACCACACACTGGTGGACCCCGCGCAGACGGCTTCGGGAGCCCCGGGACTCCCGTCGGACGCCGTGGCGGCCGGACAGATGCCGAATGCCGGTCAGACACCCGTCGTGCCAATGCCTCCGTTGGCCGGCGCGGGGCAGCTGCCCGCCATGAACGCGCCCATCACATCGTCCACCGCACCCACCGTGCCGGCGCCTACGGGAGTGATGGCGGTCCAGTCTGGTGTTTCCCCGGCACAAACCTCCTCCAACAAGCGTTCCACGGCCATCATCGTCACGTTGATCGCACTAATCTGCGCGACGGCGCTGGTCATCGGACTGTTCGTGACCCATACCATGGGGTTGTGGGGCGGGCAGCCGGGCGCGTCCACGTCGCAGACCGCCTCCAGCGGCGAGAAAGACGAGAGTGCCTCGGATGACACGGCCGACAAGGACAAGAAGTCCTCGGCGGATGAATCGGACAAGGATACGGACAAGGACAAGGACGAGTCGGACGCCTCGAAGACCGACTCGCAGCCGGAGGAGACCGGCCCGGTCATCACGTCAAGCCAGCTGTCGGCGATCGCCGATCAGTACTCTTCGTCGGACGTGGCCGTCTCCGCGATGGTGATCAACGACGAAAGCGCCAAGGCCAAGTCCTCCTCGGACGCGGTGATCGCCACCACCTCGCAGTCCGGCAAGCAGTTCGTGGCCGCCGGTCTGTATCTGCCGGTGTACCTCGCCGCGATGGACAGCGGCAACGACGACGCCAAGGCGCAGGCAGCCACGATGATGGGCACGATGGACAACGCTTCGGGCAACAATGTGGCCGCGGCGCTCGGCGGCTGGGATGCCGTCAATGCATGGTCCTCCTCCCACGGCTACAGCGGCACCAGCTTCTCGCGTAACTACGGCGACGTGGCCGCCAGCAACAGCGGCTATGAGAACTACAGCTCCTCGAGGGACGCGGCCCTGATGCTCGCCTCGGTGGACGCCAAGGGCGGCGCATCGCTCATGAACGTGGACATCGCTGCCGAAGGCGTCGTGATTCCGGCCGGCATGACCGTCCACGCCCATCGCGGCCAGGGCATTCAGGACACCTGGAACTATTTCGCCATCGTCGAGGCCAACGGGCATAAGGCCGCGGTGTCGGTGGTCACCCAGTATCAGGGCAAGGCCGTGGCCGCCGACCTGATGAGCAAGGTGCTCGCCAGCGTTGACGCGACGTTGAAGCAGTGAGGCGTCATGGCACGTCATCAGCGCCGTCATGCTGTGTCGCGAGCGGGATTCGGCGCGCGGGGAATGATCGTCGTTGCCGTCGCGGCGCTTGTCGCCGTGGCCGTCGTGCTCGCCGGCGTCTTCGTCTGGTGGATGCCGCGTCCCTCGACCTCGACGGGGGAGTCGTCCCGAAATGCCAGCGAGCCGGCATCCGGCCGATCCATCGCATCCGAGGACGTCAGCGGAGCCGCGGATCTCACGACGCCGGGCCATGAGGTCCTGAATCGCAGCGGCGTCCCGCAGCCGAACGCCGGCATCGTCGGTCGCAAGGCCGGCGAAGCGCGCATGGCCGATGTCAAGACGGCCATCGCGACGGCCATGTCCGCCAGTGGCGGCACCTGGTCCGCATACGCCGAGGATCTGACGTCCGGCGCGACCGTCAGCCTCAACGAACAGCCGATGGTCGCCGCTTCGGAGATCAAGCTGTACGTGATGCTGACCATCTATGACCGACTCGCCTCGGGCACGTTGAACACCGGCGGCCGGAACACGGATGCGCTGCTCGGTGAGATGATCACCGTCAGCTCGAACTCGGCCACCAACCAGCTGGTTCTCATGATCGGCGACGGCGACATGGCCGTCGGCATGCAACGGGTCACCGACACCGCGGCACGATACGGATTCGCCTCGTCCAGACAGTTGAGGGCCCTGTCCGATGCGGGAACCGATGGCAGCGGCACCGAGAACTGGACCTCCTCGGCGGACTGCGGCCGTCTGCTCGCTGCGCTCTACCGGGGCCAACTGGTCTCCCCGGAGGCAAGTCAATCCATGCTCACGCTGCTCGAAGGGCAGACCCGACGCAACAAGATTCCGTCCGGAGTGCCGGCCGGAATCCAAGTGGCCAACAAAACCGGAGAGCTCGGCGGCGTGGAAAACGATGCGGCCATCATCTGGGGCAAGGCCGCCGACGGTTCCGCGCGCGATTACGTGCTGGTGATCATGACCTCCGGCGTCGATTCGGCCACCGCGCAGCAGGCCATCGTCGGGGCGTCCTCCGCCGTGTACGCTGCGATGACCGCCTGAGACGGCCGGCGGTTTCGTGCGACATCATGTCCGGCTTCAGGCCGCGTCCTGCGTATCATGGTGCCTATGGCAGATTTCTCACATATCCTCGCAACGCGCCCCGATTTCGACGATGAAGACCGTGAATGGCTCCACCATCTGGTCGCCGACTGGCAGGTGATTGCCGACCTGAGCTTCGCCGATCTGCTGCTGCTGGTGCAGGACGGTTCCGGCAAGTACGTGGTGGCCGAGCAATGCCGCCCCTCCACCGTGATGACGCTGCGCGGCGAGGACGTGGTCGGCGAGGTCATGCCCGACGACATGATGGGCGAGCTGGACGCCGCCATGCAGTCCAGCGTGGTTTTCCGTTCCACCGTGCTCAGGACCGTGGGCAAGGCCACCGTATGCAACGTGTATGCGCCGGTGCGCCACAACGGCAAGACGCTGGGACTGGTCGTGCGCGAGACGAACATGGCCACCCGCGAATCCAACGGCCGGTACGAATCCGAAAGCATCAACGCCGGCAAGCAGCTGTACGAGATGATTCCCCGCGGCCAGTTCCCGTACAAGGACTCGGTCATGAGCCAGCGCCACATCGCCCGCGTGGCGGACGGCTTCATCATCCTCACCATGGACGGCGTGGTGCGCTACGCCGCGCCCAACGCCATCAGTTGCTTCCGCCGCCTGGGTCTGCTCACCACGATGCCCGGCCAGTACCTGAGCGAACTGGGCACCCAGCTCATCAAGGAGAACGACGAGGTGCCCGAGACGCTGCCGCTCGTACTCTCCGGCAAGGCGGCCGTCGATTCCGAGCTCAACGCCAACCGTTCCGCCGTGTCCATGCGCTCGCTGCCGCTGTACGACAACAACGGTCGCGTCGGCGCGATCATCCTGTGCCGTGACGTCACCGAGCTACGCCGTCGCGAACAGGAGCTGCAGACCAAGAACGCCACGATCTCCGAAATCCACCATCGCGTCAAGAACAATCTGCAGGCGGTCTCCGCCCTGCTGAGGCTTCAGGCGCGCAAGACCAAGTCCGAGGAGGTCAAGAAGGAGCTGCAGGAGGCGCAGCGCCGCGTGCAGACCATCGCCATGGTGCACGAGGGCCTGAGCCAGACCGCGGACGAGATCGTGGACTTCGACAAGGTGATCTCCAACCTGCTGCGCATGGCCGTGGATCTGGCGACGATGAAGGACCAGCATATCGAGATCAACTTCATGGGCAAGTTCGGCATGATGCCCGCCCAGGACGCCACGCCACTCTCGCTGGTGCTTACCGAGCTCATCACCAATTCGGTGGAGCACGGATTCGAGGGACGCAAGGAGGGACATATCGTCATCTCCGTGGGACGTTCCGGCTCCAACCTCAACGTGGTGGTGGAGGATGACGGCACCGGCCTTGGCTCCGAGGAGCAGAACGGTCTGGCGCGTTCCTCCGGCTCGGGACTTGGCACGCAGATCATCAACACGTTCGTGACCAACGACTTCGGCGGTTCCGTGCATTGGGAGCCGCGTCGCGAGGGCGGCACCCGTGTGGTGCTCGACATGAAGCTGCGCGCCGCCCAGGAGGAGTAGCATCGGCGTCCCGCGTCGGAGATTCGTGACTTGATACGAGAAAACCCTCCCAATTCGGGAGGGTTTTCCATTACGCACCGACGGCTTGTGCGCCGGCGCTCGTCGGACGAATCGGAGACTGGCCGGAATCAGATCTGCATCTGCATGGCCTGGGAGCGGCGGGCGCGCATGGCGCGACGCTTCAGCGCGCGACGCTCGTCCTCGCTCAGGCCACCCCACACGCCGTAGTCCTGATTGGTATCCAGCGCGCACTTGAGGCACGCGTCAATCACCTTGCAGGTGCGGCAAACGGCCTTGGCCTCCTCGATCTGCTGGTATGCGGCACCGGTGTTGCCCACCGGGAAGAAAAGTTCCGGGTCCTTGTCACGACATGCCGCCTTGGCTCGCCAATCATAAGCGCTGCTCAATGCTTGCCTCCCTAATTTCTAAACCCCTGGCTGGTGTTGTTCCTTACGCTCCTATCAAGGTAACCACGAACCATGGCGTTTTTCAAGAGGTTATGCCTAGAAAGTAGCGAAGTAGTCAAACGGCACATTGGACGAGGCACGCGGCCGCGCCGGTAATCAGCACCGCGCGTCCGGGCGTGTCCAGATCGCGTTGCCCGAGCATGCTCAACAGGTTCGATGGGACGCCCGCCATCAGATCGGCGGAACGCTCGCCGCAGGGGAACACGATGCGCGTGACGCAATGCTCCGGCACACGCACATGCCGCGCGGAGGACACCGCGAATACCACGGTGACGGCGGGGTTGGCCAGCGCGTCGCGGAACGAGGCGGCCTCGTCGTCGGCGTTGAACGGGTCGAGCAGCTCGTCCGCGTCGTCGAAGAGCCGCACGGAGGCATCCGATCCGCCGTGGCCGTCCACTGCCAGTTCCCGCGCCAACGTGGCGAGCAGCGTGGTCTTGCCGCGGCCGTGCGCGCCGATGACCCCGACGTTGCCTCCGGTGACGGGCAAGGTCGCATCCATGAGGGTGATGCCGTTGTCCGCAAGCCCGAACCACAGCCGGTCGGGGAGTCGGTTCGATTCCGCTCGGGGTAGAGGACGCCGTGCGACACGGCTTGGCAGCGGGGCGGTGAACAGCTGCGGGATGGGGACCGATTCCATGAACCGGTCGGCGAGGACGATCTGACGGCAGCAGCGCGCCACGTCATCCACCGAGGCGCAGCGGAAGGCGCTGACCTGTTCGCCGTCATTGCAATACGCCGATCCGGGCAACGCGGGTGGGATCGAGGCTGCGCGGCCGTCGCCGAGCAGCTCCGTCGACTGCATCGCGTCACGCACGCGCAGACAGATGTTGATGGCCATGTTCGCCTTCATATCGGCGTTGACCTGACCGAGCGGATTCTGCGTGCAGGCGATGAGATGCATGCCCAGGGAACGCCCGAGCGAGGCGATGCGCACCAGACGCCCGATGTAATCCGGCAGTTGGTCCTTCAGCGCGTGGAACTCGTCGATGACCACCATCAGGCGCGGCGGCGGCAGTGGAAGATCTTCGATGTGCGCGGCATGGAACGATGCGGCTAGTCGTTCACGACGGGTCAGTTCGGCCTCCAGCGCGCGCAGGGCGCGTGCCGCGTGGTCCAGATCAAGGTCGCAGACGTTGCCCACGGTGTGGGGCAGCCGCTCCAGCGTGCGGAACGCGGAGCCGCCCTTGAAATCAAGGAAGACGAAATTCAGCCGGTCCGGACCGTTGCGGGAGGCAAGCGCCAGACACCAGCTCTGCAGCAATACCGATTTGCCGGAACCGGTGGTTCCCGCCACCAGCGCATGCGGTCCCTGACGGACCAGATCGAGGTCGAAACGACCTGTGCCGGTCGAGCCGAGCGGCACGGCGAGACTGGCGGGCCTCAGCCATTGCGCCACGATGCTGCGCCAAGGCATCCGGTCGAAACCCAGCAGCGTCTCGATGGTGTCCGAGGCCATGGCATCGAATCCGATCGTACCTCCCGTGTCGTCGTTGACGATGGCGCCGGATGGCCCTGCAGCGGCCGCAGCGGGAGTGGTTTCGATTTGGCCGGGGGAGCGCCAGGGGATGGCGATGAGCACCGAGGCGAGGCATCCGATGGCGCCGGGGACCACCATCATCGCGAACATCCATTGCCCTTGCGCGATCATCACTGCGATCATCATGACTTGGGCGAACAGGGGAGCGGCCATGGCGAAGACCATGAGCTTGGCGCGCGGGTCGCTGGCGGCGCCGCCCTTTCCTGCCTGATGGGGCTGCGAGGCGCGTGAGGGGTGTGGACGGCGACGGTGCTGTGCATGTCTGGACATGCCTCCCAGCGTGGACGATGCCGGGGCGCCAGGCAAGCCGTATCGACCCATGTGGTTCCAGCTTGCCGAGTTATCCACATTGGTATCCGAATCGGCATCCGGACATCGGCGCGCCCCGTGCGGGTCAGGACCCAAGCCGCGCGGGATCAGCCTTCGGCAAGGGTGCCCACGGTGCCGGAGGCATGCGTGCCGGCGGCCAGTTCGCTGAACAGTTCGGTGTTCCTCGCGTCATCCAGCAGCACCGACGAACCCACGCCATCCACGTAGTAATCGGGGTCAGTCCAGTAGACGCTGCCCGAGATGCCTTCGGAGCCGGTGGCGTCCTTGAAGGCCATCGCCATCGACACCAAGGTGAGCGGCGAGGTCCGCTCGTCCACGGTGAGCGAGCTCAGACCGGCGTCCGCCACGGCGGTCACCTTGGCCGGATTCGTCAGTGTCTGGGCGCTGGATGCCTTCTTGACGATTGCCGCGATGACCTGACGCTGCCGCTCGTTACGCCCGAAATCGCCCTGCGCATCCGCGTAGCGCATGCGGGAGAAGGACAGGGCCGTGGCACCGTCCGCGGTATGGCATCCGGCCTGCCAGTTGAGGCCGGAATAGGCGTCCTGGACGTCCTGGTCGTAGCAGAGCTGGACGCCGCCGAGTGCGTTCACCACGTTCTGCAGGCCACCGAACTTGATCTGCGCCACATGATCGATCTTCTGCCCGGTGAGCTGCTCGACCTCGCCCACCAGCGCCTTCGAGCCGGCGAACTGCGCCACCGAGTTGATCTTCATGTACTGGCCGTCCACGTTCATCAGCGAATCTCGGGGGATGGAGATCAGGGAGCTCGCGCCGGTCTTGGGCTTGGTGAGCACCAGAATCGTATCGGTGCGGTAGCCGGTGATGTCGTCCACGCCGCCGTAATCGGTCGAACCGTCGCGTTCGTCCGAACCGAGGATCAGCCAGGTGGAGGGCGGGGTGTCCGCGGTGCCGGTCAGCCAGTCGGCCTTATTGAGTTTGCCGTTGACCCAGACCCAGGCGCCGAAGACGGAGGCGGCCAGTGCGGCCAGCAGGACGGCCAGCGCGACGAGGGTGATGTGCGCGGCGCGGTGCCGGCGCGGACGCGCGCCGACAACGGCCATGGCGCCTTCGACCGGGGCTTGGGCCGCCCGCGAGGAGGGCATGGTCGGACGCGTCGCCTGGGCCAGGAAGGACGTCGCCGAGGACACGCCTGCGGGGCGGACCGTGGTGCGCGGGGAACCCGAGGAACGGCGGGTGCGCGTCGGGGTGATGCTCTGCGGTGTCGCGTCGCCTCCTGTGGGGATGACGCGACGGGTCGTGCGCCGCGCGTTGGGGGAGAAGCTGGGGGGCGGTGCGACGGGTCGATCGGCGGGCACCGATGATACGGGGGAGGCGTCGGCGGCGGCGTCATGTGGGACGGAAGCGCTGAAAGCGGGCGCCGCGCTTCTTCGTGAACGGGCGCCGGCCGGACGGATGGCCGGTGGGACGGCGGAGTCGGAATCCGCGGCACGTCGCGGACCGCCTGTCGCGCGGGACGACCAGGTCGGTGCCGGCTGGGCTGTGGAACCGGCGTTGCCCGACGCCGCCGATGTGCGCGGACGGCGGTCGGCGGAGGGAACGAAGCTCGGCGGATTGATCTGCTGTTCCGCTCCACCGGTTTCCTGCGCCATGCAATTCCTCCATGTGCCGTAGATCATGTGCCGTCGATAGTCTGAAAGCCACTTTGTCACAGCGGCGGTCGGACGCGGCAGGCCCGCCATGTTCCTCCGCAGGAACAGCACAATACCGTTCACATGCCATGTGCATCGCGCCAATCCGGGCAAGTGCCTTCGTATAGCACAGTTTTCAGCTGAACGGCGTAATGACACGAGATACCATTTGACAAAAATATGAGGGTATGAGTGTAATGTAAACCGTCAATTGAATGCTTGGGGCAAGGAGAGTCGCATGTGGGGGGTAGTCGACGAATCCGCCGAAGAGCAGGAGCAGTGGAACACGCTATGGGGGCTGTTCAAGCCGGACGGCGACGTGTCCTGGCAGCACAAGGCGTTGTGCGCCCAGACCGACCCGGAGGCGTTCTTCCCGGAAAAAGGCGGATCGACGCGTGACGCCAAGCGTGTGTGCGCCAAGTGCGAGGTCCGTGAGCAGTGCCTCAAATGGGCCATCGACCATGACGAGCGGTTCGGCATCTGGGGTGGCATGAGCGAGCGCGAACGCCGCCGCTACAAGAAAAGCCATCGCGAACAGGCCTGACGCGTGCGCGCATGGCCGGTCGGCGTCGCAATCGCCTCCGCGCAATTGCCTCTGCGCAATCGATTCTGCGGCATGACGCCGTCTGCGTCGTTGCGGGTCGGTGAGTGGTGAGTCCGAGTGGTGGGTCAAGACGTCTCCCACGGCTCCTCTACGTCAGCGCGGCATACGGATGCGCCCGGACCGTCCGGGCACGGCGGGTCTCGCGGATGACAAGCCTTGGTGCCATCGGTGGAATCGTGGCGCCATCGGTGGAATCGGATGAAATCAGTGGTTATGTGGTGGTTTGCCGCCGTACACGCCGACCCGGCGGTGGCGTCTACTAGTGTGGGGGTCTATGAGTCCGACAGGTAACAGTGATATTCAGCAGGCGTTGGCCGAAGCGATGGCATCCAGGCCGTATACCCACCGACAGGATGTCGATGCCGGCATCGCCGCGGTGATCACCGTCGAAGAGGATGTCCGTTTCCTGACGGCCACATTGCGTTCCGTGCTCACGCAAAATGTGCTGCCGGGCACCATCGTCATCGCCGACGCCACCGGTGCCACCGGCCAGCCCGTCACCAGCTCGTTCGAGGTGATTCCCTCGCCGTCGGGCCCGGTCATGGAGATGCCGCAGTCCAAGCACGTCAACGTGCGCATCGTCAGAGCCAAGGGCGCGCGTTCCTTCGGCGATGCCGTGAACAAGGCCCTCGACTATGCCGAACTCAATCCCGAGACCCGCGCGTTGTGGCTCCTGCACGACGACTCCCGGCCCGCGGACGCATACTGTCTGGAGCGGCTGTTGGAGGCATGGCGCAACACGCCCGGCGCCAGCGTCCTCGGCTGCAAGCAGTGCGATTGGGACGGCACCCAACTGCATAACGTGGGCCTGTACGCCGGCCGTCACACCGTGCACTCGCTGGTGGTGGACGGCGAGCCCGACCAGGAACAATACGACGGCCGGCAGGATGTGTTCGCCGTGTCCCTGGCCGGGGCATTGGTCTCCCTGAACCAGTTCCAACGGATCAAAGGCATCAATTCCTGGTTCACCACCTATGGCGAATCGATGGATTTCTGCCGTCGCGTATGCCTGAGCGGAGGCCGTGTGGTGGTCGTGCCGCGCGCCGAGATCGCCCATCGCCGCGCCCGTTACGAGGGCGTGCGCACGCGCGGCGGCGAGGCGCTGACCTCGGACCACGCCGTACGCCATGGTGTGGCCGTGGCCCGTGCCGCCCAGCGCTACCGGTACACGGACATGGCCATGTCCTCCTGGATTGTCGTGTGGCTGTGGCGGCTCATCCGCAGCTTCGGCGTGGCCATCGCCATGCTGTTCGGCAAGAAACCGTTCGAGGCGTGGGTCGAGTTGTGCCTGCCGTGGCTGGCGCTGACCTCCATCCCCGGAGCCATGCGCTCGCGCCGTCTGGTGGCGAAGCAGGCCAAGGTGCCCATGTCCTCGCTGCAGGTGCTCACCGCTGACCGTCGGCAGATCACCCAGTTCCATGACCGGCGCGACGCCTTCGAAGCCCAACAGGGCGTGGTGTTGCTCAGCCCGCTGGAACGGGCGCATCTCAAGGCGCGTATCCGTCGGCGCTGGACATGGGCGCTGATGATGGCGTTCGTGTCATTCGCGGGCATCGTGGGCCTGCACTGGCCGGTGTTCCGGGCCGTGTTCTCGGACGGCTCGCTGTACTCGCATGCGCTGCTGCCCACCGGGGCCAGCTTCCACCAGCTCGCGCAAGCCGCCACCACGCCGTGGGTGTTCGGGGCCGGCACCGGCATACCCGCGCCGCCGACGCCGTGGCTGCTCGTGCTGATGGTCTCCTCGCTCGTCACGCTGGGCCATGTGGGCGGCGCCCTCGCCCTGATGCTGTTCGCCGCGGCTCCTCTTGCCGCATTGTCGTTCTGGGCGCTCGCTGGCATCTTCACCCGTTCGGATGTGGTCCGCGTGCTGGGAGGACTGCTGTGGGCCTCCACGGGAATCATGTTCGGCTGGTATGCGCAGGCGAACCTGCCGATGCTCACCGTGCTCGTGTTCCTGCCCGCCGCCTTCGCATTCGTGTTCCGGGCCGTGGGCATGTACCACACCGAGGACCCGCTCAGACCGCGCCCATCCGTGCAGGCCGCCGCGCTGTCCGCCCTGTGCTTCATCCCCGCGGTGGCCGCCGAGCCGCAGCTGTTGCTGGCTTTGATCGTGGCATTCCCGGCGTTCCTGTTGTTCGTCCGGCGCAAGCGGGCCACACTGCTGCTCATCCCCGTGCCCGCCGCCTTCGCCGTGGCCCCCACGCTGGTCAATGCGGTCCGTTACGCCCATCTGGGCTCGTGGCGCCAATTGTTCGGCGACATCACGACCCCGTCGTCCGACGTCAACGGTTCGCCGGCTGCGTTGAGTCTGCTTGAGGCCGCGGGCCGTGCGTTGGATTGGCGGCCGCTGTCGGCCGATCCGCTCGATCTGGCGGTCACCGTGCTGTTCCTTGTCATGACCGTGCTCGCCATCGCCTCGCTGGTGCTGCCGTTCGCGCTTAGGGCCTCGCGTCTGATGTGGGTGGTCATCCTCTGCGGCGCGGCGCTGGCCCTGGTCTCCAGCAGGGTGGCCATCGCGGTGGATGCCGACGGCGTGGTGGCCGGTTCGGCCTCGCCCGGCATCCTGCTGATGATCCTCGGCTTCCTGTCCTGCGTGTCACTGGTGGCCGGCGGCGCGGTCAAGCGCTTCCACCCGTTGCATGCCGTCGGTGAGATCGAGACGACGCGCCGTGACGGTCTGCGTCCGGTCATCGTCTCCGGTCGTGCCCTGCTGTCGATTCTGCTGGTGTGCTGCGTGGCCGTGCAATGCTGGTACGGGATCGAACGGCACCGCGATGGCGGGCTTGCCATGTCCCGCGCGGGCCTGCCTATGGTCACCACGGACTACCTGTCCTCGGGCGCCGATCACCGGGTGTTGGCCATCAGCGCGCAGACCCGTAACGCCGTCGATTACGCCGTGATGCGCACTTCGCGTGGCGATCTCATCGACAGTTCACCCGCCCAGCGTGCGCGACTCGTGAACGGTGAACACGACGCCATCGACAGCGCGCTTGCCCAGGCGTGCGCCACGCTGTTGTCGAACCCGGACGAGCAGGCCATCGCCACCATCTCCGGTCTGGGCTTCGGCGGCATCTACGTGGTTTCGGACGGCGAATCCGCAGCCACGGCCACGCCCTATGAACAATTGAACGCCAACATCGCCGCGTCGGACGGCACGCAGGCGCTGGTGAGCACCAATGACGGCGTCTACTATCGCCTCACGCTCCGGTCCGCCGAATCCCAGAACGTGGACACCTCTTGGCAGCGCCGCACGCAGAGCAGCGGCTGGCGTGTGGCCTGGCTGGCGTGCCTGTCGGTCGTGCTTGCACTGTACTGTCTGGTCGCCCTGCCCCGCAGACGACTGGTGAACGGATTGGAGGAAGCATGAGCGCAAACGCATCCACGCCCAGACGCGTCGCCCGCGTGATCATCGGGCTGATCACCATGATCGTCCTCGTAGCCCTGTTCGCCGCGCTGATGGTGCTGCCCGGACCCTCGACATGGGTGGACAAGGTCGCGGCGGGCAACAACGCCATCGACCGGACCGTCAGCCCCACGCAATCGGATGCCTACTGCCCGGCGCCCATGGCGCTCGCCGACTCCGGAACCTACGGCGACAGCGCCTTCCAGGCCACGGTCGGCGACCTGACCACGCAGGCCCGCTACGCCTCGTTCGGTTCGGTCTACAGCGCCTCCGCAGCCGAGTTCGGCGGCAAGTCCTCCTCGGATTCCGTCGCACTCAAGGACGCGGACACCACCGACGAGGACGACGTGAAGACCGCATCCGAGGCGATCGATCAGGGCTCTCGCCTCCTCGACACCCGCATGCTCACGGCGCAGACCGGCACGGGCACGGCCGGGGCCATCGCATCGTGGGCGTCGGAAGGCGATCTCAAGGGCGTCTCCGCCGCATCCTGCGTCACCACGGCGTTGCGCGAGTCGTTCCTGCTGCCCTCCACGGCCACCGGCACCACGCAGCAGCTCATCGTCGCCAACCCCTCCACCAAGCCCACCACGGTCGATATCGCCGTATGGGGAACCACGGTGGCCGGCAGACTCACCCTGTCCACGCAATCCTCGCTGGTCGTACCGGCCTCGGGTGAGGGGATGCTGGAGCTGTCCGCGGCGGCCAGCAACCAGAATGGTCTGTACGTGACGGTCTCCAGCAAGGAGACGCCGGTCTCCGCCGTGGTCCGTGTGGTGTCCATGGACGGTCTGACATCCAAGGGCTCCGACTTCGCCACGCCGCTCGGCACCGCCTCCAATGCCTCGGTGGTTCCCTCGATCCGCGAGGGCGATGCCGTCACGGCCTATCTGTTCGCTGAGGCCGACACCAGAACCACCCTGTCATGGATCACGGGTCACGGTCTCGTCGAGGCCAAGGACCTCACCGTGAACGCCGGCAAGGTGTCGGTCGTGGATCTCGGCGATGCGCCGAAGGATGCGCTCGGCCTCGTCTCCAGCGCCGAAGACAAGCTGTTCCTGACCGCCAAGACGACCCGTTCGGGTGATGACGGTCAGGCCGACTTCGCGCTCATCAACGCCGGCGCCGCCGTGGAATTCTCCGGACTGACTCTGCCGGACGGCGTCACCGGCACCATCACGCTGGCCAATCTCGCCAATACGGAGACCAGCGCCACCGTGCATGCGTACGATGCCAAGGGCAACGCGCTCAAGAGCCGCGAGGTCAAGCTTGGGGCCAACGCCGGCACGTCCATTCCGGCCTCGGAGCTGGCCTCCGACGATGCCGACGCTGCCGTGATCCTCGTCGAGGACCAGTCCAAGCATGTGGGATGGGGCGTGCGGTTCACCCGCGACAAGCTGGGCGACGGGAAAGTGGCCGGTCTGGCCGCCATCGGGGCGACGCCGCTGATGCCGGCGACCGCCCATATCTGGGCCCGCAACGATTCCTCCATCGTTCGATAAACCCTCACAGCCCCCAGTCGGGGTCGATCTCCTCCGGACGACGCCCGTACAGTTCGGCGATCCGCGACACCAGCTCGTCGCGAATCGCCAGCTGGAGCTCCATCTTGGTGGGGGCCTCGGTCTGCAACGGCATGCGGTAGAGCACGACGCGCGCCGGAATCCCATGGCTCGCCGGGAAGCACTGCGAGGTCAGATTCGGCTCGGTCTGCCACGGCGTGGGATCGGAGGGCGGCACATCCTCCACCGCGAACTGCAGCGGACGCACCAGCTGAGGCCACGCCTCGCCGAGCCTGCGCACCTGCGCGGCCACCATGTCGTCGAACATGCCGGTACGGGTGCGGTAGCGGGGCAGACGGGTGCCGAACATCGGGGTGCGGGTGCCGCGTCCATGCCGATTCCGGTACACGCGGGCGTTCCAAGGCGGTTGAAGCATGGTTCCCACCATAGGACAAGGCGACGGACATGCGCCTCCAACGACGATTTGCGTTACCATTGGTGCACGGGGAAACTTTGCCTAAGGAGGACACGGACGGATGAAGGTGCGCTCGTGGACCGCATGCGATATGGATGAACTGTGCCGTACGACCAAGGTGTACGGCTTCGATCTGGACAATACGCTGGCCAGTTCCAAACAACCGATGAAGCCCGCCATGATCGAACGGTTCAGCGCGCTGACCGCGCGGGCCGAAGTGGCCCTGATCTCCGGCGGCAGCATGGACGTCGTCACCTTGCAGGTGCTGGATGTGCTCGACGGGACCGCCGACCGCACCCATCTGCACGTCATGCCCACATCCGGTTCGCGATACTACCGTTGGAACGGTTCCGCATGGGCGTTGGTCTACTCTCATGATCTGGACCCGGACACCGTCGCCACGGTCGAATCCAGTCTGGAACGCCATGCCAAGGAACTGGGGCTGTGGGAGGATCGCGTATGGGGGCCGCGCATCGAGAACCGCGGCAGTCAGATCACCTTCTCCGCCCACGGCCAGTACGCGCCGGTGGAGGTCAAACGCCAATGGGACCCGGACAACCGGAAGAAGCAGGCGCTCGCCGAAGCAGTGCGGGCCGACCTGCCCGACCTCAAGGTGCGCTCCGGAGGGTATTCCAGCGTGGACGTGAGCCTCAACGGCATGGACAAGGCCTATGCCGTCCGGCAGCTCGCCTCCGCGCTCGGCATCGAGACGCGGGACATCCTCTTCACCGGCGATCGCATGACGCCCGGAGGCAATGACTATCCGGCGGTCGAGGCGGGGGCGAAGGGCGTGAGCGTCACCGATCCCGGGGATGCGCTTGGCCTGATGGATGCGCTGCTGGCGCGTCTGCCATAGGCGTGCGGGCATGGATGCCGCACGGGCCGACGGTCGGCGTGCCGGAGCCGGATGGCGGGGGAGCGATGGCGCTCTGGGGACGCTGTGCCGTTCGGTGCGCGATGTAGTGCTGCCGCGGGGCTGCGCCGGCTGCGACGCCCCGGACGCCGTGCTCTGCGACGATTGCCGTGCGCTGTTCGACCGGTGTTATGGGCGTGAACTTCAGGGCAGCCTGTCGGACATGGCCTATGCGGCCGCCGTGTATCAAGGCGTGGTGCGGCGTTGCATTCTCGACTGGAAGGACCATGACGATGCCGAGCTCGACGGCCCGTTCGCACGGATTCTGGTCGCCACGTTGGGCCGGTCGGGGCTGATGGCGGCTATGGCGGCGATGCCGACTATGCCGGCTTGTGGTCCGGACCTGAGGCGACCGGTGCTGGTGGTTCCGGCGCCTTCGTCGCCGGCCTCCATGCGGCGTCGTGGCAGACGCCATCTTATGCCGCTGGTCCGTGCGTTGTCCGAGGCGCTGTGTGAGGCCGGGATTCCGTCCCGCACGTCCCTGGCGCTGGTGAGCACCGCGGGAGGCGGTCGTTCGGTGCAGCAGATCTCCGCGGCCCAGCGCGCCCAGCGCATCGGCGGTCATATCGCTGTGGCGCCCGGCGCATCACTGCAAGGTGCCCCGGTGCTGCTGGTGGACGACATCATCACCACCGGCTCCACGCTGAGGCAGTGCACGGACGTGCTGCGACACGCCGGCGCGCTGCCGGTCGGCGGGCTGGCGCTGGCTCAGGCGGTGGCCTCCCATCGCGGGGACTGCGAAGGTGACGAAGGTGACGTAGGGGAGGCCGGTGGTGATGGGGGTTCACCGTCACGCAACGCATGAATCACGCTTACGACCACGCCCCAGATGGGCGGCGGCGCACAGCCGTCCGGGACGTAATCCGGATACGCGGGATTCTCGGCATGCAGCACCAGATGCGCGCCTGCCGCAACTAGCCGTTTGACCGCCAGCTCGCCGTCCAGCACAGCCACCACCACGTCGCCGTGTGCGGGCTCCTTCGACCGGTCCACGATGAGCAGGTCGCCGTTCGCGATGCCGGCGTCCCGCATGGCATGGCCGGCCATCTGCACGACGAACAACGTCGGCGACCCCACCCATGGCTGCGGATTCATGCGACCCCACTTCTCTCGAACGTATGTTCGATTATAGTATGTGGGGTGCATATCCCGCGACTATCCGCGCCTACTTGCGACTATTCGTGGTTATTCATGGTTATTCGGCGATGTGGTATTTGGGCAGCGTGATCTCGAAGTCCGCGCCGCGTTCGTCATCCACCACCTTGACGGTGCCGCCGTGCAGCTGCGCCGCCCACAACGCGATGGACAGGCCCAGCCCGGTGCCGCCCGATTCGGTGCCGGGGCCGGTCTTGCCCTTGACGAATCGGCGGAAGATGCTGGAACGGTCCGAAGGAGCGATCTGCGAACCGTAATTGACCACATTGGTCACCACGGTGCCCATGTCGCGGTCCTCGCGCGCCTCGACCAGTACGGTGGTGCCATCGGCCGAATGCTTGAGCGCGTTGGCGATGATGTTGGTGAACAGCTGGCGCAGACGGTCCTGATCGCCCTCCATCGAGATGTCGGCGGGCACATGGACCAGAATGTCGTGGGCATGTCCGCCGTCGGCGATCTCCAGCGGTTCGATGGTCTCGTCAAGGAAGTCGGCGAAATTGAACTTCTCGATGTTCAGGCTGGCGGCGCCGGCCTCCATGCGGCTCAGGTCGAGCAGGAACGCGATGAGATCGGACAGACGTTTGGTCTGGGTCAGGATGCCTTCGAGGTTGGCCGGGGTGGGTTCGGTGACGCCGTCGGCCATGTTCTCCACCATCGCCTGCAGCGCGGAGACGGGCGTGCGCAGTTCGTGGCTCACATTGGCGATCAGGTCGCGGCGCATTTTGTCCGCGTGCTCGAGCTCGCCCGCCATCTCATTGAAGGAGCGCGCAAGCTGTCCCACTTCGTCGTGGCGGTCCTGATCGATGTCCACGCGCACGGTGTAGTCGCCCTCGGCCATCGCCTCGGCCACGTCGCGCATCTGGCGCAGGGGAGCGGTGATGCCGCGGGAGAACACGTAGGTGATGCCGAGAGCCACCACCAGGGTCAGCGGCATGGCGATCCATCCCGACCAGCCGTATTTGAGCAGAAACCAGCACATCGCGAACGCGATGGCGGTGGCGATTACGATCAGGGAGCTCAGCTCGAGCTTGAGCGAGGAGAAAAAATCAACCGACTTGGTGTACTTGCGCAGCACACCAAGTCGGCGCTTGGGTTGTTGTTTCGGCATACGTCCGAATATATCCGAACCGTATGCCGAGGATGATCGGGAGCCTGTCGGGTCTGGGCTGCCTGCCGGGCTCCTTGCCTAGACTACTTGGCCGGCGGCTCGAAGGCGTAGCCCACGCCGTGCACGGTGCGGATGGTGTCCGCGCCGAGCTTGTGGCGTAGCGCCTTGACGTGGCTGTCCACCGTGCGGGTGCCGGAGGCGTCCACCCAGTCCCAGACCTCCTCGAGCAGCTTCTCGCGGGTGAGCACGGACTTCGGTCGGCGGGCCAGCGTGGCCAGCAGGTCGAATTCCGTCGGGGTCAGATGCACCTGTTGGCCATCGACCGTCACGATGCGCTGGGCGGGGTCGATCACCATCGAGCCGAAATCGAGGATCTTCTCGTTCTCGGAGTTCTTGGCGATAACCTTGGCCCGCTCCACGCGGCGCAGCAGCGCCTTGCAGCGGGCGATGAGCTCGCGCATCGAGAACGGCTTGGTCATGTAGTCGTCGGCTCCGGCGCCAAGGCCAATCACCTTGTCCGCCTCGTCGTCACGGGCGGTCAGAATCAACACCGGCACGGGTCGTTCGGCCACGATGCGTTTGGTGGCCTCGAGACCGTCCATCACCGGAAGCATGATGTCCATGATCACCAGATCGGGGCGGAGCTGCGTGGCCGCCTGCACGGCGGAGGCGCCGTCGCCGGCCACGCGGGCGGTCCATCCCTCAGCGGTGATGCGCTGGGCGATGGCCGTGGCGAGCGTGGGCTCGTCCTCGACCACCAGCACCGTGTGCGGTGTCGTATTCTGACGCGCTGTGGTATTGAGCATAAAACCGGTTCCTTTGTCCTTTTCGGTGGTTGCCCTCTATCAGTCCTCTTCCGGCTTCAAGAATACAACCCCGAGGGCGGGAACGGTGATGTTCGCGGAGTACGGGCGGGAATGGTACTCACCCTCGACCGCCTCCACCGTGCCGTTGTGGATGTCGGAACCGCCGTACTTGGCATCGTCGGTGGTGAACACCTCGGTCCACTTGCCGCCGGTGGGCAGCGCCACCTGATAGTCGGACCAGGCCTCGCCCGAGAAGTTGACCACCACGGCCAGCGTTTCGCCCTTGGAGCCGATGCGCAGGAAGCTCAGCGTGTTATGGTCGCCGTCGTCGCTGGTGAGCCACTGGAAGCCCGCCGGGTCGAAGTCCTGGCTCCACAGTGCCGGATTGGCCTTGTAGAAGGCGTTGAGGTCGGCGACGAAGCGCTGGATGCGGCGGTGCTCCTCCCAGTTGAGGCAGTCCCAGTCGATGGAGGCGTTGTAGTCCCACTCGCCCCACTGGGCCAGTTCATTGCCCATGAAGGAGAGCTTCTTGCCCGGGTGCGCCCACTGGTAGGCGAACAGGGACCGCACGCCGGCCAGCTTCTGCCAGCCGTCGCCCGGCATCTTGCCGTAGAGCGAGCCCTTGCCGTACACGACCTCGTCGTGGCTGATGGGCAGCACGTAGTGCTCGGAGTAGGCGTACACCATCGAGAAGGTGATCTCGTTGTGGTGCCACTTGCGGTTGATGGGCTCCTCATGCAGGTACTCGAGCGTATCGTGCATCCAGCCCATGTTCCACTTGAGGCCGAAGCCGATGCCGCCGGCGCTCGTGGGCGCGGTGATGCCCGGCCATGCGGTGGACTCCTCGGCGATCATCATGATGCCCGGGTTGTTCTTGTACGCCGTGGCCGTGGCCTCCTTGAGGAAGTCGATCGCCTCCAAGTTCTCGCGGCCGCCGTAGATGTTCGGCCTCCACTGGCCGGGCTCGCGGCTGTAGTCGAGGTAGAGCATGGAGCTGACGGCATCCACGCGCAGGGCGTCGATATGCAGGTCCTCAAGCCAGAACAGGGCGTTGGCCACGAGGAAGTTGCGCACCTCGTGACGCCCGAAGTTGAACACGTAGGTGCCCCAGTCCGGGTGCTCGCCGCGCAGCGGGTCCGGATCCTCGTACAGCGGGGTGCCGTCGAAGCGGCCGAGCGCGAAGGCGTCCTTCGGGAAGTGGGCGGGCACCCAGTCCATGATCACGCCGATGCCGGCCTGATGCAGGCTGTCCACCAGGAAGCGGAAGTCATCGGGGGAGCCCAGACGGGAGTCCACGGCGTAGTAGCCGGTCACCTGATAACCCCAGGAGCCGGAGAACGGGTGCTGGGCCAGCG
Source organism: Bifidobacterium myosotis (assembly GCF_002259745.1). GTDB lineage: Bacteria > Actinomycetota > Actinomycetes > Actinomycetales > Bifidobacteriaceae > Bifidobacterium > Bifidobacterium myosotis. The sequence continues at coordinate 70,006 of NZ_MWWW01000013.1, read as the reverse complement.
GCATGAACTCCACATGGGTGAAGCCCTCCTGCTTGACGTATTCCACGAGCTGCTTGGCCAGTTCGCGGTAGGTCAGGCCATGACGCCAGCTGGAGGCGTGCACCTCGTAGATGGAGACCGGGCCGGCGGTCGGCTCGGTGGTGCGGCGGTGCTCCATCCAGTCGTCGTCCTGCCACTTATAGTGCGACTCGGTCACGATGGAGGCCGTGTTCGGCGGCACCTCGTGCTGGCGCTCCATCGGGTCGGCCTTCATCACCCACTGATGGTTGGCGTTGAGGATTTGGAACTTGTAGTGTTCGCCTGCGGCCACGCCGGGGATGAAGATCTCCCACACGCCGGAGGAGCCGAGCGATCGCATGGCATGGCGATGGCCGTCCCAGTCGTTGAAATCGCCCACCACGCGCACGGCGTGGGCATTCGGCGCCCACACGGAGAACGAGGTGCCCACCACCTGGCCCGGGCGTCCGTCGGCGCCGCCCATCGGGTCGTCGTAGCGCAGCACATGTGCGCCGAGCACTTCCCACAGCCTCTCGTGGCGGCCCTCGCCGAACAGGTAGGTGTCCATGTCGCCGAGCGTGGGCAGGTAGCGGTACGGGTCGTCCTCGATGATGAGTTCGCCCGTCTCCCACTCGGTGCGGATGCGGTAGTCGGGGATTTCGGGCTTGTCGGGGGTGCCCGCTGCGGGCAGGGTCGCGACGAACACTCCGTTGTGCTCGTGGCGCATCGGGTAGTTGCCGTCCTGGGTCAGGACGGTCACCGCCTTGGCGAGCGGGCGCAGCGTGCGGATGGTGACGGTATCGGCGTGCTTGCCGGTGCCGAGATGACCTCCCAGAACAGCGTGGGGGTTGTAGAATTCAGCGTTGCTTACCGCATCGAGGTCGCCGGTGGCGACTGGTACGGTGGCGGTATCTTCCTTGATGTGCGTTTCTGTAGCCATGCCCCAAAGTGTATATGCGCCTAGGGGGGAAACGCGACATTGGCGCGTCGAAAAATGGCGAATTCACGCGCTTTTTATCTCTTCCTGCGCACTGTGAGCGCTCCCATGGGCAAGGTCCGGGGTATCTGGCATAATTATTCGAGTTTTTGTGTGTAAGCCGATCGGTTCTCGGAGGGTACATGTCTTACAAAGTCGGCGATATGGTCGTCTATCCGCGTCATGGTGCAGCCAAGGTGGAGGCCATCACCGAGCGGACCGTCAAAGGGGTGACCCGGCAGTATCTGCAGCTGTCCGTGCTGTCCTCCGATGGTTTGGTGATCAACGTTCCGGTCGAGAACGCCAAGAAGGTGGGCGTCCGTGACATCGTCTCCGCATCCGAGGTGGCCAAGGTCTTCGAGATCCTGCGCACGCCCATCGTCGAGAAGGAGATGAACTGGTCCCGTCGATACAAGCTGAACGTCGAGAAGATCGCCACCGGTGACGTGAACAAGATCGCCGAAGTGGTGCGCGACCTCGCCCAGCGCGATGTGGACGAGCACGGTCTGTCCGCCGGCGAGAAGCGCATGCTCACCAAGGCCCGTTCCATCCTCACCTCCGAGATCGCGCTGTCCGAGAAGATCGACGAGACCGATGCCCAGCGCCTGCTTGACGTGAACCTCGGCTACGAGCCCGCCCAGCCCGGCGATGAGAAGCATCACACCGAGGAGCCCGAGGAGGCCGCCGCCGATACGCTGGCCCGTATCGAGTCCCAGAAGAAATCCAAGAAGAAGTGATTGTCACCCCGGTTCCGCCTGAGACGGACCGGGGGTTTGTTTGGCTCTGTTAAACCAGAATTGACATGGGTTAATTTCCTAGGGGGAATCCGTCCCACCAATTCACAGCTTATGTCAATGGTTGGTGTATCAGAGCCTTGTTTTTTGGTCTGTCCAACCGGTATCGGCATGTCTTTCCCGTGGGGCTTCTCTTGCCAGAGTTGCCGGCACGAGGTGATTGAGAAGGAATCCGTCAGCGGTATCGGCATGCCGAGTCGGGTTAGCATAGTCTTTGTTGTTATCCCGTCGCCGTACATTCCGGCGTGATGCGGAAGGACAATGCAATCGTAGGGGAGGCACGCATGGCCAACGACAATCTGTTGATCGGGCAAGGATTTGACGCCCACCGGTTCGCCGAGCCAGGTTCCGGCCGACCCCTGTGGCTGGCAGGACTGCACTGGCCCGTGCCTGAAGACGCGGACGCCGTTCAGGTCGCCCGGTACGAGGGCATCGAAGGGGATTCCGACGGCGATGTGGCCGCCCATGCCCTGATCGACGCGGTACTCTCCGCTGCGGGGTTAGGCGATATCGGCTCCCTGTTCGGCGTGGGCGCAGGGGCGCACGGTGCCGGCATGCACGGCTGCGAGATGCTGCGGGAGACCGTCGCGTTCGTGCGCGACCACGGCTATGAGTCATCCTCGGCTTCCGTGGCCATCATCGGCAATCGTCCCAAGATCGGCACTCGCCGTGCCGAAGCGGAGGCCGCGTTGTCCGAGGCGATGGGATGCCGGGTCTCCGTGACCGCGACCACCACCGACCATATGGGCTTCACCGGCCGCGGTGAGGGTATTGCCGCCATCGCCACGGCCTTGGTACGGCCGGTGTGATGAACGATTATCGGATCGTGGTCGCTGGATTGTAGCTGTCGAATCCGTTGCTGCTGTTTTATCAATCGCCTTCAGGGCATAGGTTCCGTCGCCCGCTGATTGTCGATTGTTAATTGTGCTGCGTACCTATACGCTGCGGCGATGGGTACGGCGCCGGCTGCGTCGTCCGCATGATATCGGCTGCAGTATCGGCGTTCGGTCGTCACCAAACTGCCGTGTTTCGCGACAATATCTCACTGAGCGGCTCTTAGCGTGACATTGTCGCGAAATTACGACGGAGTTCGCGACAATGTCTCACTGACTCCGTCTCAGTGTTACATTGTCGCGAAAACATACGTTTTTTCGCGACAATGTAACACTGGAAGCACCACTGACGTCCCGATTATCGAGAACGAAACCAGCCGTCACTGTGATGTCACCGTGATTTCAGCGATGCAATGGCTTTGGCGATGGCCCAGAACAACGTCGAAATCGTGACGATGATGAAGCTCGGGGGAGCGGGGAACATCGCGGACAACACCAGCCCGAGCCAGATCGAGACCAGACACAGCACGCTGGCGATGACCATTGCCTTGAACGGCGAACCCGCAAGGATGTTGGCGGTCGCGGCCGGGGTGATGACCAATGCGAAGATGAGCAACGTGCCCACGGCCGGCACGGCGATGGTAATCACGCCTGCCATGATGGCCATGAACGCCACATTCATCAGTCCGATCGGCACGCCCTTGGCCTGTGCCACCTGCTCATCCAGCGAGCTGAACAGCAGCGGACGGTAGATCACGGCCAACAGCACCAGCAGGAGTGCGTCGAAAATGGCGAAACCGATGATCTGATCGGTGGTGATGGTCAGAATCGACCCGAACAGGATCGACTGCATCTGCTGGGATGCGGAGCTGGAAAGTCTCGCGAAGAACAGACCCAGACCGGTCGCGAACGCCAGTACCGTGCCGGTGGCGATCTCACGTTCGGAGACGCGCTTGCCCAATGCGCCAATGACCAGTGCACCGCCCAAGGCGAACACACCCATGCCCAGCGAGACCGGAAGACCCAGCAACACGGCGCCCGTCGCTCCTGGTAGTCCGATATGTGCCAGTGCATGCGCGGCGAAGGTCGAATGACGCGCGATGGTGAAGTATCCCATCACGCCGGCGGCCAGCGCGATGAACAGTCCGGCCGCGAAGGCGTTGGTCATGAACGGGGCGGTGAGGGTGCCCATCCATTCAGGGTCGAAGGAGAAATCGATGGTGCTCATCACCTGCCGTCCTTTCCGGTGTCACGGCCGTTGTGGCTGTTGTGACCGTCGAGTTGAGGATTGGTGTTGCTGTTTGGCCGGGGTCGGCCGGTGCCGCCCGCGCAACCGCTTCCGTTATTGCCACTGGTGTCGTCGGTGACGGTGTTGTCCGGGCCGTCACCGTGATTGACGTGGACATGATCATGTACGGGATTCTGCGCGACACCGGTAGCGCGTTGTATGCCGTCATCGGCATTGCCGGAGACGACGGTGGGCTGTGCATCGTGCCGCTCGCCGGATACATGGTGGTGCATCTGGGCCACTTCCGCGACCGTGTGCATGTCCTGCATCTGATCGCGCGGCTCGTCCGGCGTGGGAGTCACGAACATGTCGCCCTGCGGCGTGGTGACCACCTGCACCTGCGTGCCGTACAGATGGGTGAGCAATGTGGAATCGAGTACCTTGCCCATATCCGCGTAATGGGGGTGTCCGTCCAAAAGGTATACGGCGCCGGTCAGAATCGGCAGCAGCATGTTCAGATCGTGTGCGACCACCTGGATGGTCATGCCGAGTTCGCGGTTGAGCTTGGCGAGCACATGCACGGTGGCGCGCTGGCTTGCCAGATCGAGATTGGCGAGCGGCTCGTCCAGCATCAGCAGCTTCGGATCGCATACAAGCGCCTGGGCGATGGCCACACGCTGGCGCAGGCCGCCGGATAGCTCGGAAAGACGGTACTTGGCCTTGTCCGCGATGCCGATGAACTCCATCGCCTCATGCACCTTGGCCCGCTGCGCCTTGGTGACCGGGTGGATGCCGAACCGCGTGCCGGTCAGTCCCAACAGCACCGACTGTTCGGCGGTGAGGTTGGAGTCGATGTCCGAGGCGTAGCTTTGCGGTACGTAGCCGATCTGTGCGTTGCGCTCGCCGGCGGGGCGTCCAAGAACGGTCAGTGTGCCGGCGGCCAGCGGAAGGAGGCCGAGTTCGGCCTTCATCATGGTGGTTTTGCCGGTGCCGTTGGTGCCGACTATGGCGGTGACCGAGCCGGAGGGAATGGCGAAGGTGCCATGCTGCCAGATGACGCGATCGCCGCGGCGCACGGCGGCGTCCTTGAAGACGATGCAATCGGATGATTCACTCACGTCGCACGATTATCGCAAACGATGCTGACAATCGTTCTCAATATTGAAGGTGGCGGGGAACGGGCGCAACGGGAAGGTATGGGCGTTCGTCACAGTGCTCCGGTGGAGTCCCGTGATGGTGAGCCGCGATGGTGAGTTGTTCCGCATGGGGTGTCGGGCCGCATCGTGGATGCATGAAGCGTATACGCATTGTCCCCATAGCGCCTATTGCGGCATTTTTGGGTTTGAGTGGCACGAAACTGTGCCCCCGCAGCTGATTTGGCCCACGAATCGGACTCCGGGGGCACAGCCGTTGCCCCGGCAGCTGATTTTCATCCGATTTTAAGCTGCGGGGGCACACGGTCATAATTGAAAAACCGCATGATTCCGCCATTTTCGGAAGAGACGGCAATTCGACCCGCAATAGAGGTGTGCCCCCATAGCCCAAATCAACGTGAATTTGAGTTCCGGGGCACACCTCTGCTCATAATCAACGACAAAACACCTGGGCGTCGGCCCGTATGAGGGGTTTCGAGGTTCTTCCGGTTGCGGCAAGCCTGACGGTCGATGGCTACTCGTGATAGCTACTTGCCGGGGTCGGGCTGTCCGGCGTTGGACGGTACTTGTGTATCGGACGATGTATTGGAGTCGTCGGTACCGTTCTCGTCCGAACCGTTGCCCGTGTAAGCCTTGCACTGACGGATGTACTTCTGCGATGCGGGATCGTCGTTTGTGTTGTCGTCGGACGTGCCGTCCTTGGAATCCGTACTGTTGCCGTCGCTTGGCTCGGCGGTGCCGTCGGATTCATCCGCGGACGTGTCGTCATCGGTGCCGGCCTCGCAACCATAGCTGGGGTCGACCGCGTCAATGATGGTGTTGACGAGCTGGTTGATCCATGCATCCAGTGTCTGGACGTCGGCCGGCATCTGCTCGGTGACGCCGACCACCGGCACGTCGGAGCGGCCGGCCGTACCCGTGATCATATTGGTCGCATCACTGGCTTCCTGCGTGTTGTTGATGAGCACGTCCACCTTGCGTCCCTCGATGATCTTCTGGAACGATTGCAGATCGGCCGGGGCGGCCTCGCCGCCGGAGGCCTGCGACTGCGTGTAGTCTTTGGGCGTGGAGTCCTCGAAGCCAAGATCGGCCATGAGGTAGTAGGCGACGGGTTCGGTCGCCGCATAGGTGAGGTTTTCGTGGGACTTGGTGAAGTCCGCGGTCCAGGAATCCAGCTGCTTCTCGCCGTCCTGCCAATCCTTGAGCCGCTGCTGGAAGTCCACCTTCTTGCTCGGCATCGCCTTGACGTAAGCTTCGGTGATTGCGGTGGCCATGCCGGAACGGGCATCCTTGGAGAACCACAGGTGCGGGTTGTCGCCCTCCACCGCGCCCACCACGGATGCGGCGGAAACGAGGGTCGTGGACTTGGAAAGCGACTTGGTGGCCCATGAGTCGTATCCGGCGCCGTTGGCCACCACGACCTGGGCCTTGGAAAGTTTGGCCACATCCGAGGTCTTCGGCTCGAAATCGTGGGCGTCCACGTTGGTGGAGCTCACGATGGAGGTGACTTCGACGTCGTCGCCGCCCAGCTCGGCGGCCAAGGAGCCCCACTGGTTGATGGAAGCCACGACGGTAATTGGCCCGGTGGCCTCGGTGGTGGTGTCCGGCTCGGTTTCCGTCTCGGCCGGCGCGGAATTGTCGGCACCGCAGGCGGCGGTGGCGCACAGCAGAACAACGCTCACGGTCGCTGCCGCGAACCGTGCGAATCGAGTGAAGCGAATCCCCATGGCATGCCTTCTTCATTGAGCCGTCGAAACAAAACTGACTTGTTTCAACAGTAGCCTATCGTTGCGAATAATCACCGAATCCTGACAGGAAGGATAACGATGTCCACAAAAATCGACGGCAAGAAGGTGGCGGCCGAGATCAAGGCCAACCTTGCCGAACGTGTGGCGAAACTCAAGGCCCAAGGAGTGGTGCCGGGTCTGGGCACGCTGCTGGTGGGCGAGGATCCCGGCTCGCTCAGATACGTGGCCGGCAAGCACGCCGATTGCGCCGAGGTGGGCATCAATTCGGTGAGGAAGGACCTACCCGCCACAGCCTCGTTCGACGAGATCGCGGACGCGGTGCGCGAACTCAACGAGGACCCCGCCTGCACCGGATTCATCGTGCAATTACCGTTGCCTCGCGGCATCGACCAGAACGCCATCATCGACCTTATCGACCCGGCCAAGGATGCCGACGGCATGCATCCGTACAATCTCGGCGAATTGGTGCTGCATGTGCGTGGAGACATCACCACGCCGCTGCCGTGCACTCCTCGCGGCGTGATCGAGCTGCTGGACGCCTACGACATCGATCTGAACGGCAAGGAGGTGTGCGTGCTCGGCCGGGGCATCACGATCGGGCGTACCATCGGCCTGCTGCTCACGCGCAACGCCGTCAACGCCACGGTGACGCTGTGCCACACCGGTACGCGCGATGTGACGGACCATATGCGCCGGGCCGACGTCATTGTGGCCGCGATGGGTTCGGCCGGATTCGTGACGCCGGACAAGATCAAGGAGGGCGCCGTGCTGGTCGACGTGGGCGTCAGCCGCGTCTTCGATGATGAGGCCGGACGCTACCGCATCAAGGGCGATGTGGACAAGGACTGCTACGACAAGGCCTCCGCCTACACGCCCAACCCCGGCGGCGTGGGCCCCATGACCCGTGCCATGCTCCTCGCCAACGTAGTCGAAATGGCCGAGCGCTCGCTGTAAGCGTTCCTTGGAATTGACCGCTGTGTGGTGGGGGTGTGCGCATCGCGACACACTCAAGGCCGTTCGGCCAAGCCTACGGTCGCGATGCGCACACCCCCACCACACGCCTCTCGATAGTCTATAGCTTTTCAACTACGCAATACGGAGGCGCAGGGGTGGGGCATGTGCATCGCGACCATAAGCAGCGGAAGCGTGTGCTAAGCTCTGCGAGCACGCGCCGGAGCGAGGCCGAACGGCCTTGAGTGTGTCGCGATGCACATGCCCCACCTCTGCGGCGGTCAGCTTTGACGGGACGGCTCAGGGTGTGAAGTCACGAGGTGATGTGGCAGTATCCGGGCGACACGCCCGGATTCCTCTAAGAATTTTGACTATAGATGCCTGTATTCTGAATATTTGTGCCCTTATTGGGCGTGCGCATAACTGAATATCGAGTAATTATCCATCCATCTATTGAGAAACCATATATATACATGGCAGAGAACAACACTGAAGTCACCAAGGTCGCCATCAACGACATCGGCACCGAAGAGGACTTCATCAAGGCAGTCGATTCCACCATCAAGAACTTCGATGATGGTGATCTGGTCGAGGGTACCGTCGTCAAGATCGATCACGACGAGGTCCTGGTCGACATCGGCTACAAGACCGAGGGTGTGATTCCCTCCCGCGAACTTTCCATCAAGAAGGACGTCGATCCCGACGAGGTCGTCAAGGTTGGCGATCCGATTGAGGCCCTTGTCGTCACCAAGGAAGACAAGGAAGGCCGTCTGATTCTGTCCAAGAAGCGTGCTCAGTACGAGCGCGCCTGGGGCGACATCGAGAAGATCAAGGAAGCCGACGGCGTCGTTGAGGGCACCGTCATCGAAGCCGTCAAGGGCGGCCTCATCGTCGACATCGGTCTGCGTGGCTTCCTGCCGGCCTCCCTCGTGGAGATGCGCCGCGTCCGCGACCTGTCCCCGTACATCGGCCAGAAGATCAAGGCCAAGATCCTCGAGCTCGACAAGAACCGCAACAACGTGGTCCTCTCCCGTCGTCAGTACCTCGAGGAGACCCAGTCCGAGGTCCGTGAGACCTTCCTGTCCCAGCTCAAGAAGGGCCAGATTCGTGAGGGCGTGGTGTCCTCCATCGTCAACTTCGGCGCCTTCGTCGATCTGGGCGGTGTTGACGGCCTGATTCACGTCTCCGAGCTGTCCTGGAAGCACATCGACCACCCGTCCGAGGTCGTCAAGGTCGGCGACAAGGTCACCGTCGAGGTGCTCGACGTCGATCTCGATCGCGAGCGCATCTCCCTGTCCCTCAAGGCGACCCAGGAGGATCCGTGGCAGCGCTTCGCTCGCACCCACGTCCCCGGCCAGATCGTCAAGGGCAAGGTCACCAAGATCGTTCAGTTCGGTGTCTTCATCTCCGTCGAGGACGGCATCGAGGGCCTGGTGCACATCTCCGAGCTCGCCAACCGTCACGTCGACAACCCGGAGACCGTGGTCAAGCCGGGCGAGACCGTGTTCGTCAAGGTGATCGACGTCGATCTCGATCGTCGCCGTATCTCCCTGTCCCTCAAGCAGGCCAACGACTCCGTCGACCCGAACTCCGAGGACTTCGATCCGGCCATCTACGGCATGCCGGCCGAGTACGACGAGCAGGGCAACTACAAGTACCCCGAAGGCTTCGACCCGAACACCAACGAGTGGATCGCTGGCTTCGAGAAGCAGCGCGAGGAGTGGGAGGCCCAGTACGCCGCCGCTCACGAGCTGTGGGAGGAGCACAAGGAGTTCGTGGCCAAGGAGCTGGCCAACGCTGCCGAGTCCGCTGCCGCCGACGGTCAGGGCCCGAAGGAAGAGAAGCCGGTCGAGGAGACCTCCAACTACTCTTCCGCTGCGCCGACCACCGGTACCCTCGCCGACTCCGATCAGCTCGCCGCCCTGCGCGACCAGCTGCTCGGCAAGTGAGTTCGCCGCGAAGCTGACGCCTAGCGTTTGATGAAAACCCGGTCCGATTGGGCCGGGTTTTCTCGTATGCGGTGTCCCTAGGGGAACCGGGCCGCGAATCGGGGTTGCAGGCTGTCAACATTCATCGACGAATTGCTGACGAGGGCTGCTGACTACCGGCTACTGGCCCAATGGCATAGCGATGGCGGTATTCCGCTACGATGAAACGCATGATGAGAATCGGATTGACGGGCGGCATCGCCGCGGGGAAAAGCACGGTGGCGGCGCGCTGGCGCGAGTTGGGCGCACTGCACATCGACTACGACGCCCTGGCACGCAGGGTGGTCGAGCCCGGGGGAGTGGCGTTACCGGAGATCGCCAAGGAATTCGGCCCCCATGCGCTCAATGCCGATGGCACATTGAACCGGTCGTGGGTCGCCGATCATATCTTCGGCAAAGCGGCCGAGCCGGGGGCGCGCGAACGGTTGGACGCCATCGAACATCCGCTGATCTACGATGAGGCGCGTTGGCTGGAGGCGAATGCCGCGGCCGCCGCCGAGCGCGACGGGAATGGCGCTCCGCTGATTGTCGTCCACGACGTGCCGCTGCTCGCCGAGGTCATCGACACGATTCCATTCGAATTCGACCAGATCGTCACCGTCGAGGCGCCGGTATGCATGCGTCTCGACCGGCTGATCGAGAATCGCGGCATGACCGTGGAACAGGCCGAGGATCGTATCCGCAGCCAGTCGAGCGAGGAGGAGCGTCGTGCCATTGCGGATGTTGTCATCGACTCCACCCAGCCGTTGCCCGACATGCTGGCGCAGGCCGATGCGCTGTACCGGCAGTGGGAGGCGTGACCGCACGGCGGTTATCCCGTAAGGGAACCTCGTTATGAGCCCGGTCTAGGATGGTGACCCATGGGATTCAACATCGAGCGTGCGAACAAGCCTTTTGTGGTCAAATCACCGTACCAGCCGTCCGGCGATCAGCCGCAGGCCATCGCGGAACTGGCGCAGCGCATCGAAAACGGCGAGAACGATGTGGTGCTTATGGGCGCCACCGGCACCGGCAAGACGGCCACCACCGCGTGGCTCATCGAGAAGCTCCAGCGTCCGACCCTCATCATCGAGCCCAACAAGACCCTGGCCGCGCAGCTGTGCGCCGAATTCCGCGAGCTGATGCCGGACAACGCCGTCAGCTATTTCGTCTCCTACTATGACTACTACCAGCCCGAGGCGTACATCCCGCAGACGGACACGTACATCGAAAAGGACTCCAACATCAACGACGATGTGGAGCGTCTGCGCCACCAGGCCACGGCGAACCTGCTGACGCGCCGCGACTGCGTGGTCGTGGCCACGGTTTCCTGCATCTACGGCCTCGGCACGCCGGAGGAGTACGCCGGCCGCATGCTGCTGCTGAAAGAGGGCATGGAGATTAATCGCGACGACCTGCTGCGCAAGTTCGTGGCCATGCAGTACAAGCGCAACGACATCGCCTTCACGCGCGGCACTTTCCGCGTGCGCGGCGACACGGTGGAGATTATCCCCGTCTACGAGGAGCTGGCCGTGCGCATCGAATTCTTCGGTGACGAGATCGACCGCATCTCCACGCTGCACCCGCTCACCGGTGACGAGATCGCCCATGAGAGCGAAATCCACATCTTTCCGGCGTCGCATTACGTGGCGGGGCCGGCCCGCATGGAGCGCGCGCTCAAGACCATTCGCGAGGAACTGGACGAGCGTCTGGCCGAGCTCAGGAAGCAGGGCAAGGAGCTTGAGGCGCAACGTCTCAACATGCGCACCACATATGATTTGGAGATGCTTACGCAGGTGGGCGTGTGCTCCGGCGTGGAGAACTATTCCCGTCACTTCGACGGCCGTGCGCCCGGTACGCCGCCGCATACCCTGCTCGACTTCTTCCCGGACGATTTCCTGCTGGTGATCGACGAGTCGCATGTGACGGTCCCGCAGATCGGCGCGATGTACGAAGGCGACGCATCCCGCAAGCGCACACTGGTGGAGCACGGATTCCGTCTGCCGTCCGCGATGGACAACCGTCCTCTCAAATGGCCCGAGTTCCTGCAGCGCGTCGGTCAGACGGTGTATCTGTCCGCGACGCCGGGCGATTACGAACTTGGACTGTCCGACGGAGTGGTCGAACAGATCATCCGACCGACCGGTCTGTTGGACCCGAAGATTGAGGTGCGTCCGGTCAACGGGCAGATCGACGATCTGCTGGGGGAGATCAAGGCGCGAGTGGCCCGCAACGAGCGCGCGCTGGTGACCACGCTGACCAAGAAGATGGCCGAGGATCTGACCGATTACCTGCTTGAGCGCGGCATCAAGGTGGAGTACCTGCATTCCGACGTGGATACGCTACGCCGTGTGGAACTGCTGCGCATGCTACGCGAGGGCAAAATCGACGTGATCGTTGGCATCAACCTGCTGCGTGAGGGTCTCGACCTGCCGGAGGTCTCGCTGGTGGCGATTCTCGATGCCGACAAGGAGGGATTCTTGCGTTCCTACCGCTCGCTCATCCAGACCATCGGACGCGCGGCCCGCAACGTGTCCGGCATGGTCATCATGTATGCCGACGAGACCACCGAGGCCATGCGCAAGGCCATCGACGAGACCGATCGCCGTCGGGCCAAGCAGATGGCCTACAACCAGGAGCACCATATTGATCCGAAGCCGCTCATCAAGAAGATCAGCGACGTCAACGACATGCTCGCCAAGGAGGATGTGGACACGGCCACGCTGCTGGAAGGCGGCTACCGAAATGCGGGCAAGGCCGGCAACACTCATCTGGGCGTGCCCGTGTATGATCCCGGCGAGGCGGACAAGCGCCATGAGGAGATTCTCAAGGCCGGACTGCCGGCGCAGGATCTCGCCGACCTCATCCGTCAGCTCAGCGAGCAGATGCACACCGCCGCCGAACAGCTCCAGTTCGAGCTCGCCGCCCGGTTGCGCGACGAAATCCGTGACCTCAAAAAGGAGCTCAGGCAAATGACGGAGGCGAATAAGTGAGCCTCCGTAGCAGCGAGCAGCGGTAGCGTCGCGAGCGTCGCAGGGGATGCGGAGGCGAATAAGTGAGCCTCCGTGGCCGAGCCGTGAAGAAAACGCCAGAGGCGTTTTTAGGTGAGGGCGAACGGCAGTGAGCTGATGTGTGGTCAACCGGAGGTTGGCTGTGTTTGCTGGTTGTGGGCAGCGGTAGCGTTGCGAGCGTCGCAGGGGATGCGGAGGCGAATAAGTGAGCCTCCGTGGCAGCTGCTGTGGGCGGGCTGTGATGCGTGTTGCGCGACACACTCAAGGCCGTTCGGCCTCGCTCCGGCGTGCGCTCGCGGAGCTTAGCACACGCCTACGCTGCCTACGGTCGCGCAACACGCACCACAGCCAGCCCACCGCGTAGGGATTCACCCACCGTGTAGGGAATCACCCACGGTGTAGGGAATCACCCACGGTGTAGGGAAAATCCCACCATGTAGGGATACAAAACGGCTATATTCCGCCAATCCGTGATTTTGCATCCCTACACGATGGGGAAATCCCTACACGGTGGGTGTTTCCCTACACGGTGGGGTGCGGGCGCAAGCGTTGACTGGCGGCATGCGGCGGTATGGTGAGGCATGTCGGTCGGCGGTATGGTACGGCATGTCGGCCGATGGTAATGCTGCGACAGGCCGTCATCGTGATGGTTTAGTGTAGGGAATCATGGCAGAAACCCCACTTGCATTCGAAATCATCACCTTTGTGGTGCTCGCACTGTTCTTCATCGTGGACTTGTTCGTCATCGGTAGGCGTCCGCATGTGCCCTCCACCAAGGAGTGCGTCCAGCACATCGCCTTCTTCGTCGTGATGGCGCTGATCTTCGGTGGGTTCATCTGGTTCTTCGCCGGTTCCAAGCCGGCTATCGAGTTCTATTCGGGATGGCTCACCGAATACTCGCTGTCCATCGACAACCTCTTCGTGTTCGTCATCATCATGTCGAACTTCGCCGTGCCCAAGCAGATCCAGAAGTACGTGCTGTCGGTCGGTATCACCATCGCGCTGATCTTCCGCGGCATCTTCATCCTCATCGGTGCGGCGCTGATCACCCGGTTCACTTGGGTGTTCTTCATCTTCGGCGCATTCCTTATCTATACCGCCCTCAAGCTCGTGTTCGGCGGCGACGATGACGAGGAGTACCACGAGAACGGCCTGATCCGTACGCTGCGCAAGGTTATCAAGATCTCCAACGACTACGACGGCGAGAAGCTGAGGACCACCAAGAACGGCGTGCGCTACTGGACCCCGATGCTCATCGTGTTCCTGACCATCGGCACCACGGATGTGATGTTCGCCTTCGATTCGATCCCCGCCATCTTCGGCCTGACCAAGGACCCGTTCCTGGTATTCACCTCCAACGTGTTCGCCCTGCTTGGCCTGCAGCAACTGTACTTTCTGCTCGGCGCCCTGCTGGACAAGCTGGTCTACTTGCCGGTGGGTCTGTCCGTGGTGCTGGGCTTCATCGGCGTCAAGCTCATCATGGAGGCCCTGCACGGCAACACCCTGCCGTTCATCAACGGTGGTGAGGGCATCCATTGGGTGCCCGAAGTTCCGACCTGGCTGTCGCTGGCCGTGATCGTGGTGGCAATCGGCGGCGCGGCTTTGGCCTCCGTCATCAAGATGAAGCATATGAACACGGTTGAAAAAGCCTGAAAACGCAAGGCAAACAACACCCGGAAACCCAGTAGCCGCAACAATGTGAGCGCTCACAACACACCGGGCGAAAAACTTGTCATGCAACGGTTTGCCCTAGTAGACTGTTAGACGGCAATTGAGGCATTCACGCCTCGGAACCATAACCAAAGAATAGGCAGGCATTCATGCGTAAAGCCAAGATCGTTGATACCATCGGTCCCGCTACCGAGGATTACGACAACCTTCTCAAGCTCGTCGAAGCCGGTATGGACGTTGCTCGTCTGAACCGCTCCCACGGCACTCCCGAGGATCACCTCAAGGTCTACAACAACGTGCGCAAGGCCGGCGAGGCCACCGGTCGCAACGTTGCCGCCCTGGTCGATCTGCAGGGCCCGAAGATTCGTTGCGGTTGGTTCAAGAAGAACGCCGAGGGTGAGGACAAGGTTCAGCTGCAGCTTGGCCAGGAGTTCGTCATCACCACCGACGACATCGAGGGTGACGAGCACATCACCTCCACCACCTTCAAGGGCCTGCCGGGTGACTGCCACCCGGGCGACCCGATCCTCATCGACGACGGCAAGGTTCGTCTTGAGGTGACCAAGGTCGAGGGCAACAACGTGTACACCAAGGTGGTCGTGGCCGGTCCGGTGTCCTCCCACAAGGGCATCAACCTGCCGGGTGTGGCCGTCTCCCTGCCGGCCCTGACCGAGAAGGACGAGGCCGATCTGCGCTGGGCCATTCGCACCGGCGCCGACATCATCGCCATGTCCTTCGTGCGTTTCGCCACCGATATCGATCGCGCCCACGAGATCATGGACGAGGAAGGCCGTCGCATCCCGATCGTCGCCAAGATCGAGAAGCCGCAGGCTCTGGAGAACCTCGAGGAGATCGTGAAGACCTTCGATGGCGTCATGGCCGCCCGTGGCGACATGGCCGTCGAGTGCCCGCTGGAAGAGGTCCCGCTGGCCACCAAGCGCATCATCGAGCTGGCTCGCCAGTACGCCAAGCCGGTCATCGTGGCCACCGAGGTCCTCGGCTCCATGGTGAACTCCCCGGTTCCGACCCGCGCTGAGGCCTCCGACTGCGCCAACGCCGTTCTCGACGGCGCCGACGCCACCATGACCTCCAACGAGACCGCCGTCGGCAAGTACCCGGACGTGACCGTGAACACCATGGCCCGCATCTCCGGCTACGCCACCGACCACGGCTTCGACCGCATCCCGGAGCTGAAGAACCTCGACATGTCCTCCACCGGCGCCGTCTCCTCCGCCGCCGTGGACCTGGCCGACAAGCTCAACGCCAAGGCCATCGTCGCCTACACCCAGACCGGCTCCACCGTGCACCGCGTCTCCCGCGAGCGTCCGGCCGCCCCGATCTACGGCATCACCAACAACGAGCACACCTACCACTGGCTGGCCCTGTCCTGGGGCACCGAGGCCTTCCTGGTGAGCGAGGACTACCACGACAAGTCCCGCAAGGACCTCATGGTCTTCACCGACAAGACCCTCAAGGAAGCCGGCAAGGTTGTTGACGGCGACAAGATCGTGATTCTGAGCTCCGCTCAGGGCGATCACCAGCCGGGCCGCACCGATTCCATCTACGTCCATACCGTCGGTGCCTGCGACTGATTGCTCGCAGCCACGTCGCGATCGGGTAGATCGTAGATACGTGTAGATAACGGGAGAGGTCCCCATCCTTTCGGGTGGGGACCTCTCCCGTTATGGTATGGATGCCGGTCGCGTCCGCTGGTCCAAAACCGAGCGGAGTCGCCGGTTCCTTACTCGCTTATTTCCTAGTCATTCAGATGATTGAGACTGCCGCTCTTGAGACGCAGGATGGCGATGATGGTCTTCGCGTCCACAATCGTGCCATTGACGATCATCTGATAGGCGTCGTCCACCGTCACCAGACGCACTTCGGAGCGTGGGGTCTCGGGCCCGATCGTCGTGCGGGCGACCGGAGTCAGACCGGAGGCGAAAAAAATCGCCGTGTGCTGCGTGGAGTAGCTGGGCGTGTTGAGGAAGCGCGTGAACTGCGTGATTTTGGCCGCGTCGAAACCGCCCTCTTCGGCCAGCTTGCGCTTGGCGACGTCCGCGGGGCGTTCGGAGGCGTCGCGGGAATGGCCTCCCGGAATCTCCAGGGTCCAACGATGGTTGGCGACGCGGTACTGCTCCACCAACGGAATCAGGCCGTCATCGGTCATGGCGAGCACGGCCACGGTGTCACCGCTGTTGTCCTGAATGCTGTAGCGATCGAATTTGTCGCCGCCACTGGTCTCGTAAAAGACATGGTCGATGTTGAAGTAATGCGTCTTCGCGGTCTGCTGGCGGGAAATCTCCTTGACCGGGGAAGGACGCCACGGATCGAATTGACGGTATGTTTCGCTGCTCATATGCCCTCCTCATCACTCATGACAGCATGCATTCATAACAGCGTTGCTATGAAAACCAGTTTCATTGTATGTCCGCGCGGGGCGCGAAAAATGAACAACACACAGTCCTTCCGCCCGACGCGCAAACGAATTCCGCTCTTACGGATGTGGCGGGTCGGCGAGGTGGATCTGATGAGGTGGGGCCATGGGCTTGGCGGCGGAGATGGAACGCGGTTTTTGGTCACGGTGATTCCATTTTCGTGCGAACAGAGCGTGTCATAGCCGCGGTGGTCGGTCGGATATGCTAAGCTCTGCAAAGTGCCTTGGGCATGCCCCCGTATCCCAATTGGTAGAGGAAGCAGCCTCAAAATCTGCGTAGTGTGGGTTCGAGTCCCACCGGGGGCACTTTGCAATTCAGGTTTACCGTCAAGCCGCAATGATCCCATTGATGGGCGAGGAAAGAGGTTGGTATGGCTACAAGGAAGAAGTCCGAGGAACCGAGCATCAACGTCGACGAGGTGTTGACTGATGAGGAGCTCAAGGCCGTCGCCGATGGCCAGCCTCTTCCCGAAAAGTCCGAGGACGGTCCTCGCACCGTGGTGGTGGCCGAAGACGAGGCCGTGAACCGTATGGATCTGGTGGCCATGCTCGAAGACAACGGCTACAAGGTCGTGGGCCAGGCCGCCAACGGCGAGGAAGCCGTCGAGCTCACCCGCAAGTTCCGCCCTGATGTGGTGTGCATGGACGTCAAGATGCCGCGCATGGACGGCATTACCGCCGCCGGCATCATCTGCGACGAGAACATCGCCCCCGTGGTCATGCTCACCGCCTTCTCCCAGACCGATCTGGTCAAGAAGGCCACCGGTGCCGGCGCCATGGCGTACGTGACCAAGCCGTACGAGGAATCCAAGCTGCTGCCCACCCTCGAAGTGGCGATGGGCCGTTTCGCCGAAATCAACGATCTGCTCGACACCGTGGAGCGCGGCGAACGCAAGCTCAAGGAGACCGCCGATCAGCTCAAGGAAGCCGAGGAGAAGCTGAAGAAGGCCGAGGACACGCTCGAGGAGCGCAAGCTCGTCGACCGCGCCAAGGGCCTGCTGATGGACAAGGCCGACTTCTCCGAGCAGGGCGCCTTCCGTTGGATTCAGAAGACCTCCATGGACCAGCGCATCCCGAAGAAGCGTCTGGCCATGGCCATCATCGCCAAGTACGGCGATCCGAAGCCTTCCGATTCGGATGAGCGCTGAGTCGCCGTTGACTGTCGCCTCGCCGAATAGCGAACCGTCCACCACCCGCACCTTGCTGGTGGTGGACGGTCATTCTCTGGCCTTCCGCGCGTTCTTTGCGTTGCCGGTCGACAACTTCAGCACGCAGACCGGGCAGGCCACGAACGCCGTGTGGGGGTTCGCCACTATGCTCGCGCAGGTGATCGACGCCGAGCACCCCGACCATCTGGCCGTATCCTTCGACGTGAAGGGCGGCACGTTCCGCAACCAGTTGCTTCCGCAGTACAAGGGCACGCGCGAAGCCGCCCCTGAGGAGTTGCTGACCCAGCTGCCGCTCATCCAGCGCATGCTGACCGCGCTCGGCGTCACCTACATCGAAAAGCCCGGCTACGAGGGCGACGACATCATCGCCACGCTCGCCACGATGGGCGATCGAGAAGGCTATCACACGTTGGTGCTGTCCGGCGACCGCGATGCCTTCCAGCTCATCGACGAGAACGTCACCGTGCTGTATCCGGGGCATCATTTCAAAGATCTCAAGCACATGACCCCGCAGGCCGTCGTGGACAAATACAAGGTCACGCCCCAGCAGTACCCCGATTTGGCGGCATTGCGCGGCGAAACGGCGGACAACATCCCCGGAGTGCCCGGCGTGGGCGACGGATATGCCGCCAAATGGCTCAACCAGTACGGCTCTCTGGACTCCCTATGCGAGCATGCCGACGAAATCGGCGGCAAAAAGGGTGAGGCGCTGCGCGAGAACATCGAGCAGGTCAGGCTCAACCGCAAGGTCAACGCACTGGTCCGCAATGTGGATCTCGGCGTTGCCATCGACGACCTGACCTTCGGCGATGTGGATGTCGCCGCGCTCAACGAGCTGTTCAAGGACCTTGAATTCGGCAGCCGCACCCGCAGCCGCGTACTGAAAACCTTCGGCAACGGCGTCGCCGCATCGGCCAAGGCCACCCGAAACGGGGGTTCCGCCGACAGCAACGGGCCCGCCGACACGGGGGAGGGGCTGGAACCCTTACGGCCCACGGCTATCGCCTCCGCCGCGGATTTCGGCTCATGGCTCGAAACCCACCGGCCGCAGGTCGCGGTGCCCGACGAGGTGGCGCAGTTCACCGTCCGCGACTATGCCGACGACGACCGTCATGCGGTCTGCGGCAACGCCGTGGACCACGCATGGACCATCGCCGCGTGGGGCGACGCCCGGCCCGGACGGTCCACGTTGCAGACGCTGGCGGTCGCCGTCGGCGATGATGCGGCCCTGATCGCCGCGCCGATCGACGAGGCGCTGCGTGAATCGCTGCAAACGTTCCTCGATGAGGAGCATGGCCGTGCCATCGTCCACGGGTATAAGGAGCTGCTGCATCTGCTGGGTGCCGCCGGCCTTGACATGGACCTGCCGATGTTCGACACCAAGCTGGCCGGATATCTGGCTCAACCGGACTTCCACGCGGACGATCTCGCCGAAGCCGCCGAACACTTCCTCGACATCCATGTGGAGGAGCAGGCCCGTCCGGCGCAGGGGACGCTCGATTTCGAGGATGAGGCCCCCGAACCGGAACCGGACGAGGACCGCCTGCGCGACCTCGCCATCATCCACGGCCTGGCACACACGCTCGGCCCGATTATCGACGAACGCGAACAGTGCTGGCTGATGCGGGCCGTGGAGCTGCCCGTCTCCCGCGTGTTGCACGGCATGGAGCACATCGGCGCCGCCGTGGACCAGCAGCGGCTCAACGCCATCCGCGATGAATTCGCCGCCGACGCCGATATGGCACAGACCATGGCATGGCAGTTCGCCGGTTCGGACATCAACCTGCAAAGCCCCAAACAGCTGCAGAAAGTGCTGTTCGAGGATATGGGCCTGAAACCCACCAAGCGCACCAAATCCGGTTCATACACCACCAATGCGGCCGCGCTGCAGAGCTTGTACGAGCGTTCGCTGGACAACGAGCGCGCCAACGGGTTCCTGGGAGCGCTGCTCCGGCACCGCGAGACCAACAAGCTGCGTCAGATCGTGCAGACGCTCATCGACGCCACCAACCGGTCGGACAGCCGCATCCACACCACGTACGAGCAAACCGTGGCCGCCACCGGACGTTTGAGCTCCACCGACCCGAACCTGCAGAACATCCCCAACCGTAACGCCTCCGGCCGTGAGATCCGCAGCGCATTCGTGGCGGGGGAGGGCTACTCGTCCCTGATGAGCTGCGACTATTCGCAGGTCGAGCTGCGCATCATGGCCGACCTGTCGGGAGACGAAGCGCTGATCGAAGCCTTCCGCTCCGGCGCCGACTTCCACAAGTACGTCGCCTCGATGGTCTACAAGGTGCCGGTCGACCAGATCACCGGCGACCAGCGCAGTCATGTGAAGGCCATGAGCTATGGTCTGGCATACGGTCTGAGCACGTACGGCCTCGCCCAACAGCTCGGAATCGCCCCGCGCGAGGCCGAGGCGTTGAAGAACCGGTACTTCGATACCTTCGGCAAGGTGCATGACTATCTGGAATCACTGGTGGCCTCCGCCCGCAGGGACGGGTACACCGAGACGATTTTCGGCCGCCGGCGCTACTTCCCGGCCCTCCAATCCACGAACCGTGTGGCCCGCGACGCCGCCGAACGCGCCGCGCTCAACGCGCCAATCCAAGGTTCCGCGGCCGACATCATGAAGATCGCGATGATTCGCGCCGACCGTGCGCTGGCCGAAGCCGGCGTGACGAGCCGCATCATCCTGCAGATCCACGACGAACTGGTGGTGGAGGTCGCACCGGGCGAGGTCGAACAGGTGACCGCGCTGGTCAGCGACGCCATGGAACACGCCGTGGATCTCGCCGTGCCGCTGGATGTCTCCTGCGGACTTGGCGCCGACTGGCAGCTCGCCGCGCACTGACGGGTCCGATCATCAATCGATTGAGGACCCGTCCGTCACAGAAAAGCCGACTTGTGACGTTACAATGAGGTGTATGCCGAATCTGAAGCAAGTCATCGACGTCTTGGAGACCCTGTACCCCCTGCGCTACGCCGAACAATGGGATGAGCCGGGCCTTATCGTGGGTGACCTGACCCGGGACATCGGCGTCATCGCCTTCGCGGCGGACCCGACGTCGGCAATCGTGGACGAGGCCATCGAAGCTGGTGCCGACCTGCTCGTCACCCATCATCCACTCTTCTTCCGCGCCGTGCACGAGACCGGCGGCCTCGGTTT
The DNA here is from genome assembly GCF_002259745.1 of Bifidobacterium myosotis. Classification (GTDB taxonomy): domain Bacteria; phylum Actinomycetota; class Actinomycetes; order Actinomycetales; family Bifidobacteriaceae; genus Bifidobacterium; species Bifidobacterium myosotis. The sequence goes on along the minus strand of NZ_MWWW01000013.1, from coordinate 48,901 downwards.
CCGCGGTGACATCGTTCGCAGACTGTACCAGCACGGCTGCGCCCTGTGGGTCGGGCATACCAACGCCGACGCCGCATGGCGTGGCGTCGGTCAGGCAGCGGCGGACGCTTTCGGACTGACCAACCAGCAGCCGCTCGTCCCCATCAGCGACCCGCAATCGGACCACCCCGTCGGACTGGGCCGTGTGGGACGGCTCGCCGAACCGATCACCCTCAACGATTTCGCTCGGCGCGTATTCGATGCGGTCGATGGTCACGGCATGGCCACCGCTCTCGGCGTGCAGGTGTGCGGCGATCCCGATGCCATGGTGCAGACCGTGGCCGTGCTGCCCGGCTCCGGCGATTCGCTGTTCGACGAGGTGCGTGCCACCGGTACGGACGTGTACGTGACCAGCGATCTGCGCCACCACCCGGTGACCGACGCCATCGAACAGGCCCGCTACGAGGCCCGGATGCGCGCCGCCGGCATCGCCCTTGGGAAGGGTGACGAACGCACTCGGCCCTACTTCATCAACACGCCGCACGCGGCCATCGAATCCATGTGGTTCAACTATGCGGTCGAGGATGTGCCGCAGGCCGTCGAGCGGGCGACTGGCAGCCGTCCACGCGTAACGTGGCTGCACCGCACCACCGACCCATGGACGTGGACCATCACCTCGTCCGGCACCTCGCATCACGGTGCGCGGGCGTGAGTGGTGAGGCCGGCGTGCCGTGACCAGCCAGTGGGTGCCTGCCAGTGGGTGCCTGCCAACGGTGCGTGGCTCGCCGGCGGACGGACTGCTGGGCCAAAGAGTCGACGGGTGACGGTGTTTCGCCGGGCGGATCTGGAAGCTGGTTTGGACGCGCGACGGGCCGACTGACGGATAACCGACGGATACGGATACGCGATCAACAAACTTGATCAACACACGAATACGTAAAGGGGAATGAGGTGTTCGATACTCAGCAGGAACGGCTGGAACGACGGCTCGACCGCGCGCTGAACGCCAGCTCGGACGGCATCGACATGGACGTGCCGGCCAAGGTGATCAGCAGCGAAACCGTCTACACGGGCCGCATCTTCCATGTGGACGACATGCGGCTCGCCCTCACGGACAAGCAGGGCAACCAGCATGAAATCGGCCGTCAGGTATTGCGCCACGCCCCCTGCGTGGTGATGCTCGTACATGACATGTCCACCGACCGATACCTTATCGAACGTGAATACCGCGCCGGTTCGGACATGTTCGCCTACGGACTGCCCGCCGGTCTCATGGACGAGGGCGAGGACATACTGGACGCCGCGCTGCGCGAGCTCGCCGAGGAGACCGGCGTGATTCCGGACCGGGACGTCATGGGCGTCGATCATGTGGGCGATTTCTACTCGTCCGAGGGCATGACCGACGAACTCGCCCACATCATGGTGCTGCATCTGGGCCCTTTTCGGCGCGAGGAGCGTCACTTCGACCCGGACGAACATGTGGAATCCGCATGGATTCCCTGGTCCGACCTCACGGCCACCCGCATCACCGCATCGAACTCGATGATCGCCATCCAACACGAGGCCCTGCGTCGGCTCCTCGCCCAGCGCAAGGACCCGGATACACAAGACAAGGCGTTGTTCGCCTGACGTTCACCCCATCAGCAAAACGACGACAAGAAAGGTGGGATACTGGAATCATGCAGATCAGACCTGGATCAATGTACCCTCTGGGTGCCAGCTACGACGGTGCCGGAGTCAACTTTGCCCTCTACTCACAGGTTGCACAGAAGGTCGAGTTGTGCCTGTTCGACGATCAGGACGTCGAGACCCGCATCGAGATGACCGAACAGAACTCCTACGTGTGGCATAACTACATCCCCGGGCTTCAGCCGGGCCAACGCTACGGTTACCGCGTCTACGGTCCGTACAATCCGGCGCACGGCCTGCGGTGCAACCCGAACAAATTGCTGCTCGACCCGTACGCCAAGGCCATCGAAGGCAACATCGACGGCGATGAAAGCCTCTTCTCTTACTGGTTCAGGAGCCCGGACGACAGTTCGGCCATGAACAACCTCGACTCCGCCGCCCACACGATGAAGTCGGCTGTCATCAACCCCTACTTCGACTGGGGCAACGACCAGCACCCGTACATCCCGTACCACGATTCGGTGATCTACGAGGCGCATGTGCGCGGCATGACCAACCTCAACAAGGATGTGCCGCCGGACATTCGCGGCACCTACGCGGGCCTCGCGTACCCGACCGTCATCGAGTACCTGCAGAAGCTCGGCGTGACCGCCATCGAACTTATGCCGATTCACCAGTTCGTCAACGATTCGTTCCTTCAGGAGAAGGGCCTGTCGAACTACTGGGGCTACAACACCATCGGCTTCTTCGCCCCGCACAACGCCTACTCTTCCTCCGGGGAGCGCGGCGAGCAGGTCAACGAGTTTAAGTCCATGGTCAAGGCCTACCACCGTGCCGGCATGGAGGTCATCCTCGACGTGGTGTACAACCACACTGCCGAAGGCAACCACATGGGCCCGACCCTGAGCTTCAAGGGCATCGACAACCAGTCGTACTACCGTCTGGTGGACGGCGATCAGATGCACTACTTCGACACCACCGGCACCGGTAACTCGCTGCTCATGCGCTCGCCGCACGCCCTGCAGCTCATCACCGACTCGTTGCGCTACTGGGTCACCGAGATGCATGTCGATGGCTTCCGATTCGATCTAGCCGCCACACTGGCCCGCCAGTTCCAGGAGGTCGACAAGCTGTCCGCCTTCTTCGACATCGTCGAGCAGGATCCGGTCATCTCGCGTGTCAAGCTCATCGCCGAACCGTGGGATCTGGGTTCCGGCGGCTATCAGGTGGGTGGCTTCCCGTCCAGCTGGTCCGAGTGGAACGGCCGGTTCCGCGACACCGTGCGCGACTTCTGGCGCTCCCAGCCGTCCACGTTGCCCGAGTTCGCGTCCCGTCTCATGGGTAGCTCCGACCTGTATCAAGTCAACGGCCGCCGCCCGGTGGCTTCCGTGAACTTCATCACCGCGCACGATGGCTTCACGCTCAACGATTTGGTGAGCTACAACGAGAAGCACAACGACGCCAACGGCGAAGGCAACCGCGACGGCGAGTCCAACAACCGTTCGTGGAACTGCGGCGTGGAGGGCCCCACCACCATCCGCGACGTCAACGACCTGCGCCAGCGCCAGATGCGCAACATGTTCTCCACGCTGCTGCTGAGCCAGGGCATCCCGATGATCTGCGGCGGCGACGAGGTGGAGCGCACCCAGCAGGGCAACAACAACGCCTACTGCCAGGACAACGAGATCTCGTGGACCAACTGGGATCTCGACAAGGACCAGAAGCAGATGCTGGCGTTCGTCTCCAAGCTCGTGCACCTGCGCCTCGACCACCCGGTGCTGCACCGTCGTCGCTTCTTCACCGGACGCGAGCCCGGCGACGACTCGAACAAGATTCCGCAGGTCGAATGGTTCGACCACACCGGTTCCATCATGGATATGGAGGACTGGCAGAACACTCACGCCTTCTCCATGATGATCTACCTGAACGGCTCGGATATCCCCGAGGTGGACTGGTACGGCAACCGGATGGTAGACAACGACTTCATCCTCATCTTCAACGCCCACTACGAGCCAATCATGTTCACCCTGCCGGATGAGCGTTACGGCCGTAAGTGGCAGCTCATCGTGGACACCCACAACCCCACAGGCCCCGAATTGAGCTATGAGGCCGGCTTCGTGATCACCGCACAGGCGCGTAGCTTCCTCATGCTCATGAGCGCCAAGAAGCCGAAGCGCCAGTTTGGTCCGGTGGTTGGTCCGGCTCCTGAGAGCCACGCCTGACGGCTGGATTGATTCGGTTTTGGCTTGTGTTGGCTCCTCGCGTCAGCACGTTGCCTGCAAGTAGCTCTGTTGTTTGCAGGCAACGTGCGAGCCGACAGAGGAGACAGCCGACTGCGTGCGGAGCGTGTCCATACCTGCAGGCAAGCTGGCCCGCGAACCGGGTTTGAGGGGTAGTCAATTCCTCGACGAACTGCTGACGCGGCTTACTAGCCGGTCGCGGTCTGGCCACGGCATCATGAACTCCGCCTTCGGCAGGCTTGCGAAATCTCCCAGTCCGGCAAGCTCGCGCGGTTCGTGCGGCGATTGGCTGTCTGATACGGACGCGTTCGGCTGATCACGGGTCTGGTCATCGGATGTGATTCGTTCATCGTTGCTCACGAGGCGCCATAGCAACCATCTCTGCACCTGTTTCCGGACTGTAAATATGCGGCGTGACGATACGGACGCATACCTACAGTCCGTTGGTGGGGTGTTTGCGACTGTATGTACGCGGTGCGACGAACCATCCGCGTACTTACAGTCCATTCGAGGCCCTTTTCCGACTGTATGTACGCGACCGTATCGTCACGCCGCGTACATACAGTCCGAAACGACAACAGATCCCGGCATCGACGGGCAGTGGATTTATGATTGAACCGTCAGGGGACTGCGGGGGACTGTGCCTCCAACTGAGCCAAGGAAGGTGGACTCATGGCTGAAGGGACGTTTGAGGACGATTTTATGGACGTGCAGGCCGGTCTCGTCTCGTTGTGCCTTGAAGCGACGGAGGGTATGCCGGTTCGTGACGTGTACATCTACGTGTCGCTCGAGGGCAATATGACGGTCTTCAACGCGTTTTTCCGCATGAAGGGTCTCGAAGCGAATCCGGCGGAGGACCATGTCCTGCCGCTCAATCAGGTCGTGCTCGACGATGACGTGCGCTGGCAGGTGATCAAGCTCGCCCAGAGCTATCTTGACGGACTTCGCAGACTGTGCGACGCCGCCGGACACCCCTGCCCGACACAAATCCGCGGTCGTTATTCCTCCGGCGGTGCCTACAAGGCCAGCTACGAATATGACCGCATCGTAGCCAAGGATGATGGCACAGGCGTCGCGCCGGGAGCAACGTTCGCGGCATGGATGCATGCCGTCGCCTCTGGAAACGACGATTTGGCGTAGGGAGCTGTACACAGGTTGTACAGGTCATTAAGTCGGAAAAGCGTGGGATAAGGTCATCGTTACCATCTCGTTGCCGTCCGTGTCGCATGCGAGAGGGGAGGACAACGATGTGTCGCAGATGACTTGGACTGCATTCGATAAGGGAACGGTATGTTCGGTGTCTCATGTCAGTACAGCTGGTCGTACGATCCGGTACGGGTCAGTACCAGTTGCAGTTCGTCGCGTTCGATGCGGTAGATGAGCAGCCAGTTTCCCTCGATGTGGATTTCCCGATATCCTTTCCAGTTGTTGACCAGCGCGTGATCGCGATATTTGGTCGACAGCAGATTGCGATCTTCGGCCATCAGTGCCTCTACGGCGTGTCGCAGCTTGTCCGGGTCGTAGTGCTTCTTGAGCAGTCCTTTGAAGTCCTTTTTTGAACTGCGTGGTGCGGAAGACGGATTTAAGCATCCATCAAATTCTTCATCAGATTGTCCACAGACGGAAACGCGGCACCCTCCCGGGCATCGGCCTGACGGCGGGCCTCCACGTTCAGCGGGTTCTCCCTCGTGGCGCGGAACGGCATGCCGTTGTCGGTTAGCGATTGACGCAGAAACATGTTCAATGCGGTTGACAGGTCCAGTCCCATCGACTCGTACAATTCCTTCGCCTGTTGCTTGACCTGCGGGTCCGTGCGGAAACTGATTGTCGCGGTATCGGCCATTGCAACCCCCTCACCAAAAAATGCTAATGTATGAACATTGTAACACCAGAGTGTGTCGCTCGGTGCGTTTCGCACGTACGGATCGATCATGTCATAGCCGCTCGCCTGCGCAGAATGCACGCACGCGCTTACACGCGCGGTTGAACACCATCGTTGCAGGTCGGCAAGTGTGACGGGTTGACTTTCAGGACTCATGGCGGCTACACTGCTAGCGAATGCCTCGGAACGTCACTCATGCGAAACATCATGAACCCCCGGGGATTTTTCTATGCTGAAGGCATAGTTACTGGCTCTGAGCTTCGGAGCGGGGCGTCACACGGCGTGTCGAAACACCCGAAGAGCCAATTCTGTTAGCATCACTGCTCCTTACGATGATGGTTTTCCCGAACAGATGATTGAAGAGCGCATCATCCGTCCCTGCTCGCACCAACTACACAGCTGTCCATACGAGCAGAGCGTCGGCGAGGGAAACGACGATGATGCCAGACACGGTCATCAGCGTAATGGTCTGGCATAGGATAAGCGCGACGATAATGACACTCATGACCGGGGCGTCGGCAAAGATGGTCGTAACGGAAATGCTGCAATGTCATGTGAAAGATGCCAACATGGCATTGATCTCACAGTCTCTGCGTCACCGTGAAATGTTCCAGCACCACAAGGGTGTCGTCGTCGAGAGGAAAGCTCGGGTCTCTGAACTCGGCACGGTATTCGTCAGAGTCCCAGAACATCTCGTGGGTGCGCCGCCATTCTGCCGCGGTCGTATCACCTTCGCCTTCGTCAATCGCATGCTGGTCAGTGACGTCGGCCAGCCGTATGACGGCCACATCGGTGGTGGCCAGCACGGCCACCCCATGGTCGTCAGAGTTCACCAGTACGGACCGGTTTCCGGTTCTCGGCAGTGGATCGGCGCATTCGACATAGTCGAGGAGCAGTGCTGCAGTGGCGATCTTCGTGCCGTCGAGAATGAGTCCCACCAGTCGGTCGCGTTCTGGTCCGGGCATCATGAATTCAGCCTTTGGCAGGTTAGCGAGGTCCGATGCTGAATGGACCGGGCGCAATTTACGCAATGTGGGCACACGGGACTGGCTGCGAATCCAGTCGGCTGCTTTCGGGTCGATGACGCGGGCGACCCATAGCAGGTTTTCCCACTGGAAGTCGAGATACTCTCGTTCAGCGTCAGCATCCGGTTGAATAAGCGGTTCCTGATGGCTGCATCGGTTGCGCATATCCAGTAGTTGAACGATGTGTGTCTCGAATTCCTTGCGTCGACGCGATTTATAGTATGGCATACCGCCGTTGGTGCGGTCACGTAGTGCCTTCCACACGGTCGGCTCCAGTTTGCGCACCAGAAGGAACCGCCATGAATCCAGTGATAGTCCCGCAATCACGCGGTCCGGGGTGATGCTATGACCGGCGTAGCGGATACGTCGTTTGACGCGTTCGACGGCTTTGCAAAATTCGTAGTCGAAACCGAAATGATCGGTTTGGTCGAACCAGTCCTCCCGACCGCAGTCGGATGCGAGTCGCGTGGAAATGAAGTTGCGCAGCATGACCTCGACATGCGCGATGTCCTCAAGGTACGCTTTGGACATGCGTGTATTCCACACATACAGCGCGACCGGGTCCAACGCCGATTCCTCGTATCGGCGCATTCGCTCCGCGGAGAACCAGCTGCATAGATCGAAGGCTGTGACTTGCATATTCTCGGTCATAGTGCCTATACTATTCTGTGCAAGGCCCCGTGAAAGTCACTCATGCGAAACATCATGAAACTCCGGGGTCAACGTATATCGGTGTGTGATCCTGGACAGGCGGCGGCCATCCTAGTCATCCCCGTCACCACACTGTCCAGATGGCGCAACGAGCGGCGTGAACTGTCATACGTGAGGGTCGGGCGGGTCATCAGATACCGGCGGGCCGACCTTGACCACTGGATCGAGACGCACGCCGTGCCCCCGCTCAAGGAATGACGGGAATCGTCAGTCATGTACCCCGCGTGTACCCCATACGCAAGAAGCGGAATCCCAAGAGCTTGAAACCCTTGGAATTCCGCCGTTTCTGTCGGGCTAGCCGGATTTGAACCTGCGACATCCTGTTAGGATCGGGGTTCTTGGCTCGGGCCGCCGGTCTTGGCTCACCTTGAAACCGTTGGAATTATGCCGTTCTTGAGTTTTGAATTTCTTTGTTCAGACCACCCGGATTGGTAAATCGTGACGGTCATTGTTAGCAAAATGTTAGCGTCCCAGACCATCGAAACAGCTTAAACACTCGACGCGTCGAAACACTGCTCCAGATGCTCTGTTAGTATCACTGCCCTTCATGATGACGATCTTCTCCGAACAGGTGATTGAAGAGAACTTGACCCGCTCTCCCCATTCACCCTAATTGGAGCTGAATGCGGAATAATCGATCCGTCTCCAACGACTGTCGTTCAAGTGTGGCGGATATCGCCATGAACGGGACACCCGAAGTCAGCTCTCAGCCCAGCGCAGCCGAGCGTAGGCGAATGCGCAGATGAGCAGCAGGGCGGCCGCGATGAACACGGCACGCAGGGAGCCGTCAAGCGAGGGTGTGAAGGTGGCGACCACACCGAACACGGCCACGCCGATCGCGCCACCGACCTGACGGAACGTGTTGAACACCGCGCTGGCGATACCCGCCTGCTTCTGCTCCACGCTCACCAGCACCAGTCCGGACAGTGCCGGCGTGACCAGTGCGCCGCCAAGGCCGACGACGCTCAGGGCGACGGCGATCACCCATGCGGGCATTGGAGCCGGCACCAGCACCGCGGCAAGGAACCCGACGGCCATGGCAATCAGTCCAATGGACACGGTGAACCGGGTGCCCATCGAGTTGATGACCTGCCCGCTGAACACGTTGGTGACCACCATGACCACCGCGGAGGGAATGAACACCAGCCCGGCGGCGAACGGGCTCATGCCCTGCTCGCTTTGCAGGAACAGGGTGGAGATGAAGACCATGCCGAACCAGTTGAAGATCATGATGAAGCCCACGATCAGCGAGATGCGCATGCCGTCGTTGCGGAACAGGTTCAGCGGCACCATCGGATGCCCGACCTTGGCTTGTGCGATCACGAACAGCACGAGTGCGGCGACGCCGACAGACAGCAGCGCGAGCGTCACCGGCGAGGAGATGCCCAGGGAACCGATTTCGATGACGCCGGCCACCAGCGAGGCGAGACCAATCAGCGCGAGCGTCTGGCCGAGCCAGTCGAACGAGATGGCACGGGTGGGCGATGGTGCAACCTTCGGTGCAAGAGCGAGCACAATCAGGCAGAACGGCACGTTGACCGCGAAAATCAGGCTCCAGTGGATTGGTGTGAGCAAACCGCCGAACAGTGGGCCGAACGCGGATGCCGAAGCCGAACCGGCGCCCCACAGGCCGAGGGCGAACGCACGGCGGCGCGGATCGGGATTGGCCTCGTTGATCAAGGCCATCGACGCCGGCAGGATCAGGGCTGCGGCCACGCCCATCAGGCAACGGCCGACGATGAGCACCAGCATGGTCCACGCGAAGGTGCTCAGCAGGGATGCCGCTCCGAACAATGCCGTGCCGAAGAAGAACATGCGCTTGGCACCGAACTTGTCAGACAGACTGCCGGCGAGCAGCAGTAGCGAGGCGAACAGCAGCGTGTACCCGTCGATCATCCACTGCTGCAACGCCATATTGCCGCCAAGGTCGGCGGTGATGGTCGGCAGTGCCACGTTGACAATCATGGTGTCCATACCGGTCAGGAAGAACGCCAGCGAAGTGGCGAAAGTGGTCAGCCCGGCGCTGTGGCGGGCCGAGCGACGCGATGCGCGACGGGTTTCACGCTCGAGGCTTTCGTCTTCGCGTACGAGGCCGAGGGCTGCGGATTCGTTGATTGATGTCATACTCACCTATATCCCATTGGTTTACATGTTTCCGTTTGGTTATTGCAGTAGCTATGGTATTCTTTAAGACATCAGTAAAACAGCGGTTTATAAATGCTTATGGCTTACATCCTATAAACTTTTGGTTTATGGAGGTCGCAATGTACGACAGAAGACTGGACGCGGTGATCGCCGCCGCGCAGACCGGCAGCTTCGCCAAGACCGGCCATCGCCTGCATATTTCCACGCCGGCGGTGGCCAAACAGGTCAATACGTTCGAAAGGGAATACGGCCTGACGCTGTTCGACCGATCGCGCAGCGGCGTGCAACTCACCAAAGCCGGCCGAGAGTTCGTCGAGGACGCGCGGATGATTGTGCGCCAATGCGAGGAGATCCTGCGCCGTGCGCAACAACGCGGCACCGACGGCATCGCCACCGTTCGTCTTGGCGTTTCCATCCTGCGCCCTGGCCGCCGTATCCTCGACCTATGGCAACGCGACGCCGGCAAGCACACCGACATCCGCCTGGAACTGGTGTCGATGACCGACGACTCCGAAGCCATCAACGACATCATCACCCATCTCGGCGAAAACATCGACCTGATCTCCACGGCGTTCGACACCGGCTATTGGAACGACACATGCAGCACCCTCGCCCTCGATTCCGAGCCACTGTGCGTGGCCGTGCCACGCAACCACACGCTGGCGAGACGCGCACGACTCACATTGAAAGACCTCGAAGGCACGCGCATCCGCATCCTCAAGCGCCATCGCGGTGCCAACGACACGGCTCGGGACTTGTTGGAACAATGCCCTGCCATCGATCTGATCGACATCGACCACTACGACCTTGACACGTTCAACGACTGCGCCGAATCCGGCGACCTGCTCATCTCCAAACCGATGTGGGCCGGCATTCACCCACAGCTCGTCAACGTAGCCGTGGACTGGCCCGAACCGGTCATCATGCACTACGGACTGCTCTATCCGCTCGATGCCACCCCGGCAATTCGCACGTTTATCTCCCGCATCGCCGCACTATCCGGCCTTACTGGCGAACCCCGTGCACTACCTCATTCATGATCCTTGGGCCTTTGTCTTCCGGCTCCTGGCTTGCGGGATTGGTGACAGCCGCCGTCTACTCGATAGACCGTGGCTCGTGTTCGAGCACGAGTTTCATCTTGCTGTTGTCCATCAGCCACGAGTACAAGTTCCGGTCCAGAATCATCGCCAGATCGAAACAGGCCCGCACCGCGTCCGCCAGTGTGATGCGCCGGTTCTCGCCCGGCAGCGGGACGCCATTGACGAGCGGCTCGTGGTGGGCGACCCGGTTGCGCAGGGCATGCACGGTCTTGACAATGTTCAGCGCGTAGTTTCTTGTCCACTTGGCGTTCGCGTCCGCTGCGTGCCGCCGGCCGCCAGGGAAGGACTTGACGATGCCTTTGCGCCAGAGGTCGTTCTCGTAATCGGCGCTGCCCTCGTCCGGCCAACGAGCATGGATTGCGCCGCCGTTCTCCAGCAGATTGCGCCAGAACCCGAACGTCAACGCCGCGACGAGATGGCCATGCGTGTGCCATTTCTTCTGCTGGATGGTGAGATGGCCCCATGCCTCACGGATCTGCCGCTGAGTACGGTCGTCGAAACGCAGCCCCGCCATGTACCAGTCCTCGGTGCCGGCCTGCTCCAAGGCGATGAGGGACAGCTGCCGATCCATGTGGTTGCGCAAGGCGACTTCAAGGATGGCGATGTCGCCCATGCACGCGCTGGCCATGTCATGATCCCACAGGTACAGTCGCAAAGCCGGGCATGAACGTCTCCGTGCTTCGGAGTCATAGGATGAGAGCCGTTCGTCGGTGATGCACGAGCGTAACGCCCTCTCCTGTGGACTGCCCTTCCGGGGAGTCTGTGAGAGGAAATCGGCTGCTGGGTTTGACTGTCGACTCATAACCCATTATCATATTCCATGAAATCCCCCAAAGGGCCTCTCCGGACGGTCTTCGACTGAGCCGTGATGCACTGGGGGTTCTCTTTTATCCGGATGATTTGCCCGGATCCTGTTATCGATGTTATCGAAAGGCTTCCTTCCCGTAGAAGGCCATCTGCTCGTCTCCCCACCATGCAAGAAACCGCTCGGCTGTCTCGCCGTTATGCCCGCTGCTGCCGAACGCCCCATCGGTGGAAGCCAAACGCCATTGGTTTCCTCGGCCAACGCTGCGGCAACGAAACCGTAACCGATGGAGGGAATGGCCGGGCCTCCGAAATTCCGGTATTCATACCATGAATGATCCCGCGCATTGATCAACCGCAGTTCCTCCACGGCCAACGGCACATCGAACTCATCGGCCTTAATGGGAATCATCTTGCCCGACATGGACGCCGGATAGCCGTACTCTCCGTTGGTCCGCTCGTAATCATCAACCCATGATTGGTCAACCCGGTCACGAGTCCACGGCGATGGCCATGAGCTTGACCTCCATTGACCGTTAATCAGATACGCGATTATACGTCGATTGTGGCGGACATGCCCTTAATCATATCTAAAACCATTGGAATTACAGGGATTGTGGGCTATCTCAGGATGATAAAAATGTTAACGGTTAGCGTTTCAGGTAAAAGAGAAAAGCCCTACATCCCGGTCGGGAGTAGGGCTTTCATTGTCGGGCTGACAGGATTTGAACCTGCGACGTCTTGCTCCCAAAGCAAGCGCGCTACCAAACTGCGCCACAGCCCGTTTTTATGCCTTACGGCACAACTTTTCGATTATACGCATTGCGTAGGACGTAATGCGTTCCTGACCATCCATTTTTTCCTCGAAGGTAAGTCCGAGAAACCGAAGGTCTGCGGTCATTGTTAACCATTGTTAATGGATGCCGCTTTTCAATTATCGCTGAAGCCTGAAAACCTAGTCGGCAGTAAGCCTCAGCGGTGGTCACGGCAGCAACGCTTTGATAACATCCTGCTCCCAAAGCAGGCGCGCTACCAAGCTGCGCTATAGCCCGTCGTGCCGTCAGTCGATGAGGAGAGAACGGCACAAATAGTCATTGTATCGCATCGGAGGACCGGGACACGGGATACAATGACGTTTTGGGAAAAGTCCTCTCGCGTGTTCGGCATTGCGCATGCCGTGTCGCTTGGGCTGCCGCTTGCCCGGTGTCAAGCGGCACGGCCTTGTGACACGTCTTGTCGACTTGGCTCTTCGGCTTGGCCTGCCTAACGTAGGCCGGTCTGAAGCTCTCGGCTTGACAAGTGTGTCGTAGGCCGCACACGAGGGAGGCGGTACGGGCGGACGAGCGTAGCCGGCCGTGCGTGAGGGCGGGCTACGGATGGACCGCAACTGACCGCCGCAACAACTGGCCCCGCAACACACGCGATTGCGGCAAACGCGACCGTAACGAGCGCAATCGCAACGAGCAACGAAAGGAGCACCGCCGCATGGGTCGTCATCAACGCGCCGAAACCTATGGTCTGGTCTCCTTCCTTATCTGTGCGGTGGTGGGAGCGGTGTCCATGAACGCCTACATGCAGTACGCGCCCGCCATCTGGCAGCTGACCCAGCGACGTTTCATGGTGGCCTCGGGCATCGTGGCCGCTTGCGGCGTCATCTCGTTCGTCATCGGATACGCCAGCAAGTCACGCTCGCTGAACCTGGACCATGGCTGGCTCGCGCCAATCCGCCGTATCATCGAGATCGTGGCACTTTCGGTGGTGTACGCCGCCACCATCTTCCTGTCGTCGTTCGCGCTGATGGGCGCGGCCAACGACATGATGGGCAACGCGATCTTCTCCGGCTACATCTCCAGCGTCTGCGCCGGATTCGCCGGCGTGGTCGGCTACATGACGTTCGTGCAGGCGGAACTCATGAACGCCAAGACGCTGGCGTCCCTGTTGCCGTTCTTCGTCATCTCCGGCGTGGTGACCGCCGGCATGACCACCGATGACCCGTACTGGTATCACAACAATTTCTCGCAACTCGGCGACCGCACCACGTTCGCCGCACGCATGTTCAACTCCACGCTGATGCTCGCCGGAACCTGCATCATCATCGTGAGCTACTTCGCCATCTCGGAACTGGTGACCACCGAACGCCTGCAACGTCTCTGGCACGACCGCACCAACAAGGACCCGAACCGTGGCTACGAAATCCCGCATTTCATGCTGCGCACGGGCATCCTCTCGGCGCTGCTGACCGTTTCCGGCCTCGCATTCATCGGCATCGGCGTGTTCCGCTACACACCGCATAATCTCATGCACAACGTATGCGCCAAGGGCCTGCCGTTCGTGATGCTGGTGCTGTTCGTCTGCCTGCCCTGGCTCGCGCCGCGCCTGTCCAAGGCCGTGATGGTGGCCTCCGATCTCGCCGCGCTTGTGTGCGCCGGCTTCTGGGCCAACATGATGATGGGCCACAATACGCTCACCAACGTGGAGGCATTGGCCGGTCTCATGTTCCTCGGCTGGTTCATCGTGTTCTCCCGCCAGATCGCGGCCATCGAGGCCGATCGCGTGGCCGCGCAGCTGTTGCACGCACAGATGATCGAGGGCGGGTTGAGCGAGGAACAGGCCGTCGCCGAGGACGAGCCGCGCATCGAATCGCGTCTGGCATCCGACAAGTAACGGTGACGCCGGTGGCTGGCCAGCGCAAACCCTTCAGGTGATTCAGGCGAGGTAATTCAGGCGAGGCGGTTCAAGCGACGAACCGCAGATACGTACGGTCGTCGAATGATTCCTGTCCCGCGACGAAGCCCTTGGTCGAGCGGTACTCATGGATAAGCGACGGGTCGTCTCTGCGCAGCCGCGCCAGTTCTCGCTCCGATTCGGTCAGCGTCGGGCGTAACAGGGGATAGCCGTCCGAGGCCAGCACCACCTCGTCGCCGGGAGCGATAGGTACTGAGCGAATCGGATAGGTCGGGTCCGTGAATCCGTCGAATACGAAGTACCCGTACATGCCGCGTCGGTTCGCGAATCGTGACTGCAATCGCAGGAACGGCATGATCAGGTTCCGCGCGGGGTCGTCGGGTTCTGTCTCCGGTTGGCCGACTCCGTTCGGTTCCGCCGTTCTGCTGGATGATTCATCTGATGCGACCGATGAATCCGGTCCGATTGGTCCGATTAATGATTCGTTTGGTTTGATTGATTCGTGTGATTCGGATTCGAATGATGCGGCTGATGCGCCCGGCAAATGTTCGGTCCCGCCGTCTGATTCGTCCGATGCGACCTCGTCCGATCCATCCGGTTCCTCTGGCGGTCTCATCCTATCCGGCGCAGTAGCGGAATCCGCTCCGCCGTCCAAGGCCATCGCCTGTGCCGCAAACGATCGTACTTCGCCGAGCAGTTCATCCACGCGTTTCATCGTCGGCGTCTGCACACCGTTGACCATGATCTGACAGTCACCGAACAGCCACGCCTCTCGATGTGCCGCACTGTAGACCACCGCATTGGCTTGCAACCGTTCCCAAGGTTCGTTGGCGAACACCGATTCATCCGCATCGCTTCGGGCATATTCCGCGCGAAGCCGCCGGTCGAGCGTCATCTGGGTCTCTCTCATTGTGGCGTTCCGCGGCAGGGTTCCCACTGTATCGACGAGGAGATTCCGCGCCACCACGCCGCCGCTCGGCCGCCACAAATGGCGCACGCTTTTACTCGTCACCCCGTCCACCACGGCCGCGAACCCGTCCGTAATGACCACCCCATCCTCGTTCAACGACTGATCAGCCCTTTTGCCCCGGCAGAACCGTTCGATCACACGCACGATTCCACCATAGCGCGTCCGCCGCTCGATTCTCCGCGAAAACGGATACGATGGGCGCATGAGCGAAACACCGAATACCACAACTCCGAACCTGTGGCCCGCACCGATGCCGGACGGCCCCATCAACGCCACCGTCACGATTCCCGGCAGCAAATCGTTGTCGAATCGTTATCTGATCCTGGCCGCGCTCAGCTCACGGCCGGTGAGGCTGGTGGGACTGCTGCGTTCGCGTGACACCGAACTGATGATGGGGGCGCTCGCCGCCCTCGGCGTGCGCTGCGACGTGGACCCGGTCACGGATACCATGGTGACGGTGACGCCGCCCGTTTCCGGTAGGTTCCGGGGCGACGTCGACGTATATTGCGGCTTGGCTGGCACCGTAATGCGGTTCGTGCCGGGATTGGCGCTGTTCGCCGACGGCCCTGTGCGCTTCGACGGCGACGAGCAGGCCTACGCCCGACCAATGAAGCCGGTGCTGGACGGCTTGGAACAGCTCGGCGCCAAGGTCGACTATCTGGGCGAAGAGGGATTCCTGCCGTTCACCATCACCCCGCCCTCTGCTTTGCCATCGGCCGAAGCCATGGCGCCGGTGAGCATTGATTCGTCCGGTTCGTCCCAATTCATCTCCGGCCTGTTGCTCATTGGGTCGAAACTGCCCGGTGGCCTGCGGCTGACGCACACGGGGGAGAAGACGCCGAGCCTGCCGCATATCCGCATGACTGTCGCCGATGTGAACGGGGCCGGTGGCGAGGCCGTCGCCGAGGAATCCGCGCATACGTGGACGGTCGCG
This sequence comes from Bifidobacterium myosotis, assembly GCF_002259745.1. Taxonomy (GTDB): domain Bacteria; phylum Actinomycetota; class Actinomycetes; order Actinomycetales; family Bifidobacteriaceae; genus Bifidobacterium; species Bifidobacterium myosotis. Next base: position 32,797 of record NZ_MWWW01000013.1, on the reverse strand, counting down.
CCCAAGCCGCTGCAGCTGCCGGAAACGGTCACCGTGGAGCCCGATCTATCCAATGCTGCGCCGTTCCTGGGCGCCGCGCTCATCGCGGGCGGGACCGTGCGTGTGCCGCATTGGCCGGAAACCACCACGCAGCCGGGCGGTCTGCTGCCGGGATATCTGGAGCGTATGGGGGCGCAGGTCTCGTTCCCGGAGCAGAACGGTGTGCGATACTGCGAGGTGACCGGCGACGGCTCGGTTCGTGGACTGGGCACGTTCGATCTGACCGCGGCGGGAGAGATCGCGCCTTCGCTGGCTGCGATACTGGTGTTCGCCGATAAACCGACGGACATGGTGGGCATCGGCCATCTGCGCGGCCATGAGACGAATCGTCTCGCCGCGCTCGTCAACGAGATCGCCCGCGTGGGCGGCAAGGCCGAGGAACTGCCGGACGGATTGCGCATCGAGCCGGTGTCGGACGAACGGTTGCATGGCGCTGAAATGGAGACCTACGCCGATCACCGCATGGCCACGTTCGCGGCGATGCTGGGCTTGAGGATTCCGGGTATCTCGGTGATCAACGTCGCCACCACGCGCAAGACCCTGCCCGATTTCGTAGGCATGTGGAACGGCATGCTGGCGTAATTCAGCTCCCCTCAGTCCGCTACATGGACAGCTCCACTCTCTGAGGGGAGCTATCATGCGAAGCATGACTGAGGGGAGTGATTTCAGGACTTAAACACGTGTGGGGCTGATTCCATCAGGAATCAGCCCCACACGTGTATTGCAACTAGAGATTAGTTAGACGCCTATCGGCAGTCGATCACTTAGCGAACTTGTTGCCGTAGGTGTCCTCGCCGGCTTCCGCGATGGCGGCGGACTTGCGGGCGATGGCCAGCTCCTCGTTGGTCGGGATCACGGCGATGATCACGGAGGAGTCCGGGGTGGAGATGATGCGCGGCTGCTTGGAGCGGGTCGCGTTCTTCTCCTCGTCCAGCTTGACACCGAACGGAGCGAGCTTGTCGCACACCATCTTGCGTACGATGTCGTCGTTCTCGCCGACGCCGGCGGTGAAGGTGATCACGTCGCAGCCACCCATCTGGTAGGTGTAGTTGCCGATGTAGCTCACGATGCGGTGCACGTAGACGTCAAGGGCCAGCTTGGCGTCCTCGTTGCCCTCGGCCACCAGACGGTGGACCTCGCGCAGATCGCCGAAGCCGGTCATGCCCATCATGCCGGAGCGCTTGTTGAACAGGGTGTCCAGCTCGTCCACGTTCATGTGGGCGTTGCGGATCAGGTGGAAGACCACAGCCGGGTCGATGTCACCGGTGCGGCCGCCCATGACGAGGCCCTCAAGCGGGGTCAGGCCCATGGAGGTCTCGACCGGCTTGCCGGAGACCTCGGCGGAGGCGGAGGCACCGTTGCCGATGTGCAGCACGATCTGCTTGAGTCCCTCGGCCGGCTTGCCGATGACGTCCGGCACCACGGAGGAAATGTACTCGTGGGAGGTACCGTGGGCACCGTAACGACGGATGTGGTACTTCTCGGCGATGTCCTTGTTCAGCGCGTAGGTGCTGGCGGCCTTCGGCAGCTGGAAGAAGAAGGAGGAGTCGAAGACGAAGATCTGCGGCACGTCCGGCAGCAGGGAGCGCATGACCTCAGCGCCCTTGGCCTCCGGGCCGTTGTGCAGCGGGGCGAGGACGGCCAGATCCTTGACCTGGTTGATGGTCTTGTCGGTCACCAGGGCCGGCTTCGGGAAGATGGAGCCGCCCTGCACCACGCGGTGGCCGACGGCCACGATGCCGGCTTCGGACAGATCCGGGCCGTACTCCTTGAAGAAGCCGAGCACGCGCTTCAGGCCCTGCTCGTGGTCGTGGATCGGCTCCTCGAGCTCGTGCTTCTCGCCGTTGTACTCGTGCTTGTAGTGGCCGTCGATCGGCTCGCCGATCTTCTCGACGAGACCGGAAGCGAGGCCTTCGCCGGACTCGAGGTCAACCAGCTGGTACTTGATCGAGCTGGAGCCGGAATTGATGACAAGGACGGTTTTCGCCATTGTGGGCATCCTCCATTGTGATTTGTCTGTTTCCCGCTGACACGGGTTACCGTAAGTCAGATTACTCGTTGCTTACTACAAAACTATTGCGGGAATGGTCGTGGCCGATGTTGATGGATGGGGCACCGGACACGCTCCGGGCCGCTCAGGCCGAGTCTTTACGGTCTGGTTCCCCATCCATCAGCATCGGCCATTTATAGCAATGTGAATCTCGAGGATTCCTATTGACATGCGAATGACTTGATGATTCTGCGCAGTGTTTGGGGTGGATGTTGCGGTGCCGGACACACTCAAGGCCGTTCGGCCAAGCCTACGGTCCGGCACCGCAACATCCACCCCAAACACGTCAGAACGCTGCGATAAGAAGCGCAGAACTACTGCGCTTCGATGGCGGTCAGGGCGATGGTGTTGATGATGTCCTGCACCAAGGCGCCACGGGACAGGTCGTTGACCGGCTTGTTGAGTCCCTGCAGCACCGGGCCGATGGCTAGGGCGCCGGAGGAGCGCTGCACGGCCTTGTAGCCGATGTTGCCGGCGCACAGGTCAGGGAAGACGAACACATTGACGTGTCCGGCGACCGGGTCGCCCTTGGCCTTGGTGGCGGCGACGGTGGGGGACCAGGCGGCGTCGAACTGGACGGAGCCGACCACCGGCAGGTCCGGAGCCTTCTCCTTGAGCAGCCTGGTGGCCTCCTCGACCACATCGACGTCCGGGCCCTTGCCGGAGCCGAGGGTGGAGTAGGAGAGCATGCCGACCTTGGGATCGATGCCGAATGCGCGGGCGGTCTCGGCGGACTGGAGGGCGATCTCGGAAAGCTGCTCGGCATCCGGGTTGAGGTTGATGGCGCAGTCGGCGAACACGGCCACATGGTTCTTGAAGCACATGAGGAACGCGCCGGAGACGAGCTTCTGACCGGGCTTGGTCTTGATGACCTGCAGCGCCGGACGCACGGTGTTGGCAGTGGAGTTCACGGAGCCGGAGACCAGACCATCCGCGTATCCGAGCACCACCAGCATGGTGCCGAAGTAGCTCGGGTCCGTGAGCTGCTGGCGGGCCTGCTCCTCGGTCATGCCCTTCTTGGCGCGCAGCTCGCACAGCTTGGCCACCATCGGCACGAGCACGTTCTCGTCGTTCAACGCCTGGAAGCGGGCACGGTTCAGGTAATGGAGGCCGAGCTCCTCGCCGCGGGCCAGAATGGCGTCCTTGTCGCCCACGATGATGAGGTTCACGATCTCGCGCTCGAGCAGGTAGTCGGCCGCCTTGATGATGCGGTCCTCCTCACCTTCGGGCAGCACGATGGTCTTCTTGTTGGACTTCGCCTTGCCGAGCAGGCCGAACTGGAACGCGTACGGGGTGATGGGCGCGGTCACGTCCACGTCGAGCGCCGCGAGCACCTCCTCGGTGGGTACGTTCTTGCGGAAGGTCTCGAGGGCGAGGTCCTTGCCGGATTCGTCGGTGAACTGCACCTGGGGGAGCGTCCACACCGGCAGGCCGTACTTGGCCAGCGTCTCCTTGACGGAGAAGGCGTGACGGGATTCGCAGCCGGTCACGAAGATGCCGAGCACCTTGTTACCGGCGGCCTCCATGCCTTCGATGGAGAGCTTGACTGTCTCGTCCAGCTCGTGCGGCCAGCGGTCGATGGTGGCGATGGTCAGGAACACGCCCGCCTGCAGGTCGGCCGCCACATTGGCGTTGAACTCGTAGGTGGTCGGGTCGTTGACGTGGGAGCGGTCGGTGCCCACGATGAGTGCGGCGTCGGCACGGGAGACGTCCATCGCGTCGTTGAAGGCGCCGACGATGTCGCCGCGAGCCGTCTCCTTGTCGGCGCGCACCTTGTGGATGTCCAGTCCGGTGGACAGGGCCACGCCGAGGCCGGCGTTGGACGCGGCGAGCAGGATGGGGGTGAAGTCGTCGTGGTTGGACACGGCGGGGCGGAACACCATGGTCTTGTACTTCGAGGTCAGCGCGTTGAGTACGCCATAGGCCACTACGTTGCGGCCGTTGGCGCCTTCGGGGCTGGCGATGTATACACGGGTGACGGTCACTGGTCTGTCTCCTTTGATTTCACATATAGGGACCTCACTCATTGTACTGACAATCAGTCGCGTTCGGTGGTTAGGCGCGGGGATATCGTGGCCGACGGAATGCGGTCGGTGATTCGATCGGAGACTCAGTTGTCGATTCAATCACCGATTTAATCGACGATTCGGTCTGCTGGATACAGTGGCGAGGCAAGGCCGCAACGATGGCATAGCAGGGCCACAATGACAGGGCCGGCGGGGGCCACGGCGAGGCGCACAACGACGGATTGAAGGGACAGGTCTGCATATGGCAGTCCATCAATACAACGAAAACGACGAAAAGGGCCCGGGACGAATCCCGGGCCCTTTCCTATGCCGTTAGGCTATCTCACAGTGAACTACCGTGAAGCGGTCATCACTCGTTGTCGCCAGCGGTGGCGGCGGTGGCGGTGACGGCGCCCTTCTCGGAGGTGTTCAGGCCGGAGTACACCCAGTCGGTGTAGTCCGGGTGATCGTAGCCGTGGTCCACGGCGAACTGGAAGGCCTCGTCACGGAACTTCTCGAGCTCGTCGATCTTGGCGGCGTACTTGTCGGCGTCGATCATGCGCAGGGCCTCAGCGGTCAGCTCGTAACGATCGATCTCGTTCACACGCACCATGTCGTACGGGGTGGTGGTGGAGCCCTCCTCCTCGTAGCCGTGGACGTTGAAGTTGTCGTGGTTCGGGCGATCGTAGATCAGGCCGCGCACGTCGTGAGCGTAGGAGTGGTACGCGAACAGCACCGGCTTGTCGGCGGTGAAGATGTCGGCGAACTCCTCGTCGGACAGGGCCTCGTCGTTCTCCTTGGCGGACTGCAGAGCGAGCAGGTCAACCACGTTGACGACCTTGAACTTGATGCCGAGTTCCTTCAGCTTGTCGGAAGCGGCCATGATCTCCTGGGTCGGGACATCGCCGGCGGCGGCAAGCACGATCTCAGCCTCATCGTTGGACTTCGCGGTGGAGGCCCAATCCCAAGCGGCGGCACCCTTCTCGAGCTCGGCACGAGCCTCGTCGAGGGACAGCCAGGTGGCGGCCGGCTGCTTGCCGGCGATGATGGCGTTGATCTTGTTGGTGGACTTGTAGCACTTCTCGGCGATGGCCAGCAGCATGTTCGCATCGGTGGCGAAGTAGATGCCGATGACGTGGTCGTTGTGGAAGCACTTGTTCAGCAGCAGGGAGGTGACACCCGGGTCCTGGTGCGAGAAGCCGTTGTGGTCCTGACGCCAGACGTGGGAGGAGACCAGCAGGTTCATGGAGGCGATCGGCTTGCGCCACGGAATCTCGCGGACGGTAGCCTCAAGCCACTTGGCGTGCTGGTTGAGCATGGAGTCGATCACGTGCACGAAGGACTCGTAGGAGCTCCAGATGCCGTGACGACCGGTCAGCAGGTAGCCCTCGAGGAAGCCTTCCATCTGGTGCTCGGACAGCTGCTCGACGACCTGGCCGGAGACGTGCATGTGCTCGTCGACCTCGTCGGAGATGTAGCCGGCGTCCCACTGCTTGTTGGTGACCTCGTAGGAAGCCTGCAGACGGTTGGAAGCGGTCTCATCCGGTCCGAAGATGCGGAAGTCGTGCGGGTTGTTCTTGATGATGTCGCGGGTGTAGACGCCGAGACGACGGGTGGCCTCGAGCTGGCCCCAGCCGTGGCCGTACTTCTCGACTTCCTTGACGGCGTAGTCCTCGATGTTCGGGAGCTTCAGGTCGTCGCGGATCACACCACCGTTGGCGTTCGGGTTGGCACCGATACGCAGCTCGCCCTTCGGCATGAAGGCCAGGACATCGTCCTTGACGGCGCCGTTCTCGTCGAACAGCTCCTCCGGCTTGTAGGACTCGAGCCAGTTCTTGAGGACCTCGAAGTGGGCCTCGGTGTCGCGGGCGGAAGCCAGCGGCACCTGGTGGGAACGCCAGGAGCCCTCGGTCTTCTTGCCGTCGATGTACTTCGGGCAGGTCCAGCCCTTCGGGGTGCGGAAGATCAGCATCGGGTAGAACGGACGGTGCACGTTGTCGGTCTGGGCGGTCGCCTTGATGTCGCAGATCTCGTCCCAGATGGTCTCCCACAGCTCGGCGAAGCGACGGTGGATGGACATGTGGTCCTCATCGTCGAAGCCGGCGACGAACTCGTACGGCTCGTAGCCCATGCCGTGGAAGAACTCGTGGAGCTCCTCGTCGGAGATGCGGGACAGGATGGTCGGGTTGGCGATCTTGTAGCCGTTGAGGTGCAGGATCGGCAGCACGATACCGTCGGTGCGCGGGTTCACGAGCTTGTTGGACTGCCAACCGGTGGCCAGCGGGCCGGTCTCGGCCTCGCCATCACCAACGATGGCCGGCACGAACAGGCTCGGGTTGTCCATGATGGCGCCGTAGGCGTGGGACAGGGCGTAACCCAGCTCGCCACCCTCGTGGATGGAGCCCGGGGTCTCCGGAGCGAAGTGGGACGGGATGCCGCCCGGGTAGGAGAACTGACGGAAGAACTTCTGCAGACCAGCCTCATCCTTGGTGATCTTCGGGAAGGTCTCGGTGTAGGTGCCGTCCAGGTAGGACTGGGAGGTACCGGCCGGGCCACCGTGGCCCGGGCCCATGATGATCACGGTGTTCTGGCCGTGGTCGGCGATGAAGCGGTTGATGTGGCCGATGAGGAAGTTCAGGCCCGGGGTGGTGCCCCAGTGGCCAACCAGACGGTGCTTGACGTCCTCACGGGTGAAGGGCTCCTTCATCAGCGGGTTGCTGCGCAGATAAATCTGGCCGATGGAAAGGTAGTTGGCGGCGCGCCAGTACTTGTCAACGCCTTCGAGGGATTCCTCGGAAACCGGAGCGTTGAGCTTCTTCCAAGGGGTGCCAATAACAGGACTCGTCATGTGTACTCCTGTACTCCTGCACGTATCCGTGCGATTGATTATTTCTGTTCGGTCGCGGGCCCTGGTTCCTTACGGCACAAGGGTTTCCGTTCCCAATCACTCGTCATGGTACGAGGACAACACGACTTTTGAACGATTTCTTGCGGGTGTGTTCGGAAATGTTATGAAAATAGCGCATTTTGTGTGATTCATTGGCTCGATTGTCCTAATCGTATTTTGCAGCCATGAGAGCAGGAATGGCGTAAAACAGCGAAAAATCAAGGATTGATGTCGTATTGCGACGTTCGATTTAACGAAGTTAACACCGGCGTGTTGTTTCTTGCAGGCATGTAGTTTGTTCGTATTTCGCACATAGTTTTATGCGTGTCGGGCTTGTCTGCTTGACCGGTGATAATCGGTGTGTTGCAACCCACGTAAAATCCCAATGAACGTTAGGGGAATATCAATGGCAAACGGTCCTGTGCTTGTCGTCGATTTCGGCGCCCAGTATGCCCAGCTCATCGCCCGCCGTGTGCGTGAGGCCGGAGTCTATTCCGAACTGGTCCCGCATTCCATGCCGGTCGACGAGATCCTGGCCAAGGATCCCAAGGCGATCATCCTTTCCGGCGGCCCGGCCTCCGTGTTCGAGCCCGGCGCGCCGACCATAGATACCAAGGTGTTCGAGTCCGGCGTTCCCGTGCTTGGCATCTGCTATGGCTTCCAGGTCATGGCCTACGAGCTCGGCGGCAAGGTGGATAAGGCCGCCTTGGGTGAGTACGGCAAGACCGAGGCCATCGTGGACGATGCCGAGGGTATCCTCGCCGGTTCCCCGGCCGAGCAGACCACATGGATGAGCCATGGCGTGGCCGTCGAGCAGGCCCCGGCCGGCTTCGAGGTGCTCGCCCACACCGAAGGCGCCCCCGTGGCCGCCATGGCGGACGAATCCCGCAAGCTGTACGGCGTGCAGTGGCACCCCGAGGTCAAGCACTCGCCGCTCGGTCAGCAGCTCATCGAGAACTTCCTGCACCGTTGCGCCGCGCTGCCCAATGATTGGAACGCCTCCAACATCATCGACGAGCAGGTCAAGAAGATTCGCGAGCAGGTCGGCGACGCCGAAGTGATCTGCGGCCTGTCCGGCGGCGTGGACTCCGCCGTGGCGGCCGCCCTCGTGCACAAGGCCATCGGCGACCAGCTCACCTGCGTGTTCGTGGACCATGGTCTGCTCAGGAAGGGCGAGGTCGAGCAGGTCAAGCACGACTTCGTCGAGGCCACCGGCATCCGTCTGATCACCGTGGATGCGGCCGACGACTTCCTCACCGCCCTGAAGGGCGTCTCCGAGCCGGAGCGCAAGCGCAAGATCATCGGCGAGAAGTTCATCCGCACCTTCGAGAAGGCCCAGCAGCAGGTGCTCGAGGAGGCCGGCGCCCGCGGCAAGGAAGTCAAGTTCCTCGTGCAGGGCACGCTCTACCCGGACGTCGTGGAGTCCGGCGGCGGTGACGGCGCGGCGAACATCAAGAGCCACCACAACGTCGGCGGCCTGCCCAAGGACATCAAGTTCCAGCTCATCGAGCCGTTGCGCACCCTCTTCAAGGACGAGGTGCGCGCTATCGGCACCGAGCTCGGTCTGCCCGACGAGATCGTCTGGCGTCAGCCGTTCCCTGGCCCGGGCCTCGGCATCCGTATCATCGGCGAGATCACGCGCGAACGCCTCGACCTCCTGCGCGAGGCCGACGCCATCGCCCGTGAGGAACTGTCCAAGGCCGGTCTCGACCGCGATATCTGGCAGTGCCCGGTCGTGCTCCTCGCCGACGTCCACTCGGTCGGCGTCCAGGGTGACGAGCGCACCTATGGTTCCCCGATCGTGCTGCGCCCGGTAAGCTCCGAGGACGCCATGACCGCCGACTGGTCCCGCGTCCCCTACGACGTGCTTGCCACCATCTCCACGCGCATCACCAACGAATGCCGCCAGATCAACCGCGTGGTGCTGGATTGCACTAGCAAGCCCCCGGCAACCATCGAATGGGAGTGACATTCAGCGATGGAGCGTTAGCTGTGTTGCTTCTCGGTCGCGGTACTTTTGTACAGCTTCCTTCGGTGCGCCTTGCTGCCGCACGCATCGCTGAATGTCATCAATAATCGAATGATGGAGCGTCCTCGTTGTTGCTCCTCGGTCGCGGTACCTGTTGCGCTGCGCGCAACCGTCGCAGCATAGCTGCTTCCTTCGTCTGGGGACAGTCCGCTGGATTGTCCCCTATACGGTTCAGCGCTTTCCTCGGTGCGCCTTGCTACCGCACGCGTCGCACATTATTTCTTGTTCCTTATTCCGTATTGCGGAACGGTGTTCTCGGCGTTGCGCCTCGGTGCGCCTAGGGGACACACACTGTTCGATGAATTCCTGGATGGTTTTGTGTTGGTGCGCCTCGGTGCGCCTAGGGGACACACACATCAACCTTGTTGATAACAGTGAATATTGTTGGCTCTGTTCAACCAGAATTGACATGCATTAATCAGCGTGAGTTTTGAGTGGGTTGATTTCTCGGGGGAAATCAGCCTGTCGATTCACTTCGTATGTCAAGTTGGTTGAACAGAGCCATTGTTGTTGCGGTGGGGTTCTATTCAGAACGTATCGGGTGTCGTATTTCGATACTTGTTGGCCGTATTCGATTGGGTTCCATGGCGCTGTCGCCATTATGGTTGTTCTAGTGGTCCATCTCTCATAAATCTTAAACAGTTGGGGGCTTCAGCTTTTCTCTCCCTTAGTCAGCTTCGCTGACGGCCCGTCCTGCAATTAAGGACGCACTGCGTGCGCAGCATGCTGGCTCACCTTCCGGCTCGCACGTTGCCTGCAAACGGCTCCGCTGTTTGCTTCACAGCAACGGCCCGTCAGGGAGGACCGATACCACTCAAACAATTGCGAGACGGACCACTAGCGTCGCTGTCGGGCCAAAACTTGGTCAATCGGCAACGGTCATTAATGCTAGCGTCGCCGCCGAGCCAGAGGATGGCCGACAAACGACGTAACAGCGTCACTCAGTGATCTTTTCCGGCCACGGACTGGCCTCGCGGCGACGCTAGGCGCAAATTGGCGTCGGCATCAGGCCACATGCTGGCCGCCGGACGACGCTGGAGGACGGCAGCGTCGCCATCCAGCCATGATTTGGCCTGGCAATGACGCTCCCGCATCGCTGCTGCGCGTGGATGAAGGCCGAAACCATACTGCGTAACCGTTAATCGCACGATTCCATGTGATTCGTGATAAATCAGCGAATGAAAACGCGTGTTGTCGGTATGCTATTGCTCGAATCTGATAGCCGAACGGAGAAGAGGCGACCATGACGATGCCGACATGGGACCAGACGTTACGTCCGATTTTGCGAGAGCTCGCCGATGGGCGGATGAAGGACGCCAGAAGCATTCGTGCGGCGGTGATTGCCGCGTTTGCAATGACGGTGGATGAGCAAAACGAAATGCTGAAAAGCGGGCAGCCTCGCATCGCCCAACCGCGTCGGATGGGGACTGACCGATTTGCATAAGGCACAGCTTGTGGAAAAGGGGAGCAAACGCGGAACGTACCGTATCACCGATGCCGGGCGCGAATTCCTGCAGCAGCATGAAGACGCCATCACCTTGGCGGACCTCGAGACCGTGCCCGCCTTCCTGGCTTGGAGACAGGGATACCAAAGCAAGACGGTTGACGCGAAGGAAAGGTCTACTGTATTGCAGACCGATATTTCCGAGCAGTCCGATGAGGCCACTCCCGAGGACCTGATGGAAACCGCATCGGAACAACTCAATGAGGCGCTTGCCTCGGAGCTGCTCGACCGCATCATGGATAACGACCCCTATTTCTTCGAACGTCTGGTGACGCGATTGGTGCTGAGCCTTGGATACGGAGACCTGTCCAAGACCTCCGGCGAAGTCACCAAGAAAAGCGGGGATGGTGGGATAGATGGCGTGGTTCGTCTCGACAGGCTTGGCTTGGATTCCGTGTATATTCAAGCCAAACGCTGGAATACCGAGCATGTCGTAGGACGACCTGACATTCAGGGGTTCGTTGGCGCTCTTGTTGGCAATGGCGCCAACAAAGGCGTGTTCATCACGACATCACGGTTCTCGGAGGAGGCGCGACGGTACGGCGATGAGAGAATGCGGTCCAGCGATATCAGCGTCGTGCTCATCGATGGGTTGACTCTCGCAAAGCTGATGATTGAATACAACGTAGGCGTGGGAGTGAAAACAGTGTATGAGATCAAGGCCATCGACAACGATTTCTTCGATACTGAGTGAATCCGAATCAGTTCCGAGTGAGCCCGAATGGGCTGGGCAAGAGCGACGACCGCCGTGCAGGTGTTTTGTGTATGCGGGGTGGGCGCCGCAGGCATTATGTGTCGCTGTAGAGAATGATTGGGGTTGTAACTGTACGCAAAACACCTGCACGCACGGTTCATGACGTCTTTTTGCCTGCGGATGGTGTCGTATGTAGGCCCATTGCACCTGCAACATTCGTCGCAGTCCGCTATGCTGCTTTCCTTTGCACGATATCTGGCCTTGTTTTGCCTGCGACGCATACGCGGAATCGATGCATCGTCGCGTGGCGCAGGTGAAACAGGGCTGGATGGGAGTGCCAAGACGATGAATGCTCTGCGCCCGTCCTGCGCTGTTGCCCAATGCATGCGTTTTATGGGAGAGCGCCGGGCGTTTCAGCCGACTGGGGAATGCCGGGCGCTCCGCCAAATGGGGGATGCCAGGTGTTTCGGCCGAATGGGGGAGCGCCGGGCGTTGTGGAAATTACCGCGCTGGAGAATGGAGGCGTGGTTCGAGGTGTTTGAGCGCACGTGTTTGAGTGCGCGATATTCGAGCGCAGTGTTCGAGACGTTCGAGCATGCGGTCTCGAGGTTCGTCGTAAAAGTGAACGTTAAAGCGGTCTGGGTGTGTGGCCGAAGGCCTTCCGGTATAATTTTTCCGTTTACGCCGACGTTTGGAAGTTTCGAAAGGGATGCCGACCCATATGCGACAGGGATTCGACAACGAGAAGTACATCGAGCTGCAAGCTGCCAACATCCGCAGGCGCATCGCGCAATTCGGCGGCAAGCTGTATCTGGAGTTCGGCGGCAAGCTGTTCGACGACTACCACGCCTCGCGCGTGCTGCCCGGTTTCCAGCCGGACACGAAGTTCCGCATGCTCGAAAGCATGGCCGCGGACGTCGAAATCGTCATCGCCATCAACGCCAACCACATCGAGCAGGGCAAGACCCGCGGCGACCTGGGCATCCCCTATGACGAGGATGTGCTGCGTCTCATCGACATCTTCCGTTCGCGCGGATTCCTCGCGAACTCGGTGGTGCTCACCCAGTACGCCGGACAGCCCGCCGCCGACGCCTACCGCCACCGCCTCGAGCAGCTGGGCGTCAACTGCTATCTGCATTACCCGATTCCCGGCTATCCCCATGACATCGAGCGCATCGTCTCCGAGGACGGCTACGGCAGGAACGACTACATCGCGACCAGCAGGCCACTGGTCGTGGTGACGGCCCCTGGCCCAGGCTCGGGCAAACTCGCCACCTGCCTTTCGCAGCTCTACCATGAGAATCGCCGCGGCATCAACGCCGGCTACGCGAAATACGAGACGTTCCCGATTTGGAACCTGCCGCTGAACCATCCGGTCAACATCGCCTACGAGGCCGCCACCGCCGATCTGGACGACGCGAACATCATCGATCCCTTCCACCTCGAGGCCCACGGCGAGACCACCGTCAACTACAACCGCGACGTCGAGGCGTTCCCGGTCCTCAAGGCCATGATGGAGCGGATCATGGGGGAGAGCCCCTACCAGAGCCCCACCGATATGGGCGTCAACATGGCCGGCTACGCGATCTCGGACGACGGGGTCTGCCGCGAGGCCGCGAGACTGGAGATCGTACGCCGTTACTTCACCGCATGCGTGAATCTCAAGCGCACCGGCACAGGCGAGGAGCAGGTCGAACGCCTGCGCTCCATCATGAAGAAGGCCGGCGTGGACGAGAACCTGTCTCCCGCACGCGCGGCGGCGCTCGCCAAGGAGGAAATGACCGGAGCCCCGGTAGGCGCGATGGTCCTGCCCGATGGCCGCCTCGTCACCGGCAAAACCGGCGTGCTGCTCGGCGCGGCCAGCGCCCTGCTCATGAACGCGCTCAAAAAAGTCACCGGCGTGGACGCGGACCTGCCGGTGATCGATGACGCCGCCGTCGAGCCCATCTGCCGCCTCAAGACCGAGCACCTCAACAGCATGAACCGCCGTCTGCATTCCGACGAGACGCTGATCGCGCTGTCCATCACCAGCGCCACCAGTCCGCTGGCCGCCCGCGTGATTGACGGGCTCGAACAGCTGCGCGGCGCCGACGCCTTCTTTTCGGTTATCATCTCCTCGGCGGATGAGGAGCTGTACCGCAAGCTGGGCATCAATGTGTGCTGCGAGCCCAAGTACGAGCGTGTGAGCCTGTACCACAAGTGAGTGCGGCCTCCGCTCGCCGAAGGAAGCGGGAGCAGCTGGGGTTCTGTTCGCGTTGGCGGCGGGGCGGCTCCCAATCGCCGACGGGAGCGGAAAAGGGCCGACTCCTGACGGTATGGTGACGTTCATGCGCCGGTGGCCGCCATCCGCTCCGATATCAGGCTTTTCCGATTGTGGCGTGTAAGGGCCATGCGTTTTCATTGCTTAGGTACATTCGACGTTTCTTAGGCACATATTCATCGGTGCCTTGCGCGGTATGCCTGCCTTGTTGTGTCGTTGTTGTGTCGTCCTGTTCTTTGGAATCTGCCTAAGGACACGATGGATGTACCTAAGTTTGTCCCATACGCAGCCACTTATCGTCGGCGATGCCGGCGCTATGCTCGGACACCCCTGGTCCAATCGGCGCACTGTCGCCATCTGTTGCTGTAATACCTAGCGAGAAAGAAGCGGTACGAAGACAAGAGAAGTGACAGTGACAACAGCAGTGCGTAGGCGTTTTGATGGGCATTACATAGGACTGGACGGCATCAAGGGGCTGGCCCTCATCGCCATCGTGCTCTACCACTGCATGCAGCAGGTGTTGCCGGGCGGCTTCTATGGTGTTGACGTGTTTTTCACCGTATCCGGCTTCCTCATCGGCGTGAGCTTGTTTCGCTCGTTGGCGCGCACCGGTTCGGTGAACCTTGCCCGGTACATCCCGCACCGCGCGGTGCGTCTGTACCCGGCGCTGTTCCTGCTGATTCCCGTCATCGTGTCTGCGGGTTGGTTGTTGGACCGAGACCTTCTGGTGAACATCCGCGACCAGATCATCACGGTGCTGCTCGGTTGCTACAACTGGTACGCCATCGCCGGCGGGCAAAGCTATTTCGACCAGATGAACCCGCAGGTCTTCCGGCATCTGTGGTTCATCGGCGTGCTGATGCAGTTCTATGTGGTCGTGCCTCTGCTCGCATGGCTGATGTGGAAGATCCGCCGCACGCATTTGTCCGCGGTGATTCCGCTCGCGCTCGCGGCCGGCAGCGGCTACGCCATGTGGACCCTCTACCGGCCCGGCGGCGACCCGACCCGCGTTTACTTCGGCACCGACACCCATGCCGTTGGACTGATGCTAGGACTCGCACTGGCTTGGTGGGTGACCGCTCACGAGTTGAACCATCCCCGGCCCAAGCCCGTGGCTCGGTCGGTGAGTTCCATCGTGCCGTCTGCGCTGTCTGCACCATCCGCTCCGAACTCCGCTCCGGACTCCGCTCCGGACGTGTCGGCTACGCCAGCGGCATCGGCGGCATCTCGATTCTCCGCCGATTCGTCCGATCGTTTCGGTCTTAACAATCCGCAGCCCGGAATCACTTCGGCATCCGGCATGGCCTCGGCACCGGGGCCTGTGCCGCTGCCGGGCAATCTGTCCGACGCGACCCAACGACCCGACACCATGCACGTACCCGAACCGCTCTCCGCGAGCATCTGGCGGGCCGTGGCACCCGTGCTGGCGTTCCTGAGCCTCATCGCTCTGATCGTCATGGCGGTGTGCGGCAAGCAGGACGACTTCGCGTTCCGAGGCGGCATCATCATCTCCAGCGTGCTGGCCGTGCTGCTCATCGCCGGTACCATTTCGTCGGATTCCTGGATGCAGGATCTCATGGTGTTTCGCCCGCTCAAGGCGCTGGGCGCCTACTCCTACGGCATCTATCTGTGGCATTGGCCGCTGTGGCTGCTGTCGCGCGCCCTCGCCCCGAAGCTGTTCCCGGTGCCCGGCCCGTGGCCGCTCGGCATGACCGCAGTACTGACGGTCATCGCCGCCGTCATC
This sequence comes from Bifidobacterium myosotis, assembly GCF_002259745.1. GTDB lineage: Bacteria > Actinomycetota > Actinomycetes > Actinomycetales > Bifidobacteriaceae > Bifidobacterium > Bifidobacterium myosotis. Next base: position 17,584 of record NZ_MWWW01000013.1, on the reverse strand, counting down.
TCCTGGATGATGGTCGAAAAACCTGCGGCGCGCCGGTCGGCCCTGTTCGTGATCCTGCCAATCCGCCATCCCGGCGCCGGCCACATCGTCCGCGCGGTCGTGGTGGACGCCATACTGGTTGCCTCGCTGTTCGGCGCCACGCAGGGTGTCATGGGTGCGCCGGCCAAGACGGCCATGCAGCTCGAGCTTGAGCGGCAGGCCGAACAGCTCGAACAGACGCAGCGCAAGGAACACGTACTGCTGCGTCATCAGGTGCCGAAGCCGCCCCGGCCGAAGTTCGCGATGCCCACTGGCGACCAGATCACCGCCATCGGCGATTCGGTCATGCTCGCCTCCTCGCAGGGCCTGTCCAGCGTGTTCCCGGGCATCCAGACCGATGCGGCCGTCTCCCGCTCCATACTGGTGGCGCCCGGCATGATTCAGGAGGATCTTGCCGCCGGCAGCCTGCGTCAGTGGATAGTGGTGGGGCTCGGCACGAACTCGGCAATCACGCCGGACGAGCTCGACCAGGTGTACAACGAGATCGGTTCGGATCGTGTGCTGGTGCTGGTCAACGCGCACGGTGACCGTACTTGGATTCCGCCCACCAACCAGGTGCTGGCGGATTACGCCGCCGCCCATCCCGACAATGTGGTGCTGGTGGACTGGGATGCCGCGGCCAACGCCAATCCGCAGGTGTTCGGCGCCGACGGCATCCATCCGAGCATGGACAGCGACCTCTACGCACAGACCATCAAGAAGGCCATCGCGCGATGGATCGGCCCCGCCCGATGACGTGCGCGGCGGTCAGTTTAAAGGGAGCGTGAACGACAAGCAACGCAAACGTGTCCTCATGGTCGCCAAGCACGTCTAGACTGATGAATTGCACTAACGAGACCACACGTTGGGAGTAATGGTGAGCGCAATCCTCGAGGGAAAGCCCGATAAGAATCTCATTCTCGTCACGGGAAGGATTCATCCGAAACTAGCCGAAGATGTCGCCGAACAATTGGGAATCGATCTGCTGGAGACCACGGCATACGATTTCGCCAACGGCGAGATGTACGTGCGTTACACCGAATCGGTGCGCGGCGCCGATGTGTTCGTACTTCAAAGCCACTACAAGCCCATCAACAAGGCGATCATGGAGCAGCTCATCATGATCGACGCCCTGAAGCGCGCATCCGCCCGCTCCATCACGGCCGTCTGCCCGCTGCTCGGCTACTCTCGCCAGGATAAGAAGCACCGCGGCCGCGAGCCCATCTCCTGCCGCCTGATCTTCGACCTGCTCAAGACCGCCGGCGCCGACCGCATCATGTCCGTGGATCTGCACGCCGCGCAGTCCCAGGGCTTCTTCGATGGCCCGGTTGATCATCTCATCGCCATGCCGGTGCTTGTGGACTACATCCGTGACCGGTTCAAGGACCATCTGGACAACGTCGCCGTCGTCTCTCCGGACGCCGGCCGCATCCGCGTGGCCGAGCAGTGGGCCCAGCGCCTCGGCGGCGGCCCGCTCGCCTTCGTCCACAAGACCCGTGACATCACCCGTCCGAACCAGGCTGTCGCCAACCGCGTGGTCGGAGACGTGGTCGGCAAGGACTGCGTGCTCGTGGACGACCTCATCGACACGGCCGGCACCATCGTCGGTGCATGCCGCGTGCTGCAGGATGCCGGTGCCAAGTCGGTCACCGTCGTGGCCACGCACGGCGTGCTGTCCGGTCCCGCCATCGACCGCCTCAAGAACTGCGGCGCCCGCGAAGTGGTGCTCACCGACACGGTGCCGATTCCGGAGGAGAAGCGTTGGGACGGCCTGACCGTGCTGTCCATCGCCCCGCTGCTCGCCGGCGCCATCCGTGCGGTGTTCGAGGACGGTTCCGTGGCCGAGCTGTTCGACACGTACCCAGAGCATCACGGACAGGGCTTCCTGTTCGCCTGACCGGTCCGGGCGCGCACGAGTCGTTCCGGTCTTCCGGCTTGGCCTCAAGGAGAGGATTCGTCCTATCGGGCCCAGCCGGAAGACGATTGGATGCGGAAGACGGTTGGATGATCGTTGGATGACCGCGCGTGCCGAACCGTTCCGGCACACGTCTCGGAGTGGCGTATGATGCCAAATTCCGAAACGTATGGTATAAATGAACACTTGTGGGCGAACGCCCACGATTCCCCCATGGTGTAATGGCAGCACACGGGTCTTTGGAACCCTTTGTCTTGGTTCGAGTCCAGGTGGGGGAGCTGGCGACGGCCGTCCGACATCCGGGCGGCCGTCTATTGTTTTGCAGTGATTGCGAAGCACGGACAATCCAAACGAAGGGAAACACGTCGGTATGACACTTTCCGCAGCCATCGTCCTCGCCGCCGGCGAGGGTACACGCATGCGTTCCAATAAGCCGAAGGTACTGCACACGTTCGCGGGCAAGACCTTCCTGAACAGGGTCATGAACTCGGTGGCCGCACTGGAGCCCGCCACATTGGCCGTGGTGGTGCACTTCCAGGCCGAACGCGTGGCCGAGGCCGCCCGTTCCTACAACGAGCACGTCACCATCGTCAATCAGGACGACATCCCCGGCACCGGACGTGCCGTCCAGTGCGCGATGTCCCAGCTTGCCGAAAACGGCGGCATCAACGGGCCCGTGCTCATCGCTGCGTCCGATATGCCGTTGCTCGACAGCGCGACCCTGCGTCAGCTGGTCGAGTTCCACACCGTCTCGGGTAACGGCGCCACCGTGCTCACCACCATCCTCGACGACCCGACCGGATACGGCCGCATCATCCGCGATCCGCAAGGCAATGTGCTGCGCATCGTGGAACAGAAGGACGCCAACCGCAGCGAACTCGCCGTGCAGGAGGTGAACACGTCGGTCTACGTGTTCGACGCCAAGCTGCTGGCCCGCGCCATCGCGGATCTCAAGTCCAACAACGCCCAGGGCGAGTTCTATCTGACCGACGCCCTCGAGACCGCGCGCTCCGCCGGCAAGGTCGGCGCGTTCACCGCGCCCGATCCGCTCACCGTGGAGGGCGTCAATGACCGTGTGCAGCTCGCCGCGCTGGCCAGGACGTACAACCGCCGCGTCTGCGAGCACTGGATGCGTGAGGGCGTGACCATCCTCGACCCCGAGACCACATGGATCGAGGATGACGTGACGATCGGCCGTGACGCCACCATCCTGCCCGGCTCCTTCCTGCAGGGACACACGGTGATCGGCGAGGACGCGATGATCGGCCCGTACACCACGCTCATCGACGCTGTCGTCGACGACGGCGCCACCGTCGAACGCTCCCGCGTCCAGGAATCGCATATCGGCGCCCGTACGAACATCGGCCCGTGGACCTATCTGCGCCCCGGCAACGAGTTTGGTGAGGACGCCAAGGCCGGCGCGTTCGTGGAGATGAAGAAGGCGCACATCGGCAACGGCACCAAGGTTCCGCATCTGAGCTATGTGGGCGATGCCCAGCTCGGCGACCACACCAACATCGGCGGCGGCACCATCACTGCCAACTACGATGGTGTGCACAAGAGCCGCACCCGTATCGGCTCCGGCTGCCATGTGGGGGCCGGCAACCTGTTCGTGGCCCCGGTCGAGGTGGGTGACAACGTCACCACCGGTGCCGGCTCCGTGGTGCGCCACGCGGTGCCGAGCGACACGATGGTCTACTCCGAGAACACGCAGCACAACGTGGAGGGCTGGAAGCCCGCCTGGGAGCGCTGAGCCATGCCCGCACTCCAGGACTCCATCGACGCCGTGCGCGTGGCCGCACAGGCCGCCGACCGACTTAAAGCCACCGATATCGTGGCCTTCGACGTGGCCGACCTGCTCGGCATCACCGATATCATGATGATCGCCGGCGCCTCGAACGAACGTCAGGTGCTGGCCGTGGCCGAGGAGATCGAAAAGGATCTCTACCTCAAGTGCGACGGCCGTCAGGCCCGGTCCCGCGAAGGCCTTACCGAAGGCCAGTGGGTGCTGTTGGACTACGGCGACTTCGTGATTCATGTGATGCACGAGGAATCGCGTGAATTCTATGGGCTCGAACGCCTGTGGAGGGATTGCGAGACCATCGACCTGAATCTTGAACATCCCGAGACGGCCGGCGGGGCCCTCGAGGGAGTCGAGAGGGAAGCCGGTTCCGTGGTCGCCGACGGCGAACCTGACATCGAGACGGCATAGGCATATCGGCATATGACCGGTCGTTGGGCCCGCGCCCGGCGGCCGGTCATTATGGTAGATGCCGGCAGACGGGCATTATGGCGGACTATCCGCCGTGTCGCCCTCGGCAAGAACACACAACGGCAGACAGCACGCAGACGGTATCCCCATCATTCCGGATGCGCGCACGAGTGAGGAGTGTCCATGGCAATCCAGCACGTCCGGTCCATTTTCCTGGTCCGTCACGGTCGTACGTCCTACAATGCGCAGCATAAGCTTCAGGGGCAGGTTGACATCCCCTTGGACGCCGTCGGGCAGTGGCAGGTGCGTCAGACCGCCGCCGCGCTCAAGGACCTGTACGTGGACCGTCGTCCCGAGACCGACCATCGCATCATCGTGTGTTCGGATCTCTCCCGTGCGCACGCCACCGCACAGGCCTTCGCCGACGTGCTGGGCGGCGAGGAGGTGCACGACGATCCGCGTGTGCGCGAACGCAGCTTCGGCCGCTGGGACGGCCATGCCGTGGCCGAACTGGCCGAGCGGTATCCCGAGGACTTCCGCTCGTGGATGGAACACCGCGGCGGCGAGCTGAAATACGACGCCGAACCCAAGGAGCATGTGGGGGCGCGCGGCGTGGAGGCGCTCCGGGATTGGTCCACGCGCGCTGGACTTGACACTGACCTGTTCGTGTTCTCCCATGGTGCATGGATTGCGCAGACCTTGCAGACGCTGCTCGGACTGAGTCGTGTGGACGACACCTTCGCGTCGGTGGTCTCCATGCGCAACGCCCATTGGGCGCGTCTGGTGCCGATGGATGTGCACGGTGGGCCGGACGGGGCTGGCGAGTTTGGCGAGTCCGTGCGCTGGCGGCTTATGGATTACAACCATGGGCCCGCCATCGCGGACACGGATGAATGGGAGCGGGAACGCTGACGGGCCGTGCCTGTCCGCGCATCAAGTGGCACGATTCGCCGTATGAGGGTTATTTCCGTAAATGGGGGCAATATTTCGTGCCCCCATTTACTATTTCCGGCTGTTTTTAGGAATCGGGACAACTCCCGTCGAAAGCCGATTGCTTGCGAATACCGTGAGAATGGCTTAATTTCAATGTTTTTGAGGTTGCTGGTTTTGACACGATCTGCATGTGAACCGGTTTTCCGTCGAATGGTGGCAACAAGATTTGCCCCCATTTGCTGAAATGGTTCGTTTGGGCCGATTGTGGCAAAGCTGATCGTGCCAAGCCGTGTGTGCCAAGCCGCATCTTCGGGATGATTGTTTTCGGCGCGTATCTGCGCACGACTCTCATCACCTTGGAGCGGCATGATTCCGAACACAGGGCGAGCCAGAGGAATCCTCGGGAACTCATGGTTGCAGCCCATGGCCTTCGAGGGGCTTGAGATGCCGGAAAACGTTGCAATGACGGGGAAAATTACACATATGTGATTTCGCGACACACCGAGTGTTGCCTTATCTGCAAACTCGTCGTAATGTATACAAGGTCCAAAACGGGACACACAATTGAAAAACGGGGCTATAGCGCAGCTGGTAGCGCATCTCCATGGCATGGAGAGGGTCAGGGGTTCGAATCCCCTTAGCTCCACGAAGAAGCCGCTGACGGTCAGCGTTGGTGGTTTCGAGATTCGCGGAGGTTTCCGTGGGTCGCCCAAGGTTTGGGGCTATAGCGCAGCTGGTAGCGCATCTCCATGGCATGGAGAGGGTCAGGGGTTCGAATCCCCTTAGCTCCACGAAGAAGCCGCTGACGGTCAGCGTTGGTGGTTTCGAGATTCGCGGAGGTTTCCGTGGGTCGCCCAAGGTTTGGGGCTATAGCGCAGCTGGTAGCGCATCTCCATGGCATGGAGAGGGTCAGGGGTTCGAATCCCCTTAGCTCCACAGAGTAAGGCCGGTGCACAACGCACCGGCCTTGTTGTTTTTACTCAGGATTCGCCCGTTCTTAGGCCCGGCCGTATCATCTCGGAACCGGCGCTTGCTTTATCGAGTGGGGTATCTCGCCGAATTACATCGCCGGGCGACTCGGATTGGCTTTCAGCGTTACATTGTCGTGAGATTTGGTGTTGTTTCGCGACAATGTCTTGCTGAGGTCGTGTTAGCGGTACATTGTCGCGAAGTGTGGTTGAGTTTCGCGACAATGTACCGTCGAGGGGTTGCCGGGCTGATGTCAATGTCGAGGGGTTGCCGGGCTGATGTCAATGTCGAGGGGTTGCCGGGCCGACGTCAATGCCGAACGTTATTCCAGCACGCCGAAGTGTTGAAGGGCGTGAAGCACACCGTCATGGTCCACGTCGTCGGTGACGTAGTCGGCGGCGGCTTTGGGCTCTTCGGTGGCGTTGCCCATCGCCACGCCGATGCCCGCGTAGGCGAGCATGGCGGTGTCGTTGCCGCCGTCGCCGAACGCCATCGTCTGTTCGCGCGCGATGCCGTAATGCGCCATGAATCGTTGGATGCCACGTGGCTTGCCGCCGTCGGCCGGAATGAGGTCGGTGAAGTCCGGGTGCCAGCGCACGCCGCGCACATTGCGGCACAGCGCCACCAGCTCCGCCTCCTGATCGGGGTCGATGAACGGGCTGATCTGGAAGGTCTCATGCGTCGCCGTGCGCAGGCGGGGATCGTCGAAGTGCGTGGTGGGCGCGGTCTTGCCCAGCTTCGCCCATGTGGCGCGTAGTTTGTCGTTGGCGTGGTTGAAATACACGTAGTCCTTCTCACCGAAATTGCACACCACGTCCGGGTTGCGGTCCAGCCAATCAAGAATCACCCGGATGTCGGCGGAGTCCAATGGCTGGGCCTCGAAATACCCCGAGTCGTCGAAGCAGTACTGGCCGTTGAACGCCACGATGCCGTCGAACCGCACCGGCATGGTATCCAGGACCACACCCATCTGCGACGGGGCGCGGCCGGTGCAGATGAGCACCTTGATGCCAAGTGCCTGAAGACGGTGGATCGCTTCCACTGTCGAATCGGGGACGACATGCGTGGTGAAACTGGTGAGGGTGCCGTCGATATCGAAGAACACGGCTTTGATGTCGGTTCCGTTGATGTCGGTTCCTTTGATGTCGGTTTCATTGATTCCAGTTCCCGGGATTCCATCCCCTGTGACTTCTGTGCCCCTGATATCGGTGCTTTCGAATCCGGTGTCTGTGATGCCGGCGGCTGTGCCATTGCGACGGATGATAGCGCTGTTGCCCATGTTGCTCATGGTCCCAATTCTCCTTGCTCTCCCAGACGTCCGGTGGCCTCCGGCAACATGCAATGGTCGGTGACCTTCAGAGATATGCTCGCTCAGACGTCCGAGAGCCTCCGCTGGCTTCCGATATCCTCCGATGTCATCCGTCGCCGTCCGATACCGCTCGTTTTTGTCCATCATGCCGTTCGCATCGTGGACAACAGGTCTGAAAAACCACGCGAACGAACTCTTATGACCCGCTATCAACCCAAGTATTCACAGCGCTTATATACCTGTCATAACTAGCGCCTATACGTAAAATGGCCATTTTCCGCCATTATCCGGCGTTTCAGGCGCTATGGTTGGAAACCGTCATGCGGCAAGCGCCCATGTAGGGGAGCGCAAAGGCCCTGCCGCCGACCGGTGATGACTCAGCGCGTGAATCACGCAATGCCATCACCGGGACGTGCGCCGACGGTCTGCAGCCGTGAGAAGACAATAGAGAGGGAACCAATGACAGCAGCAACCCAGCCGGCATCCCCGGCCAACAACAACGAGCCGGTGCGTGTGAACCACACCGCCCGCAACATCATCATCACCATCGTGGTCGTGGCCATCGTCGCCGTGGCCGCGTTCTTCGGCTACCGCGCCTTCGCCGGTGCCGGCGAGTCCGCCGCCAAGGGCAGCAAGGACAACCCGGTCAAGATCGGTGTGGTGGGCGCCACCGACCCCGAGTGGGTCCTCTTCAAGCAGAAGGCCGAGAAGGCCGGCATCTACGTCGATATCGTGGACTTCCAGGACTACACCTCCGAGAACCCGGCCCTCGACTCCGGCGAGCTTGACCTCAACGAGTTCCAGCACCTGCTCTACCTCGCCAACTACAACGTGAGCAACAACAAGGACCTCCAGCCCATCGGCGGCACCGCCATCTACCCGCTGGGCGTCTACTCCACCAAGGTCAAGAGCATCGACGACATCAAGCAGGGCGACACCGTCACCATCCCGAACGACGAGACCAACCAGGCCCGCGCCATCGGCGTGCTCAAGGCCGCCGGCCTCGTGACCCTCAAGGGCGACTGGACCGCGTTCTCCACTCCGGCCGACATCGACGAGGCCAAGAGCAAGGTCAAGGTGACCCCGCTCAAGGCCGAACAGGTCGCCACCACGCTCAAGGACCCGACCATCGCCGCCGGCGTGATCAACAATGACTACGTGGCCGACGCCGGCCTCGACCCGAAGGACGCCATCTATCAGGACGACGCCGAATCCGAGGAGGCCCGCCCGTACATCAACGTGTGGGTGTCCCGCAAGGCAGATGTGAACAACGAGACCTACAAGAAGCTCGTTGACATCTTCCACGAGCAGGATGTGCTTGACGCGCTGCAGGAGAAGTCCGGCGGCACCGCGGTCTTCGCCGACAAGTTCAGCGCCGAGGAGCTGCAGGGCTTCCTCGCCGACATCGAAAAGGACGCCAAGGCCCAGTGAGGGCCCAGTAAGGCCATGATCCAAGGCCACCAATAAACGCGCGACCGGTCCGATAAGCCATCACATCTGCGGCTTGTCCGTTGGCGATTATCCACCGGTCGGGTACCATGGTCAGCCGTTACCAGCGGCAGATCCCACGGGCGGGACGGGACATGATGGTTCCGCCCGCCCGTCACCATGCCACAGGGCATTCGCATCCAGTACAACAATCAGGGAGCACTATGAGCGACCCCATCATCACGTTCGATCACGTGGTCAAGGAATTCAAGGTGCGTGGCCGCAAGGCCGGCGTGGCCCGTGCCGTGGACGACGTGAGCCTGACCATCAACCGGGGAGACATCTTCGGCATCATCGGCTATTCGGGCGCCGGCAAATCCACGCTGGTCCGTCTGATCAACGCCCTCGAGCGGCCCACCAGCGGCACGGTGACCGTGCTCGGCACCGACATCACGGGCCTGAGCGAATCGAAGCTGCGGCCCATCCGCCAGAAGATCGGCATGATCTTCCAGCAGTTCAACCTGTTCTCCACCAAGACCGTGGCCCAGAACATCGCTTACCCGCTGCAGCTCGACCACTGGCGCAAGGACTATCAGGACCGTCGCGTGGCGGAGCTTCTTGAATTCGTGGGTCTGTCCGAGCATGCCGAGAAGTACCCATCGCAGCTTTCCGGCGGCCAGAAGCAGCGCGTCGGGATCGCCCGTGCGCTCGCCACCAACCCGGAGATCCTGCTCGCCGATGAGGCCACCAGCGCCCTCGACCCCGAGACCACCACCGAGGTGCTCGCGCTGCTCAAGCGCGTCAACGAGGAGTTCGGCATCACCATTGTGCTCATCACCCACCAGATGAACGTGGTCCAGCAGATCGCGGACCGGGTGGCCGTGATGAGCTCCGGCCGCGTGGTCGAATCCGGCGACGTGTACGACGTGTTCGCCGCCCCGCAGCAGCCGGTCACCAAGCGGTTCATCGCGACCGCCCTGTCCGGTCTGCCCGAGGAGAGCCGGGTCGACCGGCTCCACACCGAATGGTCCGGCCGCATCGTCACCGTGCTCATCCGCCAGAAGGACGTGGCCGACGAGGACAGTGGCCGTACGATCGCCGCCTCCGGCCAGAACATCTCCGGGCTCATCGCCAAGCATGGCATCGAGTCGAGTCTGCTGTACGGCGGCATCGACACCGTGCGCGGGTCCGCCATCGGCGCCATCACCTACGAATTCAAGGGAGGGGAGCGCGAGGTCGACGACTTCCTCGCCGAACTCGCCCTCAACAGCGACGTCATCGATTTCGGCACCGCGGCCCGACCCGTGGCCTACGCCGATGCCGTGGCCGGCTACGCGCCCGAGTCACCGTCCGTGTCCGGCGTTGCCGCGGCATCATCGGCAATTGCGGCGACCGAGGCGTCCACGGTATCCACGGCGTCCGTGACGGCGGAAGGAGCACAAGCATGATTACCCTCGCCAATTCCAACAGCGACTGGACCGTTCTGAAGCCCCTGCTGATCCAGTCCATCGGACAGACCCTCACCATGGTGCTCATCACCCTCGTGGTGGGCGGATTCCTCGGCCTCATCCTCGGCGTGGTGCTCTATGGCACGCGCCCCGGCAACCTGTTCGAGAACGCCGTGGTCTACCGCATCCTCGACGTAATCGTCAACATCGTGCGGCCCATCCCGTTCATCATCTTCCTCGCCGCCATGCAGCCGCTCACCATCGTGGTGGTCGGCACGTCCATCGGCACGGTGGCCGCCATCTTCCCGATGGTGGTGATGTGCACCTTCGCCACCTCGCGTCTGGTGGAGCAGAACCTGGTGCCGGTCGATCCCGGCATGATTGAGGCGGCCCGCTCGATGGGTGCCTCGAAGTTCACCATCATCCGCACGGTGCTCATTCCCGAGGCGCTCGCCCCGCTTATTCTGGCCTACGCCTTCCTGTTCATCGGCGTGCTTGATATGTCCGCCATGGCCGGATACATCGGCGGCGGCGGTCTGGGTAACTTCGCCATCGCCTACGGATACCAGAAGTTCGACCAGACCGTCACTTGGACGGCCGTGATCATCATGATCATCCTCGTCCAGGTGGTCCAGGGCATCGCCAACGCCATCGCAAAGCGGCTGCTCAAGCGCCAGCAGTAGCCGGAGAATGACGGCCTGACGCGGTTCGCTGTAGCTTGGCGCAGTCTGGCGTGAAGCTGACGTGAGGCCGGCGGCAATCTTTCCCGATTTCGCGACAATGTATCGTTGACTCGTCTTCAGCGTTACATTGTCGCGAAATTGTGCCATGGTTCGCGACAATGTATCGCTTACCGTTCGTCAGCGAGACTTTGTCGCGAAACCCCATCACCAGATCACCATTGAGGAATTACCGGAATTACACAACAAGAAATCGGCAACCATGACTGAACATATTGAGATCGATCCTGAACTCATCACCATCCGTCATTACCTGCACGCGCATCCCGAGCTCGGCTTCAAGGAATACGACACCTCCATCTATCTGGCCGACCAGCTCAAGGCCCACGGCATCGAAGTCCTCGACAACCCGATGGAAACCGGCGTCGTGGGACTCATCCGCGGCGAAGGCGGACCGGGCCCGCGCGTCGCGTTGCGTGCGGACATCGACGGTCTGCCGGTCACGGAGGAGTCCGGACTGGACTTCGCCTCGGTCAACGAGGGCGTCATGCACGCCTGCGGCCACGACCTGCATATGACCGGGTTGCTCGGAGCGGCCTTCTGGCTCGCCGAGCACCGCGACCGGTTCGCCGGTTCAATCAAGATTGTGTTCCAGCCCAGCGAGGAGACCGGCCGTGGCGCCCGTGCGGTGATCGATGCCGGCCTCGTGGATGATGTGGATGCCATCATCGGCACGCACAACAACCCGAACTACGCGCCCGGCCAGCTCGCAGTCGGCGTGGAGCCGATGATGGCCGGCTGCGTGAAATTCCATGTGGACCTGCACGCGCAGGGCACCCACGCCGGCTACCCGTACAAGGGCACAGGCCCGCTTGAGGCGCTCGCCAGCATGATTCTGAGCCTGCAGACCATCGTGAGCCGCAATGTGACGCCGTTCCATCCGCTGGTGCTCTCCGTCACCGCGGTGCACGGCGGCGACGTGTGGAACGTGGTGCCCGCCGAGGCCGGCTTCCAAGGCACGGTCCGCTACTTCCATAAGGAGGACGGCGAGCTGGTGGGCCGCCGGTTCAAGGAGATCGTCAAGCACACCGCCGAGGCCTACGACATCACGGCCGACGTGGACTGGGACGACTTCCAGGATCCGCTCGTCTCCGACCCCGACCTGGCGAAATCGGTCGCCGCCGACGTGCACGACTACGCCCAGCTCGAGCCGATCCGCCAGTCCATGGCGGGGGAGGACTTCTGCGAGTTCGGCAAGGTGACCCGTCTGGTCTTCGCCTTCGTGGGCTCGAATGGCCAGGAGGGGTGCGCCGACTGGCACAGCCCTCACTTCATCGGCTTGGATGCCGCGATTCCGACGTTCGTGAACTTCTACGTCAACGCCGCCCTGCGCGTGATCGACGAGCTGCGCTGAGCCGCGCCGCGCCGGGCCGGGGGACGTCGCTGGTCCCGCGCAGCAGGGGATTGGCCCACCGTGTAGGGAAGTTCCCACCGTGTAGGGAAATCCCCACGGTGTAGTGATGCGAAATGGCGGAATTCCGCCAATGTGTGCATTCTGTGTCCCTACACGATGGGAACTTCCCTACACGGTGGGCGATTGTGCGGGTGGTCGCGGTGACGTAATGCGCCCCGCGTGGGCGGCCATGCGGGCGCTACACTGGGAAACCATGACACAGCTTCGTTTCGCTCTCGCCCAGATTGACACCTGCGTCGGCGCGCTCGACGCCAACGTCGGCAAGGTGCTCGAATATTCCCGCAAGGCCGCCGCCGGTCACGCCCAGGTGGTCGTCTTCCCCGAAATGACGCTCACCGGATACCCGATCGAGGATCTGGCTTTGCGCCGCACGTTCCGTCAGGCCGCATGGGACAAGGCCAACGACCTTGCCGCCCAGCTCGCTCAGGAAGGTCTGGGCGAGCTGTTCGTCGTTGTCGGCACTGTGGGCACCGATCGCGCCACCAGCAAGCCGCGCAACCGTCTCGTGGTGCTGCATGAGGGTGTGGTCTGGGCCGGCTACGACAAGCATTTCCTGCCCAACTATGGCGTGTTCGACGAATTCCGCATCTTCTCGTCGGGCGACCGCTCGGTCACTCTGGACGTGGACGGCGCCACCATCGGTGTGGCCATCTGCGAAGACATCTGGCAGGACGGCGGTCCGGTGGCCGATCTGGCCGGCAAGGGCATCGATCTGCTGCTCACCATCAACGGTTCGCCATACGAGGAGGGCAAGACCCACACCCGTCTCGAACTCGCGCAGCGCCGCGCAGCGGAGGTCAAGGCGCCGGTCATCTACCTCAACCAGGTCGGCGGTCAGGACGATCTCGTGTTCGACGGCGGCAGCTTCGTGGTGGACGCCGATGGCACGCTGCTCGAACGCAGCCCGATGTTCATGGAGGACCTCACCTTCTGGGACTTCGATCCAGCAGCCGCGCATCAGGGCAAGGCCACCATCGCCGACCTGCCCGACCCGGACGAGGAGATCTACACCGCCTGCGTGCTCGGCCTCAAGGACTACATGGCCAAGAACCACTTCACCGGCGTCACGCTCGGCCTTTCCGGCGGCATCGACTCCGCGCTGGTGGCGGCGATGGCCGCGGACGCCTGCGGCGGCGAGAACGTGTGGGGCATCTCCATGCCCTCGATGTACTCCTCGGACGGCTCCAAGGACGACGCCGCCGATCTGGCCGCCAACATCGGCGCTCACTATGAGGTCCAGCCCATCGAACCGCTGTTCAACGCCTACCAGCAGCAGCTGCATCTCGAGGGCGTGTCCGCCGAGAACCTTCAGGCCCGCATCCGCGGCGTGATCGTGATGGCCAGCTCCAACTCGCGTGGCCTGCTCGCCGTGGCCACCGGCAACAAATCCGAGCTCGCCTGCGGTTACTCCACCATCTACGGCGATGCGGTCGGCGGTTATGCGCCCATCAAGGACCTCCTGAAGACCCGTGTATGGGAGGTCAGCCGTTGGCGCAACCGCGCCGCGGCGGCCGGCGTGGGTATCGGCGGCCTGAGGATCGTGGGCAATGAGGACGGCGACGCCGGCGTGCCGCTGAAGAACGGCGTGATGATTCCGGTCGCCTCCATCGAAAAGGCTCCGTCCGCCGAGCTGCGCCCCGGCCAGAAGGATTCCGACTCGCTGCCCGAATACGCCCTGCTCGACAAGGTGCTCGCCGCGTACATCGAGCATGCGCACGGCCGCGCCGACCTGTTGGCCGACGGCTTCGACGAGGCCACGGTCGACACCGTGATGCGTCTGGTGGACCGCGCCGAATGGAAGCGCCGCCAGTACCCGCTCGGCCCCAAGGTCACCGCCCTCGCCTTCGGACGCGACCGCCGCCTGCCGGTCACCAACGCCTTCCGCGAGTAGTCGCAATGAGCTGACGAGAGGCCGATATACGCGCCGTTTGTCCGCATAGTGAGACAGATGCCCGCTGATAGCACGTTATCAGCGGGCGACGGCGCACGGCCTCGTAGCCGGTCATAGCCAGTGCATATAGCCGCACGGCCTCTTGGCCGGCCGTAAGCCCCTATCGTGGTCCATGTCATCGAGGCAACGACCTCGACATCGACACGAGAGGGGAAAACACATGTCAGCAGCAACGCAGGGCGCATCGCCCGCCAACCCGCAGGAGCCGGTGCGCGTCAACCACACCGTGCGCAACATCATCATCGCCGTGGTCGTGGCCATCATCGTTCTGGCCGGCGGCTTCTTCGGCTACAACGCCTACGCGGCCGGCAAGACGGGCGCCGAGAAGGGCTCGGCCGAGAACCCGGTCAAGATCGGCGTGGTGGGCGCCACCGACAAGCAGTGGCAGGTCTTCACCCAGGAGGCCGAAAAGCAGGGCATCCACGTCAAGATCGTGGACTTCCAGGACTACACGTCCGAGAACCCGGCCCTCGACTCGGGCGACCTCGACCTGAACGAGTTCCAGCACCTGCTCTACCTCGCCAACTACAACGTCAAGAACGGCAAGGACCTCCAGCCCATCGGCGGCACCGTGGTCGTGCCGCTCGGCCTGTACTCCACCAAGGTCAAGAGCGTGGACGAGATCAAGCAGGGCGATTCCATCGCCATCCCGAACGACGAGACCAACCAGGCCCGCGCCATCGGCGTGCTCCAGAAGGCCGGACTGGTCCAGCTCAAGAACAAGTGGACCGCAGTGACCTCGCCGGCCGACATCGACGAGGCGGCATCCAAGGTCAAGGTCGTCCCGCTTGGCGCCGAGAAGGTGGCCAATTCGCTGAATGACCCACAGCTCACCGCCGGCATCATCAACAACAGCTACATCAAGGACGCAGGTCTCAACCCGAAGGACGCCATCTTCCAGGACGACCCGAGCGCCGACTCCGCCAAGCCGTACATCAACGCCTTCGTGGCCCGCAAGGCGGATGTGGACAACCCGGTCTACAAGAAGCTTGTGGAGGTCTACAAGACCAAGGCGGTGACCGATGCGGTGCAGGAGGATTCCAAGGGCACTTCGGTGCTCGCCACCGATTACAGCGCCGAGGAGCTGCAGAGCTTCTTGAAGGAGATTGAATCCGATCTGTCGTCCAAGTAAGTCCGAGTTAGGTTCAAGTAAGGCCTGAGCGAGGACTGAGTAGTGTCCATGTCAGTGTCCAAGTAAAAGGACAGGACATCGGTACATCGGCGGCCATTCCGTGTCCGGCCGGTTGAAAGGCAATGCGCCTACCAGGTGTCCGACGTGGACGTAGCCATTCCACGCTCGATCGGATGAAAGTCCCGCGTCCATCGAGCGCGAGATAGCTTCCGGATCGGCTATTAACCCGGCTGACAATCGGCAAAACAGTAGTCCGCGTCGCAAGTTCGTTGATTATGTTTTGGCTTCCCTTGTCAGGGGAACCGGCCCGCGAAGCGGGACTGAGAAGTAGCTATTTTGTCAACGAATTGCCGACATAGGTTGCTGGCAGCCAATCAGCAATCCATCCATCAACAACCCATCCGACGGCCCGCCCATCACGGGCCGTCGGGCATGTCTGGAGTGACGAACTCATGAGTGAACAGGAACAGCAGCACACCAATCCGACCGCGACCGCGACCGAAACCACACCCAAGACCGCGGGCGCAGTCACACAGCCGGGACCGGATGCCGAGACCCTGGCCCGCGTCGCCGACGCCAAGCGCCGCATCTCGGCCTACGTGGACGAGGTGCTGCCCGAATACCAGAAGATCTCACTGGCCATCCATGACAAACCCGAAGTGAGCAACTACGAGTTCTTCGCCTCCCAGACGCTTTCCGACCGGCTGAAGCAGGAGGGCTTCGACGTCACCCTCGGCGTGGCCGACCACCGCACCGGCTTCTCCGCCCTATACCGCACGGGCAAGCCCGGCCCGGTGGTGGTCTTCCTCGCCGAATACGACGCCCTGCCCGGCGTCGGCCACGGCTGCGGCCACAGCGTGTTCGGCCCGAATTCCTCGCTGGCGGCCGCCTCGCTCAAGCGCGTCATCGACGAGTTCGGCGGCGAGCTGCGGGTCTACGGCACCCCTGGCGAGGAGGGCGGCGAGAACGGCAGCGCCAAGGGCAGCTTCGTCAAGGACGGTTTCTTCGACGATGTGGACATCGCGCTGTGCGCCCACCCGCACGCCGGAGGCAACGGCCTGTCCTCGCGCAACCTCGCCTGCCAGCCGGTGGACATCGAATTCCACGGCAAGGCGTCGCACGCCGCCGCCAGCCCCGAGCGCGGCATCAATGCGCTTGACGGCGTGATCCAGACCTTCAACTCCATCAACGCCCTGCGCCAGCACCTGCCCAAGGATGTGCGCATCCACGGCGTCATCGTTGATGGCGGCGTGCAGCCCAACGTGGTGCCCGACTACGCCAAGGCCAAGTTCTACCTGCGTTCCGCATCCGTGCCGGGGCTGCTGGCGCTGCGTAAGAAGGTCGAGAACATCGTGGCCGGCGCGGCGCTCGCCACCGGGGCCAAGGGAAGCCTGACCCCGTACCAGAACCAGGTGGACAACATGATTCCCACCCCGCTGTTCGACGCGATTTGGAAGAGGAATGCCGAGGCTCTGGGACAGACCGTCGAGGCCACCGAACAGGACAAGGTGGTGTTCGGCTCCAGCGACGTGGGCAACGTCTCCCAGGTCGTGCCCACCATCCAGCCGTGGTTCTCCATCTCCCCGGAGAATCTGGGCGGTCACAACGAGCAGGTCGCGGCGGTGTGCTTTGTCAAGTTGGTGTCTGCGTTTTGTGCAGTGTTTTTCCGCAGTGTAGGCAGCGGGTTTTCCGCAGTGTGTGCGGTATCGGCCGCTGCCTGTCTGCGTGTGTTGTTGTGTTGTTTGGTTATTTGGTCATGAGGGCGTGTTGGCTGCGGTAGGAGTGGCCCTCGAATCTGATGAGTCGTCCGTGGTGGACGGTGCGGTCGATGAGGGCGGCGGCCATGTTCTTGTCGCCGAGAATGCGTCCCCATCCCGAGAATTCGATGTTGGTGGTGTAGATGATGCTCCTTGTCTCGTAGCTGTCGCTGATGATCTGGAAGAGGAGGCGGCTGCCTTCCTCGTCGATGGGCAGGTAGCCGAACTCGTCGATGATCAGGAGGCGTGCTTTGCCGATGCCCGCGAGCTCCCGGTCGAGCCGGTTGTCCTGTTGGGCGCGGCGCAGGCGCATGAGCAGTCCGGTCGCGGTGAAGAACCGGACCGGTATGCCCCTGGC
>NZ_MWWW01000012.1 GCF_002259745.1 Bifidobacterium myosotis | reverse complement strand
CGGTCTGGTTTGGCGGTCTGGTTTGGCGGTCTGGTTTGGCGGTCTGGTTTGGCGGTCTGGTTTGGCGGTCTGGTTTGGCGGTCTGGTTTGGCGGTCTGGTTTGGCGGTCTGGTTCTGCGGTCTGGTTTGGCGGTCTGAATCAAACAAAGACACAATCGATACGTGTTTTGCGGTACGAAGACCAAACAAAAAAGAAAGGCTCTGTGACACCAGCTTTGACATAAGAGGCAAATTGGTGGGGTTGATTCCTTTAGGGAATGAACCCATTCAGGGAAATGAATCAATCCATTCAGAGGAATCAAGGGAATCAACCCCTTCCGAACTTTCGTTGATTAACCCATGTCAATTCTGGTTTAACAGAGCCAAAAGAAACCCAGCAATCCGCCTCACATCACCTTGGTGCTTTCGAGATTGCGGATGATCCAGTCGTTGAGACGGATTACGGGTTTGCGCAGCATCAGGCCGAGCAGCAGCGACGGCACAAGGAACAGCGCCAGTTTGCCCATGGCGATCCAGTACTCCATGCCGAAGGAACCGGCCATGGCCGAATGCATCGCGTCCACGGCGTAGGGGAAGAGCAGCCATTTGGACACTGCCTGGAAGAACGGCGGCAGCGTCTCCACCGGGAACGTGCCGCCCGACCCAGCCACCTGCATTACCAGCAATATCACGGCGATGGCCTTGCCGATGTCGCCGAATGAAACCGTCAACGTATATACAATGTTCGAAAACACCAGTGCAGCCAGCCATCCGACCATAAGGAACTGCACCGGGTGCTCGCACTGCACGCCCAGATAGAACAAATCGCCCAGACATACCAACGTGCCCTGCAACAGCGCCAGGAAGCCGAAAACCATGTACCGTCCGAAATACTCATGGTGCAGCTGCAAACCAAACTGCCGCGCATTGCCGGGGGACTCGGGACGGGGTTTCTTGAGCACGTCCAACGCGGCGCTCGGCCCGGCCACACGACCGGCAATCAACGCCTCGCGAAGCCCGACTTCACTCCCCAATGGCAGGTCGTTGCCAAGCCCCAGCACCTTGGCCTTTTCATGGTCGGAAATGGAAACCTTCAGCATGGCCGCCAGAATGATCGCGCCCACCCAGATGGCCAGAATCGTGTAGAACGGAGCCATGGCTGAACCGTAGTTCGCCATCGGGTACAGCGGGATGCGGTCAACAGCCACGGGGGCGGCGAGCATCGAAGCGAGGGTATCCGGATCGGTCGAAAGGACGCTGGATAGGTCGCCGCCGCCGTCCTTGGCCAACGACGAGAACTTGCCAGCCAAGGTATCCAGTTTCTTGGCGGATCGGTTCAACGCCGCCGAGGCCTTGCCCAAAGAGTCCTGTATGCCCGTGATGCTGCCGGACAGTCCTGCGGACATCCCGGATACGCTATCCACCGTGGAGGAAAGCCCATCGATGACGTTGGAGGCCTGATTCGCCACGTCGTCCATCGAAGCGGCCAATTTCGTCAGCTGCGGCTTCAAGGCGTGCTCGTAGGTATCCGAAACCTCGGTGATGGACTTGCGGGCCGCTGCGATCTTGTCTGCTATCTTCTGACGGGTTGCCTCAGCGTCCGCGGTGCCGTCGGTGATGTGCTGAGCGGCCTCGCCCAGTGCATCGGCGGCCGATTGCAGCTTCTGCTTGGTTTGTTCGGCCTGTGCCGCGGCCTTGGCCAGTGCGTTGCGAACGGACTGCACGGAACTCTGGTCTGCCAACGATTGCAGCGCTGCCGCGTAATCGCCGAATGTATTGGCCTGCGCTTGGACCTTCGACTGCATATCGGTCAGCGCGCCCGCCACCTGTGCGGACTGCGATCCGATATCGGTGAATGCCGCGTCAATCTGCTTATCGATGGAGACGTATGCCTCGTCGGCCTGCTTCAGAGCGGCGCTGACGCCGTCCGCGGCCCCGGAAAGGGCGTCGCCAAGGCTGGTGGCGCCTGATTGGGCTTGTTTGATGGACTGTTTCGTGTCCGCTGCCGCCGAGCCGGTGGAGCCCAGCAGTTTGTCGGTCGAGTCGATGATGCCGTTCGCGGCTCCCAGCAGGTTGACATAGGAGTCGATCTGCGCTGCCGTCCCGGTGAGTTTGGCCGACATACCGGTGAGATGGCTGGTGGCGTTGTCGATGTACTGGGCCATTTCCGGGCTTTGCGCGTATTTGGCCACGTTCGAGGCCAGATTCAACGCCACACTGGACAGCGTCTTGACGAAGGTCTGGTCGATGGTGGTGGCCACGGTGCTGGCGCCCTCGTCCGTGATATGCGGGGCGATCGGATTGATTTTCTCGTTGAGATAGTATTCGAGCTTCGCATGTGTGATGGTGGGCGAGAACAGCGTCATCATGTCCGCGCTGAAGCTTTTGGGAATCACCAATGCCGCGTAGTATTCCCCGGAGTACACGCCGTCGATGGCCTTGTCCCGGTCCACGAACTGCCAGTCCAGATCATGGTTGGCCCGCAGCGCGCTGGTCACGGTCTCTCCCACGTTGATGGGCACCGGGATGAGATCGGATTTGTAGCCCTTGTCGGTGTTCGCCACCGCGACTTTCAGAGCCTTCGTGTTGCCGTATGGGTCCCAGCTGGCGGCGATGTTGTACCAGGCGTACAAGGCCGGCACGATGACCAGACCCATCGCCACGATCACCGCAATCACATTGCGCGTGGCCTGGCGCAGGTCACGTATGAACAGCTTCCAGATGAGCTTCATCGCACGCCTCCCTTGTTCTGGCCGTTGCGATTGTCTTGGTTGTTCTGCCCGTCCTGCTGGTCCTGCTGCCCGTCCTGTTGGTCATCCCGCCCATCCTGTTGCCCGGCCTGCCCAGCGCGATCGGTGCGGTCGGCCCGCAGAACGTGGCCGTCGTGTTTGCCGTGGTCGCGGAATCGGCGCCAGACGTAGCCGTTGAGCATCACATCGCGGAATTCGTCGGCGTTCATCGCGCTGACGCCCACCTGCATCGCGTAGCTTTCGCGCGTGTACTCCACCACGATCAGATACGCATCGATGAGAATGATCGACAGAATCCATGCGGTGAGCATCGTGATCTTCTGCTGCGTGACGAACAGCAGCACGAGGAAGACGAACGGCAGCACGGTCAGCAATACCAGACCGGAGACGATCATCATCGGATACCGGGCGAAGAACCGGTGTGCGCGGCTGGTGATGAGGGCCCGCAGCTCCTTGCTGTCGGACACCGTGCGGAACACCGCGTTGAGGCTCACATGCTCGTTGACCATGCTGTTGTGCTCGGTGATCATGAGATCGGTATCACCCAGACGGCGGTCGAACAGCGCGTTGAGGTTCATCGCATACCGGCGTATCACCAAACCGATGAACAGCGCAGCCGGCAGGTACAGCGCGAGATGGCCCATGTCCAGCCAGTAATGGTTCGCATACGTGCCGGCGATCGGCCCGCGCATGGCGTTGATGCCATAGGTGAATGGCAGCCAGGGGTGCAGTTCGCGGAAGAAGTCGGGCATCATCTCGATCGGATAGAGGCCGGAGGCGCCGGGAATCTGCACGATGACCAGAATCACGGCCACCGCCTTGCCGATGTGCCGGAACGCCACGGCCAGCGCGTAGATGATATTGATGTACACGAACGAACAGAACACGCCAGCCAGTATGAACAGTAGCGGATGCTCGCACTGGATGCCGAGCGCGAGATCGCCGACCGTGGCGATGATCGCCTGCAGGAATCCGACCGTGACCAGCAGCAGCCAGCGTCCGAGATATGCCTGAGTGGCCGTCACATGCCGGAGATTCTCGCGGTCCACCTCCAGTTTGTAGATGGCGATGAGCACGAAGCCGCCCACCCACAGCGCCAGATTGGTGTAGAAGGGCGTCACGGCTGAGCCGTAGTTGTCGGTTGGGTAGACCACTTTGGTGACAAGGCTGACCGGATTGCCGATGAATGCGCCGAATTCCTGATCATTGAGATGCAGGGTGCTTTGGATTTTCCGATAGGCCGCGGAACTGTCGAGCGCGCCGATGTCGGTGCGCACGGTGTCCACGTCTTCGGTGAGCTGGGTCAGGGACCGCTGCGTGCCGCTGATGGTGGATCGCGTCTGGCCGATGGTGTCGGACAGTTGGTCGAGCAGTCCGTCCGTCTGGGTGAGTGTGCCGTCCAGCGAGACCAGCGTGCCGTCCAATGTGCCGTTGAGGGCGGCGAAGCCATTGAGGGATGCGTTGAGATTCGGCATCACCGTGCCGGTGAGCGATTGACGGGCCTGACTCAACGCCGCGAGTCCGCCGGTGGCCGCGGTACCCATCGCCCCGGAGAGATGGGTGGTGGCGTCCTTGCCGGAGTCGATGAATTGCGAGGCGTTGTCGTGGAAATCCTCGATTTGTGCCTGCTGCCGGCCGATGACGCCTTCCAGCGTATCGAGCTGGCTCCATATACGCTGCCCCAGCGGGTCGGTTGTGTGTTCGTCGATGCCGGCCTGACGCAACGCGTCCCTGACGTTGTCGATGGCGGTCTGCGTGCGGTCCAACGGGGCGTTGAGGGCATTGGTGATGGAATCAACCGAATCCTGCGCGGTGTTGAACGAGCCGATGATGCTGCCGGCCGCCGTGTTCGCGTCGACCGCGAGGCCGGACAGCTTGGCCGAGCTGTCGTCAAGCGCTCCCACGAGTGTGGAGGAGAAGGCCTGCGAACCGTTCTGCGCTTGGGTGAGCAGCGCGCCGGACTGCTGTGACGTCTTGCGGGCGCTCGCAATCGCCGTGCTCAAGGTTGCGGTGGTGCGCTTGGCGTCGGCGATGGTGCCGTCCGCCTGGTCAAGGGTGGATTGCAGGTCCTGCAGAGCGCCCTGCACGCTACCGATGGTGTCGAGCACGGTGTTGAGGTCCGCGATGGCGTCCTGTTGGGTTGAATCGGTGGCGTTGTCGAGCTCGCCGCCGGCTTTGGAAACGGCCTTCGCCACGGTATTGCCCACCGTGGCCACGAACGTGGAGTTGATCTGCTCGTCGATGGTACTGGCGCCGGTGTCCGTGATCTTGGGCGCGATGGCGTTCTTCTTCTCGTTGACGTAGTAGCGGATTTTCGGGCGCTTGCCCGTACCGGTGACCGAATCCACCAGACTGGCGCTGAAATCCTTGGGCAGCACGATGGCCGCGTAGTATTCGCCGGTCTCCACGCCTTGGACGGCCTGATCCTCACCGTCCACAAAGCGCCAGCCGAGCTGGTGGTTCTTCTTCAGCTCGGCGACCACCTGTTTGCCGGCGTCGAGCTCGCCGACCAGATCGTTGGAGGTGCCGCGGTCCTCGTTGGCGACGGCGACCTGGATGTTGCCGGTGGCCGAGTACGGGTCCCAGTTGGCCAGGATGTTGAACCATGCGTACAACGAGGGGATGATGGCCACGCCAAGGGTGACCACCACGGCGACGGGATTGCGGACGATGCGCAGGAAATCACGTCGGAAGATACGCAAGATGGTCCGCATGCCGCCCTCGTTTCGTAGACGGTTTCGCCGTCCGTGTCAATTATCGAATGACCAAGAGCAGTCTATCCCGCGTGCCGTCTGACGAAAGGGCGGAATGCCGCGAAATGATGGGGAATTGGCTGCCGCTTGTCCAATATCTGGTCTCAGTAAGCGGACGGCGTAATGATGGCAATCGCCGCCGGCCTTTCGCTTGCTGGAGAGGGAGGCCGGCGGCGATTCGCTGGTATGGGTTCGTTGGTATGGGTTCGTTGGTATGAGGGTTGGCGGACCCGGAGTCGAGGTCTGCCGGGGCGGGCTGCGGAGGAATCGACCGAAGTCCACTGGGGCCGCTGGAATCCGCAGCGGCCCGCCGGGCCTGTGACGGGCCTACTTGTCCAGCTGGAAGCCTTGGGCTGCGGCCTTGTCGAGCAGCGTCTTGCCACTGACGTCCTGACGGCTGATCGTGGCGATCTGGTCGCTGAAGGCGTCCACCGGGCGGTCCGCCTGACGCAGGTCATAGTAGCGGTGGACCTCGGCGTCGAATCCCGCCAACGTGGCGAGCGTGTCGTCGGCGTCCGCCGGATAGGTGTTCTCGAAGAACTGCATGTCGCGCGGCATGCGGGGCTTGAGCGCCGGTTCCTGATCGGGCTTGCCGATGGCCAGACCCAGCACCGGATACGTGTATTCCGGCAGGTTGAGCAGCTCGATGAGCCCGTTGATGTTGTTGAGCGGCGAGCCCAGAATCACGCACCCAAGTCCCAGCGAGAACGCGGCGGTCTCCATCGCGTGCAGGGCGAGAACGGCGTCGTTCTGCGCCTGGGCGAAGCGATAGCTGGTCTTGAGGTTGAAGTCGTCGGACGACGGGTCGATGCCTTTGCGCTCGGCGATCCGGGCGTTGCGGTGCTCATCGATGATGAACAGGTAGAGCAGCGGGGCGGTGGCGATGTACGGCTGGGTGCCGAATTCGGCGACCTTGGCCTTGATGGCCGGATCGGTGATGCGGATGGCGGACCAGTCGTTGAGGAACTGGCTGGAGGCGGCGTGCTGGGCCACGGTTTCGAGCGTGGCGATGGTGTCGGCGTCGATGGCCTCATCCTTGAATTTGCGGATGGAGCGGCGGTTCAGCAGGGTTTCGATTGTCGCATTGGTAACCATGATGCCATTGTCGCACGCGTGGGTGGCGGTGGGAAGAACGGTCGCCTGACGGCGGAATGCGGATGCCGGGCGACCGGTGGGCGACCGGTGTCGGCATGTCAGGACCTGGACTTCGACCTGGCCTGCTATTTAGCTTGCGATTTGGCTTGCTATTTGGCTCGCGACTTGCGGTGGCGACGATTCACGAGCGCCTGCGAACCGCGGTCGGACAGCTGCGAGATCACGGCGCCGAACGCGGCCGATGCGGCGGCGAACGCGAGGCTCATCACCAGCCCCTGCGGCGCATCGGCGGCCAACCCCTTGCGCAGGTTGCGACGGGCTGTGCCCTTGTCCCACAAGGTCTGGAACACCTTGCCGGCCACCATGCCGACCAGTGCGGGGGCCGTGGCCTTGAACGCCTTGTCCAGCAGGGTATCGGGGTCCGCCTCGCGGCTGGCGCGCAGTGCGTTGACCTTCTCGTCGATGCGGTGCAGGCCCGCGATGGCTGCGTCGGCGCCGGCCGAGGTCTCGGAGGGGGTGGATGTCCCGGATGCCCCGGAGAAGGTCTCATGAGAGGCCGTGGATGACGAGGCGACCATGCCGGAGTCGATGGGGGAGTCGTGACGTGCGGTGTGCTTTGCGCTGCTCATGGCTATCAGTGTAGAGCACACCGCGCCCGTCGTAGGTCGGAATCCGGGGTCAGGTGGACTAGAGTAGAGGCATGAGCGAACAGCATATGGACGGCACTGTGGCCGTCGACCCTTCTCGCAACGGCACCGGATTCCTGGTGCTGTTGCGCCATGGACAGACCGTATGGAGCGAATCGGGCCAGCATACGGGCCGTACGAACATCCCGCTGACCGCCGTGGGCGAGCGTCAGGCGCGTGAGGCGGGCGATCGGCTGCGCGAGGCGTTCCCGGGTGGATTCGACGAGGGGTGCGTGTTCTCGAGTCCGCTCGTTCGCGCCCGTCAGACTGCCGAGCTGGCCGGATTCGCGCCGAGGGAGCTCGATGGCATCGCCGAATGGGATTATGGTCCCGCCGAAGGGCGTACGCGCCGCCAGATCAGCGAGGCCGCCGGTTTTGCATGGGACATCTGGCGGGACGGGCCGCGCTCGCTGCCGGAGTCGTTGCAGGGCGATTGGACTGAGACGTTGCCGGGCGGCGCGGAGGTCCCCGTGCACAACGGTCCGGGGGAGTCGCTGGAGGAGGCCGCGGCGCGTGCCAAGGGCGCCATCGACGAGGTGCTGCCGTTGCTGCGTGAGGGACACAACGTGCTGTTGGTCGCGCACGCGCACATCTTGCGCATCCTGACGTCGCAGTGGCTGGGCGTTGACCCGCATTTCGCGCGCCTGCTGCGTTTGGACACGGCGCATTATTCGGTACTGAGCGTCTACAAGGGCGATAACGTCATCGAGCGCTGGAACGCCTGAGAACGTTGCCGTGAAGCAAACGGCGGAGCTGTTTGTGGGCGACGTGCGAGCTGACAGGCTGGCCTGCAGAACACGCGCGGAGCGCGTCCGAAATTGCAGAACGGGCTGGCAGCGGAGCTGACTGGTTTCCCGCCCTGCACTGTTGTTCTTTCGCTTCCGCGCTTGTCTGCTGCTTCCGTCTGTGGTTCCTTTTCGGTGCCAACGCTGCGATGCAAACGATGGCGATTATGCCGTTGCGAGGCGTCGATTTTCGGGTTTTATAGGTGTCGCACGGATTGTTAGCGTTCTCATTGTTGCGAACGCTTGCATGAGCGCATATAGGTAAAACGCGCCGAAGTATTGGGATAATGTTGTGTGGTTTCATCTTGAGGCGCATTTTTGACGCGCCGAAAATGCCATCGTTTGCAAAATCGAGCAAACCGTTGCACAATAGGACATGTCGATAGTCGTAAGGGAGCCACTAACGGCACCCGCTCCGGACGGAACAGCCGGAATCGACGTGGAAAGAGAAAGGTTCGACGATGAATCGTACAGTGAAGTCCGCGGTCGCGATGGCGGCCATTGCAGCAATGTCCCTCGGCACCCTTGCCGCCTGTGGCAACTCCACCTCCTCCGGTGACGACTCCAAGGGCAAGGTCTACTACCTGAACTTCAAGCCGGAAGCGGCCGACCAGTGGACCGCGCTGGCCAAGGAATACACCAAGGAGACCGGCGTCGAGGTCAAGGTGCAGACCGCCGCGTCCAATACCTATGAGCAGACCCTGAAGTCCGAGATCGCCAAGACCGAAGCCCCGACCCTGTTCCAGGTCAACGGCCCGGTCGGCTACCAGAACTGGAAGCGCTACACCGCGGACATGTCCAACACCGAGGTTTACAAGGAACTCCAGAACCAGGACGTGGCCCTGAAGGACGGCGACAAGGTCGTCGGCGTGCCGTACGTGATGGAGACCTACGGCATCATCTACAACAAGGACATCCTCAACAAGTACTTCGCGCTTGATGGCGCCAAGGCCAAGAGCATCGACGAGATCGACAACTTCGACACCCTGAAGGCCGTGGCCGACGACATGCAGGCGCGCAAGGACGAGCTCGGCATCCAGGGCGCGTTCACCTCCGCCGGCTTCGACTCCAGCTCCGACTGGCGCTTCAAGACCCACCTGGCCAACCTGCCGCTCTACTATGAGTTCAAGGACGACAACGTCACCGAGCAGCCGGCCACCATCAAGGGCACCTACCTGCCGAACTTCAAGAAGATCTTCGATCTGTACATCACCGATTCCACCACCGATCGCACGCAGCTGAGCGCCAAGACCGGCGACGACGCCAACTCCGAGTTCGCGCTCGGCGAGGCCGCCTTCTACCAGAACGGCACCTGGGCCTGGACCGACCTGCAGAAGGCCGGCATGAAGGCCGAGTCCGTGGGCATGATGCCGATCTACATCGGCGCCAAGGGCGAGGAGAAGCAGGGCCTCGCCACCGGTTCCGAGAACTACTGGTGCATCAACGACAAGGCCTCCGACGCCGACAAGAAGGCCACCGAGGACTTCCTGGCCTGGGTGATCAGCTCCGACACCGGCAAGAAGGCCCTCTCCCAGGACATGGGCTTCACCACCCCGTTCAAGACCTTCGATGACGTCACGTTCGACAACCCGCTGACCGAGGCCGCCGTCGAGGACCAGAAGTCCGGCAAGACCCAGGTCTCCTGGAACTTCACCATGATGCCGTCCGAGGAGTGGAAGAACCAGCTTGGCAACGCCATGCTGGAGTACGCTCAGGGCACCGGCGACTGGAACGCCGTCAAGACCGCCTTCGTGGACGGCTGGGCCTCCGAGTACTCGGCCTCCCACTGAGCTGTGTGAGAGACCTCGGGCATCGTCTCGGGGTCTCAAGGCCTTGGATTGAAGGTTGAGACGACCCCTATCCGGTCGTCGATCGCGATGGCGATTGCGATGAGTTGTATAAGTTGCGATTGATTGCAATCGATTGTGATTGATTGACCGGATGGATGAGACTGTCTCATCGGTGTTCACGGCCCAAGCTCAACAACAGCTCAACAACATACGTGGCGTCCTGCGCATACTCCTTCTCCCGGGGCGCCACTTCTTCTCTTCCTCATGTTCCCTCCTATCCAACGAGTTGAGGCCACCGTCCGTTTGTGGGCGGTGGCCTCAACTCGTTAATGGAGGTTCGGCTGTCGTCGGGAGGATTCGGGAAGGACGAGGGATGATTCTCGTGATTTCCGTGGGGTTCTTCATTGGAAAGCCATGCCGGAGAAACCCGAGGCTGAGAGCGTCTGTCTCCGGGCACTCCCGCTGAGCAGCTGTCCGGAAACAGACGCGAATCCGATGGTCGGCTGTGCGGCTACTTGATGCGCGAGGTGGAGGAGCGGACCACCAGATGCGCGGGGAAGGTGATGAACGGGTCCTTGACCGGCTTCTCATCGATAAGGTCGAGCGTCATGCGGGCGGCGATATGCGCCATCTCCACCGGGTCCTGACGGATCGTGGTCAGGCCGATGTCATTGGTGTAGAAGCTGTCGTCGTAGCCGATGAGCGATACGTCGCCGGGCACGGAGAAGCCGTTGCGCTCGAGCTGGAACATGAGCGGCAGCGCGATGCCGTCCTCCTGACAGGCGATGGCGGTGGGCATCTCATCCAGACTCATCAGCTGGGTAACCACGTCGCTGATCTGATAGTGCCCGTCGCCGTCCACCTTGCAGACCACCACCTGCGGTTCGATGCCCTCCTTGCGGCATGTCTCTATGAATACGTTGAGTCGGCCGCGCACCGAGAAGCTTAGGGAGATGTCGCGGTCGGTGCTGATGTACGCGATACGGCGGTGTCCAAGGTTCATCAAGTGGCGAGCGGCGAGCGTGGAGCCCTGATGATCGTCGATGTTGACCGCGGCGGCGAATCCATGCTGCTCCGATTCCGCGGTGTTGATGCCGATGATCGGCACGTCCACCGAGGTGAGCTGGGCGATCTCCTTGCTGTCGATGTCGAAGGAGACCACGATCACTGCATCGGCATTGCGCCGCACCGGCAGCATCTCGAAGAACTCGCGGCGCTCCTCGATGCTGGAGATCTGGAAGATGGAGATGTCATAGCCCTCCGCGTGCAACACCTCGTTCAGGCCTTCAATCACCGATGCGGTGAACCACAGGCGGATATGGCCGCTCATCAGTACCGCAATGCGCAGCGAACGGCCGGATTTCAGGGCTGCCGCGGACCGGGAGAGCGAGAAGTTGAGCTCGTCGGCGATGGCGAGCACGCGCTCGCGGGTTTTTGCGGAGACCAGTTCCGGGCGTGTGAACGAGCGGGAGACGGTGGAGATGGAGACACCCGCCTTCTGGGCGACATCCTGGATGCTTGTGGTCATGAAAGCCCCCTGCGGCTGAGATGGTTGTGGAATCGCATAACTGATTCCAGTGTACATGCCGTTGTCGTGTTTGACATGAATGACAACGGTTGTATTACAAACGTTTGCATGAACGATTCAAGGTGTCTTGTAATGGCTTGTTTCCGCCACTTTGAGAGTGAAAGAAAGTAACGGTCATTATTGGACGTCGGGGTGGGAAACGCGATAAA
Organism: Bifidobacterium myosotis; assembly: GCF_002259745.1. Lineage (GTDB taxonomy): Bacteria > Actinomycetota > Actinomycetes > Actinomycetales > Bifidobacteriaceae > Bifidobacterium > Bifidobacterium myosotis. The sequence continues at coordinate 18,270 of NZ_MWWW01000012.1, read as the reverse complement.
TGACAACGTTTGACATATGCACTTCCAGCACGTACCATGAACATAGGTTCAGACGAGAGTGGGCTGTGGAAACGGCTTCGCAATCGGCGGGCCGGCATTGAGTCATGGATCCGCGTTCGACGCACGACGTAGTGCCGCGGACTCAAGGAGGAGGAAAATAGTCATGATCAGCATGGCTGGTAAGGCGATACGCAGGTGGTGGGCACTGTTCGCACTGCCGACGTTCGCCGCGTTCATCATCGGATTCCTGGTGCCCTTCATCATGGGCGTCTACCTGAGCTTCTGCGAGTTCACCACCGTGACCGACGGTGAGTTCGTGGGCCTGAAGAACTACGGCAAGGCGCTGAAGGACAAGGAGTTCCTGCACGCGCTTGGGTTCTCCACGGCGTTCACCATCGTCACCACCATCGTGATCAACGTGGTGGCCTTCTTCATCGCCTATATGCTGACGAAGGCGATCAAGGGCTCCACGCTGTTCCGTTCGGTGTTCTTCATGCCGAACCTCATCGGCGGCATCATCCTGGGATACATCTGGCTGCTCCTCCTCAACGGCATTCTGGCCCACTGGGGTCGCGCCCTGACCTACAAGGCTACATACGGCTTCTGGGGCTTGGTTGTGCTGGTGTGCTGGCAGCAGATCGGATACATGATGATCATCTACATCGCCGGCCTGCAGGCGCTGCCGTCCGACGTGCTTGAGGCGGCCGCCGTGGACGGCGCCAACGGCACCCAGACCATGTTCCGCATCATCATCCCGCTCATGATGCCGTCCATCACCGTGTGCTCCTTCCTGACCGTGACCAACGGCTTCAAGCTCTACGACCAGAACCTCGCCCTGACCAACGGCGCGCCGAGCAACATGTCCGAGGGCCTGGCGCTGAACATCACCCGCACCTTCTACGGTCGCATGGGCTGGGAGGGCGTCGGCCAGGCGAAGGCCGTGCTGTTCTTCATCCTGGTCGCGGCCATCGCATTGATCCAGAACAAGCTCACCACGAGCAAGGAGGTGGCAGCCTGATGAACGAGAACAAGCCTGTGAAGCACGGCGCGCTGTGGACCGCGCTCTTCACCGTGATCTCCCTGCTGTGGATTTTCCCGATCGTCCTGGTACTCATCAACTCCTTCAAGCAGAAGGCGTACATCTCCAAGAACGCCTTCAGCCTGCCCACCGGCAAGGCGTTCGTCGGACTCGACAACTACACGCGCGGTGTGGAAACCACGCAGTTCTTCGCGTCCTTCGGCTGGACGGTGCTCATCACCGTGGGTTCCGTTGTGCTCATCCTGCTGTGCACGTCGATGTGCGCGTGGTGGATCGTGCGCGTGAACAACTGGGCAGCGAAACTGCTGTACACCCTGTTCCTGTTCAATATGATCGTGCCGTTCCAGATGGTGATGTTCACCCTCTCCAAGATCGCCGACATGCTGAAGCTCAACACCCCGTGGGGACTGTGGATCGTGTATCTCGGCTTTGGCGCCGGCTTGGCCGTGTTCATCTTCACCGGTGTGATCAAGGGCATCCCGTCCGAGCTTGAGGAAGCCGCCATGATCGACGGCGCGTCCGTGCCGCGCATCTTCTTCCAGATCGTGGTGCCGATCATGAAGCCGTCCATCGTGTCCGTGGCGATTCTCGAGGCCATGTGGATCTGGAACGACTACCTGCTGCCGTACCTGACGCTCGACTTGGGCAAGTACAAGACCATCTCCGTGGCAGTGCAGTACCTCAAGGGCGGCTACGGCTCGGTGGATATGGGCGCCATGATGGCCTGCCTGGTCCTCGCCATCATCCCCATCATCATCTTCTACCTGGTCTGCCAGAAGTACATCGTCAGCGGTGTTATGGCGGGCGCAGTAAAGGGATGATGACTGGCGTCATCATCCCTTAGGGGAAAGTCCAGTGGACTTTCCCCATAGCGCCCGCCTGAGCGAGGTGGTAGCCGAGCGAAGGTGATACTGAGCCTCGCCGTAGGCGAGTCCGTAATTGCAGGGCCGGAGGCGGAGCCGTTAAGGGCTGACGACTCCAGACGAATTCGGCTCCCCTCTCTGAGGGGAGCTGTCGGCGGTAGCCGACTGAGGGGAGTGGCGGGAGTAACGTAACGCTACAACCGCGGCTCCCCTCAGTCATCTGCGGTGACGGCTTCCCTCATAGAGGGGCGAGGAGTGTGGTAAAAGCAAGGAGCGACATATGAACTGGCTGGCGCCTGATTCCAAGTTCATGCGCGCATGGAGCAACCTCACCGACGGCGTATGGATCAACATTCTGATGCTGATTACTTCCATCCCCATCGTCACCATCGGTGCGGCTCTGACCGCCGGCCACGATGCCTGCCGTCGCTCCATAGAAGGCGAAGGCAAGGGCGTCACCGCCAATTACTTCCGTTCATTCCGATCGAACTTCGTCAAGGCCACATTGCTGTGGCTGCCGTTCCTGGTGGTGCTCGTCGGCCTGGTCTACTCGTGGATCGTGCTGCAGATCACGCCGTTGCTCATCCCCAAGTTCGCGTTGAGCATCCTATGGATTATCGGCTTCGAGTGGGTGTTCGCACTGCAGTCGCGTTTTGAGAACAGCGTGGGCGGCACCCTGAGGAACGCCTTCATCTTCGGCATTTCGCACATCGCCATGACTACGGCTCTGGCGGCTGTGGATGCGGTGTTTGTCGCGCTGCTGGTCGCCAGCTGGTTCTATATGCCGGGCGGCCTGTTCCTGCTGGTGGTGCTCGGCTACGGCACGATGCTGATGCTGCACATCCCCGTCACCGAGCGGGTGTTCAAGCCGTATCTCACCCGGTGACCAGCCCGTTAGTGTCCTGTGTCGCAATTGTCTGAGGTCGGTGTTGGTTCCCTCTGACGAAGGGGCTGGCAGCGAAGCTGACTGGGGGAGAGACAGAAGCTGGACCCTCTCAGTTATTAGTGAGACAGACCACTAGTGTCCTGCGCCTGCGGCTCGGCGGCTACATTGTTGGCTTCCCTGTCGGGACTTTGCGGTGGGGGTACGGGGCGCTGGACTCCCCAGACGGCTCAACGTGCGCGCATATGCGAGGATTTCGTGGTGGTCAGGTTGCGAATGCCGTAATGATTGGCGCCGGGAAGCCAGTGAATGACGGTAGAAAACCGTAGGGGACTGTAAGTACGCGGAATAACGTGGCATCCGCGTACTTACAGTCCCCTAGAGGTCTGAAATGGACTGTATGTACGCGTGGCCTTCGATGGGGCGCGTACATACAGTCTTTTAGTCTTTGGAAGCCGGAACTATTCCTCTGCTCCTGCTGTTCTGGGCATATGCCCACCAATTATTCTGGGTCTATCCGCACTATAAAGCGGATTCTGGGCATATTCATACCATGAGACGGCCGATATGGGCCCCTACATGGTACGGATATGCCCAGAACAGTAAAATCGGGCTGCTAACTGGCATCCATATGCCCAGAAAGCAGCCCGTCATAACGGGAATCAGCCCGGAATCAACCGGGAATGACCCTAATGGTCTGTCTCGCAATTGTTTGAGTGGTGCTGGCCCCTCCGGCGGCAACGTTCGAGCCGACAGGCGAGCCAGCATGCCGCGCATGTAGTGCGTCCTTAATTGCAGGACGGGCTGCCAGCGAAGCCGCCTGGGGGAGAGGTAGAAGCTGAACCCCTCAATATTAGTGAGACAGGCCTCTAGTGGTCCGTCTCTTAGATAATTGAGGGCTTCAGCTTTTTCTCTCCCTTTTCTCTCCCCCAGTCAGCTTCGCTGCCGGCTCCTCGTCAGAGAGGTGCCAGCAGCGCTCAAACAATTGCGAGACAGGCCACTGGATGGCACGGTACAACCCTGACTCGGCCAGCTTACTTACGGGCCTGCGTCACCTGATACATGACGAACAGGATGGCAAGCCAGATCACACCGGCGATGACGGCCACGCGGTAGCTGGCGGAGAAGCACATGAGCACCACCACCAGCGCCAGGAAGGCCAGCACCACCCACGGCGTGACGCGCGCGAACGGCAGCTTGAAGTGGATGGCGTCCAACGCCTTCTGACCGGAGAGGCCGGCAAGCGCGGAATCCTCGGGGGAGTCGCCAGCTGCGACCACCTTGCGGAACTTCATCTCGGTGAACATGATCATCGTCCAGTTGATGATGCCGGCGATGGTCGCAATCGACATGAGGTAGTTGAACGCGAACTCGGGCCATACGAACACCACCACCACGGCGATGGCGGTGATCACAGCGGAGGTCAGCACGCCGGCGACCGGCACGCCATGCGCGTTCAGCTTGCCGAGGTAGGCGGGCGCGTTGCCCTGCTTGGCCAGCGAGTACAGCATGCGGGAGTTGGCGTACAGGCCGGAGTTGTAGACGCTCATCACGGCGGTCAGGCACACGAAGTTGAGGATGCCGGCGGCCGCATGGATACCCACGGAGTCGAAGATCTGCACGAACGGGCTGGGCGTGTCGTCGCCGCCGATGGTGTTCCACGGCACCACGGCCATGATCACGCCGAGCGCGCCGATGTAGAACACGAGGATGCGCCAGATGATGTCATTGGTGGCGCGCGGAATCGTAGTGCGCGGGTCCTCGGTTTCGCCGGCGGTGATGCCGATGAGCTCGGTGCCGCCGAAGCTGAACATCACAACGACCAGAGCCATCAAGAGGCCGGTCCAGGAGCCGTCCTTGGCCTGGGTCATCAGACCGTGCGGGAAGAAGCCGTCTCCCACGGTGAACCAGTTGGCGAAGCTCGCCTTGATGCCGGAGGCGGTGGGCAGGGCGAAGACGATGACTGCGAGACCGCCGATGATCATGGCTATCACGGCCACGATCTTGATGATGGCGAACCAGAACTCGAACTCGCCGAACTTGGAGACGCCGAGCAGGTTCGCGGCGGTGATGAGCACTAGGAACACGGCCGCCGACACCCATGTGGGGATGGCGGGGAACCAGTAGTTCACGAACGAGCCCACCACGGCGAGCTCCACCATGGACACCAGGATGTAGTTGAACCAGTAGTTCCAGCCGGAGATGAAGCCGGCGCGCTTGGACCAGTAACGGGTGGCGTAGTAGCTGAATGCGCCGGCCTTCGGGTCCTCGACCGACATCTCCGACAGCGCGCGCACGATCATGAAGATCGCGAGGCCGCCGATCAGGTAGGCCAGCAGGATGGACGGGCCGGCCAGGGCGATGGATTCGCTGGATCCGTAGAACAGGCCGGTTCCGATGGCGCCGCCGAGCGCGATCAGCTGGATGTGGCGGTTCTTCAATGACTTGCGCAACGTCGCGGGAACCGGTACGTCGTCGGTCTCGCGCGGCTTCTTGGGCGCATCTGTAGTGCTCATGATGCTCTTCTCTCAGGTCTGGTAATTACCTTGCGCGCTGCAGTGCCTTGCTGCGACACACAATGTTGGCCATTGTAGGCCGTATGCCGCAGATACAGTGTCGCAAGTCCGATGATTGATGAAGGGGCGCGGCATCCTTATGCATTCGGGGCATTGTCCAATCGTGCAGAATCGCTGCATGCCATCGCTTCATCTGGGGAGTGTCACCCGGGGAGCCCGTTGCGCTATGGAAGTCGCCTATTGGGCATTATCGTGGTCCTGCTTGAGCAGCCAGCCGATGGGATTGCAAACCCCCTCATATTTCTGCCAGTCAGCTGATAGGTTCAGCATTACATTGCAACCTATCAGTCAGCTGATGGGTTTCGCAATTCTGGCTTCTTGTGCGGGTGGCCGGCGCGCGGCGATTCGGCCGGTGCGTGACATGCCGCTGATGAATCTGCGGGAGAACCAGTGACGTGGCTTCAGGCGGCGGGGAATAATTGCCTGATTTATTGTGGCCGGGAAGGTTCCGGTAGGTCCGCCTCTGGTGGGTCCGCTTCCGGCAGGGCCATGGTGAGAATGATGCGCGCCACGGACTCGGGGGAGGCGGCCAAGTCGGTGGAGAGCCAGTATTGGATCAGGCCGATGCTGCCGGAGACGGCGAATCGCATGCGCATCTGTGCCTCGGTGGTGTCCCGCGCCCCGGACTGCATCCGCTCGGCCACGCCGCGTCGGCTGTAGATCAGCCCCAGCAGTTGTTGCTGGAAGCCGATATCGGCTTTGGGGCTCATCAGCACCTGCAGATGGTTGCGATTGTCGGCGATATACCGGCATATCTGCTCGATGATGCGCTCGATACCGGCCAGATTCGGTTGCCGCAGCAGTTGGTCGAGCGCCGCGGTGACCCAGGCCATGGTCTCGTCCTCGATGTCATGCAGCAACTCCTCGATGCTGGAGTAATGCGCGTAGAACGTGGAGCGGTTCACATCCGCCCGCTCGCACAGGGCCTTGACCGTGATGGCGCCCAGCGGCCGCTCGCGCATCAGTTCGATGAGCGCGTCCTGCATGGCCTGCCGCGTATACCGTGTGCGGCGGCTTTCGGTGAGTTCCTTGGCCATGGCTCTCCCTTCACCCGACATTTTGCAATCCGACTGTCGGTTGTGGAACCAACACAGTGTTGTTTTACTGGAGTATAGCAGTCGTTGATGTGGCGGCCATGCGTATAAGGCCGCGCGGTTATTCGGGGCAAAGGGCATTGTGATGGCGTATATCGAGTTTGATGATGTGGTCAAGGAATATCCGTCGGGAGACACGGCGATCCGGGCGCTCGACGGCGCGAATTTCACGGCGGACCAAGCCGAATTGACGGTGATTCTGGGCCAGTCGGGCGCCGGCAAGACCACCGCGCTCAACATCCTGGGCGGCATGGATACGGCCACGTCCGGGCGCGTGGTGGTGGGCGGCCGCGACATCACCGGATTGAACCGTCGTGAACTCATCGGCTACCGTCGCAGCGATATCGGCTTCGTATTCCAGTTCTACAATCTCGTGCCGAACCTCACCGCATTGGAGAATGTGGAGCTCGCCTCGCAGATTTGCCCGGACCATTTCGACCCGGCCGAAACGCTGCGCAAAGTGGGGCTCGGCAATCGTCTCGACAACTTTCCGGCGCAGTTGAGCGGCGGCGAGCAACAGCGCGTGTCCATCGCCCGCGCGATTGCGAAGAAGCCCAAGCTGCTGCTGTGCGACGAGCCGACCGGCGCGCTTGATTACGAGACCGGCAAGGAGGTGCTGCAATTGCTGCAGGACATCTGCCGGTCGCAGGGCATGACGGTGATGATCATCACGCATAATTCCGCGCTCGCACCGATGGCGCACAAGGTGATTCGGTTCCGCTCGGGCAAGGTGGTGGGCGAGGAGACGAATCCTGCCCCCACGCCGATTTCGGACATCGAGTGGTAGGCGGTGAGTGTGATGGTGCGTGGCAGGCATGCTTGCCGGAGTGGTTCCGGCCCGTGGTCCGAAGCCGTGGAACATCCCGTGGAACAGTCTGTGAAACAACCTGTGAAACATGATGTGAGCGATGGCGCGACACAGGCCGGGCGCGTGGACTCCGGTTCCGGCTCCGGCGCGGGCATCGGCATTTCCGGTGCGTTCTCCAAGGACATGTGGCGCATGTGGCGGCGTAACTGGAAGCGGTTCGCCTCCATCGCCATCATCTCGATGCTGGGCGTGGCCGTGCTGACCGGCATCTATGCCGGATGTCGGGACATGTTCCGCGGTGCCGACCGGTTCCTGGACGCGCAGCGTCTGTCCGACATCCAAGTCGTCTCGACGCTGGGCCTGACCGATGACGACATCGCCGCGCTCCGGGCGGTCGATGGCGTCGCGGCGACTCAGCCGGAACGGTCCGCGACGGCGACCGTCACGATAGACGGCAGCGACGAATCGGTCACGCTCAGCGAAATCGGCGTGGACGGCATGAACCAGCCGTATCTGCAGGAGGGTGAGCTGCCGACCCGCGCGGGCGAGACGGCCGTCACCCGCAAGTTCGTCAAGGACAGCGGCCTGACGATTGGAGACAAGCTCACGGTATCGCTGGATTCGTCCAGCGAGGATTCTTCCGAAGAGCAATCCGGTGATGATTCGGCATCCGCCACCGACTCCTCGAGCGCAACCCCCACGTTCCCGACGGACCTCACCATCACCGGCATCGTGCTGGACCCGACGGACCTGCAGAATCCGGACGGCTACTCCCAAGGCGCGTTCCGCAGCTCGGCGACCTCCGACTACACGTTCTTCCTACCGTCAGACGGTGTGAGCGGCGACACCTATACCGCAATCTCGCTGGAAATCAGCGGTGCGGCGGCGCTCGACACGTTCTCCGACCAATACGACCAAACGGTGCGCGCGGTGCGCACCCGTATCGAAGACAACGTGCAATCCCAGCGCGAGCAAGCCCGCCGACAGCAGCTCATCGACGATGCCAAGCAGCAGATCGCCGAGGCGCGCGCCGAGGCGAACCAGAAATTCGCGGACGCGCAGTCGCAGATCGACCAGCAGCGTTCCCAATTCAATCAACAGATCGATGCGGCGATTGTGGCGGCCGGCGGTGTGATTCCGGTGGGCGCTCAGGACGGCAGTAATCCGGAGGCCGCGGAGGCCCTGCAATCCCAGCGTGATGCCATAACCGCGCGCAGTCCTGAGCTGTCCCAGGCCAAGCAACAGCTTGATGACGCCCAGTCCACACTCGACCAGCAGAAGAAGGACGCGGCCGCCGAGCTGGACAAGCGCGAGGCGTCCGTTGACGCAGATATCCCGCAGGCCAGATGGTATGTGAACACGCGCTCGTCCACCGGCACGTTCTCCTCGCTCAAATCCGACCTGAGCTCCATCGAATCGTTGGGGCGCGCGTTCCCCGTGGTGTTCCTGCTCGTGGCCGTGCTTATGAGCCTGACCACGATGGCACGCATGGTGGAGGAGGACCGTGGCCTGATCGGCACCTACATGGGACTCGGCTATGGCAACGTGCTCATCGCCATGAGGTATGTGCTGTTCGCGCTCCTCGCATGCCTGATCGGCGGCGGACTGGGCGATGTGGCCGGATTCCTCGGCATTCCGGCGTTTCTGCTCGTGGTATTGGAGGGCATGTATGTGGTGCCCGGCGTCACGATGCTGTACGACTGGGTATACGGTTCGGCGGGCGTGCTGCTGTTCGTAGTGGGCGTATGCGCGGCGACCGTGGTGGCATGCCGCGGTGAAATGCGGCAAATGCCGTCCGAGCTCATGCGCCCCAAGTCGCCGAAAGCCGGCGCCCGCGTGTTCCTGGAGCGAATCGGACCGTTGTGGCGGCGCATGAAATTCCTGAATAAGGTCACCGCCCGCAATCTGTTCCGGTTCAAAGGCCGTCTGTTCATGACGATCGGCGGCGTGGCAGGCTGCACTGCGCTCATTGTGTGCGGCCTGGCGATCAACGACACCGTGGACGCGCTGCCCGCCACACAATATCAGGACATCTACCGGTACAACCTGATGGTGGTGACCGATCATGACGATCTCGCGGACGTGCGCTCGCGGGTGTTGGGTGGCTCGAAGATCGACGATGCGGCCGATACGACGACGCTGGCTCGCGTCGAAAGCGGCGAGATCGCGAATGCCGCCGAGGAATCCGAATCCGTGCAGCTCATCACCGTGCCGGAGGCGACGGACCTCGGTGCAGTCGCGTCGCTCAGACTTGTGTCCAACGGCACTATGCGGCAGTATCGCGACGGTACGGCGATCGGACTGTCGGATAAGGACGAGGGGCGGCAGTCGGATGTGCCCAGTTTTACGGGCGACGGCGTGATCGTCGCGCGATCCGCAGCCAACGCGCTCGGCATCAAGGCCGGCGACAAGGTCACGCTCGGCGGCGGTGACGGGGCGGCCCGCGCGGTCGTTCGCGTGTTCGCCGTCAGCGAGTCGGTCATCGGCTCGGACGTGTACATGACGTCCGCGTATTACCGGTCCGTGTTCGGGGGCGACTCGTCCGGTTCGTCGAGCTCGTCCGGTTCGTCAAGCGGTGACGGGGAGGCCGCCGAAAACAGAGGAAGCAGTGCTGACGGCAGTGCGATGACCACGTCGAACGGCGTCGAGATGAACGCTCTGTTCGCGCGATACACCGGTTCGGACGACGATCAGATCGCGTATGCGGACAAACTCGCGAAAGAGCAGGGCGTGCTCAACGTGGTCAGCACGGCGGACATGCGCCGCGGCTTCAGCTTCGATCTGATGGGCGCGGTGGTGGCGCTGATCGTGGCGCTCGCCGGCGCGTTGGCTCTGGTGGTGCTGTTCACGCTGGCCAACACGAACGTGTCGGAGCGTGTGCGCGAGATGGCCACGCTCAAGGTGCTTGGTTTCTTCGACCGTGAGGTGCACACCTACGTGAACCGCGAGATGCTGATATTGACGGTGATGGGCGTTGTCGTCGGTCTGCCGCTCGGTCGCTGGGTCGGCGGACTGCTCACCACCGCATTAAACATGCCCGGACTGTACTTCGCGGTGAGCGTGCGGTGGACGAGCTATGTGATCGCGGCCGCGGTGACGCTGGCGTTCGCGCTGCTCGTGCAGCTGTTCACCAACCCGGTGCTCGACCGGATCGATCCGGTGAGCTCGCTGAAGTCGGTGGAGTAGGGGAGACAGGGAGAAAGGCGGCTAGTATACTGCGCCGTAAGTTCGTTGATTAATTCACCACCCCTCAGTCCCGCTTCGCGGGCGGCGGATTTTAGTGGTGGTTGCAACACCTGAGTGATTGCCACCTTGAGTGGTGGTCTTGGAATGGTGTGATCGTATCATGCGGCGTTGATGAGTTCGAGTATCTTCTCGGATGGTTTCCTGTAGCCGAGTGTTTTGCGGGGCCGGTCGTTGAGTTCCTCGGCGACCGCGTCGAGGTAGTCCTCGGGGTAGATGCTTAGGTCGGTGCCCTTGGGGAAGTACTGGCGCAGGAGCCCGTTGGTGTTCTCGTTGGTGCCGCGCTGCCATGGGGAGTGCGGGTCGCAGAAGTAGACCTGCATGTCCAGGGCGGTCGAGATTCGCTTGTGCAGGGCGAGCTCGCTTCCCTGGTCCCAGGTCAGCGAGTTGCGCAGGAGCCTGGGCAGGTGTTGCATCTTGTCGATGACGGCCTGCTGGACGTGTTCGGCGTCGTGTCCGTCGGGCAGGTGCAGCAGGATCGTGAACCGGGTCGTGCGTTCCACGAGCGTGCCGATCGCGCTTTTGTTGGCCGCCCCGCAGATCAGGTCTCCCTCCCAGTGGCCGGGCACGGCCCGGTCCTCGACCTCGGCGGGCCTTTGCGAGATCATCACCATGGGTTCGCGGAAACGGGGTTTGCGCGAGTCCGCCTGGCCGTGGGGCCGACGTCGGGCGCGCCCGCTCCTGAGGGCCTTGGCGATGTCCTTTTTCAGTTCTCCCTTGGCTTGGACGTAGATGGCCTGGTAGATCGTCTCCGTGCACACGTGCATGTCCCCATTATCCGGGAAGTCCTCCCGCAGACGCCCAGCGATCTGCTCGGGGCTCCAATGCGCCTTCAGTCCGGAGCGGATGTAGTCGAGCAGGCCCGGCACCGCATGCACCTTCGCGGTCTTGGGCCGTTTGAGCCGGTCGGCGCTCATCTGCTGGGCCCGGTACGGCCCGTACATGCCGGTGGCGGGGTTCGCGTTGCGCCTCAGCTCGCGGCTGATGGTCGATGGGGCCCGTCCGAGCCTGCCTGCGATCTCGCGCACGCCCATGCCCTGCCGGTGCCAGTCGGCGATGCTGATGCGCTCGTCCTGGCTCAGGTACCTCGAATCGATTCGCTTGGGTTTGTCCACGGTGGAACGGTACCAGTCCACCGACGGCTTCTCGTTCCTGCCGGTCGCGCGTGTCCTTCCGTTGCGCCACACCTTGCCCGTGCGCTTGGACACGCCCACCGCCAGCGCGGCCTGCGTGAAGTTCATCCCCTTGTTCAGCAGCTCGACGTACCGGCGCCTGCGCGCCTCGCACATCTCGCCGCGCGTCGCGTACTCCACGCCATCGAACACCCACCTGCCCACCTGATTCCTCCCACCGGTCGGTCAGGTGTTGCAACGATCACTAGAACCCGCCGGCCAGCTCCCCTGACAAGGGGAGCCAACATATAATCAACGAATTTCTGACGCAGAATACTATACGAGACATAACGCGCGCTTGCTGTGCTCGATGACGCTTCATCGCGGTGCCGCCGATTCCATGCAAGTTCAATTTTGGTGACAGGAATTGAACTATTTGGCCTGATGTTTACAATATTGTCACGCCTGTTCGTTGAACCGCCGTGGTCTTGGTCCAAGTCACGATGATATCGTTTGAACTTGATTGAAAGAGCAGGTGAGTTGATGAACAATAGCCAGAACAGCGGTCAGGGCGGCACCCTGGCATCGGTCGAAAACCTCGACAAGAACAACGAGATGGCGCGTGGCCTCAACAACCGACACGTCCAGTTCATCGCCATCGGAGGCACCATCGGAACCGGCCTGTTCCTCGGCTCCGGCAAGTCCATCGCCCTGACCGGCCCGAGCATCGTGTTCGTGTACATCGGCGTGGGCATCATCATGTTCCTGCTCATGCGCGCCATCGGCGAGCTGATGTACCGCGACCCGAGCCAGCACACGTTCATCAACTTCATCACCCGCTACCTCGGCAACGGCTGGGGCAAGTTCGCGGGCTGGTCGTACTGGATCGTGCTCGTGCTCATCGGCATGAGCGAGATCACCGCCGTCTCCACCTACTTCATCACCTTCTTCGACACGTTCGGCATGGACCTCTCCCATTGGAAATGGCTGATCGAACTGTGCTTCCTGGCCGCGCTCGTGACCATCAACCTCATCGCCGTCAAAGCGTTCGGCGAGGCCGAGTTCTGGTTCTCGATGATTAAGATCACGCTGATCTGCGCGATGATCGCCACCGCCGTGGTCATGGTGGTGATCGGCTACCACTACGACGCCGTGCAGATCACCGGTCAGGACGGCATCTCGCCGGCCGGTCACGCGGGGCTCGACAACATCACCAACGGATTCCAGATTGCGCCGAACGGCTGGCTGAGCTTCCTGATGAGTTTCCAGATGGTCTTCTTCGCCTATGAGATGATCGAGTTCGTGGGCGTCACGGTTTCCGAAACACAGAATCCGCGCAAGGTGCTGCCGAAGGCCATCAACGAGATTATCGTGCGCGTGCTCATCTTCTACGTGGGTGCGCTGCTGGCGATCATGGTGATCGTGCCGTGGGGCACGTTCAAGCCGAACAAGGACGGCTCCTTCGCGTCCCCGTTCATCATGGTGTTCCAGTACGCGGGCCTCAAGTGGGCCGCCGCGCTGGTGTTCTTCGTGGTGATCACGGCCGCGTCCTCGGCGTTGAACTCGCTGCTGTACTCCGCCGGACGCCACTTGTACCAGCTGGCCTCCGAGTCCGAATCGCCCACCTTCCGCAAGATCGGCGTGGTGTCCAGCCGCCGCGTGCCGGCCCGCGCGATTCTCGTCTCGGCCGCGTTGATTCTGCTGTCGCCGGCGATCAACGCGATTCCGGGCATGTCCAGCGCGTTCGTGCTGTTCGCGTCCGCCTCGAGCGCGGTGATCATCTTCATCTACGTGCTCACGATGATCGCGCACCGCCGGTACCGCCGTTCGGCCGACTTCATCGCCGATGGATTCGTGATGCCCGCATGGCGGGTGCTCAACACCGTGGCGATCGTGTTCTTCGTCTTCGTGTACTGCACGCTGTTCCTCGCGGACGATACGCGCGGTTCCGCCATCGCCGGTCTGGTCTGGCTGGCGGTGTTCGGCGGGTACTGCCTCTTGCACGACCGCTTCCAGAACCGCGACCTCAAGGCCGCGCTCGCGCATGAGCGTCAAGACTGACGCCGACTGACACGGATGACGCGCGCGGTGTCAGCTGTGTGCCGGGCGGCCGCCGGGCAGCGCGTGAATCGCGCCGTGTACCAACGCCGATGTGAAGTGCATTGAGCACATACCCATTTCTTCGGCTTCATGTGTGCAACCTGCGATACTGCACAGGCAAAGACCCCGTTGTGTCATGGTTCCCCCTTCTTGGATGGCTGCGATGCCATCGCCAATTCCGCCAGTATAGCCATATTCCGCGGACTGCGGTACCACTAAGGGGTGTCGCGGCGAGCCGACGCACCCCCCCCTCAGCTGGGCGATTGACGCGCATCCGGTGCGTGGATGGTGCGCGTATCTGTGTGCTGGGGGAGCCATTACTGCGGATATTTTGTTTATAGTGTAAGGTAATCTTGCGATTGTTGCGCGATGCTGACGCGATTGTCGAGTGGACGCCCTGCGTTGGCGCGCCGATGTTATGCGGAACGCGTGCAAGGCGTATGAACAGAAAGTCGGTCGATGTGGCGCGCGGTCGCCCCGGGAGGCCGGGGCGCGGAAGGAAGTGGTGACGAACATGGGCTTTGAGGATGAGGCGGTCCACGAACTGTGGACCACGGTGTGGGGGCACAGGTCGGCGATGCAACGCGAGATGGTGCGCGGTGCGCACGGCGAGGCGTTCGCCATCCGGCAGCTGGCCCACATCGGCACGATGACCCCGTCGCAACTGGCGGACGCCATGCATGCCACTTCCGGTCGAGTCTCCACGTTGTTGGCCTCCATGGAGAAAAAGGGGCTGGTGACGCGCGAGGTCGATCCGGACGACCGCCGCGTGGTCCGGGTGAGCCTCACTGAAGCCGGCCGCGAGCGTGGACGCCGCGATATGCGGGAGATGCGGGACGCCGTCTGCTGGATCTTCTCGCAGATGGGGGAGCGCAGAACCCGTGAATTCCTCGATCTGACCGGCGAATTCATGACGTACATGTCAATCTGCCGTCCGGGGAAGCCGCGGCCGACGCCGGACGAGGTGCGGGCCGCGTTCGACGAGCGTGCGAAGTGTCGGGAGACCGATAGTGGTCAGGGTTCGCGGGAATAGGCGCCGATAGTCGTGTGCGACGGCTGGCGATTTCACGCCTAGAGAAATATGCAATATGCATGGCTCCTTGTCGGCGCCGTGCGTAATATCTTACAGTGTAAGTAATTTAATAATGAAAGATGATTTTGGCGGGGTGGGCGTCGGCAATACATCAACGCAGCCCGTGCGCTAACGGATGGTCCGCGTAATACAACTCACAACTCACGCGACCGTTCGGCCGAAGCCAATCAACCTAATCAGCCAATCAACCCAAACCACCAACAAACCAAGGGGAAACCAATGCTTTGCATCCTGAAATACCTCTCCAAAGCGGAGATCGGTCAGATGCTCATCGCCCTGGTGACCATCGTCGGGCAGATCTACTTCGACCTGAAGCTGCCCGACTACATGTCGGACATCACCAAGCTGGTCGAAACGCCGGGCAGCGCCATGTCGGACATCTGGATCGCCGGCGGCAAGATGCTGCTTATCTCGCTCAGCTCCGTGGCCTGCGCCGTCGTGACGGGATTCCTCACCGCGCGCGTCGGCTCGTCGTTCACGCGACGGTTGCGCTCGCTGGAGTTCCGGCAGGTCGAGTCGTTCGGGCCGGCCGAAATGAGTCGGTTCTCCACCGCAAGCCTTATCACCCGTTCGACCAACGACATCACGCAGATCCAGATGTTCATCACCATCGGCCTGATGCTCATCGTCAGGTCGCCGATCATGGCCGTCTGGGCCGTGGCGAAAATCGCCGGCGAAGGCTTCGAATGGACGCTCGCCACCGGCATCGCCACCGCGCTGCTGCTCGGCGCGATCGTGACGATGATGGCCATGGTCATGCCTAAATACAAGGCCATGCAGGCCCTCACTGACAATATCAACCTCGTGGCGCGCGAGAACCTCACCGGCCTCAGGGTCGTGCGCGCCTACAACGCCGAGGACTATCAGGAAGCCAAGTTCACCAAGGCCAACGACGATCTGACCAACACCCAGCTGTTCACCAACCGCGTCATGGCCTTCATGATGCCGCTCATGAACACGGTGATGAACGGCCTCATGCTCGCGGTCTACTGGATCGGCGCCTACCTCATCGACGCCGCCGCGCTCACCGACAAGCTCACCGTGTTCTCCAACATGGTGGTGTTCTCCAACTATTCCGTGCAGGTCATCATGAGCTTCCTGCTCATGAGCATGGTGTTCGTGCTCTGGCCGCGCGCCGACGTGTCCGCCCAGCGCGTGCTCGAGGTGCTCGACACCAAGCCGATGGTCACGGACGGCAGCGAAACCGCCGCCGAACGGGCCGTCGAGACCGCCGAGCGTGGCACGGTGGAATTCCGCAACGTCAGCTTCGCCTATCCGGATTCGCGCGAGGCCACGCTTGAGGGCATCAGCTTCACCGCCAAGCCCGGCCAGACGGTCGCGTTCATCGGTTCCACCGGCTCCGGCAAGTCGTCGCTGATCGATCTGGTCCCGCGCCTTTACGACGTCACCGGCGGACAGGTGCTGGTCGACGGCGTGGACGTGCGCGACTACAGCCTCAAATCCCTGCGCGGCAAGATCGGCTACGTGCCGCAGCAGTCGGTGCTGTTCAAGGGCACGGTGGCCGGCAATGTCAGTTATGGCGACGATGTGGCCGGTGATACAGCCGACTCCGATGCTGAATCCGCCGTCGCGACTACCGGCGCCGATGCCGCATCCGTTTCCTCCCGAGACCGCATCTCCCGCGTGAAGGCCGCCGCCGACGTGGCCCAGGCCACCGAATTCGTGAGTCGTATGGACGGTGGATTCGACGCCGCGATCGCCCAGGGCGGCTCGAACGTGTCGGGTGGTCAGAAGCAGCGTCTGTCCATCGCCCGCGCGGTCTACCGTCACCCGGAGATCCTGATCTTCGACGACTCGTTCTCGGCGCTCGACTTCAAGACCGACCGCGAGGTACGCGACGCGCTCGCCCGCGAGGCCAAGGATTCCACCAAGCTCATCGTCGCCCAGCGCATCGGCACCATCATGAACGCCGACCGCATCGTCGTGCTCGACGACGGCCGCGTGGTCGGCCAGGGCACCCACCGCGAGCTGCTGGACAGCTGCGACGTGTACCGGCAGATCGCCGAATCCCAGCTCAGCCAATCGGAGCTTACCGCGTAAGGCGCGGGCGCTTCGTCACATCTCCCTCATCAGAGGGCAGCGGATACGGACTTTCATAAGGAGAAACAATGCCAAAAGGACCTATGGGGCATGGGCCCGGCGCAGGGCGCGCGGTCGAAAAGCCCGATGATTTCGGCAAAGTCATGGGCAAACTCGTGCATTACTGCCGCAACTACATTCCCGTCATTATCATCGCGCTGATCCTGGGCGCCATCGGCACGATCTGCCAGATCATCGGACCGGACAAGCTCAAGGACATGACCAACGAGATCGTCAAGGGACTGCCCGCCATCGTCAACGGGCGGCCGGTCATGCGGTCGGTCGACTTCGCGGCGGTCGGGCGCATCGCCTGCCTGCTGGTCGCCCTCTACGTGGGCTATGCGGTGCTCGGCTACGCGCAGAGCTGGCTGATGGCGAACGTCACCCAGCGCACGGCACAGCGGCTGCGCGAGTCGATTTCGGTCAAGATCAACAAACTGCCGCTCAAGTACTTCGACAAGGTGAGCTACGGCGACGTGCTCTCCCGCATCACCAACGACGTGGATGCCATCGGGCAGACGCTGGGGCAGTCGCTCGGCGCGCTGATTACCTCGGTGACGCTGTTCGTGGGCGCGCTGGTCATGATGTTCTACAACAACGTGATCATGACCCTGTGCGCCATCGGAACCAGCCTGCTCGGCATGGTGCTCATGATGGCGATCATGAAGACCTCGCAGAAGTACGAGCCTTCGCCAGTTTGTGTGGTGGGGTGTTGAGCCTTGGCGTCGTGGCCGGGGCTTTTTCGTGTGCGGGTATGGAAGGGGCGTTCGCCTGTTAGGTTTGTTTCCGCCAAGAAATGGAACCGAAGAACAGGGGAACGCCTATGCCCACCATATCAGCCGGCGCGCTCAAGCGCATGCTGCATCTGCCCGCCAACGTCGTGATCGGCACGCCCCGCGTCGAACGGGATCACGCCGGCCGTGAGATCGTCGTCGTCCCGGTCCGCCCGTATGCGAGTGTCATGGGCCGGTGCGCTGAAGGCGGCGGGCATGGCCGGCCGTATGACCGTCTGCCCACGCGACGATGGCGGCATCTCGACATCGGCTGCGCGAGGCTTTTCCTGGAGTACGCGCCTCGGCGCGTGACCTGCGCCGGGCATGGCGTGACGGTCGCGATGGTGCCGTGGGCGAGACGCAAGAGCGCGTACACGTATGACTTCGAGCAGCAGGTCGCGTGGCTGAGCGTGCACGCGCCCAGAAGCGCCGTGTCGGCCCTGACTCGCGTCGACTGGAAGAGCGTGGGCCCCGTGTGCAAGAGGGTCGCCGACGACCTGCGGGTCGAACAGGGCGCTGGCCTGTTCGACCATCTGCGCTCCATCGGCGTGGACGAGACCAGCTACAGAAAGGGCCACAAGTACAT
>NZ_MWWW01000011.1 GCF_002259745.1 Bifidobacterium myosotis | reverse complement strand
TCCACGAAATCAGACGACAGCGATGAGTCGAACTTGCCGCCGTTGGCATCCAGCGTGACCGTCACGTCCGGATACTGGGGGCCATTGCCTCCGAACTCGTCCACGGCGTTGGCCGTGCTGGCCGCCACGCCCATGGTCGCGATCATCGCGACGGAGGCGAGGCCGGCGAGCGGCGCGCGCCAAACCTTAGTGTTTCCAGTCATAATCTGGAACCTTTCTTCTAGGGCTATAGGTTCGAGCAAATGACGGAGTAGGGCAGTGACTGATAAATATGGAGTTTGACGGGTCGAAGGATGCCCGAAATAGCGTTTGGACACGACGGGACACGATGCCGGTAGCGCCTATCGGTTGAGCTGGCCTCAATTTGGGTGTCGCGGGAATGACTGCCGAATTGCGTGTCCCGATACATATGGACACGATGCAGACACGATGGCTGGCATCCTTTGTCGCCCAAAGGATGCGCCAACTTAAGTGCATTTGGCGTTTCTTAGGTAGGTCCTAGAAGTTCTAGAGGAGGGCGAATTCGAAAGAGGAATTGCGTGCAATTTGTCGGTATACGACGGCATGCATGTGCCTAACCCGGCAACCAACCTCAGCAACCAACACCTACCCAACACAAAGAGGGCCCGCACGCGCGAGTCCTCTCAGTGAAACAGCGGAACAGCGGAACCATAAAAGCCGTCGAACCGTAAACCTCTTAATTCAGCACGTTGTCGTACATGCGGTGCAGGAACGCGGCCATGTCCTGACGGAACACGGGCCAGTCGCCGTGGAACTTCATGACGCCGTCCTCGTCGTATCCGGTGGAGACGCCGGTGCGGGCGAGCCAGTCGATATCCGCGTTATGAGGCGTCGCATCATCCACGTCCGCGAAGTCGATGCTGTCGCCCAGCTTCGGATTGGCCTGCTGGTAGTCGGCGAGGCGGTGCAGGAATGCGGCCATGTCCTGACGCACCACGGGGTTCATGCCGCCGAACGTTACCGTGCCGTCCTCGGCGGTGTATCCCTTGGAGATACCGGTGCTGGCCAGCCACAGGATTTCCTTATAGTGGTCGGTCTTCTCGGTCACGTCGGCAAACGGGTTCTTCGCCTTGGATGCGTCGAATTCCGGGCTGCCGGCCAAACGGTACAGGAACGCGGCCATGTCCTGACGCACCACAGGGCTCATGCCGCGGAACTCACGGCCCCTATCCGTCTCCCAGCCGGTGGAGATGCCGGTGTCCGCCAGCCACTGGATGTCCTCATGATGCGGCGTGAGCTCGTTCACGTCGATGAAGGTGTACGAGGCGGTGGCCTTGTTCCAGTGCGCATACACCGTGGTATCGCGCTTGACGGGAGCGTCGAAGTTAAACTGCAGCCCGCCATTTGCTTCGGTGTACCAGCCGGCGAATACGTAGCCGGCGCGCGTCGGATCGGTCGGACGATCCACCGTGGAGCCCTTCGCCACGGTTTGGGCCTCAACCTTGCTGCCGCCCTGCGTGTCGAACGTCACCGTAGCGGTGGAAACCGAAGCGTTATCCACGGCCAGCGAGTACTGAAGGCCTTCGGAAGCGCCGGAGACCTTGATGTAATAGGTATCCTTCGAGAGTCCAACGGAATCGGCCGTATGTTCGGTGCTGGATGCGAGCCACGGGTAGGCCATGATCACATCGCCCTTGTTGTTGAGCAGCTGCACATTCAGCGTTGCGAGGTCACGCTGCTCGTTGGTCATGGAGACAGCCACACGACTGTCGGCCGACAGAGTGAGCTTGTACCAGTCGTCGTCAACGAAGTTGGGGTTGTCGTTGCTCAACAGGGTCTTGGTGAACGTGCCGTTGACGGCTTTCCCGACGCTGATGGTATCGGCGCTGGCAAGATCGTTGTTCGGCTCGCTCTCCCACGAATCGGTTGCGGTGTAATTGATGGTCAGCTCGTACGTAAGAGCGGCGGCGGCAAGAGGGTCGATGCTCACGTAGTAGTCGCCGGCAGCGAGACCCACTCGGCTGCCCTCATGGGAGAGCACATCGGCGTTCCATACTTCCGCGGCGATCGTCTTCGCCGTTGCGTCCTGAATCTGGACGTTCCATTTGGCGGCGCTGAGGCCCTGACTGTTCGTCATCTTCAACTGCACGTAGCCGGCGCTCGGCAACGAGACCTTGTAATACCGGGGTGTCAAGCCGGATACGCCGGAGACCTTGGTGTTCGGCGCGACGGTGGTTGCGGCTTCGATGCTGTTGTTGAGACCGGCGTCATCTGCGGCATATGATGCCGGGACTCCGACGAACATCATGGCCGTCGCGGCGATGAGGCCTGCGACTGCACGGCCTATGTGCCTGGTGCTGTTCATAATGCCTTCCTTCGGAAATGACTGATGTATGCCAATATGCGATTATCCTCTCGCTCCCGCCCTGTCCGCAATGGACAGCGGACTGTCGTATGCGCAGAGGTGTGTGGATGGGGAGATTATGCGCGGCTGGGAGAGCGGGCACCGCTACTTCTTGGTGAGCAGCGCCGCCTTCCGCTCCGTATCGATGGCGTCCGCGACCTGTTCCAGCCGCTCCGGGAACAGAAACCCGTATACGTCAAGCGTCAGGCTCGCCGAGGCATGGCCCATCTGCCGTTGAAGGATCTTCACGTCCGCCCCGGCCTTGATGGCAATCGCCGCATACGAATGCCTGAGACTGTGCGGCGTAAGTCCCGGTACATCCTGCAGCCCTGCCAATTCCACGGACTTATGCCAGACCTTCCTTCTCCAGTTGTGGTCATTGATGTGCCCGCCCCGCAAGGCCCTGAACACGTATGCGGTTTCCGGTTGCCCTTTGATTTGCGCTTTGAGCGCCGCGATGAGGAACTTCGGAATGGCGACGGTACGCGGCTTGCCGGATTTCGGCGGACCGAGCCGTTGCGCTTTGGCACTGTTCTTCCAAGTACGTCGAATGCGCGCCTTGCGATGCTCCAGATCCAGATCGCCCACCTGCAATGCGAACGATTCGTTGATTCGCGTGCCCACGTAGCTTTGGAACCGGATGATGAGCCCGTCCACGGGGCGCCCGACGGTTTCGGCCGCGGCCGCCAGCGCCTCGATCTCGTGGATATCCAGAAAAATCAAATCGCGATATTCCGTTTTGGGTATCTCCACATCCCGTGCGGGATTGCGGGTCAGGTAATGCGTTTTCACCGCATAATCCAGAATGCCGGCGAACACCACCTTCACGATGCTTTTCACCGATCTGGGGGACAGCGCTCGCGGGGCCCGATCCGCCGACAGCGCCACGGGATAGTTCCCGGTGGACAGCTCACTCACCCATGATGCGATGTCATCAAGGCCGATTGACCCTATGGGCGTATCCGCCCATTTGGGGTTGACGTAGACGCGCAATTCGCATTCATACCTGGCGCGGACGCCTTCGCTGACCTGATTCTTGGAACGCAGCCACATCTCGGCTATGTCGCGGAACGGCTTGCGGGCGTCGTTGGGGTCGGCGTACCGTCCGCTGCGCACGTCGTCCTCCATGGCCGCCTGGAATGTCTCCGCATCCGACAGCTTGTCGAACGATTTGGAGTGCTGCCGGCGCGTGCCTTGCTCGAAGGTGTACCAACGGCATCGCCAGCGTCTGCCTTTCCCGTATCGGGACGATCGCCAGCCGTCGGGAACCTGCGCCTTGAACGGATCGCTGACCGCGGAGAGTGATCGTTTCGCGGTCGAGGAAGGTGGAACTCCGTTATCGTTTTTCAGCCACAGGTCATCAATCCAAACGCGAGCCATTCAACCACATTAATGCCGGTCGGCCTGCGTTTGACGTAGACGCCGAGGGTGAACGTTTGTGCCGGAGCGTCGGGTGGGCGCGGGACTATGCTCACCAGGCAGACATGGGAGGCTTCCTACGAGCGGAGCGCCGGATGAGCAAGGATTATGGGCTGGGAATCACCAGTGCGGGACCACCAGTGCGGAAGTTCTCGTGCTCAGGATTTACCGGAGGCGGACGGCACCTCCACGAATCCATAATCCTTAAGGTACCCCTTGCCCACGGTCATGTCGTACTGCACCATCTTGTAATCCTCAATCAACTGTTGCGCCTTGCCGGAGAGCTTGGAAACGTCGATCTGATTGCCGTTGGCATCCAGATACGTCGCCTGACCGGTGCCGATGCCGCCGGCTTCCGCAATCAGCGTGTTCATGGCCGGCACCTCCTCGCGCAGATCGGTGAGCATGGCGAGGAAGGGGGAGACCTTGGCGTTCATATGCTCCGCCGCCAACGACATGAAGTAGTTGGAGGACGTGTAGGCGGTCTCCTCCGCGGGCAGTTTCGTCCCTGCCGAGGAGGATGCCTTGTTCGACCAGATGAAGTAGTCGGTTTCGTGCAACGTCACGGCGTTGTTCGCATCCGAATTGGCCGTTTCGTATATGCCCGGCAAGTGGTCGCCGTAGAAGATCACGGTGATCGGGCGGTCGACTTGGTCGAGCTGCTCCAGGAAATCGGCGGTCGCCTGATCGGTGATGCTCACGCCCTTCGTGTACGTATCGATGAGGTAGCGCTCGCTATCGGGGAGACCGGAGGTGTCTGTGGCGAAATACTCGTTGTCCGGATACCAGTCCGTATACGGCATGTGGTTCTGCATCGTCACCACCTGCAGGAACTGCGGATGCTGCCCATCCTGCTTGTTGACGCTGTCCAAAACGTTCTGGTATGTCTGCTCATCGCTCACATACGGCGAAGTGCCGAGAACCCCCTGATGGGTGATGACGTTGGGCTCCTGCAGCGTCCAGAATTTCGAGAATCCGAACTTTTTGTAGTTCGTGTCGCGCAGGTACATGCCCTTGTAATACGGGTGGAACGCCTCGGACCCGTCCTCGCCGTAGGCGTCGTTCCAGATCTGGTTGAAGGTGGGCGCCCATTTCTGGCTCGGCACAAGCTGCTGGTATGGCACGGACATCGATGGGTTGAAATTGATCACACTCATGCCGGTGAGCGACTGGTATTCGATGTTGGCCGTACCGCCTCCATAACCGGGGGAGAGCATCAGGCCGGAAGTCGTGGTGCCTTTCAGCGTGCGGATATTGGGCATCGGATCGTTGTCGAACGTGACGCCCGGCACGCGGGTGGGGTCGGAGAAGCTCTCCGAGAGCAGCATGATGACGGTGCTGTCCGTCATGTTCTCCGTGCGGTCGGTATTGATGGTGTTCGCCTCTTCAGTGTACTTCTCGGCGATGGCCTGCATGGTCGCTTTGCTGTACCCCGAGGGTTCGTTCATCGCCTTGTTGTACATCAGTCGTACGAAGTTGACCAGCGGCCCGTTCGTGTAGGCGTCGGCGAAGCTGTTCCACAGGAAAGGCGTATCGGAGAAGACCTTCTGCGCGGTGGAGTAGGTCCAGGAATTCTGCGCGCCAAGCGTGCCGCCGAGGAAGCCGATGCATAGTGCCGGAGCCAACGTAAGCAGTATGCGCGCCGACCAGGCAAGGCCCTTGTGCTTCGCGGATGTGATGATGGCCTTACGACTGTCGAGAATATGGAACAGCACCAGTACGCCGGTGATGATGGCCAGCGTGATGATGATGTTCCGTACCAGTCCCTCGGAGCCGTTCGGCAGGAACGATGCGATTTCCGTGGCGTTGCCATTGAGGAACGTCAAGTCCGCGGGGATGACGGGTTCGTTGCGCATCAGGATCTTGAAGTAGTTCGCGGCGGTGAAGACGGCAATGAAGATGATGTACACCGCCGTCGCCAACCAGAACCGGTTGATGAGAAACACCAGAAACGCATAGATCAGGCCCGCGATGATGCAGTTGAACAGGAACTGGAAGTGCCGTTGCTCCCACATCTGTGAGACGAATTCGACTGCGTACTGGAAGTTATCCACCGTATGCACGCCCAGATGGAGTACGAACACGGAGGATGCCGTCACGAGGGTGAACACCAATACATACAGCAGCACATGGGCGAATGGAGGCCACCCCTGCCATATCCACCGGAACGCTTTGCCGATGGCTCGGAAGGGTCGTGCGACGCGCTGTCGCCAATCCTTGAAGAGCGTTGACAGGTCGCCAGGAACATAGTCGGCTTGAAGCGAGCTGAACGCGGCGCCCCAATCAGATGCCGTGGTGGTGTGAAGCGACTGTCGCTGTGCGGATGATGCGGCGGATGCAGGCGCTGGATTTGCTATGGGAGCCGCGGGGGTGTTCTTGGGCTGCCCCTTCGCGACCTGACCTTGCCTCACCGTCCGTTTCCTACTCATGACACCGCCTGTTAACCTGCTGTTCACGTACGTAGTCATAGTAGGCGAACGTCTCCACCTGACGTGTCCCTGAATATTCCCTGAATGCCACCCTGAAAATGACGGCAGCGCTAACCGGGCTTTGTTGGGCGTCAACCGTACAGTGTTCGTATGTCTCATATGGAGCCTCATAAAGAAATAGGAGATGATATGAGCGACGGTGAGTGGGAGAGTGTCGTCCGCGTCGTCTACCCGACTCAGGACGTCGATCAGGTATGGCCGCTGTACGCGCTTGATTGGACGCAGCCCATGCTGTCGGATGCATTGTTGGATCCGCGCATCGATATGGAGCAGCTCAATCTGGGCGGCATGAACCAGTCCTCTTTCCAGCGTGTGATTCGCCGCGGTCTGACCGGCGGCAAGGCTTCCGGCGCCACGAATGATTCCTTTGCCTTTGTGGACCGCACGGGACTGCAGGTGAACGCCGGCTCCCGGACTTCGCTGTGCACGTTCTTCAACGCCTTCCCTGCCGGGTATTGGCGGCGCTGGACGAACGTGGAGACGGTGCGTTTCGTCGCTGAAGCGCGAGGTGCCGGCCGGGTGCTGCTGTACCGGTCCAACGGTCGCGGTTTGTTCTTCCCCGCCGGCTCGGTGAATGTCGGCGGCGTCTCCGGCGGCACTCGTGATGAGGAAAACACTGCCGACGACTGGCAGCAGATATCGGTCGAAATCCCCATGGTCGACCTCATGGATGGCGGCTTCTTCTGGTTCGACGCCGAAGCGGCCGCCCATGGTTCCGGGCTGGAGGTGCGCGACGCCGCATGGCAGGTGCCGGTCGCCCGTCGAACGGCCAAGGTCAGGACAACGTTGTCCATCGCCATCGCCACGTTCAACCGCGCGCCCTACTGCCTGAACCAGCTGAAGGCCATCAGCAGGGCTGCGGCTCTGCGCGAGCGCCTGGATACGGTGTACTGCACCGATCAAGGGACCGACCATGTGTGCAATCAGGCTGATTTCGACGGGGTGGCCAAGGATCTCGGCCGCCAGCTGACGTACATCCAACAGCGCAATCTCGGCGGATCGGGCGGCTTCTCCCGTGGTATGTACGAAACCGTGGAGGCTGGAACCAGTTCGTACTGCCTGCTGCTGGACGACGATGCCATCAGCGAGCCGGAATCGATTCTCCGTGCCGTGCAGTTCGCCGATTATGCGTTCAAGCCGTTGCTGGTGGGCGGCGGCATGTTGCATTTGGATAATCGCACCATGCTGTATACACAGGGCGAGCGGTTCGACTGGCAGCGCATGTGGATGAAGCCCTCGCTGGAACTGGGCTACAACCATGATTTCGCCGCCGAGCCGTTGCGCGACGCCTCGGAACGCCATCAGCGCATCGACGAGGACTTCAACGGCTGGTGGATGTGCCTGATCCCCGTGAAGGCGCTGAAGACCATTGGGTTGTCGCTGCCGGTGTTCATCAAATTTGATGACATCGAATACGGCATGCGCGCCAAGCGGGCTGGATTCCCCACGGTGGGACTGCCCGGCGTAGCCGTATGGCATCAGGCATGGCACAGCAAGGACCCGTCTCGTACGTGGGAGGAGTATTTCTTCGTGCGCAACCGGTGGATCGCCGCGTTGCTGTTGCAGCCGGACCGCCCGTTCAAGCCCATGCTGTTCGAAAGCATGTATGGCGATGCCGTGCTGGGCATGCGATTCATCTATTCGGCTATGCGGCTGCGTCATGAGGCGTTGCGGGATATCCTGCGCGGCCCGCAGTATATTGTGGACTCGTTCCCGACTCGTCTGGGGGAGATTCGCGAGCTTCGCGCTGGATTCCCGGATGCGCAGGGCAAGCCGAGTTTCGAGGACTTCCCAGAAGCCCAGCGGGAGTATGTTTCCGCGCGGCGTCACCCTAGGTCGAGGAAGTTCAAGGCCAAGAGTGCCCTGAAGGCGGCCGCGGCGAGTTTCCTCTCACGGGAGGATGCGTCGAATGCCGAGCGCCCAGATCTGGCCATTCCCGCGCAGGATTCCTACTGGTGGACGTGGCTTGCGAACGGCCATGTGCGTTCAGCTTTGGTTACGTCTCCGGATGGCAATTCCGTGTCCTGGTTGAAGCGCAACGACCCATTGTTCCGCCGAAACATGGTGGAATGCTACCGTCTGGTTAATCGGATTCTACGCGACTGGAAGCGGCTGTCTGCGGAATACCGCGCATACGACCTGCCTTCGCTCAAGACGTGGGGCAGGATTTTCGCCGCAGACAAGAAGCGTGAGGCGAAGCATTAGGCATGAAAAATGGCTCTCCTCGTTGTGAGGAGAGCCATTTGACGGGGGGTTAAACGGGGCCTATTACTTGAGCACGTTGTCGCTCATCCTGTGCAGGAAGGCGGCCATGTCCTGGCGGATCACGATGCGGCTTCCGCCGAATGTGCCGTCCTCATATCCGGTGGTCACGCCGGTCTTGGCCAGCCAGGCGATGTCCTCGGCGTGCGGGGTCTTCTCGTCCACGTCGGTGAACGACTTGCCCTCGCCGGTCGGGGCCGGGGCCTTGGCGTAGTCGGCGAGCCTGTGCAGGAAGGCGGCCATGTCCTGACGCTGCACGCCGGCCAGGCCCTCGAAGCGGACCGTGCCGTCAGCCTGGGTGTAGCCGGTGGTGATGCCCGTGGACGCGAGCCACAGGATCTCCTTGTAGTGCGGGGTCTTCTCCGTGACATCCGCGAACGGGTTCTTCGCGGTCGCGGCGTCGAACTCGGGGTTACCGGCCAGACGGTACAGGAACGCGGCCATGTCCTGGCGGTTCACGTCGGCTTCGGGGGCGAACGTGGTGGTGCCGTCCGGCTGCTTCAAACCGGTGGAGATGCCCTGGTCGGCCAGCCACTTGATATCCGCAGCATGCGGAGTCGCATCCGTTACATCAGAGAATGGGGAAACAGTAGTATTACCGCCGTTCTCGCCGCCGTTGCCGTTATCGCTCTTTGCGGTCGTGAAATCGGGAACATTGGCCGCACCGGTGGAGAAGTACACGGCTGAGCCGTCCTTCATATCGATATGCAGGCCAGCGAGCAGCAGACGAACATCAATCTGGGTCTTACCGCGAACGCCGTTCTCCCAGAGCTCATGGAACTTGCTGACAATACCGTCACCCGGGAAATCGTATTTGGTGTTGCCATAAAGGCTGTCGGCCTGAAGGCCGTCCAGCCGCAAATCGGCCTTGCCGCTTAGCGATTTGCCATCCCAACTCGTGTCAGAAGGATAGGAGTAGGAGTAGTCCTGTCCAGAGTATTTTGCGGCTGTGTAGGGTGCCTGATTAGCGTCCCAGAGTGTCAGATCCCACTCCTTAGGTGCAGTGTTATTGACGTCATCCTGAGACGCCTCAGCTTTCGTGGGGCACTGAACATCCCAAGGTCCGTAGCCGACTCCACCGTTACGTTGTTCGAGCAGCGTCATGGAAGTGAATCGCTGTACAGCTATGACTGGGCAAACACTCTTAATCTGATCCGCGGTCGTACCGCTGATATTCCAATCAAAGGTGACCTCGGCGCTGTCGGCCTTGACGTTCGAAACATTAACATTGCTGACGGAATACGTCACGTCCGCGTTGTAATTATCGTCAGCAGCCTGTGCGGTGCCGGCCGTGCCGAGCGCCATGGCTGCCGCCGCTGCAAACGCGACAAGCACCTTGCTTATATGTTGCATATCGAATCCTTTCGACTTCGAAAGGCATACAAGACGAGCACTACCGTTTGCCCTAAACTCCTCAACGCGGCAGGACCCGGCCTGCACACCCCCTCCTTCGGAAACCGAACGCTTCCTCATAATGAGAAACTAATCGGGGGGGGGGACACAAAAGAAGAGCCCCGACCAAGGCCGGGGTTCTAATCCAACTGATACGAGTCAGCACCTATCAGATGCTACTTGAGGACGTTGGTCTTCATGCGCTGGAGGAAGGCGGCCATGTCCTGGCGGATCACGATGCGGCTTCCGCCGAATGTGCCGTCCTCATATCCGGTGGTCACGCCGGTCTTGGCCAGCCAGGCGATGTCCTCGGCGTGCGGGGTCTTCTCGTCCACGTCGGTGAACGACTTGCCCTCGCCGGTCGGGGCCGGGGCCTTGGTGTAGTCGGCGAGCCTGTGCAGGAAGGCGGCCATGTCCTGACGCTGCACGCCGGCCAGGCCCTCGAAGCGGACCGTGCCGTCGGCCTGCGTGTAGCCGGTGGTGATGCCCGTGGACGCGAGCCACAGGATCTCCTTGTAGTGCGGGGTCTTCTCCGTGACATCCGCGAACGGGTTCTTCGCCTTGGTCTCGTCGAACTCGGGGCTACCGGCCAGACGGTACAGGAAGGCGGCCATGTCCTGGCGGTTCACGTCGGCTTCGGGGGCGAACGTGGTGGTGCCGTCCGGCTGCTTCCAACCGGTGGAGATGCCCTGGTCGGCCAGCCACAGGATTTCGTCGAAGTGCGGGGTCTTGCCCTTGATCACGTCCGTGAACGGGCTGGTCTGGCCGCGGTCCACCGTCACGTCGGTCCAGCCCTGCAGGGTGCCCGTCTCGTCGGTCAATGCGATCTTGTGTTCGCCGGAGAAGCCGTCGGGGATGAACGCGTCCACGTAGTACTTGCCTGCATCATCCTTCTGGATTGGCAGTTCGGGGCCGCCGGACTTCGCGCTGACGAGCCTAGTCGGCTCGGAGTAGATGTAGCCGTACCAGAAGCAGGACGCGTCGTCGACCTTGCAGCTCTCCTTAAGGTCGTTGATGTAGATGCGCGCGGACTTGCCGGCCTCGACTTTGCCTGCGTTATCGCTGTGGATCTTGTCCTTCGTGTCCGACGTCAGCTTATCGTCGGTAGGACCCGCCGGCTCGGCAGTCGTCGTAAAATCAGGAACCTGCGAACTGCCCATTCCGAAGTAGATGAATGATCCGTTTTTCAGTTCCACTTGCAGGCCTACGCTCATGGAGCGGATATCAACAGGCGTCGTCTGGCGAACGCCCTGATCCCAGAGTTGCTCGAATGTGCTGAGGGCGTCGGATGAGGAATTGCCGTACGTGCTGTTGGGCAGCAGCCCAATGACGGGTGCAGAGAAGGTACCGCTCAGCGACTTGCCATCCCAAGACTTAGAATAGTACCGGTAGTAGCTCTGTCCGGAAATCTTGGCCGCGACGTACTGTCCGCCGTTTTCGTCGGGGAGCGTGAGATCATCATCATGCACACCATACACCTTGTCATAGGCAGCCTGGGCATCCTGCGGGCTCATGTCGGTGAGATCGGAGTCGTCAAGTCCATTGCTGCAGTTGTAAGGGGATGGTCCCCCAAAGGCATAAGGGAGTTTGCGGTTCTCAATCGGCGTTATGGAAGTGGTGCGTACCACCGGAACGACGAAGCAGACGCTCTTGATTTGATCGGTGGTCGTGCCGGTGATGCTCCAATCAAACGTCACGTTCGCCGTGTGGGAGCCAATCTCCGAAACCTTCACATTGCTGGTGGAATACGACGGGTACTCGTCAGCTTGCGCTACGCTGACTCCCCCCCCCCATTACCATTGCCAACGCGGCGCCGAGCGCGACGATGGCTTTGCTGATGCGCTTCATCACAGTACCTTCCTTCTTCTCGAAAGATGAGTATCGCTATCTCAGTGATGCAGGTATACATCACTGAATTCAGTCTAGTGATGGTGGTGTTTCGTCCGCATGTTCCCCATCGCGTGTTGAGCGGTCGTTCATAGATAATTCAGGCAATATTCATGAACGGCTGATTTGAATGCGGCAGAGCCGCTAAAGCGTTATGACGGACGTCGGCCTAGGCATCATGCCCCATTGTGGAATCTGGTGGGAAGCGTCGGTCGGGATTACCATGGTGATTGTGTGCATATCCCAGCAGAGAAGAAGGTGCATTATGGTCACACATTCGCAATCAATGTATTCCTTGCCGGTAACCGTGAAACGTGTGTTTGGAGTCGTCGCGGCCGCGGCTATGGCGTTGACGTCCGGCGCGTTGATGAGCGGTCAGGCGGTCGCGGACGATTCTACGGAGGCTTTCCGCGCCAACGCGCAGCTCGCCGCAGCCGTGGATTACTACCGCAGCACAGCTGGGGATTATCAGAGCTTCCTTCATACTCCGGCTATCGCGGAGCGTCCGGTGCGCGATGCGGTGAACGGCACCTCCGACAACCTCACGCTTGATGATGCCGGCGGCCGTTATGACACCGACACCCGCTATTACGTGACCTACCGGTACACTTTGCAGCCGGGCAGGGCGTTGTCCGTGACCGTGTCGAACGCCGATGACGATGACATCTCGCTGTGGCGCATGTTCACCCTTGCCGTGCATCAGGACGGGGTCCCCGCGGATCAGGCCGATTCGCTGATCATCCACGACAAGAGCAACGGCGGTGTCGGCGGGGATGCGCCCGTTCACTCGTTCTCCGGCGGATTCCGCTGGGACGCCAACCACCGTGGGCAGACCGCGGTCGATTGGATTAAAAACGGCAATTCGGGCGCCAGCGTCGATTCCATCTACAACCGCGTCTGCGCGTTGACCGGAGCGCCGCAGAACGTCGGCGGCGTGAACCCCGTGTATAACATCCCGCGGGGCTCCGACTCGGAGACGCTGGGCGTGCGCAATTCGACCAACAGCGCCCAGACCATCACGGTTTCCGTGCTGCCGGGCACTTTGGAACGCCGTTCGGGAGGTAACGGTACGTGGAACGTGAGCTTCAGCGAGGGGTCCTTCACCGACGTCAACAACGGCACGGCTCATGCCTCGGATATTGAGTGGTTGGCCTCGTCCGGCATTTCCACTGGCTACGGTGATGGGTCCTTCGGCGTGGGCCAGCAGGTGCAGCGTCAGGATATGGCCGCGTTCCTGTATCGTCTGGCCGGCAACCCGTCCTTCACCCCGTCCGCCGAGGACAAGGCCCGGTTCTCCGATGTGAACGAGAACACCGCACACGCCAAGGAAGTCTGGTGGCTGGCTTCGACCGGCATCTCCACCGGTTACGCGGACGGCACGTTCGGCGTCGGCAAGATGGTGCAGCGTCAGGATATGGCCGCGTTCCTGCATCGGTTCGCCGGCAAGTTCGGTGGCCCCGCCGAGTCCGGTGCCGGCATTACGTTCACCGATGTGAACGGTTCGACCGCACATGCGGAAGACATCGCTTGGCTGGCCAAGACCGGCATCTCCACCGGCTATCCGGACCACACGTTCGGCGTCGGCCAGCCCGTGCAGCGTCAGGATATGGCCGCCTTCCTCCACCGCATAAAGACCAACGCTCTTCCTCCGGCTCCGGACAGTGACCCGAAGCCCTCGGAGCCTGTAATGCCGTCCGGTACGTACAAGTTCCAGACGCGCAACGGTGAATTCGTCACAACGGAGACCTTGGTCTTCAATGGAAACACCGCTGACGGCAATGTCAACCTTTTCGGTAAGGGCCATGACAACACATTCCTGACCACGTATGCGGTAACGTCCGACGGGAACACTCTGACGTTGACGCCTACGGCCGGCACGGATGTGCAAGCCGGAGACACTGACTATCAGAAGTGGGCGTCGGTCAGGACTCTCACCTATGATTCGGCAACCAACACGTTGACGGAGACGGTGAAGTCCGACAACGGGACCAATGTCGATAATGTGTTCACGCACCAAGTTGGCTGATCGGTTTAGCTGGTTTGACTGAACCATTGGCATTTGTGCTGTCGGTCTTGGTCTGCGGTCTGCAGAGCGGACAGGTAAGCAATAAGTAAGGGGCAGACGGGAGGAATCCCGCTGCCCCTTACGCCTGTCTAAGATCCGTGGCATCGACGGCCGAATCGTGGATATCATGCCTCATTGCCGCGCTATGCGGCGACTCTCCGTCGGTCCTGCCGCTAAAATGGACCCGAATCGAACATAGGGATTGAAAGGTTTACTGCACATGGCTGGTTCCGCAGCGGATTCCGCAAGCACTGTTGAATATCCGGATCTGGTGATCGTCGGCGCGGGCCTGTTCGGCCTGACGGTCGCCCAGCAGGCGGTCGAGCACGCGGGCGCGCGCGTGCACATCATCGACGTGCGCGACCACATCGGCGGCAACGCCTACTCCTACTTCGACGAGGAGACCGGTGCCGAGATTCACAAGTACGGCGCCCACCTGTTCCACACGTCCAACAAGCGCGTGTGGGACTACGTCAACCGCTTCACCACGTTCACCAACTACGTGCACCGCGTCTACGCCACGCACGACGGCGAGGTATACCCGCTGCCGATCAACCTGGGCACCATCAACCAGTTCTTCCACGCGCACTACACGCCCGCCCAGGCGCAGGCGCTGATCGCCGAGCAGGCCGGCGAGCTGGCCGGCACCGACCCGGCCAACCTCAACGACAAGGGCATCCAGCTCATCGGACGCCCGTTGTACGAGGCGTTCATCAAGAACTACACCGGCAAGCAGTGGCAGACCGATCCCTCCGAGCTGCCGGCGTCGATCATCAAGCGTCTGCCCGTGCGCTTCAACTACGACAACCGCTACTTCAAGGACACGTGGGAGGGCCTGCCCACGGACGGCTACACGAAGTGGATGGAGCGCATGATCGACGACCCGCGCATCACCGTGTCCCTCAAGACCGACTTCTTCGACGAGACGCAGCCGTACAACAAGAAGGCGCTGCTCGCCGCCGGCGTGCCGGTCGTCTACACCGGCCCGGTCGACCGCTACTTCGACTACGAACTCGGCGACCTCAAGTGGCGCACGGTGGACTTCAAGGAGGTCCGCTACGACGAGGGGGACCACTTCGGCTGCCCGGTGATGAACTTCTCCGATGCGGACGTGCCGTACACGCGCGCCATCGAGTTCAAGAACTTCAACCCGGAGCGCCGCGAGTCGCAGAACCCGGACAAAACCGTGGTGTGGGAGGAGTACAGCCGGTTCGCCGAGCGCGGCGACGAGCCGTACTATCCGATCAACACCGACGAGGACAAGGCCCTGTACGCCCGCTACGAGGCCAAGGCCGCCGCCGAGCCGAAGGTCGTCTTCGGCGGGCGCCTCGGCACGTACAAGTACTACGACATGCACAACGTCATCGACACCGCCCTGACCGCCTACGAGCAGCAGGTCGCGCCGTTGCTGGCGAAGTGAGCCATTTACGGTCGGCTCCCCTCTCTGAGGACATTGCCGTAAAGCAAACAGCAGAGCTGTTTGTAGGCAATGTGCGAGACGACAGTCGAGCTAATAAAGTGCGAACGTAGTTCGTCTTTAATTGCAGAGCTGTCAGCAAAGCTGACTGAGGGGAGAGCTGTCCAGCGCGTGGACGGCACCTTCAGCGGTCTGCGTCCGGTGATTCGTCAGGATATGGCTGCGTTCCTGCACCGCATGCATGACAACGTGCTGAAGCGATGCAACAAATTTCTGCTGCGCCTGCGTGAAAGGCGCTTAGGGGCGGATGGGAGTGCTCTCATCCGCCCCTTTCTTCTGCTGAGCTCCGTTCTCGGATGATTCCCACCCTTCGCCATATCTTGGGGGTAACCCCCGAAAAGCGTCTTCGGGGGTAAAATGATTCAAAGGATTATCGGTTCTAGTCCATTCCACTTAGAGAGATAAGGAGGCGGGATGCCGGATAAGAATCATTCCATGGCGCGCCGTTCGGCTGCGCTGCTCGCAACAGTATGCACTTTGGGTTCGCTGGCTGTGACGCCGATTGCGAACGCGGCTCCCGAACCGGAGCCGTCCACCACCCAGCAGACCACCAACCAGCCGCAGGGTAATGCTGACGTCAATGCCAATGCCGATGGTGCGAACGAGGCCGATGCTGTGGCTAACGTCGCTACGGTGACGTCGCCTGACGGTCAAACCACTTCATATCCGACGTTCTCCGCCGCACTGGCCGCCTCTAAGGCCGGCGAGACGGTTACACTGACGGCCAACTCGGACGAATCCACCGTCCGTGTCGATAAGAAGATTACCGTGACCTCCGTGAATGGAGCTGTATATTCCGGCACGATGACGGTCCACGATGGTGCGACGATTAAGGGCATGACGTTCTCTCTGACGGGTGCCGCCGGTTCCAACACGAGCGTTTCGGTACAGGGTGCCGGTGACGTCAAGATTGAAGGCAACGCGTTCGGCATCGCCGAAAATGCTGCGGTGACCGGTTACTACGGCGTCTACGTGCAGAAGGGCTCCGCTCGAGTCTCCATCAGCAACAATACGTTCAATTACCCTACGGCCGCGAAAAACCATAATCGCACGGCGATCTACCTGACCGGTCAGGAAAATACAGTGACTGACGTCACGGTCGCAAACAACACGATGAAAGTCACCGGCGCCGCTTCAAACAAGGGCCAGACTGTCTTCATCGATGCGTCTGGTGGGCGAAACGACTACGGCATCACCAACCTCACGGTGACCGGTAACACTGTTTCGGCAACGGCTGAGACGAAGAGTAACGCGACCGGCATCTATGTGCAGGGTGTCAAGGGATTGACGTTCACTGACAACACGTTCACCAACCTGTCGCAGGCTGTCGGCTCCGGCGCAATGCCCGGCCAGAACACGACGAGCACTGACATTAAGGTGGGCGGCAACGACTTCACCGGCACGGACACTGGATACGGCTTCGAGAAGGGCAGTGTGCCGTCGGGTGGTCTGACCATCACCAAGCCGGACAAGGTCGACGCTTCCCGCCCTTCGCAGGGCATCGTCGCTGGTGTCAAGAAGTCTGACAGCGATGCTCTGGTCACGTACGTGAGCTTAGCTGACGCAATCAAGGATGCAGAGGATGGAGATACGGTCCAGCTTTTGTCTAGCATCACGCTGGACAGCGTCATGGCAATCAACAAGAAGATTATCCTTGATGGTCAGGGCTACGCGCTCAATGGACAGATTAGGCTTGCCGAGAAAGCTTCTGATTCGATTATTCAGAACGTGAAGTTCGTGCTCAATAGCACGTCGAAGATGAATGGATGGTCCGCGAACATATATATCTCCGCTGCCAGCAATGTAAAAATCACGAATAATACATTCATGATAACCGCCGACGCCTTCATGATTTCCGGTAAGGCAATGGGCGTCTACGTGTTCCCGAACCAGAACGCGAAGGTTGACGGCACACAGATTACGAACAACACGTTCGACATTGATGGGACCGCTGGCTATCACATCGCCATCCATTTGTCCAACGAGATTAATGACGCGGTTCCTGGCATCACTAACACCGTGATTTCCGGCAACACAATGGTCGCCCACAAGGGAGCGTCTAGTGAAGGTGTCTTCCTTGTTTCGTATGACAAGGGTGGCAAGGTCGGTGTTGACGGCGTCACCGTTTCCGGCAATCAGCTTGCCGCAGGTGGAAGTGCCACGGGCGGTGCTCTAATTGATTTCTGGGGCGGTGCCAAGAATATCGACATCATTGGTAATACGTTCGGATCGGGGAATATTGGTGTTTATCTTCGTACCCAGAATTGGGGTAGTGAGTCTGCTCCCCAGGAGAACGTCGATATCAAAAATAACACGTTCAATAGTGCCAATGGAGTGGTGGTGAAGAACGGTGTCAAGACTGACGATGATCTCAAATACACCGAATATCAGGGCACAGAGAACGCAAACAAGTTCGGTGCCAACACTCGGCCGTACGTCGGTAATGTCGATAATGACACGGAGGGCGCCACGTACGGCGTAACCTACCGTGATGCCGCTGATCAGTCCCTGTTGGGCTGGGAGGAAGTCGTCAACGGTGACAAGGTCCAGAATGTGCCGACCAAGCTTGGGTACACGGTCACTTGGTATAAAGATGCTAACGTGACTACGCCGTTTGATCCGGCCGAGGACGCGGTGACGAGCAACATCACGCTGTATGCGGTGTGGGCGAAGATTCCGACGCCTGTGCCGTCTCCGAGTCCTGATCCTGCGCCGACTAAGTCCCCGTTCATTGATGTGATCAAGGACAAGACCCCGCATTACGAGGACATCCTGTGGCTTGCCGATCAGGGAATCTCCACCGGTTGGAAGGAGGCGGATGGCACGGTGACGTTCCGTCCGGCCACTGAGGTGAATCGTCAGGATATGGCTGCGTTCCTGTATCGTCTGGCCGGTTCCCCGAGGTTCGATGAGACGAAGGCCGAGAACCCGTTCGTTGACGTGACCGCGGAGACTCCGCACTACAAGGAGATCCTGTGGCTGTATTCGACGGGCATCACCACGGGTTACAGGAATGCGGACGGCACGCTCTCGTTCCAGGGTCTGACGCCGGTCTATCGTCAGGATATGGCTGCGTTCCTGCATCGTCTCGCGGAGTACGGGAAGGCGAAGGATCCGTCGGGCAAGGCGCAGTCGTTCACGGATGTGAACGGGGCGACCCCGCATGCCGAGGATATCGCCTGGTTGTCGAGGACGGGCGTGACCGAGGGTTATCCGGATGGTTCGTTCGGTGTGGGCGGCACGGTGTTGCGTCAGGATATGGCCGCGTTCCTGCACCGCATGCACGACAACGTGCTCAAGTGATCGTCTGGGCGCGCAGTAGCCGCATAATACGACCGGAGGGTCGGATGGAATCCATCCGACCCTCCGGTCGTATTGGTGGTAGCTAGTGTCCTTGTCGGCGGTATTTTTCTTCCGTGGCCGTCTTGTCGGGCATCCACCAATCGGTGTGCGTGCGATACCAATCGATCGTTTCGTCGAGCCCCGTCGAGAAGTTTGTGTATTTCGGATGCCATCCAAGCTCGGTCTCGATCTTCGTGGCATCGATGGCATACCGCACATCGCCGCCGGGGCGGTCGTTGACGTGATCGAAATCATCCGGGTCACGGCCCATGCGGGCGAGGATCATACGGAGCACATCAATGTTGCTGCGTTCGCCGTTGCTGCCTACGAGATAGGTCTCACCGATTCGGCCTTGCGTGAGAATCGTCCAGATGGCGCTGCAGTGGTCTTCGACGCTGATCCAGTCGCGCACGGCAAGACCCTGGCCGTATAACTTGGGCCGGATTCCCGCGAGAATATTGGTGATTTGGCGGGGTATGAACTTCTCCACATGCTGATAGGGACCATAGTTGTTGCTGCAGTTGCTGATCGTGGCCCTGAGCCCGTAGGTTCGGTGCCATGCGCGCACCAGATGGTCGCTGGCCGCCTTGGACGCCGAATACGGGCTGGACGGGTTATACGGGCTTTGCTCGGTGAATTTGTGCGGATCGTCGAGTGCTAAATCGCCGTACACTTCGTCGGTGCTGATGTGATGGAACCTGACGTCATGGCGTCGGGCGGCCTCGAGCAGCACATAGGTGCCGGTCACATTGGTGCGAAGGAATGGGGCGGCGTCGAGGATGGAATTGTCGTTGTGCGATTCCGCGGCGAAGTGAACAATGGCGTCAATCGGCGTCGGTCCAAACGTGCCGGTGAACAACGATTCGACCAGCGGGGCATCACAGATATCGCCACGCACAAACGTGAGCTGATTGGCAGGGATTTCGCTCAGGTTTTCCCGTTTGCCGGCGTATGTCAAAGCGTCCAGAACGGTGATGTGGGTCGCCGGATGATTGCGCGCCACCCAATGCACGAAGTTCGCTCCGATGAATCCGGCTCCACCGGTCACCAGAATATGCTGGGGAATTATTGCGGGCGTTGATGCGGCATGACTCATGCGCACTATCGTACTTGAGGGCGGTTAGATACCGGGACGGCAAGGGCTGCTGAATGGTCCATCAAACATTTTCGCCGCCCGGATTTCTTGTCTCGGGGGGGGGTGTTGCGTTTTATGTGAAGACGATTTCGTCTTCGTCCGATCGGACCTGGATCAGAGGTCCTGAAGGGAGAACACGATGAAGTATTTGGGTAGGGCTCTTGTCGCCGGTTTGGCGGCGTTGGGCATGATGATGGCGGGTGCCGTGACGGCGAACGCCTTCGAGTACAAGCCGGACGACCCGTTCATTCCGACGCAGGAAGAGGGTTTCACGGTGTCGCCGAACCCCATCACCAAGGATGGGGTCGACAAGCTTACCTTCTCGCAGAAGGTTTCCGTGGGCCCTGGCGCTGATTGGGAGATGGATACTTTCGAGGTGATTCCTCTTCCTGCTGACTCGTCTGGTGACGGTGCGCTCATGAATTGTGTCATGGGCGGTGTCTGCGACGATCCGGATTGGGACAACCCGCAGGTAGGCATGGATTTCGCAGTGGATGTGAACGATCTGAAGTTCGAGGAGCCGACTGACACGACGGTGACGCGGCCCTTCCCGGAGAAGATTCGTGCGGTAGTCGCCAGGATGTTCGACAACCCGAAGATCGGCGGCGTGGCGGTTTGGCGAATGACAAGCGGTGGCGTCGCTGCAGGTGGTTGGGCGGGCCGCAGTGGTATTGCTGTGCCGTTTGATCGTTCGTCTCAGGGTTCGGGCTCGGAGACGACTCCGTCGACGCCGGGTTCGTTCTCTGATGTGACTGATCAGACGCCGCATGCTGCGGATATCAAATGGCTTGCCGAGCAGAAGATCACGACCGGGTACAAGGACGGCACGTTCGGCCCGGCCGGCACGGTGAACCGTCAGGACATGGCGGCGTTCCTGTACCGTCTGGCGGGCAGCCCCGCGTTCGACGAGACCAAGGCGAATAACCCGTTCGCCGATGTGACGAAGGACACGCCGCACTACAAGGAGATCCTGTGGCTGGCGTCCAACAAGATCTCCTCCGGCTACACGACCGATGGGGTGACCACGTTCGATGGCACGGCCGGCGTGCAGCGTCAGGACATGGCCGCCTTCCTCAAGAGGCTCGCCGACCTGAAGCAGGCAACCGCCCCCTCCGGCGAGGGCAAGGCGTTCACGGACGTGACCGCGGATACCCCGCACGCGGATGACATCGCCTGGCTGGCCAAGACCGGCGTGTCCACCGGCTACGGGAACGGCACGTTCGGCGTGGGTGAGACGGTCATCCGTCAGGACATGGCCGCCTTCCTGCACAGGATGAGCGACAACGTGCTCAAGTAATAGGCCCCGTTTAACCCCGCCAAATGGCTCTCCTCACAACGAGGAGAGCCATTTTTCATGAATGTGGTGCTTTTGCTTGATGAGTTTTCTTGCACTGGGAGATTGAACTAGAGATTGAACCAACAGAAGCTATGGTAGTACCCAACGGGCCATTGTATTCCGGGCGTTCACCGCTGATTAATCGGCTGGCGCATTCGACCCGGCGGCCCGATGCTACGCTGAAAACCAAGTTGCGGCCGCGGGTGCCGTGGCTGTGAGAAGGCGGGCATTGGGCATGAGGATTGCGGTTGCCGGTACGGGTTATGTGGGACTGTCTGTGGCGTTGTTGCTGGCACAGCACAATGAGGTCCATGCGTTGGACATCGTCCCCGAGAAAGTGGCGATGCTGCGCCGGGGCGTAAGCCCGATTGTGGATCGAGAAATCACCGCGTTTCTGCGTCAGAGCATTTCCGGCGACCGTCAGCTGAACTTCCAGGCCACGCTCGATCCGGCGCGGGCGTACGCGGACGCCGATTACGCGGTGATCGCCACACCCACGAACTATGACCCGAAACGCAACTATTTCGACACCTCCAGCGTGGAGGCCGCCATCCAGGCCGTGCGTACGTATGCCCCGGAGGCGTGGATTGTCGTCAAATCGACCATTCCGGTGGGGTATACGCAGCAGTTGCGCGAACGGTTGCATGACCGGCGCATCCTGTTCTCCCCGGAATTCCTACGCGAGGGCCATGCGCTGTACGACAATCTCCACCCCAGCCGCATCATTGTGGGGGCTCCGCAGGATGACGAGCCAGCCGTCGCCGCAGCCCACACGTTCGTCGATCTGCTGGCTCAGGGTGCGGCGCCGGAGGAGAGCGGGCGAATCAATCCGGATGGCACCACGGGCATTCCCAGCTTGGTGGTCGGCCTGACCGAGGCCGAGGCGATCAAACTGTTTGCCAACACCTATCTTGCCCTGCGGGTCGCCTATTTCAACGAGCTGGACACCTATGCGGAATCGCGTGGGCTCGATACGCGGTCGATCATCGACGGTGTGTGCCTCGACCCGCGCATCCGCGGTGACTACAACAACCCCAGCTTCGGCTACGGCGGCTATTGCCTGCCCAAGGACACCAAGCAGCTGCTCGCCAACTACGACAAGGTGCCGCAGAACCTCATCGAGGCCATCGTGGCCGCGAACCTCACACGCAAGGACTTCATCGCGGACGAGATCATCGACCGGGCGTCGCGTATGGTGCATCATTCGGGTGACCGTTCGATTCGTCCGATTATCGGCATCTATAGGCTGACGATGAAATCCGGTTCGGACAACTTCCGTCAATCCGCCGTCCAGGGCGTGATGAAACGCATCAAGGCGCGCGGATACACGGTCATCGTCTACGAACCCACATTGGATGCGCCCGACTTCTTCGGCTCGACGGTGACGCACGATTTGGCGCAGTTCAAGGCCGAGTCCGACATCATCGTGGCAAACCGCTGGAATCAGGACATCGCCGACGTACCCGACAAGGTCTTCACCCGCGACCTGTTCCGGCGGGATTAGTTCTCCCGGGATTGGTCCTCCGCGTATTGGGCCGGTGTATTGGGCTGCGGCGTATTGGGCTGCGGTGCGATGATGCCTCGCGAGGAACCCTTCGTTCCCCCTATAGATTGCAAGGATGGCTCCGTACCTGAATATCGG
Organism: Bifidobacterium myosotis; assembly: GCF_002259745.1. Taxonomy (GTDB): domain Bacteria; phylum Actinomycetota; class Actinomycetes; order Actinomycetales; family Bifidobacteriaceae; genus Bifidobacterium; species Bifidobacterium myosotis. Next base: position 86,597 of record NZ_MWWW01000011.1, on the reverse strand, counting down.
GGGTATAGATGGTAAAGAGGCGTAGTTTCTAGGTATTTCCGCCCAAGCGCGCGTACGATGTGAAGTAACGCACAAAGTAGCGCGCGTTGGGGACGTGCCTGACCAGTAGGCACGGGATGAGAAGGAGCGCATCATGGCCGACCCGAATGCAACCGATCTGAATGCAACCGAGCCGATTCCGACCGGGGCTGCCGAAACCAAACCAATCGAGACGAATTCCACCGAGCCGTTGCCGGTCGGTGCGGGCGTCGGACAGCCTGAACAGGCGACGCAAACGCTGCCCACGGCTGGCGATGGGGCGGCGGCAACCCAGGCGTTGCCGTCTCTGCAACAGGAGCCGCTGCAGGCCACGCAGGCCCTGCCGTCGGCTGGCTTGGTCGGCTTGGCTGGCTCGGTCGGCTCGGCTGCCACTGTTGCCGGTGACGACGCCGCCCCCACACAAGCGTTCACCCCGACCGAGCAGCCCACACTGGCCGTGCCGCCGCTGGGTGCGGTGCCGGTCGCGGCGGCGCAGGAGGCTTCCGCGCACGCGCAGCCCGAGCCGGCAACCGAGGCGATTCCATCGTCCGACCATGAACCAAATTCGATATTCCCCGCTGCTGCGGATGCGGCACCCGCCAATGGCGTTCCTGGAGTGGTATCCTCATTCGCCGAAACCGAGGCGATTCCATCGGCCGCGCTGAAGGCCACCCCGGCGGCCTATTCCATCGCCCCCGATGCACCGGCCGCCGCTCCGGCTGATTCTGCGCCGCAGTCCCAGCCGCAGCAGCCGGCAGCGGGCGAACCGTACGCCGAACCGTACACGCAAAACGGTATTTCGCAGCAGCCGGAGGACGGGGCGAACCCTTACCCTCAGCAGGGCGTGCCGGTGAGCGGCGCTCCCGCGTATGACGGTAACGGCTCTGTCCCGCCACAAGGCGCAACGCCGGTCAATCCCGTGTACGGTAATCCCGCGTACGGCAATCCCGGCCCGGCTCCGCAGTCGAACGCTCCCCAACAGTACGCTCCGCAACAGGACGTGCCTCCGCAGGGACAGAACTTCCCGCCGCAGGGCGGCGTCCCGCCGTACGGCCAGTACCCGCCATACGCGGGCGGCAACGGCGACGGCACCGGCGGCAACGCGCCGCTCTCCCCGGCGGACGACCCGTACAACCCCAACAACCAGAAGTACAACGGCCTGGCCATCGCCGGCTTCATCTGCTCGTTCTTCGTCGCGGTGATCGGCCTGATCCTGAGCATCATCGGCCTGAACCAGATCAAGAAGCAGGGCGGTAAGGGCAGGGGTCTGGCCACCGCCGGCATCGTCATCAGCATCATCAGCATGGTGCTGTCGATTGTTCTGGTCGTGGTAGGACTGGCGGGCAGTGCCGCGATGGCGAACAAGGCGATACAGGACGCGCAGTCCGACTCCTCATACAGCCAGTCCGATTCCGGAACCGACTCGAGCACCGGTGGCGATTCCAGCACCGACTCCAACTCCGATTCCACCGACCTCGACAACCTCGACAACTCGCTGGACAGCACGCTCAACGACACCGAAAACGACCTGTCCAGCGGCGACTATGGCCTCTACGACTCGGTGCAGGCATTCGTGGACTCCGACGAATTCAAGTCCTCCGTCCAGTCCGAGGTTGACTCGCTGTCCGGCTCCGGCATCACCTTCTCCTACCACGTCGAAGGCGACACGCTGGTCTACGAGTACACGGTCGGCGACGAGTACGCCGCCGCGGGCGACTCCATCGCCTCGTCGGTCTCTGGCTTGAGCGACACCTACCAGTCCACCGCCGACATGCTCGGCACGATGTGCAAGACCTCCAGCGGCAAGGCTTCGCTGCGCGTCTACATGCACACCGCCAGCGGCCAGTCTCTCTTCGACCAGACCTGGACCGAACAGTAGGCGTAATTCCTGGGACTGTTAGACCAAAGTGTTGGTTTTATTGGAAGCGTTGCAATTACTCGCGTCCAAGCATCACCGGCATGTCATGAAGGTGGATGACACGGTATGCGTACAACGCGAATAACAACACTTTGGTCTAACATAACCTAATTCCTTCGCAGTGATTTGCGCACCGGCGCAGTCATTCGCCGGAAGGATGCGGGGTTTGGTGTGCGATGCCCAACCATAGGCCTGGCCGAATGGCCTTGAGTGTGTTGGGTATCGCACGCCAAACCCCGCACCCGTCAGCCCCTATAGTGATCCAATCCATGATTGATTGACGAGCCCAACCCTAATCCAAAACCCAACACCCGAAGCCCGAAGCCCAACATCCCCGCTCGCTTGCCATACGACCGCTTCTGCCGGAAAAGTCATAAAGCCGCGCGCGCTAAACCGGTGTACGCTAGGCACCATGAGACTTGCACGTTTTTCGCTCAATGATTCGCCGCGCTACGCCTTCGTGCAGAAGGATGAGAACGACGGCAAGGACTACCTCGTCGAACTGGACGGTCACCCGCTGGCCGGCGATCAGGTCAAGCCCACCGGCAACCGTTACGCGCTCGACGCCGACGGCGTCCGTCTGCTCGCCCCGGTGATTCCCTCCAAGGTATACGGTCTGGCCAAGAACTACGAGGCCCATGTGCAGTTCATGCACGAGGCCGGTCACTCCGAAATCGCCCACGCGCCGGAGAACATGGTCATCTTCACCAAGCCGTCCACCTCGGTGATCGGCCCGGACGACCCGATTGTGTACCCCGCATGCTCCAAGGACATGAACTTCGAGCCGGAAGTGGCCGTGGTGATGGGCCGCATCGCCAAGAACGTGTCCGTGGAGAACGCCATGGACTACGTACTTGGTTTCACCTGCGTCAATGACGTGACCCTGCGCGACCTGCAGGGCATCGACCCGACGTGGAGCCGTGCCAAGGGCTTCGACACCTCCTGCCCGCTTGGCCCGTGGATCGTGATGCGCGACGACCTCAACTGGCGTGACGCCCACATCTCCTTCACCCTGAACGGCGAGGACGTGCCGATGGCGTCCGGCACCACCGCGAACCTGATCCACGGAATTCCGGAGCAGATCGCCGCGATCTCCTCGTTCTCCACGCTGCTGCCCGGCGACGTGATCATGACCGGCACGCCGAACGCCTCCGGTCACCTCGACCCCGGCGACGAGACCATCGTCCACGTCGAGGGCATCGGCGACCTGCGCAACGTGATCGTGCGCGCCTAGCCACGCCGTAAGTTCGTTGATTAATGCACTACCCCTCAGACCGCGCTTCGCGGGCCAGTACGTCCTTAATTGCAGGACGGGCTGTCAGCGAAGCTGACTGGGGGAGAAAAGCTGAAGCCCTCAATTATTGAGGACAGACCGCTAGCGCCGAATTACGCCGCTGCCTACGGGTGGCGGCTATTCTTTTCTCTACTTGTCCGCCGTCCGAGGGCGGCCGTCGCGCGCTGCTCGTGTCACGCCGCCTGCGCGTCTCACGCCCCCGGCAGCACCGCGTGCAGCGCGGTCATCACCACCAACGAGATGATGGCCGTCACGGTCAGGGAGAATCCAGCCAGCTTGGCGTTGCCGGTGAGCGAGTCCGTGAACTTGGTGGAGAAGATCGTGATCGGGGCGAAGGCGCCCAGCACGATGATTTCGCGGATGCGCATGTCGAACGGCAGCAGGAACCATGCTGCCACGGCGATGACCACGCCGAACACCGCGCGCCAGCCGATCACCTTCAACAGCTCCATACGGTCCTTGCGATTGTCCGGAATCTCCATCATGAGGCCGATCATGGCCATCGCGCAGAAGGCGTTCGCGTTGGCGAACGGCGTGATCAGCGTCACGATCGGCTGCGGAATCGTGATGTGCGCGAACATGAACACCAGCATCAGCATGTAGATGTCGAACGAGATCGACCCCAGGAAATCGCGCGCGATGTTGCGCAGCCGCAGTCGCAACGGCAGCGATTTGAAATTCCCATCCATTTTCAGCAGTGTGCGTGTAATCGTGAGCGAGCCTGCCGTCGCCACCGTGGCGTTGCCGATGTCGAGCATGATGATCGGCAGTCCGGCCGAGGCGCCCATGAACGTCTGCACCACCGGCAGGCAGAACGCGCCCAGGTTCAGGCCCGAGGCGTTGAGCATTTGGAACGCGCGGTAGTTGCGCTCGTCACCGCGCGAGCCAAGATACACGATGAACAGCGGCACGGCGCAGGCGAAGAAACCGAACAGCACGATCCACAGCATGCGCATGTCATGCTTGTTCGTGGCGAACGAGAGGATGATTGCGCATGGCAGCGTGAGGTTGAACACCAGCCCCTGGGCCACCTTGTAGTCGCGCTCGCCGAAGACGTGCAGATGTTTGAGCGCGTAAGGGCCGATGATGGCGAGCAGCAGCGCGCCGGCTTGGAAAATCATGTTCTTCTCTTCATTCCCGTGTATTTCGCGGTCGCGCTTGCCTGCCCGGTTGCGGAATGGGCGGGTCAGCCTGGCAAATCGCGCGACGACTCAGTGGCGAGTATAGGAGCGATTCGCCGTCCGCCTCGGCGGCGGTGCGCATGATGGACGCGCCCACCAAATCCCAAAACTTGAGTCTCCTTCACTCAAGTTTTGGGAATAGAATGGGTCGCAGGCTGGTTGAGAGTGTCAGAACATGACACGAATGCCTGCCGTGGTCATGTGTCGAGCCGAATCCCGGCACGCCGATACCCGCGCACACCGCGGCAAACGCCGGTGCGCACGGTACACATCGGCACGCGCCCGCGGCAGGCATACAAGAAGACTTTTGGAGGAACACTATGGAACAGAAGTTCACCACCATGGCCCAAGAGGCCGTCGGCGACGCCATTCAGAGCGCCTCCGCCGCCGGCAACGCGCAGGTCGAGACCCTGCACGTCATGGATGCGCTGCTGCGTCAGGAGAACGGCGTGGTCCGTTCGCTCATCGAGGCCGCGGGCGGCGACGCGAAGGCCATCGGCGCTGCGGTGCGCAACGCGCTGGTCGGCTTGCCGAGCGCGTCCGGTTCGACCACCTCGCAGCCGCAGGCCAGCCGTCAGCTGACCGCCGCCATCGCGCAGGCCGAGAAGGAAATGCAGCAGATGGGCGATGAATACGTCTCCACCGAGCACCTGCTCATTGGCATCGCGGCCAGCAAGCCGAACCAGTCGGCCGAGATTCTGGAGAAGAACGGCGTCACTGCGGCGGCCCTGCGCAAGGCCGTGCCCAGCGTGCGCGGCGGCGCGAAGGTGACCAGCCCGGACGCGGAAGGCTCGTACAAGGCGCTGGAGAAGTACTCCACCGACCTGACGGCCGCCGCCAAGGAAGGCAAGCTCGACCCGGTCATCGGCCGTGATCAGGAGATTCGCCGCGTCATCCAGATTCTGAGTCGCCGTACCAAGAACAACCCGGTGCTGATTGGCGAGCCCGGCGTCGGCAAGACCGCCGTTGTGGAGGGCCTCGCCCAGCGTATCGTGGCGGGCGATGTGCCCACCACGTTGCAGGGCAAGAAGCTCATCAGCCTTGACCTGGGCTCGATGGTGGCCGGCTCGAAGTACCGTGGCGAGTTCGAGGAGCGCCTCAAGAGCGTGCTCAACGAAATCAAGAACGCCAACGGCCAGATCATCACGTTCATCGATGAGATTCACACCATCGTGGGCGCGGGTGCGGCCGAGGGCTCCATGGACGCCGGCAACATGCTCAAGCCGATGCTGGCCCGCGGCGAACTGCGTCTGATCGGCGCCACCACGCTGGACGAGTACCGTGAGAACATCGAGAAGGACCCGGCGCTGGAGCGTCGTTTCCAGCAGGTGTACGTGGGCGAGCCGTCCGTCGAGGACACCATCGCCATCTTGCGTGGCCTCAAGCAGCGTTACGAAGCGCACCACAAGGTGACAATCGGCGATGACGCGCTGGTCGCCGCCGCAACCCTCTCCAACCGCTACATTTCCGGCCGTCAGCTGCCCGACAAGGCCATCGATTTGGTCGATGAGGCGGCCGCGCACCTGCGCATGGAGCTCGACTCCTCCCCGGAGGAGATCGATGAGCTGCAGCGCAAGGTGACCCGTCTTGAGATGGAGGAGATGCAGCTCAAGAAGGCCGAGGATCCGGCATCCAAGGAGCGCTTGGGCAAGCTGCAAGCCGAACTCGCGGACACTCGTGAGAAGCTCAGCGGCCTCAAGGCGCGTTGGGATGCCGAGCAGGCCGGGCACAACAAGGTCGGCGAGCTGCGTGCCAAGCTTGATGACCTGCGCGTGCAGGCGGACAAGTTCACCCGCGAGGGCAACCTGGCCGAGGCATCGAAGATTCTGTACGGCGAGATTCCGGCCATCCAGAAGGAACTCGCCGCCGCCGAGAACGCGGACGCCGAGTCCAAGGACGCCGGTTCCTCCGACCCCGCGCAGGAGCCGATGGTGCCGGACCGCGTGGACGCCGACTCCGTGGCGGAGATCGTCTCCGACTGGACCGGCATCCCCGTCGGCCGCCTGATGCAGGGCGAGAACGAGAAGCTGCTGCACATGGAGGACTACCTCGGCAAGCGCGTGATTGGTCAGAAGGAGGCCATCACGGCCGTGTCCGACGCGGTGCGCCGCTCGCGTGCCGGCATCTCCGACCCGAACCGCCCGACCGGATCGTTCCTGTTCCTCGGCCCCACCGGCGTGGGCAAGACCGAACTCGCCAAGGCGCTCGCGGACTTCCTGTTCGACGACGAGAAGGCCATGGTGCGCATCGACATGTCCGAGTACATGGAGAAGGCGAGCGTGAGCCGCCTGATCGGCGCGGCCCCGGGTTACGTCGGCTACGAGCAGGGCGGCCAGCTCACCGAGGCCGTGCGCCGTCGCCCGTACTCCGTCGTGCTGTTCGACGAGGTCGAGAAGGCCAACCCCGAGATCTTCGACGTGCTGTTGCAGGTACTCGACGACGGTCGTCTGACCGATGGTCAGGGCCGGACCGTGGACTTCAAGAACACGATCCTCATCATGACCTCCAACCTCGGCTCGCAGTTCCTCGTGAACGAGGACATGGACCCCGACGCCAAGAAGAAGGCCGTGATGGACGCGGTGCACATGAACTTCAAGCCGGAGTTCCTGAACCGTCTGGACGACATCGTGATGTTCCATCCGCTCACCCGCGAGGAGCTGGGCGGCATCGTGGACATCCAGGTGCGTGGCGTGGCCCAGCGCCTCACCGACCGCCGCATCACGCTCGACGTGACCGACTCCGCCCGCGAGTGGCTGGCCAACACCGGCTACGACCCGGCCTACGGCGCCCGTCCGCTGCGCCGTCTGGTGCAGACCGAGGTGGGCGACCAGCTGGCCCGCATGCTGCTGGCCGGCAAGGTCCACGACGGCGACACCGTGCTGGTCGACCAGACCGGCGGCGAGCACCTCGAGCTCTCCGCGTGGGCCAGCGACCAAATCGTTGGCGACGACCCGGATGTGAACGTGGACAAGGTCACCGAGGATAAGTGACGGTTGCAGGTTCGGCAACGGTGCTGCAGTGCTAATAGCTGCGGCAATGCCGCTGTGACGTTGCTGTGTGTTGCTTGATACCACTGCAAAGTTGCTGACGGACTTATAAATGGGGCCGTGGTTTTATCCACGGTCCCATTGTTTGTAGGCCGTTCATTGACGGATTGACTGTCCGCGGACCCGTTTTGCAGGTCAGCTCGTCCCAAAGGGAGTTAATGCCACTCCGACAATTCAAGATGGGCCTTAGTGGTCTGTCTCGTAATTGTCTGAGTGGTGTTGGCTCACCTCTGGTGAGGGGGCTGTCAGCGAAGCTGACTGAGGGAGAGAAAAAGCTGAAGCTCTCAATTATTTAGGCTCTGTTAAACCAGAATTGACATGAACTAGTCAGCTGTGGTTTTGACTGGGTTGATTTCCTTGGGAAATCAACCCAGCTGGCTTACCTCGTATGTCAAAGTTGGTTTAACAGAGCCATTATTGAAGAGACGGACCACTAGGGTATAAGCCATGTGGTGTCCCGATGCGTCAATCTTGGCGGAAAAGAGCTTTCTCCTTTGCAAGGGGTAGGTACACCGATTGCCTGAAAAGCTATCTGCGTTGCAAGGGGTACCTTAAACCTCATATCCCGAGTATGAGGGCTGATTTGGCTACGGTATTGAGCGCTTTTGAGTCGATGGCTACTTCGCCATGTACCCCTTGCAACGCAGATAGCTAACCGTGACAGGTGAAATGTACCCCTTACAAGCCAGATAGCAATTCATGGCTATGACGCCGAGGGCGAGATGGGGCTTGCCTTGGCGCATTGGATGTGGTCGTGCGCCTCAAGTGCCGATGATGTGCATCGTCCACGAACCCCGAGACCCGCGTGACGGTGATGGTATGACGGCGCCGGGTGCGGAAGCTATGCGTGTCTGCAAGATAAGGCATTTGGGCGAGCGCCATGGCTCCTCCGAGTGTAGGGCTATGCGGGCTTGATTGATGATTGTCGCGCTACCAAACACATTGCACCTTTAAGACACTGCGCCTTCAAACGAGGAGACTATGCGGATAATGCATGTGCTCCGCAAAACAGTGGTCGGCGTGGCCGGCATCGCATGATGTCGCACTGTCGCATACCATCGCGTGCCGTGAGCGGTGCATACTGGTAACACGCGCGGTGGATGCCGTACCCGCCATGGGGTGAGAGGAGATCGATGACCGGACGTTTTGCGCCGACGCCATCAGGGCGCATGCATATCGGCAACGTGTATGCCATGCTGGCCGCGTGGCTGTCCGCCCGTTCGCGTGGCGAGCACATGCTCCTGCGCATCGAGGACGTGGACAAGCCACGCGTCATCGCTGGCGCGGACCAGCTCATGATGGACGATCTACGCTGGCTCGGCCTCGACTGGGATAACGCCGAACCGCTGTACCAGTCGCGCAACACCGAGCGTTACATATACGCGCTGGAATGCCTGCGATCGGTGCAATGGGGTGATGCGTCGGACGTTGCCGCTCGCCTGCCGGCTGACGCGGCGAGGACTTCGGGTAGTGGCCTGCATGATTCATGCAAGAGGCCGCAACGTGACATGCACGATGCCGAAGATGTTTCACAGAACCTTCCGCGGAATACTGATGATGTTTCACACATTGTTTCACAATTGCTGCCGGACGGCGTATGCGCCGAAGGTCCGCAGGCATCGGACGTGTTGTACCCGTGCTTCTGCTCGCGTGCCGACATCCGCGCCGCCTCGGCCCCGAACGAGGGCGATGGCTTCATGGTCTATCCCGGAACGTGCCGTCGATTGCTGCGCGAGCACCCCGACGAAGTCCGCGAGCGACTCGCCCGAGGTGATCGGCATTCCCTTCGTATTGCCATGCCGGAGAAGAAGCTTGCCCCGATGATGCATGGCATAGCGCTGTCCGCCCCGGCCAAGCCCGCTGCTGCGATGCCTGTTATGCCGATGACGGCCGGCGATGTGCCGGCTACCGGTATCGCGGCAGCAACGGCAGGTGGCCCGGTTGATCGGGAGGCCGATTGCGGCGGGTTTGGCGGCAACCGACATGACGAAGGCCAGCCACTCGGCGGTGACGGCATCCGTGGCGTGACCGCCATGTTCGACGATGCCGTCTACGGTCCGCAGACCTACGATTTGCCGCATGATATCGGCGATTCGGTGATTCGCCGGGCCGACGGCCTGTTCGGTTATCAGCTGGTCGTGGTCGTGGACGATTTGGACATGGGTGTGGACGACATCGTGCGCGGCCGCGATCTGCTGCGTTCCACCGCCTTGCAGATGTGGATTCGCCATTGCCTGCTTGCCGGCGGTTTCAAACCGGAATGGAACGCCAACGGCCGGGGTCTGGGAGCATCATCCGCGCCTGATGAAAACTCCCCACGTTGTGAGACCGCGACCTGCCCTATACATGCAAACGATGGCATTCCCGCGGCGATGTCGTCTGTATTCCGGCCCGGCACGCTCGGCATGGCCTCCGCAGGGCACTGGCCTTCGCCGTCCGCCCCCGCATATGTGCATCTGCCGCTCATCGACAATGCGGCCGGCCGCCGTCTCGCCAAACGCGAACGGTCGCTGGACATGGGCGCGTTGCGTGCTCGCGGCGTTGACCCTGAGCAGATCATCGGCTATTGCGCGTGGCTGCTGCGCGTGCGGCCCACACCGGAACCATGCACGGCAGCCGAATTGGTGCCTGATTTCAGCTGGGCACCGCTTCGCGCCACCCATCCCGACCGCGCATTGGACCCCACCGATTCCGCCACTCCGGCGTGGCTCGCCGAAGCCCTGTCCGCGTAATCGGGACGCTGCGCCGCAGCGGCTTGCACGCGGCTCGCGGGTTTGCGGCTGGAAACCTGGAGCGGAGACCGGAGTCTTGAGGCGAGGGATGTGGAACGGGCGATGTAGTGGATGTAGCGCCTTGCACAGAATCGAGGTGAGTCATTCGTGGGACCGGCGCCCCGCGCGTAGGGCGTCGGCGGTAATCTGATACCACCGCAACGGAAGGATCGTTATGTCGAAATTCTTGAGGAATGCGGCGCTGGCCGGCGTGGTTGCCGCAGGTGCCGCCGTGTGGGCCGTGGCTCCGCGTACGTTCAATGACAAGCGCCGCAACTTCGTGCCGTCCATCCCCGACGTCTGGTATGCGCATCGCGGCCTGCACGACGCCGGTTCCGGCCTGGTCTCCGCCGATGATCTTGAGGAGTATCAGGGCGACGGCCCCGCCAGCGCCCAAGCCGACGCGACCGCGCTCTCCATGGCCGAAAGCGGTGAGTACGTGGCACTCGCCCGCAAGATGGCGCTTAAGGCCGGCTATGGCTCGGCCGATGTGACCGGTCCACTCGCCCCCGAGAATTCGCTGGCCGCCTTCGCCGCTGCATGCGAGGCGGGCTACGGCATCGAACTCGATTTGCAGCTCACGCTTGACGGTCAGGTCGTTGTGGTGCATGACGCCGATCTCAAGCGCGTGGCCGGCGATCCGCGTCGCATCGAAGACCTCACCTATGACGAGCTGACCCGCATCCCGCTGTTCCCGAACGGCCGTTCCGGCGACCTCAAGGCCAAGCCGCTGCCGGGCGCCGAACAAAACCCGCCGCTGGTGGTCACGCCGTCTCGCCCGCCCGAGGGTTACTACCAGCATGTGCCGCTGTTCTCCGACGTGCTCAAGGTGGTGGCCGGTCGCGCGCCGCTCATCGTGGAGTACAAGTTCAGCGACAACGCCGCTTGGACCGAGCGCTGCGTCGAGCTCATGGAGAAGGGCCACGCACTGCTTGAGGAGTACAGCGGCCCGTACGTGATCGAGTCCTTCCACCCCGGCGCGGTGAACTGGTACAAGGAGCACCATCCCGAGGTGTGCCGCGGTCAGTTGAGCGCCCCGGCCACGCTGTCGGGCAACGGTGCGGCCGAATGGGCCGCCGGTCTGCTGGCGTTCGACTGGCTTTCGCGCCCTGATTTTGTGGCCTACGACTGGACCGGCGGCTCCTCGCCGCAGGTCCGTCTGACGCGTTCGATGGGTGCCACCGCCGTGTCGTGGACCGTGCGCAGCTCCGACGAGCTCGCCAAGTGCGACCAGTACTTCGACCGCCACATCTTCGAGGCTTTCGTGCCCGACGCGCGGTAGGGCGACGGCGCAATAGCGGCAGGTGACGCAGGCGACGGATACTCATCCGCCGCCTGCGTCACCGCTTACTGGTGACTTATTTGTGATACGGCTCGCCGGCGTTGATTTTGTAGGCGCGGTAGATCTGCTCCAGCAGAATCACACGCATGAGCTGATGCGGGAAGGTCATCTTCGAGAAGCTCAACTTGAAATCGGCCCGGCGCAAAATCGCGTCATCCAAGCCAATCGAGCCGCCGATGACGAATTGGATGTGACTCACGCCGCGCAATCCCAGATCATCGACTTTCGCGGCAAGTTCCTCGCTGGAGAGCTGCTTGCCGTCAATGGCCAAGGCGATGACGAACGCGCCATCACGCAGATGCTTCGCGATACGTTCGCCTTCCTTGGCCTTGATCTGGCGTTCGACGCCGTCGGTGGCGTGTTCCGGCGTCTTCTCGTCGGCGACTTCGATGATGTTCAGACGGCAGTAGCGCGACAACCGTTTCGAATATTCCTCGATGGCGTCGCGCAGATACTGTTCCTTCACACGTCCCGGCGCAATGATGTCAATCTGCATAATGACTCCATTATGCTTGCCGCCCTTCCCCGAGGGGCGGACTAGGTCTGGCCATGGCGGGCGCTGCGGCCACCACGTTGCCGTTCTTCCCCTCGGAAGGACGGCAACTAATCCTTGACCGGTTGAAGTTCCCGCCACTGGTGCCCTTCCCGCGGGAGGGCGGAAACCTGCATTCGCTGCTGGGGACGCGGCATGGTGTGCCCCCGGAGCTGGAAATTAGATGAATTTGGGCTGCGGGGGCACGCCCTTATTTTGGGCGGAATTGCCGTGATAAGTGAAAACGGCGTAATTATGCGGTTTTTGATTCGTGGCCGTGTGCCCCCGGAGCCGGAAAACGTCGATAAAGCGGTTACCGGGGCACAGGCCGTGCCCCCGCAGGCCGATTTGAGGTCTAAATCGTCTGCGGTGGCACAGTGTTGTGTCCCGTACTAGTCGATCACGCCGTAGAGGCGATCGCCGGCGTCGCCCAACCCCGGCACGATGTAGCACTTGTCGTTGAGCTTCTCGTCGACCGCGCACACCACGACCTTGAAGTCGATGGACGGGTCGATGTGCTCCTCGACGTACTTGATGCCCTCCGGCGCGGCGATGATGTTGATCGCCGTAACGTCCTTCGCGCCGCGCTCGGCCAGGTAATGCGTGGCGGCGACCAGCGTGCCACCGGTGGCGAGCATCGGGTCGATGAGGAAGCACTGGCGTCCGGACAGGTCGTCGGGCAGGCGGTTCGCGTAGGTGATCTGCTGGGTGGGGTGGTCTTCGTCACGCTTCATGCCGAGGAATCCGACCTCGGCGGTGGGCAGCAGGCGGGTCATGCCGTCGAGCATGCCGAGACCTGCGCGCAGCACCGGTACGATGATCGGGCGCGGCTCGGCCAGCTTCTTGCCGGTCATCGGCGCGACCGGCGTCTCAATCGGCACGGACACGACGGACAGGTCGCGCGTGGCCTCGTAGGCCTCGAGCATCACAAGCTCGGAGACGAGCTCGCGGAAGGTGGAGGAAGGAGTGTTCTTGTCGCGCAGGACGGTGAGCTTGTGCTCGACCAGCGGGTGATTCAAAACATGCAGTTCCATGGTTCCTAAGCGTAGTCCATGAATCCGGTCATGCCGAATGCGGGCGGGTGCCGCTCCTCGGAGGCGGGGTGCGCGAGGGCTGATGTGGGTGCAGGGTTGCGCGGTCGCGGTGCTGCCGCTCCGCGGGGTCGCTGACGAAAAGGCGCCGGTGGCCTACCGAATGACGATGGTCGGCTTGAGGAGGATGTGCCGGTCGTCGCGGGCAATCACGGTGGCGGGCACGGTGGCGGCCGCAGTGGCGGGTGTGGCGACGGGCGAGGTGGAGGATGCGCCACGCCCGCCACCGTCCGAGCCGCTACCGGTATACGCGCCCGCGACTATCTCCGGAGCGCCGGTCGAATGACTGTCGGCGGTCGATGCCGCGCCGCCGCCGTCATTCGTTCCGGTGAAGGCCGCCGCAGGCGCGTCAAGCTGCTCCTGGGTGATGCGGATGATGTGGCGCGCGCTCTCGGTGAGCGGCTGAGCGATGCTGGACAGCCCCATCGAGCGGGAGGAGACCGTGTCGTCGAAACCGGTGATGACGATGTCCGTGTCGTTGGGCAGCGCGGTCGCGGCGCCCACGGCGAGCGTGTCGCTCACGCAAATGATGGCGTCGAGGTCGGGGCGCCGGTCCAGCAGCGCGATGCAGGCGGTCTGTCCTGCGATGATGTCGTTGCTGGCCTCCTCATACAGTTGCCCGAGTTCGTCGCCGCTGACCATCCGCGCGTCGAGCATCGTGTCGCGCCAGCCTTGATAGCGATCCGTGCCGGTGCCCGACACGCCCGGCCAGCCGATGAATCCGATGTGCTTGCGCCCGTGCAGGATGAGATGCCGGGTCATTTCGGCGATGCCGTAATGGCCGTCCACGTCCACCCACGGTGTCGACGGATCGTCCATCGCGCCGCAGCCCCACGGCCGTCCGAACAGGACGAACGGCTGGTGATGCTCGTGCAGCCAGGCCAGTCGCGGGTCGTCGTGCGTGGTGTCGGTCAGGACGAAGGAATCGACGTCGCCACGGGCGGCGAGGGCCGCGAATTGGCGGATCTCGTCCTGCTGCGAGTCGGTTTTGTACAGCAGCACGCGGATGCCATTTGCGTCCGCCTCGGTGACTAGCGCGTGCAGGAACCGGTCGTAGACCTGGGAATAGCTGACCGGCGCGATGCCGATGCCGATGGTGTTGCTGCGTTGGGTGCGCAGACGCCGCGCCGAGGCGTTGGGAGTGTAGTTGAGCCGCGCGATCGACGCCTGAACCACCTTGCGCGTGGCCGGTTTGACGATGGAGGGGTTGTTGATGCAGTTGGATACGGTCTGCGGCGAGACACCGGCGTCCCGGGCGACGTCTTTGATGCTGACCATGGCGTGTCCCTTCATCCGGCGGGCGTCGGTGCCTGCCGTGCGTTGCGGTGATTTGGTTCGTTCTAATGATGGTACCTGAAACATGCTTGAGTTGACAGACTTCGGCGTTGTCGTTTATGATGTAACCACTGATTAGAACGTAACAATTCCGGAAGGCGATGCGCGACGGCGAGCGGTCTTCCGGACTCCCATAAGTCACTGCAGGTCACTACGCGCGGGCGTAATCGGCTCGTAATGACGGCATGGGAATAATTTTGAACGTTCTAATAAAGTGAATACAACTGAATACCGGCGATTGCGGGTCACGGCGGTCGCCCATCACGGTGGCAGAGCGCCAGACAAACGTGCGATTGCATGACCGCGCACACCGCGATGACGATTCAGTGGCAACGTGGCAATGGAGACATGAACGGGCGCCCGCCCGAACAGAAAGGAACTCGACGATGAGGAACAGGAACAAGCTCACGGTACTGACCGCGGCCTCGGTGGCCGTACTGACCCTGCTCGCCGGCTGCGGCGGCGGCAGCGGCTTCGACGACACCGCCAGCTCCGACAACCCCACCAGCGACAGCTCGCAGGAGCTCACCGTGCTGATCGGCTCCTCCGGAGACACCGAGACCAAGGCCGTCAAGGATGCCGTGGCGGCGTGGTCCGAGAAGTCCGGCACCAAGGCGACCGTGCAGGTGGCCAACGATATGGCCCAGCAGCTCTCGCAGGGCTTCGCCGGCGGCGACCCTGCCGACGTGTTCTACCTGGCCCCCGAGCAGCTGGCCGGCTACGCCTCCAACGGCTCGCTGCTGGCCTACGGCGACCAGCTCGAGAACAAGAGCGACTTCTACGACAACCTGTTGCAGACCTTCACCTACGACGGCAAGCTGTACGCGGCCCCGAAGGACGTCTCCACGCTGCAGTTGGTCATCAACACTGACATGTGGTCCGCGGCCGGCCTGACCGACGCCGATTACCCGAAGACCTGGGATGAGCTGGCTGAGGTGGCCAAGAAGCTCACCGCCGACGACCACGTTGGTCTGGCCTTCAACGGCGAGTACGCCCGAGTCGGCGTGTTCCTCAAGCAGGCGGGCGGCGGCCTGGTCTCCGACGACGGCACCAAGGCCATCGCCAGCGATGACGCGAGCGTCCAGGGCCTGACCGAGGTCAAGAACCTGCTCGACACCGGCACGGTCGCCTACGCCGCCGACCTCGGTACCGGTTGGGGCGGCGAGGCCTTCGGCTCCAAGAAGGCCGCCATGACCATCGAAGGCAACTGGATCACCGGCGGCCTCTCCGCCGACTACCCGGACGTCAAGTACAAGGTCGTACCGCTGCCCGAAGGCCCGGCCGGCCAGGGCACCATGCACTTCACCAACGGCTGGGGCATCGCGGCCGACAGCAAGAACCAGAAGGGCGCCATCGATCTGGTCGAATACCTGACCAGCGACGACGTGGTGATGGACTTCGCCAAGGCGTTCGGCATCATGCCCGCCACCAAGACCCTCGCAGACACCTGGAAGGGCGAGTTCCCCGAGCTCGGCGCCTTCATGGACGGTCTCGAGTACTCCGTGACCGTGCCGACCGCCAAGGGCGCGGCCGACGTAATCACCGATCTCAACGCCCAGCTCGAGGGCCTGAAGACCGGCGATCCCAAGGCCATCCTCGACAAGACGCAGACCAACCTCGAGGCCATCCTGAAGTAATCCGCGAGTAGCCCACGTCCCCGGCTTTCCTTTTCTCCGCTTCCGCCAAAGCGGGCGGAGGGAAGAGGGGAAAGCCGGGGACGCCGCAATGGCCAGAGCCAAAACCTAGACCTAGACCAGACGCCAATCAACGAAGGAGTTGAAGCATGTCCGCATCACAGGCAGGACGGCCGCGCAAGGGGAGCGCGCGCAGGATACCCCGCCAGCATATCGACCGTAAAGGCCAGGAGATCTCCGGCTGGCTGTTCTGCCTGCCGATGATCGTGATCCTCGGCGTCTTCCTGTTCGTCCCGATTCTCATGGCCCTGTGGGTGAGCGTGTCCGACTGGACCGGCCGCGGCACCCCGTTCGGCGGCAACGTGAACTTCGTGGGCGCCGAAAACTACGCGGACGTGCTCACCACGCCGGGCCTCGCCCAGAGTGACTTCGGCACGGCGTTGCGCAACAACGCCTGGTACACGCTCATCGTGGTGCCGTTGCAGACGCTGCTTTCGCTGGCGCTCGCGGTGATGCTCAACCGCAAGATCCTCAAGGCGCGCGGATTCTTCCGCACCGCGTTCTACTTCCCCTCGGTCACCAGCTCAGTGGCCATCACCGTGCTGTGGCTCTTCCTGTTCAACGCCGCCGGTCCGATCAACGCCATGCTCAAGTGGTTCGGCGTCAAGGGGCCGAACTGGTTCAACGACCCGCAGGGCATCATCCACATTCTGCTCGGCGCGTTCGGCATCAAGAACGGCCCGGCCGTGCTCACCGAGCACAGCTTCCTCGGCGTGAGCGCCTGGGACTGGCTGGCCGGCCCGTCGGTGGCGATGTTCGCCATCATCCTCATGGTCATCTTCACCACCTCCGGCACCTTCATGCTTATGTTCATCGCCGCGCTGCAGAGCATCGGCGAGGCCACCGAGGAGGCGGCCATCATGGACGGCGCCACCCCGTGGCAGCGGATGTGGCAGGTCACCGTGCCGCAGCTCAAGCCTACGATCTTCACCGTCGTCACGCTCGGCATCATCGGCACCTGGCAGGTGTTCGACCAGATCTACACCGGTACCCAGGGCGGCCCGGCCAAGACCACGCTGACCACCGCGTACCTCTCGTACAGCGCGGCGTTCAACAGTCAGGAGTGGGGCCGTGGCGCCGCGATCTCCTTCATCCTGTTCGTCATCATCATCGTGATGACCTGGATTCAGCGCTGGGTGATGAAGGACAAGAAGATGTCCCGTCGCAGGCGCGCCGACTACGAGGCCATGAAGGCGGAGGCCCGGTCCATGACCAAGGCCGAGATCATGTCGCTGGGCGTGAGCCGCAAGGCCAGGGCCGGGACTGCCGCGACCTCGTCCGCAGGTATCGCCGGCACTGTCGGCACCGGCTCCACCGCAGGTGCCGTTGCCGGGTCCGGTGTTGGCCCCACTGCCGATTCCGCCGCCGCCACCGCCAGCAGCACAGTTGCCGCCACCACAGCCACCACCACAGGAAAGGACCGCTGACATGAACACGGACACCAAGAACGTCTCCTGGTTCAAGCGATTCCGCGACAGCGGCGTCATCCTGTACCTCATCCTCGCCGTGATCGCGCTGATTTACATCATGCCGTTCATCACGCAGGTGGCCACCTCGTTCAAAACCGACGCCGACGCCACGGCCAACCCCGTCTCGCTCGTGCCGGAGATTTGGACGACCGCCGCCTATCGCAAGCTGTTCCTCAACTCCGACTTCCCGGTCTGGTTCAAGAACTCGTTCATCGTGACCATCGTGGTGACGCTGGGCCGCGTGTTCTTCGACTCGCTGGCCGGCTACGCGCTCGCCCGCATCGACTTCCGCGGCCGCAACTTCATCTTCAGCATGCTGCTCGCCGTGATGAGCGTGCCCATGGTGGTGCTGCTCATCCCCAAGTTCCTCATCATCAAGAGCCTGGGCATCTACGACAGCTACGCGGGCATGATTCTGCCGCTGCTCATCGACGCGGCCGGCGTGTTCATCATGAAGAACTTCTTCGAATCGATTCCCCGGTCCGTGGAGGAGCAGGCGATGATCGACCGCGCGGGCACCTTCCGCATCTTCTGGTCGATCGTGCTGCCGATGGCCCGCCCGGCGCTGGTGACCATCTCGATCCTGTCCTTCCAGGGATCGTGGAACGAGCTGTCGCACTTCATCGTCTCCACGCAGTCCTCGTCGCTGACCACGCTGACTAAGGGCGTCGCCTCGCTCGCCAGCGGCCAGCTGTCCGCAGGCAACCAGTACCCGGTCAAGCTCGCGGCGGCCGTCGTGATGACCATCCCCGTGGCCGTGCTGTTCTTCATCTTCCAAAAGCAGATCATGAACAGCTCAGAAGGCTCAGTCAAGGAATAACCCCCCAATTATTCCGGCCGCGCCCGCCACCAATCCCACTTTCGATTTTTGGAGAACAACTATGACCACATCCCAGCAGATCCGCCAGCCGTGGATGCACGACATGCGTCCGATAATCGCCGCGCCCGCCCAGCTGTGGGCCGAGGCCGACGGTACGGTGGACGCCGAGCGCCCCCACGCGGGCGCAGCCAACCTCGCCGGCTACTACGTGGGCGATACCCGCATCTTGTCCCGCATCGTCACGGCCATCGACGGCGAGGTGCCGACGCCGATCGCATGGTCCTCACCGGCCAAGGGCCGCAGTGTCACCTCGCTGGTCGCCCGCAATATCGACGGGCCGACCGTGGACCCGTCCGTGCGCGTGACCGAAACCCGCGAGCTTACGCCCGACGCGCTCGTCGAACGGTTCGAGATCGCCAGCGTGATCGACGAACCCGTCGAGCTCGATCTCGCTGTGACGCTGCGGTTCGATATGGCCACGATGCAGGAGATCAAGGGCGGGTCGCCGTCCGCGGCGGCCGGCAGCGGTCAGGTCGTCCTCGCCGTATCGCATGGCGGCGGCCAGCATGCCGCCAGCGATGATGTCGCCGATGTCGCTGGTGGCGACAATGGCACTAATGGTGCTGAGAACAATGCTGGCGTTGGCGCAACTCCCGCTCCCGCTTCCACCGGTACTATCCCCGGTGCTGCGCATGCGCCTTCCGCGCTCCACGTCACCTACGGCGGCATCACAGTGGATGTGATGCCCGATTCGGCTCTGGCCCCGATCGTCAGCGCGAATGGGCTCAACGGCACGTTCACCTGGCATCTGACCGTGCCGGCGCGCGGCCGGAGCGCCGTGGGCCTCACGATCTCCGTGAGCACCGCAGCCAATGCCGTCACGGCGGCCACCGCCGACTGCCCGTGGAGCGCCGTCACCGTCACCGCCGCGGACAGTCGTGTGGCCGACTGGGTCAACACGTCGCTGCGCGATCTCGCCGGTCTGCGCATGGCCATCCCCGCCCTGCCGCACGACGAGTTCCTCGCCGCCGGCGCGCCCTGGTTCTTCACATTGTTCGGCCGCGACTCGCTGTGGGCCGCCCGGTTCATGCTGCCGCTGACCACGCGCACCGCGATGGGCACGCTGCGCACGCTCGCGCACTTCCAGGCCACCGAATCCGACCCGGAGACCAACGCCGACCCCGGCAAGATTATGCACGAACTGCGTGCGGAACCGCTGGTGCAAAGCGGCGCGTTCGACAACGGCATGCACCTGCCGCCGCTCTATTACGGCACCATCGATGCCACGCCGCTGTGGATTATCCTGCTCGCTGAGGCGCTGCGTTGGGGAGCGCCCGAAGACGAGGTGCGCGCGCTGCTGCCCAACCTCGAGGCCGCGCTCGCATGGCTGCGCGATTGGGGCGATTGCGACGGCGACGGCTTCCTCGAATACATCGACCGCACCGGCCACGGCCTGAGCAATCAGGGCTGGAAGGATTCCGGCGACTCTGTGCGCTGGAATGACGGCAGCATTGCCGAAGGGCCCATCGCCCTGTGCGAGGTGCAGGGATACGCCTATCAGGCCGCCGTGCTCGGCGCCGACCTGCTGGACCGTTTCGGCCGGTCGGGCGCCGACGAATGGCGCGACTGGGCCGCGCAGCTCAAGACCCGCTTCAACGAACAATTCTGGGTGGACGACGGCCGCGGGCGATACCCGGCCATCGCGCTCGACAAGCACAAGCGTCCCGTGGACTCGCTCACGAGCAACATCGGCCATCTGCTCGGCACCGGCATCCTGGATGCGGACGGTGTCGCGGACGTGGTCAAGCGGCTCTCCGGCAGCGACATGCTCTCCGGCTACGGCGTGCGCACGATGAGCGCGCTCGCCGGCGGATACTGGCCGGAAAGCTACCACTGCGGCTCGGTCTGGGCGCACGACAGCGCCATCGTCATGAACGGCCTGCGCGCCGAAGGCTACGAGGCCGAGGCGTTGCGCGTGGCTGAGGGCCTGGTCCGCGCGGCCGATACGTTCGGTTACCAGATTCCGGAGCTGTATTCCGGTGACGAGGGGGAGTCCGGTCCGGCGCCCTACCCGGCCGCGTGCCATCCGCAAGCCTGGTCCGCCGCCTCGTCCGTGTCCGTACTCGCACTATTGCTCGGCTTGGAGCCGGGCGCGGGGACGGAGTCGGGAGCTGCGACCGGCGCCGGTACTCCCGCCGCCTCACCACTCGCCCAAGGCCTGCACATCACCAAAGCCTAAGCTGACCGGCTCAGTTCCAGAAGGCTCCCCTCCTGAGGGGAGCATAGGCAGGATGGAATGGGGCCGAGGGGAACCCTAACAGAAGCCAAACGAAGGCGAGTCCGCAACCTCCTAGCGCCCACAACCCCTACATCGCAAATGGCTCGTAATAGATATCGTCCGCGGCCACGCCATGACTGAACAGGATGGCGCGCACGGCCTCCATCATCGGTTGCGGGCCGGCGATGAGGTAGATGGCGTGCGGTCGAATCATCGGCGCGATAATCGCCTCGTCCGGTCGCTGCGCCATCAGACGGATGCGCGTGGACGGCGTGGTGCGGCCGAACTGTTCGAGCTCGTCGCGGTAGATGAAGTCCCTCTCCGACCGGGCGGTGTATAGGAAGTCGACGGGCCGGGCACCGTCGGCGTACGTGGTGAGCACGCCGAGCAGCGGCGTGATGCCGATGCCGCCGCCGATGAGCACCAGCGGAACCGTGCCATGCGTATTGCCGTGCGTGCGGTCATGCTCCCTGATGAATTCGGCGTACCGGCCGTACGGCGGCACCACGAGCACGACGTCGCCCGGTTTGAGCGAGGCGATGCGTGCGGTGAAATCACCGTCGGCGCGGATGGCGAACGACATCACCGGAGCATCCGGATGCGGCGTGGTGAGGACAGTGCCGTTCGCGGCGGAGGTGTTCGCGGCCATCGGTCCGGGCGTGCGCGCGGCGGCGAACGACGTGCTGTTCGGCGAGGGATAGGCGTTCGTCAGCGAGAACGGGTGGAACTCGTGCATGCCGCGCTTGCCGGGGAAGGCGATGAACGCGAAATCACCGGGATTCCAGCGGATCTGCTCGCGGTCGCCGCTGCCGAACGTCACGCGCAGCTCGGTGACCCTATCGGCGAGCGGACGGACCGACGCCACCCAGCCGCGCAGCGCGAAGGCGCGGCGGTTCACCGAACTCCACACGTAATAGGCGAACACGGCGATGGTCGCGGCGTCGAACAGGAAGATGAACGGCTTGATGGAGGCGATGTAGTCGATGACGTGCACATGGAGCACGATCAGCGCGATGGCCACCAGATTAAGCCGGTGCAGCCAGACGCTCATCTCATGGCGGAACACCCGCTCCAGCCCGCGCTTGATGCGGGCGAGCAGCGGGAACTTGGCGGTGAGCCAGCTGGCCATGAACACCAGTGACCACACCGCCACGGCCATGAATAGGTAGAGGCCCGCATGGCCGGTCAGCCCGATGAGCGCGCCCGCGCCCGGCAGCAGCGACTGATGCAGGAAGGCGAGGATGATGGCCAGAATCGCCAGCACGCCGTGAATCATGTACATGTGCGGCAGACCGACCGTGCGGTCCACCCAGCGCGGGCGGCACGCGAGATAGACGGCGGCCAGCATCCAGGTGTACGCGACGACGCCCAGCTCGGCGCCGAACAACGCATCGCTGTACAGCGAGGGGAACCCGGCGACGAGGGTGGCCAGGAACGGCAGCGGGATGATGAACAGCACCACGGCCCATGCCAAGGCGATGTTCGAGGTTATGCGTTTCATGATTGATGGTCCTTTATCGGTCTTTATCAGTGTGGTGTGGAATCGGAAAGCGGTGATGCGGCCCGCCGACCGGCGGCACGGTCGCAATCGGGCGGGCTGGGTGCGTGGCGGGCGTGTGACGGGCTGTCATGCGATTACACGATGACGGGGTTTCGGTTGCGGGTGCTGGCCGTTAGTCATCGCCGTTATCGTGTGATGGGTGCCGTCGCGCGCTCTTCGGCGGGCTGACCGGGGTTCCGGTGCGCCGGGAGTAGCCGGCCGGCCGATGATTGACGGTCCGGATGGTCATGATAGTCCTGTCTGGCTCGGATGCAGTTCGGTGACGGTGCCATCGGCCCGCACGAACACGGCCATGAGATTGGACTGGGCTGTGGGATGGGGCAGTGTCGCGGGCTTGGCTTGTGCTGTGGACTTGGCATGTGCCGTGGGACTGCCCGCCACGATGTTGCGGAAGGCGGCCTCACCGGCGCTGGCGGCGGCCGTGGCCCACATGTCCGCGAACGTCAGGTGATCATCGATGACGGTGGCCTGTTTGAGGTCGTGTGCGGTGCGGGTGATGTGCTCGCCGCGCTGGCTGGTGCCGGAGGTTGCGATGCCGCCGTTGCGCATGGTGACGGTGCGTAGCGTGCTGCGTGGGTCGTCCGGGTTCTGCACGCCGATGCGCCATGTGAAGTCGCTGTCATCGGCCACGGCGGTCTGGATGTCCCCACCACCGCCCAGCGCGGCCGCGTCACACCGGCCGGAGCGGATGAGCGGCATGAGGAACCGTTCGTGTGCGCGCTCGATGGCCCAACCCTTGACGATGCCGGTCGGGTCGTAGACGCCTGCGTGCATCGGGTCGAAATGGCCGTGGGTGAGCTGCTTGGCCTGTTGGGCCAGCGCGTAGACCTCGGCGAATTCGGATTGCGGCCGGCGGGCGCCGTCGGGGGAGATTGTGGTGCCGTGATGGCGGGTGCCGCGTGTGTCTTGGGTGCCGTGTGCGTTGTGTGTGCCGCGCAGCAGTCCGGACCAATCGCCGCGGCGGGCGGCGCTGACCTGCGAATCATGCCGGAACGGGGAGAACGTGGCGTCCACATGCTGCAGGAACGCGCCGATCTGCGGCGTCACCTCGTCGATGAGCGTGGCGAGGTATGTGGCGTCGCGGCGCTCGCTGACGAGCTGGACGGTGAACGGGATGGTCATCGCGTGGATGACTCGGGCTTGGATGGTTGCCATGATGATGCGGATTGCCGGATTCGTTGGATTCGTGGACGATGCCGGTCGGTTGTTGTCGGGGCTGCTCAGTTGCCGGCGTTCTGCGCCTGATTGATGGCGTCCTGCAGCGAGTTGACGAAGGCCGTGGAGGTCTCGGTGGCTCCGGAGACGAACTGGATGTCCGAACTTTGCGCACTGATTGCGCGGTCGGTGAGTTCCGGGATGGCCTGGGCGTTGACGGACTGCGAGCGGCCGTGGGTCGGTGCCTTTACCGTGGTGATGGTGGTGATTTTGCCGCCTTCCACCTTGACCTGCAGCTGGATTTCGCCATAGGCGTTCGGGCTGGCCACGCTGGTGTAGGTGCCGTCCTTGAGGGTGTTGCCGGTGTTGTTGTTGGCGTCTGCGTCGGTGTCTGCGGAGCTACTTGACGAATCGGCGGAATCCGAGCTCGTGCCGGCGTTTGAGCTGTCGCCTGAGCCGGAATCGGTGCCGGTGCTGCCGGAGTTGCCGGAGGCGCTGCCCGATTCATTGCCGCCGGAAGCCGATGCGTCGTTGCCGCTGGCCAGAGACAGTCCGCTACCGGAGGCCGCTTGCTGCGCCAGATGCGGTTTGACGAACAGCAGGAATGCGTCGCCGATGATGGCCAGTCCCGCCACCGCGGCGATGACCGCACGAGTGATTGTTTTCATGGTTGTCCCCTCGATATACCTGAAATATCTGATGTGAAGTATTTGAAATCGTGCCGCCGAAACACCGCACGGCGTTGAAGAAACCTCTGATACCCCGAGCCTAACCGGCCCAGTCTGACGTGCTCGTTAATGCTGGCTGAAAGTCCGCTGAAAACCGGCGGTTTTGTGATGAAGCTCTCATTGATGCCATGGCCTATCTGGGAATCGAGTGACTATTGTCCGTCTGTTATCCGTCTGTTGTCCGTTGCATGTCGCATCTGACTGCGGCATGCGGCACACCGCATCGGAATGCCGCATGCCGCAAGTGAGACTGTTGCCGCTACGCGGGATTCGGTGTCGCCTGCTGGTTGGGTTCCGATCCGAGCCGGTGCCGGTGCCGCTGTGCGGGTTGCGGTGTTGCTGTGCGGGTTGCGGTGTTGCGGTGTGGCGGTGTGGCGGTGTGGCGGTGCCGATTCGTTTGGTGCTGGTTCATGTTGGTGGGGGATTGCTTACCGTCGTCGCCGTGCCATTACTTGGCTCCGCGATGACGATTGCGGGCCTTACCGTCGCTGCGAAGCCAAGCACTGGCGAATTTCCAACGCTGGGAGGCTTCTCAGCGTCGGAACTCTGCCAACGACTGGCCGCGTGGCGACGCTGAATGTCATTCGGCGTTGCTGACGGGCCATGAAGTGGCCGCGCGGTGACGCTGAGCATTAGTGGCATCGCTGGCGAGCCAACGACTGGCCGCGTGGCGACGTGAAGAGAAAGGGATACGCGTGGGGCCCGGACTAGAAGGGCATGATCAAGCGCATATCCCACATCGCAAGGTCGAAAACCGTATCAAGAAGTAAGAAAAGCGCCGAACCGCGAAAGCGCCTGTCGGCGCAAGGGCCGCTCGCAGCGGCAATAAATGGAGCCCGGGGCTTAAGCACGGTCCGACGCGACTCACCAGTATAGCGGCTGCCTCTTCGGGGCTCGCCGGGCAAGGATGGCATCGAAACTCGACGGTCTGATGTCGGATCGTGATGGGAGTTCGGCTCGCCGGCCATGAATAGTTGCGACTTCTGACTGATGATTGGGACATTCTAGAGGGCTATACGGGCCGTACGTTCCTCGCCGCTGCCTGTCTGGGTCGGATTCCAGCAGGAAAATGGTCCAGAACACAGCATTCTCGCGAGCTTTGCTTCCGGAGGACCCGCCGTGCTGTCTGTGCGCCAGTGGTGGACGGCGGATTGTAGGCGGCAGTAGGCGGGAATGTACGGGAATGTATAGGAAATCCGCCGACAGATCAGCGGGATTGGTCCGCCAGTCGCAACCGTTACTCCAGCTTGCCCCGGCGCCACAGATTTGCCCCGTGCTCGAACGCGCGGGCGGTGGACATGAGGTTCGCGCCGGTGTGCAACAGCTTGGCGGCCTGGGCGCGCGCGGCCTTTTCATCGGCCGGCGAGACCCCGCCATTCGCCGTGGACCGCTCGACAACCCGTCGTGCCTCCACGCGCAGGCCCAACGCCACCACATCGGTGAACGCCGCTGCGCGCTCCATCGCCACCGCGAAGTCGCCCACGAACGCGCCTGACAGAATCGAATCGGCCAGACGAGCGATGTCATCCTCGGTAGGCGCCTGATCGACGCCGGCGATGGCGGAGGCCGTGGTGGCCACCGGTTCGCCCACGCGCCACAGCCGTGCGATGGCGTCACGGTTCAACCTCATCCACGTACGCAGCATGTACAGCCGCCACAGCACGCCGGGCAGCGAATCCGGCTCGGCGTCGCTCCATAATTCGGCGATCTCATCCACGCCGACCGTCTCCACCAACGTCAGCACCCGTCGTACCACTTCCGGGTCCTCGCTGTGCCGCACGCGGTCCAGCAGGGCCGCGGCCGAAAGATGACTCATCTCGCTGATGGCCTGCGGGTCCATGCCGCCGGCCAACCCGTCGGCCACTGCCGGATCGAGCTGGGCCGGCCGCGACGGGCGCATCGAGCCCATGCGCGCCGGGCTGAACGCGGCGCCGGCGGAGCGCAATGAGCCGAACCCCGGACCGAGTCCGGAGCCATGCGAGGCGTGGGCTGCGGCCGCGGCGGCCGAGGAATTGGAGGAATCGGGGAAAGCCGGTCTAGTAGACAAGTGGATGAACCTTCTGGATGTCGATGATCTTCGGGCCGTCCGGCGTGGGGATGACGAACAGTGCCAGCGCCGTGCCGGTCGGCATGTATGGGGTTTTGGCGATCAGGCGTTTGCCCAGCGCGGGCGAGGCGCACAAGGACCGCAGATGCTCGAACATACCACCAATCACCGGCCGATGCATGCAGATAGCGGTCGGTTCGCGCCGCTCGAGCATGTAGGTGATCTCGCCGAACAGGCAATCCCATGCCGCGTCGGGGTTCTGCGCGAACGAGTCCTCGGTGAGCTGGTCGAGGGTGATCATGGGTCGGCCGGTCTGCCAGGAGAACGTCTGCAATGTCTCCATGCAGCGAATCCACGGCGAGGTGGTCAGGCGCACGGGGTTGAAGCAGGCGAGCTCATAGTTGAGCGCGAAGGCCGCCGCGGCCCCGCGCGGCGTGATCGGGCGGTTGGCATCCGTGCCCTTCCACAGCTTCCGGGCCTCGGCCTTGCCGTGCCGCACGAGGAGGAACGGCAAGGCGTCCAACGCCCCCTCCTCGACGCGATCCACGAACAGGGCCAGGATGTCGCGGTCCGTGGAATGGGTGAGCTTCCTGCGCGCCTCGGCCGGGGTGAGCCAGACAAGCTCGTCGATCTCGCCGACGTCGGCCCGATGCACCGGACCAAACGCCTGCGTGCGCTTGAGGTTATCAATCGGACTGATGGCCGTGGCCATCCAAAACTGCACACGCTTGGTGTCCGAGCTCAGATCCTTGGTATGACGCTGTTTGCTGCCTTCCTCGGCCTGTGGATACTCCACGTCGCCCAGATAGGGGCCGAGCGCCACCGGCAGGCCGGTCTCCTCGCCGATCTCGCGTACCGCGGCGTGTCGCGCGGATTCGTTCGGGTCGAGTTTGCCCTTCGGCCAGCTCCAGTCGTCGTATTTCGGCCGATGCACGATGCACAGTTCGATGTGGTTCAGTACGTTGTCGGCTGCTTCGGTGCAGCCGTGCGAGGGGGAAGCCGTGCCGGAGGGGGAGGTCGGCGTGACGTCGTGGGGTGCGAAGGTGTTGGTGGCAGTGGGGTTCGTGTGGGTGGCGGATGCGTTGGAGGGGGTGTTCGGGGTGTTGGAGGGGGATTGGGAATCGAGATGGCTGTTCCATTGTGCGTTTCGGCCGTCGTCGGCCTTCCGCCGGTACAGCAGGCCGCCGGCGGCTTCTATGACATGTCTCATGTGTTGACTACCCATCACTGGTCATTGTAGGGCAAAACCCACTGCCGCTACGTAGTTTCATTCCTGAAAACGACGATGCCCGGCCCCGCGGTTGGGCGGGAGACCGGGCATCATCATGTTTCTGTCCGTTACCACTGTAGCAGTGTTCGCTCGTGAGCGTTCACATGGTCGGTAGCCGGCTGAGTCGCGTCGATCAGTTGTGCGAGCTGGGGCGACGCTGGTGCTTGCGGATCAGGTACTCCTGGCTGTCCACCAGCGGACGGCCTTCGTCGTCCTTGGTGTGCAGCACGTAGGTGCCGTCCGGCTGCATGTGCCAGCTCACGGTGGAGTCGGCCATCTGCAGATCCACATACTTGATGAGCTCGTCGATCTGCTCCGGGGCGGTCACGCGCACCAGAGCCTCGACACGACGGTCAAGGTTGCGGTGCATGAGGTCGGCGGAACCGATGTAGACCTCGGGGCCGGAGGCCGGGCCCTCGCCGATCTGCGGGCCGTCCGCGTTGCAGAAGGCGTAGATGCGGGAGTGCTCGAGGAAGCGGCCGAGGATCGAACGCACGCGGATGTTCTCCGACAGACCCGGCACGCCCGGCTTCAGGGCGCAGATGCCGCGCTCGACGATGTCGATCTTCACGCCGGCCTGAGAAGCGCGGTACAGGGCGTCGATCGTCTTCTCATCCACAATGGAGTTGGCCTTGATCTTGATCCAGGCCTCCTTGCCGGCGCGGGCGGCGTCCTCCTCGCGGCGGATGCGCTGGATGAGGCCGGAGCGCACGGTGCGCGGCGCCACGAGCAGACGGTGGAAGCTGGACTTCGGCGCGTAGCCCGACAGCTGGTTGAACAGGCGGGTGAGGTCCTGGCCGACCACCGGGTCGCAGGTGAGCAGACCGAGGTCGGTGTAGACGCGGGCGGTCTTCGGGTTGTAGTTACCGGTGCCCACATGGCAGTAGCGACGCAGGCCGTCGGCCTCCTGACGCACCACCTCGATGAGCTTGCAGTGGGTCTTGAGGCCCACGATGCCGTACACCACATGCACGCCGGCGCGCTCGAGCTTACGGGCCCAGGCGATGTTGGCGTCCTCGTCGAAGCGGGCCTTGATCTCCACCAGGGCCAGCACCTGCTTGCCCGCGTGGGCGGCGTCGATCAGTGCGTCGATGATCGGCGAGTTGGAGCTGGTTCGGTAGAGCGTCTGCTTGATGGCCAGAACCTTAGGATCCGCAGCAGCCTGTGCCAGAAAGGCCTGGACGGAGGTGGAGAAGGAGTCGTAGGGGTGGTGCAGCAGGATGTCTCGCTCGCGGATCGCGGCGAAGATATCCTGTGCGCGGCTCGACTCGACCTCGGCGATCTGACGGTTCGTGGTCGGCACGAACGGGCGGAACTTGAGGTCCGGACGGTCAACGCCGCCGAGCTCGAAGAGCACGGTCATGTCCAGCGGGCTGGGCAGGCGGTAGACCTCGTCCTGGCTGACGCCGAGCTGGTCGGCGAGCAGCTGGGAGAGGAACGGGCTGGTGGAGTCGGTGATCTCGAGGCGGATCGGCGGTCCGAAGCGACGGCGCAGCAGTTCCTTCTCCATGGCGTTGAGCAGGTTCTCGGCGTCATCCTCTTCGACGTCGATGTCCTCGTTACGGGTCACGCGGAAGGAGCGGGCCTCCTTGATGATCATGCCCGGGAACAGGGATTCGAGGTGAGCGGCGATGAGCTTCTCCATGGTGATGAAGCCGTAGCGCTCGTCCTTGGACTCCTCGTCGGTCATGTCGTCCACAGGCACCAGACGCGGCAGGTTGCCAGGGATCTTGACGCGGGCGAAGTGTGACTTGCCGGAGGACGGGTTCTCGACGATCACGGCGAGGTTGATGGAACCGCCGGAGATGTACGGGAACGGGTGGGCCGGGTCCACCGCGAGCGGGGTCAGGACCGGGAAGACCTGCTGGCGGTAGTAGCGGGACAGACGCTCCTGCTCGGCGGAGGTGAGCTTGTCCCACGGCAGCAGGACGATGTGCTCCTTCTCCAGCTCCGGCAGGATGGTGTCGATCACGTAGTGGGCGTGCTCGTCCTGCAGGCGGTGCGCGGTCTCGCTGATGGCGCGCAGCTGCTGGCGCGGGCTCAGGCCGGCCGCGGACGGCACGGCGATGCCGGAGTCGATACGGCGCTTCAGGCCGGCGACGCGGACCATGAAGAACTCGTCCAGATTCGACGCGAAGATCGCGGCGAAGGTGGCGCGTTCCAGCAACGGGGTGTCCTCGTTCTCCGCCATCTCGAGCACGCGCTGGTTGAACTTGAGCCAGCTCAGCTCACGGTCGAAGAAACGATCCTTGGGCAGCGGCGCCTCGCCCTCTTGATCGACGCGGCGGTCGTTCTTGTCGGTTTCGGCAATGTGCTCTGCGATTTGACTGCGCAGAATTGCCTTTGATGGTGCATCGAATATCTGTGCCATAGTTTATATCGTAGGCTTTGGCGTGGCCGGTGGCCGGGGTGACGCACGAGAATTCAACGGCCGTTCATATTTGGGATGGGGCTTCCCGTGATGCCGACGATGAGGGTTGCGGTGGTCATGGCCGTGATAATGGCGATGGTGTGGCGTGGTGCTGTGTGTGCAGGTTGTGCTCCATGGCAAGATTTGCCGATGACGGTTGCGGGGTTGCTGCGGGGTTACATAGTGCTGGCGGCTGGGCTGCGCGACACGCCGTGATGATGACGGAATCGCACACAAGCGAACATCGTTCCCGTTCGATATGAACGTTTCGACTCGATTGTTTCGGGGGTATCCGTCCGATTGAACATTTGCGATAAAAACCGCACAAACGCCGTGCGCGGGTTGCGCGGAAGGGCGCTCATGAATAGATTATGAGGTACAAGAACAACTGAACAGAGCAGAGCCCACAAATAGTGTATGGTCACGAGGACTGTTACGTTGGACGGGCATTGGAAAGACTTACCGTTACAACGATGAGGTTGTGCAGAGATTCTGCTCCAGTAGTTGCTCTTGGAAGAAAAGGCCCGCTCCGGCGGGCCTTTTCGTTTGCTCGGACGTTTCTCGGACAATTGCGGGATAGGCCACGGGGGGGGGGCTGCTCTATTGCCGGGAGTCGGAGGCGAATTGTCACGGCGCGCCGGTGGCGGCCGGCCGTTCATGGGCGCGATGTTCATGGGTACAGTGGAGGCTATGACGGAAACACAGCGTGCCCCTGAGGGGTTGATGTCGAAGCCACGAATCAAGCCGGCCGATGCCGAAGATGATCGCCCGGTTTCCATCTCCGCGCGTCTGGGGCGTCTCCAGTTCCATAATTCCGGCAAGTTCCGCGTGCTACAGGTTGCGGACATCCAGGACGGGCCGAAAATCGCCAAGGATACGATGTCGCTCATCGAGGCGAGTCTGGACGCCTCGCGCCCCGATCTGGTGATTTTCTCCGGCAACCAGATCGCCGGGTACGATCAGGCCTTTGCCGGTTCCTTCCGCAAGCGTCGCTGGTCCGACGATCCGGTGTCCGATACGGCGTTGGCGAAGACGCGCGAGCTGGTGCGCAAGGCCATCGGGCAGTGCGTGGGACCGCTGGTCAAACGCGGTATCCCGTGGGCGGTGACCTATGGCAACCATGATTTCCAATGTGGACTCGACGATGCCGAACTGGATGCGATGTACCGCGAGTTTCCCGGGTGCGTGAATCCGCCGCGGCAGTGGGAGGCCAGTGATGCGCGCGGTGTTGTGCCGGGCGAATCGGGGGCGATCAAGGGAGTCGGTCCCTTGCCCGACCAAGTCGTCTTCGCCTGCGAGCCGGGCACTTTCGCCCTGCCGGTGATGGATGCGGAACGCACGCGCAACGTGCTGGGACTGGTGCTCGTCAATTCCGGCGATTACGCGCATGGCGGCGGTTTCGGCACGCTTTCGGCGGACGCGCTGCGATTCCTGCGCGAGTTGCCGGAGCGCATCGGCGCGGAATCCATGGTGTTCCAGCATATGCCGTTGCCGGAATACTACGACGTGCTTCGCCCGGTGGCCGCGACCACGGCCTTCGCCATGCAGGGATACCGCGACCATTCCAACACCTATTACGTGTTGGACGAAACCAAGACGCAGGTCGGTGGCTATCTGGGAGAGGGCATCTCCTGCCCGGACCGGTCTGAGGAATTCGAGGCGTTGCGCGGGGGATACATCGGCGTGGCGGCGGGCCACGATCACCGCAACGGCTTCGTCGGCGAGCATGACGGGATGCTACTCATCGCCACGCCGACCTGCGGGTTCAACACGTACGGTCCCGCGCCGGCCAAGCGGGCCACGCGACTCATCGAATTCGATATCCGCCATCCGTACGAGCCGCGCACCCAGCTGCTCGAATTCGGCGAATTGGTGGGCAAGCCCAGCTCCAAGCGGGCGTACACCTATGCGGTGAACCAGCAGACCCCCGGCGAGGGGGAGGGCGACGATCTGCTGCGCAAGCCAAGTCTGTGGAGCCAACTGACCGGACTCTTCAGGTGATTCCTAATGGTCTGCCTAATGGTCTGTCTCGTAAACGAATTAATGGCGTAGCATACTGGCATCCATTCATTTGGCGGATTTCTCATTCATTTGATAGATGGATTACTCACGAGGGTGTTGAAACGGCGCCGTTTCAACACCCTGCGTTGCGGGTTATCTACCAAATGAATGAGGGATCCCATCTCGCGTCCTATGCCGGAAGTTCGTTTACGAGGGGGAGATGCGGGGCGCGGTATCGATGCCCGGGAATATGAATCAGGCGATATCAACCGGGACAATGGCGGAGCTGGCAATGCAAAACGCCCGCCGAGCAATCGTCGGCGGGCGCTCTTCGTATAGACGTCAATATTACGTATTACGTCAGTGAATCAGTAATCAGTAATCAGGAAACAATCAGGAAGCGCAATCAGCGCACGGCCTTGACCAGCGCCTCGGTGAGGTACTTGCCGGCGGCCATGACCAGCGGCGCGTAACGACGGCCGGGGGCGGCGCCCATGCGGCCGGTCGGGCCGGAGATGGAGATTGCGGCGATCACCTGACCTGAGGCGTTGCGGATCGGCGCGGAGATCGAGCACACGCCCTCCTCGCGCTCGTTGACCGACTCGGCCCAGCCGCGCTTGCGTACGGCGGCCAGCTTGGTGGCGGTGAACTTGGCGTGGCGCAGTCCCTGATGCAGGCGGTCGGAATCCTCCCAAGCCAACAGGATCTGCGCGGCGGAACCGGCCTCCATCGACAGCATGGCACCCACGGGAATCGAGTCGCGCAGACCGGAGGCGCGCTCCACGGCGGCGATGCACACGCGCTGGTCACCCTGACGGCGGTAGATCTGCGCGGATTCGCCGGTGCGGTCGAGCAGGGTGCGCAGAATCGGGCCGGCGGCGGTGAGCAGACGGTCCTCGCCGGCGGCCGCGGCCAGTTCGGCGAAGCGGGAGCCGAGCACGAAGCGGCCGTGCTGGTCGCGCAGCACGAAACGATGGCGTTCCAGCGCGATGGCCAGACGATGCGCGGTCGGGCGGGCCAGACCGGTGGCCGCCACGAGCTGGCCCAGCGTGGAAGGGCCGGACTCGAGCGCATCGAGAATCTTTACGGTTTTATCAAGCACGCCTACGCCGGAATGAATCTCCCCGTCGTCCTTCGGAGCGGTCTCTTCGGTCGGCTCTTCGTCGGTCAGGCTGTGGTCCAATGGTTCTTCTTGGGAATCAGTCATAATATAGGCGATTATGCCATCTCACATAGTGAAATGCAAAATCAGGGAAGTGTCTCACGACGTGATCACTGCGGCAGTGTCGCAATCGGCGGGAATCGGCTTCGCCCTACGGTCGTCATCTCAATATCCGGCCCTATCGATGGCCGCCCAAACTGCACCACATAGGCTATTACCACGAACAAGGCGCGAATACAATACCTCGCGCGGAATTTTTTGGAGGAACCACTATGGGAACGACACTGGCCGAGAAGGTCTGGGCCGATCATCTGGTGCGCAAGGGTAGCGACGGCGCACCCGATCTGCTGTACATCGACCTGATGCTCATGCACGAAGTCACCAGTCCGCAGGCGTTCGAGGGACTTCGCCTGGCCGGCCGCAAGCCGCGCCACGTCGATCAGCTCATCGCCACCGAGGACCACAACACCCCGACCGTCGATATCGACCGTCCCAATCCGGACAAGACCAGCGCGCT
Organism: Bifidobacterium myosotis; assembly: GCF_002259745.1. Taxonomy (GTDB): domain Bacteria; phylum Actinomycetota; class Actinomycetes; order Actinomycetales; family Bifidobacteriaceae; genus Bifidobacterium; species Bifidobacterium myosotis. Next base: position 52,956 of record NZ_MWWW01000011.1, on the reverse strand, counting down.
GCAGCTGAGCACGCTGGAGAAGAACTGCAAGGAGTTCGGCGTGCGCCTGCACCCGCTGGGCGACGCCGATCAGGGCATCGTCCATGCCTTCGCGCCGATTCTGGGCCTCACCCAGCCGGGCATGACCATCGTGTGCGGTGACTCGCACACCTCGACGCACGGCGCGTTCGGCGCGCTGGCGTTCGGCATCGGCACCTCCGAGGTCGAACATGTGATGGCCACGCAGACCCTCTCCCTGAAGCCGTTCAAGACCATGGCCATCAACGTCAACGGCAAGCTGCCGTCGGACGCCACGGCCAAGGACATCATTTTGGCGATCATCGCCAAGATCGGCACCGGCGGCGGCCAGGGCTACGTGATCGAATACCGCGGCGAGGCGATTCGCAACCTCACCATGGACGAGCGCATGACCGTGTGCAACATGTCCATCGAGGCCGGTGCCCGCGCAGGCATGATCGCGCCGGACGAGACCACGTTCGAGTACCTGAAGGGCCGCCCGCATGCGCCGGAAGGCGAGATGTGGGACCGCGCAGTCGAGTACTGGAAGACGCTCAGGACCGATGACGACGCCGTCTTCGACAAGGTGGTGGACATCGACGCCACCAAGCTCGGCCCGTACGTGACGTGGGGCACCAACCCCGGTCAGGGCCTGCCGATCACCGCGAATGTGCCGGTGCCGTCCGAGATCGCGGATGCCACCGCGCGCGCCGCCGCCGAGCGTGCCATCGACTACATGGACCTGAAGCCTGGCATGCCGATCAAGGACATCGCCGTGGACACCGTGTTCATCGGCTCGTGCACCAACGGCCGCATCGACGACCTGCGTCAGGCCGCGGCGATCATGAAGGGCCACCACAAGGCGAAGAGCATCCACCGCGTGCTGGTGGTGCCGGCGTCCTCCCGCGTTCGTCTCGAGGCGGAGAGGGAAGGGCTCGACAAGGTGTTCGAGGACTTCGGCGCCGAGTGGCGTAACGCCGGCTGCTCGATGTGCCTGGGCATGAACCCGGACAAGCTGGTCCCGGGCGAGCGCTCGATCTCCACGTCGAACCGCAACTTCGAGGGCCGTCAGGGCAAGGGCTCGCGCACGCATCTGGCGTCGCCGGCCGTGGCCGCCGCCACCGCCATCCGCGGCACGATCTCCTCGCCCGCCGACCTCTGAACCCCGGATTCTGATCCCCGGATTCCTCGACTTCGCAAACTTCGCATCGGCCTCCTCTTGGCGAGGAGGCTCCCGGCAGGACCGGGTGGGGGAGACCCCGAAAGGACAATCATGGAAAAACTCACTACTTTGACCGGCGTGGGCGTGCCGCTGCGCCGCTCCAACGTCGATACCGACCAGATCATTCCGGCCGTGTTCCTGAAGCGCGTGACCAAGACCGGCTTCGACGACGCACTGTTCTACGCATGGCGCCGCGACCCGAACTTCGTGCTCAACAAGCCGGAGTACGCCGGCAAGGGCCAGATTCTGGTCGCCGGCCCCGAATTCGGCATCGGCTCCTCACGCGAGCACGCCGTGTGGGCGCTGCACGATTACGGCTTCCGTGTGGTGATTGCGCCGAGCTTCGCCGACATCTTCTACGGCAACACTGCCAAGAACGGTGTGCTGGCCGCCATCATGCCGCAGGAGTCCGTCGAGCTGCTGTGGAAGCTGCTCGAAGAGGAGCCTGGCCGCGAAATGACCGTTTCGCTGGAGACCCGCACCGTCACCTGCGGTGACGTGACCCTGCCGTTTGAGGTGAACGACTACACCCGCTGGCGTCTGATGAACGGCTACGACGACATCGACCTGACCCTGCAGCACGAAGACGACATCGCCGCCTACGAAAAGATGCGCGCCGAAAAGTTCCCGTTCAAGCCCAAGACCATCCCCGCCAAGCACTGGCCCGAAGAGCCCATCCAGTCCGCCCGCGAGCCCAAAGATGATAACTGGGCGGGCCCGTTGGCCGATCGCGGCATTATTTAGCTGAGCCGTTAAGCGGGCAGTCCGGTGGACTGTCCGTAGGCGAGGCCTGAGTGAGACGATAGTCGAACGAAGGTAGGCTTGAGTCTCGTGTAAGCGAATCCGTAATTGCTGGCCGGAGTGTTAAGCGGGCAGTCCGGTGGACTGTCCGTAGCGACGGCCTGAGCGATGCGGTAGCTGAGCGAAGGTGTGTTGAGTCTCGTCCTTTAGGGCGAGTCCATTATTGCCGGACGAGGCCCGTTGGCCGATTGCGGCATAATTTGATTCTGTGCCCTGTGCACAGCAGTGAGATTAACCGTGCATATGCGTGTCGTGGCAGAATAGTGTGCCCCGGCACGCATTTTTTGTTGATTTTTGGGCTTGCGGGGCACAGGGCTTTGCGGGGCTGAAACACCGAGACTCCAAGAATGGCGGAATTCCGCGGTTTCTTGCTGGGGCTATGTGTCCCGCTAGAGGATTGGACCGTTACAAAAGCGTGCGGGGGCAAGCCACTGTGCCCCCACACGCCGAAAACCTCTGATATTCGGCTAGCGGGGCACGGGAGTTTGTACACGAAATCCGATTGTATCGATACAAAACAGTATCGTGCCGCATTGACGCCGTGATAGCTATATACCCAATGCCCGTGTGCCAGGCATCAGGCGACGCTTGCAGTCAGGAATCCCCCTCCAGCCAGCGCTCTAGGGCGGCGGCATCGGAACGATGCAGGAACATGAATCGCAGCGTATCGAGGCCGTTCATCACAAACAACGACATTTGCACTCGCTCTATGCCGTGCGGCTCGCGCCACAGCGTGGTGGACCGCGTAATCGACTGGATCCGTGCACGGCGGGTCACCATCAGATACGTGGTCATTCCAACGGCCCCGGTCACCGCAATGCGATGACTCATGGTCGGGCGCGCGTTTGCGACCGCACGGGTTTCGATGCCGTAGCAGCCATCTCCATCTGGCAGCACCGCGTACCCTTCCGCGCGTGACTTCAGCCACCGCGTGGCCGTCCACCACAATCCGCCCACGAAAGGCAGTACGGCAATCCACCAAGGCCATCCGAAGTCGGGGACGGGCCCCGGCACGGTGTCAAGTCCGAGGCCGGCGAGTGGGCCGGCTTCGGAGCCAAGCCATGCCAGCGCCGTCGCGGCCAGTGTGATTGCGAGCGGCATGGTGAGGTAATACCGAAGCAATCCGCGCCCAGTACGCCGCAACGCCACGACATGCGGTATGCCGGGCGACGTGGCGTGCGGAAGTCCATCTGCCGTGTTGCGGGATTCGCTACGCTCCGCAACAGTGCCGCACAGTTCGTCGCACGGATGGTCGTGTGCCGCCGCACTATGCGATTCTCCGTGTGCGGCCACGGCGCCCTCGCGTACGGCCACGGCACATTGCGGCTCTCCGGGCGTCGCCGTCGCGCTTGGCGATTCGTCGTTCGCCGCCACATCACTGCCCGATGCGCCGCTCGTCTCACCCAGCCTGCGCACATCCCACTCCGGCAGCATCGCGTGTAGCACGTCGTACACTCGACTCGTGTCGATCACCGGCAGGATTCGTGCGGCCGAGATGCCGCTTTCCTCACTGCTCGAGGCCACCGAGGAGCTCAGGCCAAGCCCAACCGAGCACAGGTGGAACGGACGGCGCAGCAATGATTGCCGTATCGTCACCGTCTGGATGCGACTGACCGGGATTGCCGTCGTATGGCGCGTGAACAGGCCTCGCACCACCACCAGATCGTCGCCGCGCCGCCAGACCTCGAATCCGTAGAATTGCAGCAGGGATCTGACGATGCTCACCGTCATGAGCAGTATGACGCACGCGAGAATCAGCAATACGATCGCCGTCAATCCGCGGGCCAGCAAGGCGCCGAACGAGTCCACGGCGTCGTGCATCAGCCGTCGCGGCAGGATGTCCTGCACATTCTGCACGAACCCGAACACCACGAACGCGGCGGCGATGAACCCGATGTCGGTAATGGAGTAGAGTACGATGTCCTTCACCGAAGCGCGGAAGACGGGCGCCTGCGCGGATGCCGACCGCTCCAATATCGTCGGAGAGGTCGTGGGTCGGCTTGGTGTTCCGGGCGACGTCTCTTGGAATGGCAGTTCCTGGTCCAGTCCCATCTGATTGAACGCCGCGCGACTTGGCGGTTCCTGGTCCGGAGACGTGCGGTCGGGTACGGTCGGATGCAGCGTCGTTCGGCCGGCCGCCGGCTGATTCGAGGCCGTCTGCGCGGGTGATACGGGTGCTGCGGGTGATACAGACGATACGGGCGAGGGGATCGCGCCGGGGTTTCCGGTGGAGGCCGCGTCGGTGGTCTCGGTGGGGGATGCGCTGGGGTTTCCGATGGAGATTGTGCCGGTGATTCCGGTGGAAACCACGCCGGCGTTTCCGGCGGAGGCCGCGCTGGCGTTTTCGGGGGAAGTCGCACCGGTGGTCTCGGTGGGGGATGCGCCGGGGTTTCCGATGGAGATTGTGCCGGTGATTCCGGTGAAAGCCACGCCGAGGTTTCCGGCGGAAACCACGCCGGTGTTTTCGGCAGGGATCGTGCCGCCGGCCTTGCCGCCCGCGGCCGCCCGCAATCGTTCCAATTCGAGCTGCAGGGCGGCGGGTACCGCATCCAGCCGGATATCCGTATCCGCGGCACCGGCCGCCGACACCGTGAGCCGTACGACGCCGAACGGTTGCAGATACACGGGAGACGCACTGTTGATGGCATGAATCGAGCCGTAGCTGATGGTGCGGTTCTTACGGAAAAACAGACCGGATTTGAACGACAGCGAGTCCAGTCCGAGCCGGTATCTGGTCGTGAACCAGTCGATGGCGGGCTGGGCCAGTGCCACCAAAGTCACGACGACGATGATTAGCATGATTACCAACGGGGACAGATGCTCCCGCATGATGATGAGCAGACCGAGGAACAGACCCACCACGCCTTTGATGGTTTCCGCCAGCCCCACGATTAGCGCGGCCGGGTGCAGCATGCGCCATGCCGCGTCGGGATTGAGGTGGTTGTCGGGGGCGGTACCGGAATCGGGATTGGTGCTGGGACTGGGGCGGGAATCAGACGTTGGATCGGTGCCGGAGGGCGTGGCGGTGCTGGAGGACACGGCGGTGGCGGAGCGCGTGGCGGTGCCGGAGCGCGTGGCGGTGACGAAACGTGTGGCGGTGCCGGAGGACGTGGTGCCGCTGGGAACATCGGATGTCGGAGGAACGTCGGATGTCGGAGGATCGTCGGATGTCGGAGGATCGTCGGATGTCGGAGGAACGCCGGTCGGCTGGGAAAGGCCGGCCGTCGCGGGACCACCGGCAGTTGGAGGAACGTCAGCCATCAGAGAGTCATCGGTCGTAAGCGAAGTGCCGGCATTGCTGGAATCACTCATCACATATCGTCCTTCGCGACGGCCACGCGCTCGGTGATCAGCGCCACGATGCGCTCCGCTTCGGCCGTATCCAGCGCGGCGATCTCATGCTCGTCGGCGGCCGTATGCACCACCACCGTAGTGAGTCCGAAATGACGTTGCACCGGGTTCTGCTTGGTGTCCACATGCTGCACGCGGGTGTACGGCGTGGTGGTGGAGTTGCGGAACAGCCAGCCTTTGCGGGTGGCCAAGTCGCGCTCCCCGATGCGGAACCGGGTGAAGGCGTACATGTACTTGGTCTGCAACGGTTGCGAGACGAGTTCCAGCACCGCATAGACGACGGCAATCCCCACGATGAGCCGCTGCCAGAACCCCCACCAGCCGTTCGCAAGGCAGATGGCCGTGATTACGCCGCACGCTGCCAGCCAAATCGCGCACTGAATCGCTTCGTTGATGAGCCATACGGTACGGACGCGCGGCGGCAACGGCCGCCAGCCCTCGAAACAGGAGGGCACCGGAACACTGTTGCTCGGCTCAGATGCGAGTCGGGTGGGCTCGGCCTGTCCCGGGTCGGCTGGGGTGAGTACCGTCGCATGGGACCCGGACGGATTGCGACCGGGCTGGCCGGATGCCGTTGGCGCGGTCTGCGGCGATGACGCTCCCGATGAGTCGGTTTCGGACGAATCGACGAAACCGGCCGACGCGTTGGAGTCAGCTGCATGACAATCATCCATCAGATACCCCCTCTACATCCCTCTATATGATGTGTGCCTCACCCACTGTATCGGACGTGATTGCGCCCACAGAGGACCGGTACACATCTGTTGACCGACGGCCATCGTAACTGGACGGGGCGGGGCGGATACGGTTGAGTAGAGGCAAGGCCCAATACCGGAGCCAAGCAAAGGAACAATCATGAACCGATCCGATCCCGATCACGTCCCGGAACCGAACATCCCTAGTGCCCACCGTGGCAATGCCGATGGACTGACGACGAATGAGGTGCCGACTCCGGCCGAACCGACGCAATCCCTGCCTTCACAACATTCGCAATCTCCGCAGCCGCCACAGCCGCCACAACCGCCACAGCATAGCGAGAACCCGTTCACGCCGCAGCCGGGAGCCTCGGGAGACAACGGACTCGGCGATAACGGCTTCGCAGCCCCCTGCTATCCGGCGGTCGTCGGGTATCCGGCGGTCGTCGGCCCGTCCCCGAATCCGTACGCGGGCAATGTGCCGCAGCCCCCACGCCAATGGCTACTGCACGATGAGCCGCCGCTGTGGGTGCCGTGGTACGGCATCGGCTTCGGCAAGGCGATTGCGCGGTTCTTCCGCAAGACCTTCATCTTCCACGGTCGGGCCTCACGCGGCGAATACTGGTGGGCGTTCCTGTTCAACATCCTCGTTGTGGGTGCGGTGGGCGTGGCCGCGTACGGCGTGGGCGAGCTGATTGGCGTCAGCGACACCGCCGGCACGAAGTACGGCAGCTCTCCCTTGGACGACTTCATGGACAACGCTGCGGCCCTTGCCCGGCTGGTGCTGTTCATCCCGAATCTGTCACTGGCGGTCCGTCGCCTGCACGACGAAAACCGACGCGGCTGGTGGGTGCTGCTGCCTGCGGCGTTGCAGATCGGCGCGGTGGCGGTGTTCATCGGTACCATCATCGCGATGGCGCAGGCTTCCGGCGGAACACTTGATGACGTGGGCTCTGCGCAGGCCGTCATCGTGTCGCTGCTCGCGTTCTTCGGCATGTATCTGCTCTCGTTGTTGGCTTCTATCGTGCTGATGATCGGTCCAAGCAATCCGAAGGGCATGCGGTTCGACCGGCCGGGCGCCCCGCGTTACCCAGGGCAATGAGCAAGGAGAGTCCGACGATGATGGGACCCACGAAAATGCCGTCTCCGGGCTTGCCGCAGCCCGTCCGTCGGGTGCTGGATTGGTGGCATGCGCCTCATTTTCTGGCGAAGACGAGCGTAATCGTCGAGACGTTGGAAGTGGCGTCGATGATTATCTGGCCGCCGAACAGTCCGGCGCAGATGCTGATCGCCTTTGCTTGGCTGGTGCTGGTGGCCGCGTTGCCGTTCGCACCGCGGGTGCTGTGCGTTGCAGGGTTGCTGCTCAGTCTCGTCACGACCGGACTGCCGGGGCAGGGGGCTTGGAATACCGGCGTTTTCGCGGTTTTTGGGCTGTTCCTGACCGTCGGCTACGTGATGCCGCGATGGGCCGCGATTGTGCTGCCGGTGGGCTTTTCGGCATTGGATGCAGCAGGGTTCGTCTGGTTCGGGGCCGGATCGTTGGGCGGCACCCTGATTCAGGGTGTGATTGACGGACTGAACGGCATCCAGCGTGATGCAGCGGCCGAGTCGGGTGTGATGTTGGGGGCTGACGCCGCCGCGTTGCCGCAATACGCGACCATCGTGTTCGTATCCACGCTGGTTCTGGATTTGATGGTGCTGGGGTTCCTCACGATGTGCAGTGCCGCGTTCCGGCGCACCGCAGCCGCAGGGGAGCGGGCCGCTCGCGCCGAGCAGCTGCTGGGGCGCGTGACCCGCGAGCAGCAGCTGGCCCATATGATTCATGATTCGGTGGCCAACGACATGTCCACCATCGCGATGCTCGCATGGCGCGCAAAGGCCGCGGAGGACGACAGCCAGATGCTTGACGCGATTTACGCGAGGTCGCATCACGCGCTGGACCGCGTACACGAGGTGATTGACGTACTCAACGGCAGACGCGATCTGGCCGAGCTGGAAGGGGAAGGGGCCACCGGTGTCGGCGGTTCGGTTGGCCACGTTGGTGCTGACACTGATGCCGACGCTCGGGGCGATTCGGTTGGCGACGTGTCCTTTGATATCCAGGTCGAGAAATACGTGGAGGATCAGGACCGCACGATGCGCATGTTGGGACTTGCAGGTGTAAGCCGGTTCAATAGCGTGCCGGATGCGGTGGTATCGAAACCGTCTCAGCGTGCCGTGATGGGACTGCTTGAGGAAGTGTACGCGAACATCGTGCGGCACTGCGCGATGGGTGAGATGGCATCGGTGGACGCGATGGACGGCACGCTGGCCCCGGATGAGGGTGAGGGTGAGGGCGAGCCGGCGTACAACCTGTTCGTCGATATCGGACATGATCGTATCCGCATCAGCGAGGTCAACGCGCTCGCCGACGAACGGCACACGCTGGTCCATGGGCGTAAGCACGGCAGCGGACTGGCGTTGCACCGTGACGTCATCGAATCGCTTGGCGGCACCCTCAACACCAGTCGTCAGGACGGTACATGGATGCTTAGTGCCGACATCCCGGTGTGAGGATTCGCTATGAGACCATCCTCCTGAGACCTTTCAGCGGCTGAGCCAGATGGCTATGGCGTGGGCGAGGGAGTGGGCGCCGAGCTTGTCCACGGCGCGGTGGGCGTGGGTGCGGACGGTGGAGGAGGCTACGCCCCACTGGGTGGCGATTTGGTCGTAGGTCATGCCGCGCGAGAGCAGATACAGTGTCTCCGCCTCCTTGGCTCCGAGTTTGGTGGTGCGGTCAGTGGCCGGAACGGCGGAATCGGGATTGGCCGTATCGGTCGCGCCGGTCGCTCGTCCCGGCGTGATTGTGCCGCCGTCGGCGAGTAGCCGATGGGCTTCGGCGGCGGCGCGGAACGTGGGATTGCCTGCGGGGGATGCGAACGAGGCAGACGATGCAGACGATAAGGACGAGGCGAGCGGAGCGGATGATGCGGACGCCCTGGAAGCGACTGGTGATGCAATCGAGCGCGTGGATGCCATTGGCCTTGGCATGAACGTGCCTCCCGCGGCCACCGTGCGGAGGGCCTGCGCCAGTTGCGGGATGTCGGCTTTGGAGACAATGCCCTGCGCGCCGGCGGCGGCGATGCGTTCAGCGTACGTCTCCACCGAGAAGGCGGTGATGCCGAGCAGCAGCACCCGGTCGGTGCGGGTGCGGATTTTGCGGCAGACGCTCACGCCGGTGGCCTCGCCGAGCGACATGTCCACCAACAGCAGTCTCGGGCGCGTCTCGGGACTGAGCGCTTTGGCCACCGCCTCGTCCGCATCGCCGGTACCCCACAGCCATTGCGAGGACGGCAGCAGCTGGGGCAGTATGCCCTTCAGCGCCAGCAATGCCATGCGATCGTTGTCCACCGCCGCCACCAACACCGGCATGGTTTCGCGTTTCCGCTCCACATTCATGCTTTCATCCTAATGCGAGGGCTTCATGGGCGGCTTTCGTCAACAATTGTGGACATCGTCACAATTCGTTCAGCAAGGGCGAATAGGTTGAGTCGTATGAGCATGAACGAGCAGCAGCCGCACGAACAGCCGGAGCCGCAGCCACATTCGCAGCCAAAGCCGTCGGGGATGACGTCGTCTTCGGTGCCGCCGACCGAGCAGTTGACGCCGCAGCAACTGCATCCGCAACAACCGGTGCGGCAGACGGTTTCCATGCCTGCGGCCTCCGGTCAGCCTGTTTCCCAGCAGCCGTGGCAGCAGACGACGCAGCCGCATCCGCGCGCGGATTATTCGGTTCCGGCATATCCGGCACAGCCAGCACAGCCGAATCAGTCGCCGGCGGCCTATGTGCCGTCGCAGGATCAGACGCAGCCGCCAGCATATGCGCCAGCGCGGCAGTATGCGCAAACTCCGCAGGCATATCCGGTGTATCCGGTGTATCCGGCGAATCCGCAGCAACTGGCGCAATCGGACCGGGCAGTATGGTCAACGGGGTTTTCACAACCGTCGTCCCAACCGTCACAGTCGGCACAGATACCTCAGCCGATGCAGCCTGCTCCGTCGGCGCAACTCCAGTCGTATCCGGCGCAACCACCGGTGTCGCCGCAGTATCCGGCATATCCGCAGTACAGCCTGCCGCAGCCGCCGCAATATCAGCACTATCCCGTTTACGGCCCAGGCTATCCGGGCCAGTATCCGGCAGCGGGTCCGCGGTACGTCGAACCCGCGCAGCCGCAGTATTCCACCTATCCGGCGCCTCAGCCCTCGCCAGCGCCGTCGCCGTATGCCGTTCAGCAGCCGTATGCCGTTCAGCCGGGAGTTCCGGTTACGCCGGTCGTGCCTCCGGTTGGAGCGGCTGCGCCAATGTCAATCGGTCCAGTCCCAGCCGGCCCGGTCATACCGCCTGCTCCTGCTATGCCTTCCGCGTCGGCTGTGCCGCCTGCGCCGGTCATGCCGCCTGCGCCGGTCATGCCCGCACCGGCTGCATCGCCTATGCCAGTCGCCCCCATCGCGCCGCCAACTCCTATCATGCAGCCCGTGCTGGCCACGCCCACCATCCCCTTCGACCCGCGCAAGGCATGGCGTACGTGGCGACGACGCATCGTCACCCGTGCGATGGGACTCACCCTCGCCTATGAGGGCATGATGTACGTCGGCGTCTTCCTGTCTTCGATTGTGATCAGTATTGTGCTGGGCTTCGAAGCCGGTGCGACGGGCGGCACGTACAACGGCGACATCCCTTCCAAGTGGGACGGCATCATCAGTCTGGTCTCGGTGTTCACGGCGTTCGTATTCCTTCTGCTCATGCGCCGGCGTGACATTCTCACCCGCGAATTCTGGCTCGGCGGCCCGCATCTGGACACCTACGGCGAACCCAATCAGCGCGGCCGGGTCAGCCAATACGGCGGCGGGCGGATGCGGCCGCAATGGTTCCTGCTCTTCATCGTGCTCGGACTTGGCGTGCAGGGCGCGGTGACGCTGGGGCAGATGCTGCTGTCATTCGTCCACTTCGATCTGATCTCGCCCACCTCGGACAGCATCAACGAATCGGCCACCACGGTGAGCATGTGGCTCTACATCGGTCTTGTCGGGCCGGTCTGCGAGGAGGTCATGTTCCGTGGCGTGCTGATGAAGGAGCTCAAGCCTCTCGGCCGGAACTTCGCCATCGTCACGTCGGCGCTGGTGTTCGGATTGTTCCACGACGATGTGGTGCAGGGCACGTTCGCGTTCCTGTTCGGCCTGTTGCTCGGGTTCGTGGCGATGGAGTACTCGTTGGTGTGGTCCATTGCGCTGCATATCTTCAACAACGCCGTGCTTTCCGGCGTGGTCGATACCCTGCTTGCCGGGCGGCTCAGTGACACGGGATACACGGTGTATTCGATCATCCTTATGCTGGTCGGCGTGCTCGGCGCGGCCATCGTGTTCGCGGTGTACGGCAAAGGCCTGGTGCGGTATCGCCGCACGCACCGGTCCACTCCCGGCACGTATGCCAGCTGGGCCTCGCCCACGTTCATCGTTTTCGTGGTGGCGAACGTCATCCTCACCGCGCTGTCGCTGTTCGTGGCGCTGATGGGGTAGTGTCGGCCGCGTATTGGCCAGATATGTTCTGACAGATACGTTCTGATGTGTACTTGTCATGGTGTCATGGTGCAGGGCATCCGAGCATCACTTTGATTAATCACGACGTTCCGGCGACGGCGAAACCGCGCCGAAAAACGACGAATGCCGGGCGAGGTGTGAACCTCACCCGGCATTCGTATGGTCTTGGCTTTGTTTCCCGCCGCCCGTCAACTTAGTCGGCGTAGAAAACGTAGAACGGACGACGTGAAAACATAGCCATTGCCTTCATTCGGCGTCCTCCCGATAACCCTGATTATCAAAGCTGAACAATCCCAAGCATCTCCCCGACATGGCCGACCATCTGCCTCCTCGCTGAGGAGGCCCGGCCCGACGGACGAAACCGCCGGGCCATCATTCTTGAGTCAAGCCCACGGACAGAGCCTCTCGGGACATCGTTCAGCGATTATCGAAATTCGTCGAATCAGCCTTCAATGGCGATCTGGTGCTTGGCCTCGACCTGCGGCTGAGCCTGCATCTTCGGAACCTGAATGCACAGCGTGCCGTTGTTGTAGCTGGCATGGATGTCGGACTCCTTCACGTCCTCGCCCACGTAGAAGCTACGAGAGCACGAGCCCATGTAGCGTTCGCGACGCAGCCAGCGGCCGGATTCGTTCGTGCCGCAAGCGCACTGCTCATTGGAGTTCTCGGAAGCCGAAGCGTTCGCAGCCTCCGGGGCCTTGTCCTCATGCTCGCTGCTGCGCGAGGCGGACACGGTCAGATAGCCGTTGTTGAGCTCAAGCTTGATGTCGTCCTTCTTGAAGCCGGGCATGTCGATGTCAACGTCGTAGCCCTTGGCGGTCTCGCGCACATCGGTGTTCATCATGTTCGCCGGCATGGCCGCAGCCACCTGGTTGTCCATGTTGCGCCAACCCTCGAAGAACGGGTCATCGAACAAATCCGAGAACATCGTGTCATTCATCAAAGCCGGAAACATTGCCATAATCGGTACTCCTTGAATAGGAGAGAACCGGCTTGGCTTGCCGCCCGTGGACCTTGCGGTCGGCGGGCGGCTATCGTGGCCGGTTCCGGAACCCTCCCGGGCTCTCAACCTTTGACCTTCACTTCACCCAATTCCATTCCGGCCGGAACATTCCGGGGTTTTACCCACAGTGAAATCGCATGCGAAACGATGGCGCGGCGACGTCCCCGCCGGGTCGGCGCCCGTCGATACGGTCAAAGTGCGCCTCGAAGATAGGAATCTCTGCCCTTGTCGGGGCAGAGGGAGAGGCCATTTCCGTTTTTTACGCGTCGGGCGTGCCGTGCCATGCCCTGATGCATCGTGCCACGCTGCGCCGAAGGACGTCATCATCCTCGCGGCCGTTTCGGGCGCGTGCGGTTCCGGGCATGGCTTATCGTTGATTTATGAGCGATTTCGAGCCTTTTTACGATGTGAGCCGTACGTACGAAGACAACTACGCGAAGGGCCCGTTCGGCGCATTCGCACAGGCGCTGACGCAGGCGTCGGCGCCGGAGCGGGGATCCGCGCCCGCTGAAAATGAAAGTGCCAGTGCCGACAATGAGGGGGCTTCGAATACCGGAACCGGGGCCGCCGCCTTCATGGGCCAGCCGGTCAATTTGGCGTTCGGCATTCCCGCGGGGCCGTTGCTCAACAGCCGCTTCACCACTGCTGCCTTCCGTATGGGCTTCGATCTGGCGACCTACAAGACCGTCCGTTCGCGCGCATGGGGCTGCAATCCGTTCCCGAACGTGCTCGCGGTCCATCCGAAGTCCGCGGACGGCTCGCTGACGCCCGGCAGCGCCGAACTGGATGAAGGCGTGTTGGCGGACACCAACTACGAGCTGCCGATTTCCATCTCCAACAGCTTCGGTGTGCCCTCCCAGGACCCGGACGTCTGGCAGCCTGATATGCGTGCGGCCATCGTCGCCGCCGGCCCCGGTCAGGTGCTGGTGCCAAGCTTCCAAGGCTCGCGCGTCGAAGGCATGAGTGAGGCGGAGTACATCGCCGACCATGCCACCACGGCCCGCTTGGTCAAGGAGACCGGGGCGCGGCTCATGGTGATGAACACCAGCTGCCCGAACGAGGGACACAATCGGCTGCTATGCCACGACCCGCTGCTGGTCGGCCGCATCACCGAGGCCGTCAAGAACGAGATCGGAGACACGCCGCTTATGATCAAGCTGGCGTTCATTCCGAGCGACGGCGATCTGGAACTGATGGTGCGTTCCACGGTCGGCCGCGGCACGGTCCAAGGCTTCAGCACGATCAACACGATTTCCGCGCGCTTGGTGGACAAGGACGGCAATCAGGCGCTGCCCGGCGCGGGGCGGGACCGTTCCGGCGTGTGCGGCAACGCCATTCGCGGCGCCGGCCTCGACATGGTGAGGCGTTTGGCCGCCATCCGCGAGCGTTTGGGACTTGATTTCGAAATCAACGGCGTCGGCGGTGTGGTATCTCCGGACGATTACGCGGCGTATAAGGCCGCCGGCGCCGACAGCGTGATGTCCGCCACCGGCGCCATGTGGGATGCCGAGCTGGCGCACAAGATCAAAGCGCAGCTCCGCGCCTGACGACAGCCCCGCGCCCGGGCGTTCATCCGTCCAAGCCGTCCTGATGCCATCCGAGGGTGCGCTCAGGACGGCTATCTGCTTTGTAAGGGGTACATCTGCGGTCCTGCGGAGAGCTATCTGCTTTGCAAGGGGTACCTGTTCCTTGAAAGACGGTGTATTGGCGTTGCAATACCGCGCCTCATAGTCGGAATATCGCGTTGCGCGTACCCCTTGCAAAGCAGATAGCTCTCCGGGATGTTCGGAATGTACCCCTTGCAACGCAGATAGACTGCGTTGCAAGGTTTTGCGGTTCGTCTGTACCCAGTTTGTGCCCCGTTTGCGGTCCGCAACCCCGTCTGAACCGCGGCTCAGGCCTCGGCGGCGGCCTTCATGGCGACCGCGCCCACGTAATAAACGGGCTTGTCGAAGTTCGGCTGGAACAGGAAGTCCACGTTGGCCAGCTGATCGACGGTGAACCCGGCCTGAATGGCCATCGAGATCACGTTCGCCGCGCCGGAGATGTCCGCCTTGGAGCAGAACTGGCCGCCCTTGACCTTGCGGGTCTCCGGGTCCCAGGTCAGGATCGAGGTCACCGGGGTGGTGGTGAGCATGAAGTCCGGACGGTAGTCGTCGACGAGCGAGGTCTCGCGCACCGTGAGCCCGCGGCGTTCCGCACCCGCCTGCGTCAGGCCGGAGGCGGCCAGCGACAGGTCGTACAGCTGCACGGCCGAGGTGGCCTGCGTACCCATGTACTTCACGGTCGGGGCCTCGATGTTGCGGCCCACCAAGAGGCCCTGGCGCACGGCGTTGGTCGCCAGCGGGATGTAGTCGTGCTTGCCGGTCGGGTTGTAGAACACGGTGGCCGAATCGCCGGCGGCGTACACGTCCGGCACGGAGGCCTGCATGTAGTCGTCCACGATGATTGCGCCGTTCGGCAGCATGTCCACCTTGCCCTTGAGCAGGTCGGTGTTCGGCAGGAACCCGACCGCGAGAATCGCCATCTCGGCCGTGTACTCGCCTTTCTCGGTGACCACGGTGACCGTGTCGTCCGGGTTGTCGCGGAACTCCACCACCTTCTGGCCGAGCGCCAGCGTGACGCCGTGCTCCTCGAACGCGGCCGCCACCTGATCGGTGATGGCTTTGTCGAAGTTGTTGGCCAACGGTCGGTCGAGACCATCCACCAGCGTGGTGGTGACGCCGGTCAGGCTGAACTGCTCGGCGATTTCGGCGCCGATGTACCCCGATCCGATGACCACTGCGGACTTCGCGGTCTTGGCCTTCTCCTTGATCGCGATGGCGTGATCCCAGTTCTTGCATAGCAGCACATGGGGGCTGTTGATGCCTGGAATCGGCGGAATCACCGGACGCGAGCCGGTGGTGACCACGAGCTTGTCGAATGCGAGCGTCTGCTCGGGCGCGTCGTCCACGTCCAGCGCGCGGTAGGTGAGGGTCTTGGCCGCAAGGTCCACGTCGGTCACGTCGGTGCGCATGTGCATGGTCGCGCCCGCCTGCGCCAGTGCCTCGGGGGAGGAGTAGAACATCTTCTTCGGGTCGGAGACGTGGTCGCCCACCCACAGGGCGATGCCGCAGGACAGGAAGGACAGGGTGCCGTTGCGCTCAAAGACGTGAACGGTCCAATCGGGATGCTCGGCGAGAATCGAGGTGGCGGCGAACGTGCCGGCGTGCGTGCAGCCGATGACGGCGACGGTGGTCATAATGCTCCTTTGCTGGATGGGCGGGCGGCGATGCGCTCGTTCGTGCGGCGATATTCGCCGTGACGGTCTCGCGCTGCCGTTCCGTGGTCGCGGACCGGTCCGCTTCGGCCGGTCCCTAGGTGCCAACTGTACCAATGAATGATGCCGGATGCCGCCATTGCCGCGATTGCTTTGGCCGGCAGCGCATTCGCGTCGCCTTTCACGATGTGCGCACATGGGTTATGGCACACTTGACGATAGTGTTTGGCCGAACCGCATGAGGAATGGGAGAATTGGCGTGGCTGAGAATCCGAACGATGTACTGCATGTCGAGGGCGGCAAGCCGCTGAACGGCACCATCAAGGTGCGCGGCGCGAAGAACTTCGTCAGCAAGGCCATGGTGGCCGCGCTGCTGGCCCCCGGCAAGTCCGTGCTCAAGAATGTGCCGGAGATCCGTGATGTGCATGTGGTCTCCGATTTGCTGCGTCTGCACGGCGTGAGCGTGGATGTGGACGGCGCCGACGGCGTGGTTACCATCGATGCTTCCCATGTGCAGCTGGCCGACGTGGCCGATGTGGACACGCTATCCGGCTCCTCGCGCATCCCAATCCTGTTCTCGGGCCCGCTGGTCCACCGTCTCGGTGAGGCGTTCATCCCGGCCCTCGGCGGCTGCGCGATCGGCGGCCGTCCAATCGACTTCCACCTCGAAACGCTGCGCAAGCTCGGCGCCACGGTGGACAAGGAGCATGAGGACGGCATCCACATCACCGCCCCGGACGGCCTGCACGGCGCGAAGATTCACCTGCCGTACCCGTCCGTGGGCGCCACCGAGCAGACGCTGCTCGCCGCCGTGCTTGCCGAGGGCAAGACCGAGCTGTCCGGCGCGGCCATCGAACCGGAGATCATGGATTTGGTCGCCGTACTGCAGAAGATGGGCGCGATCATCTCCGTGGACGTGGACCGCACTTTCCGCATCGAAGGCGTCAAGGAGCTCAAGGGCTTCACTCACACTTCGCTCACCGACCGCATCGAGGCCGCCTCCTGGGCCGCCGCAGCGCTCGCCACGCACGGCGACATCTTCGTCAAGGGCGCCACACAGCCGGAGATGATGACCTTCCTCAACGTGTTCCGCAAGGTCGGCGGCGAGTTCGACGTGACCGACAAGGGCATCCGCTTCTGGCATCCGGGCGGCGACCTCAAGCCCGTGGCCATCGAGACCGATGTGCACCCCGGTTTCATGACCGACTGGCAGCAGCCGCTGGTCGTGGCGTTGACGCAGGCGAACGGCCTGTCGATCGTGCACGAGACCGTGTACGAGAACCGGTTCGGCTTCACCAAGCCGCTGGTGCAGATGGGCGCGACCATCCAGCTGTACCGCGAGTGCCTCGGCTCCCTGCCGTGCCGCTTCCAGCAGCGCAACTACAAGCATTCGGCCGTGATCTTCGGACCGACTCCGCTGACCGGCCGTGATATCGACGTGCCCGATCTGCGCGGCGGTTTCTCGCACCTCATCGCGGCGTTGGCGGCCAAGGGCCCGTCCAACGTGCAGGGCATCTCGCTCATCGACCGTGGGTACGCGGACTTCCGCGGCAAGCTCGCGGCTCTCGGCGCCGATTTCGACTAGGCGCTGATTTCGACCGGGGTCGATTTCGGCTGGCGGTAACGGGTGATTGCCGACTTCAGGCTGATTGCGGGACGAAACATAAGTGTTCATCATCATCGACTTATGTTTCGTCCCGTTTTTTCTTGCTCAGCTGGGACGAAACATAACACGACGATGTGTGGAACTTATGTTTTGACCCGCATGAGGGAATTGCTGGTGGGATTGCTGGTTGATTGTCAGGGGCATTTATCCGCAATGGCACTCGGGCTGAGCGCGGTAAGGTCACGTCAGGCGTCGAACCGTTTCGACAGCGGCACCATGAGCGCCGTCAGCGCCGCCGATCCGACGGCGGTGGCGAGCAGGACGACCGCCACCGGGAACCGGTCGTAAGCCCAGCCGTACACCATCTGACCGAGCGGCTGGGCGCACATGGAGATGGCCGCGGTCATGGCCATCACCTTGCCGGTCATGGCTTCCGGCGTGCTCATCTGAATCGTTGGGATCGCGATGAGATTGGTGAAGCAGCAGGCGATCATCGTGCAGCAGGTGAACGTCACCAGCACCACCAACCGCATCCAGGGGCTTGCCGGCAACAGGAACACCACCGCTTGGGGCACCACGGTCAGCGAGAACAGCAGCAGCGCCATCGGGAAGTGCCGCATCGTAAGCTTGGCCGCGACCAGTCCCGCGGCGAACGCGCCGATCACGCCGGCGATGCCCACCAGACCGTCGGCCACGCCGTAGACGGTTGCATCGAAGCCGAGCACCGTGCGGATCGTGTAGGGGAACCCTACCGCCGCGTAGCCGGTGATCAGGAAGTTCAGCGCCGCCGCGAACAGCAACAGTCGGAATACCTTGGGGCGGTCCCTGATAAGAAAGCGGATGCCGGACTTGAGATCCTCGATTGGTGTCGGCAGCTGTTCGTCGCCGCGATCAGGCGCGGCGAGTCGAATGAAGCATTCCAGCACAGCGGCCGTCGCGAAGCTCACGATGGTGATCGTCATCATGAGGCGGATGCCGAACATCGCGTAGAGCACGCCGCCAAGGAAACTAGGCAGAAGCGAGCCGACTTGCTGCACCTGATTGACCACGGCCATCGCCTGACGCATCGTGGCCTGACCGTAGGACCGGTACATCTGGGGGAGCGCGGCTTGCACGGTCGGGGTCTCGAACGCGCCGAGCACGGCGAGCAGCACCTGCATCACCGCGATGGCGACCATATTGAACCCGATGGCGGCGAAGACGAGGGCGCTGACGAATACCAGCACGCCCGAGGTCGCGTCGAGCGCCACCATGATGGTCCGGCGGTTCATGCGGTCGGCCAGCACGCCGCCGAAGGGGGAGAGGATGATGGTCGGCACGATGGAGACCGCCAGAATCGAAGCGAACACGGTGGCCGAACCGGTCTCGTCCAGCACCCACATCGACATGGCGAAACGGAGCATCAGGTTGCCGAACAGAGAGATGCCCTGGCCGGTGACGAGCAGGATGAAGTTCGCGCTGAGCAGCGGGGATTGCTGTGGTTGTGGTGATTGCGATGCCATGGTGCTTCCTTATGGTTCCTTATGATGCCTTGAGATGATTCCTCAATTGAGCGACCCATTGAGCGATAGGTAAAAATCAATGGTCTGATTGATGAGCTCCTCATCGAACACCGGTACGTTGATCGCGTCCATCATGACGGCGAAGCATCGGACACGATGCCGTAACTCGGCCGGCGAAGCCGGGTAGAACATGGGCAGCAACCAGTAATTGGTGAGCAGCGCGATGAGTTCGGCGGCCTCGCGCGGGTACTCGGTGGGGATTGAGCCGTCGGCGACGCCTTGTTCGATGATGGGTAGCCAGTGATCCGGCAGCTCCGCCGCCCAGAAATGCATGTTGGAGGCGAGGCAGACCGGATCGTCCAGCATCGGCATCGTCGCTTGATTGAGCTTGCTGTGCTCCGTATCCCCGACGGCGAGTCTGAACAGCGCGCGCAGCCGTTCGAGGCCGGTCAGGTCGGTTCGGGCCATGATTTGGTCTCGGATGTCTTGGCTATGATTCCAGTCGGTGCCATTCAATCGGTCGAGAATGGCTTCCTTGGAGGCGAAATGATGGTAGATCGCGCCTTTGGAGAGGTCACCGAGACGGTCCACGATGTTCTGGATCGTGGTCTTCTCGTACCCCTTTTCGATGAACAGGTCGCGAGCGGCCTCAAGGATGCGTTGTTCGGTTACCTCGGGATGCGCGTTGCGCGCCATATGACCTCCTCTCCTGAGGGATTCCCCTCGATTCCCCAATCTTCCGATTCCCCAGATCGCCCGCTAGGGGCGCCGCCGGCACGTACGGCCGGGAAAGAGACGCGGCGCTCCTGCCCGACTTTTCAAAGGGCGCTGGGCGGGTACGTACGCCGGGGAGGGAATTCTCGTGTTTGTTTGTTGCCCCGCACTATACATACCGTCGGTCGGTATGTATAGGAGTTCGGCGAGCCTGCGCGCGAATGCAACGATTGTCGCCGGCTAAGCGCAAACGGTATGTATCCGTAAGGTGTATCCGAAATATGCAGCCGCAAGATGCACCCGGAAACATCAGGTTCCGCCGTTTCCGGATTTGAATCCCTGCCTGACCACGCACCAATGAGCCACGTACCAATGGAATGCGGCAAGAACCATGACCGAGCCTGCGCGCGGCCGCGGCCGCCACCAAACCCGCCAAACGTCACCGTTGCCGGTATCCTTGAAAGAATGAGCCCTGAAGCGTTAAGTGAACTGATTTCCAACATCGCCCACAACCTCGTCGCAGCCGGTCAGGCCGGCCAGCTGACCGACGATCTGATCCCGCCTATCGAGAAGCTGGCCGTCATGCGCCCGAAGGACCGAGCGCACGGCGACTGGGCCTCCAACATCGCCATGCAGCTGGCCAAGAAGGCCGGCATGCGCCCCCATGACCTGGCCGAACTGTTCGCGGCCGAGCTCGGCAAGGCCGACGGCGTCAAGTCGGTCGAGGTGGCCGGCCCCGGCTTCATCAACATCACGCTCGACTCCGCGTCGGCCGCAGCCGTGGTCGATCAGGTGCTGGCGGCCACGAAGGACGAACATGGCATCTCCACGTTCGGCCGCAACGACCACCTCGCCGGCAAGACCCTGAACCTCGAGTTCGTCTCCGCCAACCCCACCGGCCCGATTCACATCGGCGGCACCCGTTGGGCGGCCGTCGGCGACGCGATGGCCCGCGTGCTCGAGGCCAACGGTGCCAAGGTCGTGCGCGAATACTACTTCAACGATCACGGCGAGCAGATCAACCGCTTCGCCAAGTCGCTCGTGGCCGCATGGGCGCGCGACAACAACCTTGGCGAGGCCGGCTACCAGACCGAGACCCCGTTCGATGGCTACAAGGGCGCCTACATCGACGAGATCGCGCGTCGCGTCCAGGCCGAGGCGCAGGCCGACGGCGTGGACCTGACCGCCCTCGACCATGCCGATCAGGGACTCAACGCCGATGGCGAGCCGATCGGCGAGTCCGATTCCGCGCTGCGTGAGGAGTTCCGCAAGCGCGCCGTGCCGATGATGTTCACCGAGATCCAGCAGTCCATGAAGGACTTCCGCGTGAACTTCGACGTGTGGTTCCACGAGAACAGCCTGTACACCGACGGCGAGGTGCAGCGCGCCATCGAGGTGCTGCGCGAGCGCGGCGACATCTACGAGAAGGACGGCGCCACCTGGTTCGAGTCCACCAAGCACGGCGACGACAAGGACCGCGTGATCCTGAAGTCCAACGGCGAGTACGCCTACTTCGCGGCCGACATCGCCTACTACTGGAACAAGCGCCACCGCGACGGCAAGCCGTCCGCCCCGGCCGACGTCGCCATCTACATGCTCGGCGCCGACCACCACGGCTACATCGGCCGCATGATGGCCATGTGCGCGGCATTCGGCGACAAGCCGGGCGAGAACATGCAGATCCTCATCGGCCAGCTGGTCAACGTGCTCAAGGACGGCAAGGCCGTGCGCATGTCGAAGCGCGCCGGCAACGTGGTCACCATCGACGACCTCACCGAGGCCATCGGCGTGGACGCCTCACGTTACTCGCTCGCCCGCACCGACTACAACTCCCCGGTGGACATCGACCTGAACCTGCTCGCCTCCCACTCCAACGACAACCCGGTCTACTACGTGCAGTACGCGCACGCCCGCTCCTGCAACGTGGACCGCAACGCCGAGGCCGCCGGCATCAGCTACGAGGGCGCCGACCTTTCCCTGCTCGATACCGAAGCTGACGGCGAGGTACTCGCCGCGCTCGCCCAGTGGCCGGCGCTGCTCACCCTGGCCGGCGACGCCCGCGCGCCGCATCGCATCGCGCACTACCTCGAGGACCTGGCCGCCGCGTACCACAAGTGGTACAACGTGGAGCGCGTGGTGCCGATGGCCCTGACCGAGCCGGAGACCCGCGGCGACGAGGAGGCCCGCAAGGCCCTTGAAATCGCCAAGAACCCGGAGCCGGCGCGCGCCGCCGCCCGTCTCAAGCTCAACGACGCCGTGCGCGACGTGATCGCCGCCGGCCTTGACCTGCTCGGCGTCTCCGCTCCCGAGAAAATGTGACGGCCTTCGGCCATCGCTGTCCCCTGCGACGCTCGCGACGCTATCGCTGCTCGCTGCTACGGACAGTCCACTGGACTGTCCGTCCAGAGAAAATGTGACGGCATACTAGTATGGCGCGTCAGAAATTCGTTGATGAATTGACTACCCCTCAGTCCCGCTTCGCGGGCCAGTTCGTCCTGCAAACAGCTTCGCTGTTTGCTTCACGGCAACGTCCTAACAAGGGGAGTCAGATATATACAACGAATTAATGGCGCGGCATACTAGGTTTTCAGGTTTCTGAAGTTGGCTCCCCTCAGTCGCCGATGGCGACAGCTCCCCTCAGGGAGGGGAGCCAACTCATATGCGTTTAGCTTGGCTCCCCTCCCTGAGGGGAGCTGGCCGCGCAGTGGACTGAGGGGAGTTTAAGGACTTGCATAATGTCTATTTCCCATATCTGGCCGGCTGCTTCGGCCATCGACCCGGCCACCGGCGCCCTCACCTTCCACGGCCGCACGGCGGAATCGCTGCTGGATGAGTTCGGCTCGCCGCTTTATCTCATCGACACCGACGAGGTGGATGCGCGCGCCCGTCACTTCGTGCGTGCCGCCGCCGAGGCGTTCAACACCTCCACCACGCATGTGAGCTTCGCCGGCAAGGCGTTCCTCTCCAAGGAAATCGTGCGTCTGGTACTCGATGACGGCATGTACGTGGACACCTGCACGATGGGGGAGATGCGCATCGCCCTCGCCGCCGGTGCGCCCGGTCGTCGTCTGGTACTGCACGGCAACAACAAGTCCGACGCCGAAATCGAGCTTGCCATCGAACAGGGTTTCGCCAAGATCGTGGTCGATTCGCCGGACGAGCCGGAACGCATCGCGGCCATCGCCCGCCGTCTCGGCAAGCGCGCCCGCGTGATGCTGCGCGTCACCGTCGGCGTGCATGCGGGCGGTCACGAGTACATCTCCACCGCCCATGAGGATCAGAAGTTCGGCGTGCCGCTGTTGGCCGCCGATGCGGATGCCGCCGTGCTCGACGTGCTCAAGGACCTTGCCGACGTCACCCCGGCCGCCGCGAATGCGCGCATTTCCCCGGCCCAGACGACTGTGGCCGCAGACGCGGCAGCGGCCGACGTCGCCTCCGCCAACGTTTCCAACGCTGCGCCCGCCGAGGGTCGCCAGCACGAGCGAAAGCTGCAATACGACGTCAAGTACCCCTACGACCTGAGCCACGAGGAGGTCTCCGACAAGGATCGGGCACTCGCCGCCGCGATGGAGGCCATCGCCGATGGCCCGTCCATCGCCGTGCTCAAGACCATCCTCGCCAATCAGGACGTGCTCGAGCTGGTGGGTGCGCACTCGCACATCGGCTCCAACATCCATGACGCGGACGCCTTCATCCAGGCCGCCCGCCGCATGATGCTGCTGCGCAAGACCCTGTGGGCCACCGACGCCTATATCCTGCCTGAAATCGACCTCGGCGGCGGTTACTCCGTGGCCTACACGGACGGCGAGGATTCGATGGACATCGACGTGGAACTCGGCCGTCTGGCCAATGCGGTTGCCGAGACCAACCGCGCACTCGGCATGCCCGCGCCGGCCATCAGCTTCGAGCCCGGCCGCTACATCGTGGCCCCCGCAGGCGTGACCCTGTACCGCGTGGGCACCATCAAGCATGTGCACCTGAGCGGCGAAGGCGACCACCAGCCCAAGGACGCAGCCGGCAATCCAATCGACGAGCGCGTGTACGTCTCCGTGGACGGCGGCATGTCCGACAACATCCGCCCGGCCCTGTACGGCGCCGACTACACCGCGCGGCTGGCCAACCGCAAGGGCTCCGACGAGACGATGCTCGCCCGCGTGGTGGGCATGCACTGCGAATCCGGCGACATCGTGGTCCACGAGGTGCGGCTTCCCGCCGATCTTAAGCGCGGTGACATCCTGGCAGTGCCGGTCACCGGTGCCTACGGGCGCACGATGGCAAGCAACTACAATCAGGCGCTCATCCCCGCCGTCGTGGCCGTCGGCGAATCCGGCGCGCATGTGATGCTCCGCCGTCAGACCGTCGACGACCTGCTGGCCCTCGACGTCAGTGAGTAGACCAGATGAGGCTCCGGCCGAGGATTATTGGCCGGGCGTCAGTGGTCTGTCTCTTAAACAATTGAGGACTTCAGGTTTTTCTCTCCCCTAGTCAGCTTCGCTGACAGCCCCCTCATCAGGCGAGCCAACAGATTGCGCGCAGGGCGTGTTCCTGATTGCAGGACGGGCTGGCAGCGAAGCTGACTGGGAGAGACGGAAGCTGAAGCCTCAATCATTGGCAAGACGGACCATTAGCGCTGAATCATCGCGGCCACTCTGCATTTACTGCATTTATGGGGCGAAAGAGAGACTATCTCCTCTGCAAGGGGTACATTCCCGCTTCTGCAGACACGTATCTGCCTTGCAAGGGGTACCTAAAACGGGAAGTCCCGAGTAGTGACGTTGAAATGACGGCGCATCTACTCGGGATTCCACTGTTGAGGTACCCCTTGCAAAGCAGATACATGTTCGAGAAAGCGGGAATGTACCCCTTGCAAACGAGATACCCCATGCAACGGGTGCGAGGATGGGCCATAATACAAACGGATCAGTAAATCTGCGAGCGCCGTCCGTGCCTCTGTAGGAAATAATCCGTAAAATAGCCGTGGGACATAGAAAACTTTTTGTGGAAGGACCTCGAAGTGGCAGAACACAATGACACCCCGATCCGCGTAGGCCTGCTGGGCGCCGGCACGGTCGGTTCGCAGACCGCCCGCCTCATCGTCGAGCAGAAGGACGAGCTTTCCGCCCGCATCGGCCGCCCGATTGAGCTGACCGGCGTGGCTTGCCTGGACCCCAAGGAAACCGAGAAGTTCCCGTGGATTGACCAGTCCATCGTCACCACGGACACCATGAGTGTGGCCACCAGCTCGGACATCGTCATCGAGCTCATCGGCGGCACCACCGTGGCCCGCACCTTCGTGCTCGCCGCCATCGAGTCCGGCGCATCCGTTGTGACCGCCAACAAGGCGTTGCTGGCCAAGTACGGCCCGGAGATCTACGCCGCCGCCGAGGCCAAGGGCGTCGACATCTATTTCGAGGCGGCCGTGGGCGGCGCGATCCCGTTCCTGCGCCCGCTGCGTGAGTCCCTCGTGGGCGACAAGGTGACCAGCATGCTCGGCATCGTCAACGGCACCACCAACTACATCCTCGACGAGATGACCACCAAGGGCCTACAGTTCGACGATGTCCTCAAGGAGGCGCAGGCCAAGGGCTACGCCGAGGCCGACCCGACCGGCGACATCGAGGGCTACGACGCCGCCAACAAGGCCGCCATCATGGCCACGCTCGGCTTCCACACGCCGGTGACCATCGACGACGTGTCCGTCGAGGGCATCACCAAGATCACCGCCGACGACATCGCCGCGGCCACCGCCGAGGGCAAGGTCATCAAGCTGCTCGCCGTGGTCGAGAACGGCGAGGCCGGCGTCTCCGCTCGCGTCTACCCGGCGCTGTTGCCCGAATCCCACCCGCTCGCCTCCGTGCACGGCTCGTTCAACGCGATCTTCGTCAAGGCTGAGGCCGCCGACGACCTCATGTTCTACGGCCGCGGCGCCGGCGGCGCACCGACCGCCTCCGCCGTGGTGGGCGACGTGGTCACCGAGGCCCGTCACATCGCCGCGGGCTGCACCGGTCCGTCCATCCCGCTGTACAAGAACCTGCCCAAGGCCCCCGTCAGCGCCTCCAAGGCCGCCTTCGCCGTGCGCTTCCTCATCCACGACAAGCCGGGCGTTCTGGCCGCCATCGCCACCGAGTTCGCCAAGAACGGCGTGTCCATCAACGGCGTGAACCAGGACCTGAAGCCCACGCTGACCGACCCCGGCTACGATGGCGAGATTCAGCAGCTGCGCGTGGTGACCCATCTGACCGACGAGGAAACGCTGCGTGCGACCGTCAAGGCCGTGCAGGCCCTCGACTTCGTGACCGGTGAGCCGTCCATCCTGCGCGTGCTGGACTGACTGCAGGTTCCCATAGGTCGGGCGGGGTTTCAGCGGCGCCGAATGCCGACCGCGATAGTGTTGTGAGCGCCGCAGAACAGTGTGGCATCACGCATGGTGCGATTTGCCATACCGTGTGGAGCTCCCCTCAGTCAGGCTGCGCCTGACAGCTCCCCTCAGAGAAGGGCGCCACGATGCGGGTTCATGGCTCCCCTTTTTGAGAGGAGCTGCCAGTGAGCCTCGGCATAAGCCCCGTGACTCCCCTCTCTGAGGAGAGCTGTCGAACGCAGTGAGACTGAGGGGAGTCCCCTGTCAATCGGAGATACCAATGAATCCAATCTGTACACAGGTCAAGGTGCGCGTACCGGCCACTTCCGCCAATCTGGGCTCCGGCTTCGACACCGTGGGTCTGGCGCTCGACTACCACGACGAGCTCACCTTCACGCTCAATCCCGACCCGTCCGATGGCGTGGCCCACGTGTTCATCCACGGCGAGGGCGAAGACACGCTGCCGCGCGACGAGACGCATCTGGTGGTCTCCACCTTCCGCCGCGCCTGCGCCACCTTCGGTCTGGGGCGCCTCGGCTTCACGCTTGAAGCCACCAACAACATCCCGCAGGCGCGCGGTATGGGCTCCTCCGCCGAGGCCATCGTGGCCGGCATCGCGGCGGCGGCCGCCTTCGCGCAGCCCGGCGACCTCAACCGTCCGGCCATCTTCGACATGGCCGCACAGATCGAAGGTCATCCGGACAACGTGGCGCCGGCCGTCTTCGGCGGACTGACGGTCTCGTGGGACTTCGCCACGGCCGAAGGCGTCGGCTCGGTGGCTATCCCCGGCGGCGAGCCGCTGCACGGCGGCTTCCACACCGTCAACTATCCGGTCGATCCGGCCATCACGGCCGCCGTGTTCGTGCCCGATTACGAGCTGTCCACCGAAAAGGCCCGTCAGGCGCTGCCCAAGGAACTGCCGCACAAGGACGCCGTATACAACGTCTCCCGCGTGGGACTGCTGCCCGCCGCGATGAACCCGGTCGTCCTCGCCCAGGCCGCGGCCCAGGGCGGTGCCGATGCGCTCGGCGGTGATGTTGCGATGTCTGGTGCCGGTGTTGCCGGTGACGGCTCCGGCTTTAGCGTTGGCTCCGGTTCCGGTGCCATTGCCGGGATTGCCGGTGCCGGGACCGCTGCGGCTGCGGCGAACGCGCCGGTGACCGCCGCAGCATTCGCCTCCGCGGCATCTCAGGCCAACGCCCTGCTGTTCACGGCCACGCAGGATCGGTTGCACCAGCCGTACCGTGCGCCGCTCATGCCGCCGTCCACCGAACTCATCGCGCTGTTCCGTTCCAAGGGCTATGCCGCCGCCGTCTCCGGTGCCGGTCCGTGCGTGCTCGTGCTGCATTACGGCGACGCGCGCGAGGCCATCGATCAGGTGGCCGTCAACCAGTTGGCCTCCGGTCACTGGCGGGTGCTGCATCTGCCCATCAACACCGCCGGCGTCGAAATCGAACGGCGATAGCGGCAACAGCCGGGTCACCGTTCACCGCAGCAGTTCGCGTTGGCGCAGCCGTCGCAGCGAGACGGCCCACGCCAGCGCGGCAAGCATCAGCGCGGCAAGCGGCAGCCAGGCTTCGAGCCCGGGCATGGTCAGGCGGTTCGTCAGCCAGTTGCCCATCAGGAATATGTTCTGGAAGTAGACGAATTGCGCCGTCAGCAGTACCAATGCCAGCAACGGCACCATGATCAGCAGCATGCGGATGATGGAGCCCGTCGAACGGCACAGCCACGCGCCCGTCATCGTCATGGCCAAGGTCATCACCACGATGGTTGCGCCGATGATCGCCAGATACTGTCCGAGCGTCCAATAGGCCCACGGTACGATCGGCACACCGAAGGGCATCTCGAACGAGACTTCGCCCATGCTGACATTCGTGTTGAGATTCAGCACCGGCGTGCCAAGAAAATCGCGCAACAACACTGTCAGCGGCACGCCGAACTCCGTCAACGTCAGCACGCTGACCAGCAGGGAACTTACCGCCACGGCCGCCACGCGCATACGCCGTCCGGACCGTCCGGAACGCGACGCCCACTGCAGTTGGGTCATGCGTCGTCCGCGATCGCGGACCATCACCGGTATGGTGAGCGCGGCGGAGGCGATTACTGTAAAGACCGCGACCGCAAAGGCATACGACCATGTGCTCTCCACGATGTCGTACGCGATGTAGCTGGATTGGCCGGGATGCGCGGCATAGCGCGCCAGCCGGTCGGTCACCGATGACGGCATCGTGCCGGGAACCCGATATGATGATGACCCCAGCGAGGCGTCTGCCAGATCGCAGCCCTCGCCAAGCTGGGCGTCGCCTGTGCTGCCGGATGCGTTGGATGAGCCGGTCGTGCCGTTCGCGTCGGCCGAGCCGTTATCGCCGGAAGTCGTTGCGCCGGAGCCGCTGCTGTCGGTGCCGGCGGCGCCGGCTCCATCCGTCGGGGCGTTCTCCGCACCACCGGTCTCATTGGTCACGGTCTTGCCGGTGACGTCCATGGCCGCGCACCCGCCGGAGACGGTGCCATCCCAGCCGTTTGCCGCCGCCGTCCGATAGTCCCGCTCAAACTGCTGCTGCAATGGCGTGACCGGATGGTCGGTGCTTGCGGTGGAGCGCAGCATTGCGACCGAATTGTCGAGATTGCGTTGCGCATCGGACTGGGTGATGGGGAAGTGCCCCATCAGCAGCGCGATGTTCTGCAGATCCTGCAATGCTTCGGAACTATTGGACAGCGTGCGCTCGGCCTCGTACATCGCCGCTTGCTCCGCCTCGGTCATGGTCGCGGTCGGATCGGTCTTCTTCCTGGCTTCTCTGATGGCGGCGCTCTCGGCAGTGCTCGCGCCGGTCGCCGTACGACCCTCCGGAATGGTGTTGGGTGCATCGGTGGGGTAGAACGTCTGGTCGACGATTGAGCTGTACCAGTGTTTGTAGCCGGCGAAATCACTGATGCCGAGCGTCTTCGCCTCGGCCGGATGCGCTTGGATGTCGCGTGTGGCCTGTTGCTCCAGACGTGGGATGTCCGCCTTCATCCGGTCGATGGTGGACTGGTCGGTGAGCGGTCCGTAGCGGGTGATGAGCCGGCGCTCGCTGGTCAGATCGAGCGGCAGAAAGCCCACGCTGCGCTCGGTTTCCGTAAAGGCCTGATAGGCGGGCATGATGCCGACGAACGCCCAGAGCGTGCCCATGGCCATGAGTATCAGTACTGGGATCGGGCGCCAGATTTTGCGCATTTCCGCGGCGAACAGTGTCATGATGACTCCTTTGCAAGTGTTGCGAGTATTGTGCATGTGACCTTGTAGGTGATGATGTCCTGTAGGTGATGATGGCGGTTCAGGCAGCCAGATTCCTGTGGCGGAACGCCCGCCATGCCGCAGCCAATGCGGCCGTGAGATACACGAGCGAGCAGGCGGTCACGCCGGTCTCCCAGAAGGCGGTGGGCGCGTCCAAGCCAAGTTCGGTGAACCATTGTTCGCGCAGCAGCAGTACGCCCACCGGGTTGAACCCGCCGATCCACGCGACCCACGGCAGTCCCGTTGCATGCGCCGCGCCTACAATGCCGATGACCAGTATCACGGCGATGCCCACGCATCCCGCCACCGCGAATGTGTTGCGCATCAGCAGCCCGAGAGTCGCCGTGAACAGCGCGAAGCACAGCGTGATCGCCAGACCCAGCGCCAGCCGCACGAACAGGTACTGGCCGATGGTCAGATCCCACCATGTGACGAACGGACGCTGCCCGAACACCGTGTTGAACTGGCTCGTCACGCTCGCGCTCCATACGCCGCGCACGTCGAACACCATGAGATACGGTATGACGATTGCCGCCACGAGCAGCAGGTATGCGATTGTCGAGGCGATCAGACCCGCCGCGATCTTCGGCGCGACCAGTCGCCGTCCGACGCGCGTGACCATCATGAGTTGCTCGGTGCCCGCCGTACGCTCGTAACCGAGCGCCAACGCCATGAGCAGCACCGCCAACGTGCACGTCTCGAAGAACAGGTAGCCGGTCATATTCGTCCAATGGTTCAACGTCGGGTCGGTGGCCGAGCCTGCCGCCAGATCCAGCGCCGCGCCGGTGCTCGCCAGATGAGCCACGCGAGCGGCGTAGACATCGTATTTGCGCTGCATCAGCCATGTGGCAGCCGGGTCGCCGGCGACCTGCGCGAGCATCGCGTCGCGCGTGGCCGTGGCGTCGTAGCCGGCGAGTGTGTTCGTGGCGCCGTGCGTGATCGCGGTCAGCTGCCGGTGCAGTTCGTCTGCGGTCATCGTCGAATTCTTGGGAATCCGCGCGATGATGACGGTGCCGGTCGGCTTGGCGTCGGGGACGGTTTCTGTGTCGGGCGGTGTGGTGCCGCTGGATGATGCAGCGCTGCCGGATGATGCGGCACCGCCGGATGGACCGATCAGCGCGAGTGCCCGGTCGAATTCGGGCCCGACTTTGCCGCCGGTGGCCGCGGCGACGGCGCTCGCGTAGTTATACCGCGCGACGGTATTCGCAGGGGTGGCCACCGCGGCCATCAGCAGATTCACCAGCGCGCACAGGACAATGACCGCCCATACCAGCGGGAGCCGCGCGATCTTGCCGAGCTCGCCGCCGGTGAATCGTAGTGGTTGCAAATGGGTGGTCATGTCAGCCTCCGTAGATGACGAGGAAGGCGTCCTCGAGGTTCGGGGCGACCATGACCGGGGCGGCTGTGGGGGCTGCTGCTGGGGCGGCGGCAGGGTTGGCTGCTGGGTAGGCGGCTGGGCTAGCCGTCGGGTTGGCTATCGGGTTGACAGCCGCGCCGGTTGCTATGCCGGTTGCCGTACCGGCGGCCAAACCGGTCGTGGTCAGACCAGCCGAAGTCACGTTGGGACCGGATGCGTTTGCGTCCCCGGCAATGGGGTCCTCCGAGTAGATGCGCAGTCTGGTCTCGCCGCCGTACTGCACCTCCGAAAGCAACCGTTGGCCTTCGGCGAGGGGCGTCCCCGCAGCCACCTCGTAGATCCTGCCTTCCAAGGACGAGCAGATGTCGGCGGGCGAGGCGTTCGTGTATACCGTGCCGTCGCGCAGCATCACGATGTGGCCTGCAATCGTTTCCAAATCGGAGACGATATGGGTGGAGAGGATCACGATACGATTAGCGGCGAGCGAATGGATGATGTTGCGGAAGCGCACACGCTCCTTGGGGTCGAGCCCGGCGGTAGGTTCGTCAAGAATCAGGATGCCCGGGTCGTGCACGAGCGCCTGCGCGATGCCGACGCGCTGGATCATGCCGCCTGAGAACGTGCGCATCCGCTTGTTGGCGGTCTCAGACAGGCCCACCATGTCCAGCAGCGCGTCGATGCGCGCGTCCAACCCATGCCTGGGCATGCCCTGCAACGCGGCGATGTAGCGCAGGAACTGACGGGGCGTATAGCCGGGGTAGTAGCCGAAATCCTGCGGCAGATATCCGATTTGGCCGCGGTAGCGCTCGCCGAGCGCCACGATGTCTTCGCCGTCCAGCCGAATCGAGCCGGAATCGGGGAACAGCAGCGTGGTCATGAGCTTCATCAGCGTGGTCTTGCCTGCGCCGTTCGGGGCAAGCAGGCCGTAGACGCCGTGGTCGAACTCGAGGTTGATGTCGTGCAGGATGGTTTTGCCGGAGAGCTTCTTGGATACGTTGTCAACGGTGAGCATTGCGATTCCTTTCAGGAGACGCGGGACACTAGTGCCCTGCGTCACTAATGATTGAGGGGTTCAGCTTCTGTCTTTCTCCCAGTCGGCTTCGATGGCAGCCCCTCACCAGAGGGGACCAACACCACTCAAACAATTACGAGACAGACCACTATCGAATCGGCGAGTAACGGGATGGGCTATGGGAACGGGGTGGTATGGAATGAGCTGATATGAGAGGAGCGGATTACGGCATCATGCGGCTTCGGCGAAGGCTGGCTCGAGCCGTACGAATCGGCCCATTGCCGCGAAATACGCCACGCCGGTCGCCACGGCGGTGATAAGCGCGACCACTGGCGGCAGTCCGGCCAGCAGCGGCGCCAGCGCGTCGTGCCAGACCAGCAGCGCCACGCACAGCGCTACCCAGAGGGCAGGTACCGCGATCATCGACCACGGCCAGTGGGCGTGCACGTCTGCCACGAGCTGTGCGATGCCGAACACGAACAGCGCGCTGAAGGCAATGCCTAGTAGCGTCATCAGCGAGAACCGAGCGGTCGAGGCGTCCGGGATGACGCTTGACAGGCCGGCCGGACTCCAGGCCATGCCGGCATTGGCCACTCCGCCGCCGAGTCCGATTCCGTTGGTGTCGGAGAAGGGAGTCGCTCCGCCGACGCCGCCTCCGGCACCGCCATCCGCAAGACCCACCTGCGCACTCAGCACACTGACGACCGCGGCATAACCCACGATGAGCGTGGCCGCGGCCGCTCCCATCACTAGCATGCGCAGCGCGCACAGCCGCGTGAACGACCAGCGCATCGTGCGTAGCAAATCGTCGGTATGGCTTTCATGCTCCTTGAATCGCACCAGCAGATGCGTGGCCTCATACAGGAACGGCGCGGTCAGGAACACCATCGCATAGACGGTGCCGGGATGGGCGAGTGCGTATGCGGCATTCGTGAACAGACGTATCAACGGAATCAGCCAGACGGTCGCGGTCATCACGAGGGCGACGGCCACGCAGTCCCATGCGCCGAAGAACAGGTCGCGCAACCGTAGCGAACCGCGCGCTTCGGCCAGTGTGGACCACAGGGTGACACGCTTCGGCACTCCGGCTTCGACCGCGGCCGCGATCGCCTGCTCGCGTTGCATGGGCGAGTCGACGATGACGTTGGCGAGCGTGGTATCGGGGGCGATGGCGCCGCCATCGCCCGGATTATGTACGACATTGCCGGGGAGTGGCGCGTCCGCACGTGCCGCCATCGCCCGCATGATGCGCGACTCCATGCCGACAAGGCCGTCGCCGGCGCTCCCTTTGGAGCGCCCACGGGCATGGTCGTTGACGGAGATGTTTGTCGGGACGCCGACGAAAACGGCGGAACTTGGCATCGCCGCTTCGGCATTGCTGGCAACAGGGCTGTTCGGATTGGACGGGACTGAACGATCAGTTCGATTGGTTCGATCAGCTTGTGCGTTCATCGGCGAACTCCTTTCGAATCGCTTGGATCAGTCGGTAATAGCGGGCCTTCACGGCTTCGGTGCGCTCGCCGCGGGCCGCTGCGATCTGCGGAAACGGCAGACCTGCGGCCGTGTGTAAATGGAAGATCTCCTGTGTGCCGGCGTCGAACCGTCCTACAAAGGCATCGATGCGGGCGAGCAGATCGACGTCGGCCTGGATGTCGGCCGGGTCGCGGGTGCGGTTCGGCCCGTCGCCCGCCACCGTGATGACTTCCGATGGGTTGCCGTCGCTGCGGGTTTTGCGTATGGTGCCGGTGCCGTCCAGCGTCTCGTCCATCGGCAGCGGTGTGACGGTGACGCGATTCGCCCGCCTTGCGTCGATTACTTTGTGCGAGGCGATGGCGTACAGCCATGTGCGCAGAGACGCTTTGTCCGGGTCATATCCGGAGAGCGAGCGCAACGCCGCGATCATCGTCTCCTGGGTCAGATCGAGCGCGTGTTCCCGGTCCCCGGTCACGCGCCAGACGAAGGCGAGCACGTCATCGAAATACATGCGCACCAATTGGTCGGCTGCGGTCTGCGAGCTGTGCCGCACGATTGCGCGGATGAGTCGGCGTTCGGTTGCGGCGTTTTCGGCGGACGGCGTCTGCGCAGCGGAAGTTGCGGAGTCGGCCGGCGCGGTGCTCTTGGCGGACGGCGTTGCGGCGGATGTGCCGTCGCCCCTCGTCCTGCCGCGTCGCGCCGTGAACCAGCCCATCGTCGTCTCCCCAGTTTCCTGTCGTTGTGTCACAGGTATATACGTGTGCGGGCGGCGAATCGTTGCGGCGAATCCTGCCCGGGCGTGTCGCGCACGATGCGGATTGTGTGTTGCGCACGTCTTGTGCCGTCCGGTTCCGGGATGCCCGTGCCGATTCATACAATGCTGGTAGTGAACCGTTGACGGCGTGTGCGGTGCCCACGTAGCTTGCGTGATGCGTTATGCGTGCCGTGCGCGGTGCCGGCAGCGTTGGTATGAAGCTGGTAGTGAACCTACGTCAGGAGGGTGTATGTCCGTTCCCATTCCGCTGATTTTGGCGTCCAAGTCCCGCCCGCGCCGCGATGTGCTGTATTCGGCCGGCATCTGCCCGACCATCCGCGTCTCGCATGTGGACGAGCCGGCCGCGCTCGAAACCGCCGCGCAGGCAGCCGGCGTCACGGTCGATGAGCTGACTGTGGACCAGCGGGTGATGATTCTCGCCGAAGCCAAGGCGCAGGCTGTGCATCGTGCCTACCGTGACGTGGCCGCCACGGCCGCCGCTGCGACCGGCGAGCGGGTGATTGCCTACCCGCTGCGCGCTCCGGAAGTGCAGGCCGAGGATGCCGCCGCCTCTGCGGTGACGGCAGGTTCGGAAGAGCCGGGCCGGCAGGGACAAGGCGAGGGGCGGGATGGCTCAGGCCAGAGCGGCCAGTCGGCCACCGAAACTGCTGCCGCGCCCATCGACTACTCCAAGGACCGCATCGCCACCACACGCGACTTCTCCGGCGTGGACATGCCGACCGTCACCGAGCCGATCTCCAACGTTGTGGCCCTGCAGCCGGGACTGACGCGGTCAAGCATCGGCCCGCTCATCGTCGGTTGCGATTCGATGTTCCTCATGGACGGCGAATGCTACGGCAAGCCGCACAGCCCCGAGGTCGCGCGCGAGCGTCTGCGCCGGATGCGCGGTGCCAGCGGCGAGCTGTGGACCGGTCACTGCGTCATCGATTTCGCCAGCGGTCGCGTGGCGCGCGGCGCCAGTCACGCCGTAGTGAAGTTCGGCGATTACTCCGATAAGGACATCGAGCGGTACATCGCCACCGGCGAGCCGCTGGAAGTGGCCGGATCGTTTACTCTTGAAGGCTTCGGCGGCGCGTTCATCGACGGCGTCGAGGGCGACCCGCACGGCATCATTGGCATCAGCCTGCCGCTGCTGCGCAAGCTGGTTAAGGGGCTGGGCGTGGACTGGACCGACCTGTGGAATGTGCAGCGCGGCGAGATCGCCCCGGAATCCGCGGATGCGGCCGGCATCGCGGCGGCCGGCAAGGACAATCTGCCCCCGATCGAGAACGTGCATCAGCCCGGTGACGGTTGGGTGGATTGCGCGTGCGGGCGCAAGCATTGGGGCACCAACGGCGCTTCGGGCATCCTGCTGGCCCGCCGAGATCCGGCGACCGGCAGGGTGACCCATGTGGTGATGCAGCATCGCGCCTCGTGGAGCGCGGAAGGTGGTACCTGGGGCATTCCGGGCGGCGCCACCGCGGACGGCGAGTCGCCGATCGAGGGTGCGC
This sequence comes from Bifidobacterium myosotis, assembly GCF_002259745.1. Taxonomy (GTDB): domain Bacteria; phylum Actinomycetota; class Actinomycetes; order Actinomycetales; family Bifidobacteriaceae; genus Bifidobacterium; species Bifidobacterium myosotis. The sequence continues at coordinate 17,487 of NZ_MWWW01000011.1, read as the reverse complement.
TGCGTGAGAGCTACGAGGAGGCGAACATCACCCCCGAAGACATCGAGGTGGTCGGCTCCTACCGCGAGGACCACGGCCCGTGGGCGTACACCACGGTTTTCGCATTCGAGAAGCCGGGGCATCGCGTTGACCCGCGCCCCAACGACGACGAAAGCAAGGAAATCAGCTGGATTCCGGTTGATCAGGTGCCTTCCTTGAGGCTCCTGACCGCCATGAAGACCGACTGGCCCCGCTTCGCCGCGCGTCTCGATGAGTTGGCGCGGGCTGCTGACTGCCAGTGAATACGACCAGCGCTAATAACTGTTCCGAGGGCTTCGGGTTCGCCGATATGCGAATCAGGCTAGCGCCTTATCGAGCAGTTCGTTAATCGCCTCGTCGCGGGTGATGCCGTGCGCCTGTGCATAAATCGATATCTTTTGCTCGCGGGTGAGTTCGGATTGCGCGAGGCTCCGTCCGAGCGCCTGACGGGTGTATTCGCTGGGCGTGACCTTTTTGGCCTGAGCTGCGGCTTCGACTAGTTTCCAGAGCGCTTCGGGCATACGGATAGTGTGTGCCTTCATGTCCGTGCCGCTGGGAGGGAACGGGTCGTCTTCCCGTGTGAGTGTCGAATCCGGGAATCCGTCTTCAGCCTCTTGCGCCCAGCGTTCGACCATGGCGTCGGTGATTGGTGTGCCATCTTCGGCGATGTATTGCTTCATGCCCGGCTCCATTCTGTGAAAAATCCTTTGGTGAGATAGTTCGCGTGGATGATCACCGGCTCAGGGTCGGCGGTTTCGACGTATACCAGTTCGATAGGTCGGCGTTCCCGGTCGAAGCCGATGACTGCCCACCGAGGTGGGTCGGCATCGTGATCTCGTGTGCGGATTCGTGCTGGTCCTATGCGGGTCGCAAATGCGGTTTCAATCTGTTCTCGGGTCAGCCGATGGGCTTGCAAGGCGTGCGGGTGTATCTCGATATTCGTTTGTTGTTTCTCAGCATACCATGATGTATGACGATTGTCATACGGCTCATGCTGGTTCTTCTGACGGTCGAAATCATGTGGCATAACAGTCCTCCATTGGGCTGATTGGGCTTATCACGGTGCTTGGCGGGCCTCATGGGCCGCGCAACAGTGCGCTGGTGCCCTGACCGTACCGCCGTCACGGCGCTTCCGTCCACCCGAATCGACCTATGTGGTTCCATCTTGCCGAGTTATCCACATTTGCGCCTTAGCGGAGCAATACCGAGGCGGTTCGGGGCGATGGATTCTGCCGTCCGGTCGAGATTTGCCGCCGTATGGGGATGCCGATTCAACGTGCCGGCGAGCGTCCACAACGCTACGGCCCAGCTCGGTAAAACGTGATGCTTGCGATGCGCAGGCTGGCGATCAGCTCAGCAGGAACGCGATGATCGCGATGCCGAGCCGTGAGGCGGACAGTCCGGTGGACTGTCCGTAGGTGAGGGGAGCGGCTGTGCCGCGACGGTTCATCGCGATTCCTCAGCTCAGCAGGAACGCGATGATCGCGATGAACACCGGGCTGGTCATCGTGCTCATCAGGATGCCGTCGCGCGCGAACGTGAGACCCACGTTGTACCGCGCCGCGTAGTTGTACACGTTCTGGCCTGTGGGCAGCGCCGCAAGCACGACGCACGCATAGAGCTCCGGCCCACGGAAGCCCATCATGAAGTACGCCAGCAGGAACGCGATGATCGGCATCACGATGTTCTTCAGCACCGCGACCGTGAAGATGGCCGGCCGATCGCCCTTCTGCTGCAGCGGCTTGGTGCCGTGCAGCGACATGCCGAACGCCATGAGGATCATCGGCACCGCGGATTCGCCAATCATGTTGATGGGGTCGTAGATGAAGTTCGGCACCGGGAACCAGCCGATTTTGGCCGAAACCGCCGAGACCACGATGCCCAGCAGCGAGCCGATGAGCAGCGGCTGATGCAGCGGCTGCTTCAGAATCTCCTTGGCCGAGACCTTGCCCTTGGTGGTCACGTCGAGTACCGTCAGGCCGATCGGTGTGAACAGCGCCTGCTGCATCACCAGGATCGGCGCCACCAGCGCGCCGTTGCCGAGGATGTACGTGGCGACCGGCAGACCGATGTTGTTGGAATTCAGGTACAGCGAGTTCAGCGCGCCGATCGTGGCGTCCGGCGCCTTCAAATGGAAGAACATCTGGTTGAGCACGAGGAATACGACTCCCACCAGCACAGCGGAGAGGAACGCCACGATAATCGACGGGTGGAAGATGTCGAAGATCGGCTCCTTGGCGAGGATCGCGAACATCAGGCACGGACTGGAGACGAAGAACGAGAACCGGTTCAGCACCATCTGCGCGGACGGTCCGCCAATGCGCATGCGTGCCGCCACATAACCCACGAAGATCACGATGCCGATCACGCAGAAACCCTGCATGGCGCTGATGAGACCTGTCATATTCCTCCCTGATTGCAAACCCCAGTGTGGCACACAAAACCGCAAGGTGCGCCGATATCTCAAGTACCGGGCCATCTGCAGGGCCATTTGCCGGGCCGCCGCGCCACCTACCGGGCTGCCTGCCGTGCCGCCTACCCGCGCCGCCTACCGCGCCATCTCAAGTACCGGGCCACCAAGCCCGCACGCAAGGCGCCCCCGCGGTACGCTGGTGACATGACGATCGCATTGAACCCTACCGCCGACCGAACCGAGCAGCTCGCTTCACTGCTCACGCAGATCATGAAGAACTATTCCGTCTCCGACGAGGAAGGCCCGCTCGCCGACGAGATCGAGGCGTTCCTCAAGGAATACCCGCATCTGACGGTCCGTCGTCACGGCGATACGGTGGTGGCCGCCACCGACTTCGGCCGCGAACAGCGTGTGATTCTGGCCGGCCATATCGACACCGTCCCTGTAATCGACAACTTCCCGCCGCGCTGGCTGGAGCCCGGCGACCAGCTCATCCGTCAGGACGTCGCCGAAGCCCATCCCGACGAACGCGTCCTGTGGGGGCGCGGCGCCACGGACATGAAGGCCTCGGACGCGGTCATGCTCTACCTCGCCGCGACCCTCGACGGCACTAGCCCGGAAACCACGCCCACAACCGACCTCACCTACGTCTTCTACGACCATGAAGAGGTCGCCGCCGAGAAGAACGGCCTGAGGAAGGTGGCCGAAACGCACCCCGACTGGATCACCGGCGACTTCGCCATCATCGGTGAGCCCACCAGCTGCGGCATCGAGGGCGGCTGCAACGGCACGATCCGCTTCGACGTCGTCACCCATGGCGTCGCCGCCCATTCCGCCCGCGCGTGGATGGGGGAGAACGCCATCCACAAGGCGGCGGACATCCTCAACCGCCTCAACGCCTATGAGCCGGCCACCGTGAACGTGGACGGACTCGACTACCGCGAGGGCCTCAACGCCACGCTCATCTCCGGGGGCAAGGGTACCAACGTCATCCCGGACGAGTGCCGCGTCCACGTCAACTACCGGTTCGCGCCGGACAAGTCGCTCGCCGAGGCCAAGGCCCTGATGATGGGCGCGGACGCCGGCGCCGAACTCGGTAATGGCGAACATGTGGCCACCGGCGGCGTATTCGAGGGCTACGGCATCGAGATGAAGGACGAGTCGCCGTCCGCTCGCCCGGGCCTCAACGCCACGCTCGCCCAGGACCTCGTCCGATTGGTCCGCGAACGCACCGGCCGCGAGCCGCTCGCCAAGCTTGGTTGGACGGACGTGGCCCGGTTCTCCACGCTCGGCATCCCGGCCGTCAACCTCGGCGCCGGCGACCCGCTGCTCGCCCACAAGCACGACGAGCAGCTGCCCGAGTCCGACCTTACGGCGCTTGCCGATCTGCTCGTTGACTGGCTGGTCTGACGCCCGGCCGGATGCTCGCGCGATGACCGTCCGCCTGATCGTTGCGCCGGTTCGTCAGCCATCCAGCCGTCCGTGGGGCGCCCGTCCTCACCTCCGCGCACGTCGCCTTCCGCCCTCCGCGCACGTCGCTGTCCAGAAGTGTGGCATACTGAAAGACGGCGGTTCTGCATAACCGTCAGCGTGCGAGATGGCGTCGATCCCCTTGCGGCTCTCAAGAATGAGACAACGCAAGCGCCGGTGTCCGCCGTTCGCAGGACAGACTTGAGACGAAGTAGCCTTTACGCAAGCGCGAGTTTGCGCTGCCGTGGTGAGAGTGCGGTGTGAGATGCGTAGGGCCTGGATGGCGTCGCGATGCAGCGCGTCGCGAGGAGCATTGTGCCCACTGACAACCGTGAGGGTTTCGTCAACGACGAAGCCGATAATTCAACCGTATCCAATCCGTCCTCCGCGGCCGGCGAGTACGCTGCCGCAGACGCGCCGGCCCCGGTCCGTCGCCGTCGTGGCGGCCGTCGCGTGGTGCGTGGCACCGGTGCCGCCGGGGCTTCGCTGGAGCTGCAGGTTCAGGAGCATTCCGGCCGTGCGCCTCTCTTCGAGGCGCCGTCGCTGACCGGTCAGTCGGATGACCGGACGGATAAGGACGATTCCGCCGCTGCCGGCCGGGCCGCCGATTTCGACGGTGCGAATGACGCCGATGATGCCGATGACGTGATTCGTGCGCCGCGCCGCTCCCGCGTGCGCCGCGCAGCCGATTTCGAGGACGATGAGCCGCGCCCGCGCCGCCGCTCCCGTCGTACCGTGGACGTTGACGACGATTACGAGGAGGACCGTCCGGCCCGCCGTCGCACCCGTCGTTCGTCCGTGGACCGTGATGGCTATGATGATCGCGATTCGCGCGATGACTACCGTGGCAATCGCTCGGAGCGTGATGGTTCCGGCCACCGTGGCACCCGTGAGGATTCCGACGACGAGCGTCTGCTGGATGCCGTCGATTCGCTGCCCATCGGGCACGACACGGTTCGCCGTGCCAAGCCGATGACCTCGCTGCTGTTCCAGGAACCGGTGCTGCCCGCCGTCTCCCGCAAGGACGAGCGCGATGACCAGGATGCCGAGGACGACGATCACATCGGCAATGACCATATCGACAATACGGAGGACCGTCCGGCCCGCCGTCGCACCCGTCGTTCCCGCACCCAGGACGAGGACTCGCGTTCGGGTGGCCGCCGCAATGGCCGCGGCCACGATTCGCGCGACGATCGCGATGATCAGGACGCTGACGAGGACCGCGATATCCGGTTCGAGCGCGACGATCGCGACGACCATGGCACTGAGGATGACGGGTCCGCACGTACCACTCGTTCCCGTCGCACCCGCCGCGCCGCCGATCGTGACGTCCGCGATGATCGTGATGATCGCGATGACCGCGACGATCAGGACGAGCGCGCGGAAGCCGCCGGCCGTCGTGGCAACCGCCGCCGTTCCGACGACCAGGCATCGGGCCAGACGCCGGACCAGACGGCCGTTGATGCCGGTTCTGCGGAGTCCGGCGATGCCAACGACGCAGGCGACGCCGCCGACACGTCCCGCCGTTCCCGCCGTTCGCGTCGCCTGAACGCGCAGGAGCGCCGCGCCGCCGCCGAGGTCGAGCAGATCGAGGAGGACCTCGAGCTGGACGACATCGCCTACACGCCGATCACCGAGGAGGAGGGTGACGAGGACGCCGACGGCACCCGCACCCGTCGCCGTCGCCGTCGCCGCGGCTCCCGCAGTGAGGCCGTCGTCGAGGCGGAGGCCGAGAACGGCAGCGAGCGTGAGGACGATGAGGCGCGCTCCCGTCGCCGCGAGGACCGCGACCGTGACGAGGAGGACGAGGAGCAGACCGTCACCCGTCGTCGTCGTCGCCGTCGCAGCGGCCGTAACGGCGAAAGCGCGGACGACCAGGGCGGCGAGCAGCTGATTCGCCGCTCCCGCAAGCAGCAGTACATCGACGAGATCACCGACGTCGAGGGTTCCACACGACTGGAGGCCAAGAAGCAGCGCCGTCGCGACAACCGTCGTGAGCGCAGCCGCCAGAGCCAGCTCATGGAGCAGGACTTCCTCGCGCGCCGCGAGAACGTGGACCGCCTCATGGTGGTGCGCGAACGCGACCATCACACCCAGATTTCCGTGGTGGAGGACAACGTGCTCGTGGAGCATTACGTATCCGACATCCAGGAGGTGCAGACCGTCGGCAACATCTACCTCGGACGCGTGCAGAACGTGCTGCCGAGCATGGAGGCTGCGTTCGTGGACATCGGCCAGGCCCGCAACGGCGTGCTGTACGCCGGCGAGGTCAACTGGGACGCCGCGCGTCTCGAGGGCCAGCCGCGCCGCATCGAGCTGGCGTTCAAGTCAGGCGACCCGGTGCTCGTGCAGGTCACGAAGGACCCGATCGGACACAAGGGCGCGCGTCTGACCTCCCAGGTCACGCTCGCCGGCCGTTTCCTCGTGCTCGTGCCGTCCGGCGGCATGACCGGCGTGAGCCGCAAGCTGTCCGAGCGCGAACGTTCGCGCCTGAAGAACATCGTGTCCAAGATCGCCCCGAAGGACATGGGCGTGATCATCCGCACGGCGGCCGAGGGCGCCTCCGAGGAGGCGATCGTCAAGGACCTTGAGTCGCTGGTGCGCCAGTGGGAGCGCATCAACTCCAAGCGTGAGGAATTCTGGCACGGCCGTCGCCCGAAGCTGTTGCAGGGCGAGCCGGACGTGGCCATCCGCGTGGTGCGCGACATCTTCAACGATGACTTCTCCAAGCTCATCGTCGAGGGCGACAAGGTCTACGACCGCATCGAGGAATACCTCGACACGATGGCCCCGGACCTGAAGGACAAGCTGGAGAAGTGGGACCCGGCCGACCACAACGGCAAGGACGTGTTCGACAAGTGGCAGATCGACTCCCAGCTCAGGAAGGGCATGGAGCGTCAGGTCTACCTGCCGTCCGGCGGCTCGATCGTGATCGACCGCACCGAGGCCATGACCACCATCGACGTGAACACCGGTCGTTTCATCGGCAGGGGCAAGTCGTTGGAGGAGACGGTCACGCGATGCAACCTCGAGGCGTCCGAGGAGATCGCCCGCCAGCTGCGTCTGCGCGACATCGGCGGCATGGTGATGATCGATTACGTGGACATGGTCATGCCCGCCAACCGCGATCTGGTGCTGCGCCGTCTTATCGAGTGCCTGGCGCGCGATCGCACCAAGCATCAGGTGGCCGAGGTCACCTCGCTGGGCCTCGTGCAGATGACGCGTAAGCGCATCGGCCAGGGTCTGGTCGAGGCGTTCTCCGAGGAGTGCCCGACCTGCAAGGGCCGTGGCTTCATCCTCCACGACCAGCCCACGGTCTCGGCGGAATACGATGACCCGTACGCCCTGCGCGGCGGCGACCCGTTCGTCAAGACCAACAAGCACGGTCGCGGCACCGCCCCCGCTCCCGAGCCGGCCGGTTCCAGCGCGGACGTCAAGGCCAAGCTGGCCCAGATCGCCGCAGCCGCCGTCGCCGCCAACAACTCCGGCGACCCCAGCTCTGCCGCCTGACGGTGCCGTGAGGCAAAGCGAGCACATCTGGATTATGCCGGCCATGGCAGCTCCGACGGGCGCTGCGCGATGATTGATGTCAATCGTCGTCGACCGCTACCGCCCGTCGTCAAACCGGACGCGACGGACCGAGCGCAAATGGGGTGTCCACAAAGGTCCCACAGCCGTGCCTATACTGGTGTCCCACAACAACACCCATACGGTCACTTTGCGGACGCCCCCCTGAACATCCAGATGGCATCCGGAACCGTGCAAAGAGCACAGCGCCGCCGTTTTCGGCTTGTTCCCGGCAGTTCGGGGGACACGCCGTAACGAGGTCGGTGCTTGACACGCGGACGAAAACCATTTGATTTCGTCCGCGTGTAGGTGTAAATTCGAAACTCGGTGTCTGACCGCAGGCTCGGTGCGTGTTGGGCAAGGAAGCTTTCCAAAACATAAAAGGAATTACTATGTACGCGATTGTGAAGGCCGGTGGCCATCAGGAAAAGGTCGAGGTGGGCGATACCATCCTCGTGAATCGTCTCGACGCCAAGAAGGGCGACACCGTGGAGTTCCCGGTTGCCCTCGTGGTGGATGGCGCCAACGTCACGCTGGCTGCCGCCGATTTGGCTAAGGTGTCCGTCAAGGCCGAGGTCGTTGACGACGAGGCCAAGGGCCCGAAGATCAACATCCAGAAGTTCAAGAACAAGACCGGCGTTGCTCGTCGCAAGGGCCACCGTCAGAAGCTGACCGTCGTCAAGATCACGGCGATCGCCTGAGTCATAGAAAGGACCATGAATCATGGCACATAAGAAGGGTGCGTCCAGCTCTCGTAACGGTCGCGATTCGCAGCCTCAATACCTCGGCGTGAAGAAGTTCGGCGGCGAGGCCGTTGTGGCCGGTAACATCATCGTTCGCCAGCGTGGCACCAACTTCCACCCGGGCCAGAACGTCGGCATGGGCAAGGATCACACGCTGTTCGCCCTGGCCGATGGCTCCGTGAAGTTCGGCATTCGTCGTGACCGCAAGGTCGTCGACGTGATTGCTGCCTGAGCGATTCGTCATCAGCTTGTCAAGCCGCGCCCGTAAGGACGCGGCTTTTTTGTAAGCTTTGCTAAGCTATGTCAGCTTCGTAGGGTTTCGTAGGTTTCATAAGTTTTGCAGGTTTCGTAAGGCGCAAAACACACCACAGGTACGCAAAAGGTACGTAAAGGCACGCATATGAGTGATTTCGTAGATCGAGTGACCGTCCATGTCAAGGGCGGTGACGGCGGCAACGGCTCGGCCGGCATCCGTCGTGAGAAGTTCAAGCCGCTCGCCGGCCCGAATGGCGGCAATGGCGGCGATGGCGGTTCCGTGATTTTCGTGGCGGACCGTAACGCCACCAGTCTGCTGGACTACCGGTTCATGCCGCACCGCACCGCCGGCAGCGGCACGATGGGTCTGGGCGACAACAAGGACGGCTCAAAAGGCGACGACCTGATTCTGCCGGTGCCGTGCGGCACGGTGATCTTCACCGCCAAAGGCGCCCAAAGCGCCGCCAAGCGCCCTGGAGAGCAGCTCGCCGACCTGCGTCACGAGGGCGACCGGTTCGTGGCGGCCCAAGGAGGCAACGGTGGACTCGGCAACATCGCGTTGGCCAACAAGACCCGGCGCGCCCCCGGCTTCGCCCTGCTCGGCGAGCCCGGTGAGGAACGCGACGTGATTCTCGAGCTCAAGTCCATCGCCGACGTGGCGTTGGTGGGCTTCCCGTCGGCGGGCAAGTCGTCCCTGATCGCGGCCATGAGCTCGGCCAAGCCGAAGATCGCCGACTACCCGTTCACCACGCTGGTGCCGAACCTTGGCGTCGTCATCGCCGGCGATTCCCGCTACACCATCGCCGACGTGCCCGGCCTGATTCCTGGTGCATCCGAGGGCAAGGGCCTCGGCCTTGAGTTCCTGCGCCACATCGAGCGCACTGAAATCATTGCCCATGTGATCGATTGCGCCACGCTGGAGCCGGACCGCGACCCGGTGGCCGACTACCAGGCCCTTGAAAAGGAGCTCGCGCTCTACGCGGACAAGCTGGAACTGCCGCTCGGCGCGATTCCGATTCCCGAGCGCCCGCGCATCATCATCCTCAACAAGATCGATGTGCCGGAGGCCAGGGATCTCGCCGATTTCGTGCGCCCAGAATTCGAGAAGCTGGGTCTCAAGGTCTTCGAGATCTCCACCGCATCCCACGAGGGATTGAAGGAGCTCAACTTCGCGCTGTCCGCGTTGGTCAAGGAGATGCGCGAGGAAGTCGCCAACCGCGAGCAGGCCGAGGAGGAGGCCCGCGTGGTCATCAAGCCGCTCGAATCCGGTCGTCGCACCCGCCGTGCCGATCAGGGCGGCACCGCGCTCGACTTCACGGTCGAGCGTCGCGAACTGGGCAACGGCGAGGTCGTCTTCGAGGTGCTCGGCACCAAGCCGGAACGTTGGGTGGTGCAGACCAACTTCGACAACGACGAGGCCGTGGGCTACCTCGCCGACCGTCTGGCCAAGCTGGGCGTCGAGGACGAGCTGCGTCGCAAGGGCGCCCGCCCCGGCGACAACATCCGCATCGGCCGTGGCAACAACGCCGTCGATTTCGATTGGGACCCGACCATCTCCGCCGGCGCGGAGATGCTGGACGGCTCCAACCTCGGCGCGCGTGGCAAGGACCTGCGCCTTGAGGAGCAGGACCCCCGCTCCCGTCGTCGTTCCAACTCCGAACGCCGCGCCCAGTATCACGAGATGATGGACGCCCGCGCCGCCGTGCGCGAGGCGATGATGGCCGAGCGGCTGGCCGGCCACTGGGCCGATCCGTCCATCGACGACGACCGCCACGACACCACCAGTCTGTTCGGCCGTGGCGAGTCCGCGGAGGATGCGGACGGCGCCGACGGCGGCGATGCCGATAATTCGTGAAACGACGATAGTCCGTGAAACAATCCGTGAAACAAGCGGTGCGCATAATCGAGGAATCATGAGCACTCCAAGTCAAGCCGAAGTCCGTCAGGCCATCGCCGGCGCCGGCACCATCGTCGTCAAGGTCGGGTCCAGCTCGCTCACGCAACCGAGCGGGCACCTTGACCCGGACAAACTCGACGCGCTGGTCACCGCGCTGGCCCATGTGCGGTTGATGGGCGCGCGCGTGGTGCTTGTCTCGTCAGGCGCCATCGCCGCCGGCTTTGGCCCGCTGGGCTTCGACGCGCGGCCGTCGGACGTGGCTACCCAGCAGGCTACTGCGGCGGTGGGGCAGGGGCTGCTCATGGCCCGCTACGAGACCGCGTTCGGCCGGTTTGGCATTCATGTTGGGCAGATCCTCATCACCGCCGAGGACACGATTCGCGCCACCCAGTACCGCAACGTGGAGCGCACGCTGGAGCGGCTGCTCGATCTCGGGGTGATTCCGATCATCAATGAGAACGACTCGCTGGCCTCCAACGAGATTCGTTTCGGCGACAACGATCGGCTTTCCGCGCTCATGGCCAATCTGGTACGCGCGGACGCGCTGGTGCTGCTCACGGACGTGGACGCGCTGTACACCGCGCCGCCCTCGCAACCGGGCTCGAAGCGCGTGGCGTACGTGCCCAACGTCGTCGACGCGCTGGGGGATATCCAGGTCTCCGGTTCCGGCTCCAAGGTCGGTACCGGCGGCATGGTCACCAAGCTGGAGGCCGCACGCGTGGCGGCCGTGTCCGGCATCCCCACCGTGCTCACATGCGCCGCGAACGCCGGTCCCGCCATGATGGGCGACCCGGTGGGCACCGTGTTCGCACCGGTCAACGCCCGTGGCTCCGCGCGCCGCCTGTGGATCGGCTTCGCCGCCGACCCACGTGGCACAATCGTCGTCGATGCGGGCGCCGCCCAGGCAATTCGCGGCGGGCGCGCCTCGCTGCTCGCCGCCGGCGCACTCGAGGTTCACGGTGATTTCTCCGCCGGCGACCCGGTGTGGGTGGACTCCGAATCCGGCGAGCATCTGGCCCGCGGACTGGCCGGATTCGATTCCGAGGAGATTCCGCAGATGCTCGGGCGCAACACCGCCCAGCTCAAGCGGTTCCTCGGACCGCAGTTCGCGCATCCGCTGGTGCATCGTGACAACCTCGTGCTCGTGTAGCGGTTGCCGGTAGGGTCTTGCCTTGTATTGTTGTGCTTGGCTGTCGGGCTGTGGCTGGTTGGATGTCGGGCTGCGACGACCAACCGGCCACAGCTGGTCACCTGGCGCTTGACTCTTGCCTTGCCTTGCCTTGCCTTGCCTTGCCTTGCCTTGCCTTGGCTCTTGGTTCTTGGTTCTTGGCTCTTGGTTCTTGATGTCGGACTTGGACGCTTGACTATCGGCTTTGACGTTTGGCTGTCGGATTTCAACGTTTGGCTGTCGGATTTCGACAGTTCGGTGTCGGACCTCGAGCGTTGGCTGTCGGACCTCGACGATTCGGTGTCGGATTTCGTACAAATGCGGTACGAGGCCCGACACTCATGCGTCGAGGTCCGACAGTCAACCGTCGAAATCCGACAGTCAACTATCAAGGTCCGACGCTGAACCGTCGAGGTCCGACAGTTATGTAGCCGGCGCCCTCGCTCTGGCGTTTTCTCGCCCGGTAGTCATACGATAATCATCATGACTATGGCTGATTGGCAGACTTTTTCCGACCGTATCAACACTGTGGCGCCGAGCGCCACCCTCGCCGTCGATTCCAAGGCCAAGGCGATGAAGGCCGCCGGTCTGGACGTCATCGGCTTCGGTGCCGGCGAACCCAACTTCCCGACCCCCGCAAACGTCGTCAAGGCCGCGGCGGACGCATGTCTCGACCCGAAGAACTACAAGTACACCCCGACGCCGGGACTGCCTGAGCTTCGTGATGCGATCGCCGCCAAGGTGCTGCGCGATTCCGGCTACGAAGCCACCGCAGATCAGGTCGTAGTGACCAACGGCGGCAAGCAGGCCGTCTATGAATCCTTCCAGATTCTGCTGAATCCCGGTGACGAGGTCATCATCCCCGCGCCGTACTGGACCAGCTATCCCGAGGCCGTCAAACTCGCCGGAGGTGTGCCGGTCGAGGTGTTCGCCGGCGCGGACGTCAACTTCGAGCCTTCGCTGGAGGCACTGGAAGCCGCGCGTACCGAACGGACCAAGGCCATCATCGTCAACTCGCCGAACAACCCGACCGGTGCCGTCTGGAAGCCTGAGACCGTGAAGGCCATCGGAGCATGGGCCGTCGAGCACCATATCTGGATTATCTCCGACGAGATTTACGAGCACCTGAACTACGACGACGCGCATACCACCTATGTTGGCGCGGCGGTGCCTGAGTGCCGCAACCAGCTGCTGGTTCTCAACGGTGTGGCCAAGACCTACGCCATGCCTGGCTGGCGCGTGGGATGGATGGTGGCTCCGGTCGAGGTGGCCAAGGCCGCCACCAAGCTGCAGGGCCATATGACCTCCAACGTCGCGAACATCTCCCAGCGTGCCGCTCTGGCCGCCGTGTCCGGCCCGTTGGACGAGGTCCATCGCATGCGCGAGGCCTTCGACGTGCGTCGCCGTGCGATTGTGTCCGCACTGAACGACATCGAGGGCGTCCGTTGCCCGACCCCGACCGGCGCGTTCTACGCTTTCGCGGATATCACGGCCCTGCTCGGCAAGCCGCTGGGCTCCAACGGTACCGTGTGCGCCACGTCCGCCGATTTCGCGGCCGCCCTGTTGGACGAGGGCCATGTGGCCGCCGTGCCCGGCGAGGCGTTCGGCGCCCCCGGCTACCTGCGGTTCTCCTACGCCCTCGCCGATGACGATCTGGCCGAAGGCATGCGTCGCATGAAGGCATGGGTCGAAGCGTAAGCACGCGAGTGGTCCGTCCAGCAATTGTCTGACTGGCAATTGTCTGAGTGGTGTTGGCCCCTCTTCCGAGCCCGCTGTCAGCGAAGCTGATTGGGGGAGAGATAAAACTGGAACCCTCAATTGTCAGTGAGACAGACCACTGGATTGCATAGTTGTCGTTGGTGATTTCACGCTTCAAGACACGCCGAAGACTTATCGTCCGTTGATGGTCGCTCATCCCTTGTGTTGAGCGGCCATTCGCGTATTCGACCGCCACGTGTGGCCATCGTGGGCGCAACACGATTTGCCATAATCCAGCTCACCCGCTAATATGTCGATTCGGCGGTTTCGCCATAGCGAAGCGTTCCTTTACGGGGACGTAAGCCGAAGGTGGTTGTCACCTAGGGAAGTGGCGCAATTGGTAGCGCAACGGTCTCCAAAACCGTAGGTTGTGGGTTCGAGTCCCGCCTTCCCTGCCAAGTCTTTCGATAATCAAGTAGCTGACGCGAGGTACAGGAATGGCTAAGACGAGCGGAAACGAAAAGGCAGTCAAGCCGAATGTCTTCATGCGTATCGGTCTGTTCATCAAGCAGATCGTCGACGAGCTTCGTAAGGTCGTGACTCCTACCGCCAAGGGTCTGTTCTTCTGGTCTCTGGCGGTCTTCATCTTCGTGCTGCTGCTTATGGCTCTGGTCACCGGCATGGACTTCGGTCTGGGCAAGCTCATGCTGTGGCTGTTTGGCTGATTTGACCAATCTGAAGGTGAATGACAACGCATGAGTGATGAACTGAATCTCGAGAACCTCGACGCCATCGCGCCCACCGAGGAACCCGCTGCTGAGGCTTCCGAAGCTCCTGCGGCCGAGGAACCGGCTGCTCAGAGCGCGCCGGCCGAGGCAAACATCGAAACCCCTGCTTCCGAATCTGACGAAGCTGGCGAAGCCAGCGAGGCTGAATCTGAGGAGCCCGCTCCGGCTGAGGCTGCTCCGGCGTCATCCGTTGCTCCCGCTTCTGCTGCGGAGCACATCTCCCTGGATGACGACGAAGAAATTGAAATCAACGAGTCCGAGCAGGCCGAAGAAACCGATGCCGGTCAGCAGGCCGTTGATGAGTTCTCCAAGTCCCTCCGTACGCTCGATGGCAAGTGGTACGTGCTCCACACGTACTCCGGCTATGAGAAGCGTGTGAAGACCAACATTGAATCCCGTGTGGCCTCCTTCGGCATGGAAGACCAGATCTTCCAGGTCGAGGTTCCGATGGAAGAGGTCGAGAAGCACACTGAAAAGGGCAAGAAGGTCATCACCCGCGTCCGCGTGCCCGGTTATGTGCTGATTCGCATGTGGCCGGATGAGAACGCCCGCCGCGTCGTTCGCGAGACCGAAGGCGTGACCGGTTTCGTCGGCCCGACCAAGGACCCGGCCCCGCTCTCCCGCAAGGAAGTCGTCCAGATGATGGCTCCGATGATCGCTTCCGAGGCGCTCAAGAAGGCTGGCGATAAGCCTGCCGCCGCCAAGAAGCGCACCGTCGAGGTCTCCTACGCCGTGGGCGATCAGGTCACCGTCACCGATGGTCCGTTCGCCACCATGGCTGCCGTCGTTTCCGACGTGGAGCCCACCACCCAGAAGCTCACTGTGCTCGTGTCCATCTTCGGCCGCGATACGCCTGTGGAGCTCGGTTTCAACCAGGTGCAGAAGCTCGACTGATTGTTGCGAATCGTCAATTGCAAATCGTATGAAAGCCCGACTCCGGTCGGGCTTTGTCGTATCCGGCGGACGGCGTGTTGTCCACTCGGCCTGTCCACTCAGCCTCGCATAATGGAAAAGTTGTGTCTGGAGGGAAGACCCGCTAGCACAGCACAGCAATATAAGTTGCGGGAGGAGACCGACCGCGGCCCAATCCTTATCGAAGACGGATAAATAACGAGTCAAGACCGTAGGCGATAGGCGAGGACCGAGGCAGCGACCATTTGAACCGCGTTATAGAAAGAAGAACCATAATATGGCTCCCAAGAAGAAAGTCTCGGCGCTGATTAAGCTCCAGATCCAGGCTGGCAAGGCCAATCCGGCCCCGCCGCTGGGCCCGGCTCTGGGTTCGCATGGCGTGAACATCATGGACTTCTGCAAGGCGTACAACGCGCAGACGCAGGACAAGATGGGTCAGGTCATCCCTGTCGAGATCACCGTTTACGAGGATCGCTCCTTCACCTTCGTTCTCAAGACCCCGCCGGCCGCGGCTCTGCTCAAGAAGGCCGCCGGCATCGAGAAGGGCACCGAGAACCCGCTGACCCACAAGGTCGGCTCTGTCACCAAGGCGCAGGTTCGCGAAATCGCCGAGACCAAGATGGAAGATCTGTCTGCTCGCGATATCGAGGCCGGCATGAAGATCATCGAGGGCACCGCTCGCTCGATGGGCATCACGGTTACGGACTGATAAGGAGAAGGACAGATGGTAAAGCGTTCCAAGAAGTACCGCGAAGCCGCTGAGCGCGTCGATCGCAACAACCTCTACACCGCCAACGAGGCCATCGCTCTGCTCAAGAGCATGCCCGCTTACAACTTCGACCAGACCGTCGAGGCTGTGTTCCGTCTGAGCGTCGACCCGCGTAAGGCCGACCAGCTCGTGCGTGGCACCGTCAACCTGCCCCACGGCACTGGTAAGACCGCCAAGGTCCTGGTGTTCGCCCGTGGTCCGAAGGCCACCGAGGCCACCGAGGCCGGCGCCGACATCGTCGGTGATGACGACCTGATCGCCAAGGTTCAGGGCGGCTTCCTCGACTTCGATGCCGTGGTCGCCACCCCGGACATGATGGGCAAGGTCGGCCGTCTGGGCCGTGTGCTCGGTCCGCGTGGCCTCATGCCGAACCCGAAGACCGGCACCGTGACCATGGACGTCACCAAGGCCGTCAAGGACATCAAGGGCGGCAAAATCGAGTTCCGCGTCGACAAGAACGGCAACCTCTCCTTCCTCATCGGCAAGATGAGCTTCGACGAGGCCGCTCTGGACGAGAACTTTAAGGCTGTGGCCGACGAGGTCAAGCGTCTGAAGCCTGCCACCGTGAAGGGCCGTTACCTGACCAAGGCGACCATCACCTCCACGATGAACCCGGGCGTTCCGGTTGACCCGAACACCCTGGCCTGAGGCTAAACGCAGTTTCATAGCTTCGTAGCTACTGAGCTGCTGAAAGGGGACTTTCCGCATCTGCGGAAGGTCCCCTTTCGTTTTTGGCTCTGTTAAACCAGCTTTGACATAAGAGGCGAATTGGTGGGTTTGATCTCCGTAGGGAATCAACCCAACCAGAACTTCCGTTGATTCACCCATGTCAATTCTGGTTTAGCAGCCGTCCCTTTTGCCGTTCTTGTGGTTTATCGGTTGGTTATACAACTATGTGATGCGGCTGCATGGGCGGTGCGGGGTGATAGGTGAGGAGCCATGGTGCGTCGCCTCATCGTATTGCTCGAGGATGCGTACCGTTGATGACACCAAGGTGAATTCTTGGGACACACCAGTGAACAGAAGAACTTGCTACCTCAAAGCGACGAAGAAGAGGATATTCTGATATCAGAACAGCGATTTGAGGCTGTTTGCGACACGCCGAAGGAACCGCGTCATTGCAGTGGTTTCGAGGGTATTTCGCGCCCTGATTTGCGTGATTCGCCATCTACGTGTAAGTTTATCTCTTGCTGCCGCTCAGCGAGTGGTTCTTCTCTTGGAGAGCTGTGAGGTGAGAGTGTGGTGGTGGTTTGAGAACTCAAGAGCGTGTTTGTACTACTTCTTTATAGTCAATGATTGCCAGTCCATTGCCTGCCTGCTGGTTTTCTGGTGGGTGCCTGAGAGATGGTTGAATGGTGATGGGGTTTTGTGTGAGAGGTCCTTTTTCCTTATAAAGGATTTTTCTCGTTTTTTTTGTTTTGAGAGTCTGTTTTTCGGGCTTTCTTCATGAAGGTTTTTTTGTGGAGGGTTCGATTCTGGCTCAGGATGAACGCTGGCGGCGTGCTTAACACATGCAAGTCGAACGGGATCCCTGGTTTCGGCCGGGGTGAGAGTGGCGAACGGGTGAGTAATGCGTGACCGACCTGCCCTGTACTGCGGAATAGCTCCTGGAAACGGGTGGTAATGCCGCATGCTCCAATGCACTGCATGGTGTGTTGGGAAAGGTTTTTCCGGTATGGGATGGGGTCGCGTCCTATCAGGTAGTCGGCGGGGTGATGGCCCACCGAGCCTATGACGGGTAGCCGGCCTGAGAGGGCGACCGGCCACATTGGGACTGAGATACGGCCCA
>NZ_MWWW01000010.1 GCF_002259745.1 Bifidobacterium myosotis | reverse complement strand
GGGCACACGCCCGGGGGCACACGCCCGGGGGCACACGCCCGGGGGCACACGCCCGGGGGCACACGCCCGGGGGCACACGCCCGGGGGCACACGCCCGGGGGCACACGCCCGGGGGCACACGCCCGGGGGCACACGCCCGGGGGCACACGCCCGGGGGCACACGCCCGGGGGCACACGCCCGGGGGCACACGCCCGGGGGCACACGCCTCCCTCAGCGGAACCATCGAGACAATCGGCCTCCACACCGGTGATTACTCCGCACGATTGCGGCACTCGCATTGCGGCACAACATCACGGCGCCACCGCGGCATCGCCTTACTTCATAAGGTTCCGCAGCACGTACTGGAGGATGCCGCCGTTGCGGTAGTAGTCGGCCTCGCCGGGGGTGTCGATGCGGACCACCGCGTCGAACTCGGTCGTGGAGCCGTCCTTGTGCGTGGCGGTGACATGCACGGTCTTCGGCGTCGTGCCGGAGTTGAGCTCCTCCACGCCGGCGATGTCATACGTCTCGGTGCCATCAAGCCCCAGCGACTTGTAGGACTCGCCTTCAGGGAACTGCAGGGGCAGCACGCCCATGCCAATGAGGTTGGAACGGTGGATGCGCTCGAAGCTCTCAGTGATGACGGCACGAACGCCGAGCATCAGCGTGCCCTTGGCGGCCCAGTCGCGCGAGGAGCCGGTGCCGTACTCCTTACCGGCCAGCACCACGAGCGGCGTGCCCGCAGCCTTGTAGTTGAGCGATGCATCGAAAATCGTGGACGGCTTGCCAGTCGTGAAGTCGTAGGTGAAGCCGCCGGGCGTGACCTCCTCGCCCATCGAAGCGAGCAGCTGGTTGCGCAGTCGGATGTTGCCGAACGTGCCGCGCACCATCACCTCGTGGTTGCCTCGACGGGAGCCGTAGGAGTTGAAGTTCTTCGGAGCCACGCCACGATCGGTGAGGTACTTGCCGGCCGGGCTGGACGCCTTGAACGCACCGGCTGGGGAGATGTGGTCGGTGGTCACGGAGTCGCCGAGCAGTGCGAGCACGCGGGCACCGTGGATGTCCTCGACCGGGTCCGGCACGGCCTTCATGCCGTCGAAGAACGTCTGCTTGCGCACGTAGGTGGACTTCGGATCCCAGGCGAACAACTCGCCTTCGGGCACGTCGAGGCCCTTCCAACGACGGTCGCCCTCGAACACGGAGGCGTAGTCCTTGAGGAACATCTCACGGCTGACCGTGCCGTTCACCACGGCGGCCACCTCTTCGTTGGTGGGCCAGATGTCCTTGAGGAACACGTCGTTGCCATCCTGATCGACGCCGAGCGGCTGGGTCTCGAAGTCGAAGTCCATCGTGCCGGCGAGCGCGTAGGCGATCACGAGCGGCGGCGAGGCGAGGTAGTTCATCTTGACGTCGGGGCTGATGCGGCCCTCGAAGTTGCGGTTGCCGGAGAGCACTGCGGTGACGGTCAGGTCGTTGGCGTTGATGGCCTCGGAGATCTCGGGCAGCAGCGGGCCGGAGTTGCCGATGCAGGTGGCGCAGCCGAAGCCGACGAGCTCGTAGCCGAGCGCGTCGAGGTCGTCCTGCAGGCCGGCGGCCTTGAGATAGTCGGCCACCACCTGGGAGCCGGGAGCGAGCGAGGTCTTGACCCACGGCTTGGGCTTGAGGCCCAGCGCGTGCGCGTTGCGGGCGATCAGGCCGGCGGCCACCATGACGGATGGGTTGGAGGTGTTGGTGCAGGAGGTGATCGAGGCGATGGCCACGTCGCCGTTGGTGATGTCGAAGTCGCCGCGGAAGTCGGTGGAGACGGCGATCGGCTCGTGGGCGGTCTTCTCGGTCTCGTACGCGGGCAGCGTGTCTTCGAACGTGGACTTGGCAGTGGCGAGCGTGATGCGGTCCTGCGGGCGCTTCGGGCCGGCGATGGACGGCACCACGGTACCGAGGTCCAGCTCCATGTATTCGGAGTACTTTGGTTCGACGTAGTCCGGATCGTTGGCGTCGCCCCACAGCTTGTTGGCCTTGGCGTACGCCTCGACGAGTGCGACCTGCTCGTCCGAGCGGCCGGTCAGGCGCAGGTAGTCGAGCGTGACGTCATCAATCGGGAAGATGCCGCAGGTGGAGCCGAACTCCGGGCTCATGTTACCGATGGTGGCGCGGTTGGCCAGCGGCACGGAGGCGATACCCTCGCCGTAGAACTCCACGAACTTGCCGACCACGCCGTGCTTGCGCAGCATGTCGGTGATGGTGAGCACCACATCGGTGGCGGTGACGCCCTCGGGGATGGAGCCGGTAAGCTTGAAGCCCACCACGCGCGGCACGAGCATGGAGATGGGCTGACCGAGCATGGCGGCCTCGGCCTCGATGCCGCCCACGCCCCAGCCGAGCACGCCGAGACCGTTTTCGGTGGTGGTGTGCGAGTCGGTGCCGACGCAGGAGTCGAGGTAGGCGAGCTCACGGCCGTCGTTCAGGCCGGATGCCTCGGCGGTCTTGGTCATGACGACCTTGGCCAGGTATTCGATGTTGACCTGGTGGATGATGCCGGTTCCCGGCGGCACGACGCGGAAGTTGCGGAACGCCTGCTGGCCCCAGCGCAGGAACTGGTAGCGTTCGCCGTTGCGCTGGTATTCGATATCCATGTTCTGCTCGACCGCGTCGGCGATGCCGTACTTGTCGATCTGCACGGAATGGTCGATGACCATGTCCGACTGGACCTGCGGGTTGATGACCTCCGGGTCGCCGCCGAGGTCTTTGACCGCGTCGCGCATGGTGGCGAGATCCACGATGCACGGCACGCCGGTGAAGTCCTGCATGACCACGCGGCTCGGGGTGAACTGGATTTCATGGCTGGGCTGCGCGTCGGGGTCCCAGTCGAGCAGGGCCTTGACGTGCTCGTCGGTGATGTTGGCGCCGTCGATGTTGCGCACGAGGTTCTCGACCAGCACCTTGAGTGAGTACGGCAAGTGGTCGACGCCATCGAGATTGGCGATGTTGTAGTAATCGAAGTCCTTGCCGGCCGCGTGCAGTGTGGCCAGTTGGGCGTCACGTAAGGACATGCTTCCTCCGAATCGTGAATCGGCTCTTATTGCCGTAGATTATCCGCTTGTTATGGTACGGGTACGTTACTTTGCCTCTGGCGTGTCGGATTGAAACGTGAGACAATGCGGCGACTTTATTCCGGCTGGTTGCGGTGAGGGCCGGCGAAAGGGAGCCAGCTCCCTTCAGTCAGCTACGCTGACAGCTCCCCTCAGAGAGGGGAGCCGACTAGGCACACGCTTGCGGGCGAAAGATTGACGACTGATTCTCTCAGAGAGGGAACCGAATTTGCGCCGGCGAGAGACGAAACGCCTAGATATTGATTCCGCGGCGGCGTAGGAACCGGGTCAGGATGCTGCCGGCCCGCGGCACCAGCCATAGGCACAGCACAAAAATGACCGCTGCGCCGGCGAGGGCGATGAGCGTGGCGGTCAGCGTGGCGCCGGTGGGCAGGATGAGCGCGAAGAACCGCGCCACGAAGGGGATGAATGCGCCGATGACGCCAGCGGCGGCGAAGAACGCCACCAGCCCACCGCGCCAGCCGTTGAGCGGACGGGCCACGCGGGCGAGCACGAACACGCCCATCACGAACAGGATGATGGCGCTCGTGGCGCGCAGCGAGGAAAGATCAGCGGGGCTGTCGGCCACGTCCCAGCCCATGATGCCGGGCAGGAACCACGAGGCGAGCAGCACGGACAGCGCGGTGGCCACGCCGCCGGGCAACGCGAACCTGACCACACGCCCCAGGAAACCGGGGATGTACCGGCGCGTGTTCGGCGCAAGCGCAAGGATGAACGCCGGCATGCCGATGGTGAGCGCGCCGATGTACGTGATGTGGCGGGGCAGGTACGGGTACGGAATCTGCGTCAATACCACGCCGAGCGAAATCAGCGCCGAATATACGGTTTTGACGAGGAACAGGCTGGCCACGCGTTCCATGTTGGCCATGACCTGACGCCCACGCGCCACCACATCCGGCAGGTGGGAGAACTTGGAGTCCACGAGCACGACCTGCGCCACGGCTTTGGTGGCGGGCGCGGCGTTGCCCATCGCGATGCCGAGGTCGGCCTCCTTCAGCGCCAGCGCGTCGTTGACGCCGTCGCCGGTCATGGCCACCACATGCCCCTGGAGGTGAAGGGCCTTGACGATGGCCTTCTTCTGATCCGGCAGCACGCGGCCGAGCACGTCCACGCCTTCGAGCGTGCGGGCGAGTTCGTTGAGGTCCTCAGGCAACTCGCGCGCGTCCATCGCGACCGGTTCGCGGTCTCCGGTGAGCCGCACCTTGCGGGCGATCGCCCCCACGGTGACGGGATTGTCGCCGGAAATGACACGGCAGCGCACGCCCTGTTCGCGGAACCATGCAAGGGTCGGCTCGGCATCGGAACGGATACGTTCGGCGCACAGGACGAGGGCGACCGGTTCGGCGTGCGGGTCGAGCGTCGGATCGTCAAGGAGACGGCACCATTCGCTCCGGATGTCGGAGGAGGTGTCGCCTACGACCTTACGGTGCTTGCACTCACATCCCTTACTATCCAGGGCTTCGTAATCATTACGGCCCTCATGGTCACCGGCCTGGCCCTCGTGGCTTTCACGGTCCTCATGGCCGTCCTGGTTGCCGGTATCCTCGCAATCGCAGTGCCCTTTCCCAGCGCGCGCGACGTCTTCGCTCGCTCTGGCCATGAGCAGCACGCGGTTGCCGTCGCCGGCGTAGTCGTTGACCCGTTTGAGCAGGTCTGTGGTGTCACGGTCGAGCGCGGCGAGAATCACCTCGGGGGCGCCCATGTACCATAGGCTGCCATCGCCTTCCACCACGGCGCTCCATTTGCGGGCCGAGGAGAACGGGATGCGGGCGTTGACGTCGCACGCCCCATAACCCTGTGCGGTGAGTCCAGCGAGGACCGCCCTGCCGGTGCCGTTGGGCTGTTCCTCGTTGCAGCAGTCGTACAGGGCCTGTGCGACAATCCGCTCGGCCGCGGCATCATGTCCATCCGCCGCATCATGTCCGGTCGCTGCGTCATGTCCGCCAACATCGGCCGCGCCACACCCGCCGCCAGTCGCTCCCCCGGCGCTACCATCCTCATCCCCCAGCATGATGAGCCGGTCGAAGGCGATGCCGCCGTCGGTGATTGTGCCGGTCTTGTCGAGGTTAAGCGCGTCCACACGGGCCAGCGTCTCCACCGATTCGAGTTCCTGCACAAGCGTGTTCTTTCGCGCCAGCCGGATGGCGGCGAGCGCGAAGTTGAGCGACGTGAGCAGCACGAGGCCTTCGGGAATCATGCCGACCACGCCGGCTACCGCGGAGACCACGGCCTGCCGCCATTCACCGGTAGCGAGGGCCTCGGACCATCCTCCCACGGTCCGAATCTGCGAAAGGATGAGCAGCACACACAGCGGCACCACCAGGAAGGTCATGAACTTCAGAATGGTGTTGATGCCCTTGTTGAGGTCGGAGACGGTCTTCTTGTAGACCTTGGCCTGGGCGGTGAGCGTGGCGGCGTACGAATGCTCCCCCACCGCGTTCACCCGAATCAGCGCCATGCCGGAGACCGCGGTGGCGCCGGAGTAGATCTGCTCGCCCACCTTGTGCCGCACGGTGCGGGATTCGCCGGTGAGCATGGATTCGTCCAACTCGAGTCCCCAGGTCTCGACGATCAGGCCGTCCGCCGGGACCTGTTCGCCCGACCGCACCCACAGCAGGTCGTCCATGACGATGCCGTTGTGGGGCACCGGCACGTTCACGCCGTCGCGCCGGACCAGAACATCGGAGGCCACGAGGATGGAAAGCCGGTCAAGCGTGCGCTTGGCCTTGAGCTCGGTGACGATGCCGATGCCGGTGTTGATGATAATGACGAAGCCGAACACCGAGTCCTTCCAGGAACC
Organism: Bifidobacterium myosotis; assembly: GCF_002259745.1. Taxonomy (GTDB): domain Bacteria; phylum Actinomycetota; class Actinomycetes; order Actinomycetales; family Bifidobacteriaceae; genus Bifidobacterium; species Bifidobacterium myosotis. The sequence continues at coordinate 68,885 of NZ_MWWW01000010.1, read as the reverse complement.
GGTGATGAGCACAAGCACCATGGCGGCGAAGATGATGCCGTTGAACAGGGTGAACACGTTGGCGCGCACGATATCCGCGACCGATCGCGAGGTGGAGGTCTTCACCTCGTTGGCCTGCCCGCGTTCGACCCGTTGCTCCACCTCGGCAGCTGTCAGTCCCGGCTCGCGGACATCCGGCATCGTATCGACCGTCGTTGTATTCATGGTGTCAAGACTACCGCCATCGTCCTATCGCGCACTCGGTACCACGCCAACACCATCGAATCACCGGGCTACCGCAACCTGCCGCGTCGCCGGGCTATCCGCAACCTATAGCCGCCGACAACGTAACCGCCTACAGCGTCGACCCGCCGCTCTCGAATTTCGCGCCCCCGGTGGTACTCACGATGATGGCGCGGTCGTGCGGCTCGTCGCGCAGGATGGAGAGCACGGCATCGGTCAGCGGCGTGGCGTCGGTGGCGCGGTCGTTGACGGTGAGGGTGGCCGCATACAGCAGATCGTCGCCGGGAACGGCGGTCGGGTTGAGCAGGGCGACAGGGATGCCGGCCTCGCGCGCGTTGGTCAGCGCACTGTCCCAGCCCTGCCGGTTGCCGTCGGTGACGTTGATGCCGCTGATGACGATGATCTTGACCGTGCGGGCCACGAAATCATCGACGGCCTGCTGCGCGGCCGTTGCAGCGGTGTTCGATACCGGCGTCCGAGAGGAGCCTGCCCCGGCATCGGAGCCGGATGATGCGGCGCCGGTCGCCGACTCACCGCCTGAACCGCCAGCCGGCGATGCCGCATCGGATTGTGCCCTCTCGTCACCAGTCTTCGCGTCCTCGACCGGACCGTTCGTGCCGTCAAGCGAGGCGTAGAAGACGTTGACGCCGCCATCGGCCATCACATCGATGGCCATCTTGTCCGCCGCGGCATCCAAGGAACCGACGAATCCGACCGTGACGTCCGACGTATGGACGGAATCATGGGCGACTGCCGGCGGATTGTCCTGCGTATCGCCCACGGCCCGGCCGACCGGCGTGCACGCGGCCAGGGACAGGACGGCGGCCGCACCGGCGAACACGGCCAGTATCCGCTGCATACGGTGCATGTTCATATGGCGCATGATAGTGGCTCCCCGGCGATAAACGGCAACAGCCGCATCCACTCACCTCAGCGAGTGAACAGCGCGACCGTCTCGACGTGATGGGTCATCGGATAGATATCGAAAGCACGGATGTCGGTCAGCTCGTAGCCCTCCGCGACCAGCGTGGCGGTGTCACGAGCGAGCGAGGTGGGGTCGCAAGCAATGTAGACCACGGACGAGGCCCCGGCTGCGGCGATTTGACGGCATACCTTGGTGCGGGCGCCGGCTCGCGGCGGGTCGAGCACCACGACGTCAGGCTTGGCCAGATGCGCCGGTACATGGGCCAGCGTGCGCGACACGTCGCCCGCACGGGCGTCCACGTTGCCGAGATCCATGGCGCGTAGGTTGCGCTGCGCGTTGGCGACCGCCACACGCGCGCCCTCCACGCTGAGCATACGGGTACGTTCGCCGGTCAGTGTGGCCAGCGGCAAGGTGAAGAGGCCGGAGCCGGAGTACAGGTCCCAGATCACCGGTGCCGCAGCGCCCTGCACGCGATCGTTGACCAGGTTGATGATGTGCGTGACCAACGCAATCGGCGCCTGACGATGCATCTGCCAGAATCCGCCGGCATCGACCTGATACGTGAAGACACGACCGCTGACGCTCACCTGTTCGGTGAGGAGCTGGGAGCCTGCCTTGAGATCGCCGTCCACGAGCACGGCGAAATCGTCGCTGGGCCAGTCGTCGGAACGCGGTTCGGGCACGGCCAGACGAATCTGCGAGCCGGGCTCGAAGCCACCGTCCCAGACATGCTCCCGCGACGCCACCTCAAGCAGCGCGCGCGAGGCGAGGGGCATGGTGTCGATGGGCACGCGGGTGTGGGTGCCACGGCGGCGCATCGAGGGACGACCGTCCTCATCGGCGATCATTTCGATGCGGGTGCGCCAGTGGAGACCACCGAGCTCCTCGTCACCGGGCATACGGTCGATGGGTACGGCCACGTCGATATGACCGAGGCGGCTCATCTGCTCGGATACGGTGACCGCCTTCCAACGCAGCTGTCCGGGCAGCGAGACGTGCACAAGGTCGGCGCCGCCCACTCCCCCGCCCATGGCGAGCGGACCGGCGAGCGGCCATGCCGGCTCGACGCGGTCCTCGGACGGCTCGAGCACCTCGACGACCTCACCGGTCCAGAACCGGTCGTCACGGTCGTGCGGCTCGTCCAACTCGATGCGGTCGAGTTCGCCGGGCAGGGCGAACCGAACGAAGACCACGCGGCCATCGATATGGGCCACGCAACGGCCCTGGTCGGCGTATCGTTCGATGCGGACCTCAGCTTGCATCCTCGTTCTTGTCCTTTCGTGCGGTCTTGTGTCGGTGAAGCGGGGTGGCGATGATGAGGTAGCTCACCCAGATGGCCAGCGCCCAGAACGGGATGCCCATGAGCAGGCGCGCCACACCGAGCGCGGCGACGTGATCGGTGAGGTACAGGGGCACCTGCACGAGCAGTCGCAGGCCGAACAGTCCCACCCACAGGCCGGTGACGATCATGTAGGCGCGTTTGAGCTCGGGGTCGTCCATCCAGTCGTGGAACCACGCCTTGAAATGTTCGGTGGGCATCTGACGGATGAACTCCACCACAAGCCCCAAGCCGGGCACGCGGGCGATCAGCGAGACCGACAGCAACGCCGCGTACCCGGCGTTGGTGAGGAAGCCGAGCATGTAGTAGTTGCGGGCCTCATGGCTCTTCCACGCCCAAATCAGGCAGATGCCCACAGCGACGAGGCCGGAGAGCGCGCCCATCAGCGACTGCCGCTGGATGAGCCGGGCCAACACCTGCACGACGGCCAGCACCGCGGAAACCACGATGGTGAGGTTGAGGTTGCTCGTGGCGACGAACAGCACCACGAACACCACGCCCGGCAGCATGGATTCCACCACGCCGCGAGGCCCGCCGATGGCGTCGATGATGGAGAAGTCGTCCCCCTCGCCGGCATCGGCCAAGGCGCCCAGACCCGTGCGTTTCTTCTGATCAGTCATGGTTCAGCAATCCCCTGCTCTTTCTCCTGCGTGCCGCGGCGGAAGTGGTGGCCCGCCGGCGGACCGCCGACAGGCCACAAGCCGCTAGCGGACTTCGGAGAACATCGGGCCGCGGGACAGCGTGGTCTTGACCTCGGTGGTCTGGTCCTGGCTCAGCGGGCCCTTCGGCTTGTTGTCCGGAATGTCCTTGAAGTGCTCCTTGCCGCCTTCCTCGGCCTGGGCGGCGGCCTCCTTGGCGGCCTTGCGCTCAGCGGGGGCGACCGGCGGATGCATCGGGATGAGATCGCGCGGGGCGAGCGGCTCCTCGCCGCGCTCCACCACGATGTCCGCGAAGAACTTGTTGAGGGCCTCGGTCTCCGGGCTGTCCGGATCGGTGGCGGCCTTGCCGGAGAAGATGCCACGGAGCATCCAACGCGGGCCGTCCACGCCCACGATGCGCGTGTTCACGGTCTTGCCGCCCTTGACGCTCACCGGCAGCTTGAGTTCGGTGCCGAACACGCCTTCGGCCTCGGAGGCGCTCTTGTTGGCTTCGAGCAGGTCGGCGCGCACGTCGTCCCACAGACCCAGGGTCTTGGGGGCGGCGAACGCCTCGATCTCGAGGCTGGAGGCGCCGAAGGTGATGGTGGAGCCGAGAATCTGCTGGGTGGCACGGTTGGCCTTGATGCGCAGCTCGATGCCCTGCAGGAACGGCAGGTAGTAGGCGCCGAGGTCCAGATAGTCGTCGTAGTCGGGCACGTCCTCATCGTTGACGTCCCACGGGCCGCGCTCCTCGCCACGGCCGGCGTATTCGCTCGACGGCGCGGCCAGCACGGTCTCCGCGCTTTCGGCCTTAGCGGCGGCGTTGGCGGCCTCGGCGGCCACCTTGTCCTCGTCCACCGCCTCAGCGGCCGCTTCGGCCTCCTTCTTGGCCTTCTTCTTGCCGAATCCGAACAGTCCCATGATTCCTCATTTCGTATGACGGTTGCAACCTTGCTAACACTAGCACCCCGGCTTAGAGAAAGCTGATTGCGGCCATGCCTCGCGCTGTGCTTCGGGCCCGCAAGGCGACCGGCCGCACCTTCGGTTCCGGCCCAGATTCCGCTGCCATCCCCTCATTCGGCCCCGCATCGGGTTTCGTAGGGAGGCCACAATACGATGGCCACATGACCATCAGCATCACCACTTCCAACGTCAATGGCATCCGTGCGGCCGAGCGCAAAGGCATCAGCGACTGGGCCGGCCGGCACACGCCGGACATCTGGTGCCTGCAGGAGGTGCGTGCGCCCCAGCCGGACATCGACCGCATCTTCGGCGGTTTCGCCTTCGAATACTCCCGGTCCGAACGTCAGAAGGCCGCCGGCGATCTGGAGACGACCAACGAGATCTGCCGGGTCAAGGGCCGCGCCGGAGTGGCACTGCTCTCCGATCTGCCGGTGCTCGAACGGCGCTATGGTCTGCCGGGATTGGATGAGGATGTGGATTCCGGCCGTTGGATCGAGAACGACATCCGCACGCCGCAGGGCTATGTGATCACCGTGGCGAGCGTCTACGTGCATGCCGGCAACGCCGACGACCCGGTGAAGATGAGCCAGAAGTTCCGCTTCCTCGACGCGATGCTCACACGCATGGGCGAGTTGCGCGACGAAGCGGCGCACGGCGGCCAGCAGGCGGTGCTGTGCGGCGATTTCAACATCGCGCACACGCCGTTGGACATCAAGAACGCCAAGGCGAACGAGAAGCACGCCGGCTTCCTGCCCGAGGAGCGGGCGTATGTGGACCGGTGGCTGGATGAATACGAGTTCGTGGATGTGATGCGCGATCTGGCCGGTGATATCCAAGGCCCCTATACGTGGTGGAGCCAGCGCGGGCGCGCGTTCGACAACAACGTGGGATGGAGGATCGACTACCAGTTCGCCACGCCGGAGCTCGCGGAGACCGCCCGCGGATTCGTCATCGACAAGGCGCCGACCTACGATCTGCGCTGGTCCGACCACGCACCGCTGACGATTACGTACGACGTGTGAGGCGTTGGTATGTGGCTCTGTCCCACCAACTTTGACATTCCTGTTGAGTTGAGTGTGTTGGTTCCTTAAGGAACCAACACACTCTGAACCAACGCACTCTGAACCTCAAGCAATTAGCGCATGCCAATTTCGGTTGAAAGAGCCTTGTATTTCCGATTATTGCGTTTGGGCTGACTACTGGCTTTGGCGGTGTGGGGTTGGGGGACGTGCTGCTCGACACACTCAAGGCCGTTCGGCCAAGCTTACGGTCGCGCAGCACGTCCCCCAACCCCACACCTTATGATCAGTACGAAACACCTTACGATCAGTACGAATTCATATCTGACATGAAGCTGGAACTCGTAGTCTGTTTCACCAATAATTGGGGTCTTCAGCTTCTGTCTCTCCCCAGTCAGCTTCGCTGACAGCCCCTTCATCAGAGGGGGTCAATACCACTCAGACAATTACGAGACGGACCACTGGCGCAGGCCACTGGAATCCACGTAGTACGAAAAAGTGAAGCCCGGCGGATGCAGTGTCGAAATACTGCATCCGCCGGGCTTCACCGACAGTCACTATGAACTGGACTGCTACAAACGTCCGATCAGTCCAGACCGAGCTTGAGCTTGCCGCCGGGGATGGCGTCGAGCAGGTCGCGGGTGTACTGCATCTTCGGGTGGTCGAACACCTCGTCGGTGGTGGCGTGCTCCACGAGCTTGCCGTGCTGCATCACCACGACCTCGTCGGCGATCTGGCGGACCACGGCCAGATCGTGGGTGATGAACAGGTAGCTCAGGCCCTTTTCGGCCTGCAGATCGTTGAGCAGGTGCAGCACCTGGTCCTGCACGAGCACGTCAAGGGCGGAGACGGCCTCATCGCACACGATGACATCCGGGTCCAGGGCCATGGCACGCGCGATGGCGATGCGCTGGCGCTGGCCGCCGGAGAGCTCGTTCGGGTAACGGCCCATGACCGACTGCGGCATTTCGACCATGTCAAGCAGTTCCTTGACACGGTTGGCACGCCACTTCTGGTCGCCGATCTTGTGGATGCGCAACGGTTCTTCGATGGAGCGGTAGATGGAGTACATCGGGTCGAGCGAGCCGTACGGGTTCTGGAACACCGGCTGCACATGGCGGCGGAAGCCCAGCAGGTCCTTCGCCTTGAACGTGGAGGTGTCGCGGCCTTCGTAGAAGACCTTGCCGGAGGTGGGCTCGAGCAGGTGGAGCACCATGTTCGCCACGGTGGACTTACCGGAACCGGACTCGCCCACAATGGCCAGAGTGGTGCCGCGCTTGACGGAGAAGGACACGTCGTCGACGGCCTTGAACATCTCCTTCTTGCGCGGGAGCTTGAACTCCTTCGTGAGGTGCTCGACGGTGATGATGTGCTCGCTCTTCTCGAGCTCGTTCTCATCGGCGATCTTGTGGTCCAGCAGCGCGTCCGCGTTCTCGCCGCGCTGGCGGGCGGAGATGATGCGCTGGGAGGCCAGCGACGGCGCCGCGGCCACCAGTCGCTTGGTGTACGGGTGCTGCGGGTGCTGGAGCACCTCAAGGGACGGGCCGGATTCAACGACCTGACCCTTGTACATCACGACGATGTGCTGGGCACGCTCGGCGGCAAGGCCCAGATCGTGGGTGATGAACAGCACGGCCGTGCCGAGCGAGTCGGTGAGGTAGTGCAGGTGGTCGAGGATGCGCTTCTGCACGGTCACGTCGAGCGCGGAGGTCGGCTCGTCGGCGATGAGCAGATCAGGGCGGCAGGCCAGACCGATGGCGATGAGCGCGCGCTGGCGCATGCCGCCGGAGAACTCGTGCGGGAACTGCCGGGCGCGCGTGGCGGCGTCCGGCAGACCGGCCTCGGACAGCAGGCCCGCGATACGGTCGTCCATCGTGGAGCCAATCACGTACTTCTTGGCGAGGTACCAGGCCTGATCGTCGTTCACGCCGGCCTTGATGAGGTCGTCGGCCACACGCCAACGGGTCTCGGAACCCGGCACCCATTCGCTCTGGAAGCGGGCCACGGCCTTGTCGAACGCCTCGCCGGTCACACCGGCGTCGGTCAGGGCCTTCTTGGCGGCCTCAAGCAGCTCGGGCAATTCCTTGGAGCCGAGGAAGGTCTCGTCGTCGTTGCCCTTGAGCTTCACGGCGGCGTCCTCGCCGGCCAACGCCTTGGCCAAGGCGGAACGCTTCTCGTGGTTCACGTCCATGTTGTTGGCCTTGAGGGCCTCCTTGACCTGCGAGCCGATGCGCCACACCGGGTTGAGGTTGCTCATCGGGTCCTGGGGCACGAGGCCCATCTTGGTGCCGCGCAGCTTGTCGAATTCCTTCTGCTTGGCGTTCGCGATCTCCTGACCGTCGAGCTTGATGGAGCCGCCGACCACATGACCGGTACCGGGCAGCAGGCCCAGCACGGCCATGGCCGACGTGGACTTGCCGGAACCGGACTCGCCCACGATGGCCACCCACTGGCCGGGATAGACGGTGAAGGAGGAGTTGCGCACGGCGTGCACCGGCTTGCCGGTGTCCGTGGTGAAATCGACGGCGAGATCCTTGACCTCGAGCAGGGGGCCGTGGGCCTTCTGCATGGCCAGCATCTGCGCCTGAGCATTCTGCGCCTGGGAATCGGCGGTGGACTTGTCAGTCATAATGTTTCCTCTACTCCCTTGGCTCAGGCCGTACGGCTCTTCGGATCAAGGGCGTCCTTGACGGCGTCGCCCATCATGATGAACGCGAGCACGGTGATGGCCAGTGCGGCGGACGGGTAGAACAGCACGAGCGGATCGGTCTGCAGGTTGGTCTGGGCGCTGGAGATGTCGCCGCCCCAGCTCACGGTGGTGGTCGGCAGGCCGACGCCCAGGAAGCTCAGCGTGGCCTCGGCCACGATGTAGGAGGCCAGCGACGTGGTGCCGATGACGATGATCGGGGCCAGCGAGTTCGGCAGGATGTGGCGGAACAGGTTGCGCGTAGGAGTCGAACCCAAGGCCGTGGAAGCGGTGTTGAATTCGAGGTTCTTGGCCTCGAGCACGGCGCTTCGGGCGATGCGGCACACGCCCACCCAGCCGAACAGGGCCAGCACCAGCACGATCTTCCAGATGGACTTGGAAGTCTTGAACATCTGGAGGACCACGATGGCGCCGAGCAGCATCGGCAGGGCGAAGAAGATGTCGGTGATGCGGCTCAGAACCGCGTCCACCCAGCCGCCGAAGAAGCCGGCGACGGCGCCGATCAGGGTGCCGAGGAGCACGACGAGCAGCGTGGAGAGCACGCCCACGGACAGGGATGTACGGGTGCCGTACACCACGCGGGTGTACACGTCGCAACCCTGCAGGTCGAAGCCGAACGGGTGGCCGGAGGAGGACGGGCTCAGCGAGTTGGCGAGGTCGCAGCTGTTCGGGTCCTGCTTGGTGAACAGGCCCGGCGCGATGGCCACAATGATGATGAAGAGGATGACGAGCCCGGAGATGATGAACAGCGGGTTGCGGCGCAGCGTGCGCCAGGCGTCAGCCCACATGCTGGTGGCCGGCGCGGATTCGTCCACGGAGTCGACGTCCTGAAGCGGCGTCTCGTCGATAGGTGCCACATAGCGGTCCTGGCCGGGCAGGGTCTCCATGAAGTATTCGGTACCGGGCTCACCGCTCTGGTTGAGCTCAGCCTCGGTGGTCGTGATGTTGTTGTCGTTTGCCATATCGTTCACTCCCCTCCTATCACGCGTAACGGATACGCGGGTCGAGGGCCGCGTAGAGCATGTCGACGATCAGGTTGCACACCACGAAGATCAGCATGAGCAGCGTGACGATGGACACCACCAGATTGGCCTCGCCCTTCAGGATGGACTGGTAGGTGAGGAAGCCGATGCCGTGGATGTTGAAGATCTGCTCGGTAATCATGGCGCCACCCATGAGGGCGCCGATGTCCTGGCCGAGGTAGGTGACGACCGGGATCAGGGAGTTGCGCAGCACATGGCGTAGCATGACCTGCCCGTTCGACATGCCCTTGGCGCGTGCGGTACGCACGTAGTCCTCGGCGATGTTGGAAGAGATTTCGGAACGGGTCAGTCGGATGATGTACGCCATCGACACCGATCCAAGCACCATGGCCGGCATGAGCAGGTCGAGGACCGTCGGGTCGGCGCCGGCGGTCACCGGCAGGATGGACCACTGGATGCCGAGCAGGTACTGCATCACGAAACCGGTGACGAAGGTCGGCACGGAGATGAGGAGCAGGGAGACGATCAGAATGACCGTGTCGTACCACTTGCCCTTCTTGAGGCCCGAGATGATGCCGAAGACCACGCCGAAGACGGCCTCGAAGCAGAACGCCATCAGGCCGAGCTTGATGGTGACCGGGAAGGCGCGGGTGATCTCGTCGATAACGGGCTGGCCGGCAAAGGTGTTGCCGAAGTCAAGGGTCAGTGCGTTCTTCAGGTAGATGAAGTACTGAATGATGAACGGCTGATCGAGGTGGTATTCCGCGCGAATCTGGGCAGCAACGGCCTGATTGATGGGCTTGTCACCGAACATGGCCTTGACGGGATCGCCAGGCAGCAGGAAGACCAGCGCATACACGAGGAACGTTGTGCCGAGAACCACGGGGATCATCTGCAGAATACGTCGCAGAAGATACTTACCCATACGGTTGCTCCTTTTTCATGGACCGGCTTGTAGGCGCAGTACACCCTTGCCGATCGCCAAATACTCCGACAGTCTACCGCAAGCGCTGACGGAGGTTTGTAAACTTTCGTTAACTTATCGGCCATTATGGACTGTCGCACCGGATTTGTCCGGTATGTGGTATGGCTTTGGCCGGTTCGCTACGTCCTTCCTTGCGATCTGCGGCAGAAATTCATTAACGAACTTCCAACGCAGAAGACCATCCATCCGCCCAGCCCACCTCGGCATTCACGAAGCGCGAGAATATGCGAAAGGGGCGGGGATCATGAACGATCCTCGCCCCTTGATTTACCGAACTACTCGTTCGATGTCAGGTGAGTTTCAACTCACTTCTTGGACATCTCGGTGTAGGTCGGGAGGTTCTGCCAATCCATGCCGAAGCCGGACTTGACGGAGAGGGAAGCCACGCCGTTGGCGTTGGAGTAGTACAGCGGGATGGCCGGCAGATCATTGAGGAGGATCTCCTCGGCCTGCTGGTACAGCTTGTTGGCCTCGTCGGTGGTCTTGGCGGCGGCGGCCTGCAGGCACAGGGCGTCGAACTCCGGGTTCTTGTAGTCGCCATCGTTGGAGCCCTTGCCGTCAGCGGCGGCGGTGGAGTACAGCTGCCACAGGTAGTTCTCGGCGGACGGGTAATCCGGCTGCCAACCAGTACGGAAGGCACCCTTGATCTGGCGGTTGGTCACGCCGTCACGGAACTCCTGGAAGGTCGGGATCGGGTTGGTGGCCGCGTCGATGCCTAGGTTGTTCTTGAGCTGGTTCACGACAGCGTCGTAGAGCGGCTTGGCACCACCGTCGGCGTTGTAGGAGAAGGTGAGCTGGCCGTCGTACTTGGAGATGGCGTCGGCCTTGGCCCACAGTTCCTTGGCCTTGGCAGCGTCGAACTTGAGGTTCTCGGAGCCCTTGAGGGAGTCGGAGTAACCCGGGGTCTTCGGGGAGGTGAATTCAGTGGCCGGGGTGGCGTTGCCGTTGAGCACCTTGTCGATGATCTGCTCGCGGTTGATAGCCATGGAGATGGCCTGACGACGCAGCTGGCCTTCCTCGTCGTTCTTGAAGTGGTCAAGGGAGGACGGGATGGTGAAGGTCTGGATGACGGAGCCGGCCTCGGAGTACGGCTGAATCTTCTTGTCGGACTTGAAGGTCTTGGTGAAGGCGGCCGGCACGGACTCCATCACGTCGAGGGAGCCGTTGTTGGACTGGATGTCACGGTAGGCGGCCTGGTCGTCGGTGTAGACCTTGAAGGTCACGCCGTCGTTCTTGACGTCCTCGTTGCCCTTGTAGTCGGGGTTCTTGACGAGGGCGATCTCCTTGTTGTGGTCCCAGTGGTCCAGCTTGTACGGGCCGTTACCGACCGGCTTCTCGCCGAAGGCCTTCGGGTCCTTGTAGAAGGACTCGGGCAGCGGGGCGAAGGCCAGGTAGCCGACCTTGACCGGGAACACGGAATCGGACTGGTTCAGATCCACGGTGAAGGTGGTGTCGTCCACGACCTTGAGGCCGGAGAGCTGCTCGTCACCCTTGAGGCCGTCGGCCTGCAGGTCGTCGTAGCCCTTGATGGTGGAGAAGAAGGAGGAGGCCTTCTGGGCGTTCTTGGCGTTGGCCGCGTAGGACCAGGCCTTGGTGAAGGACTCGGCGGTGACATCGGTGCCGTCGGTGAACTTCCAGCCGGACTTCAGCTTGATGGTGTACTGGGTGGCGTCATCGTTCGGGGTGATGGACTCGGCCACTTCGTTGGAGGCCTTGCCGTCCTTGTCGAAGGAGACGAGGCGGGCGAAGAGCAGGTCGCCCGGCTTGCCGCCACCGGTCTCGTTGGTGTTGGACGGGATGAGCGGGTTCTGAGGCTCGGAGTTGTAGGCGTAGATGATGTTGGCGCCGGCGGTGTCGCCGCTGGCGGCGTTGTTGTTGGTGGAGCCGCCGCAGGCGCTGAGCAGCATGGCCACGGAGCAGGCCAGAGCCGCGAAAGCAAGTGCTTTCTTCTTCATGTTGTTCTCCTATTCATTGGATCGCGGAGCCTTGCAGCCCCGCCTCACGCGAACGGGGTTGGCCCCCTCGCACCGCTGCCGCGGCTCGCAGGAAACCAACCCCGTTGCTGATTACCTGCAATTGTGGCTCAATTTGAAGACAACAAGCAAACGTCATGTTACATCCATGTAAAATCGATGCTCGTTTTTTGGCGGTATTCAGCCAAGTCACAACTTCATGGGCTATGTCCGCATAGTGGTCAGGAAGGGTGCGACGAACCCGTCACCCGTCGAGCCGAGGGTCCGTCAACCCCATTCCATGCGATGCCGCGCACGGCCGCACGCCCATCCCCGGTCTCATGCCCGCTCGCGCACCGCCCCAACGTCGGCACCACGACGATTCATGACGATCACGCGCGGGGAAACGCCTGCGCGTACCGGTCCTTCAACTGTTCGATGGAGACGTGCGTGTACCGCTGGGTGGTTCTGAGCGAGGAATGTCCCAGCATCTCCTGGACCTCCCTCAGGTCGGCACCGCCGTCGAGCATGTGGGTCGCCGCGGAATGGCGCAAGGCATGGGGACCGATATCGGGCACGCCCGCCTCATCCGCCGCCCGGTGGACCGTCTCGCGCACCACACGCTGGTTGATACGGCCGCCGCGGTTGCCCAGGAACACAGCCTGACTGTCTTCCGACGGATGCGCAGGATCCATGTGCACAGAAGCCGTGTGCACAGAAGTCATATTCGCACGGCCGCCCGTATGCACGTCGTCCGGCACACGATCCGCATGCATACTGCCTGTCTGCATACGGCCTGCACGCATATGGTCCGCCGCATCGACGATGACCGGCCGCCCCTGTTCGACCCATGTGCGCAGCGCGCGCATAGCCGGCACGCCGAAGGGCACCACCCGCTGCTTGTTGCCCTTGCCGGTCACGCGGATGGTGCGACTGGTCCAATCGATGTCCGTGAGGTCAAGCGAGACCAGCTCGGCCACGCGGATGCCGGTGGCGTACAGCAGCTCCAGCATCGCGGCGTCGCGCTGGCCCGCCGCACGCCGGATGCGTGTGCGGCGCGGATCGTCTCCCCTATCTGTAGGCACACGATCTGTTGGCGTACGCCGCGCATCATCATCGACGATATCCAGCAGATGCCCGGCCTGCGATTCAGTGAGCACAACGGGCAGCGTCTCGGGGATGGAGGGCGTCATCAGGGCGGAGGCCGGGTCGGTGCGGGTGACGCCATGCAGATGCGCCCACGCGAAGAACGCGCGCACGGACACGGTTTTGCGGGCCATGCTGCTGCGGGCATGGGAGGGCGACTCGCTGGCCATCCAGCCGCGCAGATCGTCGAGCGTGATTTCGTTGAGATCGGTCACACCGCGTTGCTCGAACAAACCCAGACACGACTCAAGATCGGTGCGGTACGCCCTCAGCGTATTCACCGACAGCCCTCGATTGGCTTTGAGATAGGCGACGAACGCATCGATCTGCCCGTCGAACCGCATGTGCCGTGCCTCCCCTGTCCTTAACCAGTCCAATTTCCGTTGAACCCCTCTCCGATAGACTATAGGCGTATTCAACGGTCGGGCCCGACCGCGCTTCCCGCCGCCCTGCGCATGCGAACGCAAAGTAGTGACGGGAACGATTCGACTGCCGAGCGGGCGGGGCCGACGTTCTTCCGGAACATGATGGGAACGCACGATGGCACGGCACGATGCACAAACGGTGGAAAGGGAACTCGACGAGCGGGATCATGTGGTGGCGCGCGCCATCGATCTGGTGAAGACCTACGGCGACGCTGACAATCGGGTGGTGGCGCTGGACCATGTCGATGTGGAGTTCGAGCGAGGCCGGATGACGGCCATCATGGGCCCATCCGGATCGGGCAAGTCCACCCTGATGCACTGCATGGCCGGTCTTGATCAGCCGTCGTCCGGCCAGGTGTTCGTAGAGGGGCTCGAGGTCTCGTCCATGAACCAGAGGCAGCTGACCCGTCTGCGCCGACAGCAGATCGGGTTCATCTTCCAGTCGTTCAATCTGGTGCCCACGTTGAGCGCCGAGGAGAACATCCTGCTGCCGTTGCAGATCGCCAAGAAGCCTATAGACCGCGATTGGTTCGATCAGGTGGTCCGCGTAGTGGGGCTCGAGAAGCGTCTGACCCATCGCCCCAGCCAGCTGTCCGGCGGCCAGCAGCAGCGCGTGGCCTGCGCGCGTGCGATGATGGCGCGTCCGTCCGTGATCTTCGCCGACGAGCCGACCGGCAATCTCGACTCGCATTCCAGCCGCGAGGTGCTGGGATTCCTCAAGAAATCCGTTCGGGACTATGGTCAATCGATTGTGATGGTCACGCACGACCCGCGTGCGGCCTCCTACGCCGACCGTGTGCTGGTGCTCGCCGACGGCCGTATCACGCAGGATCTCGACCGGCCGAGCTATGAGGAGATCCTCGAGGTGTTCGCCGACGAAGGCGCGACCGATGCAACCGATGAGTTCGCCGATGTGGCGGGCGAGGCGTCGAGTGAGGCGTCGGGCGCCACGGCTGAGACAGTCGCTCCCGCCACGGCCGCCGAAGCCGGCAAGCCCCGCGACGAGCAGGAGCACAGGGCATGATCCGCATCGGGCTGCGCGACGCCCGCGCGCATTTCGGGCGGTTCGTCATGTCCATCATCGCCATCGCGCTCGGCGTGAGCTTCGTGGTCGGCTCGTTCTGCTTCCGCGAGATGATGAACAATCAGGTCGATCAGATGATGGCCTCGAACTCCGACGCCGACGTGTACGTGCGCGGCAGCCAGGAGCAGAAGGACGGGTCGATGGCGTTCGGCGCCTCGGGCTCATCGGGCTCGGGCTCGTCAGGCTCCTCAGGCTCGGATTCGTCCGGCTCATCGGGCTCATCGTCCGGCTCGGACTCCTCATCGAAGACCTACAACCGTATCGACGTCGATCTGACCGATACCATCGGCAAAGTGGATGGCGTCAAGACCGCCGAAGCCGTCTATCAGGTCTCCGGACTGGTGCTGGTGAACAAGGACGGCAATGCCGTCTCCACGATGGGCGGCACCACCACGAGCCTCGGCCTCGCCGACGGCACCTGGCGTTCGGCCACACTCACCAAGGGCCATTGGGCCGAGAACAAGCAGGAAATCGCGCTGCATGCGTTTGCAGCCGAAACCGCCGGTCTCACGGTCGGCGACACCACGAAGCTCGTCTACCCGGACGGGGTGACGGATGTGAAGGTCGTCGGCCTGTTCGACACGTCCTCGTCGCAGGCCGGGGCCATCATCATCGGTCTCGCGCCGGAGGTGGCCAAGGACTATTTCCAGCAGCAATCCGGGCAGGTCGGCACGGCTCGGTACCTGAGCGTCTACGGTTCGGCCAACGGCGGGCGGCCGCTGAGCGTCGAGCAGCAGCAGGCCCTTGCCGACCGCATCAATGCGGCGCTGCCGAAGGACTCCAAGGCGAAGGCCGTGACCGGTCAGAGCGTGCGTGACGACAATGCCGAATCCACCAAGAAGGCGCTCGGCTTCGTACAGCCGCTGATTCTCATCTTCGCGGTGATCGCCCTGTTCGTCGGTTCGTTCATCATCGCGAACACCTTCTCGATGATCGTTCGCGAGTCGATGCGCGGGTATGCGCTGCTCCGCTCTATCGGCGCCTCTCCCGCGCAGGTGTTCGTCACCGTGGTGGTGCAGGCCATCGTATTGGGTCTGGTGGGCTCGGTCATCGGCATCGGGCTCGGCTGGGCGATGGTCAAGGGCATCGTGGCGCTGATGGCGCAGATGGGCACGCCGATGACGGGCTCCTCCGATCCCAGCGCCACGGACATGCTCATCGGCCTCGTCGTGGGACTGTTGGTCACGCTGCTGGGTGCGGCGCTTCCGGCCCGACGCGCGGCGATGGCCCCGCCAATCCAGGCGATGAACGAGACCGTCAACCCGGAGAAGCCGGTGTGGCCGCGCGGCCTTGCGGGTACGGCCATGATCGCGCTCGGCGCGGCCTCATGGCTGTGGTGCTGGCGTATCGCCGTCGCGAACGGCGAGGGCGTGGCGATGTCCTCCTGGGATTGGCTGAACGACTGGTCCTCGGCGTTGGGGACGGGCTGGCCGCTCGGTATCGGCGCGGCGTTGATCGTGCTCGGCGTCATCGTGGCCGGGCCTGCGTGGGTGGCGCCGGCCGGCACGGTGCTGGGATGGATTCCGGCGCATGTCTTCCGGGTCACCGGCCGTCTCGCCTCACGTAACCTCCAGCGGCAGAAGCGCCGCACGTCCAATACGGCGGCCGCCCTGTTCGTGGGCGTGGCCATCGTCTCGTGCCTTGGCGTGGTGGCGTCCTCGGCGAAGGCCTCGGTCGCCGGCATCGTGGATTCGGGGCTCAAATCCGACTTTTCGGCCATGTCCGCATCCGACGGGCGCATCCCCGACGATGCGATCGAGGCAATCAGGAAGACGGACGGCGTCGGCTCGGTCTCGCAAAGCCGCATGCTCATGGGCGTCACCTACGGTTCCGGCGACGATGAGACAGCGGCCATGACGTTCGCCGAGCAGCCGTCGTTGTTCACCGACGTGTTCGCGCCGGTCACGCATGAGGGCGACGCCGATCGGGCGTTGCGCGACGGCGAACTGGTCGTCGGCATCACCGTGGCGAAGGACAACGGCTGGAAGGTGGGCGACACGGTCACCGTCAACGGACGTCAGGTCGTGGTCGATGAGGAGGCCACCGCCAAGGCGCAGCAGGAATACCAGGATCAGGTGAAGGCAAAGGTCGATGGCCTGAGCACCGAAGCCCAGCAGCTGCTTGCCGCTGGGGACGCGGCGGGCGCGCAGGCGAAGATGGCCGAGGCTCAGCAGGCGGGCGAGGACGCCAAGAAGGTGGACCCGAGCACGCTGGTGAAGACGAAGACCGAAACCACGCATGTCAAGGTGCGCATCGGTGCGATCATCGAGAACTCGGTCTACCGGTCGATGGTGCTGATGAACGACGAAACGGCAGGCAAGATCGCGAACCAGTACACGATGTTCACCATCATGCTGTTCGTCAACGCGGCGCACGGCCAGGATCTCGGCGAGCTGAAGACGCGGCTCGTCGATGCGGTGAAGCCGTACTACGTGGTGAACGTGCAGACCCGCGAGGAGTTTAAGTCCACGATGAGCTCGATGGTCGACCAGATTCTGCTGGTGCTGTACGCGCTGCTGGCTCTGTCCATCGTGATTGCGGTCTTCGGTATCGTGAACACGTTGGCGCTGTCCGTGTCCGAGCGCACGAAGGAGATCGGCCTGCTGCGCGCCATCGGCACCTCGCGGGCGCAGATCCGCGGCATGCTGGGCATCGAGGCGGCGATCATCGCCGTGTTCGGCACGGTGATGGGCATGGTGGTCGGCGTGGCCGCCGGTGCGGTGATCCGCGCGGTCTACGAGTCGAACGGACTGTCCACGTTGAGCGTGCCGTGGAATCAGCTGGGTGTGTTCCTGGTGCTTTCGATTCTGGTGGGGCTTGCGGCGTCCATCTCCCCCGCCACACGGGCGCTGCGGCAGCCGGTGCTGGACGCGGTGGCTTCGGAGTAGCTCCGGCATCCGCCCGGCGAAGGCCCCGCGAGGGCTCGGCGACGGCCCTGAGAAAGCCCGGCGAAGGCCCAGCAAGGGAGTACTCTGGAATTGTTGGTATTGCCGATTGGTGCCGGGCGTCGAGGTTGATGCCCGGCGGTAGCGAAGGGGATGAACGATCATGACATTGCCAAGGCAGATTCCGGTGGGCGCCCGCATCGTGGTGCGCGTGACCGAAGGCGTCGACCCCGCGGACGGCCGTATGAAGTTTCGCGACTACGTGGGGCATGTGACGGCGTGGGACGGCTACACGTTGGAGATGGTGCGCGACGCCGCCGCCAACGGCTCAAGGCCGGCCCAGAACATCACCATCCATCAGGAGCAGATCGCCACGCTCAAGCCCGTTCCCGAGCGTCCGAAGGCGCCGGCACGGCCGTAGGGACTTTGTCAGCGTTGGTGTGAGGTGGTCTCTCACCCATCGCGGGGAGATGCGTGCTACATGGCGGGGCGCAGCTCGATGACGGCCTGACGTGGATGGATGAAGCCGGTGATGGCCTCACCCCTACGCGCGGAGAACAGTAGCGTCTGCTGCCAGCCGGTTTCGGGAATCTCCAGTTCGGCGCGCGTGAATCCGGTCGCGGCCTTCGTCTCCGCCCGATATGTCCGGAACGGGTCACCGGCGGCGAAAAACGCCCTGACCGCGGACGTGTCGCCGTCGTGCAGGTAATCCGCCACGTCCGTCAGGCGTGCGGCCATGCGCCTCAGCAACACCTCCACGTTCAGCGCGTCCTCCTCGACCATTGCGCGCGTGCGGTCCGGATCGGTGAGCGACACGCGGGTCATGTCCCGCCAGCATCCGGCCGCGAGCGCCGCAGCCACATTACGGTCGGGGTTGGCCGTCAGCTCGTTGATGAGCGCGGTGGAGACCACATGCGGCATGTGGGAGATCATGGCCGCGGCCTTGTCGTGCGTCTCGTCGTCCAGCACGATGATTCGGTTGCCCACGCCATCGGTGATGAGCGAGGCCACGGTGAGGAACCGGCGGTAATCGGTCGATTCGTCCACGGTCACGGCCCATAGGGCGTCGTCATACAGGGTGGGGTTGGCGGCCTGCCAGCCGGACAGTTCGTTGCCGGCCATCGGATGGGCGCCCACGTACCTATCCCCCAGTCCGGCGGCCTTGGCCTGATCGCGGACCATGCCTTTGACCGAGCCGACGTCCGTAAGTGTGATTTCGGGCCGATGCTCGAGCAATGGCCTGAGTCCGGCGAGGATGTCGGGCATGGCCTTGAGCGGATTGCACAGCACCAGTGCATCCGGTGCCGCGTCCACCAGTTCGGTCAGCGTGGCCTTGCAGGAGATGCCGTCGGCCTCCGCTTGGGCGTACGGGTGCGGGCGATGGTTCCACGCCACCACACGCACCCCGCGTCCCGCCAGACGACGGGCCAGCGACCCGCCGATCAGACCAAGTCCGACGATGCCGATTGTTCCTACCACAGCAGTTCCCTCCTGACGCATTCCCTCTGACGCCAATCCCGGTCGTCGTCCGAGGAATCATGATCCGATGCACCATTATCCGCGTCACCGGCGGAATTCGCGGGATTGTCATAATCGTCACCGACGTCGAGCCCGTTACGGTCGTCTGCCGATCGGGGGTCGATATGCACGCCGCCCTTCGGCAGCATCCATGCATCCACCGGCGGGTTCGGTCGTTCGCGGCGCGGATAGACGGCCAGCGTCTTGACCCAGTCGCCGTTGCCGATGATCTGGCTCAACGCGTCGCGGAATCGCGACTCCCACGGCGCGGCGTCGAAGGTGGCGATGAAGCTGTAGGTGCCGTCATGGCCTTTGACGGGGCGGGAGATGAAGCTGGTCATGTTGAGGCCGGCGTCGCGCAGAACGTCGAGCATGTTGGCGAGCACGCCGGGGCCTGTGGCGAGCAGGATGAAAATGACGATGGTCTCAAATTCGCCGTCCGAGTCGCGACGCGCCATCGCGCTGAGGTCCTGCACCTCGTGGCGGGGCGCGATGATGAGGAATTCGGTATGTGCCCCCTCGAAGTCCTGTACGTGTTCATCCAGCACATCCAGACCGTACAGTTCGCCGCAGATGCCGGGGCCGAGCGCCACCTGACCGGGCTTGAGATCGCGGCAGGCGGCGGCGTTCGAAGAGGCCGGCGTGGGCCTGAGCCCATGGTCGGCGATGAACTGTTTGCACTGGGCGAGACCGTGCGGGTGGGCGCTGACCTGAGCGCCATTGAGGTCGCGGACATCCTGACCATGCACGGTAAAGGCGTTGAAGGCCACATCGACGCTGACCCGGGCGAATCCGGCCGCGTCGTCGGCATCGATGAGCGCGTCGAGGTTCGGCACAACGTAGCCTTCCACGTTGTTCTCCCATGCGATGACGCCCCAGCCGTCGCCATGCTGCACCGCCTGCATGATGGCGGGCACGTCCGGCAAGGCCACAAGGTCGAAATCGCCGAGCGGGGTGAATCGTTCGGCGGCCATCATCGCCGCCTGATGGGTGAAGGTGCCTTCGGGCCCCAGATAGAAAAGTTTCATTCGCGCCATAACGTTCCATCGTAGTGGGGGCAGGGGCGCGCGACATGCGAAATGTCAGTATGTCGCTATCGAGCCGACGTCATGTCAGTGTCGGCGGCGTGTCAACGGCAGCGCCATGCCAGCGGCAGACCCGCAGTGCGTCAGTTCGACGGCATCGATTGCACTGGAATGGCGAACCAACGGGCGGGAAGGACGAGCATCACCACCTGCACGAGCACGATGCCGTATAGCCAGATATAGCCGGCATGCTGCGAGAAATACGGCATGTCGCCTTGGAAGCCCGCCACGATCAGGGCGTTGCCCGAGCTGGTGGTCAATGCGAGTCCCCAGGCCGTGCCTGACGAGGCGATGAGATGGAGGGCGAGACCGACCACGCCAAGCCGGGAGCGGGCGCACCAAGTGGACAGGATGATGAGAAGGAACGCCAGCGCCAATCCATAGGGGATGTTGGCCGAGGCTCCCATCCGGTGCGAGAACGTGCCGACGAACGCGGCGAACGCGCCGGCCAGTAGCGTCACGAGTCCTTTGACCAATGCGTTCTGCCGGTGCGACCACGGCAACGATGCGGTACTGCGATTCCTCATATCCATGCGTTTCAGTATAGGTGCGTCCATACCAGTGAGGCTCCCCTCAACCAGAAGGGAGCCTCACTGAATGGCACTATTTGATGGCGCTACTTGGTAGCGGCATTCTGCTGAGCCGTAAAACGGGAAGCACAGTGTGCTTCCCGTAGGCGAAGTGAGCAGGCGCACCACAAGCGTCTGCGAAGGTCGTCAGAACGACGCTACTTAGTAGCAGCGTTCTGACGATGCCGAGGCGTTAAACAGACAGTCCGGTGGACTGTCTGTAGCCGAGGTGAGCGGGGTGCATCATAGGCACCCCGCGAAGGCAGCGTTGTCAGAATGACGCTACTTGGTAGCGGCGTTCTGACGGCGCTGCTTGGCGCGCCACTTGTACCAATCCTCGCGGCCGAGGATGATCTTGCGCACGCGGATGGATTCCGGGGTGACCTCCACGCACTCGTCCTCGTTGGCGAAGTCCAGGGACTCCTCGAGGCTCATCTTGATCGGCGGGGTCAGGGTCTCGAGCACGTCGGCGGTGGAGGAACGCATGTTGGTCATGTGCTTGGCGAGCGTGATGTTCACGTCCAGCTCATCCGGCTTGTTGTTCACGCCGACGACCTGGCCCTCGTACACCGGGGACTGCGGTTCGACGAAGAAGTTGCCACGGGCCTGCAGACGCTGCATGGCGTACGGGGTGGCCACGCCCTGACGGTCGGAGACCATGGAGCCGTTCTGGCGGATGGTGATTTCACCGGCCCACGGCGCGTAGCC
The DNA here is from genome assembly GCF_002259745.1 of Bifidobacterium myosotis. Lineage (GTDB taxonomy): Bacteria > Actinomycetota > Actinomycetes > Actinomycetales > Bifidobacteriaceae > Bifidobacterium > Bifidobacterium myosotis. The sequence continues at coordinate 47,732 of NZ_MWWW01000010.1, read as the reverse complement.
GGCAGAGATGGACGAGGAGATGCCGGTACCGCGCGTGGCGGACAGCAGCGCGGTGCGGAAGCCGATGAGGCCGCGGGACGGCACAGTGAACTGCAGACGCACCCAGCCGGAGCCGTGGTTGGTCATGCCGTCCATACGGCCCTTGCGGTCGGCCATGAGCTGAGTGACGGTGCCCATGTACTCCTCGGGCACGTCGATGGTGGTGTTCTCCATCGGCTCGTTGATCACGCCGTCAATCTTCTTGGTGACCACCTGCGGGCGGCCGACGGTCAGCTCGTAGCCTTCGCGGCGCATCTGCTCGGCGAGGACGGCCAGCGCCAGCTCGCCACGGCCCTGCACCTCCCAGGCGTCCGGACGGTCGGTGGGCAGCACCTTGATGGACACGTTGCCGATGAGCTCGCGGTCAAGACGGTCCTTGATCATGCGGGCGGTGAGCTTGTGGTCCTTGCCTTCGGTGCCGGCCAGCGGGGAGTCGTTGACGCCGAAGGTCATGGAGATGGCCGGGTCATCCACATGGATGAGCGGCAGCGGCTTTGGATCGTTCGGATCGACGATGGTCTCACCGATCATGATGTCGTTGACGCCGGCGACGGCCACGATGTCGCCGGGGCCTGCCGAGGCCACCGGGATACGCTCAAGGCCCTGGGTGCGCAGCAGCTCGGAGACGCGGAAGTTCTCCAGGGAGCCATCCACACGGGACAGGCCGTAGGTCTTGCCCTTCTCCAAGGTGCCGTTGTAGATGCGGACCAGACCGAGTCGTCCGAGGAAGTCGGAGGAGTCGATGTTGGCCACATGGGCCTGCAACGGGGCGCCCTCCTCGTATTCGGGGGCCGGGATGTTGGAGATGATGGCCTCGAAGAGCGGCTCGAGGTTGTCGTTGTCCGGCATGCCGCCGTCCGCCGGCTGGTTGGTGGAGGCGTAGCCCGCCTTGGCGGCGCAGTAGATGACCGGCATTTCGAGCAGCTGGTCGAGGTTCAGGTCGATGCCTTCGTGCTGGACGTCATCCGCGAGACCGAGCAGCAGGTCGGAAGTCTCGCCGACGACCTCCTCGATGCGGGCATCGGGGCGGTCCACCTTGTTCACGCACAGGATGACCGGCAGCTTGGCCTCGAGGGCCTTGCGCAGCACGAAACGAGTCTGCGGCAGCGGGCCTTCGGAGGCGTCCACGAGCAGGACGACGCCGTCGACCATGGAGATGCCGCGCTCCACCTCGCCGCCGAAGTCGGCGTGGCCAGGGGTGTCGATGATGTTAAGGGTGATGCCTTCCGGGTGGCCGTACTTGGCGGCCAGCGGGCCGGTGTACTCGACGGCCGTGTTCTTGGCGAGGATGGTGATGCCCTTCTCGCGCTCGAGATCGTTGGAATCCATCACACGATCCGGCACTTCCTCGCGCTCGTTGAACACATGGGACTGCTGAAGCATGGCATTGACCAGCGTGGTCTTGCCGTGGTCAACGTGTGCCACGATCGCCACATTACGGATATCTCCACGAACCGCCATCGAAACCTCTCTTAATATCGATTCTTTTGCGTAACCGTTCGGTACTTGTTTATTGGGTTTTACCTGTACTTACACACAAACCGCAACGATATTACCGACATACCTTGACCATGCCGCCGGTCCGACCCATACGAAGTCCGTCTCCGGCTGCCATCCGCCATCGGGCATCGTCTCCGAAAGGCGATGCCTCCTCTTCCACCATCCTTCAGCGTCCGGTTTTGGTCAGGAGCGAGTGCCTTCTGACCATAATCGGACGCAAAACCTCCTCTTAGCGTCCGTTTATGGTCAGAGTCAGCGGACTCCTGACAGAATCCGGACGCTGAGAGCCGGGAGTCGAATCCGCTTAGTGTCAGAACACGACCGCCACTGACCCGGACTGACCAAAACCGGACGCTACAACACTCAATAGCGTCCGTTGTCTGTCAGCAAGGAACTGACGCCGACAGACAACGGACGTTGGGAGGGGAAGCGGATGGGAAGGGGCGGATGGGATAAACCAAACTCTGGAGGACAGCGGCGGGCACGCCGAATCAGTAGGAACGAACTCGGGCGCAGATCAGGCGAGAGACCGCTCAGCCGAGGATGGCGGCGGAGTCGGTGATGGTGATGAGCGGCGCGAACAAGGCCATCGTGTCGAGGGCGCGCTGGTGATTCTCCGTGCTGGAGCCGGCGCAGGCGTCGGTGGCCACACGTACCGCCACGCCGGCGTCGGCGGCGGCAAGCGCCGTGGTGATCACGCAGCAGTCGGTGGCCACGCCGCACAGGGCGATCTTCCTGGCACCGCCGATTGCCTCGGCCAGTTCGCTCCCCCACTTGCCGAAGGTGTCACGGCTGACCACCGGGTGCCCGGCGGCGAGCGCCGCGGTGTCTTCGGTCAGGTCGTACATAGGGTCGTCCGGCGGCACGAGGAACTGCGGCCAGTCCTTGAAGTACTCCACCCAGGCGTCCTTGGCGGGCGTGGGTGCGATGTAACGGGTGTAGACGACCCGGTCACCGTAGGCCTTGGCGAGGGCCTCGAATGCGGCGTCGGTGGTGTGGAACGAACCGTCCGGGCAGGCCCAGTCGGACCAGTCGGATTCGGCGAACACCTTCTGGCGGTCGATGACGACCAGCCACTCATCAGATGGGATAGTCATATGCGATGCTCCTTGGATTGTCAATCCGTTGATTCAGTCCTGCTCCTGCTTGGCGATGTCGCCGCGCTGGAAGAGGAGCGCGCCGACGAAGCCAATGACGAGCGCCACGATCACGCCGAGGTTGGCAGACGCCCAGGCACCCTCCTTGCCGCCGAAGGGCGCGAGGAAGTAGCCTTGCCACTCCAGCCAGCTGGCGTAGGAGTTGACCACAAGGCCCCAGCCGACCAGCGTGCCGACGGCGAGGATCACCAGCGATTTGACGTTCCATGCACCGTAGCGTCCGGCGGGCTTGTAGAGGTCGTCGGTGTCGTAGTCCTTGCGGCGCAGCAGCACGTCGGCCACGAACAGTCCGGTCCACACGGCCATCGGCACGCCGAGGGTGATGAGGAAGCCCTGGAACGGGCCGATGAAGGTGTCGGAGAAGAACGTCACGTACACCACACCAAGCACGGTGAGCGCTGCGGTCAGGGCGGCGGCGGCCACGCGCGGCAGCTTGATGCCGAAGCTCAGCAGCGCCAAGCCGTTGGAGTAGTTGTCCATGATGGCGCCGGACATGAGGCCGAGCACGGCCACGATGGTGAACGGCACGAGGTACCAGGTGGGCAGGATGGAGCCCATGGCGCCGATCGGGTCGTTGCCCACGGCGTCGGCGAGGTCCTTGTTGGATACGGCCAGCAGTCCGCCGTAGACGACGAGCAGCACCGGGGCCAGTGAGGCGCCAAACGTGGTCCAGAACACCACGCCGGAGTTGGAGGCCTTGCGCGGCAGGTACCGGGAGTAGTCGGCGGCCAGGTTCACCCAGCCCAGACCGAAGCCGGACATGACGAACAGGAGCGCACCGAGCATGGCCGGCAGCGAGCCGTTCTGCGCGGAGCCAACGGCGGAGAAATCGATGTGAGACCAGCCGAGGATGAGGAAGCCGACGGTCACGATGCCGCTGATGACGGTGATGGCCTGTTGGGCCTTCATGATGAGGTCATAGCCGAAGATGCCGGCGACCACCACAAGACCGACCACGACGATCGTGGAGATGATCTTCGGCGCGGCACCGGACCCCCAGCCGAGGCGCTGCAGCGTGGAAGCGAGCGCGAGCACGGCGGTGGTGGTCAGCGAAATCTCCCAGCCAAGCGTGGCGATCCAGCTCAGCACGGATGGCACCTTGGCGCCTTCGACGCCGAAGGTGGCTCGGGTAATGACCATGGTCGGCGCGTTGGCGCGCTTGCCGGCGATCGAGACCACGCCCACGAGCAGGAACGAGACCACGATGCCGATGATGGCGGCGAGGGTCGCCTGCCAGAACGAGATGCCGAAGCCGAGCGCCCATGCGCCGTAGGACATGGCCAGCACCGAGATGTTGGCGGCGAACCATGGCCAGAACAGATCCTTCGGGCTGCCGTGACGGTCGGACTCGGCGATGGTGTCGATGCCCTGTTCCTCCACGGAAAGCGCGGAGCCCTTCTCCTTGGCGTCACTCATATGTGAACCTTCTTCTTATCTTGTGTGTTGTTCTTTGAGTTGTTCCGGCTCTCCTCCCCGAGGGGAACCGTCGAACGAGGTAGGACTGAGGGGAGACTTCACGGACCGGACTGTTCCGGCCACTCCCCTCAGTCCGCTTTGCGGACAGCTCCCATCCCAGAGGGGCGCCGGTATGACGGGCTCACCCGTGGGCAGAAGGGACCAGCGGAGAGAGCGCATCGTCTACGAAGGACAATGCGCTTCCGGTTTCGGAGGCGGCCGGCACTGCCAGCAACCCCGACGACGCCACTGAATTCGCCGAATCCGGAACACCCACCGAAACCGCCGATTCCGACGCCACAGACGCTGCGCTACCCTCGTGGGCCGGCACGCCCGCATTGCCGGAATCATGCGGCACGTAGCGGTAGATGGTCGCAGGCCGCTGGCGGCCCTCCCGCACCTTCTCACCGGTGTCCTCGAGATCACCGGAGGCAAGCATCTTGCGACGGAAGTTCGCCAGATCGATGCTCTGGCCGGCGAGGGCCTCGTAGACGCTGTGCAGTTGGCGCAGGGTGAACGTGGGGCCGAGCAACCGGGTGGCGACGTCGGAGTATTCGACCTTGGAGCGCAGGCGCGTCATCGCGTACTCGATGATCGCGCGATGGTCGAAGGCAAGTGGAGGCAGATCATCTTCGGGGAACCAGCGCACGTTGTCGACCGCCTCAGCGTCGCCGTCGATATCATCGGCGTCGCCGTTGCCGAAAACGGCCGCTTCGCTGTGGCCCACGAGCGCCCAGTACACGATGGATACCATCGGCAGGCCGCCGCGCGACCGAGCGGGGTCGCCGAAGGTGTACAGCTGCTCGAGATAGCGCGGATGCAGCGAGGTGGTGGAGTCAAGCGCGGCATAGGCCGACTGTTCCAGCGACCGGTCGGCCCGCAGATCGCCGCCGGGCAGGGCCCATGCGCCGAGGAACGGCTGACGGACGCGCCTGACGAGCGGCAGCCACAGACGTGACGGGCCGCCCGCCCGGTCATGGGGGCCGAGCGCGAGGATCACCACGGACACTCCGACCTGCGGCGGCGCGCTGCGACGCTCGGAAACATTGCCGAATCCCATATCCCGTCTCGCTTCCCTGATGGATGATTGCCCGATTCATCCCGTCATCGGAGGAATGGCCGATTCCTTCTGCGGGGAACCGGACCAGTTTTACGATGGAGGAACGAATCGCTTGCCCCTCAGCATAGCACTATTTATAGTCGTTGTGACTATAAATAGCTCGAGATGTGAGTATACGACGAATCAGAACCCGCTTCGGCATGATTCAACACGGCTGCTGACGCTCTCGCCACGCCGCGACAACGCCGCGACACTCGAGCTATCACTGCTCGGCAAGCGTGGCCGCTTCACCCTCCGACGGCAGGAACGGCGCGAGAGATGGCAGATCGTCGAGCGAGTCGATTCCCATGCGCTCGAGGAACAGTGCTGAGGTGACGAGCAGTGCGGCACGAGATTCCGGATCGACGCCCTCCTCGCGAATCAGGCCGCGCACGGTGAGCGATCGGATCACGCCATCCGAATTGACGCCGCGGATGGCCGCCACCTGGGCTCGAGTGACCGGCTGACGGTAGGCCACGATGGCGAGCGCCTCCAATGCCGCCTGGCTCAGCCGCGCGGTCTGCCCATCGGTGACGAAGGCGGAGACCACCGGCTCATACTCGCCTCGACTGGCGAACCACCACCCGCGCGCGCTGCGACGCAGCTCGAACCCGCGCGGACGAATTCCGAGGGAAGGGTCGCCCTCGTATTCCATCTGAAGCGACTCGAGCGCCCTTGTCACTGAGTCCTCATCGGCTTCGAGCACACGGGCCAGATCAGCGGCGGTCTGCGGCTGGTCGGCAGCCATCAGTATTGCCTCCAGACAGGCCGGCAGACCGCCGGGAAAACCGCCGACACCTGTGAGATCGTCCGCTTCATGCGTGTGCGTCTGACTCGTGACAGTCTCATGTGTGCAGTTCCCGGAATCGGAAGGGTGGTCGGACGCCGAGGGCACCGGGGCCGCCAGCATCGTCGCCGCCGGTGGCATATCCGCCGGCATATCCGGCGTTATCGGCGCCACACGGGCCGCCACCGACGGCGACGTCATTGGTGATGGTGTCTCTGCTGTCATCAGATGAAGTCCCTTTCGCTGATTGCCGTGACGATATCATCGTCATCGCCGGCCCCGTCACCGTCACCGGGCATCCAGCGCAGATGCAGCTCCGCGAACGGCCCGTCCTGGCGGTATTGCAACGACCCCTGTTTGAAGAACAGCAGCACGGCCATGAACCGGGCCACCACTTCGATGCGCGTGGCGCAGTCCGCAGTGAGTTCGCGGAAAGAGAGCGAACCGGCGTCGGCGTCATCACCACCGTTCCCCCGCCGCAGCGCCGCACGGAGACGGTCCCGCACCAGCATCGATTGCGCACGCAGATCGACCAACGGCACATGCAGCTGGTGTACGGACACCTCATCGGCGGGCGCGTTGGCGATAACCTGCGCGGCGAGACGCGCCAAATCGTCCGGCGTGACCGTCCAGACCAGTTCAGGCAGCAGGGCCGCGACGCGCTCGTCCACCGAGGCCGGATGGGGGAACCGGCCCGCATTTGCCGCCAGATGCGCACGGAAGTCTACGGCCGCCTGTCTGTAGGCCCGGTATTGCAGCAGTCTGGCGAACAGCAGATCCCGTTCGCGCAGTGCCTCGAGACTCTGTTCGTCGCGGCGTCCCTCATCGTCGGATGGCAGCAGTGCGGCGCTTTTGGCCTCCACCAGAATCGAGGCGACGTCCAGAAAGGCGCTGGCCTCATCCATGTTGCTGGCGAAGTCGAGTCCGCGCACGTAGGCGAGAAACTCCTCGGTGATGGCGGAAAGCGAAACCTCCGTCAATTCGAGCCGATTGTTCGCGATCATGCCGAGCAGCGCATCGAACGGACCGGAGTAGACGGCCAGATTCACTTGAAAGCCAGCCGCAGGCAGAATCCCGGGTGCCGGGGAATCCGAGTCATCCGCGGATTCCCGCCGAGCCGCCATGCTCATCCCACTTGTTACGCCCGAAGCCTCCACATGACCCTCGGCATTCTGACCCTCGGCATTCGCGAACGCCATGGGGGCAGTATCGGAAGAGCGGCCGTCCAGGGGATCCACGGCGACGTTCACGCCACGATGCCGCGCGCGACCAGTTCCCGCGCCACGGCCCGGTATTCCTTGGCGGTCTTATGCTCGGGCGCGTACACGGTCACCGGGGCGGCGGCCACGTTAGAATCTGGCAGCTTGATGGACCGGGAGATGAACGTATGGAAGACCTTGTCCTTGAACGCCTCGTAGATGCGCTGGCAGACCTCCTCGCAGTGGAGGGTCTTGGTGTACATGGTCACCAGTACCCCGTACACCTCGAGTGCGGGGTTGATGCGGCTCTGCACCTTTTCGATGGACTGCATGAGCAGGGCCACGCCGCGCAGGGCGAAGAACTCGGCGGCCACGGGGATGATCACCCCGTCCGCGGCGGTCAGCGCGTTGACCGTAAGCAGGCCGAGCGACGGCTGGCAATCCACGATGATGAGGTCGTATTCGGCCTTGACCTTACGCAGCACGCCGTTGAGGATCTGCTCGCGCCCGACCTCGGTGACCAGCTGTACCTCGGCGGCGGACAGGTCGATGTTCGCCGGGATGATGTCGATGTTCTCGAAGGCGGTGTGCTGGATCACATCGTGCGGGTCCACGGAGATGTCGAACAGGGCGGTGTAGATGGTGTTCTCCACGGTGTTCGCGTTGATGCCGAGGCCCACGGTGGCGGCGCCCTGCGGGTCGAAGTCGACGATGAGCACGCGGCGGCCGTACTGGGCCAACGCGCCGGCGATGTTGATGGAGCTGGTGGTTTTGCCTACGCCGCCCTTCTGGTTGCACATGGCGATGACCCTGGCCGGGCCATGCTGCTGCAGCGGTAGGGGTGCGGGGAAGGTCTCGTATTCACGTCCAAGCAGATCGGTAGGCATATCGTCCACCTTATCAATATCCTCCTCATCTTGTCTGGCAACGACATACGTTCCAGCCATCGGCAGCGTGCCCTGACGGAAATCCCCGCCCCGATCGTCACGCCAATCGCCCATCGTCACTGTCCCCTTCACCGGAAGAACCTCAGCCTCTCCTAGCCTACTCGCCGGGCTCGCCCGCCGTCCCGCTATCGCGCTACCGCGCCCGGGGGTGGGCCATGATGTACGCCTCGATGAGATGCTCCGGGCTCACATGCGTGTAGATCTGCGTGGTGGTCACACTGGCATGGCCGAGCAGTTCCTGCACGGTGCGGACGTCCGCGCCACCCTGAATCAGGTGCGTGGCGAACGAATGACGCAACGTATGCGGATGAAGCGGCCGGGTGATGCCGGCGCGCCCCCCCGCCGCCTTGACCACCTCCCATATCGATTGGCGGGAGATGCGACGGCCGCGTTTGTTGAGGAACAGGGCCCGGCGTTCGGGGGCTTTGGCGCTCGAGCGGCGCTCCAGCTCACCGCGGCCCATGCTGAGATAGCGGTTCAGGGCTTCGCAGGCGTAGCTGCCGACGGGTACGAGTCGTTGTTTGGAGCCTTTGCCCATGAGCCGGACCACACGGGCGTCCAGATCGATGTCGTCGAGATTCGCGCCGGCCGCCTCGGAGACACGGCATCCGGTGGCGTACATGAACTCGAGCAGCGCCTTGTCACGCAACTGCACCGGATCGTCGGTGCCTTCAGGTGGCGTGACCGCGTCCAGCAGCCGCGCCACCTCATCGACGCTCAGTACATCCGGCAGCGTGGATGCTCCTTTGGGGGCCTTGACCGATGCGGATACGTCATCCGAGACCATATGCTGCGTCAGCGCGAACCTGTGGAACTCGTGCAGCGATGCAAGCCGACGCGCCTTCGAGCGGGCCGACTCCCCCGCCGCATCCAACGTGGCGACATAGTCCTCCACATCCTGCGTGGTGATGGCATCCGGCTCCTCGACTCCGCTCGCCTCCAGCCATGCCACGTATCTGGCGATATCGGCCTTGTACGCCGCCACCGTGGCTGCAGCGAGCCCGCGTTCCACACCGATGTGGACGAGGAACTGTTCGGTGAGTCTGTCGAAGCTGGCGGTCATGATGCTTAATGGTATATGGGAATACATACGACGAAACCCCGCCAAATGACGGGGTTTCTGTCAAAGATGCAGTCCACTGGACTGTTCGTTTCACGCCTCGGCAGGAGCGTTGACGTCCTCAGGCAGGGCGGCCTTGGCGGCGTCCACGATGGTCTTGAAGGTGTCCGGATCGGAAACGGCCAGCTCGGCGAGAGCGCGGCGGTCCAGCTCGATGCCGGCCAGCTTCAGGCCCTGGATGAAGCGGTTGTAGGTGATGCCCTCAGCGCGGACGGCGGCGTTGATACGCTGGATCCACAGCTTGCGGAAGTCGCCCTTGCGAGCCTTGCGGTCGCGGAAGTTGTAGTTAAAGGAGTGAAGCAGCTGCTCCTTGGCCTTGCGGTACAGACGGGAGCGCTGGCCGCGGTAACCGGAAGCCCTCTCGAGAACGACGCGACGCTTCTTGTGGGCGTTCACTGCGCGCTTGACACGTGCCATAATCTATTTCCTCAGCTTTCTAAAGTCTTGTTGTTTCCGTGTGGGCCCTAAGCTCACTTGGCCAGCAGCGTCTTGATCTTCTTGGTCTGGCCACCGCGCAGGACGTCGTCGGCGGACAGGGCGCGACGCTGGCGAGCGGACTTGTGCTCAAGGTTGTGGCGCATGGCGGAACCGACGTGCTTCACCTTGCCGGTGCCGGTGATCTTGGCGCGCTTGGAAGCGGCGGAATTAGTTTTCATCTTCGGCATTGCTGCCCTCCTTGCTGGTTTGCTTCTTCAAATCGGAAGTGTTCGGGGAAACCGAGGCCTTGGCCGCGGCCTGGGCTTGGGCCTGCGCCTCCTGCTTGGCGGCCAGGCGCGCGGCCTGGCGGGCCTGACGTTCGGCGCGGGATTCCGCACCGCGACGGCGCTGCTCGGACTGGGTGTGCACCTTCTTGCCCTTCGGCGCGAGGGTCATGATGATGTTGCGACCCTCCTGCTTCGGCTTGGACTCGATGGTGCCGAATTCCGCCACATCGTCGGCCAGACGCTGCAGCAGTTCCACACCGCCGATCGGGCGGGAGATCTCGCGGCCTCGCAGCATGATAGTGACCTTGACCTTGTCTCCGCCGCTGAGGAATCGGGTCACATGACCCTTCTTCACGTCGAAATCGTGGTCGTCGATCTTGAGGCGGAAACGAATCTCCTTGATTTCCGCGGTGCTCTGGTTGCGGCGGGCTTCGCGAGCCTTGATCTTCTCGTTGTACTTGAACTTGCCGTAATCGATGAGCTTGGCGACCGGAGGCTTCGCGTTCGGGGCCACCTCGACGAGATCGAGGTTTGCCTCCTTGGCCAGGTTCAGCGCGACGGTGGTCGCGATGACGCCAACCTGCTCACCCTTAGGGCCGATCAGGCGTACCTGCGGGACGCGAATCTCGTCGTTAATGCGTGGTTCGTCGCTGATGATGACTCCAATCCTCTACTGTTCCTCACGAGGCTTCCAGTGGGAGTCTTCCATGCATCAGGTTCACGGCAAACGCAAGCCAACGCCATCGGCGTCCGCTTCATGTCATTCGCGATTCATCATGAATCACATCCGACTGCGATATCGCAAGACATCACTAGCAATCGGTAGGCTGTTGCCTTGAACCCGAGGCCTTGAAAGGCTTCCAGGTGGGGTTGCCCCGCTTTCTTGATTTCTCAAGCCAAATGAGAAGTCTACCATAAGGCCGGACTGTTGTATGCCGCGTGTCGCAATCCGCATCCACATTCACATCCGACTACATCCACGTCCACATCCGCGATAGCCGTCCGTGGCGGCCATTCGTGAAGCCCATCGCCGTCCGGACAGTCGGCGTCAATCGTCCGGACAGACGCCAGCATCATTTCAGATGCGTCATCCCAGACGTATCATCCCAGACGCCACCCGTTTGGCCGAGACCGGCGCATCCCATCCATCCTCAATGCGCGATAGTAACCCGCCGTAGCCCGCGATAGCCCGACAGGCGCATGGAACCGCAGCACATCTCGACGGCTCACTGCACCGCGCGCAGCAGACCGCCCAAGCCTTCTGTGCGCAGGATCTCGCGGTACGGACCGGCCTCCTCGGCGATGATCTGGTCGATGGCGCGCATGCCCAGCACCTCGACGGGCGCCTTGTCGTCCGTGAGAATCAGCGAGCCATCGGTACGGCCGGCCACCGGATCGGCCACCGGCGTCATCCGCCCCGCCACTTCGGACATGTAGGCGGCGAGCGCGCCGTCGTTCGTGCGGTTCCATGTGGCTGCTCGCAGCGAATCGGCGCTCACGTCCTCATGCATGGTGCTGCGAATCGGCCCGGAGGAGCCGCCAATCGCCCCCGTCCCGCGCGACGCATCGCTGCAATCCCCATACTGCGCGAGCTCGTCGGCGGTGGGCGCCTTGGCGAACAGCTCGCGGTTCGTGGTGTTCGGCACGTCGGCCGTATACGTGGTGCCGACCCTGCAGTCGCCATTGAACGTGTTGGCGATTGTGGTCTGCAACGCCTCGTTGATCGAGCCCGCGCCGTCCGAGACCATGTTCATGTTGACCACCATCACGCCGCCCGGATTGAGGTGCTCGCGCACCATCGAGAAGAACTCGTCCGAACTCATCTGGAAGGGGATGGTGATGTCCTGATACGCATCGACCATGATCACGTCGTATTTCTCGCGCGAGGCGGCGAGCCATGCGCGACCGTCATAGGTGGAGACGGGCACATCGCCCGGCTCATCGAAATAGCGGACCGCCAGATCGGTGATCTTCTGATCAATCTCCACCCCGGTGACCTTCATATCGGGATAGTACTGCCTCAGCTGCCGCGCGTAGGTGCCTGTGCCCATGCCGAGAATCAGCGCGGAATCGGCCTTGTCCGCGAGCGCCGGCGCAGCGAGCGCGGTGTCGTAGTACATGCCGGTCAGCCCCTTGTCCTTCATCGTGACGGACTGCACGCCGAACAGCACGTTGGTGGACAGGATGGTCCGGTCGGATAGGTTCTTGACCTGCAGGTAGTTGTAGATGGACTCTCCCTCATAGGCGAGGTTGGTCTCCCAGAACGCGAAGCCGGTCAGCGGCGAGACGCAGCTCGTGGCCACGAAGATCACGGCCGACACCGCGCACGCCACGCGGCGGGCCCTGATGGAGATGAAGTACACGATCGGGATGACCAGCAGCACGCCGGAGAAGATGAGGAAGCTCACGAACGTGCCTACGGCCGGAATCGTCACGAAGGTCGGCAGGAAGGTGCCCAGAATCGAGCCGATGGTGTTGCACGCGGACAGCCGGCCCACCACGGAGGCGTTGTCCTCGAGCGAGGTGGTGGCGAACTTGTTGAGCCCGGCGGTCACCGTGCCCAGCAGGAACAGCGGCGGCACGAAGATGATGGCGCAGGAGATGAACGCGGCGATGATGAGGAAGTTCGTGGAGACCGTGACGATGAGTAGGCCGGAGATCAGCAGAATCAGGTACTTGCCCACCAGCGGGATCAGCGCGATCCACACGGCCGCCACCATGATACGCATGTAGAGCTTGTCCGGGTTCGGGTCGCGGTCCGCCCAACGGCCGCCGAACACCGCGCCCAAAGCGAGCGCGATCATGATGGTACCGATGATGATGGTCCAGACGATCTGCGAGCTGGAGAAATACGGGGCGAGCAGGCGCGAGGCACCCAGTTCGGCGGCCATCACGGACATGCCGGAGAAGAACTCGGTGACGTACAGGAAGACCTTCGACTTGAGAATCGGCCTCTCGCTTGCCTCGGTGATGTGCGCCATACTCCGCTCCCCCTGCCTCGCGACAACTGTTCTGAGGGGAAAGCCTATCAGCATTCCTCCCGCCACGCTCTTGTCTCGACGGCTTGCATGAGAAATCCCTCAACCGGCCCAGCCGGTTATTTTCCCGACTTCCGGCAACGAGAGAACGCCGTAGCGGCCCATGAAGGCACGAAACAGGCCACCGGGAGGTATTCGATTCGCACCACCGACGGCTACAGTGGCCGTATGAGCGAAACATCGAACGAAACAGCAGCAAGCGGCGATGGGAAGGTCTGCGCCGTGTTCGGCGCCGGCGAATACTACGGCGACATGGCCCGAGCGTTGGCGATATCGGCCGGCGCGTATGTGGTGGCGGCGGACGGCGGCCTGGACCATGTCCGCGCGTTGGGCCTCACGCCCGACGTGGTGGTGGGCGATTTTGACTCGCTCGAAGGCGGACGGCCCGACGCCGGCACGCGCACGGTGACGCTGCCGCCGCTCAAGGACGACCCGGACATGCTCTCCGCCCTGAAGATCGGCTGGGCGGCGGGATACCGCGAATTCCACATCTGGGGCGGGCTCGGCGGACGCATGGACCACACGCTGGCGAACATCCAGCTCGTGGCCCTGCTGGCACGGCACGGCGCCATCGGCTACCTGCACGGCGACGGCACGGTCATCACCGCGATCTGCGACGGCGAACTGTCGTTCGCGGCGCATCCGGTGCCGGAGGCGGGCCATATGATTTCGGTCTTCTCCCATTCCGACATCTCCCGGGACGTGAACGAACCGGGACTCAAGTACGAGCTCCTGCACGGCACGCTCACCAACACGATGGCGCTGGGCCTCAGCAACGAGTTCCGCGACGGCGTGGAGGCCTCGGTATCGGTGGGCGACGGCACGCTGGTCGTCACCTTCCCCGCCGAGGTTCCGGTGCCGCAGATGCGCCGGTTCCGCTCCTTCACACGTGAGGAGGCCGAGGGCATCGGCGAGCTGGACACCGAGGTGTCCGCGCTGCTGGTGAGGTGAGGCCGCTGCGGGACGACCATCATTCTGCCTTCCGAGAAACGCAATGTGAACGCTCACAGAAAATCGGACGTTTTTGCTCAAAACGCAGGTGAAAACGTTGCCTTGTGTACAGACAAGGCATTAAAGTAACAAGCGTTGGTAAACAATGGCCCGGTGTGTGCGAATGCACCATGGCCACCCTACAAGGGAGAATTACATGACAGTTAAGATTGGTATCAACGGCTTCGGTCGCATTGGTCGTCTCGCCTTCCGTCGCATCTTCGAGCTGCAGGCTCGCGGCGGCCAGGCTGGTGACATCGAGGTTGCCGCCATCAACGATCTGACCACCCCGGCCACCCTGGCTTACCTGCTGAAGTACGACTCCACCCACGGCACCTTCCGCCACGACGACGGCACCCCGGTCGACGTCAAGGCCACCGAGGACTCCATCGTGGTTGACGGCAAGGAATACAAGGTCTACGCCGAGAAGGACGCCAACAACATCCCGTGGGTCAAGAACGACGGTGTCGAGTTCGTGCTCGAGTGCACCGGCTTCTACACCTCCGCCGAGAAGTCCCAGGCCCACCTGAACGCCGGCGCCAAGAAGGTCCTCATCTCCGCCCCGGCCAAGGACGACACCACCCCGACCGTCGTGTTCGGTGTGAACCACGACATCCTCAAGGCCTCCGACAACATCGTGTCCGCCGGCTCCTGCACCACCAACTCCATGGCCGCCATGGTCAAGCTGCTGGACGAGAAGTTCGGCATCCGCGCCGGCTTCATGACCACCATCCACGCCTACACCGGCACCCAGATGCTGCTGGATGGCCCGCGTGGCACCAAGTCCGGCCGCAACCTGCGCGCCGCTGGCATCAACACCATTGCCCACTCCACCGGCGCCGCCAAGGCCATCGGCAAGGTCGTTCCGTCCGTGAACGGCAAGCTGCAGGGCCACGCCCAGCGCGTTCAGGTTCCGGATGGCTCCGTCACCGAGCTGACCACCGTCCTCGAGAAGGAAGTCACCGCTGACGAGATCAACGCCGCCTTCAAGGAAGCCTTCGAGAACTGCGACTACTACGGCTACAACGATGAGGGCATCGTGTCCTCCGACATCCTCGGCGACACCCACGGTGGCGTGTTCGACCCGACCCAGACCGACGTGAACAACATCGACGGCCTGACCCTGGCTCGCACCGTCTCCTTCTACGACAACGAGTACGGCTTCACCTCCAACATGATCCGTACCCTGCTGTACTTCGCCGAGATCTCCGAGTGAGCCTCGCCGAACGGCAGTGCTGAAGGTTCCTGACGAACCCTGAAATGCATGAAACCCCCGCCTCGTGCGGGGGTTTCCTCGTATGTGGACGTTTCCGGCGGCCTGCCCCGGTATTCGTGTTGACAAAACGACTATCCCTTAGGCCCGCTTCACGGACCAGGTAGTACGCCGCATCAGAATTTCGTTGACGAATTTACTCGCTTCACGCGTCAGCTCGTTCTGCACGTACGGATGCGCCGCGCGCGGCATCCACCAACCGTGCCGTTATTCGCCCGTTATGACCGTTTCGTAGTAGAACAGAGACCATGGCAAAGAAAAGCAAGCATGACAAGGGCGCGGGTTCCACTCCGGCGACCGTGCAGTTGGAGAAGGCCGGCGTGGAATTCCACGTCTACGAGTACGAGCACTCGAACGATCACATGGATGACGGCTACGGCGTGGAGGCCGCCACCAAGCTCGGCTTCGACGAGCATCAGGTGTTCAAGACGCTGATGGCGGACACCGGCTCGGAGCGCGTGGTGGGCGTGGTCCCGGTGAGCGGACACATGGACCTCAAGGCCTTGGCGGCCGCGGTAGGCGCCAAAAAGGCCGCGATGGCCGATCCGAAGGTGGCCATGCGCGAATCCGGGTACGTGGTGGGCGGCATCTCGCCGCTCGGCCAGAAGACCAGGCATAAGACCGTGCTGGACGAGAGCGCGCTGCAGTTCGACGAGATCCTGGTCTCCGGCGGCAAGCGCGGCCTGTCCGTCGGCGTGCACCCGCAGGATCTGCTCAAGGTGTTGAACGCCGTCGCCGCCCCGATCGGTACGTGGTGAGGTGCGAGAGGTTCCTGCCAAGGAGAATGTAGAACTAAGGGGTCGGTTTTGGTCGGTAGCGGCCCCATGTCGACCGGTCCGGCGCTTAGTGGTCCGTCTCATAAATAATTGGGGTCTCCGCTCCTGTCTCTCCCCCAGTCAACTTCCGCTGACAACCCCTCGTCAGAGAAGGTCCAGCACCACTCAACCAATTACGAAACAGACCACCACTGTTATCGATCTCTATGGATGCGGCTCGCACATCCGCAAAGTCACTGCACGCTGATGGGCATGCAGTCGTTCTTGCCGAAGTTGTTGGCGCTGCACCAGTTCCAGCCGTCGTCCACGCTGCCAAAGCGTTCGCCGGAGAGAATCACGTAGTAGTCGGCGGTGCCGCTGCTCTGGTACTTGGACCAGTCGCCAGACCACAGGAACAACGCGTTGGACCACTTGGCCTTGAGATCGGCGAACTGCTGCCAGATGTCCTGATAGGTCCAGGTCTTGCCGTCCGCCTGCATGTTGAGCTGCTTACTGGACAGCTGCGTGGTGTAGGAGCTGCCCAGATCGCTCACCGCCGACTTGTCGTGCGCGATCTGCCGGTCGATGGCGGCCTTGGCGACCTGTTCGCGGTCGTTCTGGTCCATGGCGTCCGCACCGGTGACATCATCAGCGTTCCCGGCGCTGGCCTTGCCGCCCTGTGCTTCGGCGTCGAGCTCGCCGGTCACGGTCAGATCGGACCAGCTGGCCTGATCCGGTATGAACCAGTATTGGGACTTGACGAAGGTGATTGTGGCCTCGCCATCCTCCCCCGCCTTCGCGCTCACCGGATCGCTCGAGAAATCGTAGACCGCATCGGCGTAGGTGTCATCGCCGTCCTTCACGGTGATACGCACGGCGTCGTTGTCGAGCTTGAGCGCGCTGTCGGTCCCGCAAGATGCCGTGACCGTGAGTTTGACCACCAGATCAGTGTCATGCATGGTATGCGATGTGATGGCGAAATCAGGCACCTTGTCGCAGACCTTGGATTCCTCCGTGTCACCCTGCTGGCCGTCCGCGCCGGCCTGCGTCTGCGCGGAGGATTGCACCTCGCCGCCGACGCCGGTAGCCGTACGCGGATGAATCACCAGCACCCACAGCAATGCGCCGATGAGCGCCACGGCAACAACTGCGGCGACGATGATTGCGATGATGAGTCCCTTGTTGCCTTTGCCGTCCTTCGTGCCCGGAGCTGAGGCCCCGGAAGCCGGATTGCCGGAACCCGCAGCACCGGAAATCGGCTGGGGTGCCGGAAGTGCGGAGGATGCGCCGTATCCGGACTGCACCGCCGAGGGCAGGGCCGCGACGGCCGGCTGGGGAACCGCTGTCTGCGGGACCACCGGCGGGGCAATCGTCTGCATGGCCGAGGCATCAATCATCGTGGGCTGTGAAGCCAAATCACCGGAGCCGGACCGTGCGGACTCTCCTGCCTGTGCGACGGACGGTGCGGCAACCTGCGCGGACGGTCCGAATTGCGCCGCCTGCGTTGCCGGAACCGGCTGCACGGCCTGATCGGCACCCTGTACGGGCCAGTCGTCACGCTCCTGCCCGCATTGCACACAGAACCGATCGCCGTCGCCAAGCCTCGCCCCGCAATTGGTGCAGAATCGCATACGCCTCATCCCTCCCGATGATCGCCCGTCTTCTCATCAACTATCGTAGCGCGGGAGGCACCCCGAAATGCGGCGACGACCGAAACGAACGCGATTATCCGGCCAACCATCCGACCTATATGGCATCCGGCCTATCGATCAGCCTTATTAGCCTTCATTAGTCCCCTCGCTCGGCCTTGGCGAGTGCACGCACCTGCGGCGGCAGCACGAAATGCATCGTCTCCTTGATGGTCTCGACCGATTCCACGCCGGTGAATCCCCATCCATGCAGCGTCTCGATGACGCCCGACACCAATTCGTCGGGAACCGAGGCGCCGGACGAGACGCCCACCGCCTCGACACCCTCGAACCATGCGCGATCCAGCTCACCGGCGTCATCGACCCGGTAGGCGCGGCCACGACCGCCCAATCCCTCCTGGGCCACCTCCATCAGCCGCACGGAGTTCGACGAGTTCGCCGAGCCGACGATGACGACGCAGTCCGACCGCTGCGCCACCAGCTTGACCGCGGCCTGACGGTTCGACGTGGCATAGCAGATGTCCGAGCTCGGCGGCTCCTCAATCCAGGGGAACCGGGCCTTGAGCGCGGCGATCGTACCGGCCGTCTCGTCCACGCTCAACGTGGTCTGGGAAAGCAGCACCAGTTTCGTGTCCGGGGTGAAGTCCAGCGAATCCACATCCGATTCGTGTTCGATGAGATGCACATGTTCGGGGCTCTCCCCCACCACGCCGACCGCCTCGTCGTGACCGCGATGGCCGATGTAGACGATCTCGTATCCCTCGCGCACGAACCGCAGCACCTCACGATGCACCTTGCCCACCAGCGGGCAGGTGGCATCCACCACGTACATGCCCCGGCGGTCGGCCTCCCGCTTGACCTCGGGCGATACGCCGTGGGCGGAAAACACCACCGGAATACCGGCCGCGGCCGCCTCGTCCGGGACCTCCCCCAGCTCCTGCACGAATACGGCGCCCTGGGCGGCCAGGTCCTCGACCACATGCCGGTTGTGCACGATCTGACGGCGCACGTAGACGGGCGGCAGTCCGTCGCCGCGATGCAGCTTCCCGGCCGATTCCGCGGCCCTGAGAATCGTCCGGACCGTGAGGATCGCACGGTCCACGCCCGCGCAGAACCCGCGCGGGTCCGCCAGCACCACACATTTGGTCATCAAGGTCTCCTATCGTTCGTGCCGGCCTCCAGTCTAGGGCATGAATCTTATGGCATGAATCCATGGCGTAAATCCATGGCATACGGATGAATCCGCCGACGGGAGACGCGGCGTGAGACCGATTCGGGAAACGGCCCTGCAACCCGGCGCAAATGCACCCAAGCCACGCTAAACTAGTGCGTTAGCGGTAACAATCGGTTGCCGACCCATAACACATCTCACTACGGGAGTGATTCTATGACGAACAAGACGCCGCGCACCGGCCAGCAGTACAGCATTTCCTATGGCGATTACGCCGCCGTGATCACCGAGCTGGGCGCCACCATGCGCAAGGTCACCTATCAGGGCAAGAACGTGATCGTGCCGCTCGGCCCGGACGACCCGGTCACCTGCTGCCACGGCCAGCTGCTGGTGCCGTTCCCGAACCGCATCGCCGGCGGCACCTACGAATTCGAAGGCAAGACCTACACGCTGCCGATCGACGAGCACGACCGCAACACCGCCATCCACGGATACGGCTACCGCTCGTTCTGGAAGCTCGAGTCCCTGACCGAGACCTCCGTGACCCAGTCCTGGCGTGCGCCGTTCCTGCTCGGATACCCGTTCGACGTGACCGTGACCGCCACGCACGAGCTGGACGCGGACGGCCTGCACATCACCGTGACCGCCCAGAACGACGGCGACGTGGACGCCCCGTGGGCGCTGGCCATCCACCCGTGGCTCGACAACGGCTTCAACGGCTACGGCGACGAGATCGACGGCCACAACGCCCAGTGCCATCTGACCGTGCCCGCCGAAACCCATGTGACCGTCGACGAAAACCTCATCCCGACCGGCACCGAACCGGTGGCCGGCACGAAGTACGATCTCAACGACAACCCGCTGCTCACCGAGCAGCCGTTCGACGACGCCTGGACCGATCTGAAGCGTGACGCCGACGGTTCCGTGACCGCCACCTTCACCCGCCCCGACGGTCTGGTGATCAAGGTCGGCGGCGACGAGACGGTCACCTCCTTCCAGGTGTGCACCGGCACCGGATTCCCGGCGTTCATGCACCCGGCAGGCACCGCCGTCGAGCCGCAGACCGCATACGCCAACGCCTTCAATACCGGCAAGGACCTCATCGTACTCAAGCCCGGCGCTTCCAGCACCACCAAGCTGTTCATCAAGGCCGAGCAGCACTGAGATTCATCCCCGACCCGGAGCAGGCGCTCTGTTGCCGGCATTATGTGAGCCTTCCCACCACGTTTTTCCCGTCAGGTTGCGGAAAGCCCGCATGATGCCGGCAATTTCAGGGTCCGTCTCGTTACTCATTGAGGACGTTAGCTTCTGTCTTCCTCAGTCAGCTTCGCTGCTAGTCCCTCGTCAGAAGGGGCTGGCTCTTTGAGGCACCGGGTGATTTCGCGGCGCATGGTCAGCCCCTCGTCAGAAGGGCCAGTACCACTCAGACAATTTGTGATACGGACCATGAGCGGGCACCTCTCCCCTCCTACGCAAGTGGAAATGACACTCGTGTTGCACTGGGTCCGGGGATTGTGTCATAATGCCGAATGCTCAATTTTTTATTTAGCAAAGGAGTCCATCATGGGCATGCGCGGACGTAAGCGCAGGGATCGTCGCAAGAAGGCTGCCAACCACGGCAAGCGCCCGAACACCTGATCCTGGCGTATTTCGGAATGTCAAAAGCCCACCCGTTCAATTCGGGTGGGCTTTTCTCATATCTTCGGGCCGCTTTCCTCGAGTCCCACGGTGTAGGGAAGTACCCACCATGTAGGGAATCCCCCACCGTGTAGGGAGCGGATTTGTACGATTGGCGGAATTCCACCGTTTTGCGTCCCTACATCATGGGGGATTCCCTACATCATGTGAAATTCCCTACACCGTGGGCAAATCCCTACATCATGGGCCATCCCATATGGGAAAGCACGGCGCCGGCGATGGGCCCATGCCCACGCAACGCGAATCCGCCTAACGCCTACGCAGCGCGGCACCGCCCAACCGCCTACCTCCCGTCCTCGCCGCAGCAGTGGTCGAGCGTGGCCTTGAGCTTGGCCATCAGGCACTCCGGGGCGACCTCGGGGCGCAGATAGGCGCGCAACGCGGCAATCATCGCCTGCTCCCGCGCGCTGCAACAGCTGGTCGGGTCGAAACACTTGCCGGTATCGGCGGCATCGACGGTATCCCCGGCATCGTCTCCGCCAAATACGCCGCCCATATCGGATTCCTCGGCACCGTCATTCGCGGCACCAACACGGCGACCAACATCAACACCGCCACCCACTTGACCCACGGCCGCAAACACCGCCATGCCGCCGTCCGCTTCGACCGTCGTATGGCTGACCTTCGTGATATGCACTTCGGTTCTGGTAATCGAACCGTCGTCCGAGGTGCGGGTGATGGAGATATGACGGGTACGTTCCATGGACTGACCGTTCATCGGTTCTCCTTTCCCGCATGGTCTCGCCTGCGATGGTTGCGTTCCGCGGCATTGTCTATGACACGTCGTGGGGCGGCGGACTGTGATTCGCTCGTTCCGGACTGTCCGGACCGCACATCGTCGTCGACAGCGGCCATCCCACCACTCCCATTATGGCCGAATTGCTCGCCGCGCGAACCGTTTTCGCCCGACTTCGCGGATGGTGAACCCGGCACATCCGAGGCTTTTCGCGCGGGCCGCGTCGCGGTCTCCCCCTGCCGCGCCCGGTCCCCGTCCTGCGGCAGATACCCGCGTTCGCGCGCGTACGACGCCAGTTCGCGTTTGAGCTGCGTGCGGGCGCGGTTGAGCCGGCTCATCACCGTGCCGATCTTGACGCCCTGCTCGTCCGCCACCTGCTGGTAGGACTTGCCGTCGATCGCCGCGTCGATGAACACCTGACGTCGTTCCGGCGAAAGCTTGGCGAGCGCGTTCATGATCTCCTCGGGCGCGAAGGCGTCAAGATACTCCTCCTCGGCGGATTTGAGCCCGTCGGAGGTGTGCTCGGCGGCATCGTAGATGTCCCAGTCGTCGTATTCGCCGGTCGAATCGTTCGCGCGTTGCGGGCGGCGCTTGGCCTTGGCATATTGGTTGAAGTAGGCGTTGCGCTCGATGGTGGTCATCCACGCCTCGAAGTTGGAGCCTTCCTCGAACGAGTCGAACGCCTTGAAGCCGCGCTCGAACGTGTCCTGCACGAGGTCCTGCGCGTCCTCCGGATTGTTGGTCAGCTTCATCGCCTGCCGGTACAGGGCGTTGACGGCGGGCATGGCGAGCTTCTCGAACCGGGCGCGCCTGGCCGGCAGGGACTCGCCGGCTCCCGCCGCGGGGGCGGCCACCATGGGTTCACCGGATTGCTCGATCGTTTCGCTTGTCGTCACGTCTGCCCATTCTAGCCAGCTCATGTGCCCATATCGTGGCCGATATCGTGTGAGTCCCGCCATAAGTCGCCCCGCCTGTAGAATGGCTAATCGGCTAACAACAGGGAGAGACGATTCATGGCTTTGACTTTGGCTTCCGCCGCCGCGCTGCTCAGGGAACACCATCTGCTGCGCGAAATCATCCAAGGGGACATGTGGACCGATGACGCCTCGCGCATCGACGCCGCCGACGTCCCGTTCGCGGCGATCACATATGACACCCGCAAGGTCGCCGAGGGCACGTTGCTGTGCTGCAAGGGCCGGTTCAAGGCCGAGTATCTGGACGGCATCGACGCCAAGGGCCTTCAGGCCTACATGGCCGAAACCGATTACTCCTCGGTGACCCGGGCCCCCGGTCTGATCGTCAACGACTCGCGCAAGGCCATGAGCCTGCTGTCCGCCGAATTCTACGGCCGGCCACAGGACGAGCTGACGCTCATCGGCATCACCGGCACCAAGGGCAAGACCACCACCGCCTACTTCACGCAGGCGATGCTGGGCGCGATCTCGGGAGGCAGGGCCGCGCTGTTCTCCTCGGTTGACAACTGCTTGGACGGTCGCACGTACGTGGAGTCCGACCTGACCACGCCCGAATCGATGGACGCCTTCCGCATGATGCGCGAGGCCGTGGATAACGGCATGCGGTATCTGGTCATGGAGGTCTCCTCTCAGGCGTACAAGGTGGACCGCGTCTACGGGCTCGACTTCGACGCGGCCGCCTTCCTCAACATCTCCCCCGACCACATCAGCCCGATCGAGCATCCGACGTTCGAGGACTACCTCTACTGCAAGCGTCAGCTCATCACCCATACGAGGTCGCTGGTGCTCGGCGCCGACTGCGCGCACGCCGATCTGCTACGCGAGGACGCCGCGCTGGCCGGCGTGCCGGTCGTCACGTTCGCGACGGATCAGTCCGCGCCCGAGGTCGCCACGGCCGACTTTCTGGCGACCGCCGACCCCGAGGCCCCGTCCCGTTACGTCTTCAGCGCGCACGGCAGGACGCTCGGCGCGTGCGGGCTCACGATGGAGGGCGAGTTCAACGCCGCCAACGCCGCCGCAGCCATCGCGCTGATCGACTCGGTCGGCGGCACGGTCGGCGAACCGGCGTTCGAGGCATTGGCGCAGGTGCGCATCTCCGGTCGCATGGAGCATTTCGAGGCCGGCAACATCGTGGCGTATGTGGACTACGCCCACAACTACGTGAGTTCGAAGACGCTGTCGGAATTCGTGCTGGACAAGTACCGCGGCCGCAATCCGCGCATCGTGGTCGTCACCGGATCGGTGGGCGACAAGGCCATCGACCGGCGCGAAGGCATCATCAGGGGCGTCGAACCGTACGCCGACCGCATCATCCTGACCTCGGAGGACACGGTCAAGGAGCGGATGATCGACATCCTCCACGAGATGCAGGGGTACGTGACCAATCCGCAGGTCTCCACCAGCATCGAGCTTGACCGAGCCAAGGCCATCGAGGACGCCGTCGCGGACGCCCGCGCCCATGCGGACCGGCTCACGGTGCTGCTCATCATCGGCAAGGGCGAGGAGCAGTGGATCAAGGTTGACGGCCGGCACGCCCCGTACGAGGGCGACGGGCACGTCATCCGGCGGCTGCTCGGCATCGGCGAGCCGGCCTCGCGCTGACGCACCGCCTCGCCGGCGTGCCCTTCGGCTGAAGGCCGACGGCTGCGGGTTGACGGCCGCGCCCAATAACTGAGAGATGACTGGCGGCGGCCGCGTATGGTCCCCGTCGGCGGTCGTGTCCGGAACGCCGCCGGCGCCCGGCACCCGAACACCGCTCACCCTGCGATTGCGAACACTTGGATTTCACGAACATAAAGGAACTGCAATGATCACGTTGGACAAAGTTGACGGACTGACGCTCGAGGCCGAGGCGGCGAAGGCAGGCATCACCCTGCCGATCGAGCAGACCAAGGTCTGGTCCGATTTCCAAGCGGACATCGACGGCCGCACCCCGTGGGGCGACTTCCTCATCAGGCGCGACGGCTCGGTCGTGGCCGTAATCTCGTTCACCGATTACGAGACCCACGGCTACCACTACCTGCGCTCGGTGCACGGCCCTGCATGGGCGGCCAAGCCCACCGAGGCCGAGGAGCGCGAGGTGATCGAGGCGATTGCCGCCATGGTCCGCCGCGCCGACGGCAAGGTGGCGTTCCTGCGCATCGACACATGGTTCGAGGCCGGCACGCACCCGGTGCTGTCCACCGTGCCGTACGACTTCACCGTGGTCATCGACGTGACCGGCGGCGACGAGGCGATTCTGGGCCGTATGAAGCGGCGTGGACGCCGTGACGTGCGCAAGTCGCTGCGCGAGTGCCCGGCCGAAGTGGCCGATGAGACCGCGCAGGCGCTCGACGACTTCTCCGAATACTACGATGTGATGGTCGAGACCGGCGAGCGCGACGGCTTCCGTCCGGCGCCGATGAGCGATTACTCCGATATGATCAAGGCGCTGGGCGCCGAGCACTGCCGTGTGTTCGCCGCGCGCATCGAAGGCCGCGTGGTGGCTTGGTCGATCGTGACGGTGAACGGCACGCGCGCCGTGCGCTATTACGCCGGCATGCGCAACGAGGTGATGCGTCTGCATGTGACCGACAAGCTGCTGTATTCCGAGTGCTGCATTCTCGGCGCCCAAGGCATCACCGACTACGATCTCATGGGCATCGGCTCCGATTTCGCACCGTCCCTGAAGGGTCTCAACGAGTTCAAGACCAAGTTCACCGAAGAGGTCACCCCGGTACCGCCCGCACGCGACGTACCGATCAAGAAGGCCTTCTACTGGGCGCTGACCACCGCCCAGTCCCTCCGCAAAGCCCTCCGCAAGTAAGAGTCCCACCGTGGCTCCAAAGAAGATCGCCAGTCACGCCCAACCATGGCTCCCCTCTCTGGAGGAAGCTGTCCATACAAATCAATTGACTGAATTCCACCTCTGGCTCCCCTCCCCGAGGGGAGCCACCCCATCATACAAATCAATCGACTGATTCCTACACCCGGCTCTTCTCACCGAGGGAAGCTGTCCGGTAATCTCGGTCGAATGATCCTGTTCATTCACTGGCTCCCCTCCCTGAGGGGAGCTGTCAGCGAAGCTGACTGAGGGGAGCCGAGAAGCTGACCGAAGAAGGCGCCGAACAACTGATCTCAATCCGTCGCAAAGCGCCAAGCCAACCCAGTCACTACTTCATTTTCTGGCTGATCACCGCAGTGACGCCATCGGCCCGCATCGTCACGCCATAGAGGGCGTCGGCGATGGCCATCGTGCGCTGCTGGTGGGTGATGATGATGAGCTGGGCGTGCTCGCGCAGCTCATTGAGCGCGTTGATGAGCCGGGTGAGGTTCACGTCGTCCAGTGCCGCCTCGACCTCGTCCATCACGTAGAACGGGCTCGGACGTGCGGTGAAGATCGCGAACAGCAGCGCCAGGGCGGTCAGCGAGCGTTCGCCGCCGGACAGCAGGCTCAGCTGCTTGACCCGCTTGCCGGCCGGGCTGGCCTCCACCAGTACGCCGGTGGTGAGCAGATCGTCCGGGTTCTCAAGCCGCAGCCGCCCTGTGCCGCCGGGGAACAACGTGGCGAACACCTGCTCGAACGCCGCCGCCGTGTCCTCGAAGGCGGACCGGAACACCTCAACCATCGTGGAATCGAGGTCTTTGATGAGGGTCATCAGATCATCGCGCGATTGAGCCACGTCGTTGCGTTGGTCGTTGAGGTAGCGGTTGCGCTCCTCAAGCGCGTCGAACTCCTCGGTGGCCAGCGGATTGACCTTGCCGAGCGCCGCCAGATCACGTTTGGCCTTTTCCAGTCGCTTCTTCTGCTCCGTGCGGTCATAGGGCACGGTCCGTATGCGCGGCGTGGGAGCCTGCGCTGATACGCCGGCCGAGGGAGCGCCATCGGCAGTGGTTTCGGCGGCGGACCCGTCCTCATCCAGAGGCATGGGCTCGCCGTTCTCGTCCAGCACGGGCACCGGCTGATCCGGACCATAATCGCGAACCAGCTCATCGAGGCCCAGTCCCAACTCGTCGGACACCTTCTGGGTGAGCTGACCGGCCTCCGTGGCCAATCGTTCGCGGTTGACATCCAGCGCATGCTCACGGCCGGTCAGATCGGTGACCTGCGGATCGATGGCGTCACGCCGGGCGCGCAAGGCCCTGAGTTCCTCGTCATGCCCGGATGCCTCGGCCTGCAACCGGTCGCGTTCCGACTCCACCGCCGCCAGCGAACGCCCCACCATATCCGCCACCGCCTGGGCATCGTCGCGTACCTGTCGCAGCCGATCGATTTCGGCGCGACGCCGCGCATTGAGCGCTTCGATGCGCGCCCGTCTCTCGCCTGCCTCCTTGGCGTTGTCACGCAGGAGTCCGGCCTGACGATGCAACGATTCGGCCTTGCGGTTCGCCTCGTTCCATGCGATCTTCGCCGTGACCTCACGGTCGCGCGCCTCGCCCAATTCCCGTTCCAGCGTATGCTCGCGCCCATCCAGTTCGTCGAAACCGGCATCGGCGTTCTCGCCGCCATGCGTCGCGTCGAGGGAGCGGGTCAGATCGTCGAGTTTGAGCCGATGCGCGTCGCCCTCCTCCTTCACGGAGGCGATACGCCCATCCAGCTGCTCGATCTGGCGTGCGATCGAAGAGACCCGCTGCGTGGCGGCTTCCAGTGATTTCGCCGTCTGCTGGGCCGTCAGCCGGGCTTCCGTGCGTTTGGCCGATTCCCGGTCCACCACACGCGCGGCTTCATCACATGCGGACATCGCATCGGTCACCTGCGAATCCAGCTCGGTCAGTTGCGAGGCTAGCCCTTTGACCTGTGTCAGAGCCTTGTCCCGGCGGGCGGCCAGCGACAGGTCCGACTGGGCGGCGGAGGCTCCGCCGACGGCGGCCACGCCCCTGCAGAACATCTCCCCATCCCGGGTCACGGCGCGGGAAGCCCTGCCGGAAGCGACGGCATCCTGTGCCTCCTCGGCGGTTTCCGCCGCAACCGTATCGGCCAGCAGCAGACGCACCGCCGCGACAATGGCTTCGGCCTGCGCCAAGTCCGACGCATCCTCGTTCGGTCCGATCAGCGAAGCCGCCGATGCCAAGGCCGGCGTATCCCCCACCGTTGAGGGTGAGGGTGGGACCGACTGATTCCCGTCATCAGATAGTGAATCATTCCGGACGGCATCGTGCTCGTCGCCCCGGCGTCCATCCCCTCGAACGGAAGGCCGAAGCGCCTCCTGCGCAACAGCATGGGGCGTGGGATGGGACGCGGGATAGGGCACCGGGCGAGACGTCAGCACCACGGCCCTGCCGAGCCGGTCCTCGCGGGCCCGTTGCAGCGCGTGCAGCATGTTGCCCGCCTCAGGCACCACAATCGCGCCGGCGAACTGGCCCAGCGCGTGAGCCACGGCTTCCTCCCAACCGTCGGCCACGCGGATGAAATCGGTCAGCCTGCCGAGCGCGGCGACGCCGGCGTCCCGTTCCAACGAACCGGTGGCGTTGCGGTTGTCCAACGTGTCGTTAAGGGCGTCGGCCTTGGCTTTGAGGGAGATGATGCGCGACTGTGTCTCCCGCTGGCGTTCGGTGAGCCCGTTGAGCGTGTCACGACATTCGGCGAGGCGGACGCGGGCGGCATCCAACGCCGCTCCCCCGTCGTCGTCGGGTGAATCGGTTTCCGATTGCAGCGTTTCGAGCTGTGCTCTGGCGTCGGCGAGCTGTCGTTCCAAACCCCCGCGCTGCGCGGCATGGTCGGCAATGCGGCTTTCGGCCAGCTGGACCGCCGATTCCTCGCGCGCGATGAGCTCGCGGAGCCGGGCGATCCGCTGGTCGCGTTCCTGCGCGGTCCGGCGCAGTTCGGTGAGCGTCTGGCGTACGGCGGCGAGCTGCTTCTCATGACCGGCGCGCTCCTCGGTGGCCTTGTCGAAGGCGAGACGCGCATCAGCGACGGACCTGTCCTGACGTTCGGCCTGTGCTTCCAGCTCTTCGGCGCGCGAGACCAGCAGTTCCGGATCCTCCCCGAAATTCGTCACCATCTGACCGGCAAGCGACCGTTCGCGCTCCTGCGCAAGCTGAGACAACGAATGCAGTCGTTCACGGATCTGGGAGAAATCATGCCACCGCTGGTTGGCCTGGGCGATGGCCGGGCTTGAGGCCGAGCTCATCGCCTCCACCTGCTCGATACGCACCTTGACCTGCGCCAGTTCCCGCTGCGCGGCGGACAGTTGCGCGCGAACCTCGGCGAGTTCCCGACGAACCGTCGTACGGCGTTCCATCGATTGCCGGGCATCGTCGGCGTACAGGCGAGCCTGGGCGTCACGGACGGAGACCTGGATCGCATCGGCCCGGCGGGAGATGCGCGCCTGTCTGCCGAGCGGGCCGAGCTGGCGGTGAATCTCGCGCAGGAGGTCGTCCAGCCTGTTCAGGTTCGCTTCCGTGTTCGCGAGTTTGCGCAACGCACGTTCCTTGCGCTTGCGATGCTTCAGGATGCCGGCGGCCTCCTCGATGAAGGCGCGGTGTCCCGACGGGTCGGCCCTGAGAATCGCGTCAAGACGCCCCTGCCCCACGATCACATGCATCTGCTGGCCGAGTCCGGTGTCCGAAAGCAGCTCCTGGATGTCAAGCAGACGGCATGCCGACCCGTTGATGGCGTATTCGGACCCGCCGTTACGGAAGATCGTGCGCGAGATGGTGACTTCGGTGTAATCGATATCCAAGGCGTGGTCGCTGTTGTCGATGGTCAGGCTCACCTGCGCACGCCCAAGGGGCGGACGGGAGGATGTGCCGGCGAAGATCACGTCCTCCATCGACGTGCCGCGCAGGTTTCTGGCACCCTGCTCACCCATCACCCAGGTCAGGGCGTCGACGATGTTCGACTTGCCCGACCCGTTGGGTCCCACGACCGCGGTGATGCCGGGCTCGAAGCGCAACGTGGTGGCGGAGGCGAAGGATTTGAAGCCTCTGAGGGTGAGTTCCTTGAGATACATGACGTCAGACCGTTTCCGCTATCCGAGTGGGCCGAGCGTGCCGGTGAGCATACCGGTGAGCCTGCCAACACGTATGCCGGTGGCCGGGCGTACGGCAGCGATTCCGGATGTACGCCCGGTTGCGATCATGCCGCGTACGCCGGGCGAGTCCGGCGACAAGGGCAAGCCGACGATTCCGTTCCCGTTGCACATGGAATCACGCCGCTTCGTTCGCGGCGGTGCCGTCCGACGACTCGGCGCGATTGTCCGTGCCATGTGCCCCATTCGTGTTGGTAGCACCGGTCGTGTTCGTTTCGCCGGCCGCGTCGGCCTCACCGGACTCACCGGACAGCTCGGCAGCATCGGTCGAATCGGTCGAATCGCCAGCGGCATCCGTATCGTCCCCGGCGTCCATACCATGCTGATGGCCCAAGCCGAGCACGTCGAATACATCGAAATCATCGGGCCCGATCTGATCGTCGAGCGTATCAGCGTCGTCCGGCTCGTCGTCGGCATGCTCTCCACCGATACCCCCGTCGTCATCCGGCTCGACGGAGGGCTGATGGATGGCCATGGCCTGCCGCATCGTGGGGCTGGCATGCTCCTCGAGCATGGCACGCGCGTCGCCTGCGGTCACGAAGCTGCCGCAGATGAGCACACCGTGACCGTAGCCCACGCCGAGCTCGTCCTCCGCGTCCACCATGTTGACGGCGGTCTGGATGGCGTCCGGCAGGTTCGGTTCCTTGACCACACGCTCGCGACCGAACACCTCGACGGCGATCTTCTCGAGGTCATCGGCCGGCATCACACGGTCGCGCCACGAATTCTCGGTGACCACCACGGAGCTCAGGATCGGCTCGAGCACGCCCAGATACTCCTCGACCTGCTTGTCCTTCATCATGGCCACCACGCCGACGAGCTGCTTGAAGTCGTAGTTCTCCTCGATGGCCCTGCGCAAGGCCTCGGCGGCGTTCACGTTGTGGCCGCCGTCCAGGATGATGGTGGGCGAGGTGCGGATCTGCTCGATGCGGCCGGGAATCCTGACCGAGCTCAGCGCCTCGGCCACCAAATCGCCGTCCAACGGACCGTTGATCGGCAGGACCACTTCGGCGGCGGCGAGCGCGGCGAGCGCGTTATGCGCCTGATGCTCGCCGAACTTGGCGATCGGCACGCCCTCGTACGTGCCGCCCGGGGTGTTGAGCGTCGCCACCTGACCGCCCACGGCGGGCATGCGGTCCGTCACGCTCATCTCGTAGCCGTCGCGCACCAGCGTGGCGTGGTTGCGGACCGCGGACTCCTCGATGATCGGCATCACGGCCTCCTCGTGCGGCTGCGGGCCGATGATGGCGGTGCAGCCGGGCTTGATGATGCCGACCTTCTCACCGGCGATCTGCTCGACCGTGTCGCCCAGCCACTGCATGTGATCCATATCCACCGGACCGATGATGGCGGCGTCGGCGTCCAGCACGTTGGTGGCGTCCCACCGGCCGCCCATGCCGACCTCCACGATGGCCACGTCCACCGGGGCGTCCGCGAACTTCCAGATGGCCATGGCGGTGAGCACCTCGAAGAAGCTCATCTTGGGCTTGCCCTGCTCGGCCATCTTGGCATCGACGAGGGCCACGAGGTCCTTCGTCTGGTCCCAGATGTCGATGAAATCGTCGTCCGACAGTTGCTGGCCGTCGATGCAGATGCGCTCGTTGACCTTTTCGAGATGCGGCGAGGTGTACAGGCCGGTGCGCAACCCGTAGGCGCGGCAGATCGCCTCGGCCATGCGGGCGGTGGAGCCCTTGCCGTTGGTGCCGGTGATGTGGATTACACGGAACGATTGTTCGGGATGCCCCAGCAGGTCGAGCATGAGGTTCATGCGGTCCAGATCGAGATTGGTGGTGTTGTGCTCAGGCGGACGGCTCATGATATCCAGTTCGACATCGCGAATCGTCTCGTTGTTCCTGTTCGGATGCTCGAATGACATGCGCTTATCTCCCTCCGTGGCCGGCGGTGTCGTCCGCGGCCCTACGCTTCGACTCAAACTTCCACTAGTCTAGCCATCGGGGTGCCGCGCCGCCCGGTTCCGCCCCGCCGATGCCGCGCAGGGCGAAACCACGGCATTCGCGGCCCGCAGAAGCGCAGGGCTCCCTTCCAACGGGAACCTGCCGCCAGCACCCGACGCATCCTCGTGTCGGCCGCGTCCCATCGGACGGCATAATCGTGTCATCGCACCCGATTCGACGGCATACTCCCGCCTCCGCACACTCCCTGTCCGGTTGCATTCCCCATCCCTCAGAGGCCACTTCAAAAAGCATCCCGCAGAGGCCGTCCCAAGACAACCGCCTCACGACAACCGCCCCACGACAACCACCACACACAGGCACCCACAAAGGAAACCGTCCGCAGAGCGCTACCCCACGGAGACGGGTTCGTCCGGATAATGGATGACGACGCTGCCGCGCGGCTTGTTGATGGCGTAGACGATGGTCATCGGGCCGATGCGTCCGAAGAACATCACGGCGCCGAGGATGACCATGGTCGCCGGGTTGTCCTCATCGGCGACGCCTACCGTGTATCCGCCGAGGCTGAACGCCGAACACGTCTCGAACAGGGCGTCGGTGAGCGAACGGCCGGTCACCTGCATCAACGCCATCGAGGCGACGAACACCACGATTGCGCAGGCCATCGTCATGCTGATGGCGGAGCGCACGATGCGCCCCGGAATGCGTTTGCGGAAGGCGGTCACCTCGTCGCGGCCCTGGAAGGTGGCGAGCATCGTGAGCACCAGCACGGCGAATGTGGTCACATGGATGCCGCCTGCGGTCGACGAGCTGCCGCCCCCGATGAACATCGACACGCTCATGTACAGCTTCGTCTCGTCGCTCACCCACGGCACCCAGGACAGATCGAATCCCGAGGAACGCGGCATCACCGCCGACGACAACGCTCCCCGAAGGCGCGTCGAGGCGTCCGCGTTGGCGAACAGCGCAGGATTGTTCCACTCATCCGCGAGGAACCAGATCAGCGAGACGGCCACCAGGACGAACGTGGCGGACAGGGTGAGCTTGGTGTGCAGGCTCCATCGCCGCGGCGACAGGCGACGGGTGATCGTCCGGCTCATCTCATGCAGCACCGGGAACCCCAGCGTGCCGAGGAACGCACTGACCATGACCGGCAGTCCCACGGACCAGTTGTTGACGTACAGTCCCGAGGCGTCGGGCGTGAACCCGGTGTTGTTGAACGAGGACACCGCGTAGAACAACGCCTCCCATGCGGCGATGCCCCAATGGTGCCCGTTGAGCCGCAGCAGTCCGGGATACAGGGCGACGAACGTGATCGCCTCCATGAGGAAGGTCGTGGCGAACACCATTGCCAGCACGCCCTTGACCTCGCCGAGCTTGGTGACGCCCACCTCCCGCGCGGTCAGCAGCTGTTGGGAGATGTTCATGCGCCGGTTCATGAACAGCGTGATGAGCGCCGCGAACGTCATCACGCCCAGACCGCCGAGCTGAACGCCCACGAGGATGATCGCCTGACCGAACACCGTCCAATGCGTGGCCGTGTTCTCCACCGGTATGCCGCAGGTGGATAGGGCCGACAACGCGGTGAACAGCGCGACTATCGGCGAGGTGGACCCCGGTTCGCGCGAGGCCGCCGGGATGAGCAGCAGCAGGGCGATGATCACGGTCAGCGACAGGAAGTACGCGATGGTGAGCAGCCCGGGATGGCCGAGCAGCCGTTCCGCCCACGGCAGTTGCGCCCCCGATTGCGATTTCGGCGATATGAGCGGCTTGCGTAATCTGTATGGTTTCGGCGATGTACGCCCGTTTCGTATTGCCCCCACGCCGCCTATCCTAATCACCGCCATTGCCGTCGCCCAAACCCGTCCCGCGCCCGGCGGCCGACGGACCGCTTACGGACTACTATGAGAGCGGTAACAATCCGTTCCGTTTCCGGCTCGGCGGCATCAGCCAGACAGCATCGGCCAGACGGCATCAGCACTATGAAGGAGCATTGATGGGTGAAGTCATCACGGCGAAGGACAAGGAGTACGAGGCCGAGGAGCGCTCGCAGGCACCAGGCAGCGACCAGGCCATGAGCGACCGCGTGAACAACCGTTCGCTGCGTCCCCGTTCGGAGGCGTTCAAGGAGTTCATGAAGACCGGTTGGGCGAACAACGAGCCGGCCATCGAACCGCTGGAATCCTCCAAGTTCACGCCGGCACGTCTCGCGGCGCTCGGCAAGGCCTTCCCCGGCGAGCGTCTGGTGATTCCGGCCGGCCAGCCGAAGGTGCGCAACAACGATTGCGATTACATGTTCCGCCCGGATTCCGCTTTCGCGTACTACACCGGTCTGGGCATGGACTACGAGGCGGGTGCCGTGCTGGTGCTCAACCCGGTGGACCCGGATTCGCCCGAGGCCAAGGCCGGCCAGACCCATACGCCGGAGCTGTTCGTGGCCCCGCGCGCCGACAACTCCACCAGCGACTTCTTCCTGAACCCGCACTACGGCGAATACTGGGTGGGCCCGCGCGCCGGTCTCAAGGAGATGACCGCCATGACCGGCATCGAGACACATGACATCGCCCAGCTGGCGGACGCACTGAGCAAGGACGTGGGCTCCGAGGCGGGTGCCGTTCGCGTGCGTGTGATGCGCGAGACCGACCCGCAGATCACCTCGCTGGTCGAGTCCATCCGCGAGGCGAACGGCGCCACCGACCCGGACAGGAACTCCGCGAACGACGACAAGCTGCACGAGTTCGCCTCGGAAGCACGCATGGTCAAGGATTCGTATGAAATCAACGAGATCCGCAAGGCGGTGGCCGCCACCAAGGACGGCTTCGACCGTATTCTCACCCGTCTTCCCGAAGTGATGGACAAGCCTCGTTCCGAGCGCATGCTCGAGGGCGCGTTCAACTCCAACGCCCGCGAGGAAGGCAACGGACTGGGCTACGACACAATCATCGCCTCCGGCGCGCATGCCCCGATCCTGCACTGGATGCGCAACACCGGCGTGGTGCGCAAGGGCGACATGCTGCTCATCGACGCCGGCGTGGAGGTGGACAGCCTGTACACGGCGGACATCACCCGCACCTTCCCGGTTGGCGGCAAGTTCACCGACTTGCAGAAGCGCCTGTACCAGGCCGTGCTGGACTCCCAGCAGGCCGGCTTCGAGGCCGCAAAGCCGGGTGCCACCTACTCCGATATCCATCATGCCTGCATGCGCGTGATCGCCGAGCGCCTGCACGAGTGGGGCCTGCTGCCGGTGGGCGTGGAGGAGTCGCTCTCCCCCGAAGGCCAGCAGCACCGTCGTTGGCTCGCCTGCGGCGTGGCGCATCACCTCGGTCTCGACGTGCACGATTGCGCGCAGGCCCGGTACGAGTCGTATCAGGGAGCGAAGATTACGCCCGGCATGGTCTTCACCATCGAGCCCGGACTGTACTTCGCCGAGAACGACCTGTTGCTGCCGCCGGAATACCGCGGCATCGGCATCCGTATCGAGGACGACGTGCTCATGACCGAGCATGGCCCCGAATGGATCTCCGCCGGCATCCCGAAGCAGATTCCGGATGTCGAGGCCTGGATGGCCGACCGCGCCGCCAAGTGACTGGCCGAACAACGAGTGAACAATACCAACACCCGAATTAGTACTCAAACTACGAGAAAAGATCGGCCAAGCTGAGCCGTCACACGTACAGTCCAGCGGACTGTACGTAGGCGAAGTGAGCGACTGCGCAGGCAGTCGCGAAGGATCATGGCCGAACAAGGAGTAACCATGCCAACACCCGAATTCGTACTTGAACTACGCAAGAAAATCGGCCAAGCTGAGCCGTCACACGTACAGTCCAGCGGACTGTACGTAGGCGAAGTGAGCGACTGCGCAGGCAGTCGCGAAGGATCATGGCCGAACAAGGAGTAACCATGCCAACACCCGAATTCGTACTTGAACTACGCAAGAAAATCGGCCATGATCTCCTGTGGCTCAACGGCGTGACGGGCTGCGTGCTCGACGAGCAGGGTCGTATCCTGCTCGGCCGCCGTTCGGACACCGGCGAATGGGCCATGGTCTACGGCATCAACGAGCCGGGCGAGCAGCCCGCCGACACGGTGGTGCGCGAAATCAAGGAGGAGACGGGCGTGGACGCCATCGTCACCGATCTGGTGGCCGTCACCTCCTCGGACAAGGTCATCACCTACGCCAACGGCGACAACACCATGTACATGGATCATTCGTTCCTGTGCGCGCTGAAGCCGGGCGGCAACAGCGAACCGTTCGTCGGCGACGAGGAAAGTCTCAACGTCGGATGGTTCGACACGAATGCGCTGCCCGAACCGCTTGCTGCGAGCACCGTCGAACGGCTGGCGCTGTTCCGCCGGTATCTCGAGAACAAGCGGCGCGGCGACGCCCACGCCCTGTTCCAGTTCGACGGCGTGCAGTACTGATCATCGAATCGGGGCGTTCCAACAGAAGTGAGCCCGTATACCGGCTCGTGTCACACGACACCGGTATACGGGCTCACTCTGGCTTTGTCTGGCCTCGCGCAACGAAGCAACATCGATGCATACGAATCCGTATCATTCGATCAATAGTTGACAACGCCGATTGTAAACATTGATTACATTATCGAAAAACCGCTATTTTCCTAGCGATTTCCCCTTACAATCTCCAGCTTATCGTCTATAATGAAAACAACGTTGATAAAAAGAGGTCAACGATGACGGACGATGCGGCTGCCCGCCTGCAATGATGCCGAAAAGAGATGGGGATGATGTCCAGTTTTGACAAGACGACCACGGCCGGAGCGGCCAAGGCCAGCCCCTCGGATATCAGGCGGACCAATCGATCGTTGATTTTCAAGTTGCTCTTCCCTTCGCAACATCGTTCGCGCGCCGATTTGGGCCGTCTCACCGGTCTTTCCCGTGTCGCCGTCTCCGACGTGGTCTCCGACATGCTCGACGAGGGGTTGGTGAGCGAGATCGGCTACGCGGCCAATCCCACCGGCAAAGGCAAGCGGGGCGCACTGCTCGGCATCGACACCTCGCGGCTCAAGATCATCAGCATCGACCTGTCCCAAAGCCAGCTCATTCAGGGCGCGGTCACCGATTTGCTCGGCGTACCGCAGGAGTGCATGGAAATCGCACTGGGACCGGACAACCATGTCGAAGCCGACGCCATCGTCCAGCTGGTGGATCAGCTGCGCACCGATTTGGACGTCAACGACGTGCTCGGCATAGGCATCGTCGTTGCCGGCGTGGTGCAGGGCGGCATGGTGACGGAGTCCACGATGCTCGGCTGGCATGACGTGAACCTCGGCGCCCTGATCGAACGCCAATTCAACGTTCCCGTGGTCATCGTCAACGACGCCATCGCGGCGATGCTGACCGAACGGTTCTTCGGTCAGGCGGGACACGACTTCATCTTCACCACGTTCGGCCAAGGCGTCGGCACGGCCACGCTCATCCATGACACGCCCATTGTCGGCGACCACCACGCCGCCGGCGAGATAGGGCACATCTCCATCGACCTCGACGGTCCGGAATGCCCGTGCGGCAAGCGCGGATGCCTGGAGACGATGATCTCCGTCAACGCGTTGCGCGAGCGGATGCGCCATCAGGACGCGCGCGGACGCGCGAACGTCATCCGCGGGGCAGGTTCCCTGTTCGCCTCCGCGATGGCGATGCCGGTCGGGTTGCTGGATATCGCGGACGTGTGCGTGGCCGGCCCGCCGGACATCATCAACAACACGTTCCTCGAGGCCGCCCAGCAGCGGTTCGACGCGGTCACCGGATCGACGTTCCACGTACGCACCGTCATCCGTCGCTGTCAGGTGGGCGGCAACCTCACGTTGCGCGGCGGAGCGATTTCGGTCATCCACAGCTATATCAATGGATGATGTACCAATAGGAAATACGCCGTCTACAGTGATTCCCTCCCGGCGCCCGTGAACAAAGCTTTGGCGTGATGACGACATCGTCAGACAGATGCCGTCATCACGCCAAAGCGATAACAGGTCAAATCACTAAAGCGTCAGATCACTAAGGCGGCGCCGAGCGCGCCGATGGGCTGGTCCATGGGGGCCAGACGCAGACGGTCCGCCACATGCAATCCCTGGAGGAACGGGCATTCCCTTTCGCGACGGTACAGCTCCTCGCTCATCACCTCGATGAGCGGTTCGCCGGTCTTCGCCATGCCGCCGCCGATGATGATCACGCGGGGATCGACCGTCTGCGCCACAATCTGCAATGCATCGCCCATCGCGTGCGACACGATGCCGAGCACACGCACCGCATCGGCCCGGCCTGCGTGCGCCTGTGCGATGAGGTCGGGCATGGCAGGGCCGTCCACGGGCCACAGACGTTGCACGGAGGCACCCGAGCAGACGGTTTCCAGACATCCGCGTTGGCCGCACGGGCAGTCGAATCGGTTGGGATCGAGCGGAATGTGCCCGATTTCGCCGGCGGCGCCGCTGAAACCGTGTTGCAGCACACCATCCACGATGATGCCGGCCGCAAGCCCGGTACCGAAATTCACCATCACGACGGCGCCCGTCCCCTTGGCGCCGGGAACCAGCTGGGCCGCACCCAGCGCCGCCGCGTTGACGTCGTTCTCCACACGGACGGGAACACCGCCCAGACGCGCGCTCACTTCGGGCCCCAATGCAAGCGTATCGATGTCGAGGTTGACCACATGGGACACTGTCCCCGCCGTCGAATCCACCTGCCCGGGTGTGCCGATGCCCACACCGGCGAGCCGGTCGACGGACTCCCCCGCGACGGTGCGTACCAGACCGACCACATCCTCGACGACGTTGTCGCCACCGCGTCGGGCCGGCACTCGGTGCGATGCCCTGATCGCCGTGCCGCCATCCACGAGGACCGCCTCGATTTTGGTGCCGCCGACGTCCACGCCGACGCGGTACCGCCCGCTCTCCCCCACTGGTTCAGTCACGATGCCTGTCATAGCGCCTCCTCGCCTTTCCTCTGACTCTCTCGTCAGCATCCCGTCCCGCCCGCCATCCGGCCTCCGGTGGCACGGATCACCATTGATACGGACGATACGAATCCCTGATCCACTCCTTTGCGAGCCGGAACCGAAAAAGAACCGGCCCGCATATGAGGCCGGCCCGCGGAGAGGAGTAGTGACCGCGGGCCGGACGTATATAAGTGACACGCGAATGCGATCCTCAGGATTCGTACGCATCAGGGAATGCGCGCGAATCCCTCATAATCACAGTTCACGCCATGCGATGCCGCTGGGCTCCAGATCGAAGTCCTCGGTGGAGCCTCCCTCCACCGTCACGGTCGTATGCTGCGGCTGGTCGGTGTTGTTGACCACGCAGTACAGGCCCTGCTCGGGGAAGTGGGCGACCTCGCACTCCGGGTTGCTGGAGCTGAAGGCCGCGTAACGGTCCTCGTTGTGGGAGGCGTAGAACAGGATGCGTTCGAGGAGCCTCGCGTTGGCCGCGGAATACGGCAGACCGGACACGTACACGCCGCGACCCTTGCCGTACTCGTTGACCGCGAGCTGCACCTGACCGCCGTCGGCGCGCAGCAACGTGACGTCCTCGTTGATCGGGAACGTGTTCGCGATCGGCTCGCCGAAGTCGATGCCGCCGAGCGGTGCCTTGCCCTGGCCGCCGCCGCAGCCGGATAGCGGGATGCGGTAGCCGGACTGCTCCCAGGCCTCACGGGCCGCAGCGTCCACAGGCACGTCCTCGGTGATGAAGTGGTCCGGCGTGACCGGCGGGAAGTACTTGTCCACCGACAGCGTCTGGAAACGCTCCTCGTCCACGCCGAGCACGTCGGCGAGCTGGAAGAACCGTCCCTGGAACCACTGGGAGCTTGGCTCGCCGACACCCACGAGGGCGCCGCCGCCGCGCACCCACGCACGCAGCGTCTCGGCCAGACGCGGGTCCTTGGCCCACACGTCGCCGCCCGAATAGGCGGTGTCCACAGGGCCTCCGGTGATGACCACGTCCACATCCGGGTCCACGCCGTGTTCAAGCACGTCGTCGAAGCTGATGAACCGCACATTCACGCGCATGCCGGACAGCGCCTCGAGAATGCCGTAATACGAGTAGGTCTGCTTGTTGGGCAGGGCGTGTGCCACCGTGTAGGCCATCCAGGAGCGCATCCTGCCCCAGGAGTTGAGGATCGCCACGTTGAGCTCACCCTCGGCGGCCACTCCCCCGGTGCGTTCATGAATGTCGCGGAACTCGTCGGCGATATGCGTCACGGCGTCCACGAACTTGGGGAACTTGGCCGCCAGCGACAGGTAGCCACCGTAGCCCATGCGGGCGATCGGGCTGCGCAGGATGGCACGGCGGGCCTTGCGCCAGTTGTCCCACGCCTCGATGCTCGGGTCGTTGCCCTCGTAGAAGGTGTCCGGGAAGAAGTACGGCAGGAAGCGTCCCTCGGTGTATTTGACGCCCTTGATGTCCGCGATCATGCGGGTGGTGGTGCCGTCGCCAATCGAGCCGACCACCGCGTCCAGACCCAGATCACCGAAGCCGTCCTTGTAGGGCTCGGTGCCGATCCACTGGTCGCCGAGGAACATCATCGCCTCCTTGCCGGCGGCGTGGGACATGTCCGCAAGCTGCTTGACGTTGCGGCGCACGAAGCCCGAAAGGAAGTCGATCCAGTCACGCTGCGCCTTGCGCGGCACGCGCCATGCGGAGTTGTAGCACCCGCCGTCCACGAAGTCCTCGGGGCGCAGACGGTAGCCGTATTCCTTCTCGAAGTCATCGAGAGCGGCCGGCGAGACCGTGCACGAGCAGCCGAACCAGTCCACGATCTTCTCGCGGTGCTTCTGGTCGAACAGCAGGGTGAACTGGTAGAAGAACGTCGTGAAGCGCACCACATCAGTGGTGGGGTTGTCCTTGAGCCACTGCTCGAACGTGTCGAACACGAACTTGCGGGTGGCCGGATGGTAGATGTCGAACGGGATCTCGTGTTCCTTGTCGCCCCAGTCGTTGGTCAAATGGTTGTACATCTCCACCGGATCCCAGATGATGTAGGCAAGGAACGAGACCGTGTATTCGTGCATCGGCGTCGCACCGGTGACCGTGACGGAGTGCGAGGCGGCGTCCACCGTCCAGTTCGCCGGGTCCACGATCGCGCCGGTGGTGCGGTCGATGACCTCCCAGTACCGGGCCGGATCGGCGTCGTAGTTCGGTGTCAGCTGCTCCTCGTAGAACGTGGCCATCAGGTCGATGGATACCGTGTCGGACTCCGCCAGCACACGCTGGGTGAGGAGGTACACCTGCGGTGTCTCGTCCATGTGCAGCGTGATCCACTCGTTGTGCGCACGAGTCGGGAAGTAGGCGCTGTAGATCTTCTTGCCAAGGGCGAGCACCGCCTCATCAAGGTGCGTGCCGTCCGAGTTGCGAATGGCGTCGGCACCCCACAGCGCGGCCAACTCTTTGGTCTTCTCGGCGAAGTTCTCCTCGCTTGGAAGCGTGAAACGTCCAGTGGTGGTCATGTAGGTGTTCTCCTTTGTACAGCTTCGGAAATTTGTGGCTCCCTGTTGCCGGGAGCCACGATGACATATCAGGACCGTTCATCCGCGATTACGGGCCTTTTCGGTGCGCGCTTCGCCGGTTATTGGCTTGCTCAGGCTGAGAGCAGCCGGAAGCCCCACCGAGCTTCCTTGATGCGGCTCGCCTCCGGCCCCTGCAAGAACGGACCGGCCTCCGGCCGGACTCAATCCGACCTTCGCTCGCCTACCGGCTCGCTCAGGCTGAGCCTACGGACAGTCCACCGGACTGTCCGCTTAACGTCTCAGCCCTTGACCGCACCGGCGGCCAGACCGGCCTGCCAGTAGCGCTGGAGGCCGAGGAACAGGATGATCACGGGCAGGACGCCGAGCAGGGCACCCATCATCAGGGCGCCACGGTCGGTGAACGTGGCCAGCGAGACCATGCCATACAGGCCGAGCGTGACGGGCTTCAACGTGTCGGAGGACACCATCATCAACGGCAGCAGGAAGTTGTTCCACGTAGCCACGAACAGGAACAGGAAGATCGTGACCATGGCGGGGGCCAGAATCCTCAGCACGATGGTGAAGAAGATCCTCGCCTCGCTCGCACCGTCGATACGGGCCGCCTCAAGCAGCTCATTGGGCACAGAGGTCTGCGCGTAGACGCGGCCCAGGAAGAAGCCGAACGGCGAGACGCAGCACGGGATGATGATCGCGAGCATCGTGTTGGTCAGGTGCACGGCGTGGAAGATGGAGTACTGCGGGATGGTCAGCAGCGCGGCGGGCATGAGCATGCAGCCCATGATCACGCCGATGGCGATGTTCTTGCCGCGGAAGTTGAACTTCGCGGTGGCGTAACCGGCCATGACGGCCACGAGGGTGCCGATCAGGGCGGAGACGCCCGAGTAGATCAGCGAGTTCAACACCCAGCGCCAGAACTGGCCACGGGTCCAGCCCAGCAGCGTCGAGTAGTTCTTGGCGATGGCGCCCGGCAGGTCAGCCAGCCCCACGGCGAACCACAGGCCGTTGCCGCTGGTCATCTGGCTCGGCGTCTTGGTCGAGGCGATGATGGCCCAGTAGATCGGGAACAGGAAGTAGATCAGGGCCAGCACGAGCACGACGATCGTGACTGTCTTGACCAGCGCGGACGGCTGCATCGAACGAGGCAGGTCGTTGGCGTGCTTGTCGCGGATCTTGTCGGCCTTCTTGCGGGCGCGCGCTGCGGCGCGTGCTTCCTTATCGGTTGCTTCTACGGCGCTCATTCCGCATTCACCTTCCTTTCAACCAACGTGTACACCACGGCGAGCACGCCTGCGATCAGCGCCATGACGATGGCCACCGCGGAGGCGGGTCCGTCGCCACCCGGCGTCAACGTGCCCTGCGAGGTGTTGAGGGCCATCATCATAGGCGTGTACGACTTGGAGATGCTCGGGTCGGAGATGGCCATGACCTGAGGCTCGTTGAACAGCTGGATGGTGCCGACGATGGACAGCAGCATGGCAAGCAGGGCGGCGGCGCGCACGTTCGGCAGCTTGATCCTTATGGCGATCTGGAAGCCGTTGGCGCCGTCGATGCGGGCGGCCTCGTACAAATCATGCGGGATGGCCTGCAACGCGGCCAGGAAGATGAGCATGTTGTAGCCGGTGAACGTCCAGGTGGTGATGTTGGCCATGGAACCCAGCACGATATTGTCGGCGAAGAAGTCAACCTTGATGCCGATCGCCGCGAGCATCTTGACCAGCGGCGAAATCTGGCCGTTGTACAGGAAGACCCAGATGATGGATGCCACCACGCCGGGGATGGCGTACGGCAGGAAGTAGCCCAGTCGGAATGCGGTGATGTGCTTGACGATGTAGGAGTCGATGAGCATGGCCAGAACCAGCGCGCCGATGATCATGACCGGCACCTGAACCAAGGTGTAAAGCACGACCCTGCCGACACCGGCCCAGAAGTTGGCGGATGTGACCACGTACTGGAAGTTCTGGAGGCCGACGAACTTGTTGACCAGCTCGCCGCCGCCGTAGGCGCCGCCGCCGACAGTCACTTGGCGGAAGAAGCTGGAATAGATGGCCCAGATGATGGGCAGGATGAAGACCAGGGCGAACAGGATGCCGAAAGGTGCCATGAAGGCCCAGCCGGTGCGGTTCTCACGCTTGGCGGCATCCGACCGCTTCGGCTTTGCGGCACGCTTGGCGACCCCCGTCTTCGCCGATTGCGTTG
Source organism: Bifidobacterium myosotis (assembly GCF_002259745.1). Classification (GTDB taxonomy): domain Bacteria; phylum Actinomycetota; class Actinomycetes; order Actinomycetales; family Bifidobacteriaceae; genus Bifidobacterium; species Bifidobacterium myosotis. Next base: position 4,841 of record NZ_MWWW01000010.1, on the reverse strand, counting down.
TTGCAGTCATAACAGACCTGTCTTTCGGAAGAACAGAACAGAATAGCGGATGGATGGACGGCCCCGATCCGGATGGGCCGTCCTGCATAAAGAAAGGCCGGAGCACTGCACTCCGGCCTTTCGGTAATGGAAACGATCAGCCGTTTCCCCGGCCAGGGACCGGGGTCCTAATCGTTAGTTGGCGACGGACAGGTTGAGGTTCTTGAGCGTATCCACGGATGTGGTCTGCGCCTCGGAGAAGACGTCCGCGACCTTGCCGGAGCCATCGGAGGCCTTGGCTGCGGTCTCGTTCATCTTGGCCACGACGGCGGAGAAGCCAGGCATGTAGGTGAGCTCGCCCATGTTGGCGTTGGCGTCCTTGAACTCCTTCATGATGTCCTGCTTGCTGAAGAAGTCGGACCAATCGGACGGGGTCTTGGCGTCCTCGGTGGTGGCGGCCGGAACCAGACCCTGGGAGACGAGGTCAGGCACCTGGGTGTTGAACCAGTCGAGGAACTCCATGGCTTCCTTCGGATGCTTCGAGCTCTTCAGCACGGCCACGGCGGAGCCACCGTCGGGGCCGGACTTGCCGGCGTTGCCGAACCAGTCGCCAAGCTGGGCGACCTGCCATTCACCGGCGCCGGTGCCACCGGAGGAGGTGATGAACAGCGGGGCCTCCCAAGCGGCGGCCACGGTGCCGATCAGCTGGCCATTCTTGATGGAAGCGTCGAAGGACGGATCCCAACGCGGGTTGGTGGTCACGGCCTTGGCGTCGAGCAGCTGCTGGTAGAAGTCGGCCACGGCCTTGGAGCCATCGGTCTCGGTGTTGACGACCCAGGCGTCGTTCTTGACCTGGTACCAACCGCCGGAGGCGCCGGCCAGACCGGAAAGCATGTTGCCGGCCTCATCGGGCTGGTAGGACATGATGTACTTGCCAGCCGCGGCGGCCTTCTTGGCGGCTTCGATGAAGTCGGCCTCCGTCTGCGGGACCTCGGTGATGCCGAGCTTATCGAACTCGGCCTTGTTGTAGAAGTAGACCAACGGGCCGGTGTCCTGCGGCAGGCCGTAGGTCTTGCCACCCACCTGAGCCAGGCTGTACGGACCGGCGGCGTAGTGGTCCTTGTACTGGTCGGCGTACTGGGTGACGTCCTGCAGCATGCCCTTGGTGTAGACCTCGGGCAGCTCGGCGTAACCGACCTGGGCGAGATCCGGGGCCTCGCCGGACTTGACGTCCGTCTCAAGCTTCTTGATCATTTCGGAGGCCTTGCCGTCGAACTTGGTCGCAGTGACCTGAATGTTCGGGTGCTCCTTGTTCCACTTGGCCACGATGTCCTTGACCAGGGTCATGCCCTCGGAATCCGGCAGACGGTGCATGTAGGTGATGTTCACCACACCGCCGTTGTCGGAGGATGTGTCCGTGCCAGCCGTGTCATTGTTCGTGGAACCGCAACCGGCGAGTCCCATAGACAGAGCGGCCACCGCGGCCAGACCGGCCATCAGTCGCTTATTGACTACCATGTTCCTACTCCTCTTTGAGCTTGGTTCGTTGCCTTTCTGCACGGCAACTACGTTTAGGTTACGGCGAGCAATCGTTAATGTCAACTAACTTTGCATTAACCGCGTGTCCTCGTGCCAAATTTTCCGTGTAAACGGTGACATTTCGCTTAAATCTGCGAAATTGACTTATTTGTCAACATTCTTAACATCTAACGGTAATACAAGCGAAACATATGGTGCACCGCTGTATCAATGGCCCGATGCCACCAACGACGCGCCGACGACCAAACGCGGCTTTCGCCGGCCCGCGGCACTCCGCCGACACACCTTGCATGCCCGCAGTCCGGCCTTTTAGGCCCCTGCGCCAACCACATGCCCCCGCGCACAACGGACCGAGGTTTCGCACGGCGGCCGGCCTCGAGACGGCGCCCACACTCCCCTGCGCAGCAAGTCGCGCGAGGGGGTACACACCCCCCACACAGCGAGTCGATGGACCATCACGACACCCACACCCGCCGACACGCAAGGTACATCCCGTACAGCGAGTCAATGGATATCAACGAATATGAAATACGGCCCATGCACGCCGTCACCCCCCCCCCTCATACCCCCGCGCGCGACACGCCGGACCGATTCCTTGATTGCGTTAATTCGTTAACCGCGTTAATATCTTAACCAAGTTTAGATTCAATGATGAGTGCGAACCACTCGCGACGACGCACGGCAAGGAGGGCAGTGACATGACCATGGCAAACGACGCCACACCAGTCGCATCCCGAGCCAGCGTCTCCGAATCGAACCGTTCCCGCATCCTTCAGCACCTGTACCACAACGGCATCAGCTCCAGGGCCCAGATCGCCAAGGCGCTGGACCTCACCCCCGCCGCCATCACCAAGATCACCGCCCGCCTCATCGAGGCCGGCGTCATCGAGGAGACCGGCGATATCGAGGGTTCCAAGAACCGCCGTTCCATCGGCCTTAAACTCGACACCACCCGCTTCCACATCATCGGCATCAAGTTCGCGCGCTCCCTGGTCCAGATCGGCGTGTTCGACCTATGCGGCAATGCGCTCGGCCTTGAGAATCTGCCCACCGTCTACGACGACACCATCGACGACACCGTCGCCATCATCCACCGGCGCGTGTCCGAGCTGCTGGCCGACGACCCGTCCATCGTCGCCGTCGGCATGGCCGTCCCCGGCCCCTATCTGCGCAACGAGGGCCGCACCGCCGTGGTCTCCGGCATGCAGGGATGGCGCAAGATCAACTTCATCGACGAGTTCTCCTCCGCCTTCCGCGTGCCCGTGTTCATCGAGCAGGACGCCCGGTCCGGCGCACTGGCCCACTACCTGTTCGATCCGGCGGTGCACACCGAGGAGAATCTCGCCTACTACCTCATCGGCGAAGGCGTGGGACTGGGCGTCATCGAGAACGGCCGTCTCATCAACGGATTCCTCGGCGCGGCCACCGAAATCGGACACATCTCCATCGACGTCAACGGGCGCCCGTGCGACTGCGGCAACGTGGGCTGCCTCGAACGCTACTGCTCCACCCCCGCCATCCACGACATGCTCATCGATGACGGCGACGTGGTCCGGGGCGCCGCGGACATGACCCACGCCGATGCCGCGCGAGCCCTGTTCGTCAAGGCCCGCGAAGGCGACGAACGCGCACGCGACACGGTGCGCCGGATCGGCCGCTACGTGGGCTACGGATGCCTCACCATCTTCAACGGATTCAATCCCCGCAACATCATCATCGGCGACATCGTGGCCGAAGCCGGCCCGCTGCTGCTCGACGAGGTGCGTCGCACGGTGGACGAACGATCCATCCCCGAAATCAACGACACGACCTCCATCACGCTGTCCACACTGTCCGCGGATGCGGCGGTCTCCGGCGCCGCGGCCGTGGCGGTCACCCAATTCCTGGAACGCCCGTCGATGTTCTTCGACGTCTCGTAGTCCACGGAACCGCGCGGTCATCGCCGCAACAACCAAAATTTCCCCAGTTTTCCCTTCGGAAGAACAACAACAACCAAACAAGGAAAGGAACCAACCATGTCTAACCCGATCGTCCTGAGCCTCGGCGAACTGCTGTGGGATATGCTACCGGGAGGCAAGCGCGCCGGCGGCGCACCCGTCAACTTCGCCTACCACGCGATGAAGAACGGTGCCGAGGGCTGGGCCATCAGCGCGGTCGGCGAGGATGAGCTCGGCGACGAACTGGTCGCCAAGGCCGACGAAGCCGGTATCAACACCGTCATCCAGCGCAACGCCTGGCCGACCTCCACCGTCGAGGTGTCCCTGAAGAACGGCATCCCGGAGTACACCATCGTCAAGGGCGTGGCCTGGGATCACATCCTGTACACCCGTCAGCTCATCGACGTGGTCTCCAAGGCCGACGCCGTGTGCTACGGCACTCTGGCCCTGCGCTCCCCCGAAACGCACGCCACCATCACCGAGCTGCTCAAGCACACCAAGCCGGGCGCGATGAAGTTCTTCGACATCAACCTGCGCGGCGACCACTACTCCAAGGAACTCATCGAGGAGCTGCTCGGCTACGCCACCGTCTTCAAGATCAATGACGAGGAGCTGCTCCTGCTGCGCGACATGTTCGACATCCGCGGCACCTCCGGCGAGGACGCCTCCCGCTGGTTCCTGGACGAGTTCAACCTCGACTACGTGATCCTGACCGCCGGTTCCGCCTACTCCACCATCATCTCCCGCAAGGGCGAGTCCTCCACACTGGACACCCCGCACGTCGAGGTCGTGGACACCGTGGGTGCCGGCGACTCCTTCTCCGGCACCTTCACCGCCCGCACGCTGCTGGGCGACTCGCTTGCCGACGCGCACCGCAAGGCCGTCAACACCGCCGCCTTCGTGTGCACCCAGGCCGGCGCCTGGCCGGAGTACCCGGCCGAGATGCCCGACTACCTCGCCGAAGCTGGCAAGTAGTCGCTCCCCCTCCGTGTGGTCGCCAGACCGCACGCCCCTTCCTTTCCTCCCGTTCTGGGGCTGGCTCACACCGGGGCAATGACGCTCCGGTCTCTTCACCGTTTACGGCAATCCCGGCGTGAGCCATGCTCCGGGCACGGACCGTTCCACGCGGATCGCTTCGTATGGAACACCTTCATAATTAAATGCTGATCAACACTGATCGAGCGATAATCCATCCAACATTCATTGCCTCATTGCAGTAAGAAAAAGGAGGCTTGTGCTGTTTTCGTGGGTTAGGTTGTGGGCTTTGGTAGTCGGATGTCGAGGCCGCCGCATCGGAGCATGATCAGGGCGATGAGGTTGTCCACGTGGTGGAAGCCGTAGGCCATGCGGATGGTGACCTTGATCCTGTTGTTGAACGCCTCGAGT
>NZ_MWWW01000001.1 GCF_002259745.1 Bifidobacterium myosotis | reverse complement strand
CCCGCTCACGGTCTTCTGGTTGGCGACGGTCATCAGCCACGCGCACTCCGCCTCGAAGTCCCGCGTGAACCGGCTTCCCGGCTCCGCCCACGGCACGGACGCGACCACCACGCCGCACTTCGGGCAGTCCACCCTGGGCATCATGGCGACCAGTTCGACCCGCCAGCATCCGAAATCCTGATGGCGCCATCGGCGCACGCCGCCGCCACGGTCATAGCCACGACGCTTCCGCCCGCACCTCGAGCACCTGAGCATGCCCGCACGCGGACGCACCCGCACCTCGAGCACGGGTTCGGGGCGCATGGGACCATCGACGATGCAGACGTTCTCGACGACCATGCCTTTGACGTTGAGGAGCTGTTTGAATATGCTGTTCATCAGGCGCTTTTCGGTTGTGTTTTTCTTGGTCGATGAACATCCTAACCAAAAAGCGCTCTTCTCTTACCGGTTCAACGCCTCACCGGCAAACAACCACCCACGAAAACAGCAATAGCGCCTTATTTCTACCTCTCACCCCTAGACATTGTCAAATCTAAATCTGCCTAGAGTAAGCAGGTAGTCAGCTCAATATTACCCACGCTCTTGCCTATCAACCGACTTATCAACCGCTCAGACGGAATTGTGGACAACTGTGGATATCCTCAATCATCGTTGATATTCCAAGCATAAAAAGCTTCAAAAGCTACAGCAAACGACGTAATTACACTGATGTAATTCTCAGCATATGTTAAGCCTTCGTTACAGCTTTCCATAGAAAACACTTATGACACGCCTTCACTGCCCATCGCTCTTCAACCGCTTCGGCGTTTCGCCCCCCCGATTCGACAATGTCAGCAAATGACGCTATCCTCTTTCGGTAGGCGTGGAGTTTGTGTGGACACAAATTGTGCACCTACTTTCAGTAATACTTTATTCGCATAAAGTGTTGCATCGGGACATCGCGGTGTTGTGAGCCCGCCGGAGGAGCTTCTTCCGGCGGGCTCACAACATCTTGCAGCGTATCCGCCTGCTCTGAGTGCAGCACAATCTATTCTTTGGCACTCCGCCTATTGTTTCTCTTTCCCGGACGTTCGCTTGTATTATGCTGTTACCCGTCTAAGCATTTGCAGAAGAGGGGATTATGCATACACACGCTTACCGGCGGCTGCCCATACCAGCTGTCGCAATAACCGTGCTGCTGTTCGTCATGGGGATTTTTGCCCCCACAGCTCAAGCGACCGTATATCCGGACATCATGCTGGCGGCGTTCTGGAACAGCGATGAGGACCTGTCCGACACGGTATACATGTCGTACAACGGCAAGGACTTCCAGAAGCTCTCCACCGCCTATCAGGCCGTAGGCCACGGCGACGACACCGTCGCCGGCGTCCCGAGCTACGTACATGCACTGCACGATCCCGGCCTGTTCTACCGCAACGGCACATTCTGGATGCTCTCAGGCTTCGTGCAAAAGCAGGCCGGCATCGGCTGGCGGTATACGCCCATGTTCGGCTCATCCAAGGATCTCGTGCATTGGAGCTACCCGAACAGCGGCAGCGCCACGAATCTCGCGCCCACCGTCATGCCCGCAGGCGCGAGCAAGCTCACAGGCGGCCAATACGACACCGCGGGCACTGACGGCTTCGTCGACGACAACGGCGACGTGTATGTGGTCACCACACTCGGATACTTCGGGTCCAAGCACGGGCACCCGCAGAAAGACCAGATGTCACCTTACATCGTGAAGGTCAAGAACCTGGAACCAGGTGCCGACCCTGCCGTGGACCCCGGCAAACAGCCGAACCTCACCTACGGCGACCTTGAACCAATCAACCTGCCCATCAAGGCCAACGACTGGTTGGATCCCTCCATATATAAGGAGAACGGACGCTACTACCTCAGTATCAAGAAAGAGGGCGTCACCAACCAGATCTTCTCCATCCAGAACCTGAAAGACGTTCAGGACCCGAGCGCATGGACCGTGGTCAACAAAGACGTGGTGACCGGCTACGAGGGACCATATCTGGCCAAATACAAGGGCTCATACTACTACTATGTGGACAAGCTCAAGGATTGGCCGCCTCATAACTACGACGGCACGGCTGGCGTATTCGTCATGCAGTCGAACAGGCTCTCCGCCAACTGGAGCACCCCCCAACGCATCACCACGGTGGACGTCAACGGCAACATCATTCCCAACCGTCACGGCAGTGTGTTCACAGTCACCAATCCGAACGCCAAAAATGTGATCTGGAACCTGCGTGAACAACTCGGCTATGGTCAATACAAGCCGGGAGTCAAGGGCTGGGTCACCGAAGACGGCGAAAAGTACTGGTACGACGACGGCATCCGCGCCGTCTCCAAGGAAGTGTACGACCCCACTTCCAATGCCTGGTACTGGATCGATGCCAATGGCACGATGGCTCATGACAAGGACGTGTACATCGCCACAGCAGCGAAGTGGGTCCGCTACGATTCCGCCGGGCACATGGTCAAGGGCGAAGACTTCCGCTATGGCGGCTGGTATTACTTCGACCCTGCGACCGGAGCCATGCGCAAGGGCATCATGACGATTCCGTCCAAGACTCCGGCAGACGATCCGGCCGACGATGGAACCGGCAACTACAAACCGTCCAAGCCGGCGACTGGCAAGACCTACACCAAGACCGTCTACTACGACCGCAATACCGGCCAAATGGTCCATGGCGAGGCGTTCATCACGGATCCCGGTTATTACGGATGGCACTTGTTCGACTACGGCACTGGCGCTATGCGCACCGGATTGCAGTACATCGCCAACGCGGACAAGTGGGTGTACTACGATCCGCAGAACGGCGGGGCCATGCACTACGGCGAGCAGTACATCAACGACGGCGTGCACAAGACAGGCTGGTACCTGTTCGCCATGCGGACAGGCGCCATGTTCCACGGCGACATCTACCTTTCGGTCGGAAACAAGTGGGTACGCTACGACCGCAAGACCGGCGTCATGGTCAAGGGCCTGCAGCGTCAGGACGATGCATGGTACTACTTCGACCCGCAAACCGGCGCCATGGCGCATGGCAAGACATGGGTGCCGGAATGGAAGGATTGGCACGAGTTCGACAAGATTACCGGACGCGGCTGATTCAAACCAGTAGAATCGGCCAGCGCCGTTCATTAGTAATGCCTGCCTCTCCACAGCGGAAGGCAGGCATTACTGTAATGTAGGCAAGGTAGGTGGGGCCTAACTGCACGACCCTGAATCAGCTTGGAGAGGGATTCATGACGCATCAGCATTCTGATGATGAAGTTCATACCAAAGCATCGCACTGGTCCGCTCATCTTTCAGCATGGCTTGAGATTCTGGCGATTGCCGGACAATGCGCGATCGTATTCCTGCTGCTGCTCCTCTCGCTGCTGTTCACACCGACGTTCATCTCTCGAACATCGCATCCGGGGCCGGATTCCATCACCGAGGCGATGAATTTCAACATGGGAGCGCCTTCGGCCGCTTTTCTCGCCGGCCTGATCATATTCATGGCATTGATGCTGGTCATTACGTCGCTGCTCGCACGTATGCCCGAACGTGGAACACTGTTGTTTTTGCTCGCATTCGTCACCATCGTGCAGTTCGGGTGGATTTTCGCGTTGTCTCTGACCGACTATCGGTATCCGGATTCAAGCAGTCTCATGGATGCCGCGGCATCGGTGCTTCAGCATCATCCGGAAAAGTTTGACCCAACCTATTGCCTACCGGGCAACATGCCAGCAGGCTGCACAGCCTTGCCGGCACCATATGCCTACTTCTCGTGGTATCCCTTCCAAAGTGGGCCTCTGCTGTGGTTCATTGGGGTATTCGCCATCTTCGGCATCGGCAACGTCATCGCCTTTCAGCTCATCAACGCATTGATGATCATCGCTATTACCGCTGTGCTTTGGCGGTTCGGCACGTCCATCGGATTGGACAAAACCGGTCATGCCGCGTTCACGGCGCTCTGCTGCACCTGCATGCCACTGCTGATGTACTGCGCTTTCGTGTATACGAACATCATCGGTCTCGGCTTCATGCTCATCGGAGCACTGCTGTTGCGCAAATCGTTGTCCGCCCGCACAACCGCCGGCAGTGCGGCATTACTGATAACCGCCTTCGTGGTGTTTGGCGTGGGTATGCTGTTCAAGACGACGTACATCATTGTGCTGCTGGCGGCCATCATCGCCATTATTCTTGCCGCATTGCGCAGTGGTTCACGCTACTGGCAGATCATCGCGGCTTTCCCATTGGCCTGGCTGGCCAAAACCATTTCAGGATTGCCCGTGCGCTTCCTTGAATCCTGGTCAGGGCAATCATTCGATAAGACAATGCCCATGCTTTCATGGATCGCCATCGGACTAGGCCACCCCAAAGGTGCCGTTCCCGGGTGGTGGGGGCCGGATGCCGTCAACACATGGACTACTTCAAACGGCAACTACCAGATTCAGCTTGATGCGGCGCGAAAGACCATCCAGGACAGTCTATCCGAATTCGCAGCGTCCCCTGTCAGTGGAGTGGAGTTCTTCACGGCCAAGCTCACCTCGGAATGGAGCGAACCCACGTTCATGACCTCTCTGTATTCCCAGATGGGGCATTCCAGCCATAGCTTCTCGGGAATCGCCGGCGTAGTGCTCACCCCGCACAACGATCTGGTACTGGCCTATCAGAACATCGGCATGAGCGCTATGTATCTGTTAGGCTTCGTAGGCTTGTTGGCGTTGATTCACGGCTTATTCGTCGACCGCCGCAACCTCGTTGATGCAGCCGACGTCTATTCCCGGTCGCTGTTGTCCATCGCATTCATCGGCGGATTCCTGTGCTACGTGGTATGGGAGGCCAAAGGCATATACACCCTGCCCTTCTATCTCATGCTGATTCCCATGGCCGCGTACGGAGCACAGATGTCGCTTACCGGCATCACTCGGTTGCTCACGCGATTCGAGAAGCGTTCTTCAATGCGTTCTGCTTGGCCTTCATCGGGTAGAACCAGAGGTTCACATAGGGCAGCTTAGACAGACACCAGGCAAGGAAGAAGTCCAGTGGCAGACGAACGGCAAAAAGCACAACCCACAAGGGCATGTGAGGCATTACTGTCTGAATCTTCGTGAGGAACAGCGCCCATGGCAGCACATCATCCTCGATGAGATGGGCGCAAAGCAAGGCGAGTGAGGTCTGACCGACCCATGCCAACGCCCCACCAACCTGCGGCTGCGGTATACGGTCCACCAGCATGGAAACGCCAATCATACAGACCGTTCCGGCAATGCCGCCCACCGCGGCCAGTACTGGTGTTTTACCATACTCATTGAGGGCAAGGCTGAATCCGGAGAACACCGCAATGTCCGCAATCCAGACCACAGCCATCACAGCCCAAACCACCGGATACTTTTTCAGCCAGGACAATATGTCATGCTGCTTCATCAGGTAACCGACATATACGAAAGCCAACGTGCACATACCGGACTGAATATCCCACGGAAGCCAGATCCAACGCGCGGACGCATAGCCGATGACAAACGAAACCACCACCCATACCGGCGTATACGGCAGTTTGGCAAAGATATGCAGCAGAAGATGCGCCCAGAATAGCGCCAGCAGGAACCAGATAGCACCAATGCGGGCGGTTTGCGGCCACAGAGCACGCTGAGATACATCACCGGCCGCATAAATGGCAGCAGACCCCCAGATCTTCAACGCTTCCCGCACACTCACACGCAGACCTTTGGCTGCAATGCCGATGCCGACCAGTACCAGGCACGCGGTCACCGCATAGGTTCCCACCAATTCTCGCAGCTCCTTGCCCCACCGGAATTTCCGCTCCGGATGCATGAAATACCCGGACAGGATGAAGAACAAGGGCATGTGGAACGAAAAACATGCGGCGTAAATCGTGTGGGACAGGGTATGCATTGGTGCAACCGTGCCAGCCATCAGCACACTGTGGGACAGAATCACACACAGGATGGCAATGCCACGAGCGATATCAAAGAAGCGAATTCGAGTCTGCGTCACTTGAGACAGTGTAAGGATGCGAGCCGACGAACACTATTCCGTCGGCTCGCTTACGGCAAGGCATCACAGCCCCAACATCTGACGCAATGCGTCCCACATGGCTTCCTGACCAAGATGGTTCGGATGGACGCCATCCTGCATCAGACCCTCCACCGGGACGCCATAGGCGACGCTCATCTGGTTGAACGCCTCATACATGGAGGCAAACTGCCAGCCATGCCGGGCACAGATGTCACGCAGCGACGCATTGACCTCCGCCATAGTGAACATCTCATGTTCATCCGCAACCGGCGGACCGGCAATGACAACGATATTGCCGTGGTAGCGATCGGCGACGGATTGCAGGTACGCTTCCGCATTGGCTTGGAACTCCGGCAACGTGGAGACCAGACGATCATTGGTGCCAAGCATCACAATGGCGGCATCCTCGTTGCCAAGGGTCTCCTGCCCAAGACTGAGATATGCCTTCATGCTGCCCTTGCCCGGCACACTGGCATTGAACATTGTGACTTGGGACCGTGTCAGGAGGGACCGCAGCTTGTTGAATGCGGAGTCGATCTCATGTGCCGGTTCGTAATATTGCACGTTCTCATAAGAGAACAACGGCGTGTTGGTGGTCCAATAATCCGGCTGTGCGCCTACGCCGGCAGCCAGACTATCGCCAAGAATCCTCACGGAATGGTATGTACCGGCACGTAATTTCTGGCCGAACGACGAAGCCGTGGAAGGCACAACCCGTGACGGCAGTGGGTCAGCAGAACGGGATGCGTCAAACGCCCCTGTACCAGAATCGAAATAATAGGAACGCCCCGTTATGGTCTGATCGCCATACAGCATGCGTCCACTCGGCCAGTCATACGCCACCCATTTATTACCCCGCTGGAGATATTGCCATCCATAATGCACGGCTCCGGTGACGGGATCGAGGTAATACCAGCCGCCATCAATATGCTGTTCGCCATACTGCATGCGGCCGGTCACGGTGTTGTAGTACACCCACTTGCGCGAAGGCAGATAGACGAAACCATACTGCATGGCCCCGGTGACGGGATCGAAGTAGTACCAGCTGCCGTACCGATGGTCCTCGCCCTTGACCATGTGGCCAGAATCATCGTATCGGACCCACTTATGCCCCGAGGGCAGGTAGACGTCCTTGTTATGGGCCATAGTCCCGTCTGCGTCAAACCAATACCATGCGTCGCTCCCCGGATCATAGACTTCCTTGGAGCGGGCCATTACACCATGGTCATACCAGTACGATTGCCCGTTACGCTTCACCCATCCGTTGGCAGCATCACCATTTGATTGAGTGAGCGTCGTGGACTCCTCAGACGGCGTGGATTGCACGGATTGCGGCGCCTGTTCGGGCGTGACGGGCTCCGATGCATGACCCTGCTGACGCACAGATGATTGCGCAGACGACTGTTGCGATTCAACGGGATTCGATGGATTGACTTCAACAGCTGCTGCCGGCATCACCTGCGCCGAAAGAGCGACGACAAGCATGACGCTCATGCACACGGACAACATCTTTTTCATACATTCATCCCCTCAACATGCAGCATAGACAGAGCAAGCCAAAGCATTCATGCCATGCTCATCACGCATAGCCGCCCAGATGCCTATGCACCCATCAGCACAACAATCAGACCGTCTTTTCGACAATGAAGCGCGGGCGACGCTTTACTTCCATATAGATCTTGCCGATGTATTCGCCGACGATGCCGAGCGATACCAGAATCATGCCGCCGAGCAGCCACAACGAACACATCATCGATCCCCAGCCTGCAACGGCGTGACCGGAGAAGACCGATGCCAGCGTATAAATCAGCATGATGATGCCCACAACTACTGAGAGCACACCCAAGCCAGTAATCATCGACAACGGCTTCACCGAGAACGAGGTGATGCCTTCAATGGCGAAGGAAATCATCTTCTTCAGCGGGTACTTCGACTCGCCGGCGACGCGGACGCCGCGCTGGTAGTAGACCTTGTCGGTCCGGAAACCGAGCGACGGCACAATACCACGCAGGAACAGATTCGTCTCGCCGTATTCGGCGAGCGCCCTCAGTGCGTTGGCGCCCATCAATCGGTAATCGGCGTGATCGGGAATCGTCTCCGTGCCCATCCAGCGCATCACGGAGTAGAAGGCATGGGCGGTGTTGCGCTTGAACGCCGTATCCGTCTCACGGCTGTCGCGCACGCCGTAGACGATTTCGGCGCCATTGCGGAACCGTTCGATCATCTCGTCTGCCGCATTCGGATCATCCTGAAGATCGGCGTCCATGGAGATCGCGGCGTCCACGCCAATGTCCAACGCATGCATCAGCCCGCCGAACAGGGCATTCTGATGGCCGCGATTATGGGCCAGCTTGACGCCGTGGAAGAGCTCAGGCGCCTCTTGATGTAGCTGCTCGATCTCATTCCATGTGGCATCCGCCGAACCGTCATCCACGAAAATGATTGAGCTTTCCGCGCTGATAGCGTGCGCAGCCGATAGCGTCTCCACCTTCTTGCGCAGTACCCCGGCCGTCACATGAAGCGCCTCTTCCTCGTTATAGCAAGGAATCACAAACGCGATACGCGGTGTTGAGATGCTCATTCGGGATTCGCTTTCGTTACTGAGGAACTGACTCACGGTCAAGAGGTTAGGACCAGACCCCTACATCGTCTTGACTCACGCAATATGCACCGGGGTGTTGTCCGGCAGCTGCTCAAACAGCCACTGGGCATCCGGCACCGTGAGGAAAATCGACCCGTTGGTGACTGCGGTGCCGAGATTCCGGGCTTCGGATTCAATGTAATTACCGTTGGCATCCGTCGGCACGGTCTGGAAGCGATAATCGCCCTTGAACTGCACCCAGTACTTACCACCCTGCTTGGCGGACTGGTCGTAATAGGACTGGCCACGCGTGCCGGTCTTGAAATCACCCTTCGGTGTCTTGCCGTTCTGGCCGGTCGATGCGGTCATTGCGTAGATCACCTTGTCACCGCTACGGACCAGCACCACCTGATCCTTGAGACGCACCTGAAGGTTGATGTTGGAGTAATTCGACAGCTTCGGGTGGTTGCCGCTGGAAGCAGACTTCCAATTCTGATACTCGCCGGCACCATTGTGGCGGCCGGTAACCGGGTCGAAGTAGATCCACGCGTTCTGATCGGCAACCCAAGCGACGCCGTGGGCCATCTTGCCGGTGTTCTTATCGAAGTAATACCAAGCACCGTTCACCTTCACATAGCCCTTGGCCATGATTCCGGTGACCTGATCGTAGTAGACCCACTTATCACCATTGGCGAAGTACGTGAAACCATGGAACATGGCGCCGGTCACGGAATCGAACAGATACCAGCCGGTGTGCTCCTTGTCGTAGTTGACGTAGGTCTCGCCGTGGTGCATCTGGCCGGTGGCCCAGTCGTAGTACACCCACTTGCCGCCATTGGACCTCACATAGCGCATGCCCTTGGCCATTGCGCCGGTGATCGGGTCGAAGTAGTACCAGCCGCCATAGCGGTAGTCCTCGCCCTTGATCATATGGCCGTCGGCGTCATAGCGAACCCACTTTTCGCCGGACTTCATGTAGACATCTTTATTGCGGGCCATGGTGCCGTCGGCATCCAGCCAATACCAAGCACCACTTTCAGGATCGTAAATCTCCTTGGAACGGACCATGGCACCGTTCTCGTACCAGTACTTCTGCCCGTTCTTCTCAACCCACTTGCCGCTGACGCCGTTGTTCGTGCCCGTGGTTCCCGTGCCGAACGCGTTCAAATCAACCGTGCCCTCGATGCCGTTGACCGTTCCGCCAGCCGTGTACTGCCAGCCACGGTCGGCCGCGGGCCAGTCGGTGTAGCTCATGTAGCCGGAGTACTGGGCGACCCAACGGGTCTTCGCGTGGATGTTGCCGCTGTTCAACGGACCGTTCAGGTACGTTGTGTATGAATACACGGACAGGTTGGTGTATCCGGCGCTACGCAGCTGTGCATACCATGCATTGACGATATCGTCGTACACTGCGGGATCGGTAGGCGGCACATGACCGGTCCACGACCACTGCTCGAGGTCGTAATACACCGGGTAGGCAAGGTCGCTCGGGCTTACCCCGGCCTGGCGGAGAAGATCGACCGTGCCCTGACCTTCGCCGGCTGCGCCGCCGGCATCATAGGCGTATGAGTACAGATACACACCGAAGGGGATGCCGAGACGCTTGCATTCGCTGATGTTTCGCAAGGCCTGCTTATCGAAGCCATTACCCCAGCCGTAGCTCAGACGGATGATGGCGCCTTCCACGCCGGCTGCCTTGGCTGCCTCCCAATCGATGGTGTGCTGCCATTCGGACACGTCGATGACGCCTTTGGCGTTGCTGGCGAACACATTGTTTCCTGCGTCGAAGAAGGCCGGCGCACCATTGTATGTGCCCCAATGCGCGCCGTATTCGTTGCCGCCGAGCGCTATCGTGCGCGCCGACGAAGACTCACCACTGCGGGTCTCCTCGTCGCGTTGCTTGACCTTTTCCTTCACTGCGTTGGCTTGGACAGGTACGAACGATGCGCCGTCCGTCTTGGCCAGTGGGTCCGGTTGGGTGTCCTTGGTGCCCACCAGTTCAGGATCGGTGACGGTCTTGCCCGTTTCAAGATCCTTCAGCTTGCCATTGGACGTAATGGCATGGTTTTCGGAGACCACAGTGGCATTGTCGGGGATGCTGTTCGCGACCTTGCTCGGGAGTTCGGATTCCGGATTGCCGGGCATGGCATTCACATCGTCATCGTCGGCGATCTGCTGGGATTGCAACGTGCTACGCGACGACTGGACGTTGTCAAGATTGGTGTCGACCAATGTATCCGCAAATGCCGGCGTAACGAATACGAACGACAGTGCGACCGCCGAGACGGCGGCGACAAGCTTGAACGGCTTGGACATACTATCCCCCTAGGCAGAGCTGGACGCTCAACTGCTTCTTCTGTCAATCCACTCTAAGCGATGGCCCTTATAATGCATCGGCTCGTACATGCCACTCTGCCCAAAACATGAACATTCGTGCATGTCCACCGTGTGAGGCTTACATGGGAGGCTTACCACTGTCTGGAGATTGCTGTGTGAATATTGCGCTGGCTTTCCACACATTCAGCACGGTTGCCTCGTCCATTCGGACGCCTTACTACACCCGCACCCGCCGCAACAGGCGTTGGATGGGCTTGAGGAGCAGGTTGTCGGCGATAAGGGCGAAGAGGAGGGCAGCCAGCAGCGTGGCGAGGAACATGAGGACGCTCACGCCGGCGTATTGGAGGCCGTTGGTGGGCGTGGGCAGGAAACGGCCGATCGCCACCTTCGAGAGCGGCGAGTGAACCAGATAAATGGTGTAGGAGTAGCCGGCGAGCCAGATGATGGCCTTGCGGGCGCGTTCCGAACGGATGTGCACGTCGTAGCGGAAGAACAGGAACACAGCGGCGACCACCACGGCATAGGCCACGGTGAGCGTGCGGTTGACTTGGGCGGGGTGGCCGGGGAACAGCGTCGGCGTGGCGACCGTCCATGCGAGGGCGAACGGGGCGATCGCGTACAGCGCGTGACGGGCTCGCTTGCTCGGCGGATAGTATTCGAGCACGTATCCCAGCAGATAGTAGAACAGCAGTCCGCGCCACGGGAACGAACTCAGGAACGTGAGCGGGTAGCCGGCGAGCGCGCAGATCTGCTCGGCGGCTGCCACCGCGGAGGCGAGCCCGATGAGTAGCCATGCGCCGGTGCGGCCGATGCGTTGCATCATCGGAGCGAGGAACGGCGTGGCCAGCACGAATCCGGCGAGCATGAACACGAACCAGTACACGGAATCGTCGTACCCGGAGAACAGATCGAACAGCGTGCCGGCCACCGCACCGCCCACCGAACGATGGTCCATCGCCAGATACGCCACGAAACCGAGGCCGCCCGCGTACAGCAGGTATGGGGCGATCAGCGACACGAATCGCTTGTAGTAGTAGCGGGAGTACGGTCTGAGGCCGGAATCAGACTCCCTCGCAGCCTTCTCCACGCGGAATGTAAGGTTGAAACGGCCGGAGACCATAATGAACAGCGGGTTGCACGTCATGAACAGGGCGAACAACGTGAACCGCACGGTTTCAGCCGGGCCGGTGAGCGTCATTTTGACGGGCATGTAGTTGTTGACCACATGCACGCCGATCACCAGACACATCGCCGCCACGCGCAGCAGATCGTAGTTCACGTCGCGCTGATGGGTGGCTTGCGGGTGCTGTTTATGCAGTTCCTGACGGGTCGTCATAAACATCACCTTTCGTTTAGCTCTTGCCTGTTGTGTTGTTGCTGGGGATTGTGGTGGTTGGGGGATTTATGCGAGTTTCCTCGGTTGAGGCTTCCTCTCCTATTTACTCCCCTCAGTCCGTTTTGCGGACAGCTCCCCTCAGGGAGGGGGCCACGAAGGCTACTGCTAGGCAGCGCCGGCTAGGGATTTGATGTCTACCGGGCAGGAGAGTTGGCTCTTGAGCTTGTCTAGGGCGTTGAGGCCGGCGGTCGGATCCTTGACGGTGGTGCCAGCGGTGCCTCCGGTGGTCGAGCCGTTCTGTCCGTTGGCCGATTGACCGCCGAGCTGGCCTGCCTGGCCGTTCGTCGTCGTGCCGCCGTCCGCGGCCTGACCATCCGTTTGCGTACCGGTCTGGCCGTTTGCAGTGCCGTTTGCGCTATCGCCGGCAACGCCATCCGCACCGGCGCCGACTCCGGCACCCGTGCCGTCAGTGCCAGCCACGGCCCCGCCGTTTGCCTGTGCGGCGGCGGAACCCGTGCCACCGGCCGGGCATTCGTCGGTCACCTTGCCGTCCGAGCCGGTTTCGATGCCGTCCTTGTTCACCACCGGCGTGGTCACCACGTCGAGCGGCTGGGTGGCGGTGTTCTTGACGCGCACGGTGAAGGCGATGGTCCGCTCCTCACCCGGCGCAATCCAGTCCTGATCGAACGACAGGTACTGGCGGTCGTACAGCGTGCCGTAATTGGCACCCCACTTGACCGCATCGGCCTGTACCACGGTGATTTCACCGCCCACGGGCGCGGTGAGCACCACACGGTACAGCTGGCCGCCGGGAATCTCGGAGTCCGTGCCGCCGGTGATGAATTCGGGGAAGGTCTTGGCCTCCTCCTTGGTCATCGTGTTCTTCATCGTGAACGTCACGGTGTATTCCTCGCCCAGCTGATCGGCCGGAATCGTGCTCACCTGAGTACCGATCACCGGCTGGACGATGCGGTTGTCGAGCGAGCCGGTCGCGGCGGCGTTATCGGCCGCGAACGTGTCCCCGCACGTCTTGGTCACGGTCGTGGTGGTCTTGAGATACCAGTCCTGCTTGCCCTGCTGCAGCTCGGACAGGTAGATGCCGGCCTGTGGCTTGGTCTCGTCGGTGGACAGCTCGCCGCCGGCCTTGTCATCGATGAGGCCGGTGGAGATCAGCGAGTACTGCTCGGCCTGATTCGCCATCCACAGCTTGAGGTGCCCGCCGGCGGACGTCTCGCGCACCGACTTCAGCAGCGCAGAGAGCGTGGAACCGTTGGCGTTGCCCAGCACATGGGTCATGATCTCGTGCGCAGCCTCGGACACGTACGTGTTCTGGTCTTCGAACTTCGGGTGCTCGATGTACAGGTCGTGCAGCATGAACGGCACAGTGGTGTCGCCGTTGAGCACCTTGCCGTCCGAGAGCGTCACCTCGCCGGTGGCGTCGAGCAGCGACTCGAGGAACACCGGGTCGAGGCCGATCACGCCCGCCACGTTCTTGTTCTCGTGGCCCTTTTGGTGCAGCCACAGGTACTTGTTGTACTGGGCCACGCGCTGGAATTCGGGGTTGATGGTGGTCGTGGCCGGGTACTCGTCGAAGGTGTGGCCGAAGACGTCGCGCTCCTGATACACGGTGTCGTCCAGCGGCTCGTCCGGGATGTCCCAGTTGATGGTCGAGGCGAAATCGCCGATTGTCACCTTGCCGTTGTGGGCGGTCACGGCGGCGATCGTGCCGACCATGCCGCCGGCGGACCGCAGCTCGGCAGGGTTCTGGACGAGCACCAGATACGTGCGCTCCTCGTTCTGGCCCAGCAGCTGCGGCAGCAGGTTGACCAGGTCGTCGTATTCGGTCAGCATCGAATCGACCGTCTTGAGCGCGGTCTTCTCGGTGCTCAGAATCGAAGCCACGCGACCGATGGTCGGCGTATCGATGGCGTCGAGCCGGGCGATCTGCGCCTTCAGGTCCTTGTGCGTGTCGGCCACGATGTTCGGCATGTCCATGAGTGCGCTGACGTCCACCGTGCCGTTCTTCATCGAAAAGCCCTGCAGACGGCCCGCCAGATTGAGCAAATCGGTGAACGGGCCGTTGACGAGCACATCCACCGAGGCGAGCATCTCGCGCGCGGCGGTGATGTCGTTGCCATAGCGCGTGTGGTCGCGCACGAAGTCCCACTGCGGGCCGTTCAGCTCCTCGTTGAGGTTGTTCGTGGCATCAACGAGGTCGAGGGCCATCTCGGACAGGCTCTGGTCGCTGCCGCAGCCGAGCGCGGTGTTGGCGAGCCCCTGCGCCGAAGTCAGCACCTTCTGCGCGTTCGACACCATGCGCGCGGCGGACGCGGCGTACAGCGTCACCACGCAGGAGACCGCGGCGAACAGCGTCATCAGGAACACCACGAGCACGCGGGCCCAGATCGGCGTGCGGGCAAGCAGCGAGCGCCCCTTGCGACCCACATGCTGGGGCGTGCCGAACTTCAGATGGCCGCCGGAGCCGGAGGATACGACGTCCTTATTGACGACGTCCTTATTGATGTGATTCTTGTTGACGCCATCCTTGCCGATGCGAGTATCGTCATGGGCTTTGGAGCCGTGGACCTCGTGGGCATCGTGAACATCGTAGGCATCATGGGCGCCGTGGGCACCAGACGCGGCAGCCGTAGCGCCCGTAGCACCTGAGCCATCCCCGCGAACCGCGTCACCCGCGTCGCCCGCATAGCTCGTATCGCTCGCGCCATGAGCGGTATGCCGTCCGACGCCGGCGACGGACCCATCACCAGTCCCATCGCCAAAGCCACCCATACCGCCCGCGCCAGCCCCACGGCCTCCGGTAACGTCGCCCATGCCGTTACCCGCGCCATCCACGCTGTTCGCGCCGTTCGCATCACCTGCGCCGCTCACGCTGTCGCCAGGCATCCCGGACAGGCCCTCCAGCCGGTTGTCATCATCCGCGCGGAAACTCCTGGCGCGACGTCCGTGACGTCCTGAACTGGATCGCATACCCACCTGCCCATCTCACAATCGCACATTCGCACAATCTCGCTCGCTGCAACGCCCCGCGCACGGTCCGCCCCACGCGCATTTGCACGCACGCTCGCATGCAAACGCACACGCATATGCCACACACGCCATACGTCTTTCATATGGCTTCCATGCGGCACACCGCGCAGGCAGCAACCAGGCAGCAACATGACGCACATGGCAGCGCGGCACCCGCATGGCGGCGCGACGGCGGCCGGACCCAACAGAGCGCAATCTCTTGACAGTGTACCTACTGCCCCGCAACAGCGGGCAAATCGGGCTGCAAACATGGGCAAATCCGCGCACGACCACCACATCGCGTTCAGCATGTTCTCAGGGTTCGTTGAGAGGTATAACAGTAATGCGCAAGAAAACGGTCACGATGCGCAGCAATAGTGGGAGCCGTATGATTTGTTCGGCTTAGGAGAACGGGAGAAGTAGCACATGTTCGTCCTCAGCAACGCCTGGCGGGCTTTGATGCGTTCGAAGGGGCGCACGGCCCTTACCGCGTTCGTCACGTTGGCGGTCACGTTTGGCACGGTTGCCGGGCTGGCCATCATTCAGGAAAACACCACCGCACACACCACCACATACGACGCGCAGAAGGCCGATCTGGCCATCCGCCCCACGGCGGCCGCGTGGAAGAAGGTCTCGGCCACCGACTCCGCCTCCACCAAGCAGTACATGACGTGGACGAGCTACACCGAGTACGCCACGGCCATCCAGCAGGCCACCAGCACGCTTGACTTCACGGTCACGGAGACCGTGCCGGCGCGCGTCTCCGGCGACCTCAAGGCGCTGGACGGCGGCTCGCTGGGCTCCGCCTCGGACGATGAGACCGGCGGTCAGCTCATCTGGCGCGCGTTCTGGACCAAGGACGCCGCCAAGGCCAACGATCTGGGCACCTACACCATCACCGACGGCAAGGCCCTGAGCTACGACAACCAGTCCGACAACCCGGACACGACGGGCGCGCTGGTCTCCGCCGCCTTCGCCAAGGCCAATAACCTCAAGGTGGGCGACAAGTTCAAGGTGGCCGTAGCGGCGGACAAGTCCAAGACCACGGAACTTACGGTGCGCGGCATCTACGAGTACACGGCCGACGCGGCCGCGGACAACCCGGTGGTGACCGCCCGCAATCGTGAGAACGCCATCTACACGAATTATCAGACCTTCTCCAAGGCCGGACTCGACCCGCAGTCCTCCGACGACTCGGTGAGCGGCTGGGCGCTGCCCGATCTCAACGTGGTGTTCAACATCAGCGACGCCGCCACGTACAAGTCGGTGGTCGACACGCTCAAGAAGTCCAAGCTGCCGGCGGACGGCTTCGCAATCTCCTCCCCCGCGCTCGAACGATACACGAAGTCGCTGGCACCGATCGAGACTCTGGCCTCCCGCGCGCAGACCGGCGTGATTCTGCTGCTGTCGGCCGGTGGCGTGGTGCTGCTCGCGCTCGTGCTGCTCGGCGTGTGGACCCGCAAGCGCGACGACGAGATCGGCATGGCGCTGGTCTCGGGCGTCACGCGCGGACGCCTCGGCTGGCAGTTCATGCTTGAGGTATTCATTACCACGCTGCCGTTCTACGCCATCGGTCTGGTGGGTGGCGCGTTCGCGGCCAAGCCGATCGGCACCGCGCTGGCAGCCGGCCACGCCACGCCCGTAACCTCCGATCTGGTCTGGAAGATGGTCTGGTACGGTCTCGGCGCGATTCTGGTGCTGGCGATTCTGGCCGCGCTGCGTCTGCCCTTCTACGGCGCGGACAAGCTGTTCACCTCCGACGGCGATTGGGGCACGGTGCGCGAGACCGAAAGCATCGAGGCGGAGTCCGCGGCGGATGCGGTCAACGGCGAATCCGTGGGGAAGAATACGGACGTCGTGGGCGATGCTGGTAGTGACCGCACGGACGCCGATACCAACTCGGGCAAGAAGACCACAACGAACGGCACGGCCGCGAAGGCCGACGATGATGCGGAGGCACAGGCATGAGCGACGACAAGAACACCGAGAAGGCCCAGCAGACCGACGCTGCCGCGGATGTGACCGAGAACCAGACGGCGGCCACGGTAAGCGACGCGACGTCCGACGCCGCTACCGAGCGGACGGACGCGCAGGTACCCGATCAGGCCGCTGGGCAGACGGCCGAGCAGGATGAGGCCACGGATGCCGCCGCGGTTGTGGATGATGCGAGCGATGCCGACGATACTGACGATGCTGACGATACTGCGGCGACTAAGGATGCCGACAAGAGCACGCTGCCGGACTCGGTCCAATTCAGCGTGGTCTTCGACGATGACGACGACAGCGAAGATGAGGCAACGGTTGACGCCGGCGGCGACATCTACAGCAGCTTGGCGTCGGCCGAGCAGTCGGTCGCCGATGCCTCCGATGACGGCGCGGCGGAGGAACCCGCCGACGCGGTCATCGATAAGGACGATGTCACGGCGGCGCTGATTGCGGCCGCCACCGGCGCCGACCCGACCAAGGTCAAGGCGGCGGCCGGACTGTCCAAGTCCGCGGCGAAGGTCCCGGACGCCAATGACACGCACGGTGAAGGCCCGAATACTGCAGAAGATGGCCAGTCCACTCAGCAAGGCGGCGATGCGGCGAACAGCTCGACCAGTGGCACCACTGACGTCAGTGCCGCAACCGACGGCACAAGCGCGAGCACGTCTGCGGGGCATCACCACGCAGCAGATGCCTCGAACGCATCGGAAACGGCCGAATCCGCCGGAGCCGCCGACACCGTTGCATCCGCCGACTCCAAGGCTTCCGACGCAGCCGGCGAGCCTACCGAGGCCGAGCGCGACGCCCTTGCCTCGGCCAACGCCTCCGCCGAAGTAACCGAGCGCAACGCCCGTCACGTCAACGAGACGCTGGCTCTCGCCAAGCACGACAAGAAGGACGAACTGGCCGATCATGAGGCCTCCGGCGCCAAGAGCGAGCCGACCATGACGCTGGCGTCCCGCATCGATCGTGTGCTGGTGGGCGGCGGCGCGGACGACGTGTTGCTCAAAACCTATCCGACATTCGCCCTCAACAAGGTGAGCGTGCAGGACGGCAAGGGTAAAATCGTGCTCGGCGGCGTGGAATTCGCCTGCTACGCCGGCCACGCCTACGCACTGCTCATCCAGGACGACCCGGATTCGGGCGTGACCGCCGATGTCAAGCGTCGCACACTGATGGGCGTCATGACCGGGCTGGCACGTCCCACCGCCGGCACGGTGATGAACAAGAGCGCGAACATCGCCGATCTCGAGCCGATCGAGGTGCGAGGGCACCGTCTGGGCATTGTGCCGCAGCTGCATGCTGTGCAGCCGGATCTGGACGCCGAGCAGAACGTGCTGTACGCGATGAACGCTTCGAACCGTAACTTCCTCAAGCCCAAGCCGGTTATCGCGCGTGAGCTGCTGGCCAAGGTGGGCTTCACCGAGGCCACATCCGGTCTGGCTGTCGGCAAGCTGCCGCTGGTGCAACAGCGTCTGGTGGCCATCGCACGCGCGATTAGCACCGAGGCCGAGGTCCTGATTCTGGACGAGCCGACGCGCGGACTCGGCGATGACGACACCGTGACCGTGTTCGCCGCGCTGGCCAAGCTGGCTCACAGCGGCGACCCGAAGCATTGCGTGATCGTGCTCACCGCCTCTCGCGAAATCGCCGAGGCTGCCGACACCCTGTTCGAGGTCTGACGGCGTGGCTGTAAGGACCGTCGCAATTCGTCGCTGGACGCTGAACGCTCGATACTGAACTGACGCCGAGCACAAACGTTAGACGCCGAATGATGGGAATGGCCGTGGAGCACTCCTCCACGGCCATTCTCGTCACTGCCGCAAGTCCATATTCGCCTGTCCGGCAGCTATCTGCTTTGCAAGGGGTACATTCGGCCTCTTGCAAACACGTATCTGCCTTGCGAGGGGTACCTCAATCCACAAAACCCGAGTATGAACGTTGATATTGTCTCGTTTGTACTCGGTTTTGCGCGTGCAGGTACCCCTTGCAAAGCAGATACCTGTCCGAAATACGAAGAATGTACCCCTCGCAAGGCAGATACAGGCCCGGCGAACACATAAACGATCTTTCCGGTCCCAATACTTGCATCACCAACCAAAAAACCTCAAGCTAGTGGCCTGCCTCGCAATTGTTTGAGTAGTATCGGTCCTCTCTGATGGACCGTTGCCGTGAAGCAGACAGCGGAGCTGTTTTCAGGCAACGTGTGAACCGACAGGCGAGCCAGCATGCCACGCACACAATGCATCCTTAATGACAGGACGGGCTGTCAGCGAAGCTAACTGGGGGAGAGAAAAAGCTGAAGCCCTCAATTATTTAAGAGACAGACCACTAATATGTCGCGCACACCGTCAGAAGAATGCCGCCCTGCCGCGCTACGCTTGGGGCTGGTTCGACTTACGGATTGGAGCGGGCATCATGAGCGGATATATTCCCACGCTGGAGCAGATCGACGAGCTGCATCACAAGATCGCACCGTCCAAGGAGGCCTACGAGCTGGTGCATACGCATTGCGTGATAGTGGCCACCATCGCCCAGCAGATCGCCCGCCGGCAGAACGCCCTGTTCACGCGCCGCTGCACCCTGCCCAAGGACGCACCAGAGTGGGGCGACCGCGCGGCACAGCATAACGCAGACGACGGCACCACCGAAACCACTGCGACCCCGCTTGCCAATCCGGCAGCCAGCCTGACCGACACCCCCGATAACCCGACATCCGCTGCCACCGCCCCGGCGACGCAACCCTCCCCCGATTATCTTGTTCCGCCGACCGGCGGCGTGACCGGAGGCCATGTGCCGCCTCGCCTAATCGACGAGCATCTGGTGCTCATCGGTGGTCTGCTGCACGACATCGGCACCTACCGCGTCTTCAAGCACGACGGCACGGACGGCGAACCGTTGAAATTCAGCGGAAAGAAATACATCCTCCACGGTCTCAAGGGCTACGAGTACCTGCTCAGCGAAGGCGTGGACGAGTCGATTGCGCAGTTCTGTCGCAACCACACCGGCGTGGGGCTTACGCGCGAGGACGTCATCGCCCAGGATCTGCCGCTGCCGCCGGCCGACTACGTGCCAGTGAACCTCGAGCAGGAGGTGGTGATGTACGCCGACAAGTTCCACAGCAAGTCGGTGCCGCCGAAGTTCCTGCAGGTCGATGCCTACACCGCTCGTGCCGCACGATACGGAGAAGCAAACAAGCGCCGCTGGCTCGATCTTGTGGCCAAATACGGCGTGCCGGACATCCTGCTGCTGGCCACCAAGTACCACATGCGCATGATTTGAATCTGAACCATCCGAACTGAACGGTTCAGGTGTAGATGGTTCAAATGCAGATGATTCAGGTTCATCAAGCAGTTCAGCTTCAGATGGAACGCAGGCGGAAGGTGCCGTTGCGGTTGGAGGCCACAATCATCTGATCGTTCTCCAGCACGTCCCAGTCGCCCTGGTCGTATCCGGAGGAGGACACGACCACACCGGCCGGGTCGCCGTTCTCGTCCTCGAGCGCGCGGTAGCGCATCACACGGTAATCGGCGGCCTGCTCACCACGGCCGTACTCGTCGTAGATCTCGACGATGCGCGGGCTGGTCTTCTCGCGCCCGGCCGCGCACAGGGCTACCAGCTGGTCCTCGGACTGGATCATGCAGTTGTAGCTGGACTTCGGGTAGGCCTGGCGCAGCTCACGCACGGCCTGCGCCACGGCCTCGTCCAGTGGGAAGCCGAAACCGATGTATTCGAGAATCACCGCAAAGAAGATGGCGGAATCGGAACGACCGCCGGTGGACAGCAGGATGCTGTGATCCACCGGGTAGGAACGGTTGGTCACGATGTTGCGGCCGTTGGCGTCCGAGATGTCGCCGTTGTGGATGAAGCTCAGGCCGTTGGCGTAGAACGGCTGCTGGTTCTCCATGATGAGCGGCAGGTTGGAGCTCGCGAGGCGAAGGTGCCACAGCGCGCCGCGGGCGGGCTCGTTGGCGAGCGTCTCGAAGGTGGAGTCGAAGCGCGCGGCGACGGTGGACTTGTAGATCTTGGTGCCGGTCTCCGGGGTGGGCGCACCACCGTCGCGGATGTACGGGGCTTCGGCGGGGTCGGCGAGCTGCGCCACGCCCCAGCCGTCATTGTGGATTTCAGACAGTTCCTGGAAGTCAGCGGTGTTCTCCGAACCCAAAATGGCGTTGAGGCTCACGTTGAACCCCGCCGTCGCGTATCCCAGTAGTCTGCACATACCTTGACAACCTAGTGGAGCATCATCACGAACGCGCGGACGGGGTTATAGAGATTGCTTATATGGTCTTATTGCGCCTTATTTCGCAGTCTTGGCGGAGCTCTTGCCGGACGGCACTGTAGCCTCGGGTGCGTGAACCAACCGGCCCAGTCCGGAGGTGGTGTCGAGCGGATCGGGCACGGCTGCGGGATCGATCTTGGCGCGGGTGGGCTCGGCGGCAACGCGCGCCCCAGCGGCACCGGCGCCGCGCACGTCGGCGACACCGATGCGCTTCAGGCGCGGCGGACGGCGCGTCGAGACGAACAGCGGCTGGACCTCGACCAGCGGGTTGTACGGCGCCAGTCCGAACCACTTGACCGGCGAACCGGCCACATGGCGAATCGTGTACTTGACCTGCAACGAAAGCGCACCCCACGCCGAGACCTTGGACTCGGGCATGAGGGCCTTGTGGATCAGCACGTACCGGATGGTGCCGATGTCCGGATCCGCGTCCACCTTCGGGTACAGCGACTTCTGCTTGGGCAGCTCGCCGGTCTTGGACAGGTCGTGCATGATCTGGTGGATGTACGCCGGGATGGACTGGGACACCTTGAAACCAAGCCGCATGCGCACACGGTAGATATAGCTGGTGCCGAAGTTCTCGACGGAGTACTCGCGGGTGAACGGCTCGTCGGTGGTCTCCACGCTCACCGCCCACCAGGCGCGGGCGCGCTTGGGATGGTCGGCGAAGATCGAGAAGAAGATGTCCGTATCGAGTCGCTTGGTCTCCGAATCGGAGGTCAGGTAGACGATGTTGTCCGCGAAATAGGGGATGCGGAAGTCGCCGTGAAGCTTGTCGAGCGCCGGCAGGAAGTCCTGCGGCTGCATGTGACGACGCTGCGCGCGCTCCAGCTTGGTGCCCTGATCCCAGGTGACCATGACGAACAGAATCGCGATGGTCAGCAGGCAGGTGAACCAGCCGCCGTGCAGGAACTTGGCCATGGACGCCACGAAGAACATGGTCTGGATGGCGAGGAACAGCACGATGAACAGGACCGCGCCCAGACGACGGCCGTTATGCCACAGGTAGACGCCGAGCAGCACGGTGGTGGTGATCATCGTGATGGTGAGCGCCAGACCGTACGCGGCCGAGATATGTTCCGAATCCTTGAAGATGGCGAGCACGAGCAGCGTGGAGACGCACAGCACACCGTTGATCACCGGGATGTAGAGCTGGCCGCGCGTGCGGGCCGGGTAACGCACCTGCAGATGCGGCATCCAGTTGAGGCGTGTGGCCTCGGAGACCATCGTGAATGCGCCGGTAATAAGGGCCTGCGAGGCGATCACGCCGGCCGTGACGGAGAGCACGACGGCCAGATAGCGCACGTTCGGGTCCATCATCTGGAAGAACGGGTTGAGCGTCTTCATCGTGTTGAACTCGGGGTTGCGGCTGTTGGCGAGGATCCACGCGCCCTGGCCGAAGTAGTTGCACACGAGCGCCACCTTGATGAACGGCCAGGTGAAGTAGATGTTGCCGCGCCCCACATGGCCCATGTCCGAGTACAGGGCCTCGGCGCCCGTGGTGGACAGGAACACCGTGCCCATCAGCGCAATGCCCGCCTCATTGTGCGGGCTGAAGAGGAATTTGATGCCGTAGACCGGGTTGAGCGCCGCGAATACCGTCCAGTCGTTGGAGAGGTTCACCAGTCCCACGATGGCGAGGAAGCTGAACCAGATGAGCACGATGGAGCCGAATACGCGGCCGATGCTTTCGGTGCCGCGCGACTGCACGGCGAACAGGATGACGATGATGACCACGGTGATCATCAGCGTGAGGCTGGGGTTCTCATCGAAGACCTGTTCCAGGGGTGGCAGCGTTTGCAGACCTTCGACGGCCGAGCTGATGGAGACGGCCGGCGTCAGCACCGAATCGGCGAGGAACGCCGCACCACCGACCATGGCCGGGATGGCGAGCCATGCGCCGTACCGGCGAATCAGCGAATACAGCGCGAAGATGCCGCCTTCGCCGTTGTTGTCGATGCGCATGGCGATCAGCACGTACTTCACGGTGGTGATCAGCGTGATGGACCAGAACACGAGCGACAGCATGCCGAGCACGGCCTCGCGGTCGGCGTTGCCGAGCCCTCCCTGACCGGAGAGGAACGTCTGCGCGGTGTAGAGCGGCGAGGTGCCGATGTCACCGTAGACCACGCCGAGCGCCACGATGGCCATGCCGAGCGTGACCTTGTCCGGGCCGGACTGCAGCCGCGCCCACCATCGGCCGATACGTCCCCTGGCCGCGGTGCTGGCGAGCTTCTCGGCCTCCTTGTTCTCGGCCTCCTTGAGCTTGGCCAACGCCTCGCGCTCCTCGCGGGTCAGCGTGCGACGCGAGACCTTGGGCGCGTTGGTGAAGGTGTCGGCGCGCAGCAGCGCCTCTTCCTCCTGCTTCAACTTGCTGGCGCCATCGGCACCGGACCTGCCGGTTTTGGCTGCCGCTTTGGCGGCCTTGCCAGCGGCCGGCTTGGTAACCGCTTTGCCGGCCTTACTGGCAGCCGGCTTGGCAGCCGATTTGACAGCCGAAACCCGGCCGTTTTTGCCGATTCCGCCAATCTTGCCGGTGACAGGCTTGGATGTCTGTGGTGCTTCCGTCGCCTTGGGCGCCTGACCGTTCGCCACACTTCGGTCGTTGCGATCGTTGTGCCCTCTGCCTGCCGGCTTCGGGGCACGCGTGGGTTGATTGTCCGACTCAGCCATACGTTCGTCCTCCACGCGGGTTCACACCACAGCCCGCGAACTCCTGCTCTCGCCTACTATGCCCTACTTTCGAAAGCCATGGTAGCGCCCTAACGAATTCTTAACAACTTACGGAAATAGGGCAGATTGTCTATTTTTCACAAGGCGGACGGACAGCTTTTAGTAGAGCGGACGACCAACATCAACGACGTTGCCCCGCGCCTTAGATTCCGTATACCGCACGGGTCGTGGCCCGGGTACCACGCGCCACCTCGGCCAGCGGCAGATCGAGCGCGTCGGCCATCGCGCGCAGCGTGTAGGGAATCATGTACGGCGCGTTCGTCCGGCCTCGGTAGGGCATGGGCGTCAGGTACGGGGCGTCCGTCTCGACCATCGCGTGATCGAGCCCCACAATGCGCAGGGACTCGCGGATGCCGTCGTTGCCCTTGTAGCTCACCGTGCCGGAGAAGCTCAGGTACCAGCCGTGCTCGCGCGCGATCTCGCCCATCTCACGGTCGCCGGAGTAGGAGTGGAAGACCGTGCGCTCGGGCGCGCCATCCGCGAGCAGCGTCTCGATGACCTCCTTGTGCGAGTCGCGGTCATGGATCTGCATCGGCAGGTTCAGTTCCTTGGCCAACGAGATGTGCGCGCGGAAGGCCTCGCGCTGCAGCTCCATGGCCCCCGCGCCGGTACGGAACAGATCCATGCCGGTCTCGCCGATGGCCACCACCTGCTCGGGGTATTGGGTGGCGAGGCGATGTACTTCGGCGAGCGCGTCCTCGAAGCTCACGTCGTGATAAGGCTTGTATTTGACCGGCAGCCCATCCGGACCGGGCACGCCGCGATGACCGTGCAGCACGGCTTCGTTGGGATGAATTGCGAGCGCCGCGTGCACATTACCTGGATGTTCGATCGCCATCTGGACCGCGGTCATCAGGTGCGGCAGCTCGCAACCGCAGTCGATGATACCCCCAACGCCGACAGCCTGCGCCTGCGCAAGCAATTGGTCCACATCGTAGACCGGCACGGCGGGCTGTCCCTTGGCCTGCGCCTCGTGATCCATGGCCCTGGCGAAGGGGATCACCGAGGCCACATGCGTATGGTTGTCGATGACGTGGGCGTCTGCGGGCAGCGCGTCGGGGGCCGGCGCCCAGCTGCGGTCGCGGTGGTGTTTGCTCATGATTCCCCAGTGTATGTCACGAATGCGTGCCGCGCGTAGCGTCCCGTCGGCCCCGGTCGCGCGGGCGACACAACACGGTCACGTCGAACACGGTCCGTCCGCCCTATGTCGCCTCCGGCCGCGCAGACGGCACTGCGCGATCCAGGCCGTCATCAGGAACGTGCAGAAGTCGCCTCCGGCTGCGCGGACGGCACCGCGACCGACTGTATGTACGCGGCCCAACGAACATGCCGCGTACATACAGTCCCTTTGGGGCCGATTTCCGACTGCAAGTACGCGAGTACTTCGTTGAGCCGCGTACTTACAGTCGATTTCGCCGGATTCAACGCGGATTCAACGCGAAATCGGCGCGAAATCCGACAGAAATTCCGCGAGAATCCGGCGAATTCACCAATCGGCGCCAGCATTCGCCGATCAGCGCCAGCAGGCCGCGTACGGCAGGCCGGTCAAATGCTCCACCACGCCGCGCACCTCCGGATCAACATCCGCCTTGGCGCCCCCGTTACGCAGTCGGGTGATTTCGGCGAGCAGCACGGCATCAGTGCGCTTGTCAATGACCAAATGGGCGGAGATGATCCAGGCGACGATCATCGCGAACGCGAACCAGCCCAGCAGCACGGCCCCCAGTCCGATCTGCGCCGTCGGGGTCTGCGCGGTTCGCGTGGCGTCGAAGCCGACCGCCCCCAGAATCGCACCCACACAGATGGTGCCGAGCCCCGACCCCAGCTGCCGGCACGACGCCTGAATGCCCGAGAACGTGGCGGAGCGGTAACGGCGGGTGACGATCTGGTCGATGTCCGCGATGTACGGGAACACGGCCCACGGCAGGTAGCCGCACAACGATTTGAACGCGAAGAACCACAGCGCGCCGACGACGGCGAACACGGTCCAGGCCACGCCCGACAGCCGCCCGACCAGCATCCATGCGGCGAACAGCCAGCCAACGCCGATGAGGCAGCCGGCGAAGTTGATCGCGTACAGCTTCTTGGGCCCGATTCGGGTCATGGCCCAGCCGAACACCGGCATCAGCGGCAGCGAGACGACCGCGCAGGAAAGCAGCAGCGAGGCGAACGCCGCGGTGTGGCTCCAGTTGTAGACCACGAAGAACACGAAAGTCTGGCCGAACACGTCCATCGAGACCTGCACGAGCAGGTAGATGGATAGATGCTTGCGGAATTCCTTGATTCTCAGCGTGGTGGCGTATTCGCGCAGCACCTTGACCGCGCGGCGCATCCAGCCTGCCGCGCCGATATGGCCGTCATGCCGCTCGCCGCGCGCCCATGCACCGAAGCCCGCGGCCTCCGGGGTCATCTCCCATGTGGAACGCCAGCAGGCGAACACGGCGAGCGCGAACAGCACGGTGGTGCCGATGGTGAAGATCATGTAGCCGGTGGGTGTGCGCTCCCCCACCACGGCCAGCACCAGACTGCCGGCCAGCGGGATGAGCGTGCCCGCGCCGGTGGAGATGAACAGTCGCACGGTGGACAGCTTGGTGCGGCTGTTGAAATCCGGCGTCATTTCGCCGGGCAGCGGGTTGTAGGCGGTCTGGAACAGCTGCGCGAGCACCACCCAGAACACGTAGACGAGCGCGTACACCGCCACCGGGAAGCCCGGAATCCACAGGAACACGCCCACGAGCAGCATCGGTCCGATGATCATGAGCAGGAAGCGGCGACGGCCGAACCTGCGGCCAAGGCTGTAACGGTAGAGATTGTCGTCGAAGACGCCGAACACCAGCGCAGCCACGGCGCTGATGAGCGCACTCAGGCCGATCACCGACTGTGCGGTGGCGATGGACATCCCGCAGAACGTAGTCCAGAACAGGGAAAGGTAGGTGGCGATGATGGTGAGCTGGCCACCGCCGTAGAAGTCGCCGATGCCGAAGCCGATAGCCTCGCGCAACGTGATTTTGCGCGGACCGGTGCCGTCCAGCGCCGCCCGTAGCGCGTGGCTGTCAACCTCCGCCATGATTCCCCGCTTTCGCATCGCGCGGCACACGCCCGGCACATACCGCTACCTGACCAGCTTATTGGCCAAAGGCGACGACGTCGTTTCGGCACGGCAGCCGGCGACACGGCTCGCCCCGACACCTTGCCTTCAGACCTACCCCTGATCCTGCCGCCGCTCGCCCACCGACCGCCGTACGATGATCGACGTATCCACGAGGGTGACGGAATCCGAGGCCTCGTCCTCGTTGCGCACGCCGAGTTCGGTAAGCCGTTCCATGAGCTGGGCGTCCGCCGGATTGCGGAATCCGCCGGCCTCCCGGCCGAGCAGCAGCCGGACCGCGGCCTGGCCGAGTTGGGCGCGCGGGATGCGGATCGAGGTGATCGGCGGCGTGACCACCGGTGCGATGAGTGTGTTGTCGAAACCGATCACGGAGACGTCATCCGGCACCCGCACGCCGTCCGCGCCGAGGCGGAGCACGATGCCGGCGGCGATGAGGTCGTTATACGTGATGACGGCCGTGGGCTTGGAGCCCTCCAGCGCCAGCGCCGCCTGATATCCGCCCTCCACGGTGGCATGCACCGGGCCGATCTGGTTCACGCGGAATCCCATCCGTTGCCCCACCTCGTGCAGGCAGGACTATCGCGACTGGTTGGCCCACGAGGCGCTCGGCCCGGACACATACGTGATGGCGGTGTGATGGTACCGCCGCAGCAGGCTCAGTGCCCGCACCACGCCGATGCGCGGGTCGGGCACCACGCTGGGCACGCCGTCCACGGGCCGGTTGAGCACGACCAGCGGCATGCGCTTCGCATAGTTGCGGATGAAGTCGATGCCGGGCGAGTCGGAGGCGAGGATGATGCCGTCCACCTTGCCTTCGAGATGGGTGAGCATCTGCTGGGTGCGGGCCTGCGATTGGCCGGTTTCGATGATGCTGACGGCGCTGTCCGACTCCATTGCCGTGACCTGTGCGCCTTTGAGGATCTGCGAGGAGATGCCGTCGGCCGTGTCCTTGACGACGAGCGCGATGATGCCGCCCTCCACGCCTCGTTCGGCGCGCTGCCGCGCACCGCCGCCGGTGCGGGATGATGCGACGTTCGCGCGCGGTACGGCCGTGCCGCCGCGACGGGATTCCGTATCGTATGGCCGCAGCCGTCCGTTCTCGTTCGCGGTTTGCGAGCCGGACGACAGAGCCGATGCCGATGGTGATGATGGGAATGTACCGGGAACCGACGGCGCTGCCGGCATACGCTCACCGGCAGTGGCGGACGCCCCGACGGAACCGGCCGGCCGGCGGACGTCGACGGCGGCATCGGAGCCGTCATGAGAGCCGATGTCGTCGGCGGACGCAGTGCCGTACATGCCCGCGGAGGCCGCTCCGAGGACGGCGTTGCCGGCACTGCGGCGTCTCGGATTCGGCCGGTATCCAAGCCGTTCGGCCACCGCGCGAACATGCTCCACGGTCTGGAAGTTCACACGGTCGGGATTGCCGAACACACGGGAAACGGTGGAGATGGCCACGCCGGCCTCCTCGGCCACATCAGCCAGACGGACACGGTCCGTCGCCTTGCGTTGGGTCATCGTCACCGCCCTCTCAATGCCTTAGAAGACATATAGTATCTGGGCTCCCCTCAGAGAGGGGAACCCAGAGAAATCACGCCTCAGCCTGCAATTTCGGACCAGCCTATCGGCCGGACCCATCATTACATCACGGCTGTCGCCGTTCGACCTCGGCTACAAACAGCCCACTGGGCTGCCGCTTCACGCCTGAACGGCAGCAGCCTCAGCGGCGGCGTGACGCTCGGCGAGCTCGGCCTTGATCTGCTTGAACTTCTCCTCGGTGACCGGGTAGAAGAACATGATCGCGGCGGAGATCACGAAGCCGATGAGCGGCACGAGGCCGGCGGCCAGACGCAGGTTCTCGGCGACGGTCGGGTCCTGGGCCACGTTCATGCCGGACTTGTAGCCGGTGAAGGCGAGGATGGCCGGGCCGAGCCAGGAGGTCAGGGCGCCGAACATCTGGCGGAAGAAGCTCAGGCCGGCCATGGCGGCGCCATCGGTGCGCTTGCCGGTCTTCCACTCGTAGTACTCGACGGTGTCGCCTTCCATGCCCCACACGTAGTTGCCGCAGAACTGGGCGCCGATGGCGTTGAGCGCCATGCCCACGAGGGACAGCCAGACGTTGGAGACGAAGATGAACATCACACCACCGATGATGCCGAGGGCGCAGCCGAGGTACCATCCGCCCTTCTTGCCGAGGTGGCGGGCGATGACCGGACCGAACGGGGAGGCCACGACGCCGATGGAGGCGTTGATCAGGGTGACGATGGTGGTGATGAGGGCCAGCGTGCCGGCGTCGGCGCCATTGGCGAGGACTTCCTTGGCGATGATCGGTCCGATGGAGCCCACGCAGGTGGCGATCAGGTAGAAGCCGGTGGCGAAGCACAGGATGAGCAGGGCCGGGTTCATGACGATGGCCTTGAGGGTGTCAAGGAAGGAGACCTTCGGCTGCTCGGGTACATCGATCTGCTCGATGGTGGTCTTGTACAGGAAGACGTAGATCAGGGCGCCGACGAGGCAGAAGATGGAGACGATCGGCAGCATGCGCTTGGCGAGGGCGGCCTGGTCCTTGACGGTGTTGATGGCCGGGGCCAGCGTGAAGGTGACGATCAGGCCGAACAGGGCGCCGCCGACCATACGGGCGGAGGACAGGCGCTGACGCTCGTTCTGGTCCTGGGTCATGGCGCCGAGCAGGGCGCCGTACGGCACGCCGCCGAGGGCACCGAGCAGCTGGTAGAGCAGGTAGGTGACGATGGCCCATGCCACCTTGACACCCATCTCGGCATCGGCCGGAATGGTGTACATCAGGGCGATGGCGACCATCATCGGCACACCGAACCAGACGACCAGACGACGGAACTTGCCGTTCTTGTTCGGCTTGACACGGTCGGCGTAGTTGCCGGCGAGCAGGTAGACGACGGCCTGGAAGAAGCGGGCGAAGAGGAAGATGTTGGCGGTGGTCACCGGGTCGATGCCCATGTAGATGTAGTAGGTGGCCAGGAACATCGACATCATACGCCAGCCGATGTTGTTCGCAAGATCGCCGGAACCATAACCGACGATGTTCAGCCAAGTCAGCTTCTGCGGGGCCTTCTTGGCCGGCTGCGCTATTGCAGTGCTCATTTTTGAGAACTCCTTAGTTCTTTTTCCTTGTTTTCCGTTCTCAAAGGAACGGCTCGCTCCCCAAGGAGCGATGTCGCCGCCGAAACGACGACAAATCTTGTTGCTAGCGCATCGAATCGGAGGGTGAGCACGAATCACCCTCCGATTGCGCGCGCTGCTGTCCCTTACTTAATCAGGCAGGGCAGGGACGGGCTGGACTCGGCGGACATGCCGATCGCGTTGACCGCGATCACGGATGCCGTGTAGTTGCCGGCCGTGAGCCCGGACACGCTCTTGGCCTCCTCGCCGGCCTCGGCCTTGACCACCTTGACGGTGTTCTCGGTGAGGTTGCGCAGGGTGAGCACGTACGAGGCGACCGGGGTACCGCCGTCGGCCGGGGCCTGCCAGGTCACGTTCATCGTGTCGCCGGAGGAAGTGACGCCCGGCTTGTTGGGCTTGGCGGGTACTGCGGCGACGATAATCGGCTCGCTCGGCTCGCTGGCCGCGGAGACCTTGTCTTCGCCGGTGGTGGCTTCGATGGTCACCTGGTAGGTGCCGCGAGCCACATCGGCGAACGTGTAGGCGGTGGTGCCGATCGGCGCCCAGGCGGCGCGCTTGGGCAGTTCGGCCGCCACATCCACCGGGGTCAGGTGGATGTTGGTGCCGCCCTTGCCGAAGCCGGAGCGGGTGTCCACGTCGTTCTAGGAGACGGCCACCGCACCGGATTCGACAATCAGCTCGGCCACCGGGGCCTTAGGTACGGGCAGCAGCGTATCCACCTCGTTGGCGGAGGCGCGGCCCACCTTGAACGGCTCGGACGTGGCGGTTTCGCCCTCGCCAATCTCATTGCGGCCCTGCACGGTCACGGTCCACTCGCCGGCCGGCACGTCGGCGATGAGCGCGTGCGTGTCGGTGCCTTCCACCGCGGCCGGGATGATCTCGCCGGCGGCGTTGGTGAGCGTGAGCGTGGTGCCGAGGATCGGCGAGCGGCCGTCGGAGGCGAACGCCCATTCGACCTGCACGTCGTGCGCCTGCACGGAGACGGTCACATGTTCCGGCTCGGACGGGATGGCCGGCATGTGATGGTCGGCGTAGACGGCGATCTCCACGAGCTGCAGGGCGTACTCGTCGTGCTCGTTCGGGTTGGAGCGCAGCTTGGACGCCTCGACCTTGACGAAGCGCACGTCCTGCACCGGGTCGAAGTCGAAGGCGCGCGGCTTGCCGTTGGCGGGCAGTGCGTAGCCGTGCTTGTCGGCCACCTTGGTCCACGCGTTGCCGTCGGCGGACACGGAAATCGTGAAGTCGACCGGGAAGCCCTGACCCTGGTTCGGGTCGAAGGCGCGGTGGCCTGCCGCGAACTCCTGCACACCGCCGACGCCCTCGCCTTCGCCATGGAAGGCCTCGGCCACGGTGCCGCCGGGGTTCTCGCCGCGCGGAGCGAGTACCACCTGGGCGACGGTGGTCGGGCGGGCGAGCTTCAGGACCACCCACTCGTCGTGGTTTTCGGCGCTGGGCTTGCTGGACCAGCCGAAATGGTTGTAATCGGCCTTGAACTCGCCGTCCACCAGGGATGCGGCGGTCCAGCCGTTGCGCTCGGAGTTGGAGGAGACGCGCACGGTGGCGCCGAGGGCCTTGTTGGCGGCCTGGCACTGGCACGGCATCTTGCCGGCCACGAAGCGCACGGTCACGGTCACGGTGTCGCCGTTCTCGCCGGTGTATTCGATCTGGCCGGTGTACTCCTTGCCGGATTCGAGCCCGGCCACGTTCACCGTGTAGAACAGCTCCTGCTCGTGGCGCAGGTTGCCGGCGAGACGCTCGAAGCTGATGGAACCGTCGGCGTCGTCCACCACACGGGCGGTCCACTTCTCGCTCAGGGCGCCGCCCTCCTGCTTCAGGTGCAGGCAGTGCTTGACGTTGCGCGAAACCCAATCCACGGTGCCGAGGTCGATGTCCGGGCGGTTGGAGCCGATCTTGGCGGGCGCCGGACGGCCGATCCAACCGAGGAAGTTGTCTTCGGTGAACTTGAGCTTGCCGTTCTTGACCACGCTCAGCGTCTCGACGAGCTTGGATTCGTAGGTCTCTACTTCGCCCGGCACATGGATGGTGATCGGCGTCTCGGTGAACTCGCCGTGGTCCACGGTGAGGGTCTTCGAGCCGGATTCCACCTCGCGCACGGTGCCGTCCTGCGTGTTGACCGCGGAGACGGTCCAACGCACCTCGAGTTCGGTGCCGTCGATCTCCTCGTCGTTGTAGACGATCAGCGTGCGCTGGGAGGCGGTGCCGAGCTGGTAGATGTGGTGGGGCAGACCGAGGCGCGGCTCCTTGTCGAATTCCTTGTCGAATGCTGCCACGTCGGCGTAGGAGTTGGCGAAGTACTGGTAGCCATCGCCCTCAATCCAGCGGGCGTCGCCCTCCGCTGTCGGATCGAACTGCGGGCGCAGCAGGGCCTTCGGGTTCAGACCGTGCTTGGTGTGCTCCTGATCGAGTTCGATGACCTTCTCGATGTTGTCGTAGATGAACATCGACAGGCAGAACGGCTTCCAGTTGGCCATGCGCGTGGTGCGCACGCCACGGGTCACGCGGCCCACCTCGCGGCCGAAGTCGGCGCGGGAGATGGTGTCCGGGTTGCCGTTGAGACGGCCGTGGTAGATGTCCTTGATCGTGCCGTCCTCGGCGTACTGCGGGATGCCTGCGGTGGACACGGAGAACTCCTCGCCGGCGCCGAGCGGCAGGTCGCCGTCGATCTGGTAGAGGTCGTAGATGTCCGGGGCGCTGGTCATGCCGGAGGGGTAGCCGCCGAAGTAGTGGCGGGAGTCCTCGTTGGTGATCGGCTTGTTGAAACCGTCGTTGATGACCATGCGGGTCGGGTCCTCGCGGTTCGCGGCGGCCTCAAGCGGCGGGATGAGGATTTCGGCGTCGTTCGGGTTCCACGCCTCGTTGGTGGTGGACCACAGCACGATGGACGGGTGGTTGCGGTATTCGCGCACCCAGCGCTCCACCCATTCGGTGTAGTAGCCGATGGCCTCGTCGGAGTAGTTGAGGTAGTACGGCGGCTCGAGGGACACGTTGGAGGTGGAGCCCGGGTTCCAGAAGGCGGTCTCCTCCTCGAGGAGCATGCCGGTCTCGTCCGCGTGGTCCATAAGCACATGGGAGGGCACGGAGCGGATGTGGTTGCGGATGATGTTGCAGTTGGCGTGGCGGTAGGCGTCGAGCCAGACCTTGGCCATCTCGTCCATCGCGTGGTTGTCGTCCAGGATCACGCCGTAGGCGTCGCCGATCTCGTTGATGAGGTCGCGGTCGCCCTGGTTGAGCAGGCACAGGGAGTCGCCGCGCAGGCGGATCTTGACGCCGTTGAGGATGTACTTGTCGCCCTCGCGCCAGAACTGGCGGAAGCCGAAGCGGTCGGACGCTTCGTTGACCGGCGCGGCGTCGGCGGGTGCGCCGGCCGCGGCGATGGCGGCGTCGAGCGTGTACAGGAACGGGTCGGTGCGGGACCAGTAGTGGGCGGTCGGCCAGCCCTTGGCCAGCTTGACCACGGTCGCCTTGCCGGCCGGCGCGTGCACGGCGGTCGCGCCGAAGTCGAGCGCGGCGTCCGCGGCGTCACCCTTGACCGGGTGGACGGCGGCCGTGAGCGTCAGGTCCGCGTCCTCACCGGTGTGGTTCACGATGGTGATGTTCACGCCAAGCTCGTCGTCGGACGGATCGGCGTTCTTCTTGAGGTCCGGCATGATCTGCAGGTCGTCGATGCGCAGCTTCGGCTTGGTGACGATCTCCACGTCCTCGCCGATGCCGACGCGGCCGACGATGTTCTCCACGCCGAACGGGAAGAGCAGGCGGTCCGGGCCACCCTCGGTGGCGAGCGCGTCTTCGGGCAGGGCCTTGACGGACCACACCTCAATGCGGATCTCGTTGGTTTCGCCCGGCTTGACGGCATCGTTGATGTCAAGGTCGTACGGCAGCAGGGTCATGAGGTAGCCCTTGGTGGTCAGCGGGCCCACGGACTTGCCGTTGACGAACACCTTGCCGAGCGTGGCGAGCGCACCGACGTGGAGGAACACGTCCTCGTCCGTGATGTTCTCCGGCAGTTCCACGGTCTTGACGTACACGCCGTGGTGCAGGCCTTTCTCCCACTCCTCGGGGTAGCCGGTGGTGCGGCTCAGCGAATCCCACCAAGTCGGCACGACGATGTCGTAACGCTGCTCCCCGCCGTTCGGGTAAAAGTCCCACACTCCATTGAGGTTGAGCCTCATTGCAGTCCCTTTCTTGCACATCCTTGCACTTCGAGCCGAAACCGTCGTCGGTTGTCATCGCTGCTTCGGCCCGCCGGGTGTTCCCGGTTCACATGGCATAAGATACGGCGGAAACGGTGTTTGTCGTTTTTTGCCATCCCCGATTTGTTGTGCTTTGCTGCCGTTTGCCATTTCTTGCCAATCCGCGTTTGCGCGAAATGGGCGCGAACTTGCCGGTCTTTGCCAATTCCCATGAATCTTGACTTCATCGGCCTCCCCTCTTCCATGCGCAGGTAAACTCTGCTTTCGGAAAATGGTTTGGGCCGGTTCGCTCCACGACGATTGCCGCCCGTTCGCCTGTCCGCCAACGCCCGCACGCCTGTGCGTCCGTGATGTCCGCCCGCCGGTTTGCGGCGGAGAGCCACGCCGCACGGGACGGCAAACCGCGGCGGAGAGCCCGTATGAGCGAGCGTCAATGATGCGGCTCCCGCCGGTAGGCGTAGACCTTTGCAGCCGGCTGGCGGGCGTCGGGCGACGAACGGACCGACCCGACACCGCACACTTACTCAGCACAATCGGAGTGTTCGCATGTCTCGCTTGTCTCGCAATGCACGCCTTCGCACGACGACGGCCGAAGTCGTTGCCATAGGTCTCATCGGAACCCTCGCCGGATGCGGCGTACCTGGCGCGAACAGCAACGGAGCCGGGGCCGGCACGGCGGGCACCACCGAAATCACGTTGTGGACCTGGCAGTCCACCATCGGCGATTTCGTGAGCGCGTTCGAGAAGAGCCACCCGACCATCAAGGTGAAGGTGACCAACGCCGGCGCCAACGAGGACGAGTACATGCAGCTGACCAATGCGCTCAACGCGGGCAACGGCATCCCCGATCTGGTCTATCTCGACTTCAACGCCGTGCATCAATTCGCCATCTCGGACCAGCTGCGCTCGATGAACGACTACGGCTACGCGGACATCCGCGACGACTTCACCAAGGCCGCGCAGAATAACGTATCGGTGAACGGCCAGCCGTACGGACTGCCGATCTCCTCGGGCCCGATGGTGATGTTCTACAACCAGGACGTGTTCGCGAAGGCCGGCGTCGCGCAGGCGCCGACCACTTGGGACGAGTATCGCGAGGCGGCGGAGAAAGTGGCCGCGCTGAAGGGCAATGCCCATATCACCAACGACACCGGAGACGGAGGATTCCTCACTTCGATGCTCTGGCAGGCCGGTGCCAAGCCGTTCAGCGTGGATGGCACCACGGTGGGCGTGGACTTCGGCGGCAAGAACGTGCGCAAGTTCATCTCGATGTGGCAGTCCATGATGGACGACAAGCTTATCGACACCTCCACCGCCATGTGGACGGACGACTGGTGGCGCAAGCTGGATGACGGTTCCATCGCCACGGTGCTCACGGGCGCCTGGCTGGTTTCGTCGATGCAGAAGAACCTTTCGACGAGCGCCGGTTCGTGGCGTTTGGCCCCGATGCCGCAATATACGGCGGGCGCGCATGCGAACGGCGAGAACGGCGGCGGCGCGCTGGCCATGCCGAAGGGTTCGGACGACTCCAAAACCCAGGCGGCGTATGAATTCGCCGAGTGGTTCGCTCACGGCGACGGCGTTGCGGTGAACCTCGCGCAGGGCGGTCTGCCGCCGCTCAATTCGGTGCTGTCGGACGCCGATTGGCTGGCCGAGAAGGATGAGTTCTTCGGCGGCCAGGCCACGCATCAGGTGATCGCCGATGCCGCCAAGAACGTGACGACGGACTTCGAATACCTGCCGTACATGGCCTACGCCAATTCAATCGCCGTCAATTCGGTCGGTCAGGCATACCATGGCAAGGTCACGTTGCAGCAGGGGCTCGACCAATGGGCCGAAGCGCTCAGGGAGTACGGCAAGCAGGAAGGCTTCACCGTCAAGTAGTCGGCTGGACGGTGAAGCCCCTTGAGGGAACGAAACTTCAGGTTGGGCCAGTGGTCTGTCTCGCAATTGCCTAGTATGCTGCGTCAGAAATTCATTTATTAATTCCCTACCCCTCAGACCCGCTTCGCGGACCAACACCCCTAACAGGGGAACCAAAAATATAATCAACGAATTATTGACGCGGGATACTAGGTGGCATCGCCCCACCCTATGATGGCAGAGAATTCCAGCGGGGCTCCTTGACGGCGGGCTGCCGACGCGGCCGCGGAGAAACGAAAACTACATCAGCTGAATCGATCCGCCCCTTCGCACAGGCTGCGCACCGGATGTACACCAGCAATATGGGCATGCGCATCCAGCATGCGCACATCCAGCATGCGCAGGATTTATGGAGCCGCATTGGGATTTCTCGCTTGCAAGGGGTACATTCGGCCCGCTGCGGAGAGCTATCTGCTTTGCAAGGGGTACCTCGAATGCCGAAACCGAAGTATCGGAGGCTTTTCTTCAACGCCATTCCAGCGTTTTGGAACGTCTTCTACTTGGGCATGTACCCCTTACAAAGCAGATAGCTCTCCGCAAAGCGGCGAAAGTACCCCTCGCAACGCAGATAGCCTACCCAAATGGCATTTATCGGGACATATCGGCGTTACGAGGGGCTGAGCAGCGAACAATCCACGAATTTTGCCGCGCAAGTGCCGTCCCGGCAAAGGTACGACGACAAAAACGTGCGGATTCCCATCATGGGAACCCGCGCTCCACATCACATGAAGCGGTTCTTGATATATCGGGCGGCCGCATCGGTAAGCGCTCCGCCCACACCCACGACCACTACGACAAGGAAGCCCTTGCCCAAGGCTCCACCCAGCTGGGAGAACGTATTGCCCCAATCCACTGCAAGCGTCGCAGCGGCCACCACAGCCTGATCCACCATGATCATTCCTTTCCATTTTCGTCCGTCTTCGGGCCACGCCTCGGCCTGACAGCCGTAAGCGTCGGGCATGAGCTCTAGCCCATCGCATTGCCGGGCGATGGCAGAGGTACCGCCCAACCGCGCCCGTCCAAGCGCTGCCGATACCGCAGTTGCCGAACCGCAATCGCCACCGCGACCTCCAGACCACAACCAGCTCACAGCATATTGCCCATTGCTTTGCCACTATTTGCCACCGACGGGAAGCATTATTTGCCATTCTTTGCCGTCGGCGTGGAATCAAGCCTCGTAGATTCAGGCCGGACTGATTTTCACGAGAACATCCATGCGTCGCCTCGTCTTGAGACTCGGAGCCGGCTCCAAGCCGGTCTGCCAGATACAGAAGACGCTGTTCAACCAACTATTGGCATACAGGGTGAGTCATGTGGGTTGGATTCCCTTGGGAAATCAACCCACTCTGAACCCAGATTGGGTAGCGCATGTCAATTCTGGTTTCACACAAGCAAAAAGAAACCCGGCGGAGGGAGCCGCCGGGTGAGAGAGAAGAGAGAAGAAGGGTTCAGTTATGGGGTCCGAATGGGCCTCGCCATGGGATGGACTTCGTTGAACTCCATCCGTTGACGTTTCCTATATAACCGCCCGTTCCTTGAGAATTCGATGCACTTATCTGGGAAAACTCTTGACAAACTGTGTCGGGTTTGTGACGCCGTTCGACAATTCCACCGCAATTGTCCTCAACAACCCATATACAAAACGGTCGTCACCGCGTGAACACGATGACGACCGCTCATTGACCTGAATCGGCGATTCCAGCAGCCCTATAAAGGCCGGCGCTCATGGCCCCGAGTCGCCACGCCGAAGCCGAACCGCCAATTGGATGACCCGAAACGCAGTACGCCGAATCATCCACCGCTCGGCAGCCCCAGAAATCACCAAGGCATGCCGACGACTAGTGGTCTGTCTCACAATTGTTTGAGGGGTATCAGCCCTCTCTGATGAGGGAGCTGGCAGCGAATCTGACGGGAAAAAGAAAAGCTGAAGCCCTCAATTATTTAAGAGATGGACCACTAGTGGAATCAGGACCGCGCCGGACCACCGTCACTCGGCGGGCTTGGCGTCCTCGGCAGCCACAGACTCGTCCGCCTCCGCAGCCAGCTTGGCCTTTTCCGCGGCCAGACGCTCGGCTTCGGCGGCACGACGGGCGGCCAGCGCCTCGTCGAAACGCGCCAGCTCCTCGGCCACGGCCTCGGTCGGAATCTTGGCGAAGATCGGCGTCGGCTTGGCCACCGGAGCGCCCACCTCGATCGGCTCGCTCTTCCACGGATGCACGTTCACACCCAGCTCGTAGTCGCCGGTGATGATCGGGTACGTAAAGCCGGGCTTGTCGAGATCCTCGACCTCGCGCAGCTCGGGCAGCGGCGAGAAAGTGCCGGTGCCACCCAGCGCCTCCCAGACCTTCTGCGCGGAATGAGGCAGGAACGGCGCGAGCAGGTGGTTCGCGTCGGACACGGCCTGCGCAGCCACATGCAGCACGGTGCCGAGACGGGCCGGGTCGTCCTTGATCTTCCACGGTTCGGTGGAGGAGATGTACTTGTTGATGTCGCCGACCACACGCATCGCCTCGGCGAGGGCGTGCTTCTGGTGGTGGGTCTCGATGGAGGAACCGACCACATCGAACGCGGCGGAGGTCTCCTCGAGCAGGCCACGGTCCTCATCGGTCATGGAGTCCTCGTCCAAAGCCGGGATCTCGCCGAAGTTCTTGTTGATGAGGTTGGCGACGCGGTTGACCAGGTTGCCCCAGGAGGAGGCCAGTTCCTCGTTGTTGTGGCGCACGAACTCGGCCCATGTGAAATCGGAGTCGGAGGATTCCGGGCCGGCCACGGAGATGTAGTAGCGCACGGCGTCCACCGGGTAGCGCGACAGGATGTCCTTGACGTAGATCACGATGCCGCGCGAGGAGCTGAACTTCTTGCCCTCCATGGTCATGAACTCGCTGGCCACCACCTGCTCGGGCATGTTAAGCGGGCCCATCGGGCCGGTCTCGCCGCCCTTGGAACCCTGACCGTTGTACGCCAGCATCTCGGACGGCCAGATCTGGGAGTGGAAGGTGATGTTGTCCTTGCCCATGAAGTAGTAGGCCGGGCAGCTCGGGTCGTTCCACCATTCGCGCCACTTCTCCGGGTCGCCCTGACGGCGGGCCCACTCGATGGAGGCCGACAGGTAGCCGATCACGGCGTCGAACCACACGTACAGCTTCTTGTTCGGGTTGTCGATCCAGCCCTTGACCGGCACGGGGATGCCCCAGTCGATGTCGCGGGTGATCGCGCGCGGCTTGACTTCCTTGAACAGGCCGAGCGAGAAGTTGATGACGTTGGTGCGCCAGCCCTTGCGGG
This sequence comes from Bifidobacterium myosotis, assembly GCF_002259745.1. Classification (GTDB taxonomy): domain Bacteria; phylum Actinomycetota; class Actinomycetes; order Actinomycetales; family Bifidobacteriaceae; genus Bifidobacterium; species Bifidobacterium myosotis. The sequence continues at coordinate 8,823 of NZ_MWWW01000001.1, read as the reverse complement.
TCTCCAGCCACGCCTTGTTGGCCTCGGCGAGCGCCGGCAGGTCGAGGAAGTAGTGCTCGGTCTGCTCGAAGCGCGGGGTCTCGCCGTTGATCTTGGAGACCGGGTTGATGAGCTCGTCCGGGTCCAGCTCGTTGCCGCAGGCGTCGCACTGGTCGCCGCGGGCGCCCTCGGCACCGCAGATCGGGCAGGTGCCCTCGATGTAGCGGTCCGGCAGCGTGCGGCCGGTGGACGGGGAGATGGCCACCTGCTGGGTGCCCTTGTAGATGTAGCCGTTCTCAAGGCACTGCTTGAACATCTCCTGCACGACGTGCTCGTGGTTGCCCGTGGTGGTGCGGGTGAACAGGTCGTAGCTCAGGCCGAGGTCGCACAGGTCCTTGGCGATCACGCGATTGTAGCGGTTCGCAAGCTCCTGGGCGGTGACGCCCTCCTTCTCCGCCTCGACCAGAATCGGGGTACCGTGCTCGTCGGTGCCGGAGACCATCAGCACGTCATTGCCCTTCATACGCTCGTAGCGAGCGTAGACGTCGGAGGGCACGCCGAAGCCCGCAACATGGCCGATATGACGGGGGCCGTTCGCGTACGGCCAAGCAACATTCACCAAAACATGACTCATAGGCCCGATTATCCGGCGCGCACGGGACACGCCTCATATGTGGGCCGCCAGATGCGAGCTACCAGCCATCATCACCACCGTCATGCCCAATCACCACAACTTATCCACCGACTTATCCACATTTTTCCTCCGCCCGCCGCCGTCATGCACTTATCCACCATTTCGCCTACGACGGTGGCGCGAACCAGCGCAGAACGTCTATGGTCGCCCCATGAGACCTTCACACCCGCCGCCCACCGCGGACTCAGCGATGATTCCCGCAGTCCTGTTCACCAAGGACCTGCCCGGACCGCTCAGCATGAACCGCCTCGCCGCATTCGGCACGGTGCACAAGCTTGACGAGTCCGCCAGCTACTGGTCCGAACACGCCGGCACCCTGTACGGCCGCGCCACCATCGTCTCGACCGTCGCGCCGTTCGGCACCGTGGCCTGCATGCAGACGGCCGCCTGGGTATGGCTCGGCGACGCGCCATTCCCCGCCAGCATCGACGTGATATCCACATCCCACTTCCGTTCCACGTCGGCCGGACGCCGTATCCGGGTCTTCCGGCGACTCACCCTGCCCGAACAGATCATCAAACTGGGCAGTCTGCCGATTACCACGCCGACCCGCACGGCCTGCGATCTGGTGATGACGCCGGAGGACGACGTCACGCCGAGCCGCATCAACGACTTGGTCTGTCAGCTGATGTCTGCGTACCGCTTCCGCCCGAACGACTGTCTAGACATCATCAAGGAGCACCGTCATCACAAGTACGCCGGACGCGCACGGCTGTTCTTCGAGTCCATCCAGCGGGAAATGAACGAGGTAGACCCACAGCCGGCGACGCAACAGGCGACGCAGCCAGCGACGCAAACCTCGGCACAAACCCCGGTACTGCAGACCCCGGTGCCACCCGAACGACCATCGCTCACGACGGCACTGGAGACAACGGCGCCGAAACCAACAACGTCAGAGCCGACGACATCCGGGGAGCCACGATGATCGGGCGGCGACGAGACAAAGCGAGCAGACTGGATTCGCTCCGGCAACGGCAACGACTGCCGGAGCCCGCCGCCCAATCGGACGAGCACCTCATCAACGACATGACGGCGCCGCCCGAGCCACCCATCGCCCTGACGCCGGAAGTGGCGTGCTCGCCGGACACCGACCCCGAGATACTGTGGCATATCGCATGGCACGTCCCCGAACTGAGGCGATGGCTGGTCGCCAATCCGCAGGCAAGCCCGGAACTGCTCGAATACGTCTCTCAGGCAGGCGGCCCCGGCGTCAGACGCGCGCTGGAAATCCTGCTCACCTCGATAGAGGAGGGCTGAACAGAGGAGGACTGAACAGCCTCAGAGCAGCCTCAAATCACCCCTTGATATCCAGTACGGCCTGATACACCTGCTTGCGGTTGGCCAGCGACCCGTCGGCCTGCGGATGCTCCTGCACCACTTGGGCGATGGCGTCCTTGATGCGCAGGCCGTCCTCAAGCGCGCGATCGATGGCGAGCACGGCCATGTCCTCCACGCTTAGGCTGCTGGGCGCGGCGGCTTCGGCCTCCTCGTCGGAGGCGCCGCCGATCACCAGTACCATCTCGCCGCGCGGCGGATTGTCAATCACACCCTGACGGATTTCGCCGATCGTACCGCGGCGAATCTCCTCGTAGTCCTTGGTGAGCTCGCGGCACAGCGCCATCGGGCGGTTGGGACCGAAGGCGTCGAGCAGGTCATCCATCGAATCGGCGATGCGGTGAGGCGTCTCGTAGAACACGATGGTGCGGCGTTTGCCGAGCATCGTGCGTAGATACTGCACGCGCTCGGCGTGCTTGCGCGGCAGGAAACCCTCGTAGCAGAAGCGGTCGGTGGGCAGGCCGGAGAGCGCCAGCGCGTCCAGCACGGCGGAAGGACCGGGCGCGCAGGTGACCGGCAGTCCGCGTTCGATGGCGCGGCGCACGATGGCGAGACCCGGATCGTTGATGGTGGGCATGCCGGCGTCGGAGACCACCAGCACAGTGGCGCCGGTTTCGACCTGGTCGAGCAGACCGTCCGCCTTGCCGCGTTCGTTGTGGTCATGGTAGGCGACCACACGGCCGTTCACATACACCCCGAGACGCCGGGCGAGGTCGTAAAGGCGGCGGGTATCCTCGGCTGCCACGATGTCGGCGCGTTCGAGCAGGGCGACCAGACGGGCGGAGGCGTCACCGGTGTTGCCGATCGGCGTGGCGGCCAACACCACGGTTCCGGACGGGATGGTCACGGCCGCGGCGCGGGAGTCGGATGCGGGCGCAGCAGACTCGGCATCGGAACCGGAATCAACGGATTCGGATGCAGACTCAAATTCGGATTCGGATGCAGATTCGGATGCAGACACAGATTCAGCGGATTCGCCATCCGCGGGTGCCGGGTTGTCGATAATGCCGGAATCGCGGACTGCTGCGGAGCCGGCCGCGTCCGATTCCGCCCGACCATGCCCCCAAACGCCGGGTTTTCCGGACTCACCGGACTCGTCGGGCTTTACCTCCGCGGCGTCGTCGTTGCGGAGCTGTTCGGGGAAATCGGTTGCACTTGTCATACACTCCAGTATTCCCCAAGCCACGGAACGCGACCCTCAGGCTACGTAAATTCTTCGCAAACGCACGGCACTGAGCGCAACCGCCCGAAACAGTTCTCCCAGCCACTACGGTTGATAACGAAAAAGCCTCCCGCGGTGGAATGAAAGCGGGAGGCTAGTGGAGCTGACGGTAGTCGAAACCGCGACCTCTTCGATGCGAACGAAGCGCTCTACCAACTGAGCTACAGCCCCATTGGATTGTTGCTCTGCTCCGCAAAGCAACTCGCATCAATATAGTACGGGGTGCGGTCAAACGCAATTCGCGTGTCCAGTGTGTCGTATCGTCTGTCGTATCACCGGCGTCGTATCGTCATGCTCATCGTATTACCTTTATATCTCCATACCGCCCGATCTCCCGACCGACCAACCGACCGGCCGACCGGTCTCAGGCGCCGGACGTCACCGCTCCGCACCCAGCACATCCAGCACCTTGCGCTCGTTGTAGAACGCGAACACGATGCCGCCAATGCCGCACAGCACAGCCGCGCACACCGCCGCGATGCGGTAGCCCATACCGGACGCCACACCAATCGTCGAAACGCCTGTGAACAGCAGCATCGCCACGGACTGGCCCATCTTCATCGCGAACGTGCGGGCGGCGTAGAACATGCCCTGACGATCCTGACCGGTCACGCGCGAGCTGGCATCGGCGATGTTCGCCACGATCGCCTGCGGCAGGATGCCGAATGCGGCCATCGGAATCGCGCCCACCACCGAGAGGATCAGTCCCTGCGTCATCGCCGGCAGGAAGGCGAGCGCACCGGAACCGAGCGCACCCGCGAACGCGAACGCGCAGGTAAAAATCACGAACGCCACCAGCAGCAGGCGCTTCTTGCCCACGCGGTTGGCCAGCAGATTCACCGGCAGGTAGAACAGCACGGAGACGCCGGTCATGAGCACGAAGTAGATGGTCGTGGTGGTCTCGGGCAGCTTGAGCAGAGAGGTCACGAAGAACGGCAACCCGGTCTGGAACGTGGTGATGGCCACCCAGTAGACCACATCGGAGCAGACGAACTTGCGGAACTCGCCGTCGCCGAACGTCTGCTTCAGGGAGTCGATGGTCGATTCGGAGGTGGGCTGCGAGTTGACGTAGTCACGCTCGCGGATGGCCAGCGGCGGCACCAGCATGCATACGAATGCCACGGCAGCCATGATGGTGAAAGTCACGCGGATGGCGGTGATGCGGCCCATCGTCGGCACCAGGCCTCCCCAAATCACCGGCGCCACGTACGCGATGGCAGTGCCGGCCACCCATGTGAACGAAATGGCGGTGGAGATGGTGAGCTGCTGCTTGGAATCGTGCCCGAGCTCGGCGATGAGCGCGTTGTACGGCGTGCAGTAGAACGTGAGTGCGATGTAGTAGCCGATCACGGTGACGAACAGGAACGCGGCGTTCACCCAGCTCGTACCGTTGATCGGGCTCCAGAACACGAGCACGGTAATCAGCGCGAGCGGCAGGGCGGCGAACTTGAGGAACGGCATGCGGCGGCCCGAACGCGCGTCGCAGCGGTCGGACAGGGACGCGACGGCTGGGTCCACGAAGGCGTCGAAGAAGCGGGCGAACGCGGTGATGCCGCCCACGACCGTCACGATGCCGAGCACCACAAGCCCCTGCGGCACGAACACAGTCTGGCCTTGGGCGATGGTCTCCTGATCGGGCTGGTAGAAGTAGACCAGCCAGTTGGAGATGATGCCGGACAGCAGCGCCCAGCCGAACTGGCCAATCGCGAAGGCCCATACCTTGGGCAGCGGCAGGTCTTTGACCGCTTTGACATTCGCCGCCGCATCCTCTCTCGTCGTCGCATCGACCACACCGCCATGTACGGCAGCACGCGCAGAGTCACCCATGTCGAACCTCCTTGTTGACGCTGTGTCAACATTAGTCTAACACCGGCGGCGCGTGCGGCACGCACCGCGCCCAAACCGTCTGTGCGACTTGCCCCATCACGCCTCCTACGATGGTAGACATGGACGGACTTCAACATCGCCTGCCGCACACGATGGCATTCCCGCACGCTCTCGGCACAGGGCTTATCATTCAGTCCACATTGGACGGAGACGAGCGCGTCCCCTTGCCGGCGCTATTGCAGGGCGGGAGCAACGACTTCGCGACCTGCGACGCCCTGCGGATGGACGGCACCGCCTCCCCCACACCTCACGCCGCACCCGGCGCCACACCGCCCACCATCTCGCTGTACGATGCCATCGACATCCTCATCGACGAATACGAGGCCGCGCTCTCCCGCTTCCGCGCGAAATCGTTGGTGACGCGGATGCGGCGGGCCGAACACGGCGGAACCTTCACGTTCCCCGATTGGTGCGGCCCGCTTTTCGACCTGTACGACCGGCTGATCGAGGCGACCGACGGTGCGATCGACCCATGCGTCGGCGAGGACTTGATTCGCTTGGGGTACGACGCCGCATATTCGTTTACGGTGGAGCCGGGAGCGTTCGAGGCAGACGGCGACGCAACCGGCAACGACACCGCCAACCGTAACCTAGCCGACGACGGCCACGAAGACGACGACACGACCGGCATTATAGGCAACGGCGGGCGTTTGCGGAACGGCGGCCATCTCGGCGCACTTCACGGTCGCGCGACCTGGCGCGACGATGTGGAGCGGCACGGCACCACACTCATCACGCACCAACCGGTCGCGCTCGATTTCGGCGCATGCGGCAAGGGATATCTGGTGGATCTGATTGCGGAGATGCTGGAAACCGCCGGACAGCATCGCACGCAGGTCGTACAAACCGACGAACCAGCAGGCAGAGGCGACGAACGCCGTGATGCGGACGATAAGCCCGACAATTCCGGCCATATCAGCGGCAATCGCCCAGACACCATACCCACGCAGCCCATGCCGCCATCCCCTCAATACGTCATCGACGCGGGCGGCGACCTGCTGGTTCACACAGACGAACCGATCACCATCGCCCTTGAAGATCCGGCCAACCCGAGCAACGCTGTGGGCACGGCCGAAATCGGCGCCGGCGCGTTCTGTGCGAGCTCGCCCAGTCGCCGGCATTGGGGCGAAGTTGCCGGGCACCGGCTGCACCACCTGCTCAATGCCATCGACGGCCTGCCCGTCAATGACGTCGCAGCTACATGGGTTGCGGCACCATGCACGGCCGTGGCCGACGGACTGGCCACCGCCTTGTTCGTCACCCCGGCCACGCACCTGCGCGCCCACTTCCATTTCGAGTGCGCAGTGCTCAACGCCGACCGCACGGCGGCCCAATCCCCCGATTTCCCCGGCAGCTTCTTCGTGAAATAACGTCCTCACGCCACAGCCCAAAGCTATCTCCGTTGCAAGGGGTACATTCGCGCCCCTGCGGGCACGTATCTGCTTTGCAAGGGGTACCTCATTGCCTGAACCCCATGTATAGACGGCGCAATAGCAACGTTCGTACTCGCGATTCCGCATTCGACGTACCCCTTGCAAAGCAGATACGTGCCCGAAAACCCGCCAATGTACCCCTCACAAGCGAGATATCCTCTCGCCATCGCACGATCGCGTGGCATCAGTCTGCAGCTGGGGTCGAGAGCCATCATCGTTGACCCATATGATGATTCAGCCCGCTCCTTCTACAGTCATTTCGGATTCAAACCCATTCCCGGCACCAACAGTATGTATCTCCGGCTCGCATGACGCGAGCCGGTTCCATATGTACGTCGAAAAGACGCGCCATCAATCAGCGAGCGCAGCGAACCGACTGATGCGCGTGGCTTCAAGGCGCGCCCGCAAAGGCGTACGAAGGTACGTCGCAGCGGGCAGCAACGCAGAAGACGCGCCATCAGTCGGCGAGCGAGAACTGGGAGTTGTAGAGGTCGGCGTAGAACCCGCCCTCCGCCAGAAGCTCGTCGTGGGTGCCGCGCTCAATCACGTCGCCGTGGTTCATGACGAGGATCATGTCGGCATCGCGAATGGTGGAGAGCCGGTGCGCGATGACGAACGACGTGCGGCCGACGGTCAACGCGTCCATGGCCTTCTGGATGAGCTCCTCGGTACGGGTGTCGACCGACGAGGTCGCCTCGTCCAGAATCAGGATCGGCGCATCCTGCACCATCGCGCGGGCGATGGTGAGCAGCTGCTTCTGTCCGGCGGACAGCGACGACTTGTCGTCGAGCACGGTGTCGTAGCCCTGCGGCAGCGAGCGCACGAAATGGTCGAGACCCACGGCACGGCATGCGGCCTCGATCTCCTCGTCGGTCACGCCGGGCTTGGCATACGCGATGTTCTCGCGCACGGTGCCTCGGAACACCCATGTGTCCTGCAACACCATGGAGAACTGGTCGTGCACGTTCCAGCGCGGCACGGACTTGGTGTCCACGCCGTCAATGGAGATCGAGCCGCCGGAGATCTCGTAGAAGCGCATGAGCAGGTTGACCATCGTGGTCTTGCCGGCGCCTGTGGGCCCCACGATGGCGACCTTCTGCCCGGCCGCGACGGACGCGGAAAAGTCGTGAATGATGGGCTTGTCCGGCTCGTAACCGAACTGTACATGGCTGAACTCCACATCGCCACGCACCGGCCGGCCTTCGGCTCCCAGCAGGGCCGGCTTGCCGGACTCGTCGGCCATCTCCGGCTCCTCGAGGAAGCCGAACACGCGTTCGGCGGCGGCCGCGCAGCGCTGCAGGTTCTGGAAGGCCTGGGCGAACTGCGAAAGCGGCTGGGTGAACAGGCGGATGTACATCATAAACGCCACGATCACGCCGAACTCGATCTGCCCGTCCATGGCGAGCGCCGCGCCCACCACGCACACCACCACGTAGCCGAGGTTGCCCACGAACTGCATGAGCGGCATCATCAGACCGGAGAGGAACTGCGACTTCCAGCCGGATTCGTACAGATCGGCGTTGTACTTCTCGAAACGCTCGATCGAATCCGCCTCGCCGTTGTACGACTTGACGATGAGGTGCCCAGCGTACATCTCCTCCACATGACCGTTCACATCGCCCAGCGCCACCTGCTGGCGCACGAAGTACTTCTGGCTCTTCGGGTGTTTGTGTGGGTGTAGATTGCTGGTCTGGCCTGCTGGCTATTGGCGTCCGGGGAGTGTGAGGTTGAGTCCTCCGCATTTGAGCATGACGAGGCTGATGAGGTTGTCGAGGTTCCTGTAGCCGTAGCCGATCTTGATGGTGGTCTTGATCTTGTTGTTGATGGCCTCGAGCCTGGCGTTGGACAGTCCGGAACGGATGGTTGCGAGGATGTCGAAGTGGCGCCTGGCGATCTTCTCTCCGAGCGGGACGAAGCCCGGGATGCCGGACAGGAACGCGTCCGCGGCCCATTGGCGCAGCAGGGGCGCGGCCTCGTCCGCCGTCTGCTTGAGGATCATCCTGAGGCGTTCCTTGAGCTTGTACGCCTCCCAGAGGGTCTCGTTGGTGTTCGCCACGCACTCCAATTGGGCCTTCTGGCCGGCGGTCAGGTCGTTCTCGTTCTTCAGCAGCGCCCAACGCGCGCCCTTGATCGGGTCCTTGGCGCCCTTCCGGGCCGTGCCGGCCTTTCTGGCCTCGCGCCATGCGGCGGTGCGGACCTTGTCGAGCGCGTCGGTCGCCCAGGACACGATGTGGAACCCGTCGAGGATGCGTTCGGCCATGGGGCACCAGCGG